>JAKFDI010000042.1:0-101770 GCA_036676235.1 Rhizobacter sp. | reverse complement strand
TGCGCATCGGCTTGATGAGCGGAGCGGTCGCGCAGCGACGGCCCGCCTTCGGGCGATGCGCAGCGAGCCGAACCACTTCCCGTTGGCGTCGGCGAGAAGCGCAGGGCTTTGCAGCCGGGCGCGTGAGCGCCCCTCCACTTCTGACTTCGCGCGGCTGTTCGCGCGCAGCGCCCGCAGGGCGCGTAGCGAGTTCTGCGCGAGGCTGCAAAGTCCGAGCATCGCAGCGCACCCCTCGCTGCGCGAGGGGCGACGCCTCCGGGTCGCCTCTTCTTGGTCACTTCTTTCTGGCGACGCAGAAGAAGTGACTCGCCCGCCGGGGCGAGACCCGGCCTGCCTCAACAACGCGCACAGCTTCGATCAAGCAACCAGCGCGTACCAAGCTGTGCTTCGGCAGGCTCAGCGCGAACGGTCTGTGTTGTGGGCAGGAAGCGCTTCGACGGCAACGAACTGCGCCTCGAACGCCGCCGGATCGAGCGCCGGCGCGCACAGGAAGCCCTGGAAGTCGCGGCAGCCCGCGCTTTCGAGGAAGGCGCGCTGGTCCTCGGTCTCCACGCCTTCGGCGATGACGCCCAGATGCAGCGCCCGCCCGAGGTTCACGATGGCGTGCACGATGCCCGCGTCGCTCTCGTCGCCGGGTAGCCCCTTGATGAAGCTGCGGTCGATCTTCAGCCGCCCGATCGGGAAGCGCTTGAGGTAGCCGAGGCTGGAGTAACCGGTGCCGAAATCGTCGATCGCGAGCTTGACGCCAAGCTCGGCCAGCGCCTGCAGCCGTGCGAGCGCGTCGTTCGCGTCCTGGATCAGGATGGACTCGGTGAGTTCGAGTTCGAGCCACTGCCCGCCCAGACCCGCGGCGCGCAGCTCGGCGGCCACGCCGTCGACGAAGCCGGCCTGCTGGAACTGCAATGCCGAGACGTTGACCGACATCAGCATGTGCCGTCCGCGCGCATGCCAGTCGGCCGCCTGGCGCACCGCTTCGCGCATCACCCAGTCGCCCAGCGACACGATGAAGCCGCTCTCCTCGGCCACGGGAATGAACTCGCCGGGCGAGACGTTGCCCAGCACCGGGTCGTGCCAGCGCAGCAGCGCCTCGGCGCCGCGCACTTCACCGGTGTCCATCGCCACCTGCGGCTGGTAGTGCAGGCGGAAGTGCCCCGCCGCCAGCGCCTGGCGCATCGCATGGTCGAGCTTCATGCGCGAGCGCGGGTCCACCGTCTCGCTGTCGGCTCGCCGCTCGTGGAAGCGGAAGCTGTCGCGCCCGGTGTCCTTCACGAGGTGCATGGCCGCGTCGGCCGCGCCCACCAGCTCGTCGAGCGAGTCGCCGTCGTGCGGGCACAGCGCGATGCCGATGCTGCAGGTCAGCGTGAAGCTCAGCTCGCCCTGTGAGAACGGCAGCTGCATCGCCTGCAGCACGCGCCGCGCGGTGGCTTCGGCGCCGCGTGCATCGGCCTGGTGGGCCACGAGCACGAATTCGTCGCCGCCCACGCGCGCCACCGTGTCGACCTGGCGCACGCAGGACTTCATGCGCTCGGCCACGTCGACCAGCACCCGGTCGCCGAAGGCGTGGCCCAGCGTGTCGTTGATGTGCTTGAAGCGGTCGAGGTTGACGAACAGCAACGCGAAGGGCGCGCCGTCGCGCCGCGCCACGGCGAGCGCGAACTCGACGCGGTCGGTCAGTACGCGGCGGTTGGGCAGGCCGGTGAGCGGGTCGGTGTGAGACAGGGTATCGATGCGCTGCGTCGCCTCGATGCGCTCGGTGATGTCGCGAAAGCAGTAGACGCGCCCGATCGGCTGGCCGCGGCTGCACTGCGGCTGCGTCACGCGCTCGAGCACCTTGCCCGACAGCAGCGTGAGCGTGTCGCTCGCATGCTGTTCGGCCGCGTCGTCGATGGCGGCAAGCCGGCGCATGTAGGCCAGCGGGTCGGCCACGCTGCGGCGCATCCACGAGAGCAGGGCGTCATCGTCGCGGCGCGTGAGCAGCTCCTGCGGAATGCTCCAGAGTTCGGCGAACTTGCGGTTGAAGCTGCGGATGCTGCCGGCCGCGTCGGTCACCAGAATGCCGTCGGCCGTGGATTCCAGCGTGGCGGCAAGTTCCGCCAGCCGGTCCTCGAGTTCGCGCTCCACGCGGCAGGCTTCGCTGCGGTCGTGCAGCACGACGAGGTAGACGGGCTCGCCGGCCAGCTCGATGCGGGTCGCGCGGCGCAGCACCGGCACGATGGCGCCGTCGAAGCGGCGCACGCAGCTATGCGATTCGATGTGCGGCGCCGCATCGAGCGCCGCCTCTTCCCAGAAGTACAGGTCTTCCGGCGTGGCGGCGAAGGTGAGCACGTCGCGCCCGAGCAGATCACGCGGGTCGCCCCCGAGCATTGCGCCCGCCGCAGCGTTGGCGGCCACGACGTGGAAGCTGACCGGGTCGACCAGCCACACCGCATCCAGCATGCCCTCGATGAGCGCGACCGCCGTCGATTTCCAGCCGGCCACGGCGGGCCTCGGTGCTGCGACAGCACTGGTCATGACAACCCCTCGTCCGACGAGTACGTCGGCCGATCCCCCGAGGGGATGCGGGCCGGCTTGGGAGCGGCCCGGCGCTCGGCCCGCTGGCGCGCGTCTGACATCGACTTCATGCGTCACCTCCCGCGGCAGCCGGCTCGAAGAAATACACCACGCGCGAGCGCGGCGCGAGGTAGTCGAGCGATTCGCGCGGCAGCGCGAGCGGCTTGATGCTGCGCCGGATGCCCACGCCGCCGGCGGTCTGCAGATCGAGCACCAGCGCCTCGTCGCCCGGCACCTTGGCGTCGTGCACCAGCACGCGCGGCTTGAGCGGACGCGAGGAGTTGACGCCCACCACCATCGCGTAGCGGTCGTCGGTGAGCTGCACCACCGAGCCCGGCGGGTACACGCCCATCATCTTGATGAAGGCGCCGAGGATGGCGGTGTCGTACTTGGCCTGGCCCTGCGCGAACAGCAGCGAGAGTGCCTCGTGCGGCGTGAGCGACTTCGAGGGCACATGGGGGTTGCACAGGTTGTCGTAGCGATTGACGAGCGCCACGATGCGCGCCGCGAGCGTCATGCGGTCGGCGCTCAGGCGCAGCGGGAAGCCGGTGCCGTCAGCGCACTCGTGGTGTTCGGCGATGACGAGCGTGGCGCCGGCCGTGAGACCCATCTTGCGGGCGCGCGTGACGCCGTGCGCCACGTGCTCTTCGTAGTGGCGCAACTGCGCGGCGGTGAAGTGCTCGTCGCGGTTGCGCACGCGGTCGGGCAGGTCGAGCTTGCCGATGTCGTGGAGGATCGCGCCGACGCCAAGGTCCAGCATGTCGGCCTGGTTGAAGCCGAAGGTGCGACCCATCAGCAGCGAGACCACTGCCACGTTCACGGCGTGCGAGGAGGCGCGGTCGCCTGCGCCTTCGCTCAGCAGGCGCAGGCACAGGTCCTGGTCGCCGAACATCTTGTCGACGAAGGCCTGGCTCAAGAGCGCCGCCTCGCGCCCGGCGCGCTGCGGCTCGTTGTCGGCCACGTCCATCAGGTGCCGGCAGTCGCGCGTGGCTTCAGCGAACTGGCGCTCGCACACGGCGGCGGCGCCGCGCTGCGCGGCCAGCGCCTCGCGGCGGCGGCGTGCTTGCGCGGCCTGGGGTGTTTCGGGCGGGGCGGGATCGGCGGCATCGGCCGGCGGGCTGTCTGCAGGGGTCGGGTCGGCGTCGACGGTGGCGCCGTCGGCCGTCACGTCGTCCGCCGCATCGGCGGCTGGGTCGGTGCAGGTGTCGGCCGGCGTGTCGGCCGCCGTGTCCGGTTCGTCGAACTGGCTGAGTTCGGGACTCCAGCGCACGCGCTTCAGGCCCAGCTTGTGAATCGTCGCCAGTTGCGCGGGCGATCCGATGCGAAAGCTGCTCAGCGCGAAGGGATGCGACATCCACCCCACGTCGAGATGTACGAACATCCCCACACGGAGCGCAGCGACGTCGATGGGTTGCGTGTTGGCAGTTTTCATGGAAGACGGGCAGGCCGGTGCACACCGGTTCGTGCTCTCTGGCTCTTCGGCACAACGCCGCGCGACTTGAGCGGGCTGCCCCCGCGGCCGCTGGCAGGCCGGCGGGTTGGGCGACCCGGTGATGTCCCGGTCGTGCGTCTGGCGCGCCTCGCCTACGATGGAACGCCGCCACCCTCGATGATTCGTAGACAAACAGGAGCCAGCCCATGGAAATGCGCATTCTTGTCACCGGCGGCCGCGGCTTCATCGGCACCGAGCTGTGCCGGGCGCTGCTGGCTGGGGGTTGGGTCGATCACGATGGACGTGAGCGCCCGCTGCGCGAAATCGTGCGGGTCGACATTGCACCTGCAGCCGCCGGCTCACAGGCTGATCCGCGCCTGACGGACGTGGTGGGCGACGCCACCGATCCCGCCACGCTCGCCCAGCTCTTCGCCGAACCAGTGGATGCGGTATTCGCCCTCGGCGCCACGCTCACCTCGGAAGCCGAGAACGATTTCGCGCGCGGGCTGGAAGTCAACCTGCAGGGCATGCTGCGGCTGCTCGACGCCTGCCGCACGCAGGCCGCGGCGCCGCGCTTCGTGTTCACGAGTTCGATCGCCGCCTTCGGCGGGCCGCTGCCAGAGACCGTGGGCGACGATCTGCCGCGCACGCCGCAGACGTCCTATGGCACGCAGAAGGCCATCGCCGAGCTGCTGATCAATGACGCCACGCGGCGCGGCTTTATCGACGGCCGGGTGCTGCGCCTGCCCATCGTGGTGACGCGGCCGGGCGCGCCCGTGCCTTCCATCTCCGACCGCGTGGCGGCCATCGTGCGCGAGCCGCTGCGCGGGCAGGACACGGTGTGCCCGCTGCAGGCGCAGACCCTGATTCCGCTGGCCTCGGTGCAGGCGGTGGCGCGCGCGCTGGTGGCCCTGGCCGCCCTGCCCGCCTCGGCGCTGGATGCGAACCGGGCGATGAACCTGCCGTCGCTCTCGGCAACGGTCGGCGAACTCGTCACGACGGTGGAGACCCTGGGCCAATGGCGCGCCTGGGACCGCCCGATGGGCCGCATCGAGTGGCAACCCGATCCGACCATGCAGACCGTGGTGGAGCAGTGGCCGCGCCGCTTCGATTCCGAACGTGCGCGGGCGCTGGGCCTGCAGGCCGACAGTTCGCTGCACGAGTTGATCGGGCAGTTCATCGACCACCACCTTTGAGCCACGCACATGAAGAATCGACAACAGCCGCACTGTCGCCGGGCCGAGCGCCGGGCCGCTCCCAAGCCGGCCCGGATCCCCTTGGGGGATCGGCCGCGGTACTCCGCGGACGAGGGGCAGACATGACGATCTGCATCATCGGCGCCGGCTCGTCCGGCATCTGCGCCGGCAAGGCGCTGCTGGCGCGCGGCGTGCCGTTCGAGATCTTCGAGAAGGGCTCGATGCTTGGCGGCATGTGGCGCTACGAGAACGACAACGGCCAGTCGTCGGCCTACCGCAGCCTGCACATCGACACCAGCCGCAAGAGCCTTGGCTACCCCGACTTCCCGATCCCCGAGCACCTGCCCGACTACCTGTCGCACGAGCAGATGCTGGCGTATCTGGAGAGCTATGCCGACCACTTCGGCGTGCGCGAGCATGTGCGCTTCAACACGCCGGTCGAGAAGGTCGAGCCCGCCGCAGGCGATCGCTGGAACGTCACGCTCGCCGGCGGCGAAGTGCGCAACTACCGCGCGGTGATCGTCGCCAACGGCCACCTGTCGGCGCCGCGCATGGTGACCTTCCCCGGCCACTTCAGCGGCCGGCAGATGCACTCGCACCACTACCGCACCGCCACACCCTTCGCCGACCAGCGCGTGCTGGTGGTGGGCATCGGCAACTCGGCGGTGGACATCGCGGTCGACCTGTCGCGCCAGGCCAAGCGCGTGTGCCTGTCGACGCGGCGCGGCGCGTGGCTGATGCCCAAATACATCATGGGCGTGCCCACCGACCGCTGGTCGGCCTTCATCAACCGCCACTTCAAGCTGCCCACGCGCTGGACGCGCACGCTGATGGGCAAGCTCGCCTATCTCGCCGTCGGCGACCAGGAGCGCTTCGGTGTGCCCAAGCCGGCCCACCCCATCTGGCAGGAACACGCCTGCGTGAGCCAGGACCTGCTCACCTGCGTGGGCCACGGCTGGGTGGGCATCAAGCCCAATGTGCGCGAGCTGATGGGCGACGAGGTGGCGTTCGACGACGGCACGAGCGAGCCTTTCGACACCCTCATCCTCGCCACCGGCTACGAGACCAAGTTCCCCTTCCTCGACCCGCAGGTGTTCGAGGTGCGCGACAACGATGTGCAGCTCTATCGCCGCATCACCGCGCCCGGCCGGCCCGGCCTGCACTTCATCGGTCTCGTGCAGCCGGTCGGCCCGACGATTCCGCTGGTCGAGGTGCAGGCGCGCTGGCTGGCGGCCGTGCTGTCGGGCGCCATCACCCTGCCCGAGCGCGCGGCGATGCAGGCGGAGATCGACACGCACCAGCGCGCGCTGCGCGAGCAGTACGTGAATTCGGCGCGCTACACGCTGGAGGTGGATTACCGGGAGCACGCGGGCCAACTGAAGCGGGACATGGCGGCGGCGTAGCCATCACGCGCTGCTGACCCTCACCCCCCGCCCTCTCCCGCAAGCGGGAGAGGGAGCCACACCGCGCGGTCTTGTTCCCTCTCTCGCAAACGGGGAGCCATGCCGCTCTTTCTTGCTCCCCCGCCAGCGGGAGAGGGAGTCACACCGCGCGCTCTTGCTTACTCTGTCTCGCCAGCGGGAGACGCTGTCGCGCCGCTCGCTCTGTCTTGCTCCCTCTCCCGCTGGCGGGAGAGGGTTGGGGTGAGGGTGTCGCGGGCGACAACACCGTTGCACCGAGCGCGAATCCTTCTCAAGCCGCCGCCAACTCGAACCCCAGCGCCTTCATCGCCCCGCTCAGCGTCTGCCGCGTCTTCACGTACCCCGCCCATGCGTCGGCCATCGCAAGCCGTTCGTCGACATTCGCCACCGTCCACTGCGCCCCGCTGCGCAAGCCTTCCAGCTCGCTCCACGCCACCGGCACCGACACCCCCAGCCCCGGCCGCGCGCGCACCGAGAACGCGGCCACGGTCGTCGCACCGCGCCCGTTGCGCAGGTAGTCGGGAAAGATCTTGCCCACCCGGTTCTTCGGCCCGCTCTTGGCGACGAAGCGGTCGGGCAGCGTGGCGGCGAGGTGGCGCACCACGGCTTGCGAAAAATCCTTCACCACGTCCCAGCCGAGGCGCGGCGTGAGGGGCACGACCACGTGCAAACCTTTGCCGCCGCTGGTCTTGAGAAAACTCTGCAGGCCCAACTCGTCGAGCAGCGCCTTCGTCAACTGCGCCGCCTCGATCATTCGCGGCCATGCCAGGCCCTCGCCGGGGTCGAGGTCGAAGGTCATGCGGTCGGGCTTCTCGATCGCCTTGGTCGTCGCGTTCCAGGTGTGGAACTCGATCACGTTCATCTGCGCCGCGCCCAGCAGGCCCTCCAGCGAATTCACCTCCAGCAGCGCCTGGTGATCCGTGTCGTACTTCGGATCGAGCTGCACCACGCCGGGCATCTGCATCCTGTCGGCGTGCTTCTGGAAGAACAGCTCTCCGCCCACGCCCTGAGGCCCACGCACCAGCGAGACCGGCCGGCCGATCAGATGCGGCAGCATCGCCGGCGCGGCGCGGGCGTAGTACTGCACGAGGTCCAGCTTGGTGAAGCCGCTGCGGGCGTCGATCACGCGCTCGGGGTGGGTGATGCGCAAACCGTCCGGCACGGCAGCGGCCGGCTTCGTGCCGCGCTTCTTCGCCGCCGGCGCCGCGGCGGCCACCGGCTTCGGCACTTCCTTCGTGATCGCCTCGGGCGGCTTGTCGCTGCGCAGCGCGTGGAACACCGAGTGGCGGATGCGCCCCTCCTTCGTCCACTCGCCGAAGGACACTTCGGCCACCAGCTTGGGGCGCACCCAATGGCCCTTGATGCCCTGCGGCAGCTCGAAGAACGGCGTGCGGTCCGCCCGCAGCGGCGCCAGCTTCGCGGCCAGCGACTTCAGCATCGTCTGGTCGAAACCGGTGCCCACGTTGCCGGCGTAGCGCAGCCGCCCGTTCGGATCGTGAATGCCCAGCAGCAGCGAGCCGAGACCCGCGCGCGAGCCCTTGGGGTCGGTGTAGCCACCGATCACGAACTCCTGGCGCTTCGTGCACTTCAGCTTGATCCACGCCGGTGAGCGCCGCGTGCTGTAGGTCGAGTCGGCACGCTTGCCGATGATGCCTTCGAGCCGCAGTTCGCAAGCGGTGTGCAGCAGGTCCTTCGCACTCGCGGCGAAGTCTTCGCTGAAGTGCAGCGGCCCATCGGCCGGCGCGGCGTCCAGCAACTGCCGAAGCAGCGCACGCCGCTCGCTCAGCGGCACGGCGCGCAGATCGTGGCCCGCGAAGAACGGCAGGTCGAAGAAGAAGTACTGGATGGATTCGGTGCGCGACACATCGAAGGCGTTCTGCAGCAACTGGAAGTCGGGCGTGCCGTGCTCGCCCTGCACCACGATCTCGCCGTCGAGCCAGCCCGAGGGCAGGCCGAGCGCGCGGATGGCGGCCACCAGCCCCAACATCCTCGCGCTCCAGTCGTGGCCGTTGCGGGTGAACAGGCGCACGTCGTCGCCGTCGATGCGCGCGAGCAGGCGGTAGCCGTCGAACTTGACTTCCCAGATCCACTCGCCGGTTTCCGGCATGGCGTCGACCAGCGTGGCGAGCTGCGGCGACAGCGCGAGCGGCAGCGGCGCGGGCTCGGCGCCTTGGGGCAGAGGCACGTCAGGCGACGCCGTCTTCTTCCTCGCCTGCTTCACCGTCGCCTTGCTTGCAGCGGCCTTCTTTACCGGCGTCTTCTTCGCCGGCGCTTTCTTCGCGGCCGCCCCGCTCAGCACGCTGTCCGGCAGCGCCTCCACCACGTCGAACTCCGCCGCGGGCCGCGCCTCGTCGTCGCGTTCCTTGATGAGCAGCCACGGCTCCTGCTTCTCATCACCGCGGCCACGCATGCGCACCAGCGTCCAGGCGCCGCGCAGCTTCTCGCCCTGCAACTCGAACTTCAGCTTGCCGGCGGCATGGCCCGCCTGCGCATCACCGACCGGAACCCACGTGCCGCGGTCCCACACGATCACCGTGCCGGCGCCGTACTGCCTGGGCGGAATCACGCCCTCGAAGCTGCCGTAGCTGAGCGGGTGGTCTTCCACGTGCACCGCCATGCGCTTGACGCTCGGGTCCAGGCTCGGCCCCTTGGGCACAGCCCAGCTCTTGAGCGTGCCGTCCAGTTCGAGTCGGAAGTCGTAGTGCAGCCGCCGCGCCGCATGCTTCTGGACCACGAACGACAGCGCCTTGCCCGCCTTGCCGGGGCGCCCTTCGGGTTCGACGGTGATCCTGAAATCGCGCTTGCTGCGATAGCGCTGCAGCGGATCGGTCGCCATCGTCCTAGCTGGCTCGGCGCTTTGCCGGCGCCTTGCGGCCGCTGGACGCCGCCGGGCGCTCCTCGGCCGCCTCGTCGTTGGCCGCGGCCTTGCCGCCGGCCTTGCCCGACTTGCCGGCATTGCCCTTCAAGCTGCGCTTGAGCAGTTCGGTGAGATCGACCACGTTCGATGGCGCCGCGCCTTCGTCCGGCCGCTCGACCGGGTGCACGGTCTTGGTGTCGCCCGCCTCGAGCTTCGCGTCCACGAGCGCCATCACGGCCTGCTTGAAGGTGTCGGCGTACGCCTCCGGCTCCCAATCGCCGCTCATGTCGTCCACGAGCTGGCGGGCCATCTTCAGTTCGCCGGCGGAAAGCTTGGCACCCTTGCTGCCTTGGTCCGGCAGCGTGAGTTCGTTCCACGGCCGGATCTCGCTCGACCACCGCAGCGTATTGAGCATCAGCGCCGGCCCGGCGGGAATCAGCGCCGCCAGGTGCTGCTTGGTGGAGATGACGACCCGCGCGATGCCGATCTTGCCGGCTTCGCGCAGCGTCTCGCGCAGCAGCACGTACACCTTCTCGGCCTTGCCGATGGGTTCGAGGTAGTACGGCTTCTCGAGGTAGACGAAGGGGATGCGGTTGGCGTCGACAAAGGCCTCGATCTCGATCGTCTGCGTGCTCTTGGGCAAGGCCGACTTGATCTCGTCGTCGGTCATCAGCACGTACTGGCCGTCGTCCTGCTTGATGCCCTTGACGATGTTCTCGCGCTCGATCTCCTTGCCGGTCTTCTTGTTGACGCGCTTGTAGCCCACCGGGTCCATCGACCGCTTGTCGAGCCAGTCGAAATCGATCGAGTCCTCGCGCGAGGCCGGATAGAGCCCGACGGGGATGTGCACCAGCCCGAAGCTGATGGCGCCTTTCCAGAGCACGCGGGGCATGGCGGTTCTCCTGCAGTGGCGGCCGCAGCCGCACGGGCGGCGCGAGAGCCGGGAAACTGCAGTGGCAAACGGCTTGCCCGCGTGCTCAGCCGCGCTCGACCCGGTCCTTCGCCTGCTGCAGCACGCCCAGCAGGTGCTCGATGCTCACCGGCTTGGTGAGGTGCGCGTTGAAGCCCGCTTCGCGCGTGCGGTCGCGGTCGCTCTGCTGGCCGTAGCCGGTGGTGGCAGCCGCAAACACACCGGCAAGGCCAGGCAGGCGGCGCAGGCGGCGCAGCACCTCGAAGCCGTCGCCGTCGGGCATGTTGAGGTCGAGAAAGACGACGTCGGGCGCGAAGGCCTGCGCCACGCTCACCGCCTCGTCGCCGCCATAGGCGCAGCGCGCTTCGTGGCCGAGCAGCAACAGCAGCGCCACCATGGTGTCGGCTGCGTCGCGGTTGTCGTCGATGACGAGCGCGCGCTGCCCCGCCGGTGCCGGCGCTTCGGCCGCCGGCTCGGTGGGCGCCTGCGCCGCGGCCGCCGAGCCGCGCGGCAGCCGCATCGTGAAGCTGCTGCCCAGGCCCGGCCCGCCGCTTTCCGCCACCAGGCTGCCGCCGTGCAGCTCCACCAACCGGCGCGCCAGTGCGAGGCCGATGCCCAGGCCCGCGTCGCCACCGCGCGGCGTGCTGTCTTCCTGGGTGAAGAGCTCGAAGATGCTTTCCAGCGCCGCCGGGGCGATGCCGCGGCCGTTGTCCGACACCGTCGCCACCACCTGCTCGCCCGCCACCCGCACGCGCAACTCGATCGTGCCGCCGTCGGCCGTGTAGCGCGCCGCGTTGTTGAGCACGTTCTGCAGCGCCTGCACCAGCCGGGTGTCGTCGCCCGAGATCTCGATGCGCCCTTCGGGCAGGTGCATCGCGAAGCGGTGGCGGTGCGTGTCGATCAGCGGCCGGGCGGCGTCGACGGCGCGCTGCACCACCTCGGCGAAATCGATGGACGTACGGCGCAGCGAGATCTTGCCGGTGGCGATGCGCCCCGCATCGAGCAGGTCGTCGACCAGCCGCGTCAGCGTGCCGAGCTGGCGGTCGACGATGCCGGTGCAGCGCGCAAGCCGTGGCGAGAGCGTGGGCTCGAGCTGCATGATGCTCACCGCATTGCGGATGGGCGACAGCGGGTTGCGCAATTCATGCGCCAGCATGGCGATGAACTCGCTCATGCGCCGGCTCGAGCGCTCCAGTTCCTCGATGCGCCGGCGCTCGCTCGCGTCGCGCGTCACCTTGGCGAAGCCGCGCAGGCGGTGCTCGCTGTCGTACACCGGCGTGATCACGATGTCGGCCCAGAACATGCTGCCGTCGCGGCGCACGCGCAAGCCCTCGTGCTCGGCGCGGCCCACAGCCAGCGCCCGCGCCAGATGCCGTGCCGGTTCGCCGCTCGCCTGGGCCTCGGGCGTGTAGAACATCGAGAAGTGACGGCCGATCACATCCGCAGCGGTGTAGCCCTTGATGCGTTCGGCGCCCGCGTTCCAGCTGGTGATGCGGCCCTCGGCATCGAGCATGAAGATGGCGTGGCCGGTGATGCCGTCCACCAGCAGCCGGAAGCGTTCTTCGCTCAGGCGCAGCTCTTCTTCGTGGCGGCGGCGCTCGGTGAGGTCGCGCGTCACCTTGCCGAAGCCGCGCAGCACGCCGCTGTCGTCGCGCAAGGCGGTGATCACCACGTTGGCCCAGAAGCGGCCGCCATCGCTGCGCACGCGCCAGCCCTCGTCCTCGAAGTGGCCGACGGCCGCGGCGCGGCGCAGTTCCTCCTGCGGCCACCCGGTGGCAACGACCTCGTCCGGATAGAACACGGTGAACGGGCGGCCGATGATCTCGTGCGCGGCCCAGCCCTTGATCTTCTGCGCGCCGGCGTTCCAGCCGGTGACGATGCCTTCGGCATCGAGCATCACGAAGGCGTAGTCGTGAACGTTGTTGACGAGCAGGCGGAACTGCTCGTCCACGGCGCTTCGGGGCGGGCCGATCGGCGCCGTGGCGTGGAGGTCGTCGTTTTTCACGGACTGTGTGGAGAAGCGGCGAAGGAGCTTACCCGCGGCCCGCACAGGCGACAACGCGGTTTTCGGGAACATGGATTGCCGCTCCGCCACCCATGGCATCACCCCGAGGAGCAAGGCGATGAAGGCCCTGTGCTGGCACGGCAAGAAGGACATCCGCTACGACACCGTGCCGGATCCGACGATCGAGGATCCGCGCGACGCCATCATCAAGATGACGAGCTGCGCCATCTGCGGCTCCGACCTGCACCTGTTCGACGGCTTCATTCCCGGCATGAAATCGGGCGACGTGATGGGCCACGAGTTCATGGGCGAGGTGGTGGAGGTGGGCCGCGGCGTGGCCGAGCGCGGCAGCAAGATGAAGGTGGGCGACCGCGTGGTCGTGCCCTTCACCATCTGCTGCGGCGAGTGCGAGCAATGCCGGCGCGGCAACTGGTCGGTGTGCGAGCGCAGCAACCGCAACAAGAACGTGGCCGACAAGCTGTTCGGCCACACCACGGCGGGGCTGTTCGGCTATTCGCACCTCACCGGCGGCTACGCCGGCGGCCAGGCCGAGTACATCCGCGTGCCCTATGCCGACGTGACGCCGGTAAAGATTCCAGACGGCCTGACCGACGAGCAGGTGCTGTTTCTCGGCGACATCTTTCCCACCGGCTGGCAGGCGGCCGTGCAGTGCGACATCCAGCCCACCGACACGGTGGCGATCTGGGGCGCCGGGCCGGTGGGCCAGTTCGCCATCCGCAGCGCCGTGTTGCTGGGCGCCAAGCAGGTGGTCAGCATCGACTGCGAGGAAGACCGCCTGAGCATGGCGCGCGCGGGCGGCGCGCTCACGCTCAACTTCAAGAAGGAGAGCGTGGTCGATCGCCTGAATGAACTCACCGCCGGCAAGGGGCCGGAAAAGTGCATCGACGCGGTGGGCATGGAGTCGCACGTGGGCGGCAGCAGCATCGACACTTTCTACGACCGCGCCAAGCAGGCAGTGATGCTGGAGACCGACCGGCCGCATGTGCTGCGCGAAATGATCTACGTGTGCCGTCCGGCCGGCGTGCTGTCGATTCCCGGCGTCTACGGCGGCCTGATCGACAAGCTGCCCTTCGGCGCGCTGATGCAAAAGGGCCTGACCGTGCGCACCGGCCAGACGCACGTGAACCGCTGGACCGACGACCTGCTGCGCCGGATCGAGGAGGGCCAGATCGACCCGTCCTTCGTCATCACCCACACCTGCACGCTGGAGGACGGACCGGCCATGTACCAGGTGTTTCGCGACAAGCAGGACGGCTGCGTCAAGGTCGTGCTGAAACCCGACTGAGGAATCGATCGATGAACGGATCGCTGGAAGACAGGGACGACATGCCCGGCAACGTGTACGGTGACTACGAACCGGCCGGCGGCAATGGCCGCGACGGCTCGCCGGATGCCCGCCCGCTGCACCGCCGCAGCGTGCGCCGCGCGGCACGCGGGCTCGGCTGGTTCAGCCTGGGCCTCGGCCTCGCCGAGGTGCTGATGCCGGGCGCCGTGGCGCGCGCCACCGGCATGCATGGTCGCGAGACGCTGGTGCGCGCCTGCGGGATGCGCGAGATCGCCACGGGCCTTGGCCTGCTGCTCGCGCGCGACCCGACGCCGTGGCTGTGGGCGCGCGTGGCCGGCGATGCGGTGGACCTCGCGACCCTGGGCGCCCACGTGGGCCGCGGGAACCCCCGCAGCACCAATGCCGCGCTTGCGATCGCGGCGGTGGCTGGCGTCACGGCGATCGACGCGCTGAGTGCCCGTGCGGCGCAGCACGACCGCCAGCCGCTCGCCCACGACTACAGCGACCGCCGCGGCCTGCCGCTGCCGCCCAACGAGATGCGCGGCGCGGCCATGATCGACTTCGACGTGCCTGAGGACATGCAGATTCCTTTGGCGCTGCGGCCACAGATTCATTGACCCACCCCTACGCGCTTCGCGCGCCCCTCAAGGGGCAACACCAGCGGACCGGCAAAGCCGGATCCGCGGCGTTCGCTTGATCGCTGGTCCGTGCCCTAAGGTCCGCTCGCTGGCAAGATGGCTGGCCGCAACAAGAGGTGCCCCAGCGCATGGAAAAACTCGAACACCTGCGTGCCGCGTATCGGCGCGACGAAGTGGTGCTCTTCGTCGGCGCCGGCGTCTCGCTGTCGCTGGGCCTGCCGCCGTGGAGTGCGCTCATCGAGCACATGACGCGCCAGCTGGGGCTGGAGCCGCAGGCCTACCGCGACTACGGCAGCTACCTCACGCTCGCCGAATACTTCCGGCTGCAGCACGGCAGCATCGGACCGCTGCGCAGCTGGATGGACCGCGAGTGGCACCGCGCAGACATGACCGTGGAAGGCTCGCGCGTGCACGAGCTGATCGTCAAGGGCCGCTTTCGCATCGTCTACACCACCAACTACGACCGCTGGCTGGAGGCCGCCTTCCAGCACCACGGCCAGCCCTACACAAAGATCGTGGGCGTGGCCGACCTGTCGCGCATCCGCGCCGACGTGCCGCAGATCATCAAGTTCCACGGCGACTTCGAGAGCGACGAATCCATCGTGCTCGACGAGAGCAGCTACTTCCGCCGCCTGGACTTCGAGTCGCCGCTGGACATCAAGCTGCGCGCCGACGTGCTGGGCCGCTCGGTGCTGTTCATCGGCTACAGCCTGGCCGACATCAACATCCGCTACCTGTTCTACAAGCTCTCGCGCTTGTGGAAGGCCTCGGTGCCGAGCGTGCCGCAGCCGCGCTCGTACATCTTCTCGCCGGTGCGCAACCCGGTGCAGGAGGCGGTGCTGGCGCAGTGGGGCATCGACATGATGGCGGTGGAGCACGCCGACCCGACGCAGGCGCTGGAGGAGTTTCTGGAGAGCGTGGTCAACGACTGAGTGGGCATGCAGGTTGCTGCGCTGCGCGCGGCAGCACCCATCGCTGCTTCATCAGAGGAGATTCGCATGAACCAGCAGAAGAGCCAGCAAGGCAAGACGCTTGCGAACGAACGCAGCCAGGCCGCCAAAGGCGGCGCCAAGAGCGGCTCGCAAGGCGGGCGCTCGGGCGGCGAAGCGAGCAAGGGCTCGTCGGGCGGCAAGTCTTCGGCGGGCAAGTCCGGCCAAGGCGGCCGCCAGGGCAACATGCCGTCGAAATAAGCCGACTGGCGCTGCCGCGGGATGCGGCAGCGCCTTGCGGCGTCTGCGCTCCTGCACCGGCGTTGACGATCAGGGGCATCAAAGGGCGGCGCCGGCACGAAGTCGTGGCGCCTGGCGACGGCCAATGGCGCGTGCCGTGGCAACGGGTCGCTCCCGACTCGAACCGTCCGCGAAAGGCGCCGCGCGTTTCCGGGGCGTTGGTGGCGACGACATTTTTCGTGCGCGCGATTGAAGCCGTCTCACGACGCATCCATATCAGCCGCATGCACTTCAAGCCCGCCTCATGCCGCTGATGCCGATCGCGCTGCTGTCGACCCTGCTGCACGCCTACATCGGCCTGCGCCTCGTGCCCGCACTCCTCGCCTGGCCGTGGGCAGCGGCCGCCGTGGCGCTGGTACTGCTCGCCGGGTCGGTGCTGATGCCCACGGCGCTGATCACGCATCGCCTCTGGCGCCAGCCCTGGGCGGACCGCATGGCGTGGGCGGCGATGCTGTCGCTCGGGCTGTTCTCCTCGCTGCTGGTGCTCACGCTGGCGCGCGATGCGCTGGCGTTGCTCGGCCTCATTGCGAATGCGCTGTTCGATGCCGGGCTGCCGCTGGCCGCCTGGGCGCCGGCGTCGGCGGCGGCCACGTTCGTCGGCGCGCTGGCGCTCACGCTGCTCGGGCTGTGGAATGCGCGCCGCACGGCGGCCGTGGTCGATGTGGAGGTGCCGATCGCCGGCCTGCCGCCGACGCTGCACGGCTTCACCATCGCGCAGATCAGCGATGTGCACATCGGGCCGACCATCAAGGCGCCCTACCTGCAGGCCATCGTCGATCGCGTGAACCGGCTGCAAGCCGACCTCGTGGCCGTGACCGGCGACCTGGTCGACGGCAGCGTGCGCGATCTGGCCGCGCACGTGGCGCCGCTGGCCGGCTTGTGCTCGCGCCACGGCAGCTTCTTCGTCACCGGCAACCACGAGTACTACAGCGGCGCGCAGGCCTGGATCGAGGAACTGCAGCGCTTGGGCCTGCAGGTGCTGATGAACCGGCATGTGGTGGTGCGACACGGCGAGGCCTCGCTGGTGCTGGCCGGCGTGGCCGACTACCACGCGCACCACTTCGATGCGGCGCATCGCAGCGATGCGCACGCGGCCATCGCCGGCGCTCCCGCGGATGCCGCCTTGCGCGTGCTGCTTGCGCACCAGCCGCGCAGCGCGAACGAGGCGTTGCGCGCCGGCTTCGACCTGCAGCTCTCGGGTCACACGCACGGCGGCCAGTTCCTGCCGTGGAACCTGTTCGTGCCGCTGCAGCAGCCCTTCACCGCCGGCCTGCACCGCCTGGGCACGCTGTGGATCTACGTAAGCCGCGGTACCGGCTACTGGGGGCCGCCGAAGCGGCTCGGCGCGCCGTCGGAGATCACAAGGCTTCGACTGGTGCGCACCGACTGAAGCCGCCGCTCAGGCTGTTTTCCACGTTCGACGCGCATTGTCAAAACAGGGCCGCGTCACCCCGCGCTTTGCGCGGACTTTGCCGGCCCGCCGGCATCGCTGGTTAGGATGGGCACCCTATTTGCCACGCGGCGCGCCCTCTGCGCCCATCGGTCCGCACGTCGCTGCGGTCGTCGGCACACCCCAACCCCAGACACGCACATGACCGGACTGCGCCACCGCATTGCCTTTTTCCTGAGCGCCCTTCTCCTGTCGATCGCCGCGCCGGCGAGCGCGCAGAAGATGGCGAGCGTCGACCGCAACGAGATCAACATGCGCTCGGGTCCCGGCACGAACCACGAGTCGCTGTGGCTGCTGGGGCGCGGCTATCCGCTGCAGATCATCGGGCGCAAGGGCAAGTGGGTGCAGGTGCGCGACTTCGAGGCCGACAAGGGCTGGGTCTACCGCCCGCTGCTCGGCGACAAGCGGCACTTCGTCGTCAAGGTGAAGGTGGCCAACATCCGCAGCAAGCCCAGCACGCGCGGCTCCATCGTCGGCAAGGCGCTCTACGGCGATGTGCTGCGCACGCTGGAGCGCACGAAGAACTGGGTGAAGGTGCAGCAGGAAGGCGGCGCCAAGGGCTGGATCGCGCGCCGGCTGCTGTGGGGTTGGTAGAGCCGCTGCGACCTTCGCATCAACCTGCCCAATCAAGCGAACGCCGCGGATCCGGCTTTGCCGGTCCGCTGGTGTTGCCCCCTTGAGGGGGCGCGCGAAGCGCGTAGGGGGTGGGCTAGAAAATGAGCTTGCCGGTGCCGATGACGACGAGCAGGCCGATCAGGAAGATGGCGAGGATGATCCACAGGATGATTTTCATTCGAGGCTCCGGTTGCAGTGCCCGTTCGGCAACCGGCATGCCCGTCTTCAGAAGCCCGCTCGCCAGGTGACGCGCAGCGTGCGCGGCTCGGCCGGATGCACGTGGCGATCGGCCACCGGCGCCGCCTCGCCGGGCAGGCGAGATTCGTAGAAGTACTGAATGTCGTCCACCCGCCGGTCGGCGAGGTTGAACACGTCGAGCGTGAGTTCGCTTTGCTTCGACAGCCGCCTGGACACGCGCAGGTTGATGGTGAGCGACGGCCGCGAGCGCACGCTGTTGTCTTCGGTCAGCGCACCGGCGCCGAGGTAGCGCCACTGCAGGCTGGCCGACCAGCCTTGCAGGTCGCGCACCGTGGCCGCCGCCGAAGCCACGCGGTCCACGGCGTTCGGGATGCGCGAGCCGTCGTCGAAGCGCGCATGCGTCCAGGCGAAGTCGGCATCGAACAGCAGCCAGGGCTTGGGAATCCAGCGGTTGTTCCACTCGATGCCGCGGCGGCGGCTGCCGGCGCTGGCCTCGGTGGTGCCGGCGTCGCCCACATAGACCAGTTCCGAGTCGGCGTGCAGCCGCCACAGCGCGAGCGAGCTCTGCAGGCCGGCGATCCACTCGGTGCGAACGCCGATCTCCATTCCGCGCGAGGCCGCAAGCCCCGGCACCGGATAGCCCGGCGCGGTGGCGCCGCGTGCATCGTTGCTGTGAAAGCCACGGCCGACGTTGAAGAAGAACTCGGTTTCCACCCACGGCCCGAGCACGAGCGAGAGCTTGGGTGACCACTGAAGCGCGTCGGCGCGGCCGGTGTTGGCCGCGCTGTTGCCCAAGCCGCTGCGGCCTTCGACGCGAAAGTCGAAGTGATCGACGCGCAGGCCCGCCACGCTGCGCAGCCACGGCGCCCACTGCACTGCCGTCTGGCCGTAGACGCCGAGCGAGGTTTCGCGCACCACGTCGTCCCGCGTGGTGGCGGTGACCCGACGCGCCGCGCTCTCGAACAGGCCGACGCGGGCGCGGTCATGGCGCAGTTGCACGCCAAACTCGCTGCGCGCTACGCGGTCGCCGAACGCATGCTCGATGCTGCGCGAGGCGTTGGCGCCATAGACCGAACGCGCATCGCGCTGCAGGAACTGGTCGCCTTGCGCGGGGCGCTCCATCGCATAGCTGAAGTTGGAGTACAGCGCGAGCGAATAGCGCATGGCATAGGCCGACACGCGCGTCTGGCCGTCGCCCCGCCGGCGGTGCCATTCGCCCGACAGGCTGTGGCGCGCGGTGCGCCCGCCGCTGGTCGCATCCAGCGAATCGAAGCGGCCGAAGGGTGCGGCGCCGGACACGCGGCCGTCGATCAGGCGCTCGGGCACCTGGTCGGTGGCGGTCCACTCGGCGTCGTAGGCCATGAGGCTCGCCGAAGCGCCTTCGGCCGCCGTGCCGGTGCTGGCGGTGAGCAGCAGGTTGGCGCGGCGCAGATGCTCGGGCACCGTCCACGGACCGTTGTTGCCCGAGAGTTCGACGGCCCCGAGCAGCGTGTGGCCGCCCGCGAGCGTGGTGGAGCCGGCGCCGAGCAGCCGTCGGTAGGCGCGCTCGCCGAGTGAGAGCTGCGCGAAGGGCGCGTCGAGCTGCGTGCGGTAGGCGATGTCGGCCGAACCGGCGGCCGAGAAGTCACCGTTCTCGGCGAAGTACGGCCCCTTGCGGTAGCCGATGCGCTGCACCAGCTCGGGCATCAGGAAGTTGAGGTCGGTGTAGCCCTGGCCGTGGCCGTGCGAGGGCATGTTGACCGGCACGCCGTTCACCGTGGTCGCGAAGTCGGTGCCGTGGTCGAGGTTGAAGCCGCGCAGGAAGTACTGGTTGGCCTTGCCGTCGCCCGAGTGCTGCGTGACGATCATGCCGGGCACGAACTCCAGCACCTCGCCGGGGCGCAGGGCCGGGCGGCTCTTGAGCAGCTCGGCGCGGATCACACCTTCGGAGGCGGCGTCGGAGCTGCCGACCGCGTTGCCGTAGTGCCCCGTCACGGCGACGGGCGGCAGCGTGGCGGTGGCAGTGGCATCGGCGCGCGCGAGCGTGGGCAGCGCCAGAACGGCGCACATGACGAGCGCGCCGTGCTCGAACAGACGGCCGGCGTGTCGGTTGAGGTGGGTGGGAGTCATGGCGAAGCGTGGGGCGGCGATGCGGGCTCTACGCTTGCGGCTGCACTTCAGATGCAGTGCCGCGCCTTCGTCCCAGCCAGCACACGCGCGGCGCCTGCGGTACAACGCCTCTCACCCCCGAACACCGGAGATGCCGCATGACAACGCCCCGCCCGCTTCGCCCCCTCGGCCGTTCCGGCCTGTCCATTTCGCCGCTGGTGTTCGGCGGCAACGTCTTCGGCTGGACGGCCGACGAGAAGACCAGCTTCTCGCTGCTCGACGCCTGGCTCGATGCCGGCATGAACGCCGTCGACACGGCCGACGTGTACTCGCGCTGGGTCGGCGGCCACAGCGGCGGCGAGTCGGAGACGATTCTCGGCAAGTGGTTCGCGCGCAGCGGCAAGCGCAACCGCGTGGTGCTGATGACCAAGCTCGGCAAGGACATGGGCGAGGGGCGCAAGGGTTTGTCCAAGCGCTACATCGCACAAGCGGTCGATGAATCGCTTGCGCGCCTGCAGACGGACTACATCGACCTCTACCAATCGCACGACGACGATGCCGACACGCCGCTGGAAGAAACGCTGGCAGCCTACGGCGACCTGATCCGCGCGGGCAAGGTGCGCGCCATCGGCGCCTCCAACTACAGCGCGGCGCGGCTGCAGCAGGCGTTGATATTGAGCGAACGCACCGGCCTGCCGCGCTACGAGAGCTTGCAGCCGCTCTACAACCTGTGCGACCGCGAGGAGTTCGAGCGTGACCTTGCGCCGCTGTGCGAGCGGCACGACGTGGGCGTGATCAATTTCTATGCGCTGGCGAGCGGCTTCCTGAGCGGCAAGTACCGCAGTGCCGAAGACGCCGCCAAGAGCCCGCGCGGGCGCGGCGTGGTGCAGAAGTACCTGAATCCACGCGGCTTGCGCATCCTCGGCGCGCTCGATGCGGTGGGCAAGCGGCTGGACGCCACGCCGGCGCAGGTGGCGCTGGCGTGGCAGATCGCGCGGCCGGGCATCACGGCGCCGATCGTGAGTGCCACGTCGATCGTGCAGTTGGCCGAGGTGGTCGATGCCTCGCAGTTGCAGCTGGATGTGGAGGCGATCGGGGCGATCGACGAGGCGAGTCGGGCGGGGGACTGAGCACCTTCGCGCTTCGCGCGGCCCTCACCCCAGCCCTCTCCCAGAGGGAGAGAGAGCAACACCCTCACCCGTTTGCAGCGGCGCCAGGCTCCCTCTCCCGTCTGCGGGAGAGGGTGGGGGTGAGGATGCCGCCGCCAAGCGCCGACTCACCTCAAACGACGCTCACTGACACGCAAAGCTAGCCGCGTCGTTCACATCCCCGCTGCCGTCGTAGCGCGCCACCTTCGGATACGGGCACAGCGGCCGCGTGCGGTCGGTCCAGCCGGCCGGCACTTCGGCGTTGGCACCGCCGGCATTGCCGGTCGTGCGCGCGGTCGCGATCACCTGATCCGGCGCCTTGCCCTCCTCCACCCACTCGACCAGTTGCGTCAGCATGTCGAACTGATCGGTGGACGGCCCGCCGGAGCAGTGGCCCATGCCCGGCACACGGTAGAAGCGCGCGAAGTCGGCCGCGCTGCCGCCGTGCGTCGCCGACAGCCCCTGGTACCACGCCTCGGTGTCGTCGACCGAGAAGATCGGGTCGCTCACGCCGTGGTAGACCATCAGCTTGCCGCCGCGGTTGCGGAGCGCCGACATGTTGGTCGGGTTGGGCGGCGTCATGAAGCTCATCGCTGACTCGGTGTAGGTGGCGTTGGTCGCGTTGATCTGCGCCACCATGTCGTCGATGGAGTAGGTCATGGCGAAGGTCGGGCCGACGAAGCCGGCGCCTTCAGGCGGCACCTTGAAGATCTGCCCCACGGCGCCCGAATCCAGCACCAGCGGCGCGAAGAACTCCCAGAACGGAATGCCACCGCTGCCTAACCCCGCGTCGTACGGGAAGCTGGCGTAGATCGGTGCGCCGGTGCTGGTGGTCGCGCCGCTGAAGATGGGCGCGATGGCCGTCTTCTGGTCCGCCGACAGGCAGGTGCCGTCGCGCGCGCCGGTGCAGGTGGGCACGTCGGTGGCAAGGCTGAAGGTCGCCTGGCAGGCGTCGACGTCCTGCACCAGCCCGTCGGCCACACCGTCGAGTGCATCGCAGGTGGCGAGCACCGAGGCGGCAACCGTCGCGCGTTCATCGGGGGTGAACGCGGTGGCGAGATCGCTCGGGTCGGTGGCCACCTGGGCGTACTGCCGCGCGCCGAAGATGTTGGCTATCGCCGCCTTGGGCAGGTTGAAGCCGGGCGCACCGGCGAGCACGCCGTCGTACTCGGCCGCGTAGCGCGCCGCGGTCACCATGGCGTGGCGCCCGCCGTTGGAGCAGCCGCCGAAGTACGAACGATCCGGCGCCTTGCCGTAGGCCGTCTCGATGGCGCTCTTGGCCATCGGCGTGAGCTTGCCGACGGCCTGGTAGCCGTAGTCGAGGCGGGCTTGCGGGTCGAGGCCAAAGGCCGAACCTCCTGCTGCGGTATGCCCAGCGTCGGAGCTGAGCACGGCAAAGCCTTGCAACAGCGCGCCGGTCAAGGCACCGCCACCCGATGCGCCGAGCGCGGGGCTCACGTTGCCGTCGATGCCGCCGTTACCCTGGTGGAAGAAGCGGCCGTTCCAGGCGGTGGGCAGGCGCATCTCGAAGCCGATGGCGTAGGTCTTGCCGTCGACGGCGCTGACGCGCTCATGCATGCGCCCGGTCACGAGGCAGTGCTCGGGCGTGGACTGCCCGCCGACCACGGTTCCGGCCGCGACGCTGGTGGCCGCGGTGATGGTGGTGTCGGCCAGCGTGGCGAGCTTGGCGCTGAGATCGGCGCAGGTGCCGACCAGCGTGGCCGCGGTGGCCGGCGCCAGTTGCGGCGGAGGCGGTGGCGGGTCGTCGTCACCGCCGCCGCAGGCGGCCAGGACCAGCAGCAGGGGAAGCGGCGCCAGCGCACGCCGGCGCGGGGAATCGAAGAGCGAGTTCATGGTGTTGTCTCCTTGGTGGCGCCGGTGGGCCGGCGCTCGTTGGATGTACGGACTCCTCCCGTGAGGTGGTTAAGTTACTGAAGCTTTTTTCCGCAACGGAGAGGGCTTTCACTCATAAACCATCATTTGCACGATCGTTCATCAGATGAATCATTTGCACGAAGCACCGCCGATGCGGTCTGCGCCCCGCTCTGCCTTTTTTCCGCGGCGGGACAATGGCGCACATGAGCCGAAAGCCCGCCGACTTCTCCGAACTCACCCCACAGGGCCGCTTGGCCGAGGCCGGCCTGCGCGACGTGCTGGGCTACCAGCTCGCCCAGGCGGCCATCGCCACGATGCAGGTCTTCAGCACGCGGGTGGGCCAGCCGCACGAGCTGCGGCCGGTGGAGTTCACGGTGCTCACGCTGGTGCATGAGAACCCGGGCGTTTCGGCCAAGCAGTTGGCGAATGCGCTGGCGGTGACGGCGCCCAACATCACGATGTGGATCGACAAGCTGGAAGCGCGCGGCCTGGTGGCGCGCGAGCGCAATGCGTCCGACCGGCGCGCGCAGCACATCCGCACCACGGCGGCGGGCGGCGAGCTGGCCCGCCGCGCCGTGTCGCTGCTGGTCGAGGGCGAGCGCCACAGCTTCGGCGCGCTCAGCAAGGCTGAGCTGGCGCTGCTGCTCGAGCTGCTGCACAAGGTGGCGCGCTGCCGCAAGAGCGCTTGAGCAGGACCACCCCTACGCGCTTCGCGGCGTGTTCCGACGGACGTTTCCTACTCCCGGTCGCGGCCTGCGCTGCGTGTGCCGAGGCCTCGCAGGTGCTGAAATGTTCTTCATGGCGGGGCCGATTTCGACGGCGCGCCATTCCAACAGCAACCGCAAAGGAATAGCATCATGAAGACGAAGTACCTCCTCTCTGCATTGATCGCCGGCGCCATGGGCTCCGGCGCTGTGCTGGCCGATACGTACAACAGCACGAACAGCAGCACGTACGACGACCACAACACCCGCAGCGAAGTGAAGTCCGAAGCCACGCGCGACATGCGCCAGAACGGCGCAGGGACCGGCGATGGCTACACGCGCGAGCAGCTTCGCGATGCCGGACAAGGCGGCAGCGGAGAAGACACCCGCGGGTACATGACGCGCGAGGAGATGCGCGAGAGCCAGACCTCGTCCATCAACGCCGGCACGATTTCCATTGGCGATGGCACCGCTTACCCCTGACCACCCCTACGCGCTTCGCGCGCCCCCTCAAGGGGGCAACGCCAGCGGACCGGCGGAGCCGGATCCGCGGTGTTTGCTGGATAGCCCGCCTCGCGGCGGGCGCAAAACGGCGGCAGCACCTTTTGGTGACTGCCGCCGTTTTGCGTCTGGGGCTTTTCAGCGCTTGAGGGGGATGGGCGTCGCGCGATCCACCGCCACCACCGTCACGCTGTTCTGCGGCGAGCCTTCGATGACGCGGTCGGAGTAGGCCATGTAGACGAGCGCGTTGCGCTTGGCGTCGATCATTCGCACGACGCGCAGCTTCTTGAAGATGAGCGAGATGCGCTCGCTGAACATCTCTTCCTGCACCTCCATCGGCCCGGTGAAGCTGATGGGGCCGACCTGCTGGCAGGCGATCGATGCTTCCGCCCTGTCTTCGGCCACGCCGAGCGCGCCCTTGATGCCGCCGGTCTTGGCGCGCGAGACGTAGCAGGTCACGCCATGCACCTTGGGGTCGTCGTAGGCGTCGACCACGATCTTGTGGTCGGGGCCGATGAACTTGAAGACGGTGTCGACTTCGCCGATCTGTTCGGCGCGCGCCGCGTGCGGGCCGAGGCTTAAAGCGGCCAGTAAGACGGCAGCGGCGCGCAGCGCGCTCATCGCCCGGTCCAGCGCGGCTCGCGCTTTTCGATAAACGCGCGCGGGCCTTCCTTGAAGTCCTCGGTCGCCTGCACGCGCTGCGCGCCCTGCCGGCTCAGCGCCCGCAGTTCCGTCTCGCCGAGGTCGTTGGCACGCTTGACGATGGCCAGGCTCTCGCGCACGGCCACCGGCGCGTTACGCGTGATGCGGCGCGCGAGCGCGAGCGCTTCGTCGATCACCTGGTCGGCCGGCACGACGTGATTGACGAGGCCGTAGGCCTTGGCCTCGCGCGCGGGCAGTTGCGCGGCGGTGAGGATGAGTTCGAGCGCGATGCGCGGCGGCATGGCCTGCGGCAGGCGGTACAGGCCGCCGGCCGAGGCGATGAGGCCGCGCAGCACTTCGGGCAGGCCGAAGGCAGCGTCTTCGGAGGCCACGGCGAGATCGCAGGCCAGCATCAGCTCGCAGCCGCCGGCCAGCGCCTTGCCGTTGACGGCGGCGATCCACGGCTTGCTGCGCTCGCGGAACACGAAGCCGCCGAGGCCGCCGCGCTCGGTGCCGAGGCTCGCACCGCGGCCGGCCGAGACCTCCTTCAGGTCGGCGCCGGCGCTGAAGGCATCGCGCCCCGCGCCGGTGAGCACGGCCACCCACAGGTCCGGGTCGGCCTCGATCTCGTCGACGATGGCTTCCAGCCGGCTCGCCACCTCGCCGTTGATGGCGTTGCGCGCCGCGGGGCGGTTGAGCGTGACGAGGGCGATGTGGCCGGACAGGCGTTCGAGGAGGACAGCAGACTGAGCGGCGGGTTGGGCGGTGGTGTCGGTCATGGTGCGATGGGCAAAGCGTTGCGGATGCCGGCAAAGATACCGCCGCGACTCCTCCGGCGGAGTCCCATGTGTGACGTGCGTGCCCGCCGAGGCGCGTCAGCGCGGCGCTGTCACGGGGTCTTGTTCGTCTTGGACGGATCGCGCGGGCGCATCAGCCCTTCCTGCGCCACCGAGGCGACGAGGCGCCCGTCCTGCGTGAACACGCTGCCGCGGCAGAAGCCGCGCGCGCCGCCGGCGGCGGGCGATTCGGTAACATACAGCAGCCACTCGTCCATGCGGAACTCATCGTGGAACCACATTGCGTGGTCCAGGCTCACGCCCTGCACATTGCCCTTGAAGAAGCTCAGGCCATGCGGCATGAGTGCCGAGCGCAGCAGGCCGAAGTCGGACGCATAGGCCAGCATCGCCTGGTGCAGCACCGGGTCGTCGGGCAGGCGGTCGGTGGCGCGAAACCACGAGTCGTTGCGCGGCGAGCTGATGGGCGGATCGAACGGGTCCAGCGGCTCGAGCTGGCGAATCTCGATCGCCGTCTCGGCGTGCAGCACGGCGCGCATGCGCTCGGGCAGGCGGTGCTGGTTCTTCTGGCGCAATTCGTTGTCGCTGATGAGGCCTTCGGGGCCGGGCACGGGCGGCATGGCGTCGGCATGGTGCGGGCCGTCTTCCTTCACCTGAAACGACGCCTGCAGGTTGAAGATGGCCTTGCCGTGCTGGATGGCCACCACGCGTCGCGTGGTGAAACTGCCGCCGTCGCGAATGCGGTCCACGTCGTAGACGATCTTGGCGTTCTTGTCGCCGGGGCGCAGGAAGTAGGCGTGCAGCGAGTGCGCGCGGCGCGAGTCGTCGACCGTGAGCGCGGCCGCCATCAGCGCCTGGCCGAGCACCTGCCCGCCGAACACGGCGGGGCTGCCGATGTCGCCGCTGATGCCGCGAAAGAGGTTGTGTTCCAGCCGCTCGACCTGCAGCAATTCGATCAGTTCTCGCACGTGGGCATTCATGCGGCGAATGATCGCACGCAGGCCTGTTCGAACGCCCGCTGCCTTGCCCTTCAACGCCCGCGGAACACCGGCTCGCGCCGCGCCGTCATCGCAGCCACGCCTTCGATGAAATCCTGCGTCTCGAAGTGTTCGGCCTGCAGCGCGGCTTCGCGCTCGGTCGCGTCGCGCACCGCCTCGGCAAGACCCGCGCGCAGGCTCGCGCGCGTGGCCTGGACGGCGATGGGCGCACCACCTGCGATCTCGGCCGCGAGCGTCATCGCCTCGGCGCGCACCTCGGGCTGCGGCACCAGCCGGTCGACGAGGCCGATGCGCTGCGCTTCCTCGCCGCCGATGCGACGCCCGGTCAGCAGCAGCAGCGAAGCCTGCTGCGCACCGATCAGCCGCGGCAAGGTGTGCGACAGCCCGAAACCCGGATGAAACCCGAGCCGCGCGAAGTTGGCCGAGAAGCGCGCCTCGGTGCAGCTCACCCGCAGGTCCGCCACCAGCGCCACGCCCAGCCCGCCGCCGATGGCCGGGCCCTGCACCGCGGCGACCACCGGCTTGGGCGCCGCGAACAGGCGCACGGCCTGTTGATAGAGCTGGCGCGCGGGCACGCGCTTCTCGCCTTCACCCGGGCGGTTGAAGTCGGCCCCGGCGCAGAAGCTCTTGCCCACCGCCGCCAGCACGATGGCGCGGCATTGCGCATCGGCGGCCAGCGCCTCGAAGGCATTGGCCATCTGCGTGAGCATGACCAGGTCGAAGAAGTTGTGCGGCGGGCGCCGCATCTCGACCACGGCGACGTGGCCGTGCCGCTGGATGCCGATCGCCGGCGTCGTGTCGCTCGAGTTCATTGCAGAGCCGGGCGGCTGGGCCACCACCGGAAAGCCTGGGTGGCATCGACCGTACTACGCCCGCCGGTGCAGGTACAGGGCAGGCGCAGTGCCGGTCGTCGCGCGTCGGTCTGGTGCGGATTGACAGCGCGCCGGGTTCGCCCAACGATTGCGGGCGCCGCTGGCCCGGGCACCCGATGCCGGCGACCGCAGCCACCGCCGGCAGTTCGCGGCACTCATCAACGAATCGCGGAGACGTGCATGGCCGAACTCGCCAAGACCTACAGCAGTGCCCTCAAGGAATTCGAGACGCTCGCCAACAAGAAGGCGGCAACGCAGAAGAACAAGGGCAAGGAAGACGGCATCAAGAAGCTGACGATGCTGTTCAAGTCGGGCAAGACGCTCGACCAGCGCTTCGACGACTTCGACAAGGCAGTCAACGAAAGCGAGCGCGGCGGCGACAAGGTCGAGCCGAAGAAGCTGCTTGCGGCCATCCTCACCGCCTACCAGAAGCTCGACGAAGGGCTGAAGAAGAACATCGCCGACTACAGCACGCAGGAAAAGCAACTCGGCCCGGACGACAAGGACCTGAAGGCGGGCTGTGCGGTGTTCGTCAACCGCATGGAGGCCTTGCGCAAGAACGCCAAGGTCACGGTCGAGGGGCGCCGCAACGCGCTCGCCGCCCGAGCGGGGCAGACGGCCGCCCCGGACGCGAAGCTCAAGTCCGACATCAAGGTCGCCTACCTGAGCATCGGCAAGGGCGTGCAGGAAACACAGGCGATGATGAAGGCCTTCATTGCCAAGCCGAGCGAGGCCGGCATCGAAGGCACC
Source organism: Rhizobacter sp. (assembly GCA_036676235.1). Taxonomy (GTDB): domain Bacteria; phylum Pseudomonadota; class Gammaproteobacteria; order Burkholderiales; family Burkholderiaceae_C; genus JAKFDI01. The sequence continues at coordinate 73,591 of JAKFDI010000042.1, read as the reverse complement.
TTCGGATCGGCGACCGGACCGCGCAGCATCAGCGCCGGCGTGACGCAGTGGAAGCAGATGGCGGTCAAGAAGAACCCGAAGCTCGCCGAGCAGATCGGTGTCGATCCGGAGCACATGCTGAAGAAGATATTCGACCTGACGCAGCGCAAGCCGGAGGACTTCTGGAAGGCCAGGTTCAAGTACCCGCAACCGGGCTGGGAAACGCAGGCCAAGGCCGTGGCGAAGATGTGCCTCGACGAGATGCCGAAGTGGGCGCGGGTGGCGCAGAACATGAAGAAGGTGGCGGAGTAGACCTGCGGCGCCCCCGGCCGCTGCAGTGCTCGGCGGCCAGCGCATGGGCATAGGCGCCGTGTGCCGGCATCGCCTGCCTACACTCGACGGCTTCCCGACACCACAGGAGCGCACAGTGAAATTCGAGACCTTGGCCGTGCACGGCGGCTACTCGCCCGACCCCACCACCAAGTCGGCGGCGGTGCCGATCTACCAGACCACCTCGTATGCGTTCGACAACACGCAGCACGGCGCCGACCTGTTCGACCTGAAGGTCGCGGGCAACATCTACACGCGCATCATGAACCCCACCACCGCCGTGCTCGAGCAGCGCATGGCGGCGCTCGAGGGCGGCGTGGGCGCGCTGGCGGTGGCCTCGGGCATGGCGTCCATCGCCTATGCAATCCAGACGATCACCGAGACGGGCGACAACATCATCTCGTCGGCCGCGCTCTACGGCGGCACCTACAACCTCTTTGCCCACACCTTTCCGCAGCAGGGCATCGAGACGCGCTTCGCCGATGCGAGCAGGCCCGAGACCTTCGAGCCGCTGATCGACGCGCGCACCAAGGCCATCTTCTGCGAGTCCATCGGCAACCCGCTGGGCAACGTGACCGACTTCAAGGCGCTGGCCGACATCGCCCACAAGCACGGCATTCCGCTGATCGTCGACAACACCGTGCCCAGCCCCTATCTGTGCCGCCCCTTCGAGCACGGCGCCGACATCGTGGTGCATGCGCTCACCAAGTACCTCGGCGGCCACGGCAACTCCATCGGCGGCGTGATCGTCGACTCCGGCAAGTTCCCGTGGGCCCAGCACAAGCAGCGCTTCAAGCGCCTGAACGAACCCGACGTGAGCTACCACGGCGTGGTCTACACCGAGGCGCTGGGCGAGGCCGCCTACATCGGCCGCGCGCGCGTGGTGCCGCTGCGCAACATGGGCGCGGCGCTGAGCCCGTTCAACGCCTTCCTGATCCTGCAGGGCATCGAGACCGTGGCGCTGCGCATGGACCGCATCTGCGACAACACGCTGGCCGTGGCGCAGCACCTGCAGAAGCACCCGAAGGTGAAGTGGGTCAACTACGCGGGTCTGCCGGAGCACGCCGACCACGCGCTGGTACAGCGCTACATGGGCGGACGCGCCTCGGGGATCATGACCTTCGGCGTGCAGGGCGGGCTCGAAGGCGGCGCGCGCTTCCAGGATGCGCTCAAGCTCGTGACGCGGCTCGTGAACATCGGCGATGCGAAGTCGCTCGCCTGCCATCCCGCCTCCACCACGCACCGGCAGTTGTCGCCGGAGGAACTGGCGAAGGCGGGCGTGACGGTCGACACCGTGCGGCTGTCGATCGGCATCGAGCACATCGACGATCTGCGGGCGGATCTGGATCAGGCGTTGGCGGCGGTTTGAGGCTCTTGCTCCCTCTCCCGCGCGCGGTGAGGCGAAGGCGGGACATCCGTGCCTGCGCACGGATGTCCCGCCGCAGCCGGCCCGGCTTGCAAGCCGGGCCGTGGGAGGCGGGGGTGAGGGTCGCCGGCCATCGCCGCGCCTTCTTCGACGCACCGAGGTTCGCCTGCACCCCCTCACCCCCACCTTCTCCCCCTGCGGGGGCGAGGGAGCCATGCGCTGCGGCTTCATGCATAGGCTGTCGCCAGCCCACGCCGCAGCCGGCTGCTGAACAGGTCGACCGCGAACACCAGCACCAGCATCGCCAGCAGCACGGTCGCGGCCTGCGCCTGCTGAAAGATCGACAGGTGGAAGTACAGCATCTGCCCCAGCCCGCCGGCGCCGACGAAGCCGAGCACGGCGGCCATGCGGATGTTCATCTCCCAGCGGTACAGCGAATAGGCCACGCACTGCGGCAGCGCGAGCGGCAGGCTGCCGTAGACGAAGGCGGCCACGGCGCCGCTGCCGGCGTCGTGCAAGGCCTGCTCGGGCGCGGGCGGCACGTTCTCCAGCGTCTCGGCGAACAGCCGGCCGAGCACGCCGGTGGTGTGCAGCGCCAATGCCAGCGTGCCGGCGAAGGGGCCGAGGCCGGCGGCCAGCACCATGAGTGCAGCCCACACCAACTCGGGCACGCTGCGCAGCAGATTGAGCATGAAGCGCGCGAGTTGCCGCGGCGCGGTGCCGAAACGCCCGGCTGCCGGCAGCGCCAGCACGAAGCCGGCAGCAACCGCGAGCAAGGTGCCGAGCGCCGAGACGGCCAGCGTCTCCAGCGCGCCCCACGCGGCCTTCGCCACGAAGGCGGACGAGAGGTCGGGCGAGAAAAACTCGGCGATGAATTTGCCCATCAGCGCGAGCGATTGCGCCGACAGCAGCGCGCGATAATCGATGCCGAGATATAGGAAGCTCGCGACCACCGCCGCCGCGATGGCGAGCACCGTCAACAGGCATGTCATGCACGGCCCGGCGGCACGCACGCTGTCGGCGGTGTTCTCACTCATGCCAACAGCTTTCGGATGGCCGAACTCAAGGCATCGGCGAGCAGCACCAGCAGCAGGAAGGTGGCGAGGATGGTGCTCGCCTCGCCGCCGTTGAGCATCTTCATCGACTGGTCCATCAACTGGCCGAGGCCCCCGGCGCCGACGAAGCCCATGATGACCGAGGCGCGCACGGCGCATTCCCAGCGATAGACGGTGTAGGACGCGAGTTCCTGCGCCGCACCGGGCAGCAGGCCGTAGAACAGCGCGGCCATGCGGCCGCTGCCGGCTTCGAGCAGGCTGCGCGCCGGGCGCGTGTCACTCGACTCCAGGATCTCGGCGTACACCTTGCCGAGCATGCCGCCGTAGGTGATGGCCAGCGCCAGCACACCGGCGGCCGGGCCTAGCCCGAGTGCGCGCACGAAGACCAGCGCCCAGACGATCTCGGGAATCGCGCGCAGCACCGCGAGCAGCGCGCGCACCGTGCTGCGCAGCGCGGCACCGCCCCAGCGGCCCGGGCCGGGGCCGATGCGCGCGATCGACAGCGAATGCGTCATTGCCAAAGCCAGCGGCGCGGCGATGACGAACGCGAGCGCGATGCCGGCGGTCGCCATCGCCAGCGTCTCGAGCGTGGCGCGCGCCAACAGGCCCAGAAAGGCGGGCGTGGTGTCGGGCGGCAGGAAGGCGGCGAGAAAGTCGCCCATCACCTGCAGGTTGCCGGCGTCGAAGAGGCGCGCGGGCCGGAACTGCGCAAGCTGCAGCATCGGCCAGAGCAGCACGAGCGCCAGCAGCAAGGCGCCCAGCCGACGCTTGGCCTGCGGATCGCGCGCGGGCGGCGCGAGGACGAGCGCCCCGCTCATCGGCAGCCCGGTCGCTCGAAGGGCAGCACTGTGGCCTCGGCAAGACCGAGGCCGCGCGACGCGATGCCCTGCACGGGCAGCACGCTTCCTTCGGTCGCGTACAGCGCCTGCAGCATGGCCTGGCTCACTTCGCCCACCGGCGCATCGAACACCACCTCGCCGCCGCGCATGCCGACGAGCCGCGGAAACCAGCGCAGCGCGAGGTCCACCGCATGCAGCGAAGCGACGAGCGTGGCGCCGCCAGCTTCGCTCTGCGCCACGAGCTGCCCCACGGCCGCATCGGCCAGCGCCGGATCGAGCGCCGACACCGGCTCGTCGGCCAGCAGCAGGTCCGGCCGCTGGTAAAGCACGCGGGCGATGCCCACGCGCTGCAATTGCCCACCCGAAAGCCGGTCGCAGCGATCGAACAGCCGGTCGGCGAGATCGAGGCGCGCGAGCGCTTCGCGTGCGCCGGCGATGTCGGCCGGGTACAGCAGCGAGCCAAGCGCTTTCCATGCCGGCCAGGTGCCGAGCCGCCCGGCCAGCACCGCCGTCACCACGCGCAACCGAGGCGGAATCGGCGGCGCCTGGTGCACGAGCCCGATGCGCGCGCGCAGCCGCTTGAGCCGCGCGCCCGAGAGTTGCCACGGGTTGGCGCCCAGCAGTTCGATGCGGCCTTCGCTCGGGCGCAGCGACGCGGCGAGCAGGCGCAGCAGCGTGGTCTTGCCGGCGCCCGACGGGCCGATGATGGCGAGCCGTTCGCCCATGCGCACCGAGAGCGCCACGCGCTGCAGGGCGCGGTGGCCGTTCGGATGCACGAGGCCCAGGTCAGCGAGCGCGACCGCCATGCCGGGTGCCGCCCGCGCCATCACTTGATGAGCCCGGCCGCCTTCCCTGCGCGTTCGATCGCGTCGTAGTTGGACGACTTCGTCGGGATGAACTTCGAGGCGCGCTGCAGCGCCATGATTTCCTTGTGTGCCGGATTGGTCGGGTCGAGATTCAGGAAGGCCCGAGTGAGCTTTTGCGTCAGCGCGGCGTCGAGACCCGGGCGCACCGTCCAGTTGTAGTCGTAGTACGGCGGCGTGGTCGCGAGCACCCGCACCTTGGCGGCATTGCGGTTGCCGCTTTCCACCAGCTTGTCCATCACCGAGGCATTGAGCACGCCGCCCGCCGCGCGGCCCGAGGCGACGAAAGCCACCGTGGCGTCGTGCGCGCCTGAATAGGCCACGGCCTTGAAGTCGCGGTCGGGCTCGATACCTGCCTGCTGCAGGAAATAGCGCGGCATGAGGTGGCCCGAGGTCGACGAGGGCGAGCCGAAGGCGAAGGTCTGGCCCTTGAGATCCATGAGGGTCTTCGCCGGGCTGTCCGCGGGCACGATGAACTTGCTCGTGAACTTCTCGTCTTCGGCGCGCTGCACGATGGGCATCGCGCCGCCGTTGGTGCGCGTGCGCGCCTGCACGAAGGTGAAGCCGCCGAGCCAGGCCATGTCGATCTGGTTGTTGGCGAGGCCCTCGACCACCGCCGCGTAGTCGGTGACCGGCGTGAACTGCACCTTCAGGCCGATCTGCTGTTCGAGATAGTCGCCGAGCGGCTTGAACTTGCGCTGCAGTTCGGTGGGCGCTTCGTCGGGAATGGCGGAGACGCGCAGGACGGTGGGCGTCTGCGCGATGGCAGCCGGGGCGGCGGCGAGCAGCAGGCCGCCAGCCAGAAGAAGTCGTCTTGAAGCGTTCATGGGTGTGGGGGAATGGGTGGTCACCGCGGGGCTGCGGTGCGAAAACCGGCGAACACATCGCAGCGTTCGGGCCGGAAGAAGTTGCGATAGCGCGCATCGTGCAGGCGCGGCGACGTGGCGAAGGCGCCCCCGCGCAGTTCGTGGTGATCGCCGAACCAGGGCGCCGAGTAGTCGCGGTAGGGGCCGGGCTCGAAGCCGGCGTAGGGCGTGAAGGCGTCGGCCGTCCACTCCCAGACGCTCGCGCCCCAGCGGAAGGTATCGGCGTGCGCCGCGGCGACTTCCCATTCGGCCGCGTGCGGCAGGCGCCGGCCGGCCCAGCGGCAGTAGGCCTCGGCCTCGTGGGCGTTCACATGGATCACGGGCGCATCGGGGGCTAGCGGCAACCAGCGGTCGAACCAGCGGTGCTGCCAGTGGCCGTGCGCATCGCAGCGCCAGCGTTCGGGCGCATGCCGGTCCTGCGCCTGGCGCCATGTGCCGGCATCGCCCGGCCAGAAGGCCGGGGCGTCGTAGCCGCCGGCGTCGACGAAGGCAAGGAACTGCCGGTTGCTGAGCGGTGCGGCATCGATCTCGAAGGCGGGCAGGTTCAGCACGTGGCCGCGGCATTCGTTGTCGAAGGCGAAGCCGCGCCGCGCGGCGGGCCAGCCAATGTGCGCCTCGCCGGCCGGCACATGCAGTACCCCGGCCGCGCTGGATTGCTTCGGCGCCTCCAGCCCGACAGGCGCCGGATAACCGAGCGCCGCGCACAGCCAGGCGAAGGCCTCGCCGTGCATGTCTTCGTGGAACAGCGCGAGACGGTGGGCGTAGAGCCGCGCATCGTCGTCGCCTTCGGGCAGGGCATCGAGGCAGGCGGCGAGTTGCGCGTCGAGCATGCGCAGCACCTCGGCGCGCGCGGGCATCGGCTCGGTCCAGCGCGCCGCATGGGCGAGCCGCGCGGAATCGAACAGCGCATCCGGCCCGGTATGCCGCGGCGGGCGGGCGGCCTGCACGAACCCGTGCGCGTCGACGTGGTGCGGCCCGCGCAGCACCCAGAACTCGCCGAACCAGGCGATGTGCGCCAGCTCCCAGGCGATGAGGTTCACGCCGGGCTGCATCGGCATCTGCCATTGCGGCTCGCTCAGGTCGGCCACCGCGGCGAGCGTGCGCCGGCGGCTGTCGCGCATGGCGTCGGCGAGCGCGGCGCCGCTGAGCATGCGAGCATCAAGCATGGGAAGCGACCTGGCCAAGCCGAATGTCTTCATCGTCTCGCCGGCCGGTGCCGAGGCCAACAACGGCAACTGGCACACGGCCGCACGCTGGATGGAGTTCTTGCAGCCTGTCGTCGACGCGCGCGTGGCGCTGGCCTGGAACGGCGAGCCGGCCGATGCGCTGATCGCGCTGCATGCGCGGCGCTCGGCTGAATCGATTGCGCGCTTCCGGGCGTCGCATCCGCGGCGCGGCCTGGCGCTGGTGCTCACCGGCACCGACCTGTACCGGGACATCGACAGCGATGCGAGCGCGCAGCATTCACTGGAGTGTGCCAGCCACCTCGTGCTGCTGCAGGACGAAGCGCTGCAGCGCCTCGCGCCGCACCATTGCACGAAGGCGCGGGTGATCGTGCAGTCGGCGCCACAGCGTGCCGCGCAAAGCCGCGCCGGGCAAGGCACGCGCTTTGTTGCGGTGGGTCATCTGCGCGACGAGAAGGATCCGCTCACCCTGATGCACGCGGCGCGGCTGCTGCACGATGACGCCGGCCTGCGGATCGAACACATCGGCGGCGCCCTGGACGAATCGCTGGCCGCGGCCGCCCGGCAGACCCTGGCCGAATGCCCCGGCTACCGCTGGCTCGGCGCCCTGCCCCACAGCGAGACGCGCGACACCATCGCCGCCGCTCACGCGCTGGTGCACACCAGCCGCATCGAAGGCGGCGCCAATGTGGTCATCGAAGCTGTCTGCTCAGGTGTTCCGGCGATCGCGAGCCGCATCGACGGCAACGTCGGACTGCTGGGGCGCGGCTATGCCGGCTACTTCCCGGTGGGCGATGCGCAGGCCCTGGCCGCGGCGATGCGCCGCTTCGCGCACGAGCCGGCCTTCGCCGCCGAACTGGCTGCGCAATGCGCCGCCCGCGCGCCGCTCTTCACGCCGGCCGCCGAAGCCGCCGCCGTGCGCGCGCTGGCACAAGACCTGTGCGCCCGTGCCGATGACGGAGCAGCAGGAGAATGACGCCCCCCGACATCGCAGGACACCGGCAATGAACACACCCGAACCGCTTCGCCTCACCAGCTTCTCGCACGGCGGTGGCTGCGGCTGCAAGATCGCGCCGGGCGTGCTGTCGCAGATCTTGAAGAGCAGCGGCGGCGGCATGATTCCGCCGCAGTTGCTGGTGGGCATCGAGACGGCCGACGACGCCGCGGTCTGGCAGCTCAACGACGAGCAGGCGCTGATCGCCACCACCGATTTCTTCATGCCGATCGTCGACGATCCGTTCGACTTCGGCCGCATCGCCGCCACCAACGCCATCAGCGACGTCTATGCCATGGGCGGCACGCCCATCATGGCGCTGGCGCTGGTGGCGATGCCGATCAACCAGTTGCCGCTGGAAACGATCGGGCGCATCGTCGAGGGCGGCCAGTCGGTGTGCCGCGAGGCCGGCATTCCCATCGCGGGCGGCCACACCATCGATTCGGTGGAGCCGATCTACGGCCTGGTGGTGATGGGTCTGGTGCACCCGAAGAAGCTGCGCCGCAATGCCGACGCGAAAGCCGGCGACGTGCTCATCCTCGGCAAGCCGCTGGGCGTGGGCGTGCTGTCGGCGGCGCTGAAGAAAAACCAGCTCGACGCCGCAGGCTATGCGCGGCTCATCGACACGACGACGAAGCTCAACAAGCCGGGCATGCGTTTCGCCGACATGCCGGGCGTGCATGCGCTGACCGACATCACCGGCTTTGGCCTAGCCGGCCACACGCTGGAACTCGCGCGCGGTGCGGGCCTGGCGGCGGAGATCGACTGGTCGAAGGTGCCGCTGCTGGGCGGCGTGGCGGCCCTGGCCGCGGACGGGTTGGTGACCGGCGCGTCCGGCCGCAACTGGGCCGGTTATGGCAGCGAGGTGCGCCTCGATGCCGGGTTGCCTGCGGTCGCGAAAGACTTGGCGAGCGATCCCCAGACCTCGGGCGGGCTGCTGGTGAGCTGCGATCCGGCGGCGGCCGATGCGGTACTCGCGGTCTTTCGCGAGGACGGGTTCGGCGAGGCCGCGGTCATCGGGCGGATGACCGAAGGTTCAGGGCTGCGGCTGCAGCCTTGAACCACGTGAAAACCGCGCCTGGGAACCGCGCGTGTGCGCGGCCCTGCGGCGCGGTGAGGGGCCGATCAGCCGAGTTGGCGGTCGACGGCGGCGCGCAGGTCGGCGGCCATGCCGGGGTCGGTCTTCTCGAGGTACACGGCGTACTGGCGCACGGCGACGGCGTCGCGCGTCTGGCGGCGGGCCTTGGCGCTGGCGCGCACGGCCGCGGCGAAGGAGCGTGCGGCGTCGACCGCCTGCCCGAACCACACGGCGCCACGCGGCGCTTCGATGTTGGCGGGAACGATGACGTTGACTTGGGTGCTCATGGTGGTTTCCTTTCGTGTCTGCGGGACAGATATTAGGGAAAACCCGAACACTTCGCGCGAGTGGGGTCATCCAGTCGCGTGAATTCCTTGCGCCGGCGCAAGTTGATGCCACTCCACGCGCATCGTTCGTCGTATCGCGGTCCGCAACGAGGCACGCAGCCGGCGGCACGATGCGCCGAGCGCCTTCGGTAGCATCGCCCGCCATGGACACGCCCGCGCCGCCCTGGACGAACTGGGACGACCTGCGGCTCGCCCTGGCCGTGGCGCGACACGGCACCCTGAGCGCGGCCGCGCGGGCGCTGCGCACTACCCAGCCCACTATCAGCCGCCGGCTCGCCGCGCTCGAACGAGCGGTCGGCGTGCGGCTGTTCGAGCGCACCGCCACCGGCCTGTCGCCCACGCCGCTGTGCCGCAGCCTGCTGGACGGCCTCGAGGCCATGGACCAGGGCGCGCTGTCGATCGAGCGCCGCATCGCCGCGCGCGACACTGCCCTGCAGGGCCGCGTTGCCGTCACCAGCATCGACTGGCTGGGCGACTACGTGGTGGCGCCGATGCTCGCGCGCTTCGGCGCGCTGCACGCCTCGATCGACCTGGAACTGGTGAACGAGGGACGCGTGTTCAACCTCGCGCGCGGCGAGGCGGACCTGGCGTTTCGCTTCGGGCCCTTCGCCCAGGAAAACCTGGTGGAGCGCAAGGTCGCCGACGTGCGCTTCGGGCTCTATGCCTCTGTCGAATACCTCGCGCGCCACGGACCTCCCGACTTCGCGCAAGGCTGCGCCGGGCACGCAGTCGTCACCCTGCACCGCGACGGCGGCAACGCACCGGACGTCGACTGGCTGCGGCGTCTTGCGCCTGCGGCGCGGGTGGTGCTGCGGGCCAACGGCATCAGCGCGCATCTGGCCGCGGTGGAAAGCGGCGAAGCGCTCGCAGTGCTGCCGCGCGTGGTGGCCGATGGCCGTGCGGCGCTGCAGCGCCTCGAAACGCCCGTGCCCGAGCCGGTTCGGGCGATGCGCCTCGGGGTTCACGCCGAACTGCGCAAGGCGCCGCGGGTGCGCGCGCTTATCGACTTCGCCGTGCAGGACCTCGCGCAGCGCGCTGGCGTCTTGAACCCGCCGTAGTCACCGGCACGTGCATGCGCGTATGGGGGACATACGCACGCAGGCAATCGACAGCGCGCGGCGCCGCTTCGACCATCGTGATGAGCCGCCCGCTAGGCGCGCCATGACGACAAGGAGCCTGCCTGCCGTGACCCACCACCACCCCCTGCGCATCCTCGCTCTCTCGGGCAGCCTGCGTGCGCAGTCTTTCAACACCGCCCTGCTCCGCGCCGCCGGCGAGCTGCTGCCGCCCCAGGCGGTGCTCGAGATTCACGCCCTGCACACGCTGCCGTTCTACGACGGCGATGCGGAAGACAGCGGCGAGCCGGCCGCGGTGACCGACCTGAAGGCGCGCATCCGGTCCGCCGACGCGCTGCTGCTGGCAACGCCCGAGTACAACCACTCGATCGCAGCGGCGCTGAAGAATGCCCTCGACTGGGCGTCGCGGCCCTACGGCGCGTCGGTGCTGGACGGCAAGCCGGCCGCCATCGTCGGCGCGAGTGCGGGCGCCAGCGGCACGATCCGCGCGCAACGCCATCTGCGCGAGGTGGCCTTCGGCACGCAACTGCGTGTGCTGGACGCGCCCGAAGTTCTCGTGGCCCATGCCGGCACCAAATTCGACGCACAACTGCGGCTGGTCGACGAGCCCACGCGACGCGTCCTCGCCAGCCAGTTGTCGGCGCTGATGCGCTGGACGCGGCAGTGGCAGCAGCTCGCCACGTCGGAAGCCGTCCAGTGAACGCCGTCGCGTCGGCGCCGTCGTCCGCAAATGCCTCGCACTGGCGAGGCGCTGCGCTGGTCGTGGCCTCCGGCGTAGTTGCGGCGTTGCAAGTCGGCAAGGTGTCGATCGGCTTGCCGGCGCTGCAGGCCGACCTCGGCCTCGGCTTGGCCGGGGCCGGCTGGGTGATGGGTCTTTTCGCGCTGCTGGGCCTGATGGGCGGGGCGGCGGTCGGCGCCCTCGTGAGCCGGCTCGGCGAGCGGCGCCTGCTCATCGCGGGCCTGCTGTCGCTCGCCGTGGGCAGCGCGGCGGGATCGCTCGCGCCAAGCCTCGGCGTCCTGCTCGGTGCGCGGGTGGTCGAAGGCGCGGGGTTCCTGTTCATCCTCGTCGCAGCGCCTGCCGTGCTGCAGCGCGTCGTGCGGCCGCCGGATCGAAACCTGGCGTTCGGCATCTGGGGCGCCTTCATGCCGGCCGGCATCGCCCTCGCGCTGCTTGCAGGACCGATGCTCGCCGGCTGGCGCGTGTTCTGGATGGCCAACGCCGCACTCGCCGCGGCCACGGCGGCGCTGGTCTGGTGCGCGGTGCCGCGCGATCCGGCGCCCGCGGCGCGGGTCGCGGGCGGAACGCTGCTCGAAGCGCTGCGCCGCACGCTCGCGGCGCCGGGATTGCTGCTGATGACCGCAGCCTTTGCCGCCTATGCGCTGCAGTATTTCGCCGTGATCAGCTTCCTGCCGACCCTGCTGGTGGAGCGTATGCAGGTCTCGGTGGCCGTGGCCGGCGCGCTCAGCGCCCTGGCGGTGGGTGCCAACGTGCTGGGTAACGTGGCGGCGGGCGTGCTGCTCTCGCGCGGCGTCTCGACGGGCACGCTGGTGCTCGCCGCCAGCCTCGTCACCGGCTCGGCCGGCGTGGGCCTGTTCCTGCCCGGCCTGCCGAATGCGCTGGTCTTCGGGCTGTGCGTGCTGTTCTCCGCCGTCGGGGGGCTGCTTCCGGCCAGCGTCATCGCCGCGGCGATGCAGGGCGTGCCGCAGCCGCTGGCACCCGTCGCCCTCGGCTTCACGGTGCAGGGCAACAACCTCGGCCAGCTGATCGGCCCGGCCGCCGTCGGCGCGGCGGTCGGCATGGCGGGCTGGACGGCGGCTGGGATGATCGTCGGCGCGACCGCCGTTGTCGGCGCGCTGTGCGGACTGGGTCTGCGGCGCCTCGATCGGTCGCCGCGCTGACGCAGCCTACGCGCCTCAACCCGCCTTCATCAATTCGTCGTAGCGCCGCTGCATTTCGTTCGTGCTCACCTGCTCGATCGAATGGCCGATGAGCCACTCGTGGCCGAAGGGGTCGCGCAGGGTGCCGGAGCGTTCGCCGTAGAACTGGTCGGCGGCGGGGCGCACGACTTCGGCGCCGGCCTCGACGGCACGCTGCATCAGCGCGTCGGCATCGTCCACATGCAGGTGCATCGCGAAACTGGTGCCGCCGATGGACTTCGGTCCGCGGATGCCCATCTCGGGGTATTCGTCCGAGAGCATCAAGGTCAGCGGCCCGAGCTTCAGCTCGGCGTGGCCGATGCGCCCGCCCGGTTCGGTGAGGCGGAAGATCTCGGTGGTGCCGAAGGCACGGGCATAGAAGTCGATGGCCTGCGCGGCGTTGTCAACGCGCAGGTAGGGAAACACTTCATGGATGTGGCTGTCGGCCATGGCGCACTCCTTTATCGATGGGCCGTGCATGGTGCCCGGGCGCACGCAGCGCGTCTTGGAAAAAACCTCAGGACGATGCGCCGGGATCCACCGGCCGGTGCAGCACATGCCGGCTCGGAACGCGCCGCCACACCGCGGGCGTGAGGCCGGCGAACTGATGGAAGTCGCGGTGCAGGTGCGGCTGGTCGGCGTAGCCGGCCTCGGCCGCGAGTGCCGCCCAGTCGGTGTGCGGCTCGGCACGTGCCCGTGTGAGCAGCATCTCGAAGCGGCGCAGGCGCGTGTAAAGCTTCGGCCGCAGGCCCACGGCCTCAGTGAAGAGCGCGTTGAAGCGCGTCGCGCCATAACCGCTGGCCGCGCGCATGTGGTCCACGGCGAGGGACGGCGCCGCATCGGCCCGACACAGCGCTTCGGCGATGGCCGGTTGCAGCAGCAAGGGGCGGCGCAGCCCGTCGAGCAGCGCGCGCTGCAGGATCGCGATGCGTTGTGGCGCCGTGGCTGCCGCCTGCAGGCGCTCGCGCAGCAGCACCGCGCGCATGCCCCACATCGATTCGAGGCTGACATGCCGATCGGCCAGCTCCGCCGCAGGCACGCCCAGCAGCGCGCCCGCCGCGCCGGGACGAAAGCAGACGCCGAGCGTCGCCATGTCCCTGCGTTCGCCGAGCACGTAGGGCCGCGACTGCGGGCCATGCACCACGGCGCCAGGCACGGTGTGGCCGGCGAGGTCGTCGGCATCGGCATGCCAACGCAAGGCGTCGCCCGACAGGTTGAACACCAGGCTCACCGCGGCATCGGGCAAGGCCCATTCGCGCCCACGCCAGGCGCCCGCGCCGCTGCCGCACCACATCTGCGCGACGAAGGCATCGAGCGGCGGTGTGGGCGACACGCGAAGCGGCGACATGGCCGCAGTCTATGCAGGCGCCCGGCCGGTTCGCATCGAAGCGTTACCGGCGCGGACTAACCCGGGGCACGCCTGCGCAAGGTGCGCGGCATTCTCGAAACAAGCCAGCCCACTCGACGGTGCGCGTGCTGCGCGCTGCTCTGCTTGCTTCCGTTCTCATGCGCGCCGGTGCCGCGGGTCCGGCCGGCCGCGCGGCGCAACTCGCGGACCCGTGCCTTGACGGAGACACCATGAACAGACAGGGAAGACTCTTCGCCGCGCTCAGCGCGGTGGTGCTTGCGACCAGCGCCTGCGCGCAGACCTCGCCGGCCACCGGCTGCACCTCGAAGTGGGGGCCGGACGACCAGATCGGCGCCGTCAACAACATCACGCCGGCCAACGTGCTGGCGACCAGCAAGCTCATCAAGCGCGGCAAGTCGGCGTGATCCTCGACATGGTGGGCCTGACCGGCAAGGACCCCGTGCCCGAGGGCACGGCCTTCAACCGCGCGGAGATCGAGGCGGCGCTCAAGCGCCAGAACCTCGGCCCCATCGGCAAGGGCGACGTGGTGATCTTCTACACCGGCTGGACCCAACTCATCGGCGTGGACGACAAGCGCTACGGCTCGGTGGAGCCGGGGCTCGGCGTCGAGGGCGCGAACTACCTCGCCTCGCTGGGCGTGGCGATGGTCGGTGCGGACACCTGGGCCGTCGAAGTCATTCCATTCGAGAACCCGAAGCACGTGTTCAACGTGCACCAGATCCTGATCGCGCAGAACGGCATCCACATCCTCGAGAACGTGAACGCCGCGGAAGCGGTGAAGGACCGCGTGTACGAAGGACTGTTCACCCTCGGCCCGGCGCGGGTGACGGGGGCGGTGCAGGCCATCATCAATCCGGTGTTCGTGTACTGATGCACGGCTGAGCGGCGGGCCGGTGTACCGTGCGGGCCGGCCCGTTCATCCCTCACCTCAGGATCTGTTCATGCCTCGCCTTCCCTACAAGACCGACGAAGAGGCCGGCCCCGCCGACCTGGTGGCCGCCATCCGCCAGCGCCGCGGCGGGCGCCTGGCGAATCTCGACCGCATGCTGCTGCACAGCCCCGCCTTCGCCCGCGGCTGGGGCGAGATGATGCCGCGCGTGCGCAACGAGCTGGCGCTGCCGCCGCTGCTGAAAGAGCTGGCGATGTGCGCCGTGGCCGCGCTCAACGACGCCGAATATGAGTTCCATCACCACGGCCCGCTCTACCTGCAGGCCGGCGGCACGCAGGCGCAGCTCGACGCGCTGCGCGCCATCGGCGCCGACACCGCCGCCGCGGCCGACGGCGACCTGGCCGAACGCTTCGACCCGCTGCAGCGCGCGGCGCTGCAGTTGAGCATCGAGATGACACGGGACGTGAAGGTGTCGGACGCCACCTTCACCGCCGCCCGCGAGGCGCTCGGCGACGACCAGCACGTGTTCGAGCTGGTCGGCGTGATCGCCGCCTACAACATGGTGTCGCGCATCCTCGTCGCGCTGGAGGTTCAGGTCGAGACCTGAACCGGCGCGAGACTGCTGCGCGCCCAGTCGCCGACGCGGCGGGTCCAGTCGGCGGTGTGCTCGCGCAGGCCATGGTCGGCCCGCGGCGGCGCCGACAGCGCCAGGCTCGACGGCTGCAGCGCGTAGATCATCGCCGGCCGGTGCTCCGCCCCGGTGAAGCTCTCGCCCGGCTCCAGCACGATGTCGCGCGGGTCGTTGTCGAGCGTGACCCAGATCGCGCCTTCGCGGCAGGCGATGGTGACGCCGGCGGCGTCACGCAGCTTGACGATGCCCTTCTTGCGCATGTCGAGATCGACGAGGTTGAATTCCACTTTCATTTCCAACTCCTTTGACATACCGTGTGGGAATGAATGTAGGCAGATCAACCTCCCGGCTCAAACGCTGATATCGAATGCGTTGCATGCGCTGAAGGAATGCAAGAGACACTGCGAATGGACGCCTCGTACATCCCCCGCGCCGAGTTGCCGCGCCTCGACCTGCTGCGCACCTTCGAGTCGGCGGCGCGGCTCGCGAGCTTCACGCGGGCAGCGAACGAGCTGGCGCTCACCCAGTCGGCGGTGAGCCGGCAGATCCAGCTGCTCGAAGAGAACGTCGGCGTGCCGCTGTTCGAGCGCCGGCATCGCGCCATCGTGCTCACCGACGCCGGGCGCGTGCTGCTGCGTGCGGTAACCGACAGCCTGGAGCGCTTGCGCGATGCCACCGCCAGCCTGCGCGCCACGGCGCAGCCGCGGCAGGTGTCGGTCACCACCACGCCGGGCTTCGCCTCGCTGTGGCTGATCCCGCGGCTGTCGCAGTTCACGGCCACGCATCCGCAGGTCGACGTGCGGGTCTCGGCCACGCTCGACAAGCTCGACCTCGAACGCAGCCACGTCGACCTCGCGGTGCGCTTCCTGCCGATCGCGAAGGCCACCGGCACGCCGCTGTTCGAGGAATCGGTGGTGCCGGTGTGCGCGCCGGCGCTCGCGCGCGACCCAGAGCGTCCGCTGAACACGCCGGCCGACCTGGCGCAGCACACCCTGCTCACGCTCGACACGCTGCACGAAGGCGCGCTCACCTCCGACTGGGCGCCGTGGTTCGAGGTCCTGGGGCTGGGCGATGTGCGCATGCGCAACAGCCTGCGCTTCAGCAACTACGGCGACGCCATCGCCGCGGCCGTCGCCGGCCAGGGCGTGGCGATCGGGCGCGTGCCGCTGCTCGACGAGTTCCTGCGCGATGGCCGGCTGGTCACGCCGCTGCACGGGCCAGCGGCGTCGCGGCGCGGGTACTTCCTCATTCGCTCGGCGCGTGCGGCCGACAACGCGGATGCCGGCGACTTCATGGCCTGGCTGGCCGAGGCGGCCCAGGCGGCACGTGCGGCCAACCGCAACGGACGGCCGTGAAGAACTGACAGCGCGGCATCGGCACCGCGTTCAAGATCGACGGCTCGATGCCGACAACTGTGTGAGCGAGTGCTTCCGGTCATCGGCCGAGCACACCCGGCAGCCCCCAGCAGTAAAGCAGCCCCTCGATGACACGGCCAGAACCGATACGGCCTTCGCCGCCCACTCCGATGTACCCCGCCGACTGTCCCGAACTCGCCGCAGCGCAGAACCCCTATCTGGAAGCCGCGCAACGGCTCGACGCCGTCGGATTCGTCCGTTGGGGCGAAGGCCGCGCGACGGCCGAGGTCTCGGTCCAGGCGCGGCAGCTCCTCGGGTACCGCATCGACGGCGACCTCACGCTCGGCGACTGCCTTGCGCGCGTGCAGCGCCGGTCGGTGCCGCGGCTGCGCGCCGCCTGGGGCGACGCCATCGAAATGCGGCGGCCGAGCTTCGAGCATGAACTGCCGGTCGTGGTCGACGGCCATTGCCGCACGGTCAAGCTCGCCGCCACGCTGCGTTTCGGCGCCGACGGCGGCCTCGCCGACTGCCTGGTGGCGTTTCGCGACGCGACGGCCCGCCACCAGCTCGCCGAGGCGCTCGACGAATCGCAGAAGAAGCTCGACGAGGCGCAGGAGATCGCGCACGTCGGCCACTGGGAGATCGACCTGTACCGCCGCAGCGCCCAGTGTTCGCGCGAAGCGATGCGCATCTACGGTGTGCCTGCGGGCTGGGAGCCGAGCATCGAGCGTCTGGTCGAGGTGGTGCCCGACGATCAGCGCGCCGCTCTGGAGGTGGTGTTCGAGCAGGCGATCAAGGCCCGGCGATCGAACTTCGACTACGACTTCAGCTTCGTCGACGCCGCCGGCGCGACGCGCGAGATCCACGGCCGGGTGCGCGTGGCCTACGGCGCGACGGGCGCTCCGGCGCGCCTGATGGGCACGATCCAGGATGTGTCCGAACTCACCGGCTACCGGCGCCGGCTGCATTCGCTCGCCAATTTCGATCCGCTGACCGATCTGCCCAACCGCGCGCTGATGCTCGAACGCATGCGCGAGGTGCTGGCCAAGGCGGCGTGGCAGAAGCACGAATGCGGCGTGCTGATGCTCGACCTCGACCGCTTCAAGGATGTGAACGAGTCGATGGGACACGCCGCCGGCGACCAGTTGCTCCAGCAGGCGGCGGCGCGGCTGTCGCAGGCGCTGCGGCACTACGACACGGTGGCGCGCATGGGCGGCGACGAGTTCGCCATCCTGCTGCCCGAGGTGCGCCGCGCCGACGATCTGGCGGGCATCGCGAGCAAGGTGCTGCAGGCGTTCTCGGCGCCGTTCGCCATCGGCGGGCGCGAAGTGTTCGTCACCGCGAGCCTCGGTGCCGCGCTCTATCCGCAGGACGCCCAGGGCGCCGAGGAACTGCTGCAGTACGCCGACGCGGCGCTCTATTCCGCGAAAGCCAAGGGCCGCAACAACGTGCAGTTCTATTCGCCCCAGCTCACGGCGCAGGCCTCGGGGCGGCTGACGCTCGAGACCGAGCTGCGGCGCGGCGTCGAACGCGGCGAGCTCGAACTCTTCTACCAGCCGAAGATCGACCTGGTCTCGCGGCGCATCGTCGGCGCCGAGGCGCTGATGCGCTGGCGCCACCCGCAGCGCGGACTGGTCGCGCCGTACACCTTCATCCCGATGGCCGAGGAGACCGGGCTCATCGTGCGCATGGGCGCCTGGGCGCTGCACGATGCCTGCCGCTGCGCGGCGCGCTGGAACGTGGGCGGCAGGAACGGGCCGACGCAGATTGCCGTCAACCTGTCGGCACGGCAGTTCACCGACGGCGACATCGTCGGCATCGTGCGCTCGGCGCTTGCCGCCACCGGCTGCCAGCCGCAGTGGCTCGAACTCGAGATCACCGAAAGCCTGCTGCTGGACGGGCGCGACGACATCCGCGAGAGCCTGGATGCGCTGGCGGCGCTGGGGCTCACCATCGCCATCGACGACTTCGGCACCGGCTATTCGGCGCTCAGCTACCTGACGCGCTTTCCGGTGCAGACGCTCAAGATCGACCGCTCGTTCGTGATCGACCTGCCCGGCAAGCGCAGCAGCACCGAACTGACACGCGCCATCGTCTCGCTGGGCAAGAGCCTGCAGATGAAGCTGGTGGCCGAGGGCGTGGAGACGAACGAACAGGCCGACTACCTGCAGCACATCGGCTGCGAGCAGGCACAGGGTTATCTGTTCAGCAAGCCGGTCGAGGCGCACGCCTTCGAGGCGTTGCTCAATCCGGTGGCTCGGGTGCGGCGCGCGGCAGCCTCTGTGTCAGGTGCGGCCGGCGAATGAAGCGCGGAATGCGGAAATGAGAAGCGCTGCCTGCGGGCGCAGGCAGCGCGGGGCAGATCAGCCGGCTTCGGCGCAGGACGGCGAACACACCATCTGCGACTTGCCGAGCAGCTTGCGGGCCTTCAGCATCGAACGGGTGCGGTGCTTGCCGCACAGGAAGCACGACATCGTGCTGGCGCCCAATGCACCGGCCGACGCGAAAGGCGAGCCGGAAACCTTGCTGCGGTAGCGAAGTCCGGCTTCGTCCATCTGGGTACGCTGTGGGGGTTTGCTCATGGTCTGCTGCGGTCCTTCGGCTTGTGGCTGGAATGAACGACCCCGGCGAGGGCAAAGCCGAAATCCGGCCCGCCCGCTGCCGCAAGGCAGCGCTGGGGACAAAAGCAAAACGCCAACCCGTTCGGTTGGCGTGTGCCCTGCGGTGGTGCGCACCGCTTGGAATTCTGGCTGCGCATAACTCGCACCCTGAAACGCTTTCGACCCGATCGCTCGGGCCGCTCCAACGGCGCAATTATCGCCGATCGATCAAAACCCCTGCATGCGGGCGCTAATGGCGCCGGCCCCGGGCGATGGCCCAAGGACTCTGCAGATGGGGATCGTGGCGCCGCTTTCAACCCGCGGCCGCGGCTAACGGCGTGGACGGGCGAACGCGGTTCCGGGGGCGGCGTACGCACCGCACCCGCCGACTTCAGTGGTTTCAGTGGCGCACAGCCGACGCGTGGTGCACGGCGCCGCGGCAGTGACTCGATGTAACGGTATGCTCGCGCGCTGATGCGAACGATGACGCAGCCCCTCGAACGACCGACGCAAGCACAGGAGCGGCGCGAACTGCTTCAGCTTGCGCTGCGCAACGCTGGGCGCAGCGCCCCGGCGCAGCTGGTGGTGGTGGCCGTGCTCGTCGTCCTCGGTGTTCAGGCCGAGCGGCCGCTTGCCGCCACGGCGACGGCGCTCATCGGGTTCATCGGCACCGCCTGGCGCTTCTGGGTTTCGCGGCACTACGACGACACCGGGCGCCTCGGCGAGCCGCAACTGCTGTTCGCCCGCCGCTCGCTCGAAGCCAACGCGGCGGCGGCCGGCGTCTTGTGGGTGGTGGCGGCGCTCACCATCTATCCCTACCTCGGCGGCATGACGGCGGCCGCCTTCATGGTCATGGCCTGCGGCTCACTCGCGGTGGCGGCGTGCTTCATGCCGTTGGCGGGGCGCTCGTTCGAGCTGCTGGCAGTGCCGCAGATGGGCACCATCATGGTGGTGTGCATGTTCCCCGGGCCCACGTATTCGCCGGGGCTGGCGGTGCTGACGGCGGTGTTTGGCCTCACCATGTTCCGCACCGCCAACGAGATCACCGAGGCCACGCAGCGCACCATACGCCACGGCATCGAGGCGGGCGTGGCGAACCGCTCGCTGCTCAAGGCCAAGGAAGAGGCCGACGCGGCCAACGCGCTGCTCAAGCAGGCCAAGGAAGCGGCCGATGCGGCCAACCTCGCGAAATCGCAGTTCCTCGCGACCATGAGCCACGAGATCCGCACGCCCATGAACGGGGTGCTCGGCTCGCTGGAACTGCTGCAGCGCTCCACGCTCGACCGCCAGCAGCGCCGGCTGGTGCGCACCGCCGCCTCGTCGGGCGAGAGCCTGATGATGATCCTCAATGACGTGCTCGATCACTCGAAGATCGAGGCCGGCAAGCTCAATCTCACGCGCGCCTCGCTGTCGCTGCACGCCATTGCCGCCGGCGCGGTGACGCTGTTTCGCGCCAGCGCCCAGGCGAAGAACCTCACGCTCGAACTGGAACTCGATCCGCACCTGCACGACCGCGTCTTCGGCGATGCGCAGCGCCTCAAGCAGGTGCTGACCAACCTGCTGGGCAACGCCATCAAGTTCACCGAGCGCGGCGGCGTGGTGCTGCGTGCCGGCGCACTGCCGCCAAACCGGCAACGCCCGGGCCATGCCGGCGTGCGCTTCGAGGTGATCGACACCGGCATCGGCATGTCGGGCGACGCGGCGCAGCACCTCTTCGAGCCGTTCTACCAGCACGACAGCAGCCGCCGTCGCCACAACGGCGGCACGGGGCTGGGCCTGAGCATCAGCCAGCGCATCGTCGAGGCGATGGGCGGCAGCATCTCCGTGGACACCCGTCACGGCAGCGGTTCGCGCTTTCACTTCGAGCTGTGGCTGGAGGTCGACCTGGCGCCGTCCACCGAGCGTCCCTTCGATTCGGCGATGACGCCGCTGGACGACTCGTCCCTTACGCTGCAGGGCACGGTGCTGCTGGTCGAGGACAACCCGGTGAACCGCACCATCGCCTCGGAGATGCTGAAGTCGCTGGGCGTGCAATCGATCCACGCCGAACACGGGGAGCATGCGCTCGAGCTGCTGGCGCGCAACGCCGTCGATCTGGTGCTGATGGACTGCCAGATGCCGGTGATGGACGGCTACGAGGCCACCACGCGCATCCGCGAACGCGAAGCCGAACTGCGCGCGCCGCGCACGCCCATCATCGCGCTCACCGCCGACGCCTACGAGGAAGACACGGCCCACGCCCTGCGCGTGGGCATGGACGGCCACCTGGCCAAGCCCTACACGCGCGACCAACTGCGCGAAGTCCTCGGCGCCTGGTTGTAGGGAGCCGCTCCGGCGGCGGTCAATTGAGCTCGGTCCAGGCGGTGATGCCTGTGCCTTGCTCGTCCCACTGCGTGTTGCCCTCGCGCAGCTCGCCCCAGGCGGTGTCGAGCTCAATGCGCTTGATCTCCTCGACCGCGCCTTCCATCGCACCGCCGGCCTTGCGGGCCTGGGCGCGGGCGAGGCGCTCCATCAGCTTCAGGTCGCGCGTGGTGAGCCCGAGCGCGGCCTCCGACCAGTACTCCACCACCGCCTGCAGCGACTCGTAGGTGATGGGCGTGACCATGCGCTGCGCCGTGAGCGCAGCGAGCGTACCGCGCAGGCGCGGCTCGACCATGCGGATCACCTGCTCGATCGCGGCCTCGCCGTCACCGTCTTCGACCACCAGGTCGACGAGGCTGCGGCGGTGCAGCTGGTCGGCGGTGTAGAGCCGCCCGCTGAGGATCATGTCGTTGGCGACGGCGAAGCCGGCCTTGCGCACGGTGAGGTTCCACGCCCCCATGCCGGGGAAGAGGTTGAACAGCACCTCGGGGAAGCCGCCCTGCGCGCTGCGCTCGAAGATCACCTTGTGAAAGGGCAGCACCGATTCGAGCCCGCCGCCCAACGTGTCGCCCTGCACCAGCACGGTGGTGTGCACGCCGCGCGCGGCGGCGTTCTCCAGCCACCACACGAGATCGATGCAGCGCCGGCCGTACATGCGCAGCGAGTCGATGTCCTGCGCGCGCACGAGCAGAACGAACAGCGCCAGGTCGCCGCCGAAGTTGAACACCCCGGTCACGTCGGACGAGAGCACGAGGTGCCGCACCAGCCCCGGATTGGCCGAGATGTCGTCGAGCACGCGCTGCATCTCGGTGAGACCCGCCAGGCTGTAGCACTGGATCGGCCGCACGTTGGTGCGCACGCGCAGCATGCCGAACTCGGAGGTCCACTCCAGCCGCAGGTATTTGTAGGGCCGGCCGAGCAGGTGGCCGAGGCCCGTCGGTTCGGCGCCCATCGGCGAGCGCCCGGAGAGCGTGCTCATACCGTCTCGATGATGCGCGTGAAGTGGTGGAAGTTGAGTTCCACCGAGTCGATCACCGACTCCTGCGCGTCGGCGTTCTCGAGCGTGTTGAGGATGACGCGCAGTTCGGCCATGTGCTTGGCGTCCATCGTGGCGTGCGAGTTGATGAAGGACACGCCGCGCTCGCCCTCAAGCAGCAGCGACTCCTTGATGGCACTGGCGAAGGGCCCGCCGTACACCGAGGCGATGACTTCCAGCGTGTACAGCATGCCCAGCACCGAGCACGGATGGCGCCGGTCGGCGGCCCAGTAGTTGTAGCCGACGAGCGCGCGGGTAAAGGGCGTCGGCTGGTGGTCCAGCGCCGAGGCCCGCGGCACGCCGACGGCCTCGAGGTCGTTCATCACCCATTCCTCGTGCCCCTTTTCTTCCTCCATGTGTTCATAGAGGAAGTAGCGGATCTGGCGCTCGCTGTCGGGGATGCGGCTCGCGGCCGCGGCGCACACCGGGTTGAAGTGCCACACCACGTGATAGAGCTCCAGCAGGAGCTTGCGATAGCGCTCGACCGGCAGACCCTGGGCCACGGAGTCGAGCACGACGGGATGGTTCTCGAAGGCGCGGCGCGCTTCGTCGGTGCGGACCACGAGGTCGGCGAAGAACATGGACATGAAAAGGACTCTCCAACGACAGGTTTCTTGTGATTCGGGCGAGGCTGCCGGCACCGCGGCCTGTCCCTCGTTCGATCCGCGGATTGTGCGGCCTGTTTTCGACATGGCGAAGACTTCGCCCGCCCTCGAAATGCGTGGAACGCGCAGACCGCGCGCCGGGCGTCCGCTCGGGGGAACACAGCTTGCCGCGCCGCACACGGCGCGAGCCGCGCCCGAACTTCACGTCCTTGACCACATGAGGATCCTGCTCACCGGCGCCACCGGCTTCGTCGGCACGCGCCTGCTCGAACGACTCGCCGCCGCGGGACACGAGGTCGTGTGCGCCGGCCGCGCGGGCGGCCGCGGCCCGGCGCACTGTGCGGCGCGGGCGGCGGTCGACTTCTCGGCGCCGATGACGCCGGCCGACTGGCGGGCTGCGGTCGAAGGCATGGACGTGGTGATCAACACCGTCGGCATCTTTCGCGAGCGCGGCCGCGCCACCTTCGATGCGGTGCACACGCGCAGCGCCATCGCCCTGTTCGACGCCTGCGCCGCGGCCGGCGTGGCGCGCGTGCTGCAGCTCTCGGCGCTCGGCGCCGATGAGGGTGCCGAGACCGCCTACCACCTCAGCAAGCGCGCCGCCGACCGCCACCTGCTCGCGCTGCCGCGCGATGCCGTGGTGGTGCAGCCGTCGCTGATCTTCGGCCCGGCCGGACCGAGCGCGCGCCGCTTCCTCGCGCTGGCGACGCTGCCGTTGCTGCCGCTTCCCGCGGGCGGCACGCAGCGGGTGCAGCCGATCCACGTGGACGACGCGGCCGCGGCGCTGCACCGCTTGGCCGAGGCCCGCGGCGACCGGCCCGGGCGCATCGTCGCGCTGGTCGGGCCGCGGCCGATGACCTTGGCGGCCTACCTGGCGGCGCTGCGCCGCGCGCTCGCCCTGCCGCCGGCACCTCAGATCGCGGTGCCGGCGTCGCTGGTCGCGCTCGGCGCACGCCTGGGCGACCACCTGCCGGACGCCCTGCTCGACCGCGCAAGCTGGCGCATGCTGCAGCGGGGCAACACGGCACCGGCCGACGACACCACCCGCCTGCTCGGCCATGCGCCGCGTGATGCCGCGGATTTCGTGGCACCCGAGGCGGCTGCGGCGCTGCGTCTGCAGGCGCAGATGGCGTGGCTGCTGCCGCTGCTGCGTGTGTCGATCGCGCTGGTGTGGATCGTGACGGGTCTCGTCTCCTTCGGCCTTTATCCGGTGGAAGACAGCTACGCCCTGCTGGCGCAGGCCGGCGTGCCGGCGCCGCTGCGCCCGCTCGCCCTGCACGGCGCCGCGCTGCTCGACCTGCTGCTGGGCGTGCTGACCCTGTGGCCCGGCCTGCGCCCCGCGCAGCGCCGCCGGCTGTGGTTCGTGCAGGCGGCGCTGATGCTTGGCTACACGCTCGTCATCACGCTGCGCCTGCCCGAGTTCTGGCTGCACCCCTACGGCCCGATCCTCAAGAACCTGCCGATGCTCGCCGTGCTGGCGCTGCTCGCCACACTAGAGGAGCGCAAGGACCCACGATGGACTACCTGATCGCCAAGTGGCTGCACATCCTGTCGTCCACGCTGCTCTTCGGCACCGGCATCGGCTCGGCCTACTACATGCTGATGACGAGCCTCGCGCGCGACCCGGTGGCGGTGGCGAGCGTGGTGCGCTTCGTCGTGATCGCCGACTGGCTGTTCACCACCACGGCCATCGTCTTCCAGCCCTTGAGCGGGCTGTACATGATGCATCTCGCGCGGATTCCGCTTTCGACGCCCTGGATCGTCTGGACCTTCGTGCTCTATCTCGTGGCCGGCGCCTGCTGGCTGCCGGTGGTGTGGATTCAGATTCGCATGCGCAGAATGGCCGACCAGGCGGTGGCGCGCGGCGAGCCGCTGCCGCCGAAGTACTTCGCGTACCTGAAGGTGTGGATCGCACTCGGCATCCCCGCCTTCCTCGCGCTGGTCGTGGTGTTCTGGCTGATGGTGGCGAAGCCATCTTGAAGACCGGCGACCCGTGATGGCGCGTCGTGGGAATACCGGTTGCCGATCCGACGCATCGCAACCCAGGAGACGCGCATGACCCGCGACCCCAGCGACCGGCGGCCAGCCGCCCCGGCGCAGCCCGCAGCCGACCGGCCGGACCGGCAGACGCCGCCCATCGCGCGGCCCGAGGCGCCGGACGGTCCCGACGTGTCCGACAAGCCCGAAGCTGCGGCCGGCCACTACGGCCCCGGCTACGGTGACCCGACGCGCCATCTCGGCGGCTCACCGCCCGGGCAAGACGCGAAGCAGCCGCCCCGCGGAGCGCCGGGTGAGCCGGGCAGCGTCGCACGCACCGACGCCACGGGCGGCACCGGCGGGCGCGACCCCGGCGCCGGCAAACGCCGGTGAGCCCCGGCGCAGCGCAAACGCCTGCCATGGCGCCACCCCGGCTCAGCGCCCGCACGGTCGTCATCACCGGCGCGTCCAGCGGCGTCGGGCGTGCCGCGGCGCTGGCCTTCGCCGACGAGCGCGCGAATCTGGTGCTGGTCTCGCGCCGCCTGCCGGTGCTGGAGGAGTTGGCGGACGAATGCCGTGCGTGCGGCGCACGCGCCGAAGCCGTGGCGGCCGACGTGGGCGAGGCCGAGGCGATGGCCCAGGTGGTGCAGCGCGCGCTCGAAAGCTTCGGCGGCATCGACGTGTGGATCAACAACGCCGGCGTCGGCGCGGTGGGCGAGTTCTGCGCCACGCCGGTCGCCGTGCACGAGCGCGTGATCCGCACCAACCTGCTCGGCTGCCTGAACGGCGCGCACGCCGTGCTGCCGCATTTCAAGGCACGCGGGTGCGGCGTGCTCATCAACACCCTGTCGCTCGGCGCCTGGGCCGCTTCGCCCTACGGCGTGGCCTACAGCGCCAGCAAGTTCGCGCTGCGCGGCTTTTCCGAAGCCTTGCGCGGCGAACTGGCGCAGTCCCCGGACACGTACCCGGGCATTCACGTGTGCGACGTGTACCCGGCATTCCTGGACACGCCCGGCATCTCGCACGCCGCGAACCTGAGCGGGCGCGAGATCCGTCCGGTGCCACCGCTCTACGACCCGCGCCGCGTGGCGCGGGCGATGGTGCGGCTCGCGCTGCATCCGAAGAAATCGGTCACGGTGGGCGGGGCGGCCACCGCGGTGCGCCTGGCCCATGGCATGGCGCCAGCGTTGTCGGTGGGACTGATGGCGCGGCTGGCGAACCGCTGGTTCGCCCATGCGGCACCGGCCGAGCGCAGTACCGGCACGTTGTTCGAGTCGACCTCGGGCGAGGCACGCATTGACGGCGGCTGGCGTCGTCAACGTTCGCGCAGCCAGCCGTCCGCGGCGGGCGTGCTGCTGTTCGGCGTCGCGCTGGCGCTGTTCCTCGGCCGCGAACGCCGGCGCTGAGCCTCAGTTGCGGCTCAGCTGCGCTCAATTGCGCAGCGGGCTCGGCTCCACCAGCGACAGCCGCGTCGACACCGTGTCCGTGCCATTGGCGCGCCGGTCGATCGGCATCTGGGCGCTGGCCGGAGCGAAGTCCAGCAGCAGCTGGAAGGTCATGTCGTAGTTCTGGTCGAACGCGAGGATGCGCTCGACCACGATGAACTGGTAGCTGCCGATGTGGTGGTCGGTCAGCAGATCGCCCTTGACGGGATAAAGCCCGTTCGGCAGGTCCCATTGGGTCTGCAGGTTGGTGAGCCCGGCCGCTTCGAGCGCTGCCTCCACATGCGGCATGAAGACCGCGCTGAACATCACTGCCATGGCTCCTCCCGGTTGGTTTGCGTTGATTCGCGAAGCATCACGAAGTCGAAGAGAAAGGGCGGCCCCTTCTCGGCGGCCGCCCTGTTGATCGTCGCGCGGGGCGATCAGTTGTTGCGCCGGCGCGTGGCGACGAAGCCCACCGCCAGCAGACCGCCGAGCATCAGCGCGTAGGTCTCGGGCTCGGGAATCGCGCCCACCACGTTGCGCATGTCGGCGCTGCCTGCCAGACAGGCCGGGCCGCTGGGGCACTCGCCCGGATGCGGAACGAACACGTTGCTGTACGACAGGCCCAACTGCATGTCGGCATTGCCGCCGAAGATGGCGGCGATGGTGTTGGTGTCGAAGAACGTGTTGGCGATCGCACCGGCGCCGGCGGTGTTGCCGTTCATCGACCCCGTGAGGTCGACACTCGCCAGACCCGCCCCGTTGCCGGCCGCGTTCGGGCTGCCGATGTTGTTGCCGGTGCCGCCGAAGGTGTTGCCCGCGGCGTCGATCTGGTGGCCGGCGAGCGTGAGGAACAGCGAACCGTTGGTGGCCGCCGCGATGTCGGTGGCCGAATCGGGGCTTGCGAACGGGTTGAAGTCGGCATCGCCGCCGAAGCCGAGGTAGAAGTTCACCCAGCCGCCGGTGAAGCTGATCGCATCCGACGAGAGCGCCGTCGTGTCGTAGCCGCCGAAGCTGTAGGTCAGTTCGCACCCGGCGCACAGATCGCTGATCGAGGCGCCGTTGATCGACGCCACCTCACCGAAACCCGAGAGCGTCTGCCCGGTATTGGTGATCACGTTCTGGAACACCGAGGCAACCACCAGGGCGTTGCCGGTGGGTACCTCGAGGCCGCCGATGTCGAGGGCCATGGTGGATGCGGACGTCGCCAACAACGCTCCACCCGCTAGGACTTGCAATTTCTTGATCATGTGGACTCCTGAAGCCAAAAGACGCGCCTGCGGACGGCGACTGCCGGTCCCGCTGAAAAGGCACAGCGCCCAATTGGCAATCAAGTGGCCTGCCCGGACCCGAAAGGAGTCACTTCGCCACCAGCCCCGTGAATACTGGCTCCAGGGCATGCGCGCTTCGTCGGCGACCTGCTTGGCCCCCTGTCCGGCGGAAAAATCTGCCGCAGCGAAGACAGGACAATTGCCCTCTTTCGCCCCGTGTGCGCGACTTCCTGTGACATCGAACACATCTCGCATACATCGCAACGCGGGAGCGCCGCTTGCTGGCATCGCGCGAATGGACAGGTGGCGCCTTCATCCGAACCCCTGCGTCGCGGCCAAGCGCGCGCAGGCTGGGCCGCGTCCGCCATTGAGGCTGCAGTCGTGAACACACCGATCGAGATCGCCCCCGTGAAGCCCGCGCCCCAACACCCTGCCCAGATCCGGCAAGGCACCATCGTGGCCGGCCATCGCCATGCCTACACCGGCGTGTACTTCCACTACCGCGCGGTCTACGCCCCCGACGGCGCGAACATCGACTGGCTCGCGACCGTCACCTTCAACGGCGCGACGGTGGCCGACCTGTCCGGCTCGGAGCCCTTCACCGGCGAGAGCGTGGCGGCCGCCGTCACCAACGCCGTGGCCGATGCCATCGATCGGCGTGACTTCTTCGATTCAACCGGCCCCGGCCAGCTGAACGAGTAGCCCGCAACCCGCGCGCCGCGCACGCGGCGCCGCAGAATGCGCGGGCATGAAGATCCGGTCTCGGGCGGCGCTGGCCGCCGCGCTTGCTGCGCTGCTGCTCATCGCGGCGGTATTGACGTTCCAGTTCGCCCTGCGGCGCCTTCACGCCGGCATCGAGCAGGCGCTCGGCCCGCGCGCGAGCGTAGAGGCCATCTCGCTCGGCTGGTCGGGCGTCGAGATCACGGGTCTGCGCATCCGCGGCGAAGGCGGCGCCTGGCCTGCCGCCGATGAACTGCGCGCCTCCCGCGTGCGCGTGGTCCCCGAGGCGACCAGTCTCTTCGGCGACACATGGCGGGTGCGCAGCATCGAGATCGAGGGCGGCTACGTCTCGCTGCTGCGCACGCGCGACGGCCGGCTGCGGGTGCTGCCGTCGCTGCTGGACCGTTCAACGGCGGCGGGACCGGCCGAGCCGGCGCCGGCCGTGCGCATCGGCCAGGTGCGGCTGCATGGCGCGGCGGTCGACTTCTTCGACGCCAGCGTGCGCCGCCCGGCGCATCGGCTGCGCCTGCAGGCGCTGGATGCAGAGGTCGGCCCGCTCGTGCTGCCGGCGCTCGACCAGCCGATCGAGATCGATCTCGCGGGTCGGCTGGGCGGTCCGCAGCGCGACGGCACGGTCAAGCTCACCGGGCATGTGACGCCGGCCACGCGCGACGCGGCGCTGAAGGCGCGGCTGGCGGGCGTCGACCTGATCGCGCTGCAGCCCTACCTGCTGCGCGTGAACGAAGGCGGCGTGCGCCGCGGCACGCTTGACCTGCGCCTGGACGCCACGGTGGCGAAGAACCGGCTGCATGCGCCGGGTACCGTCACGCTCACGAGCCTCGAACTCGGCCACAGCGGCGGGCTGCTCGGCACCTTCGCCGGCGTGCCGCGGCAGGCGGTGATTGCCGCGATGAGCCGTGACGGGCGCATCGAGCTGAAGTTCACGCTCGACGGCCGGCTCGACGACCCGAAGTTCTCGCTCAACGAAGCGCTCGCGCTGCGCACCGCCGCGGGCCTCGCCGAGCGTCTGGGCGTGAGCGTGGGCGGCGTGGTCCAGGGCATCGGCAACATGCTGGGCGGTCTTCTGGGCCGGTGAAGAGACCACCCCTACGCGCTTCGCGCGCCCCTCAAGGGGCAACACCAGCGGACCGGCAAAGCCGGATCCGCGGCGTTCGCTTGATCCCTGTTCATGCGTCGCGGAGCTGCGCAGCGCGATGAACTACTGGCAAGCCTCTCAGCGCGGCGGTGTGTCGTCGAGCAGCAGCTGCATCCAGGTGAGGTCGAGCCAGCGGCCGAACTTGGTGCCGACCTGCTTCATTCGCCCCACCTCCTCGAAGCCGAGCCGGCGATGCAGCGCGATGGAGGCGGCGTTCTCCGATTCGATGGCGCCCACCATCGCGTGCTTGCGGCGCGCACGGGCCTGCGCGATCAGTTCGGCCATCAGCTGCGCAGCCACGCCGGCGCGGCGGGCATCGGTGCGAACGTAGATCGAGTGCTCGACGGTGTGGCGGTAGCCGTCGAAGGCGCGGAAGTCGCCGAAGGAGGCATAGCCGAGCACGCCGCGCAGCCCTTCGGCGGCCACCAGCACCGGATAACCGGCGGAATTGCGCAGCGCCAGCCACTGCCGGCGGTTGTCGGCATCCACCTCGACATCGTTCCAGATGGCGGTGGTGTGGCGCACGGCGTCGTTATAGATGTCGGCGAGTGCCGGCATGTCGTCGGTGGTGGCGGGTCGGATGTCCATGGGCGTCCTCCTCCTTTCG
The DNA here is from genome assembly GCA_036676235.1 of Rhizobacter sp. Lineage (GTDB taxonomy): Bacteria > Pseudomonadota > Gammaproteobacteria > Burkholderiales > Burkholderiaceae_C > JAKFDI01. The sequence goes on along the minus strand of JAKFDI010000042.1, from coordinate 43,696 downwards.
ATGGGGTCGGGGTGGGTCGGGACGGGCCTACGCCGCGGCCTCGGCAATGCGAACGTCCGCGGCATCGCCGGGCGCGGCGAAGGCGAGCAGGTTCAGCCCTTCGGCCTCGATGCCCTGCCGCTCGGCGGCCGACCAGCGGCTGAAACGCTCGACCGCCAGGGTCGCATGCCCCGGCCGGCGGTGGATCTTCCAGGTGCCGGCCACGAAGCCGTCGACCAGCGCCGTGCCGCGCACGATGCCGTTGACCGTGAACACCCGCGGCCGGTGCGCTTCGCTCAGCACGCGGCTGCGCTCGGCGTGCGAGAGCAGCAGGTTGTCCCATTCCGCCACGAGGCGCGGCGGCGCCGGCGTGTCGGGATGCGGGCGCGGCGCACGCGGCAGGTCGAACAGCTCCTGCCCCTCGTCGCCGACGAACACCCGAAGCTTCCGGCGCAGTCGCTCGGCCACCGCCTTCCAGCCACCGAGGCCCGACCACGCGGCGGCATCGGCGAGCGTGGCGGGGCCGAAGGCGCCGAGGTAGCGCAGAAGCAGTTCGTCCTGCGTGAGCGGTCCGGCCGGCGGCGCACCCAGCCAGACATCGGCCGGCGCCAGCTTCGCGCTCGCGTGCGAGTTCCAGGTGCCGGCCGGCGGCAGATGCACCAGCGGCGCGAGATTGCGCAGGGCGCCCGCGAGCGCCGCGCCGTCGCGGCCCGGCCAGCGTGCGGCGAGCGCACGGCCGAGTTCGGCGTTGTCGTGCGGCTGCTCGGCCAGCAGCGCGCGCCCGGCCGCCACCAGCGCCGCCGCATCCAGCCCCTCGATCGCCCGCCGGTAGGCGCCGTTCACGCTGCGCCACAGCATCGGCTGCAGCAGCGGGCGCAGGGCGAGGCAGTCGCGCGCGGTGACGAGGTGCAGCGTCGAGCGCATCAGCGCCACGCGGACGATGCGGCGCTGGCGCATGAGCGCGCTGAGCTGCTCGATGCGGAAGTTATCGAGCCGGCTCCACAGCCCGACATACGGCGGGTTCGGCGCCTGCGCCTGCAGGCCGACGAGCCGCTCGATCGCCTGCGCCGGCGTGCGCGTGGAGCGCGCCAGCAGCATCTGCCGCTGCAAGGTGGCGCGGTTGAGGGCACGCAGGCCGATGCGGTCGTGCGTCATCAATCGAAAGGGTGCGGCGGCAGGTGCATCGGCGCGATTCTGTCGCAGCGGTGCGTGCGTGGGCGGCATCACGTTCTGCCCGATCTGCCACCCCCGAAAGGGGGCCACCTCCGGCGGGATTTCACGCCGGATGGCGCAGCGGCAGCATTCGCGCCTCTGTCGTTTCGGGAGACCCACATGTACTTCGACGAACACAACGAAGGCGACTACCGCATCTACGCCGGCGCGCTCGAAGCGCCTGCCGGCGACGGCTTCATGGCCGCCGTGGTGGTGAACCGGCTGCACGGCGCGGACCGCACGCCGCGCGAGGCGTTTCGCGACGAGCGCATCGCCGGCGGCCACCGCTGGGCCTCGGCCGATGAAGCGCTGGCCTACGCCGTGAACCGCGCACGCCAGCTCATCCGCACGCGCGCGCCCTGCCTCGCCTGCTGACGCGCAGCCCCTTTCTCCGACAGCGCGCCACCGGCGCGCTTTCTTTTTGGCGCGTGCCGAACGCGCCTTTTCATGGCGGCGTGCGGCCCGAGAGGCGCGTGCGGCACACTTGCCGCGCATGACGGTCATCCACAGCGACATTCACAACCGCCTCGACCGGCTGCCGTGGTCCCGCTGGCACTGGCGGGTGGTCATGGCGCTCGGCGTCGCCTGGATCCTCGATGGGCTGGAAGTCACGCTGGTCGGCTCCATCGGCGCCGTGCTGGAGCGCGACGACACGCTGGCGCTCACCGCCACGCAGATCGGCTGGACGGGCTCGCTGTACGTGGCCGGCGCGGTGATCGGCGCCCTCGTCTTCGGGCGCATGGCGGACCACCTCGGGCGCAAGCGGCTCTTTCTCATCACGCTCGCGGTCTACATGACGGCGACGCTTGCCACCGGTTTCTCCTTCGATTTCACGACCTTCGCGCTGTGCCGATTTCTCACGGGCCTTGGCATCGGCGGCGAATACGCGGCCATCAATTCGGCCATCGACGAGCTGATCCCGGCGCGCGTGCGCGGGCGCGTCAACCTCGCGATCAACGGCAGCTTCTGGGTCGGCGCGGCGCTGGGCGCGGGCATGAGCCTGGTGCTGCTCGACCCGCGGGTGATCGGCCCGGTAATCGGCTGGCGCATCGGCTTCCTGATGGGCGCGGTGCTGGCGGTCGCGATGCTGCTGGTGCGCCGGCATGTGCCGGAGAGCCCGCGCTGGCTGCTCTCACGCGGGCGGGTCGACGAAGCACGCAAGATCATCGAGGACATCGAAGCCTCGGTGCGCGCGCAGCACGGCACGCTTCCCGCCGCCGGCCCGACGCTCGCGCTGCAGGCGCGCGCCGCACCGTCGCTGCGCGAGGTGGTGCACGTGCTGCTGCGGCGCTACCGCCAGCGCAGCGCCGTGGCGCTGGCGCTGATGCTGTCGCAGGCCTTCTTCTACAACGCCATCTTCTTCACCTATGCGCTGGTGCTCACGCGCTTTCATGGCGTGGCCGATGCCAAGGTGGCGCTGTACATCTTTCCGTTCGCGCTCGGCAACGTGCTGGGGCCGCTGCTGCTCGGCCCGCTGTTCGACCGCATCGGGCGGCGCGTGATGATCGGCGCCACCTACACGCTGTCAGGCGTGGGTCTCGCGATCACGGGCTATGCGTTCATGCAGGGCTGGCTCGATGCGCGCAGCCAGGCGCTGTGCTGGTCGGCGGTGTTCTTTCTCGCCTCGGCGGCGGCGAGTTCGGCCTATCTGACCGTGAGCGAGGTGTTTCCGCTGGAGATGCGGGCGCTGGCGATCTCGATCTTCTATGCGGTGGGCACCGGGGCGGGCGGGTTCATCGCGCCGGCGCTCTTCGGTGCATTGATCGAGACCGGCAGCCGCGGTGCGGTGGCCGTGGGTTATGCGATCGGTGCGGTGCTGGTGATCGCCGCCGGATTGATCGCCTTGCGCTGGGGGGTGAATGCGGAGCGGCGGTCGCTGGAGGACATCGCGCCGCCGCTCGGGGCCGAGCTTCTTGGCCGAGAGCCCTCACCCCAACCCTCTCCCGCCCAGCGGGAGAGGGAGTAATTCGCCCGCGTCGGCGGGTGAGAGGCGTTGCTCCCTCTCCACCAAAGGGGGAGAGGGCTGGGGTGAGGGGGTGCTTGCGACGAGCCCACCGTTCAACGTCGCGCACATTCGCCCTAAGCCCACAGCGCGCGCACGGCAGCCTGCAGATCAACACTCGCCGCCGGCAAACCGTTCGCCATCGCGGCGCCGGGCGCCGCCGCCGGCCCCACCACCTCGAACAGCGCCGCCACCTCCGGCGGAATGAATCGGGTGCGCTGACCGTACAGATGCCGGTCGCCGAAGCCGCCCTGCTGCGTCACGTAAAAGCGCTGCGGCACCATGATCTGCAGGTGCTGCTTCGCTCGTGTCATCGCGACATAGAGCAGCCGACGCTCTTCCTCGATCTCGATGGCGCTGCCCGTGGCCAGGTCGGAAGGCATGCAGCCGTCCACCGCATTGAGCAGGAACACGCTGCGCCATTCCTGCCCCTTGGCGGAATGGATGGTCGACAGGATCAGGTAATCCTCCTCCTTCAGCGGCGGGCCGGATTCATCGCTCGTGGCATCGGGCGGATCGAGCGTGAGTTCGGTGAGGAAGCGTTCGCGCGAGGCATAGCCGCCGGCGATCTGCGCCAGTTGCGCGAGGTCGCCCGAACGCACCACGGCGTCTTCGTAGCGCAGCGGCAGCAGCGGCGACAGCCAACGCAGCACGTGGTCGATGTCGGCCGGCCATTTCGCATCGTTCGCGCCGAGTGCGCTGAACAGCACGACAAAAGCCGGCCAGTGCTCGCGTGCGTTCGGCGGCGGCTTGAAGTCGCGCAGCACCGCCACCGGGTCAGCAGCCGATTCCATCGCATCGAGCAGCTTGCGCGCCGAAGCCGGCCCGACGCCGGGCACCAGTTGCGTCACGCGAAAACCGGCCATGCGATTGCGCGGGTTGTGCGCAAAACGCAGCGCGGCCAGCACATCCTTCACATGCGCCGCTTCGAGAAACTTGAGCCCGCCGAACTTCACGAACGGAATGTTGCGGCGCGTGAGTTCCAGCTCCAGCGCCGCGCTGTGGTGCGAGGTGCGAAACAGCACCGCCTGGCTTCTCAGCGCCAGCCCCTCTTCGCGCTGGCGCAGCACCTCGTCGGCCACCCAGCGCGCCTGCGCGGCTTCGTCTTCCACGGCCACGAGCCGGGGCTTCTCGGCCGCCGCGCGATCGGTCCACAGCGTCTTCGAGAAACGTTCGCTCGCGAGCGCGATCACCGCGTTCGAGGCATCGAGGATGGGCTGCGTGCAGCGGTAGTTGCGCGCCAGCGTGACGATGCGCGCCGGCGGCTCGAAGCGTGTGGGGAAGTCGAGGATGTTGCGCACCTCGGCCGCGCGAAACGAATAGATGGCCTGCGCATCGTCGCCCACCACCGTGAGCCCCGCACCATTGGGCTTCATGCCGAGCAGGATGCTCGCCTGCAGGCGGTTGGTGTCCTGGTATTCGTCGACCAGCACATGGTCGAAGCGCGCGCCGACGTGCGCTGCCAGTTCGGCATCGCCCAGCATCTGCGCCCAGTACACCAGCAGGTCGTCGTAGTCGAGCACCTGCTGCTTCTGCTTCTCGGCCACGTAGGCGCGAAAGAGCTGCTTGAGTTCATCTTCCCATTGGCCGCACCACGGGTAGTGCTGCAGCAGCACCTCGTGCAGCGGCGCGGCGCTGTTGAGCGCGCGCGAGTAGATGCCCAGGCACGTGCCCTTGAGCGGGAAACGGTTTCTGCTGCGGTCGAAACCGAGCGACTGGCGCACCATCGCCATCAGGTCTTCGGAGTCGCTGCGGTCATGGATGCTGAAGTTCTCGGCCAGGCCGATGCGCGGCGCGTACTCGCGCAGCAGCCGCGCGCCGATGCCGTGGAAGGTGCCCGCCCACGGCAGTTGCGGCGCGCGCTGCGTGGCGCCATAACCGAGCGCCTGGTGCAGCACGCGGCCGACGCGCTGGGCCATCTCCTGCGCCGCGCGGCGCGAAAAAGTGAGCAGCAGCATGCGCTGCGGGTCGGCGCCGCCGAGCACGAGGCGTGCCACGCGGGACGCCAGCGTGAGCGTCTTGCCCGAGCCGGCGCCAGCGATCACGAGCAGCGGGCCGCCGATGGCGCCTTCGCCGGCGCCGTGATCGACAGCCGCGCGCTGGTCCTCGTTGAGCGTGATGAAGGGATCGAGGGGCGCGACGGCGACTGCAGGCATGGCGGGACTGTATATAAGCACAGACTTCTCGCGGCAAGGAACCGGCGTGGGAGGCAGCGGGCGAGTGGGTGATGCAGCCTGCTTGATCGATATGAACGGTGCGATCCGCGGCCCCTCGCCCCTGCCCTCTCCCCCTGCGGGGGCGAGGGGGAAATTCAGGCTGGACCCCTCGTGCTGTCCGGCTTGCTCCCTCTCCCGCGCGCGGGAGAGGGCTGGGGTGAGGGTCTCGCCACGCGAGCCACAGCCGCTCAATAGGCCGACACGCTGAAGGTATTGCGCCCGGCACGCTTGGCCGCATACAGCGCCGCATCCGCCTGCGCCAGCAGCTCGTCGGCGCTGCGCATGTCCGGCCCCACGGCAGCCACGCCGATGCTCGTCGTGACCTGCAGATCGCCGCCCTCCACCGCCATCGGCGCCGACATGCCGGCCACGATCTTCGCGGCCACGAGGCTGGCTTCCTCGCGCGCGTTCAGGCCCTCGACGATGATGACGAACTCGTCGCCGGCCAGCCGCGCCACGGTGTCGGTCACGCGCACCGCCGCGCGCAGGCGCTGCGCGAACTCCTGCAGCACCGCATCGCCCACGCCGTGGCCGCGCGTGTCGTTGATGGACTTGAAGTGGTCGATGTCCAGGTACATCAGCGCCATCGGCCGCTGGGCGCGCGGGCTGCGCGCCATCGCCTCGTCGAGCTTCTCGAGGAAGCGGCGCCGGTTGGGCAGGCCGGTGAGCGTGTCCACGCGTGCCAGCTCGTGCAACTGGCGTTCGGCCAGTTTCATGGCGGTGATGTCGGTGGACAGCGCGTACACGCCCGCCACGCTGCCGTCGGGCCGCTTGTCGGGCAGGTAGCGGGTATGCAGGCAGTGCTCCTCGCCGTTCACCTGCCATGCCAGCTCGAACGACACCGCCTCACCGGCGAGCGCGCGCGCCAGCTCGGCTTCGCGCCTGGCAAGCGCGGCCTCGTCGAGCGTGGTGGCGCGCAGCGACTGCCCGATGAGCGACTTCGCATCGACACCCAGCACGCGCCCGTAGTACGCATTGACGAACTCATAGGTCGATTGCGGCGTGAGGTAGGCCACCAGCGCCGGCACGTTGTCGGTGATGGTGCGCACGCGCCGCTCCGATTCCTCGCGCCGCGCCGCCTCGTCCTGCAGCTCGCGCGTGCGCTCGGCCAGCGACTGGGTCATGGCATCGAAGCTGTGCGACAGTCGGCCGAGTTCGTCGTCGCTCTCGATGCCGATCGTCACGTCCATGCGTCCCGACTCGACCGCTCGCGTGGCCGCCTCGATGCGTCGCAGCGGGCGCAGCACCCGGCGCGCGAACCAGAAGGCCTGGCCGAACAACAGGATCGCCAGCGCCCCCACGGAGACCATGACCACGCGGCGAAAGCGCTGCTGCGCTTCGCGGTGCGCCTGCGCGGCGCCGCGCGACCATTCGTAGATGCCGTCCACCAGCGCCTGCGTCTGGTTGGTGAGCTGGTCGACGAGCAGTTCGACGCGCTGCGGTGGCGTGGACGGCGTTTCGCGCAGGCGGGCGAACAGTGCGGGCAGGCCCCGCGCTGCCTCGCGCAACTGCTCCAGCGCCTTGGTCTCGCGCGCACGCGGCGCGGCCTGGGCCAGCGCGGTCGTCAGCCGCGCGTGGCCGTGCTGCCACTGCTCGGCCGCGCGCGCGCTGAAGTAGCGCGGGTACTCCTGCGTGAGCACCAGCAGCACCGACACCTCGCGTGCCGCCTGCCGGGCGCGCTCCTGCTCTTCCTCGGCGGCGCCGGATGAATGCACCACCGCCGTGAGCGCCGCGGCCACCGCGCACGCCACCGCCACGGCGAGGGCGGCAGACACGCGAAGCCGGATGCGGATCGACAGGGTCATGGGCGCGGCTCAGCGCGGCAGCGTCGCCGCAGCCGGCTTCACCTGCAGCAGTGGCTGCATGTGGAAGAACGGCAGGTAGTTCGGCGCCTCGCCGCTCGCGTGGCCCTCGCGCAGCGCCCAGCGCGCCTCGCTCTCCAGCGTGCGCAGCAGCGCCTGGTCGAGCGAGAGGCGAAAGTTCAGGTGCGGCCACACCGATCGCACGAAATCCTCATCGACGCCGAGCCGCGCACGCAGGATGGCCTGCGCCTGCTGCGGCTCATTGCGAATGAAATCCTGCGCCCGTTCGACCGCCCGCAGCAGCGCCGCAAGGTCGGCATCGCGCACACCGGCGATGCTGCGGCGCGCCACCAGGTTGAAGGTCTCGCGGTAGAGGCCGGGGTTGGGCAGGGCCACCACGCTGTCGCCCGCGGTGCGCAGGATCTCGTGGGCGAAGGGCTCCCACGCCGACACTGCATCCACCGTGCCGGCCGCCAGCGCCTCGCGCATACCTTCCGGCGGCAGCGGCACGACGTGCACGGCCTTCGGATCGATCCCGTGCAGCAGCAGGAACACATCGAGGAAATAGTGGCTGGCCGAGCCGCGCACCACGCCCACCGTCTTGCCGGCCAGGTGCGCCGCCCGCGAGATGTCGGAGTCTCGGCGCGCGATCAGCTTCACGTCGTCGGTCGTGGTCACCATGGTCGCGAAGACGACGAAGTCGCGGCTCTTGAAAGCGCCGAACATGATCGGCGTGTCGCTTATCGTCGCCACATCGGCCTTCGCATCCAGCAGCAGGCGCATGCAGCGCGCACCGCCGACACATTCGGTGAAGCGCGGCTGCAGCCCTTCCTTGGCGAAGAAGCCCTGCGCTTCGGCCACGTACAGCGGCAGCGACAAGGGCGTGCGCGAGACGGCGACGACGAGCGGCGCCGACCATGCCGTGGGTGTCGTGACGCACAGCGCCAGCAGCGCGCTCGCCCAGCCGCGCCATGCGCGGCGCCTGGCGACACGATGTATCGGCGGGTGCATGCGGTCATTCTGGCGACTGCGCCTCGCAATGCCGCAGTACCGGCGTGTTGGAAGGGTTACTCGAGGAAGCGTCGGCACGTATTGCGGGAGCGTTGTTTGCTGTTCGCGAAGCATCTCCCACGAACCGCGCGCCCATGCCCGACGAACCCGTGCGCCGAAGCGCAGACGATCAAGAACGAATCAATGTGCACCGCTACGACGACTTGGCCGAATGGGCACGCCGATTCGACGTGACGCCCCAACGCCTTCGCGAAGCGGCGCAAGTCGTGGGCACGCGCACGCGCGCCTTGGCGGTGCATCTGCAGGGCCTGAGCGGACGCATGCCCATGTGAAAGGGGCTCGATCACCGGACTGTTGTTCGGGCCGAGTTGCTCTCATCATGTTCGCGCTGAGCTTGTCGAAACGCTGCTTGGTACGCGCTGTGTGCTTGATCGAAGGCTCGGCGCGTTGTTGAGACAAGCCGGGTCTCGCCCCGGCGACTCACATCCAGGCACTGTGCTTCGACAGAGCCAACGAGCAGGGCCTTCGACAAGCTCAGTCCGAACGGGCTGAAGTGCAGGCTGGCCCCTTCGACAGGCTCAGGGCGAACGAGGTGGGATGCAGGCTCGGCCCTTCGATACCTCAGGGCGAACGGAAGAGAGCAGGTCGAGCGCTGCGATGCGCCCAGCGCGAACGAACGCCGCCTCACTGCACCAACCGACTCTCCTGCCCCACCACCGCCCGCGGCTGCGCCTGCCAGTTGCGCAGCCAGTTGTAGAGCGTCTTCACGCTCACACCGAGCGCCCGGCTGGTCTTCTGGTGGTGGCCGTCGAAGTGCTCGAGCGTGGCAAGCGTCACCTGGCGCTGGATGTCGAACCAGCTCGTGCCCAGACTCACGTTCAGGCTCAGCTCGCCTGTGTCGCCGCAGGCGCCGAAGCGCGGGCCGGCATCGCGCGGCAGGCAGGGATCGGTGATCTCGTCGCTCAACGCCATCACATAGGCGCGGTGCACGACGTTGCGCAGCTCGCGCGCATTGCCCGGCCAGGCGTAGGCGCCGAGTTGCTTCAGCGCCGATGCGGCGAAATGCCGGTGCGTGCCCTCGCGGCACGAGATTTCGCGCAGGAAGTGGCGCGCGAGCTGCGGCACGTCCTCGGCGCGCTCGCGCAGCGGTGGCAGGTGGATGGGAAACACGTTGAGGCGGTAGTGCAGGTCGTCGCGCAGCCGGCCGTCGGCCACGGCCTGCAGCGGGTCGCGGTTGGTGGCGGCGATCAGGCGCACGTCGGTGTGCTGCACCTGCGTGGAGCCCACGCGCATGAAGGTGCCGGTCTCCAGCACGCGCAGCAGCTTGACCTGCAGCTCGGGCGGCATCTCGGTCACCTCGTCGAGGAACAGCGTGCCGCCGCTCGCGCGCTCGAAGAAGCCGATGTGCTGCCGGTCGGCACCGGTGAAGCTGCCCTTCTCGTGGCCGAAGATTTCGCTTTCCATCAGGTGCGCGGAGATGGCGCCGCAGTTGATGGCGAGGAAGGGCCGCGCATGGCGCGGGCTGTGCTCGTGCAGCACGCTCGCCACGAGCTCCTTGCCGCTGCCGCTTTCGCCGGTGACGAGCACCGTCGCGCCGGTGGGCGCCACGCGCAGCACCTGCTCGCGCACCTGGCGCATCGCCGCCGAGCGGCCGAGCAGGCGGGCAACGCCATGCGCTGCCGGCTGCATGCGCACCGGCTTCGCCTCGGTGCTCGCCTGCGCATCGGCGCGGCCCCGCGCGATGCGTGCCAGCAGCGCACGCACCTGGGCCGCATCCACCGGCTTGATGAGGTAGTCGCTCGCGCCCAGACGCATCGCCTGGATGCAGCTTTCGACATCGCCGTGGTCGGTGATCAGCGCCACCGGCACCCGCACGCCGACGCCCGGCTCGTCGAAGAGCCGCAGGCCGCTGCCGTCGGCCAGCCGCGGCTGCAGCAGCACCAGCTCGGGCAGGCGCAGCTGCATCTGCCGGCGTGCCTCGCGCAGCGTGTGCACGGTGGAGACGGTGCAGCGCGCGCCGGCGATCAGCTCGGCCATGCCGGCGCAAGCGCCGGATTCGTCGTCGATCAGCAGGATGTGTGGCAAGTCAGTCATGGCAGCAGCCCATTGCGATACGCGCTTCGCGAGAACCAGCGATCAAGCAAACGCCGCGGATCCGGCTCTGCCGGTCCGCTGGTGTTGCCCCCTCGAGGGGGCGCGCGAAGCGCGTATGGGGGTGGGTCATCTATCGAACTTGATGCGCGTGGCGAGCAGCCGCTCGCCGGCGCCGGAGAGCACGCCGCGCACTTCGACGCGGCGGCCGACGGCCAGGTCGGACGCGCGGCCGCGCACGAAATGCGTGCGCGCGTCGACGGCGACGGTGATGCCCTGCAGCTCGAAGGTGCCCGCGGCCCGGTCGTAGGTGGCGATGCGCCCTTCGAGTTCGAAGTCTTCGCCGCCGCCGCCGCGGCGCTTGATGTCGATGCGCTGCGCCACGAGCACGCCGCCGCGGATCTCGCCGTCGACGTGGATGCGCGCGCCCTCGACGAGCTGTGAGCGGTCGCCGCCGCGGAAGCGCACGTCGCCGCTCGCGTCGACCGCGACGCCGTTGAGCGTGAAGCTGCCGGCGCCGGCGAAGTCGCGCACAAAGCCTTCGAGCGTGGCCTCCACGCCTTCGTCGAGGCGGCGCTCGCGCGGGCGCGCGTCGAGCGCGAGCCACACGCTGCCCTGCGGATCGGGGTTCAGGCTGATGCGCACCACGGTGCCGTCCGCAAGCGCGGGCAGGCCCGCAGCCGGAACGCCCGCATAGCTGATCGTGAGACCGCCGATGCTGAAGCGGCGTGCGCCGGCATCGAGCTTCGCCACCGGCCCGCGCAGCTTGTACGACGTCATCGCCGTGTGGCGTTCGATGCGCGTGGCGCTGTAGCTGCCGCTGGATTCGTCGAAGAAGGCATAGACCTCGACCAGTTGCCCGGCGCGCACGCTCGCCAGGCCGTTGGCAAGATCGTGAAACACCGTGTCGGCGTCGACGCGCACCGTCTGCCCGAGCGCCACGAACGTGCCGCCGGCCGCGTCGACGGACTGCACCGGGCCGCGAATTTCGCTCGCGAACTCGATGCGCCGCGCCACGCCGGACTGCTTGTCTTCCACCGCGTCGGTGGCAATGGCGCCGGCATCGATGTCGACCACCATGCCGAGCGCGAGGTCGCCGCGCCCGCGCGACCTGCCTTCGTCGTCGACGATGACGGCCTGGGAGTCGTCGAAGCGAACGCCGTTGACGATGATCGAGCCGAAGCCGGTGATGCTGCCGTTGGTGAACGACTGTTGCGTGGGCGCGCCGCCGGTGCCGCCGCTGTCGATGCCATCGCCTCCGCCACCGCATGCAGCCAAGCCCACCGCAGCGAACGTGCCGAGCACGGCGCGGCGCGTGAAGGGTGCGGTCAGCAGCACAGCCGGCGGCACGGCCGGCCCCCCGGGGTCCAACGAGCGCGTCTTCATTCTTTTCTCCGTCGCCGCTTCGGCCTGTCGGCCGGCGGCGCGTCATCCTGCGCGTGCGCTTCGGCGTAGGCATACATGCCCACGCGCACGCGGTGGTCGAGTGCGCGGCCGGCCGCCTTGTCGTCGTCGATGAACTGCCGCAGCGTGGGCACCATGTCCTTGAGCATGGTTTGCCACTGCTCCCTGACGATGGGCTGCAGGCGCTCGACCGAGGCGCCGGACAGGCCGGCCGCGAAGAGCGCCTGCTCCAGGTGCGGCGGCGCCGCCTCGTGCTGCAGGTTGGTCGCCGCGGCCGAGAGGTGATCGCCGACGTTGGCGCCGAGGAAGCCGAGCAGCCGCTCGGTATCGCCGGTGGGCACGAAGCGGTCGCGCATCAGGCGCACGCCGTCACTCGCCTCGTCGACGCTCGCCAGGCCGAGGCGGCACAGCTCCTCGAGCAGGCTGCGCGCGGAGATGTCTTTCGTGACGGATGCGGCCAGGCTCTCGAAGCTGGGCGCCGCGCCGAGGCGCGGCAGTACCGCAAGCGGCCGTCCGTCACGCTGCCACTGCGGCTCGCTGAGCCAGCGGGTGAAGGCTTCGGTGGCCGGGGAGCGCCGTGCGGCCGACATCGCCGCATGGGCGCTTTGCAGCAGGCGCCCGACCTCGCGGCGGTTCAGGCCGATGGTCGCGCTCACGCGGCTGACGCTGCGGTGCGCCAGCACATCGGTGTGCACCGCCCGCGCCGCATCCACCAGCACCCGCCGCAGCACACCGTCGAGCTGGCCGTACTGCAGGCCGCGCGCCACCGCCAGGCGCGCCAGCGGCGCCATCACCGACCGGCAGGCCTCGAGCACCCAGGCATGATCGGGCTGCTCGGCGGGCGGTGCCGGCGGTTGTGCATCGGGGGTGGAGGTGACCAACGTCGTGTACTGCGGTACTGCTGTGAAAGTGCATTCTTCACTTTTGAGTGCAGCGATTCGTGTTGAAACGTGACCGATGGCACGTTCCACGGACGGCCCGCAGTCCGCCAATTGGGCTGCCACCTTGTGGCGCCACGATGACCGCCGCGGCAAGCTGAGCGGCTGGACGCGGCTTGTTTCGAGTGACGCCGCGCATCTCCCCGCATCGTGTGCGAATCGCGCCACGGCCTACCATGTGCGACATGACCAGACTCTTCTCGCCCCTGCGTGGGTTCGGCATGCCGGCCGCACTCCTCGCCGGCGCGCTGCTCGCCGGCTGCGGCTCGACCGGTGCGGGCATCGGCATCGGCGTGCCCATCCTGCCCGGCGTCTCGCTCGGTGTGGGTGTGGGCAGCGGCGGCGGCGTCAATGTCGGTGTGGGCACCGGTGTCGGGCCGGTCGGTGTGGGTGTGGGCGTGAACCAGCGCGGCCAGGTGACCGGCGGCGTGGGTGTCGGCGCCAGCGTGCCGGCGGGCAAGGCCCGCGTCGGCGTGGGCGTGGGCACGGGCCGCGTGCTGCACGACCCGCAGGACGACAAGGACGACTAGCCGCAGCGCTGGCATCGTCCGCGCACGCGCCCGGCACGGCCGCCGCGCCTGCGTGCCGCGCCTCTCGCGGGGCGACATCGCGTTTCAGCGGCCCCGCCGGGGCGCTGTACCCTCAGCCCTCTTTCAACGTTCCCCACGTCCCCATCAATGTTCGGCCGATCCAAGCCCGTCGTCTTCGATTCCTATGGCCATCGCCGCCGCGGCCGCCGCGTGCCGCGCTGGCTGGTGCTGCTCGTCACCGGCATCGTGCTCGGTGCCGGCGGCGTGCTGCTGGTGCAGGAGCGCTACATGGCGCCGCGGCTGTCGGCCAGCGAGTCGTCGGCGCTCGTCACCTCGTTCGAGCAGGTCGACGCCGAGCGGCTGCGCCTGAAGGCCGCACTCGACGACACGACCCGCCAGCTCGCCGCCTCGCAGGCGGAGAACAAGACGCTCGCCGACCAGGCGGCCGGCAGCCGCGCCGTGACCGAATCGCTGCGCCAGGACCTGTATGCCCTGGTCGACGCGCTGCCGCCCGATCCGCGCGGCGGCCCGGTCGCCGTGCGCGCGGCCAACTTCAGCGTGCAGGACGGCGCACTCGCCTACGACGTGGTGCTCTCGCGCGACCGCTCGGGCAGCAAGCCCTTCGACGGCGTGATGCAGCTCATCGTCACCGGCAACGCGGCGAGCGGCACCGAGCGCGCCGTGCCGCTCGAACCCGTGTCGATCTCGATCGGGCGCTACGAAAGCGTGCGCGGCAGCCTGCCGCTGCCCGACGGCTTCACGCCGCGGCAGACGACGATCCAGGTGCTGGACCGCCCCGACGGCAAGCGCTACGGCATGCGCGTGATTCGCGTGCAGTAGCCGCGCACATGCCGCCGTCATCCGCCGGGGGGCGCTCTGCGTGGGCAATGCTGCTGGCGCTGACGGGTGCGTTTGCGCTGAGCCAGGCGTTCCGCACCGTCGCGGCCATCATGGCGCCGCAACTGCAGGCCGAGTTCGCGCTGTCGGCGCAGGCGCTCGGCGTGTTCGCGGGCTCCTTCCATTTCGCCTTCGGCGCGATGCAGATCTTCATGGGCATCGGCATCGACCTGCACGGCGTGCGGCGCACGGTGCTCACCGCGTTTCCGCTCGTCGTCGCCGGCTCGGCGCTGTCGGCGCTCACCGCCGACTTCCACTGGCTGGTGCTCGGCCAGGTGCTGATCGGCGTGGGCTGCGCGCCCGCCTTCCTCGTGTGCACGGTGTTCGTCTCGCGCCATTTCCCCGGCGAGCGCTTCGCCTCGATCTCGGGCCTGGTGCTCGGGCTCGGCGGCATCGGCATGCTTGCCACCGGCACGCCGCTCGCATGGCTGATGGAGGGCCGCTCCTGGCGTGCCGGCTTCGTGGCGCTGGGTGCCCTGGCGCTGGCCGCGTGGCTTGCGATCTTCTGGCTGGTGCACGAACCACCGCACGAGGCCGCGCCCACCGGCCCGCGCGAATCGCTCGGCAGCGCGGTGCGCAGCTTCGGCGCGCTCTTCACCGTGCCGCACACGCTGGGCATCCTTGCGCTGGCGGCCGTGACCTACGCCGCCTTCATCACGCTGCGCGGGCTGTGGCTCGGGCCGCTGCTCATCGAGCGCCACGGCTTCTCGCTCGTGGCCGGCGGCAACGCGGTGCTGGCGGTATCGATCGCGTCGATGGTCGGCGCGCCGCTGTTCGGCCGCATCGATCCCGGCCCGCGCACGCGGCGGCGCTGGATCGTCGGCTTCACGCTTGCGGTGGCGCTGGTGCTGGCGGTGCTGGCCTTTGACCCCGGCCCCGCGTTCGACGTGATCGGCTCCATGCTGGTGGGCCTCGCCTCGGGCTATATCGTGCTGCAGTACGCCGACGTGCGCGCGGCCTATCCCACCGCGATGACGGGGCGCGCGATGGCGCTGTTCACGATGGCGATGTTCCTCGGCGTGGCGCTGATGCAGTGGCTCACCGGCCTCGTCGCCTCGCTGGCCGCAAGCCTGGGCGGCGAGCCGTTCGTGGCCGTGCTTGCCGCGATGGCGCTGCTGCTCGTGTCCGGCGCTGCGGCATTCGTGTGGCTGCCTGCACCGAACGGCGCGCAACGCGATACTGCGCGTTGATTTGCCGACTACCCGCCGATGCGGCGCCGCCTTTGGTGCTGCATTCATTCACCCAGACGCGGCGCCACCTTCTGGCGCCGCTGTCCCTTCGGAGACACACATGACGCTCGCCATCGACCGCCAGGCCCTCGAACTTCGCTCGCTGATCCGCAAGAACGGCGAACTCGAACTCTCGCTCGCCCAAGTGACCATCGCCAAGCCCGGCGCCGACGACGTGGTCGTGCGCGTCGAGGCCTCGCCGCTCAACCCGAGCGACCTCGGCCTGCTGTTCGGCGCCGCCGACATGAGCACCGCGCGTGCATCCGGCAGCGCCGCGAGCCCGGTCGTCACGGCCACCGTGCCCGAGCGCCTGATGCGCAACATGGCCGGGCGCATGGACCAGTCGCTGCCGGTGGGCAACGAGGGCGCCGGCGTGGTGGTCGAGGCCGGTTCGTCCGATGCCGCGCAGGCGCTGATCGGCAAGACCGTCGCCATCCTCGGCGGCGCGATGTATGCCCAGTACCGCATCGTCAAGGCGGCGCATTGCCTGGTGCTGCCCGAAGGCACGAAGCCTTCGGAAGGCGCGTCGTGCTTCGTCAACCCGCTGACCTCGCTGTCGATGACCGAGACCATGCGCCGCGAAGGCCACACGGCGCTGGTGCATACCGCGGCGGCGTCGAACCTCGGGCAGATGCTCAACAAGATCTGCATGAAGGACGGCATCGCGCTCGTGAACATCGTGCGCAAGCCCGAGCAGGAAGCGATCCTGCGCGGTCTCGGCGCGAAGATCGTGCTCAATTCGTCGTCGCCCGAGTTCATGCAGCAACTGACGCAGGCGCTCGTGGACACCGGCGCCACGCTGGCCTTCGACGCCATCGGCGGAGGAAAGCTCGCCGGGCAGATCCTCACCGGCATGGAAGCCGCAGCCAACCTGACGGCCAAGGAATACAGCCGCTACGGCTCGACGGTGCACAAGCAGGTCTACATCTACGGCGGCCTCGACCGCGGCCCGACCGAGTTGAACCGCAATTTCGGCATGGCCTGGTCCGTGGGCGGCTGGCTGCTGACGCCCTTCCTGCAGAAGATCGGCTTCGAGGCCGCGCAGAAGCTGCGTGAGCGGGTGGTGGCTGAACTGAAGACGACGTTCGCGAGCCACTACACGCAGGAGGTGTCGCTGGCCGAGGCGCTGTCGCTCAACGCGATCGGGGTGTATGGCAAGCAGGCGACGGGGGAGAAGTACCTCATCAATCCGAACAAGGGGATCGCGAAGACCGCTTGAGGCAGGGATTGGCGTTCAAGGAACCGAATTCCATTGTTCGCTTCGGGTGGATCTGGTCGAAACGCACGCCATGGGTGACGGTTGCTTTGCTCAAGAAAAGCAACTGATAACCCGATGGCGCGCTCAGGGAAGCACCCGCAGCAGCCGCTTCATCACCTTGCCATTGGCGTTGCGTGGCAGCGGCTGCGGGCTCCAGGTGAAACTTTCCGGCACCTTGTAGTCGGCCAACTGCTCGGCGCAGTGGCGCCTGAGCGCGGTTTCATCGACGTCGAGGCTGGGTGCATAAACGAAGGCGTGCACACGCTCGCCGAGCACTGGGCAGGGCTTGCCGACGATCGCGGCTTCGACCACGCCGGGCCAGGCCATCAGCACGTTTTCGACCTCGACCGAGTAGATCTTGAAGCCGCCACGGTTGAGCATGTCCTTCTTGCGGTCGACGATGCGCACGAAGCCCTGCGCGTCGACCGAGCCCATGTCGCCAGAATGCCAATACCCGGCAGTGAACTCGCGCGCGGTGGCCTGCGGATTGGCCCAGTAGCCGGGCACGACCATCGGACCGCCGATCCACAGTTCACCGGTCGTGCCACACGCGACCTCCCGGCCTTCGTCGTCCATCACGCGGATGTCAGCGGCGGGCAAGGCCACGCCGACCGAATCGGCATGCGCTCGTGTCAGGCCGGCCGGGATCATCGTTGCGGGAGACGTGGTTTCGGTGGCTCCGTAGGCGTTCTGCAGGGTCAGACCCGGCAGAGCTTGCATGAGTGCGTCGATGGTGGCGACCGGCATCGGCGCGCCGCCATAACCGCCAATGCGCCACGCCGAAAGATCCGCCGCACGGAAGGCCTCGCTCAGCAGGCAGAGTTGGTACATCGCCGGCACCATCAGCGTGTGGCTGACCCGCTCGCGCGCCATCAGCTGCACGAAGGCGTCGGCCTTGAACTCGGGCACGATGACCACCGCACCGCCTACCTGCCACATGGCCGCGATGATCGCGATCAGGCCGGTCACGTGACTGGCCGGCACCGCGAGCGCCGCGCGGTCGTTCGGGCCCAGATGCATGCAAGCCTGGTAGTGCAAGACGGAATGGGCGATCGACAGGTGCGTGAGCATCGCGCCCTTGGGCTGGCCGGTCGTGCCCGAGGTGTAGAGGATCACGGCAACATCGGTTTCGCGGGTCTCGGCGGCGGGTGGAACAGCGCGTGTTGCACCGACCAGAGTCGCGAGGCTGGACGCGTTGATGCGCCGCATCAGCTTCGGCGAGTCGGTGATGTCGGGCACCCGGCCGGCGAGTTCGTCGTCGAACACGATGGCCAGCGCGCCGCACTGGTTCGCGAGATAGGCCAGCCCCGGCCGCTGTTCACGCACGCCCACCGGTACCGCGATGGCGCCCAGCCTTTGCAGGGCCAGCAACACGGTGAGGAACTCGGGCCGATTGCTCAACAGCATCACCACGCGTTCGCCCGCGGCGATGCCTTGTGCGGCAAAGGCAGCGGCCAGCCGGTCTGCTTCGTCGCCGAGCTGCGCGTAACTCCAGTGCCGGCCCTCGTGGACGACGGCATCGGACTGCGGGCGCATGGCGCGGGCGCGCTCGAACATCGCATGAAGACTCGCCGGCCGTTCGGCGAAACAGCGCACCACCCGATCGCCGTACAAGGCTTCGGTGCGCAGTGCCGGCACCGCGCAGTCGTGCCAAGGGTTCACGCGGCGGCCCGTTCGACGTTGGCGCCACGCTCGATCACCACTTCGCTGTCGACGATGCGGCGCGAGTGGTTCAGGTCACTCTGCGCGATCAACGCCGACGTGGCGCCGCCCTTCAGCCCCGCGATCACTTCGCCGAGGCGTTTGGACAGGACCGGCGCCACGCCCTCGAAAGGCTCATCCAGCAACAACAGTCGCGTACCGACGGCGAGCGCACGCGCCAAGGCGACCAGCTTCTGCTGCCCGCCCGAAAGCAGCAGCGCGCGGCGCGAGCGCATTTCCTGCAGCTCGGGCAAGACGCGGTAGACGAGCGCCAACCGCTCGGTCTCGTTCAGCGTCTTGTTCACCCACACCGGCACGAGGATGTTCTCTTCGACCGTCAGCTCGGGCACGAGGCCGCGGTCTTCCGGCATGTAGCCGATGCCGAGCGCAGCGCGCGCGTGCGGCGGCACTTTGCACAGATCCTGCCCGTCGAACACGATGCGTCCCTGGCTGGGCGACAGGTGGCCCATCAGCGTGCGGATCAATGTGGTCTTGCCGGCGCCGTTGCGACCCACCAGCCCGACCATGTGGCCGGCATCGATCTGCAGCGACAGGCCGCGCAGGACCTGCACCGACTGGATCGCGACGTGCACCGATTCGATCTGCAGCATCGCCTCTACTCCTGGATCAATTCGCCGGTGACGTAGCGCCGCACGTCGTCGGTGGCAAGCGCCTCGCCCGGCGCGCCATCGGCAATGATGCGGCCGCTGTAGAACGCGACGACACGGCTGGCGTAGCGCTCGACGATGTCCATGTCGTGTTCGACGAAGAGCACCGTCATCGCCTCTTGCCCGAGCGCCGACATGATCGTCTCCATCATCGGGAACTTTTCTTCTGCCGACACACCGCTGGTGGGCTCGTCGAGCAGCAGCAGCTTGGGCGCAGCAGTCAGCGCCATCGCGATGTCGAGCAGCTTGCGAACACCGCCGGGCAGTTCGGCCACACGGCGCTCGCGGTGCCCGGCGAGGCCGAAACGCTCGAGCAGGGCGCCGGCGCGGTCGAGTGCCGCGGGTCGCCGCGCCGGCTGCCAGAAGCTCAGGCGCTGGTCATGGCACGCGTTGGCCACCAGCATGTTGTCGAGCACTGTCAGGTCGCCGTAGAGCTGCGGCATCTGGAACGAGCGCGCCACGCCCAGGTGCGTGATCGCGCGAGGATCCAGCGGCGTGATGTCGCGGCCGTCGAGCGTGATGCGGCCTGTGTCAGGCTTCAGGTAGCCGGTGACCATGTTGACGAAGGTGGTCTTGCCGGCGCCGTTGCTGCCGATCAGGCTGACCCGTTCTCCGGCCGCGATGCTGAGGCTGAGGTCGGCCGCGGCCACGAGCGCGCCGAAGCTTTTGTTGACACCGTGCGCTTGGAGCATCGGCGTCATTTCGCGCGTCCCTTCATCCACAACGAGCCGATGCCGTTGGGCAGGAAGCGGATCACGAGCAGCAGGAACACGCCGAGCGCCAGCTGCCAGGTGTTGGGGAAATAGGCGCTGGAAAACGAGCGCACGACTTCGAGAACCGTGCTCGCCACGAACACCGCTGCGACGCTCTGCCAACCGGCGAGGATCGCGACGAACACGAACTCGCCAGAAGTCGTCCAGAAGCTGAAATTGGGTTCGATGTGGCCGAGCGACATCACGACCAGCGATCCGCCGAGCCCGCCGCAAAAGGCTGCGAGCACGAAGTTGATCGCCATGGCCTGCCGCACCGAGCCGCCGAGGTATTCGACGCGCAGTTCGTTCTCGCGCACAGCCAGCGTGATGAGGGCACGGGTGCTGTCGAAGTAGACACGTGCGAGCAGGCCCATCACCGTGGCGACTCCCAGGGTGACGAGGTAGAGGATGTAGCCGACCTGTGCGTCGGGCAGCTTCTGGCCCAGCAGCGTGGGCCGGCCGAGATTGAATCCGTCGGAGCCGCCGAGCACGTCGAGTTTCATCAGCAGCCCGTAGGTCACCATCGACAGAGCCAAGGTCAGCATCGCGAAGAAGATGCCGCGGTAGCGCGACAGCAATGGCGCGAAGGGTGCGGCGACCAACGCTGCCGCCAAGCCGCCTGCGAGCGGCAAGCCCAGCGCATCGGTGAACCCGAGATTGTTGAACGTCAGCGCTGCGGTGTAACCGCCGATGGCGAACACCATGCCTTGCCCGAAGGACACCACGCCGCCGCGCATCAGGCCGACGATGCCGAGCGACACCAGCCCGTTGGCGGCAGCCATCGTGATCAGGAAGGTCAGCCATTTCGGGCTGAAGAAACCGGCGACCGCGAGCGCGGCGAAGGCGCATGCGCCCATCAGGACGGTGCGCCGATGGGCCGGCATGGCAGATGTGTCTTGCCTGGTCGGCAACGGACTCTGGATCGCGGCCATGGCGTCAGATCTTGCGCGCCTGGGTGCGCTGGAACAGGCCCTCGGGCCGGAACATCAGCACCACCGCCATCACGATGTAGATCGAAAACAGCTCGGCCACCGGCGCCGTGTGAACCGCCAGCGAACGCGCCAGACCGACGATCAAGGCACCCACCGCCGCACCCTCGATGCTGCCGAGGCCACCGATGATCACGACCGCGAACGACACGATGATCACGCCCACCGACACCCCCGGTTGCACCGAGATCATCGGCGCCGTGAAGGCCCCGCCGAGTGCGGCCAGGAAGATGCCGACCGAGAACGCCAGCATGTGCACGCGCGACACGTTCACGCCCATGCTCGATGCAATCTCGGCGCTGTGGATCACCGCCAGCGTGATCTTGCCCTGGCGTGTGCGATTCAGGCCCCACCACACGAGCAGGCCGACGATCACCGCGAGCGCGATCAGCGCGAAGTCGTAGCCAACCCAGGTCTGCACACCGACGTGCACGTTGCTGAACAGGCTGTAGGGCTCGGAGACGTAGTACGGGTTCGCGCCCCAGACGAGCTTGGTCACGTCTTCCAGGATCAGGAACATCGCGTAGGTCACGAGCACCAGCAGCACCTCGTCGCGGCCGTAGAAAAAGCGCAGCAGGCCACGCTCGGTGAGCGGCGCCACGACAGCGGCCACCACCACCGCGGCCAGCAGCATGGCCACCAGCGAAAACGCCGGCGCCCACTGCATGCTTGCGCCCCAACCGACGAAGCTCGCTGCCGCGTAGGCACCGAGTGCGTAGAAGCTGCCGTGCGCGATGTTCAGGATCTTCAGCACCCCGAACACCAGCGTGAGCCCGAGAGCGACGATGAACAGCCACGACGCGTAGATCAGGCCGTCGATCAGGATCGTGAGTACCGCGCTC
The DNA here is from genome assembly GCA_036676235.1 of Rhizobacter sp. Classification (GTDB taxonomy): domain Bacteria; phylum Pseudomonadota; class Gammaproteobacteria; order Burkholderiales; family Burkholderiaceae_C; genus JAKFDI01. The sequence goes on along the minus strand of JAKFDI010000042.1, from coordinate 22,175 downwards.
ATCTGAGCCCCTCGTCGAACGGGTGCGTTCGACGATCCCCCAAGGGGAAACGGTCCGGCATGGGATCGGCCCGGCGCCCGGCCCGCTGCGCACGCTGCGGTCTTGTCACGGGCAACCCTTGGCACCCGGGAACCCGGCCTTGATCCAGTCTTCCGCCTTCATGTTCGCCGGCGGGTTCACGCACTCGGCCGGGAAGCGCTGGATGTCTTCGAGCACGACCATCTTCTTGGCCGCGTCGTAGCGCGTCTTGCCGATGGCCGTGTCCTGAATCGCCTGGTGGCCGTCACCCAGGGCCATGCGGATCTTGCCGGCCGGCGAGTCCCACTCCAGGCCCGTCAACGCGGCGGCGAGTTGTTCGTGGTTGGGCTTCTTGCCCCCGTTGGCGGCCATCGCTTTCTCGACGGCGAGTTTCAGGCCGAGCAGCGACTGCGCCATGCGGTACGGGGCCTGCACCGGGTAGACACCGTAGGCCTTGGAATACAGGTCCCACCACCAGTCGTTCAGCGCCGACTTCGGCGACATCAGGCCGTAGGCGCCACGTGCGCCGAGGATGGTGCCGTCGGGCATCTTCTGGCCCAACCCCGGCAGCACGTGGTCGGCGGCGGAGAGCACCACCTGCGTGCGCTTGAACAAACCGCGCGGGCCGGCCTGCAGGATGAAGGCCTGCAGGTCGCCGCCCCACAGCGACGAGTGCGTCACGTCGGCTGTCTTTGCCATCAGAGCCGAGATCTCGGTGCCGTACTGGCCGGCGCCGAACTTGGGCAACAGGTCTTCGCCGGCCTTTGCGGCGGGGTACAACTTTTCCATCGACAAGGTGAAGTCTTTCTTCGAGTCCTGGCCCCAGGCGTAGTCCTGGTTGATCATGTTGAAGGACTCGGCCTTCACGTTGCGCGCCTTCATGTAGCGCACCAGCGCCACGTTGTCCATGGCGGCGTGAGAAGCGGTGCGGAACACGTAGCTGAACTTGTTGTCCTCGAAGATGCGCGGCGTGCCGCAGTCGTAGAGGATCAGGAACTTCTTCATCTCTTCGGCGGCCGGCGCCACGGCGAGGCAGTCGCCCGAGCCGACGTAGCCGACGACCGCATCGACCTTCTCACGGTCGTACAAGTTGCGCAGCTCCTGCACCTGCTTGGTGGCGCCGCCGTTCTCGTCGACATACACCGCTTCGATCTGCACGCCGCCGAAGCCGACCTTGTTGTAGGGCGCGGGCGCGGCGCCCTTGTTGAACGCATCGACCAGCACCTTGGCGCCGTTGACGGCCGGGATGCCGAAGCTCTCGGCCGCCTGGCCGGAGAGGAAACTGACGATGCCGACCTTGAAGGTCTCCTGGGCTTGCACGCCGTTCGCACACAGAAGCGCGACCGCGCTCACGGCCGACAGCATCGCTGCGTGCTTGAAGAACCGAATGCCATGGGTCTTTGTCGTCATGTCATGTCTCCTTGTTGGGTCTGGCTACCGAGGTGGGCGTTGCGATCGGCGCGGCCATGTCGAGACCGGTCATCGCAAAGCCGCGTTGAAAGTCGATCGGGTGTTTGCGCGTCCACTCGGCCGCGGCATCGGCGCGACACGACTGCAGGGCATCGACGATGTACCGGTGCGCTGCGAGGTTGCGCACCTGGGCCTGCGGCCGGTGGCGGAAGATCTCCAGCAGCGTCGGGCCGTACAGCAGGCCGGGCCGACCCGGTCGGCAACGCACCGTCAAGAATCGCGCGCTCGATGGCTGCGGAGACGGCCTTGTAAGCCGGCTCGACCACCACACGCTGGAACAGTTCGGCCGGTGCAAGCACGCTCATCGTGAACCTTCGTTCCGCGCAGGCAGTGCGCATCACGCCGCGATCTTTGTCCGACAAACGTACCCATGGAATCTCGCTTACCCGGAGTGGGAGTGTCGCGAGGATGACAGGGGGTTGCCCGTGTTCGCGCCGAGCGAATTCCGACCACCCGAACCCAGTCCTGATGTATCGAAGGATCAGGACGGGCGGGTTCGGGCTTTGATACCTCAGCCGGGGCGGTGGTGCAGGGGCCCGGCCCTTCGACAGGCTCGCGGCGGCGCGTTCAAAAAGTTCTTCAGCACCGCTTTCAGCGCACGCCCGCGCGCCGCAGACGAGACTTGAGTTGCTCGATCTCGTCCAGCAGATCGAGCACCAGCGCCGTCCCTGCGACGCCGAGTTCGAGATCGCGGGCGAGACGCGAAGCGGCACGCGCACGCTGCAACGACGGCCCGCTGAACTGCCACGCCTCGGGACCATCGCCCTGCTGCGGCTCGATCACGCCCTCTTCGACCAGCGCCGCAAGCTGCGCCGCATCGACCCGGCAAGCCCGAGACAGCTCCACCAGCGTGAAGTGAAGTTCTTCCTCGACGATGACGCCGTGGACCACATGCGAAGAACGATCAGCCATCGTGCTCAGCCCTCCAGGTTGCGGCGCGGGTTGAACCCGCCGAAGCTGCGCTCGAAGGCGGCATACGCCTCCTTCGCCGCCGGCGTGTCGGCCGCCGGCGCGACGATGCCCAGCACCGCATACAGATCACCCGGCGGATTGGCCGGCAGGCCCTTGCCCTTGAGCCGCAGGCGGCGTCCGCTCGCCGAGCCGGGCGGAATGGTGAGCTGCACGCTGCCGTCGGGCATGGGCGCGGTCACCGTGGCGCCGAGCGCCGCCTCCCACGGGCTGACCGGCAAGTCGAGGTAGACATCGCGCCCATCGACGCGGAAACGTGGATGCGTGCGCAGCGCGATCTCGAGGTACAGGTCGCCCGCCGGCTGCCCCTCATGCCCCGCGCCGCCCTGCCCCGCAAGCCGCAGATGCTGGCCCGCACGCACGCCCTTGGGGATAGCGACATCCAACTGGCGCTGCTGCCACACCACCTCGCCCGACGGCTGCACGACCGGCATGCGCAGCGAGATCGTGCGCTGCGCGCCGCGGTAGGCATCGATGAGGTCGATCTCGATCTTGGCGTGATGGTCGGCGCCCGGTGCACGCATCGGCCCGCGTGCGCCGCGCGTGTGGCGCCCGAACAGGGTCTCGAAGAACTCGCTGTAGTCGGCTTCGTCACGTGCACCGCCGGCGCCACCGTCGCGCCCGCTGAACTCGTAGCCCTCGCCCCAGCCCGGCGGCGGCTGGAAGTCCTGCGTGCGTTCGGTGCGCCGGCCGATGTCGTCGTAGGCGGCGCGCTTCTCGGCGTCGCCCAATGCTTCGTAGGCTTCGGCCACTTCCTTGAAGCGGGCTTCGGCGTCGGGCTCCTTACTCACGTCCGGGTGGTACTTGCGCGCCAGCTTGCGGTAGGCACGCTTGATCTCCTCGGGCGTGGCAGTGCGCGGCACGCCGAGCGTGGCGTAGTAGTCCTTGAATTCCATGAGCCTGACGACGATCGATGAATCGCGCACGGTAGGACAGCGCAAGAAACCATCGTTCATGCGCGGTCAACGCGAGCCGTCCTCGCGCAAACCCTCGCTGACATCGAGGCGACGCTTGTCCTAGCATGAGCGCGACCGACCACCGCACATGGCGCGTCGAGCCCATCAGGCCCGACGCGGAAAGGGCAGCGTGCAATCCACCGACATCGCGCATCCGGACTACTTCCACAAGGTAGTCGACTGTCAGTGGGCTTGTCCCGCACACACGCCGGTTCCCGAATACATCCGCCTCATCGCGGCCGGCCGCTATACCGACGCGTACCTGGTGAACTGGGAGTCGAACGTGTTTCCCGGCATCCTCGGCCGCACCTGCGATCGGCCTTGCGAGCCGGCCTGCCGGCGTGGCCGCGTCGAGGAAGCGCAGGCCGAGAAGCCCGAGCCGGTGGCGATCTGCCGGCTCAAGCGTGTGGCGGCCGACTTCAAGGACGACGTGCGCAACCGCCTGCCGCGGCCCGCGGCGCAGAAGAACGGCAAGCGCATCGCCTGCGTGGGCGCAGGGCCGGCAGCGCTGACGGTGGCGCGCGATCTCGCGCCGCTCGGTTATCACGTCACCGTGTTCGACGGCGACAAGAAAGCCGGCGGCATGATCCGTTCGCAGATCCCGCGCTTTCGCCTGCCCGAGGAGGTGATCGACGAAGAGACCGGATACGTGCTGCAGCTCGGCGTCGACTTTCGCGCCAGCACGCGCATCGAATCGATGCAGCAACTGCTGGACGAGAACTGGGACGCGGTCTTCGTCGGTTCGGGCGCGCCGCGCGGGCGCGACCTGTCGATCCCTGGCCGCAAGGAAGCGGCCGCGCACATCCACATCGGCATCGACTGGCTCTCCTCCGTCTCGTTCGGCCACGTCACGCAGGCGGCCAAGCGCGTGATCGTGCTCGGCGGCGGCAACACGGCGATGGACTGCTGCCGCACCGCGCGGCGCCTCGGCGGCGACGACGTGAAGGTGATCGTGCGCTCGCCCTTCGAGGAGATGAAGGCCTCGCCGTGGGAGAAGGAAGACGCCATCCACGAAGGCATTCCCATCCTCGACTGCCGCGTGCCGCGCGCCTTCCTGCATGAGAACGGCCGCTTGACCGGCATGAGCTTCGAGCGCGTGCGCGCGGTGCGCGACGCGCGCGGGCGGCGCCAGCTCGTGCCGACCGGCGAGCCCGACGAAGTGTTCGAGTGCGACGAGGTGCTGGTGGCCGTGGGACAGGAGAACGCCTTCCCCTGGATCGAGCGCAGCGCCGGCATCACCTTCGACGAGCACGGCATGCCGGTGCTGAACGCCGACACGCTGCAGTCGTCGCTGCCGCAGGTGTTCTTCGGCGGCGATGCGGCACTCGGCCCGAAGAACATCATCTGGGCGGTGGCGCAAGGCCATGCCGCGGCCATCTCCATCGACAAGTTCCTGCACGGTGAAGACGTGACGCAGCGCCCCGCACGTGGCGTCACGCTGGTGTCGCAGAAGATGGGCATTCACGAATGGAGCTACGACAACCAGGTGGCGCCCGAGCTGCGCCACAAGGTGCCGTGGACGGATGTGAACAAGTCGCTGCGCAACATCAAGGTCGAGGTGGAACTCGGCTTCGACGTGCAAACCGCGTGGAAAGAGGCGCAGCGCTGCCTCAACTGCGACGTGCAGACGGTGTTCAACACCGGGCAGTGCATCGAGTGCGACGCCTGCGTGGACATCTGCCCGACCGACTGCATCACCTTCACGGCCAACGGTGAAGAAGCCGATCTGCGCACGCGGCTGCGGGCGCCGGCGCGGCATGCGGAGCAGGCGCTGTATGTGTCGACTCCGCTCAAGACGGCGCGCGTGATGGTGAAGGATGAAGACGTGTGCCTGCATTGCGGGCTGTGCGCCGAGCGCTGCCCGACGGGGGCGTGGGACATGCAAAAGTTCGCGATCGAGTTGCCAAGGGCGGGGCGGGGCTGCCGCAGTGCCCAGCGTGTGCAGAAGGTGGCTTGAGATGACGGAGATTCGTTCGCTTTCGATCCGTCGAGCGTTGGCACCGACCCCCTCACCCCAACCCTCTCCCCCAGAGGTGGAGAGGGAGCAACACCTGACCGCGCGCGGCGGACTACTCCCTCTCCCGCTTGCGGGAGAGGGTTGGGATGAGGGCCGGCGCGCAGCGCCGCGGAGCCGCTGACATGAGCACCAAGCCGCGCATCACCGCCGTCAACGACTTCGTCGTCAAGTTCGCCAACGTCAACGGCTCCGGTTCGGCCTCCGCCAACGAACTCTTCGCCAGAAGCCTGCTGCGCATGGGCATCCCGGTCAGCCCCCGCAACATCTTCCCGTCCAACATCCAGGGCCTGCCCACCTGGTACGAGGTGCGCGTGTGCGAGGCCGGCTGGCTGGGCCGGCGCGGCGGCTGCGATCTGATGGTGGCGATGAACCCGCAGACCTGGGACCGCGACATGGCCGAGATCGAGCCCGGCGGCTACGTGCTGTACGACTCCTCCAAGCCCATGCCGGCGAGCAAGTTCCGCGACGACGTGCACGTGATCGGCGTGCCGCTTGCCGACCTGTGCGCCACGCGCTATGCCGAGCCGCGCGAGCGCCAGTTGCTCAAGAACATCGTTTACGTCGGCGTGCTCGCCACCCTGCTCGGCATCGAGCCCGAGGTCATCGCCACCTTGCTGGGCGAGCAGTACAAGGGCAAGGCCCGGCTGATCCAGCCCAACCTCGACGCCTTCATGATGGGTCTGCACCATGCGCGCGAATATCTCGACGACGCCACGGCGCTGAAGGTCGAGCGCCGCAATGCCGTGGGCCAGCGCATCTTCATCGAAGGCAATGCCGCCACGGCGCTCGGCTGCGTCTACGGCGGCGCCACGGTGTGCGCCTGGTACCCGATCACGCCCAGCTCGTCGGTCGCCGAGGCCTTCGAGAAGTACTGCCGGCGCTATCGTGTCGACAAGGCGACCGGGCAGAACAAGTTCGCCATCGTGCAGGCCGAAGACGAGATTGCCTCCATTGGCGTCGTCACCGGCGCCGGCTGGAACGGCGCACGCGCCTTCACCGCGACCTCGGGGCCGGGCATCTCGCTCATGACGGAGTTCATCGGCCTCGCCTACTTCGCGGAGATTCCGGTCACGCTCATCAACGTGCAGCGCGGCGGGCCATCCACCGGCATGCCCACGCGCACGCAGCAGGCCGACGTGATCGCCTGCGCGTACGCCTCGCACGGCGACACCAAGCACGTGCTGCTGTTTCCCGAAGACCCGAAGGAGTGCTTCGAGTTCGCGGCCGCGTCGCTGGATCTGGCCGACCGGCTGCAGACGCCGGTGTTCCTGATGACCGACCTCGACATCGGCATGAACCACCGCCTGTGCGAGCCGCTCGAATGGGACGATGCGCGCCGCTATGACCGCGGCAAGGTGATGACCGCCGAGGAGCTGGAGGCGGGCAAGGATTTCGGCCGCTATCTCGATGTCGACGGCGACGGCATTCCCTGGCGCACCGTGCCCGGCACGCACCCCGAGCGCGGCGCCTACTTCACCCGCGGCACCACGCGCGACCCCTACGCGCGCTACTCCGAAGCGGGGCCGGACTATCTCTACAACGTCGAGCGGCTCTTGAAGAAATTCGAGACCGCCAAGGCGCTGGTGCCGCAGCCGATCGAACGGCGCGCCGCCAAGCCCACGCGCTTCGGCGCCATCTACTACGGCTCCACCAGCCCGGCGATGGCTGAAGCTTTTGCGGCGCTGCAGGTGCAGGGCCTGCACGTGGACACCTTGCGCATCCGCGCCTTCCCCTTCAGCGAGGCGGTCGATCGTTTCATCGCCGCGCACGAGACCGTGTTCGTGATCGAGCAGAACCGCGACGCGCAACTGCGCACCCTGCTCGTGACGGAACAGGAACTGAACCCGGCGAAGCTGGAACCCGTGCTGCACTTTGACGGCACGCCCATCACCGCTCGCTTCATCGCCGGCGCGATTGCCGAGTTCATTCAAAGGCACAACGTCGAGCCGATCAACCAGGGGAAAGTGGCATGACCACGACCAGCAATCACAGCCCGTTCGGGCTGAGGTATCGAAGCCCCTGCGCGAGCCCTTCGATACCTCAGGGCGAACGGATTGGAGGGACGTGCTCATGACCTACCTCGCCAAACCCAAGCTGCACCACCCCACGCTGAAGCGCAACGCCCTCGGCTTCACCCGCCGCGACTACGAAGGCAAGGTTTCGACCCTGTGCGCCGGCTGCGGCCACGACTCCATCTCGGCCGCGCTGGTACAGGCCTGCTGGGAACTGGACATCGAGCCGCATCGCGTGGCCAAGCTGTCGGGCATCGGCTGCTCGTCGAAGACGCCCGACTACTTTCTCGGCAACTCGCACGGCTTCAACACCGTGCACGGGCGCATGCCGAGCGTGCTCACCGGCGCCAACCTTGCCAACCGCGAGCTGCTCTACCTCGGCGTGAGCGGCGACGGCGACTCCGCCTCCATTGGTCTCGGCCAGTTCGCGCACGCCATGCGCCGGGGCGTGAACATGACCTACATCGTCGAGAACAACGGCGTCTACGGCCTCACCAAGGGCCAGTTCTCCGCCACGGCCGATGCCGGCAGCAAGAGCAAGAAGGGCGCGGTGAACAGTGATTCGCCGATCGACCTGGTGTCGCTCGCGCTGCAGCTGGGCGCGAGCTACGTGGCGCGCAGTTTCTCGGGCGACAAGGAACAGCTCGTGCCGCTCATCAAGGGCGCGCTGCGCCACCGCGGTGCGGCGCTGATCGACGTCATCAGCCCCTGCGTGGCCTTCAACAACCACGCCGGCAGCACCAAGAGCTACGACCACGTGCGCGCCCACAACGAAGCGGTGAACCGGCTCGACTTCATGCCCAGCCGCGACGCCATCACCGCGATGTACGCGCCCGGCGAGGTGATCGAGGTGACGCAGCACGACGGCAGCCTCTTGCGCCTGCGCAAGCTGCACGACGGCTACGACCCGGGCGACCGGCTGGCGGCGATGAACCACATCGCGCTGCACGGCGCGCGCGGCGAGATCGTGACCGGGCTGCTGTATGTGGACCCCGCAGCCGAAGACCTGCATGCGCACCTGGGCACGGTGGACACGCCGCTGAACCGCCTCGACGAAGCGGCGCTGTGCCCCGGCGCTGCGGCGCTGGCCGCGGTCAACGCCGAACTGGCCTGAGCGCGCCGCCCTGAGCGCGCGACGTCGCGCCGCGGCCGTCATCACCATCGGGAACGGCGTTTGCCGCGGCCTTGGCGCCCACTCCTCGGCCGTGCCGGCCGGGCGGTGACGGCCACGACACCATCCATGGAGGCCTCTGGAGCACGCCGCAAATGGATGCACCTGCGCCCACGGGACCCGGATTCTTCGCGCCCGAGCTGTTGACCGCCATCGCCAGCCACATGGCCAATCTGGGCGGATGGCAACTCGTGCTCGGCACCGGCACGGTGGTGTGGGACGACACGGTGGCGCAAACGCACGGCATGCCGCGCACGCATCGCCTCACCAAGGAGCAGGCGCTCGCTCCGTACGAGCCCGAGTCTCGGCGGCGCTTCGAGGCCCTGCTCGCAGCGTGCGCCACCGACGGCACGCCGTTCGACGACGAATTCGAGCTCGTCATGCCCGACGCGCGCCGCATCTGGTACCGCGGCATCGGGCGGCCGCTGCGTGACGAGGGCGGCGACATCGTCGCCATCCACGGCGCCTGCCAGGAGATCACCGAACTCAAGCACGCGCAGCAACGCGCCCGCGGGCTGACGCAGCAACTGCACGACACGCTCGAGAGCATGTCGGAAGCCTTCATGCTGCTCGACGGCGACTACCGCATCACCTACGTCAACCGCGTGGCCGCACGAACCACGGGCCGCCGGCAGGAAGAGCTGCTCGGCGCCGTGCTGTGGGCCGCGTTTCCGCGGGCGGTGGGCACCCGCTACGAGACCGAGGCCCGGCGTGCGATGACCGAGCGCACGCCCATCGTCTACGAGGAGTTCACGGCCAGCGTGAAGCGCTGGTTCGAGGTGCGCCTGTTCCCGGCGCCGGACGGGGGGCTTGCGATCTACTTCTGCGACGTCACCGAGCGCCGGCTGAGCGACGCCGCGCGGCGCACGGCCGAATCGCAGCTGTGGCAGGCGCAGAAGATGGATTCGCTCGGCACGCTGGCCGGCGGCATCGCGCACGACTTCAACAACGCGCTGGCCGCCATCCTCGGCAACACCGGTCTCGCGCTAGCGCACATGCCGCCCGATCACCCGCTGCGCGAGCACCTGGAGCCGATCCGATGCGCGGCCGAACATGCGCGCGAGCTGGTGCGGCGCCTGCTCGCCTTCAGCCGCAACAGCGTCGACGCCAGCCCGGCCACGGTGCAGCCGCTGGCGCCGGTACTGCAGGAAGCGGTCAACATGCTGCGCGTGATCCTGCCGCCCGGCGTGGCGCTGCGCACCGAGCTGCCGGCCGAGGAAGTGCTGGTGAGCATCGACGCCACCGGCATCCAGCAGGTGCTGCTGAACCTGTGCGCCAACGCCTGGCAAGCGATGAAGGAGGGCGAGGGGCGCGTGGACGTGCGCATGCGGCCGCTGTCGCTGGACGCCGCACAGGCGCAGCAGGTGGCCGCCGGGCTGCCGCCGGGCGACTACGCGCGCCTGTCGGTGAGCGACAACGGCAGCGGCATCGACGAGGCTACACGCGCCCGCCTGTTCGAGCCCTTCTTCACCACCAAGCCGCGCGGCGAAGGCACCGGCCTCGGCCTGCCCGTCGTGCACGGCATCGTGATGGCGCACCACGGCGCTATCTCGGTTGAAAGCGCGGTGGGCGAAGGCACCACGTTCCACATCTACCTGCCGATCGCGCACGGCCCGGCCGACGCGCCGAAGCCACCTGCCCCACCGCCGGCCACGGCCCCCGGCCGCGGGCAATGCGTGCTGCTGGTGGACGACGACCCGGTGGTGCTGCTCGCCACCGAACACATCCTGCGCGGCCTCGGCTACGACGTGCTGGCTCACGCTGATTCGCGCCAGGCGCTTGCCGCGGCGCAGCGCGACGCTGGCGCGATCGACGTCGTCGTCACCGACTTCAGCATGCCCGGGCTGTCGGGCCTGGACCTCGCGAGGGAACTCCTTGAACTGCGCCCCGGCCTGCCGGTGGTGCTGAGTTCCGGCTACATCTCGGGCGACGTGCGCCGGCGCGCCGAAAGCACGGGCGTGACGGCGCTGGTGCACAAGGAGAACGTGTTCGAGGAGCTGGGGGAGGTGGTGGGGCGGGTGTTGGGTGGCGGCGAGCGATAAGCTCGTGTTCGCGATCGATGCTTCAGATCCGTCCATTGAGAAGGACGCGACGAGGCCGCGGCGCACGCCGCCTCTCAGTTGGAACGCCAGAACTCACCTACACCCATGCGCTTCGACGGGGCCATCAAGACCTGGAACGACGAACGAGGCTTCGGCTTCATCGAGCCCACGCTCGGTGGGCAGGAGATCTTTGCCCACATCAAGGCGTTTCCCGCGCAGGCGGGGCGTCCGCAGGCCGGGCAACGAGTCACTTTCGAGGTGGAACTCAACGCCGAGGGGAAGAAGCGCGCCAAGGCGGTCCGGCCGCTTCGGCCCGCAAAGCCGATTCGCCGCACTGCCCGCGCCGGCGCTGCCCAGTGGGGCACCGCAAGCTACTTCGCCATTCCGGCGTTCGCCATCTTCTATCTCGCAGTGGCCGCGGCCTGGCGCGTGCCGGCATGGGTGGCCGGCCTCTATCTCGCCGCGAGCGTGGTGGCCCTGTTCGTCTACGCCTTCGACAAGTCGGCTGCAGAAGCAGGCCGCTGGCGAACGTCCGAATCAACGCTTCTCGCCGTGGGCCTTGTGGGCGGGTGGCCCGGCGCCATCGTCGCGCAGCAGCTTCTGCGGCACAAGTCGAGCAAGGCGTCTTTTCGAGCGGCGTTCTGGAGCACCGTGGTGGTCAACGTCGTGGCGTTCGCCCTGCTTGCCTCTCCGATGCGTCGGCAAGTCCTGGGCATGTGAGCCCGAGTTCCAAGCTTCCGATCGATCGGCGCCAGACACACCATGATCACCTGCCACCTCCGCTACATCATCGACCCGACCAAGACTCGGGAATTCGAGCACTACGGCAGGCTCTGGATTCCTCTTGTCCGCAAGTTCGGGGGCACACATCACGGCTATCTGTTGCCCTCGGAGGGCGCAAGCAACGTGGCGCTGGCTTCGTTCTCGTTTCCATCGCTGGCCGCCTACGAGAAGTACAGAAAGAAGTCGTTCAAGGATGTGCAGTGCCAGGCGGCATTCAAGTACGCTGAAGAGACGCGCTGCTTTCTCAGCTACGAGCGCACGTTCTTCCGGCCGGTTTTCGAGTGAGACCGGGACGTGCCATGACCGACATGCACGAACGAATCGCGGCCAGCTTCAGTGCGCAAGGCCTGATGACGACCCTTGGTGCGACGCTTGCCCTGGTGTCCGATGGCGAAGTGCACATCGCACTGCCCTTCTCCACCCATCTGTCACAGCAGCATGGCTATGTGCATGCCGGCGCGATCACGAGCATCGTCGACAGCGCCTGCGGCTATGCAGCGCTGACGAAGGCGCCAGCCGATGGCGAGGTGGTGACCGCCGAGTTCAAGATCAATCTCGTGCGCCCGGCGCTCGGCGAGCGATTCCTCGCGATTGGGCGGGTGCAGAGCGCGGGCAAGCTGCTCACCGTGTGCACGGGCGAGGTTCGGGCGTTCTCCGGCGACGGGGCCGAGCACAAGGTGGTTGCGCTCATGCAGGCCACGATGGCCGTCGTTCGCCGATGAGGCACGCGCCACACCGAGACATCCATTCCCACTGAAAGGCAGCCCATGACCTTCGCCACGCTTTCCACCTGGCACCAGATCGTCTCCTCGCGCGACGCCAAGGGCCTCGACGCCCTGCTCGCGGACGACGTGGTCTTCCTCTCGCCGGTCGTTCACACGCCGCAAGCCGGAAAGGCCATCACCACCCGCTACCTCGCGGCGGCGTTCAATGTCTTCTTCAATGAATCCTTCCGCTACGTTCGCGAGATCGCCGGTCCGCGCGATGCCGTGCTCGAGTTCGAGGTCGAGATCGACGGCATCGCCGTCAACGGCATCGACATGCTCAAGTGGAACGATGAAGGACGCATCGTCGAGTTCAAGGTGTTCATTCGCCCGCTGAAGGCCGTCAACCTGATTCATCAGAAGATGGGCGCGATGCTCCAGGCCTCCTGACGATCGGACGTCGACGAAGAATCCCCGCCCGAAACCGCGCGATCCACAACCCATACCGCCATGTCCGCCGGAGACTGGAAAGACCTGTACGCCGCCGCGCTGGGGGGCGACCTGCCGCTGGTGCGCTATCACGTGAGCGCCGGTGTCGACCCGAACTACCAGCACCCCGAGATCATGTGCACGCCGCTTGTGGCCAGCCTGATCGCCGGCCACGGCAAGGTCGCGCACTACCTGCTGGCGCACGGCGCCGACCCGCACATGCGCTCGGAGTTCGACGGCCTCACGCCGCTGCAGGCCGCGCGCCGGCACGGGCGCAGCGAGTTCGTGACACTGCTGCTCGCGCACGGCGCCAAGGAGCCGCGCGAGCCCTTCTGGTGGCGCTGGTTGCCGGTCTGATCCGCAAGACGATGTGCCGGCGGTCGATCCTCCCCAGCCGCCGAACCCGAACCCGAACCCGAACGCCGACATCAACCTGCACTGCTCCCCATGAAGCCGAAGCACAACCCTCCCCCATGGCTGCGCCCGAGGTCCCGCACGGTCGTCGGAGTCGGCTGGTACACGCAAGAAGAGTGGGCCAAGGTCAAGGCGCACGCGGCGGATCCGGATGCGTTCGAGGAAACGTACGCCGATTGGGTGCGCATGGCGGAGAAGGCCTTGCTCAACCTGCGCGTGGCAGGCGTCGTTGCCGAGAAGTCGTACGTCAAGGCCGAGGAGCTTCTGGCGTGGTGCCTGGTCGACGGCAAGCGCATCGACGGCCCGGCGCGCGCCCAGTTCGTGGCGGCGCAAGAGCGCAAGGCTGGCGAGGCCGGTGGGTAGACGCTTCATGAGATCCGGGATCCATCCGCGAGGCGAAGAAGCACCCAGCCTCGATGTTCAACGCCGCCCCGACTGACGCAGACTCCGAGCCACCATGTGCCGCAACATCAAGACCCTGTTCAACTTCGAGCCGCCTGCCACCGAACTCGAAATCCGCGACGCAGCGCTGCAGTTCGTGCGCAAGCTGAGCGGCTTCAACGTGCCGTCGAAGGCGAACGAGGCGGCGTTCGAGCGGGCGGTGCAAGAGGTTGCCGCCTCGGCGCGGGCGCTGATCGGCTCGCTCGTCACGACGGCCGAGCCGCGTGATCGCGAGGCCCTGGCAGTGAAGGCACGAGCACGGTCGGCGCACAGGTTCGGCGCCAAGCCGTGAGGGGCGCCGGGCGGCCATCGGGTCAGTCCATCGGGTAAGTGATAGTGCCGATTCGCCGCGCCGTTCTGCAATGCAAGCGGCTCGCGGGCCGGCGCTGATTGCGCCGCTGTGCGAAGTCGTGCAGCATCGTTCGGCGCTGTGCTGCCAGCCGTTCGCCGGCCGCGGTTTCAGGCGTGGACATCAGCCCGATCACTCAGCGGCCGAAGTGCCGACGACCCTGGAGACACTGCATGACCTCGCTCCCCCTGTCTCGCCTGTTGCGCGCCGCATTCGCCGGCGCCGCCCTGTGCAGCGGCATCGCCTTCGCGCAGGACGCGAAGCTGCCCACCGCTCTCACCGTCACCGCCTACGACACCGGCTCATCCGGCTTCAACATGGTGGTGGCGATCGGCAAGATGATGAAGCAGAAGCACGGCTCGGACCTGCGCGTGCTGCCCGCCGGCAACGACATCGCGCGGCTCTCGCCGCTCAAGTCCGACCGGGCACAGATCTCTGCCATGGGTGTCGGCTCGTATTTCGCGTCGGAGGGTGTGTTCGAGTTCGCCAGCGAAGCCTGGGGGCCGCAGCCGCTGCAGATCATGCTCAGCTCGACCTCTTGCAACGGCCTGTCGCTCGGCGTTGCCAAGGACGCGGGCGTCAAGGAGATCAAGGACCTGAAGGGCAAGCGTGTCGGCTTCGTGGTCGGCTCGCCCGCGCTGAACCAGAACGCGCTGGCCATCATTGCCTACGGCAACCTGACGAAGAAGGATGTGAACATCGTCGAGTTCTCGAGCTATGGCGCGATGTGGAAGGGCATCCTCAACAACGAGATCGACGCGGCGTTCGCGACCACCGTGTCGGGCCAGGCGCGAGAGGCCGATGCCTCGCCGCGCGGATTGGTATGGCCCCCCGCACCGGCCGCCGACAAGGCCGCGTGGGAGCGCGTGAAGAAGGTCGGGCCGTACTTCTATCCGCACAAGGCCACCTGCGGCGCGGGCGGCTTGAGCCCCAGCAACCCGGTCGAGATTCCGGCCTACCCGTATCCCATCGTGGTGGCCTACGCATCGCAGAAGCCCGAGCTGGTGTATGCGTTCACCAAGTCGATGATCGACAACTACGCCGCCTACAAGGATGCGACGGCCGGTGTGGACGGCTTCGCCGTCGATCGCCAGAACCTCGAGTGGGTGCTGCCCTATCACGCTGGCGCCGTGCGCGCGCTGAAGGAAGCCGGCGTGTGGACGCCGCAGGCGCAGCAGCACAACGACGCGCTGTTGAAGCGCCAGGACGTGCTTGCCAAGGCCTGGGCCGCGTTCACAAAGGCTTCGCCGCCGGACGACAAGGCGGCCTTCGAGAAGGCGTGGATGGCCAAGCGCGGCGAGGCCCTCACGGCAGCCGGCATGGACCCGGTGTTCGACTGAGCCGCCCCACGCGCACCGCCCCATGTCGGAAGCCGATACCGAAGCCCCCATCTCCGACGGGGCGGCCCGCTCGCGGCGCCTCTCCGGGCCGTGGCGGGTGGTCTTTGCAGTGTGGACGGCCGCGTCCATCCTGCTGTGCTTCAACCAGCAGTTCACGCTGCGCTTCTTTGTCGATTTCACGCTGCTCGACACCGAGTACTTCTGGGGCCTGATCGCGCTGCTGCTGCCGCTGGCGTTTCTGCTCTATCCGCTCAAGCCCGGCCTGCACACCGACCACGTGCCCTGGTACGACGCGCTCACCTTCGTCGTGGCGGCCGCACTGGCCACGGTGTTCATCTGGAGCGCGCGCGAATCGGCAGCCGCCGGCTGGGAGTACAGCGCTCCCGACATGGCCCCGGGATGGATGATGTGGAGCGCCGTGGCGATGTGGGTGCTGGTGCTGGAGGCGTTGCGGCGCGCCGGCGGCTGGGTGCTGCTCGTCATCATGGCCGCGTTCTCGCTGTTCCCGCTGTTCGCGGCCTCGATGCCGGCGCCGCTGACCGCAAGTTCGGTGTCGCTGTTCGAGGCTGCGTCGTACCACGTGTTCTCGCGCGAAAGCGTGCTCGGCATTCCGATGCGTGCCTTCGCGGAAGTGGTGATCGGCTTTCTGGTGTTCGGCACGGCGCTGCAGATGACGGGTGCGGGCACCTTCTTCATCAACTTCGCCTTCGCGGTGTGCGGCCGCTACCGCGGCGGTGCGGCCAAGGTGGCCATCTTCTCGTCGGGCCTGCTGGGTTCGATGAGCGGCAGCGTCATCTCCAACGTGCTCACCACCGGCACGCTGACCATTCCCGCGATGAAGCGCACCGGCTTCAAGGCCACCACGGCAGGCGCCATCGAAGCCTGCGCCTCCACCGGCGCGGTGCTCGCGCCGCCCGTCATGGGCGCCACCGCCTTCGTGATGGCCGAGTTCCTGAACATCTCGTACGCCGAGGTGGCGCTGGGCGCCGCCATTCCAGCAGCGATGTACTTCTTCGCGCTGTTCATCCAGATCGACTGCAGCGCCGGCCGGCAAGCCATGGTGGGCCTGCCGCCCGAAGAGATGCCCAAGCTGCGCGAGGTGATGCGCGACGGCTGGTACTTCATCTTCGTCATCTTGCTGCTGGTGGTGCTGCTGCTCGTGATGAAGCGCGAGAACTGGGCGCCGTGGCTTGCCACCGCGCTGTTGCTGGTGCTGAACCAGGCGTTCTCGAAGCAGCGCTGGCAGTGGCGCGACATCGTGGTCTTTCTCGAAACCAACGGCCGGGTGTTCGTGGAGCTGGTCGCCATCCTCGCGGGTGTGGGCCTGCTGGTCGGCGCGTTCTCGCTCACCGGCCTCACCGGCACGCTCACCACCGAGCTGCTGTTCATGGCGGGCGACTCGCCGCTGCTCTTGATGCTGATGGGCGCGTTCACGAGCTTCGTGCTCGGCATGGGCATGACCATCACCGCCTGCTACATCTTCCTCGCAGTGCTGCTGGCGCCCAGTCTCATTCAGGTGGGGCTCGATCCGCTGGCGGTGCACCTGTTCATCATGTACTGGGGCATGGTGTCGTTCATCACGCCGCCGGTGGCGCTGGCGGCCTTTGCGGCGGCGTCGGTCGCCAAGGCCGGGCCGATCGCCACGGGTCTCGAGGCGATGAAGATCGGCAGCATCATCTACTTCGTGCCCTTCTTCTTCGTCATGAGCCCCGACATGGTGTTGCGCGGCGACCTGAGCTGGTTGCCGCTGCACCTGATCACCGCTGTCGTCGGCATCGTGCTCACCTGCGGCGCGCTGCAGGGCTACCTGCTCGGCATCGGCGACCTGCGCCGCACCGGCCTGCTGGAGTGGCCGCTGCGCGTGGCGCTGGTGGTGAGCGGGCTGATGCTGGTGGCGCCGGGTGGCGGGATCATGCCGCTGTCGTCGGTGCAGATGACGCTGGCCGCACTGTCGATCGCGGTGCCGGCGCTGGCGCTGGCGTGGCTGCTGTGCCGGCGCGCAAGCGCCTTCCCTCTGGGCGGCACGATCCCGGCCGGCGGGCGGCCCGGCGAACCCGGCTGACCGCAGCGGCGCAACGACAATCGGCGCTTTCGACAAAAGGGCCGTGCCGGCCCGCAGGAGATGAACCCGTGAGTCTTGTCAAAGTCGTGGCCGCCCTGCTCATTGCGGCCGGCGTGTTGGGCCTGCTGTACGGCGGCTTCAGCTTCACCAAGGAAACGCATGACCTCAAGCTCGGGCCGATCGAGCTGTCGGTGAAAGAGAAGGAGTCGGTCAGCGTGCCGGTGTGGGCCGGCGTGGCCGCCATCGTGATCGGCGCGGGCTTGCTGCTGGTGGGCGGCAAGAAGGGCTAGCCAACCGGCACCGGGGCAGCACAACGGCAAAAAGGGCACGCATCGCTGCGTGCCCCTTTACTTTCCGGAACGAACCGGCCTCAGCCCAGCTTCACCGGCACGAAGATCTTCTCGTCGCCGCGCTGCACCAGCAGCGCCACGCTCTTGGGCTCCTTGTCGAGCACCTTCTGGATCTCGTCGACCGACGCCACCGCGCGCCCGTTGATGGCAAGCACCACGTCACCGCGCTCGATGCCGGCGCGCGCCGACGGGCCGGCGACGTTCTGCACCACCAGGCCGCCCTCCACGCCGACCGCGCGGCGCTCGTCGGGGCTGAGCGGGCGCAGCGCCAAGCCGAGGTTGCCCTGCTCCACCTCACCACCACTCGCCGAAGCGGTCTGCTTCGGGTCCGCGGACTGCAGCTTGGCCGTCAACTCCTTCTCGGCACCTTGGCGCCACACCTTCATCTCGGCCTTGTCGCCGGGCTCGGCCATCGCGATGACGCTCGACAGCTCACCCGAACGCTCGATCTCGTTGCCGTTGACCGAGAGGATCACGTCGCCCGACTTCAGCCCCGCTTCGGCCGCCGCGCTGCCCGGCATGACCTGCGCCACGAGCGCGCCGTTGGGCCGCTTCAGGCCGAAGGAATCGGCCAGCGCCTGGTTCACGTCCTGCACCGTCACGCCCAGCCGCGCATGCACGGCATGGCCATGCTCGACGATCTGGTCCTTGACCTGCAGCGCCACGTCGATCGGGATGGCGAAGCTCAGGCCCTGGTAGCCGCCGCTGCGCGAATAGATCTGCGCGTTGATGCCGATCACGCGGCCCTGGCCGTCGAACAGCGGCCCGCCCGAGTTGCCGGGGTTCACCGCCGCATCGGTCTGGATGAAGGGCACGGCGCTGTCGCCCGGCAGCGAGCGGCCCTTGGCGCTGACGATGCCTTGGGTGGCCGTCTGCTCCAGGCCGAAGGGCGCGCCGATGGCAAGCACCGGGTCACCCACGTACAGCTTGGACGGATCGCCCAGTTGCACGGTGGGCAGGTTCTTCGCGTCCACCCGCAGCACGGCCACGTCGGTCACCGGGTCGGCACCCAGCACCTTGGCCGAATACTCGCGGCGGTCGGACAACTTGACGGTGACCTCCTTCGCATCGCGCACCACGTGCGCGTTGGTGAGGATCAGGCCATCGGCGCTGATGATGAAGCCCGAGCCGATGCCGCGAAACGGCTGCTCAGGCGTGCCCTGCTGGCCACCCGGAAAGCCCGGCAGCCCGCGGAAGAACTGGAAGAACGGGTCGTTCTCCATGCCGGGCGGCAGGCCGCGCGTCTGCATCGTGGCCTCGTGCACACCCGAGACGGTGATGCCCACCACGGCCGGCGCCGACTGCTGCACGATGGCGCGGAAATCGGGCACACCGGCCTGCTTCATCGGCACCGGCACCGGCACGGCGGCCGGCGCAGCGGCCACGGTGGCGGCCGTCTCGGGCTTGTCCTTCTTCGCCCAGGGCAGGTCGAAGGCGCCGGCGCTCGTCACGGTACCGGCGATCACGCCAGCGGCGATGAGCGCGGTGCTGAGCGCAGTGTTTCGGATCTTCGTCATGGCATCTCTCCTTGCTGTGGTGCGGGCCGCAGGTTGCCGCTCGCGTCAGGAAGAAGATAGGTGCCGTGGGTTAGCGCCCGGTTAGCGCTGGGTGAGGCGAACGTTAAGCGCTTCGGCGTCAGGCGTCGTCGTCGGTGTAGCCGCGTTCGACCATGAGTCGCGGGTTCTCGAAGATCGCCATGGCTGTTCGCATGCGCATGAAGCCGAACTTTCGGTAGAACGGCTCCTTGCCCGGCACGGCGTAGAGAAGAATCTTCTTGTGGCCGCCGCTCAGCTCCACCAGCCGGCCGACGATTTCCTTGCCGAGGCCGGTGCCTTGGTGGCTCGGCATGACCGCCACGTCGCAGATATAGGCGCAGTCCGCACCATCCGCGAGCGCCCGTCCGACCCCGACGAGGCGGCCGGCTTCGTACACGAAGAGGCGGAACATGCTGTTGGAGAACAAAGTCTTCAGCGTCGGCACCGTCTTGTTGCCAAGCGGTGCCGCGCGATAGAGCGAGGACAGTTCTTCCCAGTCCACGGCATCCAGCGAGGTCTTCCACTCAAGGGTCACAGCCACTCTCCCGATGAAACCTGCGCGCGGCGCAGCCGGTTGAACGCCCGCTCGATGCGCGTCGCGCTCGCCTGAAGCACCCTCTGTCATGCCCGCTACCTGTAGCGCGCAGCGCTGATGAACTGCCCGAACGACTCGCACCAGACGATGACCGTGTTGTAGCGAGACACCTCCACGTCCGGCGGCACCGGAACCACGAAGTTCTCGAAAGTGCGCACGTCGCCGACCCGCACCATGCGCGCCTTCAGGCGCTCGAATTGCGCCTCCGTTTCCACGAACTCGGGCGCGAGGTAGAGCTTGTAGTCCGGCCCCGGCGCCAACCGGCCCATGAGCGCAATGCTCGTCGCACCCACAGACACCGAGCCCTCGCCCCAATGGAGAAAGTCGCTGCCCTCGAGGTCGCGGCGGAACTCACCGGTGTACTGGGCGGCCGAACTCGCCGCGGTCACTTCTCCCGGCGACGGCGCCTGCGGTGCCACGAGCACCGGCAGCAGGTAGACGCCCAGCGCAAAACCGATGCCGAGGGTCGCCGCGTGCGTCAGGAACAGGCTCAGTTTCATCACGGCTATCGATGGCTTGTTGCGCGAACAGAAGACGCACGGCGCCCGATGTCAACGCCAGCGGCATTGGGAACATCAGGCGTCGCCGCCGCCGAACTCGCCCGTCGTGCGCGCCGCCTGCGCAGCCTGCTCGTCGAGAGACTGCCGGTACCTGATGCACCCGCGCATGAACTGCGGCCACTCGGGTACAAGAATCTCCGGCGCGATGGGTTCCGGCAGCAGCGCCCATAGCGCCGGGTGATGCCAACAGAGATCGTGCCCGCTCGAATCTCGAGGCTGGCGTATCCCGCCGCGCAGACGCTTGACCTCTGCGACGAGTTCGTCCCGGGACAGCGAGTCGAGGTCTTCATTCATCGCGCGCTCCTGTTGCAGACCGATGGCGGCGGCCAGTTTTCGCGAGTTCAGCCCATGCCCTGACGGCTTCACGATGGGGCCGCGCGCTCACACAACCAGCAAGCCACGAAAGCCTCTCGCCGCGTAGTACGACTGCGCACCGTTGTGATAGACGAACACCTTGTCATAGCGGCAGTCGCAGAACAGGGCACCGCCCAGCGAGCGAACATCCGGCGGGGTCTTCACCCACGAGGACGTCTTCATGTCGAACTCCCCCAGCGCCTGCAGCGCTCGATACTGTTCTTCCGTCAACAGCTCGATGCCCATCTCGTCCGCCATCTCGACGGCGCTGTTCTGCGGCTTGTGCTCCTTGCGTGAGTCCAGCGCTGCACGGTCGTAGCAGACGCTGCGGCGACCGGCCGGGCTCTCCGCGGAGCAATCGCAGAACGTGAACTGCCCGGTCTTCTTGTTCCAACCGATCACGTCCGGCTCCCCGCCGGTTTTCTCCATGGCGCCGAGCGACTTCAACGCCTTGGGGTTGCTTTCGAGCTTCGTCTCTACGTCCGCCCATGCAAGCCCTTTGTGGCGGTGCATGTTCTTCTCGAAGCGAGCCTTCAAGGCCCGAAGCAACTCGTCGCGTTCTTGTGCTTTCATGGGTTCCGGTTCTTTCAGTTGTGCGGTTGCTGGGCAACGGTCCGCTTCTCAAGTGTCCCCTGATCCCTTGGTGCTGAGACGCTCCCACCGTTCGATGAGGCCAGGCTCAAGGCGGAACATCGGGTGGCAATTCGGCACGTTGATAGCGCCCCATCGCTCGTGCAACACAGGGTTCCGGGCCTCGAGCTTCTGCAGAAGGTGGCGCCACTCGTAGTCGACTTGCCCCGCCGTCAAAGCGATGGCTGCAGGCGCGCACCGTGTGACAGCCCTACACCCGAGCTCCGCCGTAGCTGGGCTTCCTGTGTTGATGCCGAACGACACGGACACGAATGCTCGTTTCGAGGCTGCGATACACGACCGAGCATGGAAATACCCGCAGCGGAAACATGCGGCGATCTCTTGTGGTGGGTGTGCCAATGCCTGGATGTTCGACTAGCAGCTCAGCGACGCGCTCGAATTCGCTGAGGAATCTTTGCGCTATGAGAGCGCCAGCTTGCTCTGTGTAGAAGTCGAGGGCGTCGGCGATGTCTTGCTCCGCGCCAGGATGAAGCGAATACGTCACCGAGCAAGCCTTGCCCGAAGACGAGCAATTGCTTCATGTCCCGAGACCTCGACCACAGCCCCCGATTCCAATGCGGCCTCTCGACGATCGGCTTCGCGATCCCACGCCTCTTCGACTTCAGGGTCTGAATCCAGGCTTGCAATGAGTCGCTCCAGAAGGTGAGAGCGCTCCGACGGGGGGAGCTTGAGAGCCTCAGCTTCCAGGATTTCGAGAATGGTGTTCATGGTGATCTCCGGCGCAATTGCACTGCACATGCCGTAGCTTGCCACAACCCCCGTTTGGCTATCGGCGCGCGTCAAGGTAGTTGTCGCCTCAGTCACGCAGCTTTGAGCTGAGTATGTGGAACGCTGACAAACATGCTGACCGCCGTGTCGCGCTCTGGGTTGAGGGTGACGACGCTGATGTGCGA
>JAKFDI010000041.1:0-2011 GCA_036676235.1 Rhizobacter sp. | reverse complement strand
CCGACGATGCGCACACCCTGCGATTTCAGTGCCAGCGCCACGCCGGACGCGAGACCGCCGCCGCCGATCGGGACCAGCACCACATCGGGGACCAGCGAAGCGAGCTCGATACCGACGGTGCCCTGGCCTGCGATCACATCGCGATCGTCGAAGGCCGACAGCAAGCGGTAATCGTTCTGCGCGGCGAGTTCGGCAGCGAAGGCCTTGGCTTCGTCATAGCTGTCGCCGTGCAGGCGCACGGTCGCGCCCCAATGAGCCACGCCGGCGATTTTGGTTTCGGGCGCGCAGCGCGGCATCACCGTAATCACCGGCATGCGCAGGCGATAGCCGGCCCACGCCAGCCCTTGTGCATGGTTGCCGGCGGATGCGGCGATCACCGTGCGGGTATCGCCGCGCTCGCGTGCGGCCAGCAGCGCATTCAACGCACCACGTACCTTGTAGGAGCCGGTGCGCTGCAGGTTTTCCAGCTTCAGCCAGCAGCCGAAACGTTCGGCGTAATGCAGCGGGGTGATGCTCAGATACGGACGCAGCCGGGCCTGTGCCGCCAAGACGTCGGCGACGCTTACTTCAGGCTCGGCTACGCGCGGTTCCATGTCAGGTCGCCGTCAACCAGTGCGCATACTGCGGGACTTCGCCGCGCACCACGCGCGCGTACAGCGCCGCCAGTTCACGGGTGATCGGGTTGTCGCCGTATTCGCGCTGGTCGAGCGCGGCGATCGCACTGACTTCCGCCGCGGTACCGCAGACGAACACCTCATCGGCGTCGAGCAACTCCGCCCGCGTCGCCGGGCGCGAGCGCGCGCCGGTGAGCGCGATCAGCGTGTTGCGGGTGATGCCGGGCAGAGCGTCGCGATGGTCGACTGCGATCAGCTGGCCGTTCTTGGCGAAGAACACGTTCGCGCCCGTGCACTCGACCACAAGGCCGTTCTCATCGACGAACAATGCCTCGTCGAAGCCGCGACCCTTGGCTTCGCGCTTGGCGAGGATCGAATTGACGTAGGCCCCGCACAGCTTCAGCGGCGGCAGCGACGTCGCCGGATTGCGGCGCCATTTCGACACGGTCAGGCGCGCCCGGTTGCCGCCGAGATGCACGTTGGTCGCGGTGGAGGCGACCATCAGGTGATGCGGCTGCGCACCGATATCCAGACCGAACGAACCGCCGCCCACCCAGGCCAATGGGCGGATGTAGGCGTCGCGGTGGCCGTTACTGCGCAGTACCTGCAGCGTCGCCGCAGCCGCTTGTTGCACATCGAAGCGGATGCCGAGCACCTCGGCGCCCTTGCGCATGCGTTCGAGATGCTCCGGCAAACGGAAGACCGCGGCGCCATCGCGCGTGGCATAGCTGCGCATGCCTTCGAAGACGCCGCTGCCGTAATGCATCGCGTGCGTGGTCAGCGGCGCGTGCAAGGCTTCGCTGCTGGCGATTTCACCGTCGAACCAGAGCTGCAAAGGACGCTCGCCGGTGGCTGGTTCGGTGCCGGGAGACACCGCCGGTTGCGACGCGGAAGTCGTAGTCAAGGACACGATGCCACCTCGACGGCCAGGCAGTCGTACAACTTGGCGAGCTGCGACTGCAATGCTTCGGCGGGACGATCGCCTTCGACTGTCATGCGCAGGTACCAGCGCTCGCCGTCGGCATGGGCTTCGCCGTCGACGCTGATCGGGCGGAAGCCGCGGCGTTCGGCGGTGCCGATCACGCGCGCCAGCGCGCCTTCGGCGCGTCGCAAAGTGAGGTCAAGCTGGTATTGCATGGCGGGCCTCCGTCGGGCTCTCAGCGGGCGTGTTTTCGTGGGGCGCGTACATCATTTGCGCGTTGTTGCGGTTGGGCGGCACCAGCGGCCAGACGTTGGCGGCCTGATCGATCGCGACATGCAGCAGCGCCGGACCGCGGATCGCGAGCAGCTCCGCTAGTGCATCCTCGACATCGGCCTGTGCATCGACGTGCAACGCAGGCACGCCGAACGCCGCGGCGAGTGCGCCGAAGTCGGGGTTGTCGGAGAGGTCGATCTCG
>JAKFDI010000040.1:0-143931 GCA_036676235.1 Rhizobacter sp. | reverse complement strand
ATGCGGGCGGGCATCCAGTCCATCCCGCGCGGCCAGGTGTTCGCGGGGCAGGCCATGGGCATGACCTACGGCCAGAACATGAAGCTGGTGATCCTGCCGCAGGCCTTCCGCAACATGCTGCCGATCCTGCTGACGCAGACCATCATCCTGTTCCAGGACACGTCGCTGGTCTACATCATCACGGCGCACGACCTGCTGCACGGCTTCACCGTGGCCGGCAGCAACCTGAGCCGCACGCGCGAGTCGTACATCCTCGCGGCGGTCCTGTATTTCGTGATCTGCTTCTCGCTCTCCGCGCTGGTCAAGCGCCTGAACAAGAAGATTGCAATTATTCGTTGAGGCCCGCCATGAGCGACAAACCGATGATCGAGATCCGCAACGTGTCCAAGTGGTACGGGCCGGTGCAGGTGCTGACCGACTGCAACGTCGTGATCAACAAGGGCGACGTGGTCGTCGTCTGCGGGCCGTCCGGCTCGGGCAAGTCGACGCTGATCAAGACCGTGAACGCGCTGGAGCCCATCCAGAAGGGCGACATCTTCGTCGACGGCATCCAGGTCAACGCCAAGGAAACCAACCTGCCCAAGCTGCGCAGCCGGGTGGGCATGGTGTTCCAGCACTTCGAGCTGTTCCCGCACCTGTCGGTGACCGAGAACCTGACGCTGGCGCAGATCAAGGTGCTGGGCCGCAGCGCCGACGAAGCGAAGGCGCGCGGGCTGAAGATGCTCGACCGCGTCGGCCTGATGGCGCACAAGGACAAGTTCCCCGGCCAGCTGTCCGGCGGCCAGCAGCAGCGCGTTGCGATCGCCCGCGCGCTGTCGATGGACCCGATCGTGATGCTGTTCGACGAGCCCACCTCGGCGCTCGACCCCGAGATGGTGGGCGAGGTGCTGGACGTGATGGTCAAGCTCGCGCACGAGGGCATGACCATGATGGTGGTCACGCACGAGATGGGCTTCGCCCGCAAGGTGAGCCACCGGGTGATCTTCATGGACGCCGGCAGGATCGTCGAGGATTGCGGCAGGGACGACTTCTTCGGCGACCCCGAGGCGCGCTCGCCGCGTGCGAAGGACTTTCTTTCCAAGATCCTGCAGCACTGAAGGGCACTCGCGGCTGATACATGTCGATGCGCGGACGGGCACGCTTTGTGCACACTGGCGCGAGATGCAAAACAGACGACGCTTCCTCCGCACCCTCGGCCGCGGTGCCGCTTATGCCAGCGCCACCGCCGCCCTCGGCCTCAACTGGACCGAGGCGCTGGCCGATCTCAAGCCCCTTGGCGCGCCGCGCCCCTTCGACTTTGCCACGCTGAAGGGCCAGGCTCGCGCCATGGCCGGCGCGCCCTACCAACCCTTCGCCGGCACGCTGCCGCCCGCCGTGGCCGCCCTCGACTGGGACCAGTACCAGTCGATTCAATTTCGCGCTGACCATGCGCTGTGGGCCGACCGAGACCTGCGGTTCCAGGCCAAGTTCTTTCACCTGGGCCTCTTCTTCAAGAAGCCCGTGCGCATGTATGAACTTGCCGACGGCCAGGCGCAGGAACTCGCCTACGACCCGGCGATGTTCGACTATGGCAAGAGCGGCCTCGAGGCCGCGGCGCTGCCGCCCGATCTCGGATTTGCCGGTTTCCGGCTGAACTTTCACACCGATCCGGTGCGCGACGTGGCTGCCTTTCTCGGCGCCAGCTACTTCCGCGCGGTGGGCGGCGACTGGCAGTACGGCCTGTCGGCGCGTGGCCTCGCCATCGACACCGGCATGGCGCGTCCCGAAGAGTTTCCCGACTTCGTTGCCTTCTATCTCGAGCGGCCCGCGCCGGGTTCCAACACCGTGGTGGTGCTCGCGCTGCTCGATTCGCAGAGCATCGCCGGCGCCTACCGCTTCGCCATCACGCCGGGCGACACGCAGGTGATGGAGATCGACGCCGCGCTGTACCCGCGCAAGCCCATCGAGCGGCTGGGCATCGCGCCATGCACCAGCATGTTCCAGACGGCAGAGAACGACCGCCGCATGGCGAACGACTGGCGCCCCGAGATCCACGATTCCGACGGGCTGCAGATGTGGCGCGGCAACGGCGAGTGGGTGTGGCGCCCGCTCACCAATCCGCCGACGCTGCAGTTCAACGCCTTCGCCGACACCAGCCCGCGCGGCTTCGGCCTGGTGCAGCGCGACCGCAACTTCGACCACTACCAGGACGACGGCGTGTTCTACGACCGCCGGCCCTCGCTGTGGGTGGAGCCCAAGGCCGACTGGGGCGAGGGCGCGGTGCAGCTCGTCGAGATCCCGACCATCGACGAGACCTTCGACAACATCGTCGCCTTCTGGCACCCCGCCAAGCCGGTGCAGCCCGGCGAAGAGTGGCTGGTGGGCTACCGGCTGTACTGGGGCGCGCAGCCGCCGGCGCGGCCGACGCTCGCGCATTGCGTGGCGACGCGCACGGGTCTCGGCGGCATCGTCGGCCAGCCGCGCAAATACTTCTCGTGGCGCTTTGCGGTCGATTTCGCCGGCGCCGATCTCGCGCAGCTCGGGCGTGATGCGAAAGTGGAGCCTGTCATCACCGCCAGCCGCGGCACGATCGAGATCACCTCGGCACGCCCGCTCGAATCGATCAACGGCTGGCGCGCGATATTCGACGTTAGGCCCGACGACGAGAGCACGGAGCCGATCACGCTGCGGCTGTACCTGCGCCACGACGGCCAGCCGCTCACCGAGACCTGGCTGTACCAGTGGGTACCGCCGGCGCCGGCTGATCGCCGCCTGTACTAGGCGTTTCTCCCTCTCCCTCTGGGAGGCGAAGGCGGGAATCGACATCTGTCCCTTCGGACAGATGTCCCGCCGCAGCCGGAACGGCTTGCAAGCCGTTCCGTGGGAGGCCGGGGTGAAGGCCTGGGCGGTGTAGCGTGACAATCCGTGGCATGGATGCTCCACAAGAACTGACCCTCACCCGCCCCGACGACTGGCACCTGCACCTGCGCGACGGCGCGGCGCTCGCCGCTGTGCTGCCGCACACCGCGCGCCAGTTCGCCCGTGCGATCGTGATGCCCAACCTCAAGCCGCCGATCACCACCGCCGAACAGGCCGTGGCCTACCGCGAGCGCATCCGCGCGGCGACACCCGAAGGCGCGGACTTCACGCCGCTGATGACGCTCTACCTCACCGACCGCCTGCCGCCCGACGAGATCCGCCGCGCAGCCGAGGCCGGCATCGTCGCGCTCAAGCTCTATCCGGCGGGCGCCACTACCAACAGCGACGCCGGCGTCACCGACATCCGCAAGACCTACGCGACGCTCGAGGCGATGCAGCGCGAAGGCCTGCTGCTGCTGGTGCACGGCGAGGTGACCGATCCCGACATCGACCTCTTCGATCGCGAGGCGGTGTTCATCGACCGCGTGATGCGCCCGCTGCGCCGCGACTTTCCGGAACTGAAGGTGGTGTTCGAGCACATCACGACGAAGGAGGCGGCGCAGTTCGTGGCCGAATCCGACGCCTTCACCGCCGCGACGATCACCGCTCACCACCTGCTCTACAACCGCAACGCGCTGTTCCTCGGTGGTGTGCGCCCGCACTGGTACTGCCTGCCAGTGCTCAAGCGCGAGACGCACCGCCAGGCGCTGGTCGCCGCCGCCACCTCGGGCAGTGAGCGCTTCTTCCTCGGCACCGACAGCGCGCCGCATCCGGCGCATCTCAAGGAACACGCGAGCGGCTGCGCCGGCTGCTACACGGCGCTGACGGCGCTGGAGCTGTACGCCGAGGCCTTCGATGCCGCCGATGCGCTCGATAAGCTCGAAGCCTTCGCGAGCTTCAACGGCCCGGCCTTCTACGGCCTGCGGCGCAACACCGGCACCGTCACCTTGCGCAAAGAGGCGTGGACGCTACCCGAATCGCTGCCCTTCGGCGACGCACAACTGAAGCCGCTGTGTGGGGGTGAGACGCTGGCCTGGAAACAAGTGGACGAGGACACCGCATGATCGAGAAACAACCCCGCATCGCCTTGCTGATCGACGCCGACAACTCGCCGGCCAGCAAGATCGACGTCATCCTCGCGGAGCTGGCCAAGAGCGGTGTCGCCAACATCCGGCGCGCCTACGGCAACTGGAAGAAGGATGGGCTCAAAGGCTGGGAGGCAGTGCTGCACGAGTACGCCATCAAGCCGGTGCAGCAGTTCGACTACAGCAAGGGCAAGAACGCCACCGACATGGTGATGGTCATCGACGCGATGGACCTGCTCTACGCCGACGAGCCCGAAGCCTTCGGCATCGTCTCGTCCGACGCCGACTTCACGCCGCTGGTCCTGCATCTGAAGGCCAAGGGCGCGCTGGTCTACGGCTTCGGCGCCAAGAAGACGCCCATGCCCTTCGTCAACGCGTGCTCGCGCTTTCTCTACCTGGAGAACCTGGGCAGCGCCGCGGCCGTCGAGGAAGTAGCGGCCAAGCCGGCGAAGGCCAAGGCGCCGGCGCGCAAGGGCCGCGTCTCCGCCAAGAGCGAAGCGGCCAAGGGCGAAGCGACCCGGACGGAAGCCGCCGTGATCGAAGCCGAGCCGGCGCCGAAAGCCGACACCGCACCGATCCGCCTCGACACCTCCGCCCTGCGACAGGACGCGCGCCTCGTGAGCCTGCTGCGCAACGCGGTGGAAACCGCCGCAGGCGAAGACGGCTGGTCCTCGCTCGGCCCGGTGGGGCAGCAGATCGGCAACCAGGCCTCCTTCGATCCGCGCAACTACGGCTACCGCAAGCTGATCGACCTGATCGAGGCGACGCAGCTCTTCGAGCTTGACCGCCGCGGCAGCCAGGTCGTGCTGCGCGACAAGCGGCAGGCGCGCAACGGACGGGGATAATTGCGCCCGTGAAGCGAGCCAGACCGCCGCTGGTGCATTTCTCCGAAAGGAGGCACTGGAGGAAGGTCCGGACTGCACAGGGCGGCGTAGCAGCTAACGGCTGTCCACCGTGAGGTGAGGATCAGAGCAACAGAAACGAATCACGGCGTTCGCAAGAACGTGCGGTGAATGAAACGGGCAATCTCTACGCGCAGCAACACCAAATAGGCCAGCGTTGATGTGGCTCCGCGGAGCTGGCGGGTAGGTGGCACCGAGCCGTGCGAGCGATCCACGGCCCAGAGGAATGGCGGTCACGGCGGGCTCTTCGCAAGAGGAGGCCGCTGCACAGAATCCGGCCTATCGGCTCGCTTCACACTTTTCATCGCGCCCGGCACGGCGCGGGCAGTCGAGCGGCCCTGTTTGCCGGCGGCCGCTCGCTACACTCGTCGGCTTTCCTCATGAACCCCGACGCCCACACCCTCTGGCGCGCGCCGCGCTGGGCCTTTGCCGTGCTGCTGGCCTGCCTGGGCATGCTGGGGCCGTTCGCGATCGACACCTACCTGCCCGCGTTCGCCGGCATCGCGCAGTCGATCGGCGCCACGCCGGTGCAGATGCAGCAGACGCTGTCGGCCTATCTGTTCGGCTTCGCGGTGATGAACCTGTTCCACGGCGCGCTGTCCGACAGCTTCGGGCGGCGCCCGGTGGTGCTGTGGGGCGTGGCGCTGTTCACGCTGGCGTCGGTGGGCTGCGCGCTGTCGCAGACGATCGGCCAGCTGGTGTTCTTCCGCGCCGTGCAGGGCATCTCGGCCGGGGCCGGCATCGTGGTGTCGCGCGCCGTCATCCGCGACATGTTCGCGCCGGCCGACGCGCAGCGCGTCATGTCGCAGGTGACCATCTACTTCGGCGTGGCGCCCGCGGTGGCGCCGATGATTGGCGGCTTCCTGTTCGTGCACGCCGACTGGCATTCGATCTTCTGGCTGCTGGCCGTGCTCGGCGCGGCGCTGTGGGTGGCGAACTGGCGGCTGCTGCCCGAGACGCTGCATCTGTCGCAGCGCCAGCCGTTCAACGTGCGCAGCCTGATGCGCGGCTATGCGTCGCTCGGTTCGAGCCCGCGCTTCCTGATGCTGGTCGTTGCCAGCGGCATCCCCTTCAACGGCATGTTTCTCTACGTGCTGTCGGCGCCGGTGTTCCTCGGCGAGCACCTGGGCCTCGCGCCGGGGCAGTTCTTCTGGTTCTTCATGCTGAGCATCAGCGGGATCATGGGCGGGGCGTGGCTGTCGGGGCGGCTGGCCGGGAAGATCAAGCCGCGGCACCAGATCCGCCACGGCTTCGTGATCATGCTGCTGGTGTCGCTGCTCAACGTGGCGCTGAACTTCGCATTCACGCCGCAGTACTGGTGGGCGATGCTGCCGATCGCGGTGTTCTCGTTTGGCTGGGCGCTGATGGTGCCGGTGGTCACGCTGATGGTGCTCGACCTCGTGCCCGAGCGGCGCGGCATGGCCTCGTCGTTCCAGGCCTGCATCGGCAGTCTCGCCAACGGCCTCGTGGCCGGTGTCATCGCGCCGCTGGTGATGCATTCCACCCGCGCTCTGGCGCTGATGTCGCTTGCGATGCTGGGCGTGGGCCTGCTGGCCTGGCTGTGGGTCAAGCCCCGCCTGGCCGCCGGCGAAGCGCTCTGAAAACACCGCGCCTACACTGATCGGCCCGCTGTCCGGTGGGGTCGCAACGAAGGAGCGCTTTCATGGTGTGGCTTGTTCTCGGCCTGCTGATCTTTCTCGGCATCCACTCGGTGTCCATCGTGGCGCCGGCGTGGCGCGATGCGCAACACGCACGGCTCGGCGACGGGCCGTGGAAGGGCCTGTATGCGGTGATCGCCATCGTGGGCTTCGTGCTGATCGTCGTCGGCTACGGTGCGGCGCGGCAATCGCCCGTGGTGCTGTACAGCCCGCCGCTCTTCCTGCGCCATTTCGCGCTGCTGCTGCTGCTGCCGGTGTTTCCGTTGCTGCTGGCGGCCTACCTGCCGGGGCGCATCCAGCGGGCGACGAAGCACCCCATGCTGCTCGCCACCAAGCTGTGGGCCACGGCCCACCTGCTCGCCAACGGCACGCTCGCCGATGTGCTGCTGTTCGGCGGGTTTCTCGCCTGGGCCGTGGCCGACTGCATCTCGCTGAAGCGGCGCACGCCGCGGCCTGTCCCCGGCGCGCCGACCGGGCCGATGAACGATGTGATCGCCGTGGTGGGCGGCCTGGCGCTGTTCGTGGTGTTCTATCTGTGGCTGCACCAGTGGCTGATCGGGGTGTCGCCGCGCTGAGGCGCGCGACTGGGCGGGAATGGCGCTTGCCGGTTTCTCGGGCCACCCCCAAGCCCAGGAGCCATCGCCATGACCATGCTGAGCAAGCTGTCGCCAAGCATCACCACCATGATCCGCACGGACCATTCGAACGTGCTGATGGCGTTTCACAAGTACCACGCAGATCTGTCGCCTGCGGTGAAGGAAGGCCTGGTGCGCCACGTGTGCCTCGCGCTCGAGGTGCACGCCCAGCTCGAGGAAGAAATCTTCTATCCCGCGATGCAAGCCGTGGGCGCCGACAGCACGGTGACCGAAAAGAGCGTTCCCGAACATGCCGAGATGCGCCGCCTGATCGGCATTCTTCGCGATCTGGAACCCACCGACGCCACCTACGACAGCACCTTCAACGCACTCATGCGCGACGTGATGCACCACGTGGCCGATGAAGAGACTTCGCTGCTGCCGGCGGCCGAGCAGTTGCTTGCCGATCGATTGCAGGAGCTGGGCGCGCAGATGACCAAGCGGCGCATGGAGCTGATGGCGCCGCATGCGGGCGAGATGGCGGTCGACACCATGAAGGCCATGCCGGCCAGCAAGATGCTGATGGTGGCCGGCGCCGTGCTGGCGGGCACCTACGTTGCCAGCCGCAGCTTCCATCATCGCCATCACTGAACGACCAGCCCAGCGCCATAAGCGGGCTCGGCGATTCGTGCAATAGCGCCGGGAAAAGCGAGGATCGTGCGTCATTCGGCGCACCCGGTGCTCGGAGAGGGCCGCGGAATGGCCGACAACTAGGGCATGCCGCGTCGAGTGGCCCTGCCCAACATGCCGATCGTCGTTCCGCGTCCCCGCCTCCGGTGGTCCGCCCTCGTGGCGGTCGGGCTGCTGCTTGCGCTGCTGCTGCACGGCGTCGCCCGGTCGCAGCCGGCCGTGGTGCTCGCCGACGCGCAGGGCGTGGCGGTGACGCAGGGTGTGGAACTGCTGGTGGAAGAAGCCGGCACCGCCCTCACCCGCGAGCAGGTGATGGACCCGGCGTTCGCTTCCCGCTGGCAATCGCATGCCCAGCAGCGCATCAACCTGCCCCGCGAGACCCGGCCGATCTGGGTTCGCTTCGACCTGAAAAACCGCACGCCGCGCGACGACTGGCTGCTTGGCGTCGACTGGCCGATGCTGCGCAGCGTCGCCCTGCACCAGTACGACCCGCAGGCACAGCGCTGGCTGGCGTCGCGCCACGCAGAACTCGGCCGTGGCGTCGATGGCAACGTCTCGCGCGGGCCGTCTTTCGCCTTTGCGCTCGAGGCGCCGGTCGGGCGGCCGGTGACCCTGCTGTTGCGCGTGGTGCCGATCAGCTCACCCATGGTGCCCATCACCATCCGCGATGCGGCGAGCTGGGGTGCCGAGCGCTACGACCGCGGGGTGCTGGCCGGGGTGCTGTTCGGCATCCTGGGCGTGATGCTGCTCTACAACGCGAGCCTGCTGCTCTTCACCGGCGACCGCAGCTACGCCTGGTACACCGCCTACCTGGTCACCGTCATCGCCTACGAACTGGTGACCACCGGCTACGGGCCGCTTTATGTGTGGGGCACCAACGACTGGATGAACACCTACGGCTACGGCGTGAGCGCCAGCCTGTGCTTCCTGTTCGCCTCGCTGTTCTTCCGGCAGTTTCTCGACCTGAAGCACTGCGGACTGCCCCATCTGCTGCACATGAACTCGGCCTTCATCGCCTTCTGGATCATGGCGCTGGCCTGGTCGCTTCGCCCGTCGGCGCACTTCTACGGCGCCGCGGCGCTGGTCGGGGCGCTGAGCGGCTTCGTCGCGATCTACAGCTCGGTGCGGCTGATGTGGCGCGGCAACGTGTCGGCGCGCTATTTCACGCTGGCCTGGAGCGCGCTCGTCGTCGGTACCTTCGCGATGCTGCTGTCCGTCATGGGCATCACGCAGGGCAACCTGCTGGCCGACTATGGCCAGCACATCGGCTTCGCCGTGGAGACGGTGCTGCTGTCGGTGGCCCTGGCCGATCGCATCCGGCGCGAACGCCACGCGCGGGAGCAGGCACGGCAGGAAACGCTGCGGCTCACACGCCATCTGCAGGCCGAGCGCGAGCAGAAGATCGTCGCCCAGGCGGATGCGCTGGCCGCGCAGCGCGAGGCCAACGAGGCGCTGGAGCAGCGCGTGCAGGCGCGCACCGCCGAACTCGAGCGCGCGAACGAGGAACTCGGCCAGCTCAGCATCACCGATGCGCTCACCCAACTGCACAACCGGCGCTATTTCGACGAAGTGCTGGCGCGCGAGATGGAGAGTTCGGCGCGCACCGGCGAGCCGCTGGCGCTGCTGCTGGTCGACATCGATCACTTCAAGCAGATCAACGACCGCTGCGGCCACCTGGCGGGCGATGAAGGCCTGAAGCTGGTGGCGCAGGCACTGCGTGCCACGGCAGCGCGCACGAGCGATTTGGTGGCGCGCTACGGCGGCGAGGAATTCGCGCTCGTGCTGCCGGGAACCGACGCCGCGCAGGCGCTCGACCTGGCCGAACGTGCGCGCCGGGCCGTGGAATCCGTGGCGTATGTCAACCGCGGTGAGCGCATCGCGCTGCGCGTGAGCGTCGGCGTGATCGCCCGGGTGGCCGCTCCGGACGACAAGGCCGCCGATTTCATCGCGCAGGCCGATGCGGCGCTCTATCGCGCCAAGTCGGCAGGGCGCAACCGGGTGGAACTCTCCGGCGCACAGCCGGTGTCGAGCGCGACGCAGTAGCGATGGCGGCAGACGCCCGCAGCATCGCGCCGGCAGACCCGCCCGACCGGGCCGCATCCCGAATCAACTCGGGCAAATACGGGTGGTCAAAACCCGCAACTCCTCAGGCTTGGCTTTCAGACCATGGCGCAAGTCATTGGTTTTGAACGCTTTTCGATCCGCGTTTCTGCGTGACAAAGCGCCGCTAAGTACTTGATTCCATTGATTTTTCTTTACAACTTCCGTTGACCGCCCACAGCCGCTCCGCTACAGTGCATTGAAGTGCATTTTTGTGGGAAAAGGTGGAATTGGCGTGGCAAACATCGTGTTCCAGGGGCCTGCGGCTCTGACGTTGGACGGCAAGGGGCGCCTCGCCATGCCGTCGCGTCACCGCGAGGTGCTGAGCGCGATGGGCGTCAGCCAGCTCACGATCACCAAGCACCCCGAAGGCTCGCTGATGATCTTTCCGCGCCCGGCGTGGGAGGGGTTTCGCGAGCGTGTGGCGGCGCTGCCGATGTCGGCCAGCGGCTGGAAGCGGGTGTTTCTCGGCAACGCGATGGACGTCGAGATCGACGGCTCCTCGCGCGTGCTCATCGCCCCGGAACTGCGCGCCGCGGCTGGCCTCACACGCGATGTGATGCTGCTCGGCATGGGCAGCCACTTCGAGCTGTGGGATGCCGTGCGTTACGCCGAGCACGAAGCCCGCGTGATGCAATCCGAAATGCCGGACGCGCTGAAAGACTTCAGCTTCTGAGCATGGCCACGCCAGCCGAATTCAAGCATTCCACCGTGCTGCTGAACGAAGCGGTGGATGCGCTCGTGACCACGCCTGAAGGCATCTACGTGGACGGCACCTTCGGGCGCGGCGGCCACTCGCGGCTGCTGCTGTCTCGGTTGTCGCCGCGGGGAAGGCTGGTGGCCGTCGATCGGGATCCACAAGCCGTCAGTGCCGCGACCTCAGGACAAACGCGGGTCGATGACCCGCGTTTCTCCATCCATCACACGAATTTCGCCGAGCTGCCGGCCACGCTGGCGGCCCTGGGCATCGAGCAGGTCGACGGCCTGCTGCTCGACCTGGGCGTCTCGTCGCCCCAGATCGACGATCCCGCGCGTGGCTTCAGCTTCCGTTTCGACGGGCCGCTGGACATGCGCATGGACACCACCCGCGGCGAGAGCGCCGCGGAGTTCCTGGCTCGCGCCGACGAGCGCCACATCGCGGAGGTCATCAAGAACTATGGGGAAGAACGGTTTGCTCTACAGGTTGCAAAGGCGCTTGTTGCTCGGCGCGAAGGCGGGAATCCTGTTCGAACCACACGGGAGCTTTCCGACCTCGTGGCTCGTGCGGTCAAGACCCGAGAGCCGGGCCAGGACCCTGCGACGCGCACATTTCAGGCTCTTCGGATTTTCGTCAACGCCGAGCTTGAGGAACTCGAACAAGGACTGAAGATCGCGCTCGATCTGCTCGCGCCCGGCGGGCGGCTGGTGGTCATCAGCTTCCACTCGCTGGAAGACCGCATCGTCAAGACCTTCATGGCGCGTGAGAGCCGTGCAGAGGTCGACCGCCGCGCGCCCTTCGCGCCCGAGAAGCCGATGCGGCTGCACTCGCTCGGCCGCGTGAAGCCGGGCGAGACCGAAGTGCGCGCCAACCCGCGCGCGCGCTCGGCGGTGATGCGGGTGGCCGAGCGGACAGAAGCGGCAACCCCTGCGAGCCCGGCGCCGGGCCGCCCCAAGGCGGGCGAGCCTTCCCTCGGGGGAGTGGCGGCGAAGCCGCCGAGGGGCCGTCAATGACGAAGCTGAACGTCATCCTGTTGGTGGTGCTGCTGGTCAGCAGCGGCTATCTGGTGCGCGTGTCTTACGACGGCCGGCGCCTGTACGGCGAACTCGACCGCGCCCGCAGCGAGCAGAACAAGCTGGAAACCGAGTTCGAGCGCCTGTCGGCCGAGCGCCAGACGCAGGCCACGCCGCTGCGCATCGAGCGCACCGCGCGCGACCGCCTCGCCATGCGCAGCGCCACACCGGCGATCACGCAGTACGTGACATATGGCGCTGCCGCATCGGCGCCGGCTGCGGCGGCTTCTGAGGTGCGGCGATGAATTGGGTCAATGGCCTCGGCGGCAACAAAGCGAATGGCCGCGGCAAGGGCGGCGGCAAGGTGCCCTCGGGCAAGACCGCCCGCGCACTCGCCAACAGCGTGCGCAGCCTCAACTATTCGAGCAGCCCCTTGCTGGCCTCGCGCACGCCGCCGTGGCGCTCGAAGCTGCTCGTCGCGTTGGTCGGCGTGGGCTTCTGCGTGCTGGCGGGCCGCGCCGCCTATGTGCAGATCATCGACAGCAGCTTCTTCCAGCAGCAGGGCGCGATCCGCTATGCGCGCACGCTGGAGCTGCCGGCCAGCCGCGGGCGCATCCTCGACCGCAACGGCATGATCCTCGCGGCCAGCGTGCCGTCGCCCTCGCTGTGGGCGATCCCCAAGGATTTCGAGGCCGACCGCTCGCAGCGCGCCAAGCTCGCCAAGCTGCTGCAGATCACGCCCAAGCATCTCGAGCAGATGCTGGAGCGCAGCCCCAACTTCGTGTGGCTGCGCCGGCAGGTCGACGACCAGGTGGCGAAAGATGCGCTGGCGCTCGGCATCAAGGGCATCCACCAGGTGCGCGAATACAAGCGCAAGTACCCGGAAGGCGAAGCGGCCGCGCACGTGGTCGGCTTCGCCAGCGTGGAAGGGCGCGGGCAGGAGGGCATCGAACTCGCCTTCCACGAGGCGCTGTCGGGCCGCGAAGGCTCGCGCCGCGTCATCAAGGACCGGCTCGGCCGCGTGGTCGAGGACATCGGCGAGAGCGTGGCGCCGGTCGACGGCCAGGACATCACCCTGTCGATCGACTCGAAGGTGCAGTTCTTCGCCTATCAGCGCATCCGCGACGCGGTCAAGGAGCACAAGGCCAAGGCCGGCAGCGTGGTGGTGCTCGATGCGCAGAGCGGCGAGGTACTCGCGCTTGCCAACTACCCGAGCTACAACCCCGGCGACCGCCGCAACCTGAGCGGCGGGCAGTTGCGCAACCGCGCCATGACCGACATCTTCGAGCCCGGCTCGACGATGAAGCCCTTCATCGCTGCCTGGGCGATGGAGACCGGCCGCGTGAAGCCGAACACGGTGATCCAGACGGCGCCGGGGCGCATCACCATCACCGGCGCCACCATCAGCGATTCGCATCCGCACGGCGCGCTGACGGTGGCCGAGGTGATCCAGAAATCGAGCAACGTCGGCACCGTCAAGATGGCGATGCAGATGCAGCCGCGCGAGATGTGGGAGCTGTTCAGCCAGGTCGGCTTCGGCCAGAAGCCGCAACTGCAGTTTCCGGGCGCCGTGACAGGGCGGCTGCGGCCGTACAAGAGCTGGCGGCCGATCGAGCAGGCGACGATGAGTTACGGCTACGGCCTGTCGACCTCGTTGTTCCAGCTGGCGCGTGCCTACACCGTGTTCGCGCACGACGGCGCGGTGATTCCGGCCACCATCACCAAGAGCCCCGAGCCGACGGCGGGCATGCGCGTGATCTCGGCCAAGACGGCGCAATCGGTGCGCGACATGCTGCGCCTGGCGGCCGGCCCCGGAGGCACGGCCCCGAAGGCGCAGGCCATCGGCTATTCGGTGGGCGGCAAGTCGGGCACGGCCTACAAGCAGGAAGGCAAGGGCTACGCGGAGAAGAAGTACCGCTCGTGGTTCGTGGGCATGTCGCCCATCAGCCACCCGCGCATCATCGTGGCGGTGATGGTCGACGAGCCGAGCGACGGCAAGTACTACGGCGGCATCGTGGCCGCGCCGGTGTTCAGCGAAGTCGTGCAGCAGACGCTGCGCACGCTGGGTGTCTCGCCCGACATCGACGTGATGCAGCAGATCGTGACCAACGATCTGCCCGCCGCGGAGGAGAGCTTCTGATGGCGCCGCGCCGGCTTTCATCCGTTCACGACGCACTCGCTTGGCTCGGTGAGCGCGGCGTTGTCGCACTCACCACCGACAGCCGGCGCGTCACGCGCGGCGCCGCGTTCATCGCCTGGCCGGGGCATGCGCAGGATGGCCGACAGTACGTGCAGGCTGCGCTGGATGCGGGCGCGCCGGCCTGTCTCGTCGAGGCGGATGGCGTGGAAGCCTTCGCATTCGACGACGCACGCATTGCCGCGCTGGCGCAGCTCAAGGCCGCCACCGGCCCGCTCGCAAGCGCCTTCATGGGCGAGCCAAGCCGCGCGCTTCGCGTGGTGGCCGCCACCGGCACCAACGGCAAGACCTCCACCGCCTGGTGGGTGGCGCAGGCACTCACGGCGCTCGGCGCGCGCTGCGGCGTGGTCGGCACGCTGGGCGTGGGCGAGCCGCCGCTCGGCGATGCGCCCGGCACGATCGAATCCACGGGTCTCACCACGCCCGACCCTGTCACGCTGCACGAGGCCTTTCGCCGCTTTGCCGATGCCGGGTTCGCGGCCTGCGCGATCGAGGCCTCGTCGATCGGCCTCGCCGAACACCGCCTCGACGGCACGGCCATCGACATCGCGCTCTACACCAACTTCACGCGCGACCACATCGACTACCACGGCTCGATGACGAGCTACTGGTTCGCCAAGTCGCGGCTGTTCGAGTGGCCGGGCCTGCGTGCGGCCGTGATCAACATCGACGACGAGCAGGGCGCGGCCGTGGCGCGGCAGTTCCGCGACGGGCCGATGGAGTTGTGGACCTATTCCGCGATCCAGCCGGCGCGGCTGCGCGCCACGGTCGTCGGTTATCCCGAGGGCGGCCTCGGCTTCGAGTTGGTGGAGGGCGCACAGAGCGCCCCGGTGCGCACCACGCTGATCGGCGACTACAACGTCTCGAACCTGCTTGCGGTGGCAGGTGCACTGCGCGCGAGCGGCGTGGCACTGGCCGATGCCGCCGCGGTATGCAGCCGCCTCACGCCTGTACCGGGGCGCATGCAGCGTGTGCCGTGCGATGCCGGCGAGCCCGAAGCGGTGGTCGACTACGCGCACACGCCCGATGCGCTGGAGAAGGCGCTGCAGGCCCTGCGCCCGCTCACGCAGGCGCGCAGCGGCGCGCTGTGGTGCGTGTTCGGCTGCGGCGGCAACCGTGATGCGACCAAGCGGCCGCTGATGGGGGCGCTCGCCGAACACCTGGCCGACCACGCCGTGGTGACGAGCGACAACCCGCGCCGCGAGCGGCCTGCGTCCATCCTGGCGCAGATCGTGGCCGGCATGTCGGTGCCGGCCGACGCCATCGTCATCGAGGACCGGCGCGAGGCGATCCGCCACGCGGTGCGCACGGCGGCGGCCAACGACGTGATCCTGATTGCCGGCAAGGGGCATGAGGACACCCAGGAAATCGCCGGCGCCAAACTGCCGTTTTCCGATGCCGCCGAAGCGCGCGCCGCGCTGGCCGCGAGGAGGGCCGCCGCATGATGAACCTGCACCAAGCGCACGCGCTGTTGCCCGGTTCCGTCTTGATCGGCGACGGCTCGGTGTCGGTCTCGCGTGTGCACAGCGACACGCGCAGTCTGCAGCGCGGTGACCTGTTCGTCGCGCTGAAGGGCGAGCATTTCGATGCGCACGACTTCCTCGCGCAGGCGCGCGACGCGGGGGCCGTGGCGGCGCTCGCCGAGCGCGGCCTGGCCGAGGCGGGGTTGCCGGGCCTGCAGGTGGCCGACACGCGCGCTGCGCTCGGCGAACTCGCTGCCGCCTGGCGCCGCCGCTTCACGTTGCCGCTGATCGCCGTGGCCGGCAGCAACGGCAAGACCACGGTGACGCAGATGACCGCCGCCATCCTGCGTGCGTGGCACGGCGACGCGGCGTTCGCCACGCAAGGGAACTTCAACAACGA
The DNA here is from genome assembly GCA_036676235.1 of Rhizobacter sp. Classification (GTDB taxonomy): domain Bacteria; phylum Pseudomonadota; class Gammaproteobacteria; order Burkholderiales; family Burkholderiaceae_C; genus JAKFDI01. The sequence continues at coordinate 128,253 of JAKFDI010000040.1, read as the reverse complement.
CATCGGCGTGCCGCTCACCCTGCTGCGCCTGCGCGGCGAACACCGTGCCGGCGTGGTGGAACTGGGCATGAACCACCCGGGCGAGATCGCGCTGCTGGCGCGCTTTGCCGCACCCACCGTCGCGCTCGTCAACAACGCGCAGCGCGAGCACCAGGAGTTCATGGCGAGCGTGGAAGCCGTGGCGCGCGAGAACGGCAGCGTGATCGAGGCCCTGCCCGCTGACGGCACGGCGGTGTTCCCGGCCGACGAGGAATTCACGCCGCTGTGGCGCGCGCTGGCCGGCGCCCGCCGCGTGCTCACGTTCACGCTGCAGGGCGACGCCGATGTGCGTGCGCAGGCGCAATGGCACAGCGGCCACTGGCAGGTTGCGCTGCACACGCCGAGCGGCGACACCACGCTGACGCTGCGCGTGGCCGGCCTGCACAACGTGAAGAACGCGCTGGCAGCGACCGCCTGCGCACTCGCCGCGGGTTGCCCGCTCGACGCGATCACGCGCGGGCTGGAAGCCTTCGAGCCGGTGAAGGGCCGCTCGCAGGTCAAGGCCTTCGAGCGCAACGGCGTCTCCGTCACGCTCATCGACGACACCTACAACGCCAACCCCGACTCGGTGCGCGCCGCCATCGACGTGCTGGCCGCGCTGCCGGCGCCGCGCTGGTTCGTGCTGGGCGACATGGGCGAGGTGGGTGACGAAGGGCCGGCCTTTCACACCGAGATCGGCGCCTATGCCAAGGAGCGCGGCATCGACGCGCTCTGGACGGCGGGCAGCCTCGCCACGCATGCGGCCGCCGCGTTTTCGGGCGCGCGGCATTTCGACGACGTGGCCGCGCTGCTGGCCGCCATCGGCGATGCGCCGTCCTGCCGCGCCGTCGTCGTCAAGGGATCACGTTTCATGAAGATGGAACAGGTGGTGGCTGCACTCACCGCTGCGCCGGGAGGAACCCATGCTGCTTAGCCTTGCGCAGTGGCTGCAGACGCTGTCGCCGGACTTCGGCTTCTTCCGCGTCTTCCAGTACATCACCTTCCGCGCGGTGATGGCCGCGCTCACGGCGCTGCTCATTGGCCTCGCCTTCGGGCCGTGGGTGATCCGCCGCCTCACGGCGCTGAAGATCGGCCAGCCGATCCGCGAGTACGGCGTGCAGGCGCACATCGCCAAGGCCGGCACGCCGACGATGGGCGGCGTGCTCATCCTCATCGGCATCGGCGTGTCCACGCTGCTGTGGTTCGACTGGAGCAACCGCTTCGTGTGGATCGTGCTGCTGGTGACGCTCGGCTTCGGCGCCATCGGCTGGGTCGACGACTACCGCAAGGTGGTGCACAAGAACCCCGAGGGCATGAGCTCGCGCGAGAAGTACCTGTGGCAGTCGCTGATCGGGCTGGTGGCGGCGATCTACCTCGCCTTCAGCGTCAGCGAGACCTCGAACTGGCGCGTGCTCGAGCTGTTCCTGAACTGGGTGACGAGCGGCTTCTCGAACGAGTTGCCGCCCAAGGCCGATTTGATGCTGCCGTTCTTCAAGACCATCAGCTATCCACTGGGGGTGTTCGGCTTCATTGGCCTCAGCTACTTCGTGATCGTGGGCGCGAGCAACGCGGTGAACCTGACCGATGGCCTGGACGGTCTGGCGATCATGCCGGTGGTGCTGGTGGGCTCGGCGCTGGGCGTCTTCGCCTACGTGACCGGCAGCTCGGTCTACAGCAAGTACCTGCTGTTCCCCTACATCCCGGGCACTGGCGAACTGCTGATCTTCTGCGCCGCGATGGCGGGTGCGGGCCTCGCCTTCCTGTGGTTCAACGCGCATCCGGCGCAGTTGTTCATGGGCGACGTGGGCGCGCTGGCATTGGGCGGGGCGCTGGGGACGATTGCCGTGATCACGCGCCAGGAAATCGTGCTCGGGATCATGGGCGGCGTGTTCGTCGCCGAGGCGCTGTCGGTGATGCTGCAGGTGGCGTGGTTCAAGTACACGAAGAAGGTGACGGGCACCGGCCGGCGCATCCTGAAGATGGCGCCGCTGCACCACCACTTCGAGAAATCCGGCTGGAAGGAAACGCAGGTGGTGATCCGCTTCTGGATCATCACGATGCTGCTGTGCCTCGTCGGTCTCGCGAGTTTGAAGTTGCGCTGATGAAGTACCTGAACGGCATCACAGTCCTCGTGCTCGGCCTCGGTGAATCGGGCCTCGCGATGGCGCGCTGGTGTGCGCGCTGCGGGGCGAACGTGCGCGTGTGGGATTCGCGCGAGGCGCCGCCGCAGGCTGCGGCGCTGGCCGAGCATGTGCCGGGTGCGGTGGTGGCCAGCGGTGAGCTGACCGACGAGTTGCTGGCGGATGTGCAACTGGTGCTCAAGAGCCCGGGTTTGGCACCGGCGGACGAGCGCATCGCCGGGCCGGTCGCGCGTGCGGCCGATCGTGGGGTGCTGGTGCAGGGTGAGCTGGAACTCTTCGCGCGTGCGCTCGACGACCTGAAGGCCGAGCGTGGATATGCGCCGAAGGTGGTGGCGATCACCGGCACGAACGGCAAGACGACGACCACGGCGATGGCCGCGTTGATGATCGAGCGCGCCGGGCGGCGGGTGGCGATGGCGGGGAATGTGGGGCCGACGATGTTGCAGACGTTGGCGGATGCGTTGGCGTTGGAGCCGGAGGTTGGCGCCGTCGACGAGGCCGCTGGCCCTCACCCCAGCCCTCTCCCGCAAGCGGGAGAGGGGGCCGGCCGGGTCGGCTTGGATGTCGAGAGCGCTTCGGATGTCGATGCAGATGCAGATGCGGATGCGGATGCGGATGCGGATGCGGCGGCGGATGAATTCCTTCCCTCTCCCTCTGGGAGAGGGACCGAGGGTGAGGGCGCGGTGCCGCAAGACGACGAAGCCCCCTTGGAACTCGCGCCACCGCCCCCCGCCGCCCCGGTTTTCGAGCACCTGCCCGAAGTCTGGGTGCTCGAACTCTCCAGCTTCCAGCTCGACGACGCCAAGGGCTTCGAGCCGCATGCGGGCGCGGTGCTCAACATCACGCAGGACCACCTCGACTGGCACGGCACGATGGCCGCCTATGTCGAAGCCAAGGCGCGCATCTTCGGCAAGCACGCGGTGATGGTGATCAACCGCGATGACCCGGCGGTCGAGAAACTGGTGCCGGAGCCGATTCCGCAGAAGGGCCGCAACGCCAAACCCATCGAGCGCACGGTGCTGCGCTTCGGCCTCGACGCGCCCCAGCGTCCCGGCGATTTCGGCCTCGTGGTCGAGAACGGCATGGCCTGGCTGGTGCGCGCGCTGGAGGCCGATGAAACCGTGCGGCGCGTCAAGCGCGGCACCGTCGCAGAGGCCGAGGAGTTGCACATCCAGCGCCTGATGCCCGCCGACGCATTGCGCGTACGCGGACGCCACAACGCCGCCAACGCACTGGCCGCGCTGGCGCTGGCAACGGCCATCGGCTGCCCGCTCGCGCCCATGCTGCACGGCCTGCGCGAGTACCGCGGCGAGCCTCATCGCGTGGCCTTCGTCGCCACGGTGAACGGCATCGATGCCTTCGACGACAGCAAGGGCACGAACGTCGGCGCGACGGTGGCCGCGATCGACGGCCTCGGCGCCGACCGTGCGCCGGCCAAGCTCGTCGTCATCCTCGGCGGCGACGGCAAGGGTCAGGATTTCTCGCCGCTCGCCGAGCCGCTGCGCCGCCACGCCCGTGCTGTTGCGACCATCGGCCGCGACGCGCCGTCGGTCGAAGCCGCCATCGCCGATGCCGGCATCCCGCTGCAGCGCCACGACACGCTCGAAGCCGCCACCCGCTGGTGCTTCGAGCGCGCGCATGCCGGCGACGCCGTGCTGCTCAGCCCCGCCTGCGCCAGCCTCGACATGTTCCGCAACTACCCGCACCGCGCGCAGGTCTTCGTCGCCGAAGTGCAGGCGCTGGCAGCGGAGCAGGGGGAGATCGCGACATGAGCAGCCTCGCCCGCAACGGGTTCGATGCACTCAAGGCCCGCATCGCCGCCGTCTTCCGCCGCGGCGGTGGCGAGCAGGTGCGCGTGCCGGTGCGTGACTGGATCTCCGTCTCGGCCGGCCAGCCGACGCGGCTGCTCGGCTTCGACCAGACGCTGGTGTGGGTCGTCGTCGCGCTGGTGGCGCTGGGCGCGGTGATGGTCTTCAGCGCCTCGGTCGCGCTGCCCGACAACCCGAGGTTCGCGCGCTACGAGCACACCCACTTCCTCATGCGGCACCTGTTCTCCATCGGCGTCGGCGCCGGCATCGCCATCGTGGCGGTGCAGGTGCCCATGGCGGTGTGGGAGAAGTGGGCGCCGGGCATCTTCATCGGCACGCTCGCGCTGCTGATCGCGGTGCTGATTCCGGGCATCAGCAACCCGGTCAACGGTGCGCGCCGCTGGATCGCGCTGGGCGTCTTCAACTTCCAGCCGAGCGAACTCGGCAAGCTGGCGATGGCCATGTATGCCGCCGGCTACATGGTGCGCAAGATGGACGTGAAGGAGAACTTCTTCCGTGCCGTGACGCCGATGGCGATTGCCGTGGCCGTGGTGGGCGTGCTGCTGCTGGCCGAACCGGACATGGGTGCCTTCCTCGTCATCGCGATGATCGCGATGGGCATCCTCTTTCTCGGCGGCGTGAACGGGCGCATGTTCCTGCTCATCAGCCTGGTGCTGGTGGGCGCCTTCGTTGCGATGATCGCGTTCAGCCAATGGCGCCGCGAGCGCATCTTTGCCTACCTCGATCCGTGGGACGAGAAGTACACGCTGGGTGCGGCCTACCAGCTCTCGCACTCGCTCATCGCCTTCGGCCGCGGCGAGATCTTCGGCCAGGGGCTGGGCGCGAGCGTCGAGAAGCTGCACTACCTGCCGGAGGCACACACCGACTTCCTGCTCGCCGTGATCGGCGAGGAACTCGGCTTCGTGGGCGTGGCCTGCGTCATCGTCGCGTTCTTCTGGCTGGCGCGGCGCATGTTCCACATCGGGCGGCAGGCGATCGCGCTCGATCGGGTGTTCGCGGGGTTGTTTGCGCAGGGCATCGGCATCTGGACGGCGGGGCAGGCGTTCATCAACATCGGCGTGAATCTGGGGGTGCTGCCGACGAAGGGACTAACTTTGCCGCTGATGAGCTATGGCGGGTCGGCGTTGCTGGTCAATCTCGTCGCGCTCGCGATCGTGCTGAGAGTCGACATCGAGAACCGGCAACTGATGCGAGGGGGGCGCGCATGAGCCGCCATCTCGTCGTCATGGCGGCCGGCACGGGCGGCCACGTCATCCCCGGCCTCGCCGTCGCCCACGAGATGCAGTCCCGCGGCTGGACCGTGAGCTGGCTCGGCACCACCCACGGCATGGAGAACAAGCTCGTGCCGCCGAGTGGCATCGAGATGGATTCCATCCGCTTCAGCGGCGTGCGCGGCAAGGGCCTGATGCACACCGCGACCGGCGGATTTCGCCTGCTCGGCGCCTTCGCCAGCTGCCTGCGCATCATTCGCCGGCGGCGCGCGAACGCGGTGCTCGGCATGGGCGGCTACGTGTGCTTTCCCGGCGGCATGATGGCCTCGCTGCTCAACAAGCCGCTGATGCTGGTCAACGCCGACGCCGCATTGCTGATGAGCAACAAGGCCTTGCTGCCGGTGGCCGACCGCATCGCCTTCGGCTTCGACGGCGAATCGACGCGCACGGTGAAGAACGCCGTCGTCACCGGCAACCCGGTGCGCGCCGAGATCGAGGCGCTGCCCGAGCCGGCCGCGCGCCTTGCGGGCCGCAGCGGGCCGCTGCGTGTGCTGGTGGTGGGTGGAAGCCTCGGCGCCAAGGCGCTCAACGACTGCGTGCCGCAGGCGCTGACGCTGATCGATCCGCAGCAGCGTCCGCAGGTCACGCACCAGACCGGGCAGGCGAATTTCGAGGCGGTGCAGGCCGCCTATGCGCAGCTCAGCCTGCAGGCCGAGGTGCTGCCCTTCATCGACGACATGGCGCAGTGCCTGGCCGACTGCGACCTCATCGTTTGCCGCGCGGGTGCCGTCACGGTGAGCGAGCTGTGCGCCGCCGGCGTGCCCGGCGTGCTGGTGCCGCTGGTGGTCAGCACCACCTCGCACCAGCGCGACAACGCGCGGTGGCTGGCATCGCACGGCGCGGGCATTCATCTGCCGCAGACCGAGTTGAGCCCCAAGTCGCTGGCCGACCTGCTGGGCGGTCTGCGGCGCGAGGCGTTGATGGCGATGGCGATCCAAGCACGGTCGCTGGCAAAGCCGAAGGCGGCGGCGCGGGTGGCGGACGAGATCGAAAGGCTGGTGGCTGCATGAACGGGTGGTGCGTTCGCGTGGCCGCGCGGCCCTCACCCCAGCCCTCTCCCAGAGGGAGAGGGGGCAATGCAAAGTCGGCGACCGGCTCCCTCTCCCGCTTGCGGGAGAGGGCTGGGGTGAGGGCCGGCGGCCTGCAAGCGGCGAAGGAGTTCGCATGAAACACGCCGTCAAGCACATTCACTTCGTCGGGATCGGCGGCGCCGGCATGAGCGGCATCGCCGAAATCCTGCACAACCTCGGCTACACGGTCTCGGGGTCCGACCAGGCCGACAGCCCGACCTCGCGCCGTCTCGCGGCGCTGGGCATTCGCGTGGCGACCGGCCACGACGCCGCCCACATCGCCGGCGCCGAAGCGGTCGTCACGTCCACCGCGGTGAAGGGCGACAACCCCGAGGTCATCGCCGCGCGCTCGCACCGCATCCCGGTGGTGCCGCGCGCCGTGATGCTGGCCGAGCTGATGCGCCTGAAGAAGGGCCTCGCCATCGCCGGTACGCACGGCAAGACCACGACCACCAGCCTCGTGACCAGCGTGCTGGCCGAAGCCGGCATCGACCCGACCTTCGTGATCGGCGGGCGGCTCAACGCCGCCGGCGCCAATTCGCGCCTGGGCGCGGGCGACTACATCGTGGTCGAGGCCGACGAGTCGGATGCCTCGTTCCTGAACCTGAACCCGGTGATGTCGGTCGTCACGAACATCGACGCCGATCACATGGACACCTACGGCCATGACTTCGCGAAGCTGAAGCAGGCCTTCGTCGAGTTCATCCACCGCATGCCGTTCTACGGCGCGGCCATCCTGTGCGGTGACGACGCTGGCGTGCGCTCCATCGTGCCGATGATCTCGCGCCCCATCGTGAGCTACGGCTTCGGCGATGACGCGCTGGTTCGCGCCGTCGACGTGCAGGCCCACGGCGGGCAGATGCGCTTCACGGTGCAGCGGCGCAACGGCGTGCAGATGCCCGACCTCGCGGTCACGCTCAACCTGCCGGGCGAGCACAACGTGCTCAACGCGCTCGCGGCGGTGGCGGTCGGCACCGAGCTGGAGGTGCCCGATGCGGCCATCGTCAAGGCACTGGCCGAGTTCCACGGCGTCGGCCGGCGCTTCCAGCGCTACGGCGAGCAGCCGGTGTCTGCGGCCCAAGGCGGCGGGCATTTCACGCTGATCGACGACTACGGCCATCACCCGGTGGAGATGGCGGCCACGATCGCGGCGGCGCGCGGCGCCTTCCCCGGCCGGCGTCTCGTGCTCGCCTTCCAGCCGCACCGCTACACCCGCACGCGCGACTGCTTCGAGGATTTCGTCAAGGTCATCGGCAGCGCCGATGCGGTGCTGCTGGCCGAGGTCTATGCCGCCGGCGAGGCGCCCATCGTCGCCGCCGACGGCCGCTCGCTCGCACGTGCGCTGCGCGTGGCGGGCAAGGTGGACCCGGTGTTCGTGGACGACATCGCGCAGATGCCGCAGACCATCGCCGAGCAGGCGCGGGACGGCGACGTGGTGATCTCCATGGGCGCCGGAACGATCGGCAGCGTGCCGATGCAGGTGGCCGAGTTGTTGAAGGAGGCTTCAGCATGAGACATCCGTTGTCAACCCGCGCAGTCCGGGCCGCCGTGCCGGGCCGCCCCAAGCAAGGCCCGATCCCCTCGGGGGATCGTGCGATGTACTCATCGCGCGAGGGGTTGTCATGAACGTCGACGTGAAGGCTTTGGGCAAGGTGGCGGTGCTCATGGGCGGCGATTCCGCCGAGCGCGAGATCTCGCTGATGTCGGGCGGCGGCGTGCTGGCCGCGCTGCAGTCGCAGGGCGCGGATGCGCAGGCCTTCGATCCGGCCGAGCGCGAGCTGTGCAACCTGAAGCACGAGGGCTTCGCGCGCGCCTTCATCGCGCTGCACGGCCGCCACGGCGAAGACGGCACGGTGCAGGGTGCGCTCGAGCTGCTGGGCATTCCCTACACCGGTTCGGGCGTCATGGCTTCGGCCATCGCCATGGACAAGGTGATGACCAAGCGCGTGTGGATCGCCGAAGGGCTTCCCACGCCGCGCCATGTGTGGCTCGCACCCGACCGCCAGCAGCGCGAGGCGGTGGTGGCCGTGCCTGATGAACTCGGCCTGCCGTTGATCGTGAAGCCGCCGCGCGAAGGCTCGTCCATCGGCATCACCAAGGTGATCGGCTATTCGCAGATGCAGGACGCGGTGTCGCTGGCCGCGCAGTACGACCCCGACGTGCTGTGCGAGGAGTTCATCGCCGGCGAGGAAGTCACCTGCCCGGTGCTCGGCGACGGCGTGAATGCGCGCGCGCTGCCGGTGATCCGCATCGTCGCGCCCGATGGCGCCTACGACTACCAGAACAAGTACTTCACCGACGTGGTGCAGTACCACTGCCCGAGCGGCCTGCCCGAGGCCGAGGAGCGTGAGGTGCAGCGCCTGGCCGTGGCCGCCTACCGCGCACTCGGCTGCCGCGGCTGGGGCCGCGCCGACCTGATGATTCGCGCGAGCGACCGCAAGCCCTTCCTGATCGAGCTGAACACCTCGCCGGGCATGACCTCGCACTCGCTGGTCCCGATGTCGGCCAAGGCATCGGGCGTGAGCTACGAACAGCTGTGCGTGCAGCTCTTGGCTGCGGCCACGCTCGATACGCCTGCGCATTGACGCCATGAGCACCGCTGCCTTCTCGCATCGCATCGACGCCGCCGAGCTTCCCGGTGACGTGCGGCTGATGCACATGACGGCCAATGTGCTGTTCGTGCTGGCGGCGCTCGCCCTGCTCGTGCTCGCGTTCAACTGGGCCATGCGCCAGCCGGCTTTCTCGCTGCACCGCATCACCATCGACGGCGACGTGACGCGCAACAGCGTGACCACCATCCGCGCCAACGCGGCGCCCAGGCTGTCGGGCAACTTCTTCACCATCGACCTGGCCGCTGGCCGCCGCGCCTTCGAGTCGGTGCCGTGGGTGCGGCAGGCGGTGGTGCGGCGCGTATGGCCGGACCGGCTGGCCGTGCGGCTCGAAGAGCACCGCCCCGCTGCCGTGTGGGCCGGCAACAAGGCTGAGGACAAGCTCGTGAACACCTTCGGCGAGGTGTTCCAGGCCAACCTCGGCGACGTGGAGGACGACGGCCTGCCGGTGCTGGACGGCCCGCAGGGCAGCTCGGCGCAACTGCTCACGATGCTCGGGCGCCTCGGCCCGGTGTTCGCCTCGCAGGGGCTGCGCATCGAGCGGCTCACGCTGTCCGACCGCGGCTCGTGGCGCGCCACGCTCGACAGCGGGGCGCAGGTGGAACTCGGCCGCGGCACCGACGACGAGGTGGTGGCGCGCACCGAGCGCTTCGCCGCCACGCTGCCGCAGGTGGTGGGGCGCTTTCAGCGACCGCTCGAATACGCGGATCTCCGGCATCAGGACGGGTACGCCGTGAGGCTTACGGGCATCACCACGGTGAATCCCGAGGAACAGAAGAAACAGGGGCGGTAATGGCCAAGGAATACAAGGATCTGGTGGTCGGCCTCGACATCGGCACTGCCAAGGTGATGGCGGTGGTGGCCGAGGTGCTGCCGAACGGCGAGCTACGGGTGGCGGGCCTGGGCGTCTCGCCGGCTCACGGGCTCAAGCGCGGCGTGGTGGTCAACATCGACGCCACCGTGCAGTCCATCCAGGCGGCGCTCAAAGAGGCCGAGATGATGGCCGACTGCAAGATCACCCGCGTGCACACCGGCATCACCGGCAGCCACATCCGCGGGCAGAACAGCACCGGCATGGTGATCGTGCGCGACAAGGAGGTCACGCCCATCGACGTGGCGCGCGTGGTGGAGACGGCCAAGGCCATCAACATCCCCAACGACCAGCGCCTGCTGCTGGTGGAGCCGCAGGAGTTCGTGATCGACGGCCACGAGGTGAAGGAGCCGATCGGCATGAGCGGCGGCCGCCTCGAGGTGAAGGTGCACATCGTGACCGGCGCGCAGAGCGCGGCCGAGAACATCGTCAAGTGCGTGCGCCGCTGCGGCCTGGAGGTGGAGCAGCTGGTGCTCAACCCGAGCGCCTCCAGCCATGCCGTGCTGACCGAAGATGAACGCGACCTGGGCGTGGCGATGGTCGACATCGGCGCCGGCACGACCGACGTGGCGATCTTCACCGACGGCGCGATCCGCCACACGGCCGTGATCCCGATCGCCGGCGACCTGATCACGAGCGACATCGCGATGGCGCTGCGCACGCCGACGAAGGATGCGGAAGAGATCAAGGTCGAGTACGGCGTCGCCAAGCAACTGCTGGCCGATCCGAGCGAGCAGCTCGAAGTGCCCGGCCTCGGCGACCGGCCGCCGCGCATGCTCAGCCGCCAGGCGCTGGCCGGCGTGATCGAGCCGCGCATCGAGGAGATCTTCTCGCTCGTGCACCAGGTCATTCGCGAGAGCGGCTACGAGGAGCTGCTGTCCAGCGGGATCGTGCTCACCGGCGGCGCGGCGGTGATGCCCGGCATGGTGGAACTCGGCGAAGACATCTTTCTCAAGCCCGTGCGCAAGGGCATCCCGACCTACCACGGCGCGCTGCACGACATGGTGGCGAACCCGCGTTCGGCCACGGTGATGGGCCTGCTCGAAGAGGCGCGCCTCGGGCGCAGCCGCGGTATGCGCGCGGCGCAGCAGGCCGGCTCGGTGAAAACACTGTTCGGCCGCGCCAGGGACTGGTTCCTGGGCAATTTCTAGAAGCGAGGTGATGACGATGAAGAGAGCACATCAGCGCATCGGCTCCCACCTCGGCGTTGGGCGGGCGCCGCCACGAAGGCGACCTAGACGACCGCGGATCTCGGCTTCGGCCGAGCCACCGCGGCAAAAACAACACGGGGTGACAGCGACCCGACACGGCATTCAGACACACATGGCAACTGCATTGAAGGATTGGAGAAACACATGGCTATCGAAATGATCGAAGAGTTCGACTTGGGCACCCAGATCAAGGTGATCGGCGTGGGTGGGGGCGGCGGCAATGCCGTCGACCACATGATTGCGAACGGCGTGCAGGGCGTTCAGTTCGTCGTCGCCAACACCGACGCGCAGGCGCTCAACCGCTCGAGCGCGCACCAGCTCATCCAACTGGGCAACTCGGGCCTCGGCGCCGGCGCCAAGCCGGAAGCCGGCCGCGCCGCGGCCGAAGAGGCGGTGGACCGCATCCGCGAATCCATCACCGGCTCGAACATGCTGTTCATCACCGCCGGCATGGGCGGCGGCACGGGTACGGGCGCAGCGCCCGTGATCGCGCGCGTGGCCAAGGAGATGGGCATCCTCACCGTGGGCGTGGTCACCAAGCCCTTCGAGTTCGAGGGCAACCGCCGCATGAAGGCGGCCGACGCGGGCCTGGCCGAACTGGAAGCCAACGTCGATTCGCTGATCGTCATCCTCAACGACAAGCTGCTCGACGTGCTGGGCGACGACATCACGCAAGACCAGGCCTTCGCACACGCCAACGACGTGCTGCGCAATGCGGTGGGCGGCATCAGCGACATCATCCACATCCCCGGTCTCGTGAACGTCGACTTCGAGGACGTGAAGACGGTGATGGGCGAGCCCGGCAAGGCGATGATGGGCACGGCCCAGGCGAGCGGCCCCGACCGCGCGATGAAGGCCGCCGACGCGGCCGTGGCCTGCCCGCTGCTGGAAGGCATCGACCTTTCCGGCGCGCGCGGCGTGCTGGTGCTGATCGCGGCCAACCGCAGCACCTTCAAGCTGGCCGAGAGCCGCAGCGCGATGAACACGATTCGTCGCTACGCGGCCGACGATGCGCACGTGATCTTCGGCACCGCCTACGACGAAAGCCTGGGCGACCAGCTGCGCGTGACGGTGATCGCCACGGGGCTGTGCCCGCAGAAGCGTCAGCAGGCGCCGATCCAGGTCGTGCACAGCGCGCCGATTCAGCGCACGGGCACCGACAACCTGCCGGTGCTGAACCAGCCGGTGCAGACGGGGCATTCGCACGACTACAGCGCGCTCACCACGCCCAGCGTCTGGCGCAACGGCCGCACCGCGGCGGCCAAGGTGGATGCGTTGGCGAGCAACGGGATGGACGAGATCGAGATCCCCGCCTTCCTGCGCAAGCAAGCCGACTGAGTCGGCTTGCCCGTCTCCTCCCTCTCCCCCTTGGGGAGAGGGTTGGGGTGAGGGGCCGCCCCATGCATCGCCACGATAGGCATCGAAGAACACCGTGTTCCATCGTGCTTCCTACAATTCGAGGATGCTGCAGCAACGCACCCTGAAGTCACTGACGCGCGCCGTCGGCGTCGGGCTGCACGGCGGTCAGCGGGTCGAGTTGACCCTGCGGCCGGCGCCACCGGACACCGGCATCGTGTTCCGCCGCGTGGACCTGCCGACGCCCGTGGACATCAAGGTCGAGCCCTTCGCCATCACCGACACGCGCTTGAACACCACGCTGTCGGCCAATGGTGACCCGGGCGCGCCCAAGGTACGCACCATCGAGCACCTGCTGTCGGCCTGCGCGGGCCTCGGGCTCGACAACCTGATCGTCGACATCACGGCCGAAGAAGTGCCCATCCTCGACGGCTCGGCGGCGAGCTTCGTGTTCCTGTTGCAGAGCGCCGGCATCGAGCTGCAGAACGCGCCCAAGCGCTTCCTGCGCATCAAGAAGCCGGTGGAGGTGCGCGAGGGCGAGGGCAGCCGCCTGATGTGGGCGCGGCTGGAGCCGCACGACGGCTACACGCTCACCTTCGAGATCGCCTTCGACAACCCGGCGGTCAACCTGACGGGCCAGCGCTATGTCTTCGACATGGCCGGCGGCGGCTACAAGCGCGAGATCGCGCGCGCGCGCACCTTCGGCTTCACCAAGGACGTGGAGATGATGCGTTCGCGCGGCCTGGCGCTTGGCGGCAGCATGGACAACGCGGTGATGGTCGACGACTACAAGGTGCTGAACAACGGCGGCCTGCGCTACGACGACGAGTTCGTGAAGCACAAGATCCTCGATGCCATCGGCGACATGCAGGTGGCGGGTCATCCGCTGCTTGCGGCGTACAGCGCTTTCAAGTCGGGCCATGCGCTCAACAACAAGCTGCTGCGCGCGGTGTTCGCCGATCCCGCAAGCCACGAGATGGTCACCTTTGCCGACGCGGCCAAGGCGCCGGCCGGCATGGCCGCGCTGGCGCCCGCCTGGTAGGGCCGATGGCGGCGTTCCGCGCGATTCTTCTGCTGTTGCTTCTTGCGGGGCTTGCCTGCTTCGTGATGTACGTCATCACGGGCAAGCCGCGTTGGCGCGCCTTGGGCATCAGCCTCGTCAAATGGACCGTGATCGCCGCACTCGGCTTCTTCGCCGTGCTCGCTGCGCAACGCCTGATCGAAGTCCTGTGAGACAAGAACGATGACGATTCTTCGCTGGGTGCTCGGCGTCTTCTCGCTGCTGCTCGCCTCGGGCTGCGCGCTCTCGTTCGTGGTCTACATCGCCCAGGGCGAGAACGACTGGCTCAAGCTCGCGCACAAGTTCCGGCGCTGGACCTCGGCGGCACTGCTGTTCTGGTTCAACGTCGAGATCTGGGGCCGCGTGGTTGTCGGGCTCTTCAGCCTGTAGCGCTCAGCGCAGGCCGAGAAACGCGAGCACACCGGGAAGGTGTGCCGACTCGTAGTCGCCAAGGGCGTGGTCGCCAGCTTCGAGCAGCGTGCCCGCCGCGCCGGCATAGCGCGCGCTCATCTCGCGCCAGTCGAGCACCTCGTCGCCCTTGGCGATCACCGCGAAGTAGCGCTGAGGTTGCGTGATGGCCGCCGGTGTCATGGCGCGCAACTCGTCGACGAAGCGCGGCTCGAAGAAGAAGCGCTCGTCGCTGTGCCAGGCGGTCGTCTCGCCGATGTGGTTGGCGAGGTCGCGCGCCGGATTCACCGCCGGGTTGAGCAGCACCGCGCGGCAGCCGCGGCGCTCGGCCAGCACGGTGGCGTAGAAGCCGCCGAGCGAGCTGCCGATCACGGCCGTCGTCCCGGTCGGCCACGAAGCGGTTCCCGCTTCGATCAGATCGAGCGCCGCGGCGGGTGAGGGCGGCAACTGCGGGCACCACCAGGTCACGTCCGGTTGATGCGCACGCATCCACGCATCGGTGATGCGCGCCTTGGCCGATTGCGGCGAGGAACGAAAGCCGTGCAGATACAGCAGGTGCGTGGTCTGCGCGTCCATGACCGTTCGCAGCGCGTTGTCAGCCGCGCATGGCGAGGCGCTCCAGCAGCTTCGCGTGCACGCCGCCGAAGCCGCCGTTGCTCATGCACAGCACGTGGTCGCCAGTTCGCGCGGCTGCAACGACGCTGTCGACCAGCGCGTCAATGCTGTCGCATACGACGGCACGCTCGCCCAGTGGTGCGAGCGCCTGCACTGCATCCCAGTCGAGCCCGCCGCTGTGGCAGAACGCCAGTTCGGCCTCCTCCAATGACCAGGGCAACAGCGCCTTCATCGTGCCTTGCTTCATGGTGTTCGAGCGCGGCTCGAACACGGCCAGGATGCGCGGGGCCTCGGTGCCGACGGTGGCGGCATCGGCGTCGATCCGCCGGCGCAAGCCGTTGATGGTGGTGCGCATCGCGGTCGGGTGATGTGCGAAGTCGTCGTACACCGCCACGCCGGCCGCACTGCCGCGCAGTTCGAGCCGGCGGCGCACGTTCTCGAAGGTGGCGAGCGCCGTGGCCGCAACTTCCGGTTCGACGCCGACGTGTTCGGCCGCGGCAATGGTCGCCAGTGCATTGAGCTGGTTGTGCTCGCCCAGCAGCCCCCACTCGACGCGCGCGATCTTCAAGCCCCCGCGCAGCACGTCGAAGGCATGCGGCTCGCCGCGTGCGCGCAGTTCGCCTGCTGTCTCCTTGCGCGCGCCGAAACGCACGACGGGTGTCCAGCAGCCCATCTCGATCACGCGCTGCAGCGCTTCTTCTCGCGCGTTCACGACCAGCCGGCCGGACGACGGCACGGTGCGCACCAAGTGGTGGAATTGGCGCTCGATGGCGGCCACGTCGTCGAAGATGTCGGCGTGGTCGAATTCGAGGTTGTTGAGCACCGCCGTTCGCGGGCGGTAGTGCACGAACTTGCTGCGCTTGTCGAAGAAGGCGGTGTCGTATTCGTCCGCCTCGATGACGAAGGGCGCGCCGGGCGCATCCGAGCCCGAGCGGGCCGAGACGCCGAAGTTCAGCGGCACGCCCCCGATCAGGAAGCCGGGGTTGAGCCCTGCCTGCTCCAGCACCCAGGCGAGCATCGACGCGGTGCTGGTCTTGCCGTGCGTGCCGGCCACGGCCAGCACATGCCGGTCGTGCAGCACGTGTTCGGCCAGCCACTGCGGGCCGCTGGTGTAGGGCAGGCCCGCGTCGAGGATGGCCTCCATCAGCGCATTGCCGCGCGACACCACGTTGCCGACGACGAAGAGATGCGGTTTCAGAGCGAGCTGGTCGGTGCCGTAGCCTTCGATGAGCTCGATGCCGAGCGACTGCAGCTGGTCGCTCATCGGCGGGTACACGTTGGCGTCGCAGCCGGTGACCCGGTGGCCTGCTTCACGCGCCAGGGCGGCCAGTCCGCCCATGAAAGTGCCGCAGATGCCGAGGATGTGAATGTGCATCCGGCGGATTCTAGGAGGGGGTCATGTCACTGCGCCCTGCGCTAATGTGCCGGCATGGAGGCCTTTGCCTGGATCGCGTCGCACCCCATTGCCTACCCGGCGCTGGAGGCGACGCACATCGTCGGCATCGCGTTGCTGTTCGGCAATCTGGTGCTGTTCGAGCTGCGGGTGTGGGGGCTCGGCGCGGCACTCGCGGTGGCGCCGCTTGCCCGGCTTTCGCTCGGCCTCTCGCTCGTCGGCTTTGCGCTCGCGGCGTCCAGCGGCCTCACGATGTTTGCGACGCAGGTGGGTGAACTGCTCGCCAACCGCGCGTTTCTTCTGAAGATGGGGCTGCTGTTGCTGCTCGGCGTCAATGCGGCGTGGTTCCACTTGCGCGGCGGCGTGCGCCGGCTCGACGCACCGGCGCGCGTGCAGACCGCGTTGTCGCTGGGGTTGTGGCTTGCGGTCATCATCTGCGGGCGCTGGATCGCGTACGTCTGATCGCGCTGACGTCAGGGAGTGAGCGATGAACCGTCGATTGTTCGTTTCCGGTGTCTCTTTGCTGGCTGCGCCGCCGCTGTGGGCGCATCACGGCTGGAGCAGCTTCGACCAGGACCGGCCGATCTGGCTCGAGGGCCGCGCCGCCAAAGTGCAGTGGCGCAACCCGCATGTGGAGTGCGACCTGGAACTGAAGCCGGGGCTCACCCTGCCGACCGATCTCGCAACGCGCCGCTTGCCATCGCAGAGCGCCAAGGTGGACGGTGTGAAGCTGATGGGCGCCGCCCAGTTGCCCAAGCGGCGCGACCACGTGTGGCACATCGAGCTGGCGCCGCTCACGCGGCTCGAAGCCTGGAAGGTGGCCGAGATCCGGCCCGGCGACGACGTGGCCGTACTCGGCTTCACGTTCGCGGAGGAGAAGGGCGATCCGGTGCTGCGCGCCGAGTACCTGTTCGTCGGCGACAAGGTCTACGGCTTGCGTTCCTCGCCGGCCTGAACGGCCGCAGCCTCGCTCCTGGCTCAGCCGATCAGCGCTTCACGCGCCGCGGCCACGGTGGCCGCGATGTCGGCGTCGGTGTGGGCCGCACTCACGAAGCCGGCTTCGTAGAGCGCTGGTGCGAGGTACACGCCGCGATCGAGCATGGCGTGGAAGAAGCGGTTGAAGCGATCCTTGTCGCTCGCCATCACCGCGTCGTAGCTCTGCGGCAGCGTCTCGGCGAAGAAGAAGCCGAACATGCCGCCTTCGCAGTCGCCAGCCATCGGCACGCCGGCGTCGCGGGCGGCGCCCAGCAGGCCGTCGACGAGGCTGCGCGTGCGAGCCGACAGCGCCTCGAAGAAGCCCGGCTTGCGGATCTCGCGCAAGGTGGCCAGGCCGCAGGCGGTGGCCACCGGGTTGCCCGACAGCGTGCCGGCCTGATAGACCGGGCCGAGCGGGGCCAGGTGCTTCATCACCTCGCGCCGCGCGCCGAAAGCGGCCAGCGGCATGCCGCCGCCGATCACCTTGCCGAAGACGCTGATGTCGGGCGCGAAGCCGGGGATCTGCTTGGCGTACACGCTCTGCGCGCCGCCAAGCGCGACGCGAAAGCCGGTCATCACCTCGTCGAGGATGAGCAGGGCACCATGCTTCGTGCACTGCTCGCGCATCGCCTTCATGAAGGGAACGCTCGCGCGCACGAAGTTCATGTTGCCAGCGATCGGCTCGGCGATGACGCAGGCGATGCTGTCGCCGTGCAGCGCGAAGGCCTCTTCGAGCTGCGCGGGGTTGTTGTACTCGAGCACCAGCGTGTGCTGTACCACCTCGGCCGGCACGCCGGCGCTGGTCGGGTGGCCGAAGGTGGCAAGGCCCGAGCCGGCTTTCACCAGCAGTGCATCGGCATGGCCGTGGTAGCAGCCCTCGAACTTGATGATGGTCGAGCGGCCGGTCGCGCCGCGTGCGAGGCGCAGTGCGCTCATCGCCGCTTCGGTGCCCGAACTCACGAGCCGCACCTGGTCGATGCTGGGCACCAGCGACAGGATCTCTTCGGCCAGTTCGATCTCGCGCTCGGTCGGCGCGCCGAACGACAGGCCTTCGAGTGCCGCCTTCTGCACCGCGTCCAGCACCGCCGGATGGCCGTGGCCGAGGATCATCGGCCCCCAGGAGCCGATGTAATCGATGTAGCGCTGCCCTTCGGCGTCGGTGATGTGGGCGCCGCTGGCGCTCGCGATGAAGCGCGGCGTGCCGCCCACGGCGCGGAAGGCGCGCACCGGCGAATTGACACCGCCGGGAATGACGTGCTGGGCGCGCTCGAACAGGGCGGCGTTGGTACTGCGGGTCGAACTGCTCATCGCTTCAATGAATGTGGCGCGTGCTCGGAACCTGGCCTTCGTCCGCCGTGCTTTCGGTCGCGGCTTCGGCGCCTTCTTCTTCCTCGTCTTCCGGCGGCAGAGCCCAGAAGAAGCGGTCGGGGATCACGTTGCCCATGCCGGGCCGAAAGCCGGCGTCGAGCGCCTGGTCGAGGAAGGCGAGCGATTCGCCCACCGCCATGTGCAGTTCGCTGCCGGCGGCCAGCAGCGCAGCCAACGCTGCTGCGAGCGTGTCGCCGGCACCGACGAAACTCACGTCGAAGCGCTCGAACTTCTCGCCGGTGATCGCGCCCTGCGGCGAGGCGAGCACGTTGTCCACGAACTGATCGGCCACCGGCACGCTGGTGACCAGCACGAAGCGCGTGCCGTGTTCGCCGGCGGCCACCGCCAGTTCGCGCGGCGAGGCGGGACGCTCGCTGTCCCAGTCGGGCAGCAGGAAGTCGGTGAGCGTCTGGTGGCTGCCGACCAGCACCTCGGCCTGCGGCAGCACCAGTTCGCGGAAGGCGTCGGCATAGGCCTGCTGGTCGTCCTCTTCGAGCCACGACAGGTTGGGCATGTAGGCCACCAGCGGCACGTCCGGATAGTCGGAGAGGATTTCCGCCACGGCGCTCACGCCTTCGGCCGAACCGAGGAATCCGACCTTCCAGGCGGTGATGGTCACGTCTTCCAATACGCTGCGCGCCTGCTCGACGATCACGTCGGCATCGATCGGGTGCTGATCGAAGATCTCGGCCGTGTCGCGCATCACGATGGTGGTGACGATCGGCAAGGCATGCGCGCCCATCGCGGCGACGGTCGCCACGTCGGCGGCCGTGCCGCCCGCGCCGCTCGGATCGCTGGCGTTGAAGCTCATCACGCAAGCGGGCGGAACGGACTCCTGCAAGGTCTCGTCGTCGATTGCGGAAGGGTCGTTGGAGGGGATGTCGGTGGTCATGGGGCAAGCCTCTCGCGAAGCTCGAAAAAGAGGTTCAATCCCGTGCGCAACGAATCGCTCAAGACTTCACGAAAACCGTGAGCAATGTTGCGTAGGTCCCTACAGACCCTTGGTTTTCTGCAGTTTGCGGTGTCTACAATTCGCCCACCATTGTAGTGACCCCTGACTTTCAAGTGACTGATTCGAAGACCTGGATGTGCCTCATCTGCGGATGGATTTACGACGAGGCGGCAGGCGATCCCGAACACGGAATCGCGCCGGGCACGAAGTGGGAAGCGGTGCCGATGAACTGGACCTGTCCGGAGTGCGGCGCCCGAAAGGAAGACTTCGAGATGGTGCAGATCTGATCGGCATTTCCGATTCGCGCTGCACTCAAACCAACAACGTCGTTGAGGAGACAGCTCGGTGAGCAATGAAGGCCCGGCACAAGCCCCAACAGACACCCCAGGCGTCAAGGTGCTCGTCATCGATGACAGCAACACCATCCGCCGCAGCGCAGAGATCTTCCTGAAGCAGGGCGGCTACGAGGTCCTGCTCGCCGAAGACGGCTTCGATGCGCTGTCGAAGGTGAACGACCACCGGCCCGACCTCATCTTCTGCGACATCCTGATGCCGCGGCTCGACGGCTACCAGACCTGCGCCATCATCAAGCGCAACGCGACCTTCGCCGGGGTGCCGGTGATCATGCTGTCGTCCAAGGACGGCCTGTTCGACAAGGCGCGCGGCCGCATGGTCGGCTCGCAGGACTACCTCACCAAGCCCTTCACCAAAGACCAGCTGTTGCAGGCGGTGCAGTTGCACCACCGCACGGCCTGAAGCCGCCGGCGCAGCACGACAGACATTTCCGCGAATCCGGCAACGAAGCGATGAGTCGCCGGGCTCGAGACTGAGGACACGAACATGGCGATCAAGAACATCCTGCTGGTGGACGACTCCAAGACCGAACTGCATTTCATGTCGGAACTGCTGGCCAAGCGCGGGTTCAGCGTGCGCACCGCCGAGAACGGCGAAGACGCGATGCGCAAGCTCGAAGAGGGCAAGCCCGACCTGATCCTGATGGACGTGGTGATGCCGGGCCAGAACGGCTTCCAGCTCACCCGCGCCATCACCCGCGACCCGCGCTTCGCCGACGTGCCGGTGATCATGTGCACCAGCAAGAACCAGGAAACCGACAAGGTCTGGGGCATGCGCCAGGGCGCACGCGACTACATCGTCAAGCCGGTCGACGCCGACGAGCTGGTGTCCAAGATCCGCGCCTTCGACTGAAGGCCTCGGTCGTTTCCGGCTGAACCGTTCCAGGACACCCGATGGCCAACAAGGACGCACTGCGTGAACTGCAAAGCCGGCTCGCCGAGCGGCTGCTGGCGGCGCGTACGCAGGATTTGGGCAAATCGTGGCTGGCGGTCGAGTGCAGCGGCCACGGATTTCTTCTGCCGCTCAAGGATGCGGGCGAGATCTTCACCGTGGCGCCCATCGTGCCGGTGCCGCATTCGCAGGCCTGGTTTCTCGGCGTTGCGAACCTTCGCGGCCACTTGCACGGCGTGGTCGATCTGGCCGGCTTCGTCGGCCTGAAATCGGACGAACCGCTGCGCGATCAGTCGCACCTGGTCGTCTTCAACCCCTCGCTGGACATCAACTGCGCGCTGCTCGTCGATCGCCTGGCGGGCCTGCGCACCGAGCAGCAGCTTGCGCCGGACACCGCCCAAGGCGGCGAGGCGCCGTCGTTCGTCGGCCAGCGCTATCGCGACGAGGGCGGACGGACCTGGCAGGAGCTGCGGCTTGCTGCGCTCGCCAACGACGAGACCTTTCTGCGTGTCGTGCGCTGACTGCGCGTGACGGTTGCCGCATAAACGGGCAATGCGTGGTGTGAAGTGCCGGCTCTCCCCGGCCGATTTACTCGGATAGAGACCGAACGAGGACCATATGAGCTTCCTGAACAAGATGAAGGGTTGGGGTCAGGATCGCAGCGATGCGCAGGGCGACCAATCGCAGGGCAACCCGTTCGATGACGGCGTGCAACCCGACGGCACGATGACGCTGCCGAATGCGGCGGGCATGCCGTCGTTTGATGCACCTGCCGCCCCGCCGGCGCCGGCCGACTCCATCATCACCGAGGCCGCGCCGTCCGAGATGGCCGACTTCGTCGAGACGCGCCTGCCCGGCTCCGAGTCGGCATCGGCCACCGACGGCACGGGTCTGCCGGTCATCGGCGACATGCCGGTCGGGCAGCAGTACCGGGTGCTGGGCGCCTTGGTGGTCGTCGGCTTCGTCGGCCTCGTTGCCATGACCGGCTTCTCGCTGAACGTCGCGTCCAAAGGCGCTGCGCAGGTGGGCGCCAGCGGCCAGGCGCTGATGCAGTCGCAGCGGCTTGCGAAGTCCGTGTCGCAGGCGCTGATCGGCAGCCCGCAGGCCTTCCCCGAGGTGACGGAAAGCGCCGACGTGCTGGCGAAGAACGTTCGCGGCTTGAGGTCGGGCAACGCCCAGCTCGATGCCGCCGCGCCGCCGGTGCAGGAATCGCTCGAGCCGCTGATGCCGCTCATCGACCGCGCGGAGAAGAACGCCCAGATGGTGCTCGCGCAGGAAAAGATCCTGACTCAGGTGGGGCAGGCGCTGCGCGCCATCAACCGCCAGTCGTCCGATCTGCTCGAGACGGCCGAGACGATCTCGTCGCTCAAGCTGCAGCAGGAAGCGTCGCCGGCCGAACTGTCGGCCGTGGGCCAGCTCGTGATGCTGACGCAGCGCATCGGCAAGTCGGCCAACGAGTTCCTGACGATGGACGGCGTGAGCCCGGAAGCGGTGTTCCTGCTCGGCAAGGACCTGAACTCCTTCCGCGAGATTTCCTACGGCGTGCTCAACGGCAACCCCGACATGCGCCTGCCGGGCACCAAGGATCCGCAGACCAAGGAGCACCTGCTGATCCTGCAGAAGCAGTACGAGGAAACGCGCGCTCAGGCGGGCGCGATTCTCGGCAACCTGCAGGGCCTGGTGTCGGCGCGTGAAGCGCAGGTCGCCATCATCAACGACAGCGAAGCGCTGCGTAAGGGTCTGGAAGAGGTGCAGGCGCGGCTCGGCGAGACCACCGGTTTCAGCGGTGCGAGCGCTTCGCTGCTGCTGCTGGCTACGCTGCTGATGATCCTCGGCGGCCTCGGCTTCCTGCGGCTGTACACGCGTTCGCAGGCCCAGCGTGCGGCGCTGGCCGAAAACCAGAAGCTCGATGCCGAGCGCGAACAGCAGGAAGCCAAGCGCGTGAACGACGCCAACCAGGCGGCCATTCTTCGATTGATGAATGAACTGCAGACGGTGGCCGAGGGCGACCTGACACAGCAAGCCACGGTGACGGAAGACATCACGGGCGCCATCGCCGACTCGGTGAACTACACCGTGGAAGAGCTGCGCACGCTGGTGTCGCAGGTGCAGGGCACGGTGGGTCGCGTGACCGAAACGACGCTGCAGGTGGAAGCCACGTCGACCGAACTGCTGGCCGCCTCGACCGAACAACTGCGCGAGATTCGCGACACCGGCGAGTCGGTGCTGCAGATGGCCGGCCGAATCAACGACGTGTCCGAGCAGGCCCAGGAAACGGCCCAGGTGGCGCGCCAGTCGCTGGACGCTGCCGAGACCGGCCTGCGCGCGGTGCAGAACACCATCGGCGGCATGAACTCCATCCGCGACCAGATCCAGGAAACCTCCAAGCGCATCAAGCGGCTGGGTGAGTCGTCGCAGGAGATCGGCGAAATCACCGAGCTGATTTCCGACATTACGGAGCAGACGAACGTGCTGGCCCTGAACGCCGCCATCCAGGCCGCGTCGGCCGGTGAAGCGGGCCGGGGCTTCTCGGTGGTTGCCCAGGAAGTGCAGCGGCTGGCCGAACGCTCCGGCGATGCCACGCGGCAGATCGCGGCGCTGGTGAAGACCATTCAGACCGACACGCAGGATGCCGTGGGCGCCATGGAGCGCTCCACGCAGAACGTGGTGGAAGGAACGCGACTGACCGACGCGGCCGGTACCGCACTCGGCGACATCGACCGCGTGTCGCGCCAGCTCGCCGACCTGATTGCGCAGATCTCGAACCAGGCGCTCAGCGAAGCCGAATCCGCCAACGTGGTGGCCGCCAACATCCAGCACATCTTCGCCGTGACCGAGCAGACCGGTGAGGGCACGCGCTCCACCGCGCAGATGGTGCGCGAGCTCTCGAAGACCGCTGAAGAACTGAAGCAGTCGGTGGCGCGATTCAAGATCGAGTGATCCTGATCCGTCGACGCGTCGTCGCCATCAGCGCCGGGGGTTGATGCCGCAGTCAGGCATCGACCCCGCAATTCCAAGGACCGAAAGCCACCGATGGACAGCCACCGCACAACCGACGTGACCGGCGAGCCGACCGATGACCTGTCCGCACTCGCCTGGGTGCAGGAAGAACTGCGCCGCTCGCTCGACGCGGCCCACAAGGCGCTGCGCCGCTTCGTCAAGGAAGCGCAGGCCGGTGCCGGCTCCGACGTCGACGCGGTCGATCCGGCCGTTCTGCGCACCGCACGCCAGCAGATTCACCAAGGCGTCGGCGCGCTCGAACTCGTCGGCCTGCCCGCCGCCGCCACGGTGCTTCGCGCCTGCGAGGCGGCGGTGCAGCGTTTCGTCGCCAAGCCGCACAAGCTGACGAACGAGGTCATCGACGACATCGAACGCGCCTCCTTCGCCCTGCTCGACTACGTGGCGCGCATTCTTGCGGGCAAGAAGGTTTCGCCGCTGTCGCTGTTTCCGCAGTACCGCGCCGTGCAGGAAGCTGCCGGTGCCGACCGCGTGCACCCGGCCGATCTCTGGGCCGTCGACTGGCGCTGGCGTGAACTCGCCCACACTGACGCCGACGTTGCGCCGCTGCAGCCCGATGCGTCGACGCGCGTCGCGCTGGAGCAGCACATCCTCGCGCTGATGCGCAACCAGACGCCGCACGCCGCCGTGCGCATGAGCGCCTTGTGCGCCGGTCTCGGCGCCGGTGCCGGGCAGCCGCAGACCGCCACGCTGTGGAAGCTGGCCGCGGCGATGTTCGAAGCGCAGGCCGCGGGCCTGCTGCAACCCGACCTGTTCGGCAAGCGGGTCGCGGCCCGGCTGCTGTCACAACTGCGCATCATCGAGCGCGGCGACACCGAAGTGTCCGAGCGCTTGGCGCAAGATCTTCTGTTCTTCTGCGCCCAGGCGGCTTCGCCGGGCGACGGTCGCAACGCGCCGCGGCTCGCCGCGGTTCGCCAGATCTACGGGCTCGCCCGGCATGAGCCGATCGACTACAGCGCCAGCCCGCTGGGCAAGTACGACCCGGCCTGGGTGGCTCAGGGCCGCAAGCGCGTCGCTGCAGCCAAGGAGTCGTGGTCGGCCGTGGCCGGCGGCGAGATGCACCGACTGAGCGGTCTCGCCGAGCAGTTCACGCTGGTGGCCGATTCGCTCAAGCGGCTGTTCCCCTCCGGCGAACTGCTGGGCGCCGAACTGCAGCAGGCCAGCGGCTCCACACAGCAGGCGAACGCCGCGCCGCCGCCGGCACTGGCCATGGAAGTGGCCACGGGCCTGCTCTACATCGAGGCCTGCCTCGAAGACACCGAATTCGACAGCCCCGAGCAGGCCGAGCGCGTGCAGCGCCTGAGTGCGCGCATTGCGGCGGTACGCACCGGCGCCGCGCCCCAGCCGCTCGAGAGCTGGATGGAAGACCTGTACCGCCGGGTCTCCGACCGCCAGACCATGGGCAGCGTGGTGCAGGAACTGCGCGCCAGCCTGTCCGAGGTCGAGAAACTCATCGACCAGTACTTCCGCAACCCGGCCGATCGGGCGGTGCTGATTCCGGTGCCCAACCAGCTGTCGTCCATGCGCGGCGTGCTGTCCGTGCTCGGCATGGACCAGGCGTCGATGGCGCTGCTGCGCATGCGCGACGAGGTCGACGGCCTGGTGTCCACCGAGGTCGACCCCGAGCGTGTGCAGCAGGCGGGCGTCTTCGACCGGCTCGCCGGCAACCTCGGCGCGCTCGGTTTTCTGATCGACATGCTGAGCGTGCAGCCACAGATGGCGAAATCGCTGTTCAGCTACGACGCCGACGCCGGCCGGCTGAACCCGGTGATGGGCCGCAACGCCGAGCGATCGGCCACCAGTAGCCACGGCACCGCAGCGGCGCCGGCCGTCGAGCCGCGCCTCATCGAGCAGGCGCAGATGCTCGCGTTCAACTCGATGCGCGACGACGTGCCCGTCGAAGAGGTGGCGCGCGATCTGGAGCGCCTGTCGAACGAGGCCGACATCGCCGAGCAGCCCACCCTGATGGCAACGGTGACGCAGGCGCAGGCCGCGCTCGAGCGGGCCAGCGATGCGGACGAAATCGTCTCCGTGCGCGGCCAGTTGTCCGACGCTCTGGTCGACTTCGTCTCGACGGCGTCCGATCCGGTGGGCCTCGCCCCCGAGCCGGAGCCGAGGCGTGCCGCACCGGCCGCCGCGCCTGCGATCGGCGAAGACGACGAGATGCGCGAGATCTTCCTCGAGGAAGCGCGCGAAGTGGCGCAGGACGCGCGTGCCGCCTGCGATGCCCTGGTCGACCAGCGCGACGACGTGACGCAGCTCACCACCATCCGCCGGGCCTTCCACACGCTCAAGGGCAGCTCGCGCATGGTGGGGCTGACCGAATTCGGCGACGCCGCCTGGGCCTGCGAACAGCTCTACAACGCCCGCCTGGCCGAGCAGGGCCCCGCCGACGACGAACTGCTCCGGTTCACCGGCTGGGCGCTGGGCTACCTGGGCGACTGGGTCGAAGCCATTGCCGCGCATCGCGACGACGGCCATCAGCCTGCCAAGGTGCAAGCGGCTGCGCTCGCGTTGCGCGAGCCCGGCGCGCAGGCCACGGCTGCGCACGAGCCGTTGGATTCGGCAACGGCGCCCGAAGTACCCGCCTGGCCCGAACCCGAGGTCGCGGCCGAGGTGCCTCTCGCGCCGTTCGCACTGTCTCTGCCGGCCGATCTGCCGAGCGCCGCCGATCTGGATCTGGCCGCGCCCCAGACCGCCGAGCCGGCTGCGCCCGCTTCCGTGCTGGCCTTCGATCTCGATTTCTCCGACGCCGATGCCGCGCTGCAGACGGCGCCCGTACCGCTGGCCGAGGCGAATGATCCCGCCGTGATCGATGCGCTGGCGGCGGCCAGCGTCGAGAGCATCGAGCTGATCGAACTCGACCTGGGTGACGAGAGTGCAGCGGCGCCCGAAGCTCTCGAAGTTTCCGAAGCGGCGATTTCCGTAGGCGATGTCGTCGCCGAGGAGTTGCCGCAGTCGGTACAGCCGGCCGAGACTCAGCTGGATGTGCAATCGGCGGCCGAACCCGAGGCCGAACCCGAGGCGGCTACCGGCGAGGCCGCGCGCGATTCCGCAGCGGCGCCGCTCGTCGACGACGAGCAGGTCAAGATCGTCGGCCCGCTGCGCATCGGCATTCCGCTGTTCAACATCTACCTGAACGAAGCCGACGAACTGTCGCGCCGCCTCACCACCGAAGTGGCCGAGTGGGCGATGGAACTGCACCGCCCGATCGGCGAGACGGCGATCGCGCTGTCGCATTCGCTCGCCGGCAGCTCGGCCACGGTCGGCTTCTCCGATCTTTCGCATCTCGCGCGCTCGCTCGAGCACGCCCAGATGCGCAGCCAGGCCATCGGCCGCGGCACGGCCGAAGAGGCACGCCTTTTCGTCGACGCGGCCGAGGAAGTGCGCCGCCTGCTGCACCAGTTCGCCGCCGGCTTCTTGAAGGAGCCCGCACCGGAGTTGCTGCAGCGCCTCGCCGAGCATGAAGTCAGCTCGGCGCGCCGCCTCGAGGCGGCCAGTGCCGAGGCGGAGTCCGGTGCCGGCGAGCCGGCGCACGACGCGACGGCCGCGCTGGCACCCGAAGAGCTGCCCGGCCCGCGCGAGATCGAGGTCGACCTGGCCCTCGATCTCGACACAGCCGTTGTGGCCGAGACGCCAGTGGCTCGCGAAGCCGAGCCTGCGCCGGATGCGGCCGCATTCGCCACGTCCGACTTCGATGTCGAATCCAACTTCGGCAGCTTGGGTGTTCCTGAACTCAAGCCTTTCGCTGCACGTACCGACGAGCCGGCGCGCGCGGCCGGCGCGGTGCATCACATCGTCGAGGAGATCGACGACGACATCGACGCCGTCGACGCGGTCGATGCCGAGCTGTTCCCCATCTTCGAGGAAGAAGCGCAGGACCTGCTGCCCACGCTCGGCGGCCAGATGCGCGCCTGGGCGGCCGATCCGGCCGACCTGAGCCATGCCTCGGCCTGCATGCGCACGCTGCACACGCTCAAGGGCGGTGCCCGTCTGGCGGGCGCGATGCGGCTGGGCGAAATGGCCCACCGGCTTGAGACCCGCATCGAGCGGGTGCTGGCCCAGCCTGAAACCGCCGAAGCGGACATCGACGAACTGCAGGCCCGCACCGACGGTCTGTCGCACACCTTCGAGGCTCTGCGCTCGCGCGACGCGACGGCGTATGCCGACGCCATGGCGGCTGCGGAGCAAGCTGTTGCCGACACGGCTGCCGCGCCGGTGGCGCAGGCTGTGCTTGAGCCCGTCGCACCCGTGCAGGCCGAACCGCAGCGTGAAGAGCAAGCCGTACCCGAGCCGGTGGACCCACCGCAGGCCGGCCTGCCAGCACAAGACACGCCCGCATCCCATGCCGCCGCGGCGCCGCTCACGTCGGTGTCGCTGCCGCAGATCGACTGGTCGCGCTTCACCGGTGCGGCCGCCACGCCGGCGCGCGCTGCCGGCGAACGCGGCACCACCTCGCAATCGGCGGTCCGCGTGCGTGCGCCGCTGCTCGACCGGCTGGTCAACCAGGCGGGCGAGGTGTCGATCACACGCTCGCGCATCGAGGCGGATGTCGGCCAGATCAAGGGCTCGCTCGGCGACCTGAGCGACAACCTCGAGCGCCTGCGCCAGCAGCTGCGAGACATCGAGCTGCAGGCCGAGACGCAGATGAGCTCGCGCATGGAAGCGGCGAAGGCGGAAGGCCAGTCCTTCGACCCGCTGGAGTTCGACCGCTTTACGCGCTTCCAGGAAATCACGCGGATGATGGCCGAGTCCGTCAACGACGTGGCGACCGTGCAGCGCACGCTGCAGCGCACGCTGGAGAGCACCGAAGACGAACTCGCTGCGCAAGCGCGGCTCACCCGCGACCTGCAAGACGACCTGCTGCGCACGCGCATGGTGGAGTTCGAGGGCCTGTCCGATCGCCTCTACCGCGTGGTGCGCCAGGCGGCCAAGGAAACGGGCAAGCAGGTGCGGCTGGACATCGTGGGCGGCTCGATCGAAGTCGACCGCGGCGTGCTCGATCGCATGACAGGCGCCTTCGAGCACCTGCTACGCAACAGCGTCACCCACGGCATCGAATCGCCCGAGACGCGCAGCGCCGCCGGCAAGGATGCGGCGGGCACCATCGTGGTGTCGCTCACGCAGGAAGGCAACGAAGTCGGCGTGGAGTTCCGCGACGACGGCGCGGGCCTCGACCTGCAGCGCATCCGCGGCAAGGGCGCCGCGATGGGCCTGATCGAGGAAGGGCAGCAATACGCCGACGCCGAACTCGCCAACCTCATCTTCACGCCTGGCTTCTCCACGGCGGATCGTGTGACCGAACTCTCCGGCCGCGGCATCGGCATGGACGTGGTCCGCTCCGAAGTGAACGCCATGGGCGGGCGCATCGAGACAGCCACGGCCAACGGCCAGGGCACGAGCTTCAAGCTGGTGCTGCCGCTGACCACGGCCGTCACGCAGGTGGTGATGCTTCGCATCGACACCGCGGTGGTGGCAGTGCCCTCCACGCTGGTCGAGATCGTGCGCCGGGCATCGGTCGACGAGGTCCGCCATGCCTACGGGAGCGGCGGCTTCGTGCACGGCGACCGCACCCTGCCGTTCTTCTGGCTCGGCGCGCTGCTGCAGCAAAGCCCGCGCAGCAGCGAGACCGAAGCGCGCACCCGTCAGGTGGTGGTCATCCGAAGCGCGCAGCAGCGCATCGTGCTGCACATCGACGAAGTGCTCGGCAATCAGGAAGTGGTGGTCAAGAACCTCGGGCCGCAGTTGTCGCGCCTGCCGGGTCTGGCCGGCATGACGCTGCTGGCCTCCGGTGTGGTGGCGCTGATCTACAACCCGGTGGCGCTTGCCACGCTCTACGGTGAAGGCGCTCGCGCGGCCACCGCGGCCTCGCTGCAGGCGCCGGCCGGCGTGCCCGCGTTGCCGGTGGCCCAGACACCGGCCGAGCCGGTGCGCGCGGCGGCCCCGCTGGTGCTCGTGGTCGACGATTCGCTGACGGTGCGCCGCGTCACCCAGCGCCTGCTGGTGCGCGAGGGCTACCGGGTCACGCTCGCGAAGGACGGCCTCGATGCGCTCGAGCGCCTGGCCGAGGAGGCGCCGGCGGTGGTGCTCAGCGACATCGAGATGCCGCGCATGGACGGCTTCGACCTGGTGCGCAACATCCGCAGCGATGCGCGCATGCGCGAGCTGCCGGTGATCATGATCACCTCGCGCATCGCCCAGAAGCACCGCGACTACGCAGCCGAACTCGGCGTCGACCACTACCTCGGCAAGCCTTATTCCGAAGAAGACCTGCTGGCGCTCATCGGCCGCTACACAGCGGCGCGGGCGCTGAACTGAGGCGGTACGTGCGTTCATGTCCGAACTGATCGACCACCTGGCAGAACTCACCGGCTATCGCGACCGCGACGTTCTCGACGTCACGCTCGTCGGCGCGATGAAGGATCTGCTGCGACCGTCGTCGGTGGCCATCTACCGCAGCGTCGGCGAGATCGGCGCCCAGCGCTGGCTGACGCGCGCGCGCCTCACGCAGCACGAGCCGGTGGCGGCGGCCGATTCGGCCTGGGCGGAGTTCGATCTGCTGCCGGCGCTCGAGTCGCATCCGCTGCGCCATGGAGCGATGGCCACGCAGGAGCCGATGCACGGCACCGTCGGCGGCTCGCACGTGACGGTGTTCCCGCTCGCCACCGACCGCGACGTGGTGGGTGTGCTCGAGATCGAAACCACCGAGCCGCTGGACAACGCCGCACGGCGCATGGTGTGCAGCGTGCTGCGCATCTACCGCAACTTCCAGGGCCTGCTCGACTACAGCGAGCGCGACACGCTCACGGGCCTGCTCAATCGCAAGACTTACGACGAAGCCTTCCTGAAGGTCTCCGGCGAGAGTTCGGCGTCCTACGATCGGCAGCACGACGGGCGCCGTCTGTCGGCGCATGCCGGCGACATTTGGCTCGGTGTCATCGACATCGACCACTTCAAGCGGGTCAACGACAGCTACGGCCACCTGATTGGCGACGAAGTCCTGCTGCTGCTGTCGCGCCTGATGCGCGGCAGCTTCCGCTTCCACGACCGGCTGTACCGCTTCGGCGGCGAGGAGTTCGTGGTGCTGATGCGCTGCGTCAACGAGCAGGACGCAGCCAACGCGCTGGAGCGCCTGCGCAGCCACACCGAGTCGTACATGTTTCCGCAGGTCGGCCACATCACGGTGAGCATCGGCTTCACCCAGGTGCGGGCCGGCGACACGCCCAACGGCGCCTTCGAGCGCGCCGACAAGGCGATCTACTACGCCAAGGAGAATGGTCGCAACCAGGTCGTGAGCCACGCCGACCTGGTGGCACGCGGCGTGCTCTCCGACAGCGCCAAGACGGGCGATGTCGAGTTGTTCTGAACACGGCCTCTCCAGGGCCTTGCCGGCGCGCGGCAGCATGCCGCAGATAAAATCCGCCGCATGTCCGCCGGCAGCATCAACCTCACCAACCAGTTCCTGATCGCGATGCCGGGACTGGCCGGCGAGCCCTTTGCCGGCACCGTGATCTACCTGTGCGAGCACACCGAGAACGGTGCCCTGGGCCTGGTGATCAACAAGCCCATCGACATCAAACTGAAGAACCTGTTCGAGAAGGTGGAACTCACCCTCGACCGCGACGACCTCGCAGAGACGCCGGTTTTCTTCGGCGGCCCCGTCCAGACGGAACGCGGCTTCGTGCTGCACGAGCGTCTGGGCGACGACGGCGCGCACTACAGCTCCACGCTGCAGATTCCTGGTGGCCTGGAGATGACGACCAGCAAGGACGTGCTGGAAGCGCTGTCCAACGGCTCCGGCCCGAAGAAGGTGCTGGTGACGCTCGGCTACGCCGGCTGGGGCGCCGGCCAGCTCGAAGACGAGATCGGGCGCAACAGCTGGATCAATGTCGGCGCGGAGCCGGGGGTCATCTTCGACACGCCGGTGGAGCAGCGCTACGACAAGGCGCTGTCGCTGCTCGGGATCGATCCGCGCATGCTGTCGCAGGAGGCGGGGCACGCATGAGCCCGTCGGCGGCTCCTCCCCCCGCGTCCCACCCGCTTTCCTTTCTCGCTTTCGATTTCGGCACCCGGCGCACCGGCGTTGCCAGCGGCAATACGCTCACGCGCAATGCCCGGCCGCTGCGCACGTTGACGGGTTCGTCACCCGCCCGCTTCGACGCCATCGCCGCGCTGATCGCCGAGTGGCAGCCGGCGGCGCTGGTGGTCGGTGTGCCGTTCCATCCCGACGGCGCGCCGCATGAAAATACCGAACGCGCCCGCCGCTTCGCTCGCCAGTTGCACGGCCGCTTCCGGCTGACGGTGCACGAGGTCGACGAGCGCTACACCACCACCGAGGCTGAATCGGACGGCGCTGCCGACGTCGACGCCGCGTCCGCCGCGATCATCCTCGAACAGTTTCTGAGGGCACTGAAATGAAACACCCCCTACGGCCTTCGGCCGCCCCCTCGAGGGGGCAACGCCAGCGGCCCGGCGGAGCCGGTTCCGCGGCGTTCGCTTGGTCCCGCTGCTGGCATGCGTCACGGGTCGTGCGAAGCGCGGTGGAGCAACTGCCATGAGCGCGCTTCATCTCGATGCGGAAGCGCTGTACCGCGATCTCGCGGCGCGCGTGCGCGGCCTGCTGCAGCCGGACACCGTGCTGGTTGGCATCTGGTCCGGCGGCGCGTGGCTGGCCGAGCGGCTGCAGCGCGACCTGCAGCTCGCCGGCGAGCACGGCGTGATCTCCAGCGCGCTGCATCGCGACGACTTCGACAAGCGCGGCATGCACGCTTCGCCCGACCCCACGCGGCTGCCCTTCGAGGTGGCTGGCAGCCGCATCCTGCTGATCGACGACGTGCTCTACACCGGCCGCACCATCCGCGCCGCGATCAACGAGCTGTTCGATTTCGGCCGCCCCGCCAGCGTGGCGCTCGCGGTGCTGGTCGATCGCGGCGGGCGCGAACTGCCGGTGGAGGCCGCGTACTCGGCCGCACGCGTGTCGCTGCCGGCCGATCAGCGGCTCGCGCTGGTGCGCGCCGACGATGGCCGCTTCAGCTTTGACATCCACGTCGACACCCCCGAAGGCCAGTGATGCTTCAACGACGCAACCCGCAACTCAACCAGCACGGCGAGCTGATCCACCTGCTGTCGATCGAGGGCCTGCCGCGCGAGGTGCTGCACCAGATCCTCGACACGGCGGGCACCTTTCTCAGCGTCAACGAGCGCGAGGTGAAGAAGGTGCCGCTGCTGCGCGGCAAGAGCGTGTTCAACCTGTTCTTCGAGAACAGCACGCGCACGCGCACCACCTTCGAGATCGCGGCCAAGCGGCTGTCCGCCGACGTGATCAACCTCGACATCGCCAAGTCGAGTGCCTCCAAGGGCGAGAGCCTGCTCGACACCATTGCCAACCTGTCGGCCATGCATGCCGACATGTTCGTCGTGCGCCACGGCGAGAGCGGCGCGCCCTACCTGATCGCGCAGCACTGCGCGCCGCACGTGCACGTGGTCAACGCCGGCGACGGCCGCCATGCGCACCCGACGCAAGGGCTGCTGGACATGTACACCATTCGCCACTTCAAGCAGGACTTCAGCAATCTCACGGTGGCGATCGTGGGCGACATCGTGCATTCGCGCGTGGCGCGCTCGGACATCCACGCCCTCACGACGCTCGGTGTACCCGAAGTGCGCGCCGTCGGCCCCAAGACGCTGGTGCCCGGCGACCTGCGCGAGATGGGCGTGCGCGTGTGCCACGACATGGCCGAAGGCATTCGGGGCGCCGACGTGATCATCATGCTGCGCCTGCAGAACGAACGCATGAGCGGCGCGATGCTGCCGAGTGCCGGCGAGTTCTTCAAGAACTACGGCTTGACCGAAGACAAGCTCGCACTCGCCAAGCCCGACGCCATCGTGATGCACCCGGGGCCGATCAACCGCGGCGTGGAGATCGACTCCAGCGTGGCCGACGGCCGCCAGAGCGTGATCCTGCCGCAGGTGACCTTCGGCATCGCGGTGCGCATGGCGGTCATGTCCACGATCGCCGGCAACAACGCATGACAGAGGAAAGCGGCGCGATGAAGATCCTGATCAAGAACGGCCGCATCGTCGATCCGGCCTCGGGCCGCGACGAGGTGGGCGACGTGGCGATTGCGGCCGGGCGCATCGTGGCGCTGGGCCGCGTCAACCCCGACTTCCATGCGGCCCGGCAGATCGACGCCACCGGCCTCGTGATCTCGCCCGGCTTCGTCGACCTGGCGGTGCGCCTGCGCGAGCCAGGCCACGAACACGAAGGCATGCTGGAAAGCGAGATGGCCGCGGCTGCCGCGGGCGGCGTGACCAGCATCGTGTGCCTGCCCGACACCGATCCGCCGCTGGACGAGCCCGGCCTCGTGGAGATGCTCAAGTTCCGCGCGCGCAACCTGAACCAGTCGCACCTGTATCCGCTGGGCGCGCTGACACGCGGCTTGGCTGGCGAGATATTGACCGAGATGGCCGAGCTCACCGAAGCCGGCTGCGTCGGCTTCTCGCAGGCCGAGGTGCCGATCACCGACACGCTGGTGCTGCACCGCGCGCTGCAGTACGCCGCGACCTTCGGCTACACCACCTGGCTGCGCCCGCAGGACGCCTATCTCGGCAACGGCGTGGCGGCCAAGGGCGCGCTCGCCACGCGCATGGGCCTGGCTGGCGTGCCGGCGCTGGCAGAGACCATCGCACTGCACACCATCTTCGAGCTGGTGCGCGACACCGGCGCGCGGGTGCACCTGTGCCGCATCAGCAGCGCCGCGGGCATCGCGATGATTCGTGCCGCCAAGGCCGAGGGCTTGCCCGTCAGCTGCGATGTGAGCATCAACCATCTGCACCTGATCGACCACGACATCGGCTACTTCAACGCCGCGATGCGCCTGAACCCGCCCCTGCGCCAGCAGCGCGACCGCGATGCGATCCGCGCGGGGCTGGCCGACGGCACGGTGGATGCGCTGGTGAGCGACCACACCCCGGTGGACGAAGACGAGAAGAACCTGCCGTTTGCCGAAGCCGAGCCCGGCGCGACGGGGCTGGAGCTGCTGCTGGGGCTGGCGCTGCGCTGGGGCGAGGAAGCCGGCCGCAGCCTGCCGCAGACGCTGGCCACCATCACCAGCGGGCCGGTTCGCGTGTTGGGCGATTCGCTCGGCTCGCTGGCCTCGAGCGCCGGCCGGCTGGTCGAAGGCGGCATGGCCGACCTGTGCCTGTTCGATGCGGCCGCACGCTGGACTGTCGAGCCGTCGGCGCTCAAGAGCCAGGGCAAGCACACGCCGTTCGCCGGGCATGAACTGTCGGGGCGCGTGAAGGCCACCATCGTCGCGGGGGTGGTGGCGCACGAGGCGCCCTGATTGCGCGCGCTGCGCGGCCTGTGGCGCCTCGGATGGGCGCTGAGCCACGTGCTGCACGGCGCGCTGGTCTGCGCCTTCGTCTTTCCCTGGCTGACCCGGCCGCAGCGCATGCAGCGTGTGGGCTGGTGGTCGCGGCGCCTGCTGCATGTGCTGGGCGTTGCGCTGCACGCCAGCGGCACACCGCGTCCGGGGCCGGTGCTGCTGGTCGCCAACCATGTGTCCTGGCTCGACATCCTCGTCATCAACGCCGTGCATCCGGTGCGCTTCGTCTCCAAGGCCGATGTGCGGCATTGGCCGGTGCTCGGCTGGCTGGTGGCCTGCGGCGGCACGCTCTTCATCGAGCGTGAACGCAAGCGCGACGCGCTGCGCGTGGTGCACCAGATGGCCGAGGCGCTGAAGGCCGGGCATCAACTGGCGATCTTTCCCGAAGGCACCACGAGCGACGGCACGGGCCTGCTGCCGTTTCACGCCAACCTGCTGCAAGCGGCGATCTCGACCGAGACACCGGTGCAGCCGGTGGTGCTGCGTTTCAGCGACTCGCAGCATGCGGTCAGCCCGGCGGCGGCCTATGTCGGCGACACCAATCTGCTGCAGTCGGCGTGGCAGGTGGTCACGGCCACCGGCCTGCGGGCGCATGTGACGCTTCACCTGTCGCAGGGCACGCGGCACCTCGACCGGCGCGCGTTGGCGCGGCATCTGGCCGACACCATTGAGCAAGGCTTGGCAGCGTCCCGTTGACGCCTGCGGGTAGCCGCTGATCGCGGCGAAGGGTAAACCCGCCTCTAGCGCGCGTGGGAATGTGCCGATGCTTCCGATAGCTCGTCGAGCGGCCGGTCTGACCGCCCCTGCCGCATGGCTCGACGAGCGTCCGCGAAGGGAAGCCATGCAGTTGGTCAAGCTTGCCCTAGGGCACATCCGGCTCGGAGAGCCTCTGGCATTTGCCGTGCGCGATGCGGGCGGCCGGCTGTTGCTGGCGCGCGGCCAGGTGCTCGACGACAGCGCACAGGTCGAAGCGCTGCTGGCGCGCGACGCCTGCGTCGAGGCCGGCGAGATGCAGGCACTGCTGCTGTCGCGCAGGCAGGCGGCGAGTGCCGACGACGAACCGAAGCGGCCGGACACCATCTTCACCCTGTGGCAAGGCGTCGTGCCGCAGCTCGATGCGCTGTTGCGAAGCCTCGCCGAAGCCGGCTTCGCGACGCGCGCCGATGAGCTGGCGCGCCACATCGTTTCGCTGATCGAGCGCGACGCCGACATCGCGATCTACCTCAGCGTGCGCCCGGACGCCCGCGACCTCTCGAACTACGGACTCACCCACGCGGTGCACTGCGCCGTGATCGGCCTGCTGATGGCGCGGCGCATCGGCTGGGACGAGCGGCGCACGCTGACGCTCATGAAGGCGGCGCTCACGATGAATCTCTCCGCCGTCGAGCTGCAGAGCCGTCTCGCGCTACAGGGCGAGCCGCCCACGTCCGCGCAGCGGGCCACGCTGCGGGCGCATCCGCAGCAGGCCGGTGCACGGCTGCGGGCGGCCGGCGTCGACGATTCGGCGTGGCTGCAGGCGGTCGAGCAGCACCACGAACGCGCTGACGGCAGCGGCTATCCGCAGGGCCTCACGCAGATCTGCGAGATGGCACAGGCGCTGCGGCTGGTTGACGTGTTCATGGCAAAGATCAGCGAGCGAAGCGACCGCGCCCCGCTCGCGCTGCAATTGGCCGCGCGCCAGCTGTTCCAGGAATCGGGCGGCAGCCCCGCGGCCGCGGCCATCATCAAGGAGCTCGGCATCTACCCGCCCGGCGCGCTGGTGCAGCTTGCGTCGGGTGAACGCGCCATCGTCGTGCGGCGGGGCGCCTCGGCGACCACGCCGCTCGTGGGCTGCATCACCGACAGCAAGGGCGCCGCGATCGTCGACACGCCCACGCGAGACACTGCCGAGGCGGCGTTCGCCATCGTGGGCGCCGGGGCCGACAAGAGCCTTGCGCGGCGCGTGCTGCCGGAGCGCTTCTACGGGCTGCCGGCGGCGTAGGCCGGCGCCGAACTCAGCGCTTGCCCTGAGCCGCCACCGCGGCGGCGGCCTTGGCTGCGGCTTCGGCGTCGCCGAGGTAGTAGTGGCGCAGCGGCTTCAACTCGTCGTCGAGCTCGTACACCAGCGGAATGCCGTTGGGGATGTTCAGGCCGACGATCTCGTCGTCGGAGACGCCGTCGAGGTACTTCACGAGCGCGCGGATGCTGTTGCCGTGCGCGGCGATCACGACCCGCTTGCCCGAGCGAATCGATTGCGCGATCGAGCGGTTCCAGAACGGCAGCACGCGCGTCACCGTGTCCTTCAGGCATTCGGTGAGCGGCAGTTCCGTCGGCGTCAGCTCTGCGTAGCGGCGATCACCGCGTTCGCTGCGCGGATCGGCGGCGTCCAGCGCCGGCGGCGGCGTGTCGTAGCTGCGGCGCCAGACCAGCACCTGCTCGTCGCCGTACTGCGCGGCGGTCTCGGCCTTGTTGAGCCCCTGCAGCGCGCCGTAGTGCCGCTCGTTCAGCCGCCACGAGTTGACGATGGGCAGCCAGGTGCGGTCCATCTGGTCGAGCGTGTGCCACAGCGTCCAGATCGCGCGCTGCAACACCGAGGTGTAGGCCAGGTCGAAGTCGTAGCCGCCTTCCTTGAGCAGCCGGCCGGCCTGCTGCGCCTGCTCCACGCCGAGCGGCGTGAGCGGCACGTCGGTCCAGCCGGTGAAGCGGTTCTCCAGATTCCAGGTCGATTCGCCGTGGCGGATGAGTACGAGCTTGTGCATGGCGAGGAGTCTGTGCAGTCGTGGGCAAAGCCTGCAATTCTATAATCTGCTGCTTTGCCCGGCGCCCCGATCAGGGGTAAGCGGCGCCTCCCAGCCTCTCATCGCCCGGGGACTTCGCGCGCAATCTCGCCACCTCTCTTCGACACCGGACTTCGCCCGTGACATTTCTCATCGACAACTGGTACCTCATCCTCGCTGCGCTGGTGTCGGGCGGCATGCTCGCCTGGCCAGCGATCACACGCGGAAGCGGGGCCAAGGTGACGACGGCCGAGGCAGTCAAGCTCATCAATCGCGAACGCGCGGTGCTGATCGACGTGTGCGATGCGGCGGAGTTCGCCGCCGGCCATGCCGCGGGGGCGAAGAACGTGCCGCTCGCCACGCTGGAGAAGGCGACGACGCTGCCGAAGAACAAGGCCGTGCCGGTGGTGGTGTTGTGCCGCAACGGCGCGCGCGCCTCGCGGGGCGTCGCTATCCTGAAGCGCTTGGGATACGAAAAGGCCACGGCGCTCGCGGGCGGCCTCACGGCATGGCGCGAAGCCAACCTGCCGATCGAGAAATCCGCTTGAGAAGAAGAGTGAATACATCGACATCGCCGGGCCGCACGCGAAAGAAGTACGCATGGCAAAAGTGAAGATGTATTCGACCCTGGTGTGCCCCTACTGTCTGCATGCCAAGGCGCTGCTCAAGCAGCGCGGCGTCGACGCCATCGAAGAGATCCGCGTCGACCTGAACCCGACCGAGCGCCAGACCATGATGCAGATCACCGGCCGGCGCACCGTGCCGCAGATCTTCATCGGTGACCAGCACGTGGGCGGCTGCGACGACCTGATCGCACTCGACCAGCGCGGCGGCCTGGCGCCCCTGCTCGCGCAGGACTGAACTCGCGCGCCGAAACGCGCGAAACCCACCCGCGATAATTCCGCCCCGCAGCTCGCACCATCCCGGTCGCGGGCCTTGCTTTGACTGCGAGACATCATGGCCGACGACAACAAGACCCCCGTATTCCAGATCCAGCGCATGTACCTGAAGGATCTGTCGCTGGAGCAGCCGAACTCGCCGACGATCCTGCTCGAGCAGGCCCAGCCGCAGGTCGACATCAACCTCGGGCTCGGCGCCGAATCGGTGACGGACGGCATCTACGAGGTGACCGTGACGGCCACCGTCACCACCAAGGTGAACGACAAGGTGCTGTTTCTCGTCGAGGCCAAGCAGGCCGGCATCTTCGAGATCCGCAACCTGCCCGAAGAGCAGATGCAGCCCATCATCGGCATCGCCTGCCCGGGCATGATCTATCCGTACCTGCGCGCCATCGTCTCCGACGTGTGCACGCGCGCCGGCTTCCCGCCGGTGGTGCTGGCCGAGGTGAACTTCCAGGCCATGTACGAAGCCCAGCAGGCGCAACAGGCACAGGCCGCGGCCGGCGCCGCGCCCAACGGCTCGGGCATCATCACGAGCGCCAGCTGATCGAGCCGTGAGGGTTCGGCACGCTGGAGTGCTGCGGTGAACCTGACAGTGCTCGGTGCCGGCGCCTGGGGCACGGCGCTCGCCATCAGCGCCTGCACCCGCCATCCGACGCGCCTGTGGACGCGCGACGCCGAGCAGGCGGTGCAGATGCGCTCGATGCGGCGCAACACGCGCTACCTCGGCGAAGCGGTGCTGCCGCAGGCACTGCAGGTCACGAGCGATTTCGACGCCGCAGTGGCGCACGCGGAGGGCGGCCTCGTGGTGATCGGCACGCCGATGTCGGGGCTCGCAGAGATGCTGCAGCGGCTGAGCGAGCGGGCGGCGGTGTTGCCGGGCATGGCCGGCGTGCTGTGGCTGTGCAAGGGCTTCCAGGAAGGCACGGGCTGGCTCGGCCACGAGGTGGCGCGCGAGGTCGCGCCGCCATTGCAGGTCGGCGTTCTTTCCGGCCCCAGTTTCGCGATCGAAGTGGCACGCGGCCAGCCGACGGCGCTCGTTGCCGCGAGCAACGATGCCGCGCTGTGCGAGCGCGCCGTGGAGATGCTGCATGACGATGCGCTGCGCGTGTACACCTCGGCCGACCCGATCGGCGTCGAGGTCGGCGGCGCGGTGAAGAACGTGCTCGCCATCGCGACCGGCATTGCCGACGGCATGCAGCTCGGCCTGAATGCGCGCGCCGCGCTCGTGACCCGTGGGCTGGCCGAGATGACGCGCCTCGGCGTGGCGCTCGGGGCGCAGCGCGACACCTTCATGGGCCTCAGCGGCCTGGGCGACCTCGTGCTCACCGCCACCGGCGACCTGTCGCGCAACCGCAAGGTGGGCATGCTGCTCGCGCGTGGCCTGCCGCTGCCGCAAATCCTTTCCGAACTCGGGCATGTGGCCGAGGGCGTCTACACCGCGCGCATGGTGCTGCACCGCGCACACGCGCGCGGCATCGACATGCCGATCGCCGGTGCGGTGGTCGAGGTGCTGGAAGGCCGCCTCACGCCCGAGCAGGCGCTCGAGCAGTTGATGGGGCGCGAGGCCCGGCCGGAATGATTTCAGGCGGCGCTCATTTTCAGACAGCGCCGTCGTAACCGTTCTGGCGCCAGGCCTCGAACACCGCCACGGCCACGGCGTTGCTGAGGTTCAGGCTGCGCTGGCCGGCACGCAGCGGCAGCCGCACCTTCTGCGCAGCCGGCAGGCTGTCGCGCAGATCCGGCGGCAGGCCGGCTGTCTCCGAGCCGAACACCAGCCAGTCGCCGGCCTGCCAGCGCAGGTCGGCGAAGCGGCGCTCGCCGCGTGTGGTGAAGGCGAAGAGCCGCGCGGCATCGGGTGTCTCGGCTGCGATGAACGCGGCCCATGAAGCGTGGCGGCGCACGGTCGTGTATTCGTGATAGTCGAGCCCGGCGCGCTGCAGCAGCCGGTCTTCCATCGAAAAGCCGAGCGGCTCGATCAGGTGCAGCGCGCAGCCGGTGTTCGCGGCAAGGCGGATCACGTTGCCGGTGTTCGGCGGGATCTCGGGGTGCACGAGGACGATGTTGAACATTCGGGTGCTGCTTCAATCGCCGGGCCGCGGCGTGCGGGCCAGCACGGCGACGGTGACCTCGCGCGCGCCGGCCTGCTTCAGCATCGCGGCGATCTCGGACGCGGTGGCGCCGGTGGTCATCACATCGTCGACGAGCACGACGCGCGCATCGCGCAGCTTCGCCAGGCCCTCGGGAGCGACGGCGAAGGCGCCGCGCACGTTGGCCGCCCGGCGATCGGGCGGCAGCGCGAGCTGGTGTGCAGTGTCGCGCAGGCGCACCAGCAGCCGCGCGTCGGCCGTGCCGCCAATTCGCGACGCGAGCCTTCGCGCGATCTCCCAGGCCTGGTTGTAGCCGCGCTCGCGAAGGCGTTCGCTGGCGAGCGGCACGGGCAGCAGCCAGTGCGGTGTGTCGAGATGCCGCGCGTGCCAGGCCGCGGCGATGCGCTCGGTGAGGGCCGGCGCGAGGTCAAGCGCGGCGTGGAACTTGAAGTGGCCGACCAGCCCGTCCCAGGGCCAGGCGTAGTCGACGGCGGCCACCGCAGCGTCGAAGGCGGGCGGCGCGGCGAGGCAAGCGCCGCACCTGTCCACACCGTCCGTCACCTGCAGTGCGCAACGCCTGCAGCGCGGCACGAAAGCCGCGAATCGCTCCACGCAGCTTGCGCACATGCGGCCCGTGCCCCAGCCGCGGCACAGCGTGCACTGCGTGGGCAGGCGCGCGGCCAGACGGGCGGTCCATGAAGAGGGTGTGAGCGCGGGGCGTGCAGGCACGGCTCAATATACTGCCGCACATGCCCGAGACCCCAGGCGCGGCGCCGCGCGAACTCGACGAACACGCTGTCTCGGCCACGCTGCGGCGACTCGCGAAGCAGCCGGCGCCGCCGTGGTTGCACGAGGAGGTCGCGCGTCGCATGGCCGAGCGGTTGCAGATCATCAAGCTGCAGCCTCAGCGCATCATCGACTGGTGGTCGTTCCTCGGGGCAGGGAGCGCGCTGCTGGATGCGGCGTACCCGCAGGCCGAGCGCATCGCAGTCGAGCCCGGCGCGGCGCTGGTCGAGCGCAGCCGTGCGGCGGGCCGCAAGCCGTGGTGGTCGCCGCGCCGGCTGCGTGGCAGTCCGGTCGTGATGGAAGAAGCGCAGGAACTGCCGGGCGGCATGCAGCTCGTGTGGGCCAACATGATGCTGCATGCGATGCGCGAGCCACCTGCCGTGATGGCGCGTTGGGAACGCGTGCTGGCCGCCGACGGCTTCGTCATGTTCTCGTGCTTCGGCCCGGACACGCTGCGCGAACTGCGCGACTTGTACGCACGTCTCGGCTGGCCGGCGCCGATGGCCGAGTTCGTCGACATGCATGACCTTGGCGACATGCTGGTGCAGGCCGGCTTTGCCGATCCGGTGATGGACCAGGAAACACTCACGCTGAGTTGGGCGGACGCGCCGGCGCTGCTGGGCGAACTGCGCACGCTGGGCGGGAACGCATCGCCGGCGCGCTTCGATGGGCTGCGCACACCGCGCTGGCGTGCCGTACTCGAACGTGAACTGCAGGCGCTGGCCGGCCCCGACGGGCGCTTGTCGATGCGCTTCGAGATCGCCTACGGCCATGCATTCAAGGCTGCGCCTCGCATGCGCGCCGGCGAGCCGACCACGGTGTCGCTCGATGACATGCGCGCGCTCGTGAAGTCCGGGCGCCGTGCAGGTGCGTGAACAAACATTGCGCTGGGCTAAAATCTATCGGTTTTGGTGAGAGCTCTCGAATCGCTGGGTCGGGGCATCTGCCGATGCGGCGAAACGGCTGTCGCAAGCCCACATCCCCCTCGTCCTTCGGTCAGCCGCCCTCATGGGTTGCGTTCGGCTTTGCCTGCTGACCTCCTTCGCGCGCCGTGGGGTGCCTCACGAGGCAGATCGAGCGGCGCCGCAGGTCGGCGCGACGTGGTAGTGAATTGAATTTCGAAAACTGAAGTGACGACGATGAAGACGATGACAGCACTTTGGCGCAAGGCGGGGCAAGCGGCATTCGGGTTGAGCATGGGGCTGGCATCGGCCGCCTCGTTCGCCGTGAACGATCTGCCGGGCGGCCCTGCGGTGAACCAGATCGATCTGCACCCGCCGGTGACCCGCATCGCCGCCGATCAGCAGTGGCTGCACAACTTCATGCTGGTGATCTGCACGATCATCTTCATCGGCGTGTTCGGCGTGATGTTCTATTCGATCGTCAAGCACCGCCGCTCGAAAGGCGCCAAGCCCGCGAACTTCCACGAGAGCACCTCGGTCGAGATTGCCTGGACCGTCGTGCCGTTCATCATCGTGATCCTGATGGCACTGCCGGCCACCAAGGTGGTGGTGGCGATGAAGGACACGAGCGCCGCCGATGTCACGATCAAGGCCACCGGCATCCAGTGGAAGTGGGGCTACGACTATCTGAACGGTGAGGGCGCGGGCATCGGCTTCATCTCCAGCCTCGACCCGACCCATCGCGAGATGTCCGACGCCGGCAAGCCGTCCGGTGACGACTACCTGCTCAAGGTCGACAACCCGCTCGTGGTGCCGGTCGACAAGAAGATCCGCATCATCACCACCGCCAACGACGTGATCCACGCCTGGATGGTGCCGGCCTTCGGCGTCAAGCAGGATGCGATTCCCGGCTTCGTGCGCGACGCCTGGTTCCGCGCTGAAGAGACCGGCGACTTCTACGGTCAGTGCGCCGAGCTGTGCGGCAAGGAACACGCCTACATGCCGATCCACGTGAAGGTGCTGTCGCAAGAGGATTAC
The DNA here is from genome assembly GCA_036676235.1 of Rhizobacter sp. Classification (GTDB taxonomy): domain Bacteria; phylum Pseudomonadota; class Gammaproteobacteria; order Burkholderiales; family Burkholderiaceae_C; genus JAKFDI01. The sequence continues at coordinate 84,985 of JAKFDI010000040.1, read as the reverse complement.
AGCGCCTGGGTGGACGGCAAGCTGAAGGAAGCGGCCGCCGCGGCCGATGATCCGTCCAAGGTGTGGGAACTGGCCGATCTCGTCGCGCGCGGCGAGAAGGTCTACACGGCCAACTGTGCCGCCTGCCACCAGGCCAACGGCAAGGGCGCCGGCCCGATCAAGGCGCTCGACGGCTCGGCCATCGTGCTCGATGCCGACATGAGCAAGCAACTCGCCATCGTGCACAACGGCGCCGCCAATGGCGCCATGCCGGCGTGGAAGGGCACGCTCTCGCCGACCGAGATCGCCGCCGTGATCACCTATACCAAGAATGCGTGGTCGAACAAGACAGGGCAGTTGCTGCAGCCGGCCGAAGTGGCCGCTGCCGGCAAGTAAGACCCGAAGAAGAGCCGACAGAGTCGAAAGGAATCGTTCATGAGTGCAGTTCTCGATCAACCCGGCCACGGCCACGCTGCTGACCACGCGCACGACGATCACCACCCGCACGGCTGGCGGCGCTGGCTGTTCGCAACGAACCACAAGGACATCGGCACGATGTACCTGTTGTTCTCGTTCACCATGCTGATGGTGGGTGGCGTGCTGGCGATGCTGATTCGCGCCGAGCTTTTCCAGCCGGGGCTGCAGATCGTCAATCCGCAGCTGTTCAACCAGTTCACCACGATGCACGGGCTGATCATGATCTTCGGCGCGATCATGCCGGCGTTCGTCGGCTTCGCGAACTGGATGATCCCCCTGCAGATCGGCGCGGCCGACATGGCGTTCGCGCGCATGAACAACCTGAGCTTCTGGCTGCTCATTCCGGCGTCCATCCTGCTCGTCTCGTCGTTCTTCGTTCCCGGCGGCGCGCCGGCAGGCGGCTGGACGCTCTATGCGCCGCTGTCGATGCAGATGGGTCCGTCCATGGACTCCAGCATCTTCGCCATGCACATCATGGGCGCGAGTTCGATCATGGGCTCGATCAACATCATCGTGACGATCCTGAACATGCGCGCGCCGGGCATGACGCTGATGCGCCTGCCGCTGTTCTGCTGGACCTGGCTCATCACCGCCTACCTGCTGATCGCCGTGATGCCGGTGCTCGCCGGCGCCATCACCATGACGCTGACCGATCGTCATTTCGGCACCAGCTTCTTCAACCCCGCAGGCGGCGGGGACCCGGTGATGTACCAGCACATCTTCTGGTTCTTCGGCCACCCCGAGGTCTACATCATGATCTTGCCGGCCTTTGGCATCGTGAGCGCCATCATTCCGGCCTTCGCGCGCAAGAAGCTGTTCGGCTACACCTCGATGGTCTACGCCACCGCGTCCATCGCCATCCTGTCGTTCATCGTGTGGGCGCACCACATGTTCTCGACCGGCATGCCGGTGACCGGCCAGCTCTTCTTCATGTACGCGACCATGCTGATCGCGGTGCCCACGGGCGTGAAGATCTTCAACTGGGTGGCCACCATGTGGCGCGGCTCGATGACATTCGAGACGCCGATGCTGTTCGCCATCGGCTTCATCTTCGTGTTCACCATCGGCGGCTTCACCGGCCTCATCCTCGCGATGGCGCCCATCGACATCCAGCTACAGGACACCTACTACGTCGTGGCGCACTTCCACTACGTGCTGGTGGCCGGCTCGTTGTACGCGCTGTTCGCCGGCGTCTACTACTGGGGTCCGAAGTGGACCGGGCGCATGTACAGCGAAACCCGCGGAAAGATCCACTTCTGGGGTTCGTTGATCACCTTCAATCTCACCTTCTTCCCGATGCACTTCCTGGGTCTGGCGGGCATGCCGCGTCGCTATGCCGACTATCCCCTGCAGTTCACCGACTACAACATGATCGCGTCGATCGGCGCCTTCGGATTCGGGCTGATGCAGGTGTACTTCTTCCTCGCCGTCGTGCTGCCCATGATGCGCGGTAAGGGCGAGGCGGCGCCGCAGAAGCCGTGGGACGGCGCCGAAGGCCTGGAGTGGGAAGTGCCGTCGCCGGCCCCGTTCCACACCTTCGAGACGCCTCCCAAGCTCGACCCGACCGCGACTCGCGTGATCGGCTGACACCCGACCTGCGGCCATGACTCCCGAACAGAAGAAGCGCAATCGCCGACTGGGCCTGATCCTGGCCTCGATCGCAATCGTGCTCTTTATCGGGTTCTTCGCGAAGATGGCTTTGCTGAAGTAGCTGCGCCGTGGACAACCCGAAACCTTCCGGCCATCGACGCGCGCTCCTGCATCGCGACAACCGTGCGATGGTGGTCAAGCTGCTGGTGGTCACCGCGGCGATGTTCGCCTTCGGCTACGGGCTGGTGCCGATGTACCGGGCGGTTTGCACGGCGCTGGGCATCAACGTGCTGGCGGCGTCCGAGCAGACGACCACGCCAGGACATGGACGCTCCAGCGGCACCAGTACCCAGGTCGACACCTCGCGCACGATCACGGTGGAGTTCGACGCCAATGCCCGGGGCGTGTGGGCGTTCCAGCCCGCACAGAGCAGCATCCAGGTGCATCCGGGTGAACTGGCGACGGTGATGTACGACTTCAGGAACACGCAAGCCCGCACCATGACGGCACAGGCGATTCCGAGCTATGCGCCCAAGCAGGCGACGCCCTACTTCAACAAGCTCGAGTGCTTTTGCTTCAACGAATACGAGCTGAAGCCCGGAGAAAGCAAGCAGTGGCCGGTCGTCTTTGTGATCGACCCGAAGCTGCCGAAGAGCGTGAGCACGATCACGCTGTCCTACACATTCTTCGAGGTGGGCGGCACGACGCCTCCCGCGCCGCAGACGGCCCAGCGTGTGATCGCGGAGCCGAGGTCATGATTCAGCCCGTGCTGCTGAACCGGGTTTTCACGCGCGGCGTCGTGGGCTGAAATGGTGGAATTCGCGGGGTCGCATCGACCGCGCGAATGATCGATATCAAGAAGTTCTGATTCAGGAGAAAAGCATGTCGGCAGCGACGCAAACCGGGCACACGCCTCACTACTTTGTTCCGGCGCCATCGCGTTTTCCGGTGATGGCTGCGGCGGGCCTGTTCTTCGTGATTCTTGGCGCGTCGCAGTGGATCAATGGCGCCCAATGGGGCGCGTACTCGTTGATGTTCGGTCTGCTGATGTGGGCCTTCACGATGTTCCAGTGGTTCAGCGCGACCACGCGCGAAAGCGAAGGCGGGCTCTACAGCGACCGTGTCGACGTGTCGTACCGCTGGAGCATGAGCTGGTTCATCTTCTCCGAGGTGATGTTCTTCGGCGCCTTCTTCGGTGCGCTGTTCTGGTCGCGGCTGTATTCGATTCCCGTGCTCGGCAGCCTCGACAACGCGATTCTGTGGCCCGATTTCAAGGCCGTCTGGCCGAGCGTGCAGGCTGGCATGACGGCGTCTCCCGCCGGCATCGTCGAGCCGTTCGCGACCATGGGGCCGTGGCCGCTGCCGACGATCAACACCGCGCTGCTCCTGACCTCGGGCGTGACGCTCACGATCGCCCACCATGCGCTCATCGCCGGCCAGCGTGCCAAGACCATTGCCTTCATGTGGCTCACGGTGCTGCTGGGCATCGCGTTCCTCGGACTGCAGGGTTTCGAGTACGCGCATGCCTACAAGGACCTGAACCTGCGGCTCGATTCAGGGATCTACGGCTCCACCTTCTTCATGCTCACCGGCTTCCACGGTTTCCACGTGTTCGTCGGCATGCTGATGCTGCTGTTCATCACGCTGCGCCTGATGAAGGGGCACTTCACGCCGCAGCGGCATTTCGGCTTCGAAGGCGCCGCGTGGTACTGGCACTTCGTGGACGTGGTGTGGCTCGGCCTCTACATCATCGTCTACTGGTTCTGACGCAACGAGCCGCGGCGCCGCATGATGCGGGCCGTGCGCAAGAGCAGAAGGCCGCTTCGAGCGGCCTTCTTGCTTCAGGCGCGTGAGAAATGCAGCGCGTGTCAGCCGCGCGGCACACCGGTCGGCTGGATCCAGCCGAGCTTGTAGCTGAGCAGAATGCACAGGAACAAGGCCACCGAAATGCCGACGCGCCAGGCCAGTGCGTTGAACATGGCGCGCGACTTCGGCTTGCCATCGCGGCCGTCGCGAACCATCGCCACGCCCGCGGCAATCAGGGCGCCGATGACGGCGAGCAGCGCGAGCGCAAACAGGATCTTCATGACCATCGATTATCCGCCCGCCCTCTTCAGCGTCGCGTGCGATGCCTGAGTTGCGCGAAGCCCGCGCCGCGGGCCGCACGCGTGCGCTCGTGGTGCTGCTCGCGGCCTTGCTGACGATGGCGCTGATGGCGCGCCTGGGCGTGTGGCAACTGAGCCGCGCCGATGAAAAGGAGTCGCGCCAGGCGCTGCTTGACGCCCGCCTTGCGCTGCCGGCACTCGATGCCGCCGCGCTCGCCCGCACCAAGGCCGAGGCGAGTGCTCAGTTCTATCGGCGCGTCGTCCTGCGCGGCACGTGGGTCGACAGGCACACGGTGTTTCTCGACAACCGCCAGATGAATGCGCGGCCCGGCTTCTTTGTCCTGACGCCGCTGCGCCTGTCGGACTCCGGCGACGCCATCGTGGTGCAGCGCGGCTGGGTGCCGCGCGATCCGATGGAGCGCACGCGCCTGCCGCGTGTCGAGACTGCTCAGGGCGAGGTCGAGGTGCAGGGGCGCATCGCCCCGCCGCCCGCCCGGCTGTACGAGTTCGAGTCAGCGGCTTCGGGGGCGATCCGTCAAAATCTCGACCTTGCGGCCTATGCCGGCGAAACCGGCTTGCGGCTCCTGCCGCTGTCGGTGATGCAGCACGACACGCCGCAACACGCCGACGACGGGCTGCTGCGCGAGTGGCTGCGCCCAGCACTCGGCGTTCACAAGCACTACGGCTACGCCTTCCAATGGTTCGCGCTGTGTGCACTCACCGCAGGTTTGTATGTCTGGTTCCAACTCATCCGCCCCTGGCGCCAACGCAAGCGGCGCCGCGCCTGACGCGGCGTCGGGCGTCAGTTTCACGGTGCACTCGCAGCCAAGCCCCGCGCTTGCGGAAGACCCGCGCCGCACGCGGCGGGGCCGCTGGCAGATGTTGGGCGTGCTCGCGGTCTGCGCCGCGCCGGTGATCGCCTCGTACTTCGCGTTCTTCGTGGTCCGCCCCGAAGGCGCCGGCACCAACTACGGTGAGCTCATCACGCCGCTTCGGCCCATGCCCGAGAGCCTGTCATTGCACAGGCTCGACGGCAGTGCGGTGACCGCCACCAGCCTGCGCGGCCAATGGCTGCTGGTGGTCGTGGCCGATGCCGCATGCGATGCGACGTGCGAGACCAATCTGTACCTGCAGCGGCAACTGCGCGAAACGCTAGGGCGCGAGATGGATCGGGTCGACAAGCTGTGGCTCGTGCCGGACGGCGGCACGCCGCGGCCCGAAGTCCTCGAGGCCATCACCACTGGCACGCCGGCCACGGTGCTGCGTGTGAATCCGGACGACCTGGCGAAGTGGCTCGCGCCCGCCGCAGGACACACGCTCGGCGAGCATCTCTATGTCGTCGACCCGATGGGCAACTGGATGATGCGCCAGCCCGCCGCGCCCGACCCGGCCAAGGTGAAGACCGACCTCCAGCGTCTGCTGCGCGCCTCGGCCTCGTGGGACGAAGCGGGCCGCCCGGTCGCGCGCTGACACGCCATGGACGCAGCCGCGCTCATCGATCTCTCGCCGATTGCGCAGATGGCGCTGTTGGGTGCGGTGCTCGCGATCGGGCCGCTGGCGTGGATCTGGCTGCGTCATCGTCGAGCGCAGCCGGCGGCGCGGCTCGCGGCGCTGACGCTGCTCACGCTGTTCTTCACCTTCGACCTGGTGCTCTTTGGCGCCTTCACCCGGCTCAGCGATTCGGGGCTCGGCTGTCCCGACTGGCCCGGCTGCTACGCCAGCGCCAGCCCGTTCGGCGCACAAGAGGCCATCCAGTCTGCGCAGGACGCCATGCCCACCGGCCCGGTGACGCACGTGAAGGCGTGGATCGAGATGACCCATCGCTACCTCGCGACGGCGGTGGGTGTGCTCATCACGGTGCTGGCGATCTGGAGCTGGATCGAGTACCGCCGCGGCCGCTCGCGCGTCTCGCCCTGGTGGCCAAGCGCGACGCTGCTGTGGGTGTGCGTGCAGGGTGCGTTCGGTGCGCTGACGGTCACGATGAAGCTGTACCCGGCCATCGTCACGCTGCATCTGCTCGGCGGCCTGGGGCTGATCGCGCTGCTGGCGGTGCAGAGCCAGCACTACCGGATCGACGCGGGTGCGCCTTCGCCGCAAATGTCGCGCGGCGTGCTGGCCGGCACGGCCCTCGTGTTCGTCCTCGTATGGGCGCAAGTGGCGCTGGGTGGATGGGTCAGCACCAACTACGCCGTGCTGGCGTGCCGCGACTTCCCGACCTGCCAGGGCGCCTGGTGGCCCACGATGGACTTCGATCACGGCTTCACGGTGCTGCGCGAGCTGGGCGCCGGCAAGGACGGCGGCTACCTGCCGTTCGCTGCGCTCACCGCGATCCATATGGTCCATCGCATCGGCGCGCTGGTGGTCTTTGCCGCGCTGCTGGTGCTGATCCACCGCCTGGCCGCCTCGGGTCATGCCCTCCAGCGCCGCTGGGCGTGGATGCTCGGCGCCATCGCGCTGTGGCAGTTCGCCAGCGGCCTGGGCAACGTCGTGCTCGGCTGGCCCATCGCCGCTGCCCTGGCGCACACTGGAGGCGCCGCCGCGCTGATCGGCGTGCTCGCCTCGATGCTCGCGCGGGCCATGCGGCCGGCCGCGGCAGCAGCCCTCGCCGAAGCGCCCGCCGGCCGGCGCGAGCCGCCACCCGTTGCTGCCTAGAATCGCCGTCCCCTCCATGCCGCAAGCCATGAGTTCCGCCGCCGCCAGCGCGCCGCACCTTTCACCGATCCGCCAGTTCTACGCGCTGACGAAGCCGCGCGTGGTGCAACTGATCGTGTTCTGCGCCGTCATCGGCATGCTGCTAGCCGTGCCGGGCCTGCCCGACTGGCGCGTGGCGCTCGCGGCCACGGCCGGCATCTGGCTCGTGGCCGCCGCCGCCGCCGCCTTCAACTGCGTGGTCGAGCAGCACATCGACGCGAAGATGGCGCGCACCGCCTGGCGCCCCACGGCCAAGGGCCAGCTCACGAACCTGCAGACGCTCAGCTTCTCGGCCACCCTGTGCATCGCCGGCAGCGCCTTGCTGTGGTTCTTCGTGAACCCGCTGACGATGTGGCTCACGTTCGCCACCTTCGTGGGCTACGCGGTCATCTACACCGTGGTGCTCAAGCCGCTCACACCGCAGAACATCGTCATCGGCGGCGCCTCGGGCGCCATGCCGCCGGTGCTCGGTTGGGCGGCAATTCGCGGCGAAGTCGGGCCCGAGGCGCTGATGCTGTGTCTCATCATCTTCCTCTGGACGCCGCCGCACTTCTGGGCGCTGGCGCTGTACCGCGCCGAGGACTACCGCAAATCGGGCCTGCCGATGCTGCCCGTCACGCACGGTTCGCAGTTCACGCGGCTGCATGTGCTGCTCTATACGCTGGTGCTGTTCGCCGGCACGCTGCTGCCCTTCGTGGCCGGCATGAGCGGCGTCATCTATCTCGTTGCCGCCGTGGTGCTGGGCGCGCTGTTCACCGGCTACGCCTGGAAGCTGTGGCGCAACTATTCCGACGCGCTCGCGCGCAAGACCTTCCGCTTCTCGATCCTCTACTTGGCGCTGCTCTTCGCCGCCTTGCTGCTGGATCACTACCTGAACCCGCTCCTATGAACACCCGTCGCCTGTTTCTGGCTCTTGCCGCCGCGACCTGCCTGACGGCCTGCGATCCGCCCGGCGCCTCGCGCTCATCATTCCAGGCTATCGACATCACCGGCGCCGACTACGCGAAGACGCTTGCGCTGCCCGATCAGAACGGCACGCCGCGCACGCTGGCCGACTTCAAGGGCAAGGTGACCGTCGTGTTCTTCGGCTACACGCAGTGCCCCGACGTGTGCCCCACCACCATGGCGGAGCTGGCGCAGGTGAAGAAGTCGCTCGGCGCCGACGGCGAGCGGGTGCAGGGTGTGTTCGTCACCGTCGATCCCGAGCGCGATACGCCCGAGCTGCTGAAGGCCTACATGGGCAGCTTCGATCCGAGCTTTGTTGCGCTGCGCGGCACGCTGGAGCAGACGGCCGCGGCGGCGAAGGAATTCAAGGTCTTCTTCGCCAAGGCGCCGAACAAGAGCGGCTCCTACACCATGGACCACACGGCCGGCTCATACATCTTCGATACCGAAGGCAAGGTGCGGCTGTTCACGCGCTACGGCACCGGCGCCGAGGCGCTGACCTCGGACATCAAGGCCTTGCTCGAAGAGGCGGCCTGAGCGCGCGGGCCCTTGCGCGCCCATGAAAAAGCGGCCCGCGGGCCGCTTTGTCGTTCGCGCGTGGCGCCTGGCTTCGTCAGGCCGCGCCGCTCAGCGTCTTGCGCATCTTCTTCATCGCGGCCACCTCGATCTGGCGGATGCGTTCGGCGCTGACGCCGTACTCGCCGGCCAGCTGGTGCAGTGTCATGCCGCCCGAGCTGTCGTCGTTGACCTTCAGCCAACGCTCTTCGACGATGCGGCGGCTGCGGTCGTCCAGCGCGTCGAGCGCGTGCAGGATGCCGTCGCCCGCGAGCCGGTCGCGACGCTGGGCTTCGAGCACGCGGGTCGGCTCCGTGGCGTCGTCCGCCAGATATGCGATCGGCGCGAAGCTTTCCTCGCTGTCGTCGTTCTGAGGTTCGAGCGCCACGTCGCCGCCTGAGAGGCGGGTTTCCATCTCGAGCACTTCTTCGCGCTTCACGTTCAGCGTGCGCGCCATCGTGTCGACTTCACCCTGGGTGAGCGTGCTGCGGTGCGTTTCGCCGTGCACCGCATCCGATTTCAGGCTCTGCTTCATCGAGCGCAGGTTGAAGAACAGCTTGCGCTGCGCCTTGGTGGTGGCCACCTTCACCATGCGCCAGTTCTTCAGGATGTACTCGTGGATCTCGGCCTTGATCCAGTGCATGGCGTAGCTCACGAGCCGCACGCCCTGGTCGGGGTCGAAACGCTTCACGGCCTTCATCAGGCCGACATTGCCTTCCTGGATGAGGTCGCCATGCGGCAAGCCGTAGCCGAGGTACTGGCGCGAGATAGACACCACGAGGCGCAGGTGTGACAGCACCAACTGCCCGGCAGCGGCCAGGTCGCCGTCGTCGCGCAGCCGGCGGGCGAGCGACGACTCCTGCTCGGGCGTCAGCAGCGGCAGCCGGTTCGCGGCCGAGATGTACGCATCGAGGTTGCCCAGCGAGGGCACCATCGACCACGGATCCTTGACGGTCAGCGCAGCGGAAGAAGTCATGTTCATGGGAGCGATAGACACCTGGGGCTCTCCTTTGGTTCCGGCCATATTAGCACTCGACAATTGAGAGTGCTGATCGTGAGATTGCCAGGAAGTTATGAAGCCGGATTTAAGACTTAACGAGAGTGTTCACTGACAAACATGCGGCGCCGCACGTGCTAGATGGCCGTATCGGCGGGCGGGATCGTCGCTTGCTGGCCCTCTGCCACGGCGCCGGCCGCACGGGTCGGCCTTCATGAAGGAGTTGGCAATGACCGTACCCGACCGGATATTCGACGGCAAGCTCGTGCCTCTGCCCGCCGAGGCGGGCGATGTGAACGCGCCGCGGTTCGACCCGGTCGATTCCTGGCTGCGTACGGCGCCCGCGATCCAGCAGAAGGCGGCGATGTGGCGCTGGTTCGCCACCCGCTACGAAGACCCCGAGGTCGCCACGCCGCACGACGACGAGGGCCACTACGTCTTCACCGACGGCGGCCCGTTCCGCGCCGACGAGGTGCTGCACGAACGATTCGACCGCTGCGTGCTGCCGGAAGTGGTGCAGGAACTGGTGGTCGACGTGCAGGCCGAAGTCGGCAACGACTGGGCCTTGCGGCGCCTGGACAAATCGGGCGGATGAGAGAGGCCACCCCCTACGCGCTGCGCGCGCCCCCTCAAGGGGGCTGAGCCCGGACACGAAAGATCCAGTGGAGCTTTCGTGCCTGGCGAAGGGCCGGGCCACTGGCCCGGCGCGGCCTGCAAGGCAACACCAGCGGACCGGCAGAGCCGGATCCGCGGCGTTCGCTTGGGAAAACCGCGGCGGGTCAGCCGCGCGGGCTGCGAGCTACCTTCAACAGCAGCTCGATCAGCAGCAGGCGCTCGCCGTCCGACAGCATGCCGGTCACTTCGAGGTCCATCGCATGGGCCACCTTCTCGGCGCGTTCGAGAAGCTGCTTGCCCGCCGGCGTCAGGTGAATGAGCTGCGCCCGGCGATCCTCGGTGCTGCGCACACGCTGAACCCAGCCGTGCTCGGCCATGCGGTCCAGCGTGATCGCCATGTTGGGCGCCGAGACGTCCAGCGATTCGCCGAGCTGGCGCTGGTTCACGCGCTGGTTCGAATCCACCAGCACCAGGATCGAGAACTCCACCGCCTTGAGGTGCAGCGGCCCGAGGTGGCGCTTGAAACCCTTGACGAGTTCGATCGCGGCGCGCGTGTTGGCGTAGCCGACGAGACAGTTCAGTCGCGATTCGTCCAGCGACGCTCGCCCCGGCGCCTTGCCTGCCGGCGCCTCCGTTGCGGCCTCGAACGATGCGCTCATGCCGAAGCCGCGTCGGCCGTCTTCTTGCGCGCCGCGCCGAGATAGGTGTCGATCACGCGCGGGTCGCTCGCCAGATCGGCGGCCGGCCCTTCGAGCGCGATCTCGCCCATTTCGAGCACGTAGCCGTAGTCGGCCACCTCCAGCGCAGCGCGCGCGTTCTGCTCCACCAGCAGGATGGTGACGCCGGTGCTGCGCAGGCCGTCGATGGTGCGAAAGATGTCGCGCACCACCAGCGGCGCCAAGCCGAGGCTGGGCTCGTCGAGCATCAGCAGCGAGGGCTTGCTCATCAGCGCGCGGCCGACGGCCAGCATCTGCCGCTCGCCGCCGGAGAGCGTGCCGGCGAGCTGCATGCGCCGCTCCTTCAGCCGCGGGAACAAGGTGTAGACGTGGTCCAGCGCCGCGCGGCTGTCGCGCTGGCCGAGCCGCACCTGGCGGTAGGCGCCGAGCAGCAGGTTGTCCTCGACCGGCATGGTGCCGAAGAGTGCGCGCGTCTCGGGCACCAGCGCCATGCCGGCCATCACGCGCTCTTCCAGCGTCAGGCGCGACAGCGGCTTGCCTTGGTACTCGATCTGCCCGCGCGAGGGCAGCACGCCCATCAGCGTGTTCAGCAAGGTCGACTTGCCGGCGCCGTTGGGGCCGATCACGGTGATCACGCTGCCCGCGGCGGCCTTCAGGTTCAGCCCGTGCAGCACCTCGGCGCGGCCGTAGCCGGCGTGCAGGTCGGTGATGTTCAGGAGTGGGGCGCTCATGATTTCAATGCTCCGTGCCGAGGTAGGCGGCGCGCACGGCCGGGCTGGCCTGCACTTCGTCGGGCGTGCCTTCGATCAGCTTGGTGCCGAACTCCATCACCACCACCCGGTCGGTGAGGCCCATCACCAGGTCCATGTCGTGCTCCACCAGCAGGATCGAGAGGCCCTCGCCGCGCAACTGCCGCAGCACATCGGACAGTGCCTCCTTTTCCTTGTGGCGCAGGCCGGCGGCGGGCTCGTCGAGCAGCAGCAGCGCCGGGTCGGCCGACAGCGCGCGCGCGATCTCCATCAGCCGCTGCTGGCCGAGCGCCAGGTTGCCCGCCATCTCATGCATCTTGTCGGCCATTCCGATGCGCTGGAGCTGGCGTTCGGCCTCGCGCAGCAGGCGTCGTTCCTCCGCGCGGTCCAGCCGCAGCATCGACGCCAGCACGCCGCGCTCGCCGCGCAGGTGCGTGCCCAGCGCCACGTTCTCGAGCACCGTCATGCCGGCAATCATCTTCACGTGCTGGAAGGTGCGCGACACGCCGCGCCGCGCAATGCGCCGCGAGGGCAGGCCGTCGATGCGCTGGCCGCGGAACTTCACCTCGCCGCGCGTGGCCGGCAGCACGCCGGTCACGAGGTTGAAGGTGGTGGACTTGCCGGCGCCGTTCGGGCCGATCAGCCCGAGGATCTCGCCCGCTTTCACCTGAAAGCTCACGTCGTTCACGGCCACCAGCCCGCCGAACTCCTTGCGCACGGCGTTCACCTCGAGCACCACCTCGCCGTGGGGCGGGCGGCTGCGTTCGGCCAGCGGCGCGGCGCCTGCCCAGTCGACCTTGCGCTGCACACGCGGCAGACGCGCTTCGACAAAGGCCCAGATGCCGTCGCGCGCGTAGTGCAGCACCAGCACCAGCAGGATGCCGAACACCACCATCTCGTAGTTGCCGCTGGTGCCCATCAGGCGCGGCAGCCAGACCTGGAGCTGGTCTTCGAGGATCTTCACGACACCGGCGCCGACGATGGCGCCCCACACGTGGCCCACGCCGCCGATCACCACCATGAACAGGTACTCGATGCCCATCTTCAGGCCGAAGGGCGAGGGATTCACCGTGCGCTGGAAGTGCGCGAACAGCCAGCCCGAGATGCTGGCCAGCAGCGCCGCGATCACGAAGGCGGTGACCTTGATGCGAAAGCTGTCCACGCCCATCGCCTCGGCCATGGTGCTGCCGCCCTTGACGGCGCGCATCGCGCGGCCGGTGCGCGAGTCCAGCAGATGCGAGATGGCGAAGGCCGACACGATCACCAGAATCCACAACAGGTAGTAGAAACTGCGCCCGGTGGACAGCGAGATGCCGAAGAACTCGATCGCCGGCACGCCCAGCAGCCCGTCGTACTTGCCGAGGGCGTCGATGTTGCCGAGCAGGTAGTAGGCGCTCAGGCCCCAGGCGATGGTCGCCAGCGGCAGGTAGTGGCCCGACATGCGCAGCGTGATCCAGCCGAGCACCAGCGCCGCCCCCGCCGTGACGAGAAGGCCGATCCACACCGTGACCCACGGCGACATGCCGTGCTTCGTGGCGAGATAGGCCGCGGTGTAGGCGCCCACGCCGACGAACGCTGCCTGCCCGAAGGACGTGAGCCCGACGATACCGGTGAGCAGCACCAGGCCGATCACCACCAGCGCATACAGGCCAATGTAGTTGGCCTGCGTGATCCAGAACTCGGGCACGGGCAGCTGCGGCATGACCGCCAGCAGCAGCAGGAACGCAATCAGGAAACCGCGGCGCAAGGTCATGACTGCCCCTCGCCCGACGTGTACGTCGGTCGGCCTTGCAGGCCGCGCTGGGCCAAGCGGCCCAGCCCTTCGCCAGGCGTGAACAGTCCACCGGACTGTTCACGTCCGGGCTCAGCCCCCGAGGGGATGCGGGCCGGCTTGGGAGCGGCCCGGCGCTCGGCCCGCAAGGCGGTCGACATCAGCATGGTGAACGAGGCGGCCATCATTCCTCCTCGTCCTCATGGCCGTGCTGGAAGCTGCGCCACAGCAGCACGGGGAGGATCAGCGTGAACACAATCACTTCCTTGAACGCGCTCGCGTAGAACGAGCTGAAACTCTCGAGCAGACCGACGAACACTGCGCCGATAGCAGCCAGCGGATAGCTGGCCAGGCCGCCGAAGATGGCCGCCACGAAGCCTTTCAGGCCGATGAGAAAACCCGAGTCGTAGAAGATCGTCGTGCTCGGCCCGATCAACAGGCCCGACAACGCGCCGATGAAGGCCGCGAGCGAAAAGCTCAGGCGCCCGGCGCCGGCACTCGAGATGCCCATGAGCCGCGCGCCGAGCCGGTTGACGGCGGTGGCGCGCAGCGCCTTGCCGCGCAGCGTGCGCTCGAAGAACAGCGCGAGTGCGGCAATCAGCAGCAGCGAGGCGGCGAAGATGATGATGGTCTGGCCCGACAACATGATCGGCCCGATGGAAAAGCGCACTTCCCAGAACGACGGGTTGCGAAAACCCTCCGCGCCGAAGAACACGAGGCCCAGGCCCGTCATGGCGAAGTGCACCCCGACCGAGACGATCAGCAGCACCAGCACCGTCGCGTCGGCCACCTTCTCGTACGCGAGGCGGTAGATCAGCGGCCCGAGCGGCGTGACGATGGCAAGCGTGAGCAGGCTCTGCGCCCACAGCGGCCAGTCGCGTGGCCCGCCGAACCAGCACACGACCAGCACGAGCACCGGCATCGCGAGCGTTCGCGCCGTGTCGCGCAGGCCGGTCGCCAAGGGCAGGCCGCGTGTGCGCAGTTGCAGCAGGTCCAGCACGGCCACGATCAGGCCCAGCGCGAGCAGCAGCCAGACCGTGCCCGGCAGGTCGCCGAGGTCCTGCCAGACCGAGCCGACGGCGTTGCCGTTGCGCAGCATGGCCAGGGTCAGCGCGCCGTAGGCGACGAACTCGCCCTGCGGAATGAAGATGGCGCGCGTGACGGCAAAGACCAGCACCAGGGCCAGTGCAAGCAGGCCGTAGATCGCGCCGTTGGTCAGGCCGTCCAGCGCGAGGATGCTGGCGATCGAGAAGTCCATGGGATCAGAGGTTCGAAGAGGCGATCAATGCAGGCCGATCTGAGGCAGACATGAAACCGGCCGGCGTGCGCCGGCCGGTCTGCCCGAGGCCGCGGTTTACTCGACCTTCCAGTCGCCGTTGACGACCTTCAGCATCACGCCCGTCTCGTTCGTGAAGCCCCAGTGGTCGTCCTTGGTCCAGTTCATCACGCCGTGCGAGAAGATGGTGCGGCCCATGGTCTCCAGGCCGTCGCGGATGGCCGCGCGGAACTCCTTGGTGCCGGGCTTGGCCTTCTTCAGCGCGATGGGCAGCACCTTGTTCAGCGTGATCTCCACGTCGTAGGCGTGGCCGGCGAACTGGTTGCGCGAGCCGGGGCCGTAGGCCTTCTCGTACTTCTGCACGAAGTCGATGGCCGCCGGCTTGGAGGGGTGGCTGTCGGGCAACTGCTCGGCAATCACCGCCGGGCCGGACACCACGTACGCGCCTTCCACGTCCTTGCCGCCGATGCGCACCAGGTCGCGCGAGGCGGCGGCGTGCGTCTGATAGATCTCGCCCTTGTAGCCGCGTGCGACCACGGCCTTGTGCGGCATCGCCGCGCCGCTGCCCGAGGCAACCACGAGGATGGCGTCGGGGTTGGCCGACACCAGCTTGAGCGCCTGGGCCGTCACGCTCGTGTCGCTGCGCGCGAAGCGCTCGATGCCGACGAGCTTGATGCCTTGCGGAACGGCGACCTTCTCCATCGCCTTCAGCCACAGCTCGCCGTAGGCGTCGGTGTAGCCGAGGAAGCCGACGGTCTTGATGCCCTTCTTCTTCATGTGCTCGACCATCGCGTGCGCCATCACGTCATTGGACTGCGGCAGGCGGAAGGTCCAGTGGTCCTTGCCCGGGGGCAGGCCGGCCGGCGAGAACGCGAGCTGCACCGTCTCGCCTTCGGCGGCCACGGGCGCCATCGCGATGGCGATCGGCGTGAGCGCCGAGCCCATGATGATGTCGACCTTGTCTGTCAGGAAGCGCTTGGCGTTCATCACGCCCTTGGTCGGGTCGCTCGCGTCGTCCAGGATGATGAGGTTGATCTTTTCGCCGGCGATTTCTTTCGGGAACAGATCGAAGTAGTTCTTCATCGGGATGCCGAGGCCGGAGCCGGGGCCGGTGAGCGGCAGGCTCACGCCGATGTTGACGTCGGCGATGGCGGTGGTGGCAGCAAAGGCCATCACCAGCGCGGCGGCGAGGGGTTTGAGCGTTTGGGTCATGCTGTCTCCTGCTGTATCGAAAAGTTGTTGAGTGTCGCAAAGATGACCGGAATCAAGACTCCGGGTTTCAACTGCACAAGGCCCGAATGTCCTCGGGAACGGGAATAGCGCGCAGCCTGTCGGCATCTTGCGCATCGCGAATCGCGAAGACGCGGGTCTCGCTGCCTTCGCAAATGAGTTCACCGTCTCGCGTGACGCGGTGGTGCTGTATGAACGCCTTGCCGCGCCATTCGTTCACGCAGGTGGCGATGACGAGGGTTTCACTGTAGGTGGCGGCCTTCACGAACTTGGTGTGGATCTCCAGCAGCGGCGTGCCCACGATGCCGCGCGTCTTGACGAGTTCGCGCCACGGCGGCACGCCGCACTGCACGAAGAACGCGAGCGAGGCTGCGTCCATCCAGCGCGAGAAGTTCGGAAAGAACACGATCCCCGCGGGATCGCAGTCGCCGAACTGCACGCTCACCGTGTGGGTGGTGGTCTTCAACGCGCGTGCCTTCGGTGGTTCAACGCGGCGCCATGCGCAGCGCACCGTCGAGGCGGATCACCTCGCCGTTGAGCGAGAGGTTCTCGACGATGCTTGCGGCCAGCAGTGCGAACTCTTCCGGCTTGCCCAGGCGCTTGGGGAAGGGAATGCTGGCGGCCAGCGACTCCTGCACCGGCTGCGGCAACTCCGCCAGAAGCGGCGTGAGGAAGAGCCCCGGCGCGATGGTGACCGCGCGCACGCCGAACTGCGCGAGGTCGCGCGCCAGCGGCAGCGTCATCGCGGCGAGGCCGCCCTTCGAAGCCGAATACGCCTCCTGCCCGATCTGTCCGTCGAAGGCCGCGGCCGAGGCGGTGCACACCACCACGCCGCGCTCGTCGTCGTCGAGCGGGTCCAGCTTCACCATCTCGGCGACAGCCAGGCGCGTGGCGTTGTAGGTGCCGACGAGATTGACCTCGACGACGCGGCGGAAGTCGTCCAGCGGCGCCGGCGAGCCGTCCTTGCCGACGATGCGCTTGGCGGTGCCGATGCCGGCGATGTTCATCAGCAGACGCGCTGGTCCATGCGCCGCCCGCGCGGTGGCCAGTGCTTCCAGCACGCTCGCTTCGGATGTGATGTCGCAGGCGATGCCCAGCCCGCCGATCTCGGCCGCCAGCGCCTTCGCGCCGTCACCGTTGCGGTCGAGCACGGCCACCTTGGCGCCGCGCTTCGCGAGTTCACGCGCCGTGGCGGCGCCCAGACCCGAAGCGCCGCCCGTCACGAGCGCGGCTTGTCCTTGGATGTTCATCGCTTCTGACTCCTGTTCAGCGGTTCGGCTGCAGCACGCCGGCATCGTTGCCGTCGTACAGCGCCTCGACCAGCGCCGCGCGATGCGTGAGCACCGCACGCTGGTTGATCGAGCCCTTGTCGGTGATCTCGCCTTTGTCGATGGACGGCGGCTCGGCGAGCACCTGAGCCCGCGCCACGCGGTTTGCGCTGCCCGTGCCTTCGCGCCAGAACTGGTCGACCAGGCGCTGGAAGAAGGCACGCACCTCGGCATGCGCGAGCACCTGTCCGGCGGGCGTGTCGGCAGCCAGCCCGGCGAGCTTGCGGCACTCGTCCAGCCGCGGGAAGAACAGCACGCCGATCTCGCTGCGGTTGATGCCGGTGACCACCGCATCCTGCACGCAGGGCGCGCCGGCCGCGATGATGCGCGCGCGCAGCGGACCCACGCTCACGAAGGTGCCGGTGGAGAGCTTGAAGTCTTCGGCGATGCGCCCATCGAACATCAGCCCGCGCTGCGGATCGGCCGGGTCGACGAACTTCACCGCGTCGCCTGTGCGATAGAAGCCTTCTTCATCGAAGGCCTCGGCGGTGAGCGCCGGCTCGCGCCAGTAGCCCGGCATCACGTTCGGCCCGCGGAAGCGGATCTCGGTCTTGCCGTCCATCGGCACCAGCTTCACCTCCACGCCGGGGCAGGGCAGGCCGATGTAGCCCGACTGGATGCCCGGCTTGAGCGCGAAGGTGCATGAAGGCGCCGTCTCGGTCATGCCCAGGCCCGTCATCATTGCGATGCGTTCGCCGACCGTCTCTGCAGCCAGGCGTTCGAGCTGATCCCACACCGGCTGCGACAGGCCGGCGCCCGAATAGAAGAAGGCCTTCACGCGCTTGAA
This sequence comes from Rhizobacter sp., assembly GCA_036676235.1. Classification (GTDB taxonomy): domain Bacteria; phylum Pseudomonadota; class Gammaproteobacteria; order Burkholderiales; family Burkholderiaceae_C; genus JAKFDI01. The sequence continues at coordinate 67,213 of JAKFDI010000040.1, read as the reverse complement.
CAGCGAGCGCCGCAGCAGCTCGTCGTCTTCCATCGCCGCGGCGATTTCCTCGAAGCCCTTGGGCACGTTGAAGTAGATCGTGGGCGAGATCTCGCGCAGGTTGCGCAGCGTCTCGCCGATGCCGGCCGGCGTCGGCTTGCCCTCGTCGATGTAGAGCGTGCCGCCGTTGTAGAGCGTGATGCCCACGTTGTGGTTGCCCCCGAACGTGTGGTTCCACGGCAGCCAATCGAGCAGCACCGGCGGCTCTTCGCCGAGAAAGATCAGGCTCTGCAGCAGCATCTGCAGGTTGGCGCACATCATCCGGTGGGTGTTCACCACGCCCTTGGGCATCTTGGTGGAGCCGGAGGTGAAGAGGAACTTGACGATGGTGTCCGCGCCGACCTTGGCGTGGGCGGCGTCTACGGCTGCGCCGGGTGCCGTATCGAGCAACTGCTGGAGCGGCGTGCTCGTGCGGCCGTCGAGCGCGCCTTCGGTCAGCACCACTTCCACGTCGTCGCCCACGGTCGCCGCAATCGCGCGGCCGTAGGCCGAGCCGCTGGAGGCGAACACCAGCCCCGGCGTGATGTTGCCGAGGATGTGGCGCAGCTTGCCGAAATCCTGCGAGAGAAGTGAATACGCCGGCGACACCGGTGTGTACGGCACGCCTGCCCACATGGCGCCGAGCGCGAGCGTGATGTGCTCCAGGTCGTTGCCCGAGAGGATGGCGATGGGCCGCTCGGCGGACAGCCCGCGCTGCACCAGCGCCTCGCCCACCGCGCGTGCGCGCTGCAGCATCTGCGCGTAGGTGAGGGTTCGCCAGTCGCCGCCGTTGTGGCGCTTGGCCATGAACACGCGGTCGGGCGCTTGTGCGGCCCAGTGCGCGAGCTTGTCCGTCAGCCGATCGGGGAAGGATTGCAGCGCTTCGGTGGAGCGCAGCAACTGCACGCCGTCGGGCCGATCCGTGATCGTCGCCGTGATGCAGCCGCCGATGGGCGCCGCGCGATACGGCACTTCGCTCACGACTTCGCCACCTTCGCCGCCTTGCCCTCGACGAAGGCACGCATGCGGTTCTTCGCCGCCTCGTCGCCTTGCGCGATGGCGGCCATCAGCGATTCGGTGAACAGCCCGTCGCTCTGGGATTGGTCGGCGATGCGCGGCAGCGCGTGCATCACCGCGAAGTTCGACAGCGGCGCGTTCTCGGCCACCTTGGCCGCGAGCGCCATGGCCTTTGCAAGCCCCGCGCCGGCCCCGACCACGTACTGCGACAGGCCGATGCGCAGGCCTTCGTCAGCGTCGTACACGCGGCCGGTCAGCATCATGTCGGCCATGCGCGAGGCGCCGATGAGGCGTGGAATGCGCGCCGAGCCGCCGCCGCCCACGAACAGGCCGCGCTGGCCCTCGGGCAGGCCGTAGAAGCTGCTCGCCTCCGCCACGCGCACATGCGCCGCCGCGGCCAGCTCCAGCCCGCCGCCCACCACCGCGCCGTGCAGCACGGCGATCACCGGCACGCGGCCGAACTGGATCTGCCCGAACGCGGCATGCCAGGAGCGCGAATGCACGATGCCCTCGGCCACGCTGCGCTCCGACAACTCCGACAGGTCGAGCCCGGCGCTGAAATGCTCGCCTTCGCCGCTCAGCACCACCACGCGCGCCGCTTCGGGCAGGTTCACGAAGGTGGTGTGCAGCTCGGCGATCAGCGCGTCGTTGAGTGCGTTGCGCTTGGCCGGACGGTTCAGGCGCACGTGCGCGATGGCGCCCTCGACCGTGAGGGTCAACAATCGGGGCGATTCCGCGGCGGCGGACGAAGCAATGGACATGAAGCTCTCTTGGGTCGGCAACAGTTGTAGTGTTTAACCAAATGAGGCGAGCCAAGAACAGGGAAAACCCGCGCTTCTTGGTTCGGCACACCAAGGAGTTATCGCCAAACCGGCTGGGTTGCCAAGCGTGCGCAGGCGACCGATATTTGGTTAAATTGATTAACTAAACAAGGAGCACCCAGTGAATCACACCGAGCTCATCGCGATCGACGTCCACACGCACGCCGAGGTGTCGTGCTGGAACCCCTTCGACAGCTACGGCGAGGAGTACGACCGCGCGGCCGACAAGTACTTCCGCTCCAGCCGCCGCCCGACGATCGAGGAGACGATCGCCTACTACCGCGAACGCAAGATCGGCCTGGTGATGTTCACCGTCGATTCCGAGTCCCAGCTCGGCCGCCGCCGCATCCCCAACGAAGAGATCGCCGAGGCGGCGCAGAAGAACGCCGACATGATGATCTGCTTCGCCAGCATCGACCCGCACAAAGGCAAGATGGGCGCGCGCGAAGCCCACCGCCTGATCGAGGAAAACGGCGTCAAGGGCTTCAAGTTCCACCCGACAGTGCAGGGCTTCCTGCCCTACGACCGCATGGCCTGGCCGCTCTACGAGGTGATCGCCGAATACAAGCTGCCGGCCATCTTCCACAGCGGCCATTCGGGCATCGGCAGCGGCATGCGCTGCGGCGGCGGGCTGCGTCTGCAGAACAGCAACCCGATGCTGCTGGAAGACGTGGCCATCGACTTCCCCGACATCGACATCGTCATCGCCCACCCGAGCTGGCCGTGGCAGGACGAGGCCCTGTCGCTCGCGCTGCACAAGCCCAACGTGTGGATCGATCTGTCGGGCTGGAGCCCGAAGTACTTTCCAGCGCAACTGGTGCAGTACGCCAACACGCTGCTGAAAGACCGCATGCTCTTCGGCAGCGACTACCCGCTCATCACGCCCGAGCGCTGGATGAAGGATTTCGAGGAAGCGGGCTTCAAGCCGGACGTGCATCCGCTGATCCTGAAAGAGAACGCGAAGCGGTTGCTGAAGCTCGGCTGAGGGGTTTCGCGGTCCCGCGGCACCCTCACCCCCACCCTCTCCCGCGAGCGGGAGAGGGAGCAAGAGGATCCGGTCGGCTCCCTCTCCACCGCAGGGGGAGAGGGTCGGGGTGAGGGGGTGGCGGGGTCAGCGCGACCTGAAATGCAACGGTCAACCGCCCGGTTGAACCGCGTGCTGCAGCACCTCGGTCGCCCACTGATTGAGGCTCTTGCCTGCCGCCTGCGCCGCAACCAGCGCGCGCCCGTGCACTTCCGGCGGCACCCGCAGGAGCAACTTGCCGGAAGCGGGCTTCTCAGGGGCGAGCCCTTTCTGCTTGCACTCCGACAGATAGTCGTCGACCGCATGCTCGAACTCCGCCCGCAACTCGCCGACCGTTTCACCGTGAAAGCTGATGATGCTGCGGATGCCCAGAATGCGGCCGACGAAGATGTTGTCTCGCTCGTCGTACTCGACGCGAGCGGTATAGCTCTTGTGGGTCATGGTGTTCATGGCTGTACTCCTACACGCTCCAGCAGTTCGCGAGCTTCTTCCACCTGATGGCGCTTGGCTTCCTTCCCGGGGTGCGGGCGATGGCATCGCCACTGTTCACCCCGTAGTTCGACCTTGACGCGAGAACCTTCGCGCTCGGAAATGGAACCGCCAAGTGCTTTGACGAGCGACTCGATATCAGCGAACGGAATGGACGCTGAAGTTGGTCGCGCGAAGATCGCCTGAAGGGTTCTGCGCTGCTGGCGTTCATGGATCTGATGATAGCGAATAGTGCTATCACTTCTCAAGATGAAACGTTGCTTGATCGGCGCCGATCGGCGTTGTCAGAACACCCCCAACGCCAACCCCGCCGCCAGCCCGGCCCCGGCTTCTTCACACCGCGTCAGATCCTCCGCCCCGATCACCTTCGGCGCCAGGATCGCCGCCTTCGTCTGCGCATGCGTGCATACGATCAGCGGCTCGGCCACGGCGTTGAGCCGCCACCCGGTCGCGATGCGTGCGATCTGCCGCGCGGCGTTCTGCCCGTCGCTGCCGGCGCAGATCAGGGTCGCGTAGGGCCGGCCGTTGATCTGGTCGAGCACCGCGTAGTAGGTGCGGTCGAAAAAGTCCTTCATCACCCCCGACACCGCCGCCAGGTTCTCGGGAGTGGCGAACAGGAAGCCGTCAGCGGCCAGCACATCTGTCGGCTGCGCCTCGCGCGCCGTGAGCAGCCGGCAGTGCACGGCCGGTTCGGCCGCCGCGCCGGCTGCCGCGGCTTCGGCCATCTGCCGCGTGCCGCCGGTCAGCGAGTGGTACACGATCAACAGCGTCTTCATCGCGAACCGTCCTACTTCAGCCGCCACCAGCGCAGCGCGCCGTCTTCCATCGGTTCGAGCCCGGTGCGCCCGGCCGGTGCGCGGCCCGCCTCGAACAGCGATTTCAGGTCGGCGATGAGCGCGCGCACCGTCGCGATGTAGGTGTGGCCGAGAAAGGTCTCGTCCACGTCGGTCGCATCGATCGTGTCCACGCCATCGAACACCGTCACCGGCGGCAGCAGCCCGGCGCGGTGGTACTTGTGCAGCGCGCGCGACAGCCACAGCGCCCGGTCCGCCTGCGAGACATACAGCGTCTTGCGCCGCCCGAGCGCGCGGATCTTCGCGAGGCTCTGCGTGAACAGCCGCGCATCCACGTCGGGCGCGGCGAACACGATCTTGTCGATGGCCCACGGCGTGCCCGGCGTGCGCGCCAGCGCCTCCAGCGCCCGCAGCAGCGCGCGGTTGCCCATGCTGTGGCCCACCACGTGCAGCATCGCGCCGGCCTTCGCCGCGCAGGCATCGAGTTCGGCCACGAAGGCGCTGATCGCGTCGTTCGACAGCTCGATCACGCTCTCGTCGGCGGCATAGGCGTCCACGCTCGCGCCCGAGGGCCAGCTGAAGAACACCGCCGGGCGGATGCGCAGGTCGTAGGCCAGTTGCGCCGTGCGCAGCGCCGCATCGCGAAAGCTGGTGTTGTAGCCATGCAGGAACAGCAGTGCATCGCGCGGCTCGCCCTCGGCGCGCTCTGCGCCCATTGCATGCGACAGGCCGGCCCAGAAGTCGTCCGCCGCCAGCGTGTGCAGCGAGACGGCGCGCAGCCTGTCGTCGCCGCGCACCAGCCGCAGCCAGAAGCCCGAGCCGAGCGAGCCCGGCACGTGACCCTTGGGCACGTTGACGACCAGCCGGCCGAGCGTCGTCTGCTCGCTCCAGTCGTTGCCGAAGGCGAGTGCCGGGTCGTCGCCTTCGCGCGCCGCCTCCGGCAGCGGCGCGCGGTTGGTGGCGAACCACACCGGAACGTTGCGCGGGTCGCGCAGCAGGTCGGCGTCGGGCAGGGCGGCGGGCGCCTCAGCCGGGCCGGCCGACATCTCCACGATCGAGAGGATGTCCTCGATCGGCATGAGATACGGCGCGTCCGTGCCATCGCGCTCCTTGGCCGAATCGGGGATCACGATGTTGCCGCTCCGCACGCCGTCGCCACCGGCCGGCACGGTGCGAACCCGGTCGCGCAGCGGGCGCAGTTTCAGCTTCGAGCCCGGCTGCGGCGGCGCCTCACCGGCGGGCTGCGGCCGGCTGCGCTCGAGGTTCAGCGCCAGCAGCCGGCGCAGGATCTCGTCGTCACTGAGCGTGCTCGCCTCCTCGGTCCACCCGTAGGCCGCGGCCACCGCGTCGTCGAGCGCGGCGTGCGCCTGCGCCAGCCAGGCGGGGCGCTGGTTGTAGAGGTTGGTGAGCGTGCGTTTGGCGAGTTCCTTCTCGAACCCGGCCTTCGCGACGATGCGATCCGGGTAGGGCGACTGCGCCATGCCGAGCGGCACCACCTCGGGCACACGCTCGGTCCACTCCGGCGGGTTGAGCCAGGCGTCGCGCAGATCGGTGAGGCGCTTCGCAGCGCGGGCGATGGCTTCGGCGTGTGGCCGAACGCTTGCCGGCAGATCGGCCGGGATCAGCGCGCCGTCGGGCAGCGGCTCGGTGCGCTGGTGGGCGGTGTCTGCTGGGGTGAGGCCGGCGGGGAAGGGGAAGGTCTCGAAGCAGGTGGTGGGGGTGTAGCGCGGGTCGTTTCCGACGCCGATGGATGTTCCAAGACGAAGCGACCAGAGTTCGTGAAACCATGAATGGACGAGACCTAGTGAGGTGTCATCCGCGCGTGCGATGGTGATGAGCGCTTGGTCAGGCGATGTGGAGACAGGCAACCACACAAAGAATCGGTGCTTGCTGTGGGCGACGGTGGCGATGAATCGAGGCAGAGCCGCGGTCGCCACTCTCAGCTCGACTCGCGGTCGCCCAAAGCGCCACCAGTAAGTCTTGAGGGCGGGCTCCGACTTCGTGATTCGCTCCGGCCGAACGTGCTCTGCGACGAAGGAGAAGGGAGCTTCATACAGTGCCGCCTCGTGCTCCGACAACGTGTTGCCGAAGTCGATGATCCATTGCTCTTGCGGCCTGCGGCTGAGTTCAAAACCATTCGCCCAAGGTTTCAGCACATCGCTATTCGGGCGGCCATGCGGGTTCGGCAAGCTCAGCCAACTGCGCGCCAGATCAGCGGTGATCTCGAACTTCGCCTTCTTTGACGCCCCTTGAAAACTGGCGCCTGCGTTTACTGCCAAGACAGCGGCCCGACTGACATTCAGCGCTTCACCAGCTTCTCGGGGCGCGGTCAAGTCAGCGTAGATCTGCGGCACTTCAACGCCGTCCAAGACTGGCGGTTGATCGCTGCTACCGAAGCAAAGAAGCGACACACGCACAGCTGCGCCATTGTTGACCCACGCCTCATCGGCGCGTGCCTCGAAGATGCGCGTGGTTCGAACGATGGCTTCGAGCACCGCGCGGCTTGCCCCACCCCGGATCGAATTGGTGGAGACCAAGCCTGCGCGTTGCAGCGCGCCCGCCTCGATCTGTGCTCGCGCCTTCTCGAACCAGTAGCAAACGAAATCTGCCCCGCCACGAACTCGCGTGCCGTAGATCCGATCGAGCGCTTCGACATACGCGCCGCCCAATTCGCGGCGCTTTCGGCTGACGCCCACGAACGGCGGATTCCCCACCACCGCGTCCGCCTTCGGCCACTGCGCCTCGCTCCCATCCGCATTCATCAGCGCATCGCCGCAGCGGATGTGATCCAGCGGCTCCAGCACCGGGTTCAGCTTGAAGCCGTAGCCCTGCTGGATGCGCCACTGCAGTTCGCCGATCCACACCGTCACGCGCGCCAGTTCGGCGGCGTATTCGTTGAGTTCGATGCCGAGCACGTTGTGCGGGCCGGTGAGGTCGTGCTGGCGCTCCAGCCCCAGCGCCTCGGCCTCGAAGTTCACCTGGTGCTCGATGTCCTTCAGGCACTTGAGCGCGAGGTAGAGAAAGTTGCCGCTGCCGCAGGCCGGGTCGAGCACGCGGTAAGCGCGCAGCCGTTCGAGAAAACCCGCGAACACGGCCTGCGCGTCGCGGTAGGCCTTGTCGCCGTGCTTCTTGCTCTTGACCAGCGCCTTCTCGATCGCGGGTTTGAGGCCGTTCCACTCGGCCAGCAGCGGGCGCTGAACCACCGGCTCCACCAGCCGCCAGATGGTGGCCGGGTCGGTGTAGTGCGCGCCGAGCTGGCTGCGCTTGGCCGGGTCGAGCCCGCGCTCGAACAGCGTGCCGAAGATGCTCGGGTCGATGGCGCTCCAGTCGAGCGCGCTGGCGGCTTTCAGCGCATCCACGTCGGCAGCCGCGAGCGGCGGCACGGCCACCTGCTTGAACAAGCCGCCGTTGAACCACGGGATGTCGTCCACGCCGAACAGGCCGCCGTCGCGCATGGTCTCGAACAGCGACTGCAGTTGCGTGCGCAGCCGCGCCGGCTCGGCGCGCACGCCCACCAGGCGCTCGAACAGGCGCGCCGGCAAGAGGCCGGTGTCTTCGGCAAAGAAGCAGAACAGGCACTGCGTGAGGAAGTGGCTCACGCCTTCGGCCGGCACACCCGCATCACGCAGGCGGTCGGCGGTGCCGGCGAAGGTGCGGGCGGCCTGCTCGGTGATCTCGCGGTTGCTGCGCGCGGGCTTGAAGCGCTCGGGCGCCGTCCACAGCCAGCGCAGCTTTTCCTGCACCTCGGGGCGGCCGATGTCTTCGAGCGCGACCACGTGGCGCTCGCTCGGCGTGCCGGTGAAGTGCGTGTGGATCTCGATGCGCAGGCGGTCGCCCACCACCAGCAGCGGCGGGCTTTCCAGCGGCAGCGCATACATCATCAGTTGCTTGAGCGCGCCTTCCAGGTTCTTGCCCGGCGCCTTGTATTCCCACGCGAAATGGCCTTTGAGCCACACGTCGGCAAAGCCGTTCACGCGCATCGCGGCGCTGCCCGTCTGCGTGACGCCGCGCTCGAAGCAGTAGGTCTGGGGATCGGCCGGCTCGGGCACGTCGAGCAGGCGGCACAGGTCGATGAAGTGCGACTGCGCGCCGGCGCGTTCGTTGAGCGCATGCGCGCTGCCGCCCGCACCCCACTTGGCGATGAAGTCGCGCGCGTTCATCGGAGCGCCCTGCGTCGGTTGGTGGATGGGTTCATGGCTGTGCTCGCGTGCCCTGTGGTGGGCTCGTCTCTCCGCTGGAGCGTGGATCGTCCCACACCCGGTGCGGGCGGCGCGTGGGCCGGATCGCGGGGCGGTGCTGCAGGCGTGGGGCAGGCGGTCGGTCGATGCGCATTCGGTCCGCGGAGCCGCGGCGGGTCACGCCTCGTACAAGCGCGTCGCAGCCGCCAGGCGTTTGACCATGAGCCGCCGCAGCGCGGCCGGCGCCAGCACCTCGGCCTGGTCCGCGAGCGCGAGCAGTTGCGAGGCGGCATGCGGCACCGATTCGATGGGGATGGTGATGCGAACCCACCCGCGCCGCGCGTCCGCCGCCTGCGTGCGCCGCACCGCCTGGGTCACGGCGGGGCTGAACGCCTGCAGCGCCTTCAGCCCGTCCTGCGACACGCGCAACTGCGCCTCGCCGCGGTACAGCCCGGCCTCGAAGCGCTCGGTCGCCGCGCGCCAGTACGCCGCGAGGTCGAAGTCGGAGGGGCGCACGAAGCGCTCGCCGGTCGGCACCAGATCGAGGATGTTCGACAGGCGGTAGGTGCGTGTTTTGCCGCCCGCGCCGGCCGTGCGCGCCGCGGCGTACCAGACGCCGGCCTTGAGCACGAGCCCGAGCGGTTCGATCTCGCGTTCCGATTCACCCTGCCAGCTTTCGTAACGGATGCGCAGCCGCTCGTCGTTCCACACGGCGTGCGCCACGGCGCTCAAGTGATCGAGCGGCGCGGCGCCGCGATACCAGTCCGCCGGATCGAGGTGAAAGCGCAGGCCCACGCGGCGTGCGTCTTCCTGCCAACCCGCGGGCAGGGTGGCGAGCAGCTTGAGCTGGGCCGAGGCCATGGCTTCGCCGAGGCCGAGTTCCGCGGCCGGGCCGGGCAGGCCGGTGAGGAACACCGCCTGCGCCTCCTTGGCGGTGAGGCCGGTCAACTCTGTGCGCCAGCCGGGTTGCAGCACGAAGCCGCCCTGGCGCCCACGCTCGGCCCACAGCGGCACGCCGGCGGCGCTGAGCTGGTCGATGTCGCGGTGGATGGTGCGCGGCGAGACCTCCAGCGCCGCGGCAAGCGCCTGCGCGCTCAGGCGCCCGCGCGCCTGCAGCAGCATGAGGATGGAGAGCAGCCGGCTCGCTTGCATGGAAAACGATTGTGCGGCGGAAACATGACACGCGGTGGCATGTATGACCGCGCACCATGGCGCCACCTTCAACGCACAGGAGATCCGCACCATGAGCAGCACCGACTTCATCGGCCGCCCGCACGACTTCGACTTCCTCGTCGGTCGCTGGAAGGTGGCGAACCGCCGGTTGCGCCGGCGCTTCGTCGGCAGTGACGATTGGGAACACTTCGAGGGCGTGCAGCAGGCGTGGTCGCACCTCGACGGCGTGCTGAGCGTGGACGAGATCGTGCTGCCCACGCTCGGCTTTTCGGGCGCCTCGGTGCGCGCGCTCGATCTGGCGCGCGGGCAGTGGGCGATCCACTGGATCCACAGCGCACAGGGCACGCTGTTCCCGCCCGTGCACGGCGGCTGGTGCGGCGACCGCGGCGAATTCCGCGGCTCCGATGAGGACGACAGGCGCCCGGTTCAGGTGCGCTTCGTATGGCAGCGGCTTGGGCCGGATCAAGCGCACTGGGAGCAGGCGTTCTCGCTCGACGGCACGGCGTGGGAGTTGAACTGGGTGATGGCGCTGAGCCGCCTTTGATCGGTCTGGCGCGGCGCAGGCACTGCGGGCGCCACGCACTCGGGCATGGCCGGCGCGCGGCTTGCTGACAAGACGGGCACGAATCGCGTGCCCATGATTTCCGCCCGACGCCCCCGACTGCCCGCGCTGGCCCTGCTGGTTGCGGGCCTGCTCCTGGCCGCGCTTGCGGGCTGGCTGCGTCATACCCACAACGCCGGCGTGCGCGAGGCGCGCTTCGACACGCTCGCCAACAGCGCCCTGCGGCAGATCGAGTCGCGCATGCGCGGCTACGAGTTCGGCTTGCGCGGCGCGCGCGGTGCGGCCATTGCTGCCGGGGGCCGGGCGATCACGCGCGAGCGGTTTCATGCCTACAGCGTCTCGCGCGATGCCGAGGCGGAATTCCCCGGCTCGCGCGGTTTCGGCCTGGTGTGGCGCGTGGCCGCCGAGCGGGTGGACGAATTCGTGGCGGCCGCGCGCGCCGAGGGCGTGCCCGATTTCCGCGTCAGCCAGATCACGCCGCACGAGGGCGAGCGCTTCGTCATCCAGTACATCGAGCCGGTGGAAAACAACGTCGAGGCCGTCGGCCTGGACATCGCCTCCGAGCCCAAGCGGCGGGCCGCCGCGCTGGTCGCGATGCGCAGCGACCAGCCGGCGCTGACCGCGCCGCTGACGCTGGTGCAGGCGCAAGGCAAGCCGCTGCGTTCGTTCCTGATCCTGCTGGCGCTGCGCCCGACCAAAGCCTACTTCAACGAAGCCGAGGCCGAGGCGCAGACCATCGGCTGGGCCTACATGCCGCTGGTGATCGACGAAGTGCTGCAGGGGCTGGACGAGCAGGATCGCGACCGCGAAGGCGAGTTCGACTTCGCGTTGTCCGATGTGCCGCCCGGCGGCCAGCCGGAGCGCTTCTACGCGACGCCGGGGTGGCGGGCGACGGGAGCTGCGGGGCTTTCCAGGCAGCTCGATCTGCGGCTGTTCGGGCGCATGTGGCAGGTCGATGTCCAGGCGCGTGCGCCGTTCGTGGCGCGTCTCAACCTGCGCGACCCGCGGGTGGACGCGGCCCTCATCGCCACGGCATCGGTGCTGCTGGCGGTGCTGCTGCACCTGTACCTGCTCGGGCTGGAGAGCGACCGCCGCGCGCGGCAGCAGCGGGCGCGCATGGCCGCCATGGTCGAGAGCGCACAGGACGCGGTGATCGGCCTGACGCTGCAAGGCGTGGTGACGGACTGGAACGGCGCAGCCGAGCGCATCTTCGGCTACACCGCCGCCGAGGCGTTGGGGTGCAAGGTGGCCGACCTGATCGTGCCGCCGGACGGGCGCGCCGAAGAGGAAGACCGGCGCCGGCGCCTCGCGGCCGGCGAGACCGTGCCGCACTTCGACACGGTGCGGCAGGCGCGCGACGGTTCGCGCATCGATGCGTCGGTGTCGCTGGCGTTGATCCGCGCCGGCGAGGACGCCGCGATCACGGGCATCGCGAAGACGGTGCACGACATCAGCGCGCGCAAGGCGGCCGAGGCGCGCGTGCTGGAACTCAACGCCACGCTGGAGCAACAGGTGAACGAGCGCACGGCGCGGCTGCGCGAACTGGTGGCACGCGAGCGCGGCCTGCTCACGAGCGCGCCGACCGCCGTCATCGCGACCGACACCGAAGGCCGCATCACGCTGTTCAACCCCGCGGCCGAGGCGATGCTCGGCTACAAGGCGCAGCAGGTGATCGGCACCCATGTGCAGCGCCTGCACGAGGCCGGCGAGATGCGCGCCCGGATCGACGAGATGGCGCTGCGGCTCGGGCGGCCGCTCGCGCTCGGCGACTTTCTCGCCGACAAGCTGCGGGCGCGGGAGCCCGAGCGCGGCGAATGGTCGTACGTGCGCAGCGACGGCCAGCGGGTGCCGGTGCTGCTGAGCACCAGCGTGCTGCGCGACGACGCCGGCCAGCCGCTCGGCTTCATCAGCGTGGCGATCGACCTCACCGAGCGCAAGCGCCTGGAAGCCGAACTGAGGGCGCTGAACCAGGCGCTGCAGGAGCGCAGCGTGCAGGCCGAGGCAGCGAACCGCGCCAAGAGCAGCTTTCTCGCCAACATGAGCCACGAGATCCGCACGCCGATGAACGCGGTCATCGGCATCACCTATCTGCTGGAGCAGACGGCGCTCGACGAGCGCCAGCGCGGCCTGGTCGACAAGATCGGGCTGTCGAGCCAGGCGCTGCTGGCGGTGATCAACGACGTGCTCGACCTGTCGAAGATCGAGGCCGGCGAGATGCCGCTCGACGACACCGTGTTCGACCTGCGCCGCACGGTCGACGGCGTGACCGGCGTGCTGTCGCTGCAGGCCGAGCGCAAGGGCATCGACCTTGCGACGCAGATGGCCGGCGACGTGCCGGCGTGGCTGCGCGGCGACCCGATCCGCATTGCGCAGGCGCTCACGAACCTGGTGAGCAATGCCATCAAGTTCACCGACCGCGGCGGGGTGGTGGTCGACGTGCAGTGCCTGCGGCGCACGCCGCGGCTGGCGACGCTGCGCCTGTCGGTGATCGACACCGGCATCGGCATCGCCCCGGAACTGCAGGCCAAGGTGTTCACGCCGTTCACGCAGGTGGATTCATCGGCGACGCGGCGCTTCGGCGGCACGGGGCTCGGGCTGTCGATCGTCAAGCGGCTGGTCGACCTGATGGACGGCGACGTCGGCTTGCGCAGCACACCGGGCGAGGGCAGCGAGTTCTGGATCACGCTGACGTTGCCGCTTGCCGCGGCGCCGGCTATTGCCCTGCCGCAGCCCGAGTCGGCAGACGCCGACGCGGGCCGCGGGCGCCGGCTCGACGGCGTGCGGGTGCTGCTCGTCGACGACAGCGCGATCAACCTCGATGTGGGCCGCGCAGTGCTCGGCAGCGAAGGCGCGCAGGTGCGCGTCGCGACCGACGGCGCCGAGGCGGTGCAGATGCTGCGGGCCGAGCCCGGCGCCTTCGACCTGGTGCTGATGGACGTGCAGATGCCCGGGATGGACGGCCACGAGGCGACGCGGCGCATCCGCCGGGAGCCTGCGCTCGTCGGGCTGCCGGTGATTGCGCTCACGGCGGGTGCGCTGTCGAGCGAGCGCGAGCGCGCGATCGAGGCCGGCATGAACGACTTCATCACCAAGCCCTTCGATGCCGAGGCCATGATCGAGAGCGTGCGCGCGCACGCCGAAGCGGGCCGCAGGACCGCGCGCGCCTGACGCCGCGCACGCGAGCGGATGCCGGAACACGCAAGAGGCGTGAGAATCGAACGATCGTCTGTCGACTCCACGCCGAGGTACCCACATGTCTGAAGCCTTCATCGTCGCCGCCGCCCGCACCGCCGGAGGCCGCCGCGGCGGTCGCCTCTCCGGCTGGCACCCCGCCGACCTCGCCGCCCAGGTGCTCGACGCGCTGGTCGCCCGCGCCGACGCCGACCCGGCGCTGGTGGAGGACGTGATCCTCGGCTGCGTCGGCCAGGCCGGCGAGCAGGCCGCCAACATCGCACGCAACGCCGTGCTCGCATCGAGCCTGCCGGAATCGGTGCCGGGTACCTCGGTCGACCGGCAATGCGGCTCGTCGCAGCAGGCGCTGCATTTCGCCGCGCAGGCGGTGATGTCGGGCGCGATGGACGTCGTCATCGCCGCCGGCGTGGAGAGCATGACGCGCGTGCCCATGGGCATGCCGATGGTGCTGCCGGCCAAGAATGGTCTCGGCTTCTACGTCAGCCCGAACATGCAGAAGCGCTATCCGGGCGTCGAGTTCAGCCAGTTCATCGGCGCGGAAATGGTCGCGAAGAAGTACGACCTGAGCAAAGCAGAGATCGACGCCTGGGCGCTGCTGAGCCACCAACGCGCCATTGCCGCCACGCAGGCCGGCCGCTTCGAGCGCGAGATCGTGCCGGTGCAGGTGCGCAACGCCGAAGGACCGCAGGATGCGCAGCACACGGTCGACGAAGGCATCCGTTTCGAGGCCTCGCTCGAAGGCATCGCCGGCGTGAAGCTGATCCAGGAGGGCGGGCGCCTGACGGCCGCGAGCGCCAGCCAGATCTGCGACGGCGCGAGCGGCGTGATGGTCGTCAACGAGCGCGGGCTGAAGGCACTCGGCGTGAAGCCGCTCGCGCGCGTGCACCACATGACGGTGATGGGTCATGACCCGGTGATCATGCTGGAGGCGCCGATCCCGGCCACCCTCAAGGCACTGAAGAAAGCCGGCATGAACATCGCCGACATCGACGCCTACGAAGTGAACGAAGCCTTCGGCTCGGTGCCGCTCGCCTGGCTGCAGGCGACGGGTGCCGATCCCGAGCGGCTGAACGTGAATGGCGGCGCGATTGCGCTGGGCCATCCGCTAGGCGCCTCGGGTACCAAGCTGATGACGACGCTCATCAACGTGCTCGAGCAGCGCGGCGGCCGCTACGGCCTGCAGACGATGTGCGAAGGCGGCGGCATGGCGAATGTGACGATCGTCGAGCGGCTGTGAGGCCGCGCCGTCGGCAGGCTCGTTCGAGCTGAAGACCGAACAGCCGGCGCGAGCATCTGCTCGGGCCGGCTGGTCTGTGTTGGATGTTCCGGTCGGAAGATGCCTTCTGGCGAAGGCCCGAGCGCTCAAGGCTCGGTCGACATGGAAATTCTGGTCGGGGTGAGAGGATTCGAACCTCCGGCCTCTACGTCCCGAACGTAGCGCTCTACCAGGCTAAGCTACACCCCGATCTGAAAGGCGCCACGAATGCGGCGCCTTTTTTCGTCATCGACTCACTCGCGAAGAATCACTCACGAAGAGCGGTCGACGGATCGAACGCAGAATTCTAGCAGAGCCTCGCGAAACGGCGAGTCCGGAAGTACGGCGAGGCACTGCTGCGCCTTGTCCGCCTCGTGCCGCGCGGCATCGCGCGTCGCCTCGATGGCGCCGGTGCGGCGCACGATCGCAACGATCTCGGCCAGCCGGTGTTCCTCACCGTGTTCGATGGCATGGCGGATCAGGCTGCGTTCGGCCGCGGTGCCGCGCTCCATCGCCACCAGCAGCGGCAGCGTGGGCTTGCCTTCGCGCAGATCGTCGCCGACGTTCTTGCCGAGTTCGGTGGTCGCGCCTTCGTAATCGAGCAGGTCGTCGACCAACTGAAATGCAGTGCCCAGCGAGCGGCCGTAGCCGGCGCAGGCTTCTTCCACATCCGGCGCGACGCCTGCCAGCACGGCGCCAAGGCGGGCGCTTGCCTCGAAGAGCTTGGCGGTCTTGAAGCGGATCACGCGCAGGTAGTCCTCGACCGACAGGTCGGGGTCGTGCATGTTCATCAGCTGCAGTACTTCGCCTTCGGCGATGACGTTGGTCGCGTCGGCCAGCACCTCCAGCACGCGCATGCGGTTGACCGAGACCATCATCTGGAACGCGCGCGAGTAGAGAAAGTCGCCCACCAGCACCGAGGCCGCGTTGCCGAACAGCGCGTTGGCCGTCTCGCGGCCGCGGCGAAGGTCGGACTCGTCGACCACGTCGTCGTGCAGCAGCGTTGCGGTGTGGATGAACTCGACGGTGGCCGCCAGCTCGAAGCGCTCGGCGCCCTTGAAGCCGAGCGCGTTGGCGAACAGCAGCACCAGCATCGGCCGCACCCGCTTGCCGCCGGCGCTGATGATGTAGTGCGAGATCTGGTTGATCAGCACCACGTCGGAGGCGAGCCGCCGCTGTATGACGGCGTCGACCTCGGCCATGTCGGCCGAGACGAGCGCGACCGCCTGGAGGGCGGTCGCAGAAGGGTTCGAGGGATCGGCCAACGCGCTGCGGAGAATTGAAGCTCGCGGATTATAGGAACGCGCTCCGTGATAAATGCCGGCTCGGCGACGCCCGGCAAAGCTGTGCGTCCGCTGCGCGCGCCGCTGGGCAAGAGGCCGGCTGGGCCGCGCATGCTATAGTCGCGGGCTCTGCGTTGAACGTGGGGGCTGCTGCGTTTTCGTTGCGCGCAGTGAATTCATCGAAAGGGCTGATATGTACGCGGTCATAAAAACCGGTGGCAAGCAATACAAGGTTGCTGCCGGCGAAAAGATCAAGGTAGAACAGATTGCTGCGGATGTTGGCCAAGAGATCACGATCGACCAGGTGTTGGCAGTGGGTGCCGGCGCCGATCTGAAGGTCGGGACTCCCTTGGTTGCGGGCGCAAGCGTGAAGGCCACCGTGGTGGCGCATGGCAGGCACGACAAGGTGCGCATCTTCAAGATGCGCCGTCGCAAGCACTACCAGAAACGGCAGGGCCACCGCCAGAACTTCACGGAGCTGGAAATCGGCTCGGTGAACGCCTGAGGCCAGGCAAGAGTCAAGGAGTTAAGTCATGGCACAGAAAAAAGGCGGCGGTTCCACCCGGAACGGCCGTGATTCCCAGCCGAAGATGCTCGGCGTGAAGGCTTTCGGCGGCCAGGCCGTCTCGGCCGGGTCGATCATCGTGCGCCAGCGCGGCACCCGCTTCCACGCCGGCGCCAACGTCGGCATGGGCCGCGACCACACGCTGTTCGCGTTGGTCGACGGTGAAGTCGTCTTCGCCGTCAAGGGTCCGCAGAACCGTTCCACGGTGACCATCAAGGCGCCGTAAGGCAGCCTGCACGGCACCGAACGAGCCCCGGCCTGCCGGGGCTTGTTTTTTGGGCCTGCATTACCATCGTTCGCAGTTCGGCTGCGGCCGATCTCCACCACCAGCCGGGCGCCACGCGCCCTTCGGGAAGCGATACCCAGACATGAAGTTCGTCGACGAAGCGACCATCGACGTGATCGCCGGCAACGGCGGCAGTGGCTGCATGAGCTTTCGCCGCGAGAAGTTCATCCCCTTCGGTGGACCGAACGGCGGCGACGGCGGGCGCGGCGGTAGTGTCTATGCCGTGGGCGACCGCAACCTGAACACGCTGATCGACTTTCGCTACGCGCGCCGGCACGAAGCCCGCAACGGCGAAAGCGGCCGCGGCTCTGATCAGTACGGCGCGGCGGCCGACGATATCGTGCTGCGCATGCCGATGGGCACGATCATCAAGGATGCCGAGACCGAGGACGTGATCGCCGAGCTGCTGGTCCCCGACGAGCGCGTGCTGCTCGCCAAGGGTGGCGACGGCGGCTTCGGCAACCTGCATTTCAAGACCAGCACGAATCGTGCGCCGCGACAGAAGACACCGGGCTGGCCGGGGACGCAGCGCAAGCTGAAGCTCGAGCTTCGCGTGCTGGCCGATGTCGGCTTGCTCGGCATGCCGAACGCCGGCAAGTCGACGCTGATCGCCGCCATCTCCAACGCGCGGCCGAAGATCGCCGACTACCCATTCACCACCCTGCATCCCAACCTTGGCGTGGTGCGTGTGGCGCCCGAGAAGAGTTTCGTGGTGGCCGACATTCCGGGCCTGATCGAGGGGGCCTCAGAAGGCGCGGGCCTCGGGCACCTGTTCCTGCGCCATCTGCAGCGCACGCATCTGCTGCTGCACATCGTCGACGTCGCGCCCTTCGACGATGCCGTCGATCCGGTGGCGCAGGCCAAGGCCATCGTCAAGGAACTGAAGAAGTACGACGCGGCGCTGCACGACAAGCCGCGCTGGCTGGTGCTCAACAAGCTGGACATGGTGCCGGCCGAGGAGCGCGAACAGCGCGTGAAGGACTTCGTCAAGCGCTTCCGGTGGAAGGGCCCGGTGTTCCAGATTTCCGCGCTCACGCGTGAAGGCTGCGAAGGTCTGGTGCAGGCGGTGTACCGGCACGTCGCGCAGGTGCGCAACGTCGTGCCCGACGATCCCGATCCTCGCTTCGTGGCTTCCGACGCCGCACCCGACGACGCATCATGAGCGCGGCCGGCAAGAGCGCACGCCGCATCGTCGTGAAGGTCGGCTCGAGCCTCGTCACGAACGAGGGCCGCGGCATCGATGCGCAGGCGATCGACAACTGGTGCCGCCAGCTCGCAGCACTGGCGCAGCAGGGTCGCGAGGTGGTGATGGTCTCGAGCGGCGCCATCGCCGAAGGCATGAAGCGCCTCGGCTGGACCGTGCGGCCGAAAGAGCTGCATGAATTGCAGGCGGCCGCTGCCGTCGGCCAGATGGGTCTGGCGCAGATGTATGAAACCAAGCTGCGCGAGCACGGCATGGGTAGCGCCCAGGTGCTGCTCACTCACGCCGACCTGGCCGACCGCGAGCGCTATCTGAATGCGCGCTCGACGCTGCTGACCTTGCTCGGCCTGCACGTGATTCCCGTGATCAACGAGAACGACACGGTGGTCAACGACGAGATCAAGGTCGGCGACAACGACACGCTCGGCGCGCTGGTCGCCAACTTGATCGAGGCCGATCTGCTGGTGATCCTCACCGATCAGGATGGGCTGTATTCAGCCGACCCGCGCCGCGACGCGCAGGCGCGCTTCATCGACGAAGCGAACGCCGGCGCGCCCGAGCTCGAACGCATGGCCGGCGGCGCCGGGTCCAGCATCGGCAAGGGCGGCATGATCACCAAGGTGCTGGCCGCCAAGCGCGCAGCACGCAGCGGTGCGAGCACCGTGATCGCGTCGGGGCGCGAACCCGATGTGCTGCTGCGCCTCATGAACGGCGAGGCCATCGGCACCGCGCTGATAGCGCCGACGCAAAAGCTCGCTGCTCGCAAGCAATGGATAGCGGCCCATCTGCAGCTGCACGGGGCCGTGCTCGTCGACGACGGGGCGGTGGCGAAGCTGCGCGACGACGGCAAGAGCCTGCTGCCGATCGGCGTGATGGAGGTGCGTGGCGACTTCCAGCGCGGCGATGTGATCGCGGTGTGCAGCACGCGGGGCGTGGAGATCGCGCGCGGGCTATCGAACTATTCGAGCGGCGAGGCGCGCCTGATCGCGCGCCGGCCGTCGAGCGATTTCGAGCGGCTGCTCGGCTTCAGCGCCGAGCCGGAGATGATCCACCGCGACAACCTCGTGCTCGGCTGATACGCCGAGCGCGGCGCCGGATCACTCCACCGAAACGTCGGACTCGGGAAGCGCGCTGCCGGCGGCCTGCGCGCCGTTCGTGGCAGGCGGTTCTTCGTCGCGGTGATGCGGGCGCATGCCCGAGCGCAGGTAGCGGTTGTGGTGCATGCCGCGCGGCAGATAGCGCGCGAGTTCGGTGAGCGCCATCTGGTACACGTCGCGCTTGAACTCGATCACCACTTCGAGCGGCACCCAGTATTCGTTCCAGCGCCAGGCGTCGAACTCGGGTTTGTCGGAAGCGCGCAGGTTCATGTCGCTGTCGCGCCCGACGAGTTGAAGCAGATACCAGATCTGCTTTTGCCCGCGGTAATGACCACGCGCATCGCGGCGAATGAAATGGTCCGGAACCTCGTAGCGCAACCAGTCGCGCGTGCGAGCAATGATGCGTACATGGTCCGGCACCAACCCCACCTCTTCGTGGAGTTCGCGGAACATCGCCTGCTCAGGCGTCTCACCGTATTTGATGCCCCCTTGCGGGAACTGCCAGGAGTGGGTGCGTATGCGTTTGCCCCAGAAAACCTGGCTCTTGTGGTTGAGCAGGATGATGCCGACGTTGGGTCTGAACCCTTCACGGTCGAGCATAATCAACCCCAAAATTCTCGTTGAAACGATTATTGCACCGGCATGACGGGAATCAACCCCTTGGGTTTCCCGCACATTGGCCGCACGTGCTTTTTTCCCCCTTCCTTTTCGCGTCTTTCGCGCCCCGATGAAAGCCTCCAGATTCTTCGTTTCCACGCTCAAGGAAGCGCCTGCCGATGCGGAAGTGATCAGCCACCAGCTGATGATGCGCGCAGGTTTCATCAAGCGGCTCGGTGCCGGCATCTACAGCTACATGCCGATGGGTCTGCGGGTGATCCGCAAGATCGAGCACATCATTCGCGACGAGATGAATCGTGCCGGCGCGGTCGAGCTTCTGATGCCTGTGGTGCAGCCGGCCGAGCTGTGGCAGGAGACGGGGCGCTTCGACAAGATGGGGCCGGAGTTGCTGCGCGTGAAAGATCGCCACCAGCGCGACTTCATCATCCAGCCGACGAGTGAAGAAGTCATCACCGACATCGCGCGACAGGAGCTGCGCAGCTACCGCGCGCTGCCGAAAAATTTCTATCACATCCAGACCAAGTTTCGCGACGAACGCCGCCCGCGCTTCGGCGTGATGCGCGGGCGCGAGTTCACGATGAAGGACGCGTATTCCTTCGACCGCGATGTCGATGCCGCCGGCCGCAGCTACGACGCGATGTACGCCGCCTATGTGCGCATCTTCGAGCGCATGGGCCTCACCTTCCGCGCCGTCGCTGCCGACACCGGCGCGATCGGCGGCGACCGCTCGCATGAGTTTCAGGTGATCGCCGAGACGGGCGAAGACGCCATCGTCTACTGCCCCGATTCCGACTACGCCGCCAACATCGAACTCGCCGAGGCGCTGCCGCTGATCGCGCAGCGTGCAGCACCGGCGCAGGCATTGGCGAAGACGCCCACGCCGGGCAAGAGCACCTGCGAGGACGTGGCCGATCTGCTGAAGCTGCCGCTCGCGCAGACCGTGAAGTCGCTGGTGCTTGCCACCGACGAGAAGAACGCGGCCGGCGACTTGGCCAAGACCACCGTGTGGCTGCTGCTCGTGCGCGGCGATCATTCGCTCAACGAAGTGAAGGCGTCGAAGGTGCCGGGGCTGAAGGACGGCTATCGCTTCGCCACCATCGCCGAGATCGAGGACCACTTCGGCTGCAAGCCCGGCTATCTTGGCCCGATCGGCACGAAGAAGCCGGTCATGGTGGTCGCCGACCGCACCGTCGCGAACATGAGCGACTTCGTCTGCGGCGCCAACGAGGGCGACTTTCACTTCACTGGCGTGAACTGGGGTCGCGACCTGCCCGAGCCGGCGCTCGTGGCCGACATCCGCGACGTGGTCGAAGGCGATCCGTCGCCCGACGGCCGCGGCATGCTTGCGATCCAGCGCGGCATCGAGGTGGGCCATGTGTTCTACCTCGGCACCAAGTACTCGCAGGCGATGGGCGCCACCTACCTCGACGAGAACGGCAAGCCGCAGTTCATGGAGATGGGCTGCTACGGCATCGGCGTCACGCGCATCCTGGGCGCGGCCATCGAGCAGAACAACGACGAGCGCGGAATCATCTGGCCCGATGCCATCGCGCCCTTTGCAGTGGTGATCTGCCCCATTGGCTACGACCGCTCCGCGGACGTGAAGGTCGCGGCCGACGCACTGCACGACGAGCTGCAGGCGCAAGACATCGACGTGATGCTCGACGACCGCGGCGAGCGCCCCGGCGCCATGTTCGCAGACTGGGAATTGATCGGCGTGCCGCACCGCGTCGTGATTTCCGATCGCGGGCTGAAGGACGGCAAGGTCGAATACCAAGGCCGACGCGACGCGCAGGCGACCGCGATTGCCGCCGCCGACATGGCCGCCTTGGTGAAGGCCAAGCTGGGCGCATGACCCTGCGCCGGCGCGCGCTGTTGGCCGCGCCGCTGGCGCTTGCGATTGGTCGCGAGGCGCAGGCCGCGCAAGTGGAGGAGCCGCTTGCCAATGCAGTGCGTTCGGCACTCTCGGCGGCCATCGCCAACAGCGCGCCGCCCAAGCCGCAGTTCGACCTGATCGAGAACCGGCTCGCCTACCTGCGCTGGCTCGGCGACATGAGCAACCGGCTGAAGCGCCGCATGTCCGAGCATGCCACCCGCGTCGAGTTTCTCGAGACTGTGTGGTACGAGAGCAAGCGCGCCGGCCTCGAAACCTCGCTGGTGCTCGGCCTCATCCAGGTGGAAAGCGGCTTTCGCAAGTACGCCATCAGCTCGGCCGGCGCGCGCGGCTACATGCAGATCATGCCGTTCTGGGCAAGGCTCATCGGCGATGGCCGCGTGCACCAGCTCTTTCACATGCAGACCAACCTGCGCTTCGGCTGCGTGATCCTGCGCCACTATCTCGACATCGAGCGCGGCGACCTGTATCTCGCGCTCGGCCGCTACAACGGCAGCCGTGGCAAGCCGCACTATCCGAAGCTGGTGTTCGGTGCGCGGCGTGCCTGGGCTTACACGCCGCCCGCCGCAGCCTGAGCGTTCAGAGCCCGTTCCAGGGCTTGGGTGCCGCGCTTTCCACGCCGATCAGCGCGAGCACGCGCTCCACCGTGTCGTCGACCAGTTCGTCGATCGTCTGCGGCCGGTGATAGAAGGCCGGCAGCGGCGGGAACACGATGCCGCCCATCTCGGTCACGGCGGTCATGTTGCGCAGGTGGGCGAGGTTGAAGGGCGTCTCGCGCACCATCAGTATCAGGCGCCGGCGCTCCTTGAGCGTCACGTCGGCGGCGCGCGTGAGCAGGTTGTCGGACAGACCGTGCGCGACGGCCGCCAGTGTTCTCATCGAGCACGGCGCGATCACCATCGCTTCAGTGGCGAAGGAGCCGCTCGCAATCGCTGCGCCGATATCGGCCGGCTTGTAGGCGTGGTCGGCACGCGCTTCGAGCGCCTCGCGGCCGAGGCCGAGTTCATGGTGGGCGCTCAGCACGCCCGCCGGCGTGGCGACGAGGTGCGTTTCGCGTCCTGCGGCCTTAAGCCGGTCGAGCAAGCGCAGCGCATAGGCCGCACCCGTCGCGCCGGTGAGGCCGACGACCACCCGGCGTGGCAAAGCAGACAAACGGTCAGGCCTCGGCCTTGAGCACCTGCTGCAGCTCGCCGGCCTCGTACATCTCCATCAGGATGTCCGAGCCGCCGACGAATTCGCCCTTGACGTAGAGCTGCGGAATGGTCGGCCAGTTGGCGTATTCCTTGATGCCCTGGCGAACGCCTTCGTCTTCGAGCACGTTGACGGTTTGCAGGTCTTCGACGCCGCAGGCCTTGAGGATCTGGATCGCACGGCCCGAGAAACCGCACATCGGGAACTGGGCGGTGCCCTTCATGAAAAGCACCACGCGGTTGGATTTGACGAGATCGTCGATGCGTTGTTGAACGTCGCTCATGGTTCGGTTGCCTCCGGCGGGCGTAGTGATGGGAAAAGAGGGGGGGCGAAAGAGAAGAAGCTTACGGCAAAGGGCATGGCCCCACGGCGCTGCGCAGGCAGCGGTTGACGCGCGTCAGCCGCTCAGAATGCGTAAGACACGCCCACCTGCACAAGTGGGGCCAGCCGCATCGCGCGCAAGGCCTCGTCGAGGTTCTGCGTGCTGCCGGCGGCGCGGCCAAGCCGGGCGCCATCGGGCGACCGCGACAGCAGCCCCACATCGGCGCTGAAGCCCCAGCCGCCGCGTGAGAACCCGGTGTAGCCGAGGCCGAGGTAGGCGGACGTGCCCGTTTCGCGCGCCGCGTCGCGCGGCACTTGCGGCCCGATCGCGCCCAGGCGGTATTCGTGCACGCTCAAGCCCCGGCGGGTCGGCGCCGCGCTCAGCGAAAGCAGGGTGTGCGCGCCATGACCCAGCACCACACCGCTGGTGGCGCGAAAGCCGCCGCTTTCGGTGAAGCCCCAGCCACTGCGCGTGAGGTAATAGTCGCCCATCAGGCTGAGGCTGGGCGACCGGTCGTCCTGCCGTGGCGTGCCCGGATCGACGCGCAACAGCGAACCGGTGCTGCCGAGCGACAGGCGGCCCTGCCAGCGCGGCCAGGTGGAAGCCCGGTCTGCCGCGTCAGTCGTTTCGTCAGCAGCAGCGGCCCAGGGAACGCACATCGCGGCCGCCGCAGCGGCCATCCATCGACAGGCTGGGTTCATGACACGCTCCTCCATCGATGCGAGCGCGGGTGATGCACCCGGCGCTTCGTGAATCGATGCTAGGCCGCGACCGCCAGTGGCGCTGTACCGGATGTGTCTGAACGTTTCACTGTACTGCCGGTATCCGCCCGCCCGTGCAGCGGTTCACGCCGGAGAGGTCGCGGCGGCTCTGCACTGTGGCGAAACCGGCGTTGCGCAGCAGCATCGCCACGCGTTCCGCTTGATCGTGGCCGTGTTCCAGCAGCAGCCAGGCGCCCGGTTCGAGGTGGGCATGTGCGTCGGCCACGATGCGGCGGATGGCATCCAGGCCGTCTGCGCCCGAGGTCAGCGCCATGGCCGGTTCGGCGTGCAGTGCGGCCAGATGCGGGTCGCCTTCGGCGATGTAGGGCGGGTTGCTCACGGCGAGTTGGAAGCGCTGACCGTCCACGGCTGACCACCAGTCGCCGGGGTGAAAGCGCAGATCCAGCTGCAGCCGCGCGGCGTTGGTCCGGGCGGTGGCGAGCGCGGCGGCGCTCGCGTCGATGGCGTGGACACGCGCCGCCGGATGGGCCTGCTTCAACGCCAGCGCGATGGCGCCGCTGCCGGTGCCGAGATCCACCACCGTGGGCGCATCCAGCGGCGCCATGCATTCGAGCGCCCACTCGACCAGCGTTTCGGTGTCGGGTCGCGGCACCAGCACGGAAGCATTCACCTGCAGCAACAGGCCGCGGAACTCCTTGCTGCCGACGATGTAGGCCACCGGCTCGCCGGCCGCGCGGCGCTGCACGGCGCTGCGAAAGGCGACGGCGTCTTGCGCGTTCAGCGGATCCGCGTCATGCGCCAGCAGCCAGCTGCGCGGGCGCTGCAGCACGTGGCCGAGCAGGAGCTGCGCATCGAGCCGGTCGAGCCCCGCAGCGCGCGCTTCGGCCAGTGCGGCAGCAAGCGTGAAAGTCACGCCTCGCCGCTTTCCAGCGTCGCGAGTTGCTCGGCGGCACGCGCCGCACGCAGCGCCGCGATCACATCGTCGAGTTCGCCGTCGATGATGAACTGCAGCTTGTAGAGCGTGAGGTTGATGCGGTGGTCCGTCAGCCGCCCCTGCGGGAAGTTGTAGGTGCGGATGCGGTCGCTGCGGTCGCCGCTGCCGATCAGGCTCTTGCGCGTGGCGGCTTCCTTGGCGGCACGTTCGCTCTGCTCCTTCTCGCGCAGGCGCGCGGCCAGTACCACCAGCGCCTTGGCCTTGTTGCGGTGCTGCGAGCGGTCGTCCTGGCATTCGGCGACCAGGCCCGTGGGCAGGTGGGTGATGCGGATCGCGCTGTCAGTCTTGTTCACATGCTGGCCGCCGGCGCCGCTGGCGCGGAAGGTGTCAATGCGCAGCTCCGCCGGGTTGAGCGTGATTTCCTCGGTCTCGTCGGGCTCGGGCATCACGGCCACCGTGCAGGCGCTGGTGTGGATGCGGCCCTGCGTTTCGGTGGCCGGCACGCGCTGCACGCGGTGTCCGCCGGATTCGAAGCGCAGGTCGCCATAGACATTGCTGCCTTCGATGCGGAACACCACTTCCTTGTAGCCGCCGAGTTCGGCGTCGCTCTGCGACATCACCTCCACGCGCCAGCCGCGGCGTTCGGCGTAGCGCAGGTACATGCGCACCAGGTCACCGGCGAACAGCGCCGATTCATCGCCGCCGGTGCCGGCGCGGATTTCGAGAAAGGCGTTGCGTTCGTCGTCCGGGTCGCGCGGCAGCAGGGCGGTCTGCAGCTCGGCCTGCAGGCGCTCGATGTCGGCTTCGGCGGCGGCGATCTCGTCTTGCGCCATCTCGGCCATCTCGGCGTCGGCCAGCATGTCTTGCGCGGCTTGGCGGTCGCGCTCGCGCTGCTCGAAACGGCGGAACAGGTCGACCACCGACGCCACCTCGGCATGCTCGCGACTGAGCGCGCGGTAGCGCTTCATGTCGCTTGCGATCGTCGGGTCGGCGAGGGTCGCGTCGAGTTCGCCGAGCCGCATGCCCAGGCGCTCCAGCTGTTGACGCAGCGAATCTTTCATCGGTCGGGTGCTCGGCTGATCTTCAGGGAAGGGCCGGCGCACGGCGCGGATGCCCGCGCAACCACACCGCCCGCGGGCGGTTGCGGCGCTAACGCTCGGTGTCGGCAGCGTCCGGGGAATCGGGCCGGGGGCTGGTCGTCGCGCTGCGCAGGAACAGGCGCGAGACGGTGCTCGCGAGCTGCGTTCGCTGCTCGGCGTCGGCGGCGTGCAGTTCGGCCAGCGCGCCGTGCAGCATCTTCTGCGTGAGGCCACGTGACAGGGCTTCCAGCACCGCATCCACGCTTTCGCCCTTGGCAAGTAGCCGGCGCGCGCGTGCGATCTCTGCGCTGCGCCAGTCGTCGGCCTGCGCGTTCAGTGCCTTGATGAGGGGCACGGTGCCGCGCTGGTCGAGCCAGTGCACGAAGCCCTGCACGCCGGTCTCGATGATGGCTTCGGCCTGCTGCACGGCAGCCTGGCGCTTTTCGCCGGCCGTCTGCACCAGGGCCGACAGGTCGTCGACGGTGTAGAGGTAGACGTCGGACAGGCGTGCCACCTCGGGCTCGATGTCGCGCGGCACGGCGAGGTCGACCATGAAGATCGGGCGGTGCTTGCGTGCCTTGAGCGCGCGCTCCACGGCGCCCAGGCCAATGATGGGCAGTGAACTCGCCGTGCAGGAAATCACCGCGTCGAATTCGTGCAAGCGTTGCGTCAAGTCGGCCAGGCGAATGGCCTCGGCGCCGAAGCGGCCGGCGAGCTTTTCGCCGCGCTCCAGCGTGCGGTTGGCGACCGTCATCGAACGCGGCGCCTTGGCGGCGAAGTGTGTGGCGACGAGTTCGATCATCTCGCCCGCACCGACGAAGAGCACGCGCGTGTCGGCGAGGTCCTCGAACAGTTGCGAGGCCAGGCGCACGACCGCGGCGGCCATGCTGATGGAATGCGCGCCGATCTCGGTGGAGCTGCGCACTTCCTTGGCCACCGAGAACGAGCGCTGGAACATCTGGTGCAGCGTGCTGCCCAGCGTGCCGGCGGTGTCGGCCTCGCGCACGGCCTGCTTCATCTGGCCGAGGATCTGCGGCTCGCCGAGCACCATCGAATCGAGCCCGCTCGCGACGCGAAACGCATGGCGCGCGGCCGAGCCGCCTTCGAGCACGTAGCTGTGGTGGCGCAGCGTGGGCGCGCTCACGCCGCCCATCTCGGCCAGCCAGTCGACGGCCGGTGCGGCCAGCGCGCCGGCCTGCGCCGGTTCGCCCGCCACATAAAGCTCGGTGCGATTGCAGGTGGAGACGATGGCGATCTCGGGCGCGCGCGGCACACGTTGGCGAAAGGCCTGCAGCACCGGCGCAAGCGCGTCGGGCGCGAACGCGAACTTGCCGCGCAGGTCCAGCGACGCGGTCGTGTGATTGAGGCCGAGGGCCAGAACGCTCATGGGCGGCGATTATAAAATTCGCGGCAATTCAAGGACTTGGGTGAGCCGCTTTACCTCACGCGGCACTTGACCCGGATCAATTCAGGCGGCATGGCCCGCCTCACTCTCCAGACCGCATCTTGGACTTCCTCAGCGCCTTCTGGCATTTGTGCAACCTGTTCGCGCCCGGCGTGGGCGTGGCGCTGATTGCGGCGCTCGCGACCAAGCTGCTGTGGCGTGTCGAGTTGCGCAGCGTGGGCTTCCTGCGCCTGTGGGGCTGGGCGTCCGTCGCGGCGGTGGTCGTGTCGATCGCGGGGCTGGTGATCTTCGGGCGTGACGGGAAGATGGCGACTTACGCGGCGATGGTGGTCGCCTGCGCCGTGGGGCTGTGGCTCGCCGGCTTCGTGCGGCGGGCTTAGGTCAGCCCGCCAGCGCCGCCTCCCGCGTCACCACCTCGGCCCGCAGCGAATGCGGGTAGGCAGCGGTGATGTTCACGTCCACCAACTGCCCGATCAGCCGCGGCGCGCCGGCGAAGTTGACGATGCGGTTGCATTCCGTGCGGCCCATCAATTCGTTCGCATCCTTGCGCGACGGGCCTTCGACCAGGATGCGCTGCACCGTGCCCACGCGCGACTGGCCGATGCGGCGCTGGTTGGCTTCGATCGCGGCCTGCAGTTGCTGCAGGCGCGCGAGCTTCACCGTCTGCGGCGTGTCGTCGTGCAGTGCCGCGGCGGGCGTGCCGGGGCGCGGGCTGAAGACGAAGCTGAAGCTCGAATCGAAGCCGATGTCCGCGATCAGCTTCATGGTCTTCGCGTGGTCGTCGTCGGTCTCGCCGGGGAAGCCGACGATGAAGTCGCTGCCGATGCAGATGTCGGGGCGGATGGCGCGCAGCTTGCGCACCGTGCTCTTGAACTCCATCGCGGTGTAGCCGCGCTTCATCGCCATCAGGATGCGGTCGCTGCCGTGCTGCACCGGCAGGTGCAGGTGGTTCACGAGCTGCGGCACCTTGGCATAGGCGTCGATCAGCCGCTGCGTGAACTCGTTCGGGTGGCTGGTGGTGTAGCGGATGCGCGCGATGCCGGGGATCTCGGCCACGTATTCGATGAGCAGGGCGAAATCGGCGATCTCGCTGGTACCGCCCATGGCGCCTCGATACGCGTTGACGTTCTGCCCCAGCAATGTCACTTCCTTCACGCCCTGGTCGGCGAGGCCCGCAATCTCGGTCAGCACGTCGTCGAGCGGGCGCGACACCTCTTCGCCGCGCGTGTACGGCACCACGCAGTACGAGCAGTACTTGGAGCAGCCCTCCATGATGGAGACGAAGGCCGTGGCGCCGTCCACCCGCGCCGGCGGCAGGTGGTCGAATTTCTCGATCTCGGGAAAGCTGATGTCCACCTGCGGCCGCTGCTGCGCGCTGCGCTGCGCCAGCATCTGCGGCAGGCGGTGCAGCGTCTGCGGGCCGAACACCACGTCCACATAGGGCGCGCGCTCGATGATGGCCGCGCCCTCCTGGCTGGCCACGCAGCCGCCCACGCCGATGAGCGTGCCCTTGGCCTTCAGGTGCTTCACGCGGCCGAGGTCGCTGAACACCTTTTCCTGCGCCTTCTCGCGCACCGAGCAGGTGTTGAAGAGGATGAGGTCGGCTTCTTCCACATCCGTGGTCGGCGTGTAACCCTCGGCGGCGCGCAGCACGTCGGCCATCTTGTCCGAGTCGTATTCGTTCATCTGGCAGCCAAAGGTCTTGATGAAGACCTTCCTGCCTGTTGTTGCCGTCATGGCGGGCTCCTTCAGCGCTTCGACCAGGCCTGGGCGGCCGGGTCGAACTGCCATTGCTGCGCCTGCTCGGGCGTGGTGGGCCAGGGTTGGCGGCGGGCTTCCTCGGCGGTGAGGATCCACACGTCGCGGATGTTGCCGCTGAGGTCCAGCGTGTAGTTCACCACCAGTTCCGCGCCGGCGACCGCGTTGGTCAGCACGAACAGGTTCTTCGCATTGCGGATGCGCGCGCCGGGCGAGAGCCGCACGTCGCGGTCGTTCAGCCGTGCTTCGGGCGGCGTGCCGATGGTGAGTTCGCCGCGCAGGGCGTCCTGCGGAAAGTTGCGCGTCTGCGCGCAGGCCGGGGCTGCGACCATCATGGCGGCAGCAAGAGCGAAGGCACAGCGGTACATGGTGTAGATCCAGTGGCTGTCGAATGAAGAAGGCGGGCATTTTAGTTGCCCGCCCTTGTGATCGAGACGATGGAGAACGTGATGCATCTGCAAGGTTCCTGCCATTGCGGCAGCGTGAAGTTCAGCGTCGAGTCGGCCGAGCCGCGGCCGTTCATGCGCTGCTACTGCGCCATCTGCCGCAAGACGGCGGGCGGCGGCGGCTACGCCATCAACCTCGGCGCCGACTTCCGCACGATGAAGGTGACGGGCCGGCGCCATTTGCGCGTCTACCGGGCGCAGATGCCCGACAAGACCGGCGGCGGCACGCACGCGAGTTCGGGCGAGCGCCACTTCTGTGCGCGCTGCGGCAGCGCGCTGTGGCTGTGGGATCCGATCTGGCCCGATCTCGTGCACCCGCACGCCAGCGCCATCGACACGCCACTGCCGGCCGCGCCCGAACATGTGCACATGATGCTGGGCTCCAAGGCGCCCTGGGTGCCGGTTGAAGGCACGAGCGCCGACGCACGCTTCGACGCCTACCCCGATGTGTCGCTCGCCGAATGGCATGCACGGCGCGGGCTCACATCAAGAGACTGACCCCGTGATCGACAAGGAATGGCGCTTCGTGCTCGGCGCGCAAAAGGAATGTTCAAGGGCGGCACGCCCGAGGCGGTGGAGCGCTTCATGGCCGACCACGAGGCGGCCGGCCGTCGTGTGTACGGCAACCCCTACCGCGGCTACGTCGGCGCGTACTGGCCGGCGTAGCGGAACAGCTCAGCGTCCGCCGGGTCCGGCGCCCGCCGGATCGATGCCGGCGTCGTCGGCATCCGATGACGCACTGCCGCGTCGCGCGTCGCTCGGCCGTGCGCGCGGCGGTGGCTGGTTGATGCCGCGCTCGGCGCCGCCGCCGCTGCCCTGCGCGCCCTTCAGACCCTGCGACGAGTGCTTGCCGATGCGCGTGTCGGCGCGCGGCTCGGTGCTCTCTTCGTCGAAGAGGCCGTCGCCCGGTGAGGCCTCGTGGTTCTCGTGGCCGGCACGCGCCGCCGAACCGGGGCCGCCGCGCGTGTCGGTGTTGAGGCCGGCTTCCTTGGCGCGGCCGCGCTGCGCATCCGGGGTGCCGGCGCGCTCGGTGAAGGGTTCGGTGCCGGCGGCGGTGTCGTTGCTCTTGCGCGAGTTGGCCATGTGTTGCTCCTGAAGAAAGGAAGGCCCGAAGAGGCGGCAAGCGCGGTGCCTGCGCCGGCGAGGCGTGAGCTGGGTGCGCCCCGGGTTCCTCGCTTGCTGGGGAGACAAGACCAAGACGCGGCGGCCGGCTCATCGCGAAGTCGTGCCTGCCGAGGACTCACAGGCGCCCATTCGCCGGGGCGTCTCGTTGCAAAGGAGGCCGAACGTGAGCGCAGTGTTGACCGGATGGCTTCTCGCCTTGCTGGCGCTGCCGCTGCTGGGCGGCGGCGTCTGGCTGGCGATGCTCGGCGGAAGCTGGGGCTACATCGTGCTGGGGCTGGCCTTGCTGATCGCCGGCGTGCTGCTCGCCCGCCGGCGAGTGCAGGCCCTGTGGGTCTATGCACTGTTGATGCTGGGTGTGCTGGCCTGGGCGCTGTGGGAGGCGGGGCTCGACCGCTGGGCGCTGGTGCCGCGCGGCGCCTTCCTGGCGGTGGTGGGCCTGTGGCTGCTCACGCCGTGGATAGAACGCGCGCTCGTCGCCTCACGCAACGATGCGGTGCTCGGAGCGCCGACAACGTCCACGCCGCGATGGCGCGCACCGCGCATCGCGCTCGGCGCGGTGATGCTGCTGGTGGTGGCGGTGACCATCGGCTCGCTGCTGCGCGATGCCTTCGAGAGCCATCTGCCCTTGCCGCGCGCCGAGGCGCACGCCGGTCCCGCGCCCGAGATCGCCGGCCCGCCGCCCGCCGGAGACGACTGGCCGGCCTACGGCGGCTCGGCCTACGGGCAGCGCTATTCGTCGCTCGCCGACATCACGCCGCAGACGATCGACCGGCTGAAGCCGGCGTGGACCTTCCACACCGGCGACCGCAAGGGCGAGCGTGATCCGAACGAGACCACCTTCGAACTCACGCCGCTGAAGATCGGCGACCTGCTGTACCTGTGCACGCCGCACAGCATCGCCATCGCGCTCGATGCGGCCACGGGGCAGGAGCGCTGGCGCTTCGATCCGCAGGTGACGACGGGCGTGACACGGCAGCACCTGACCTGCCGCGGCCTCGCCTACCACGAAGCCAAAGCCGGCCCGGCGACACCCGACGAACCCTGCGCTCGGCGCATCTTCCTGCCGACCATCGACGCCCGCCTCATCGCGCTCGATGCCGCCACCGGCGAGCGCTGCGCCGGCTTCGCCGACAACGGCGAGCTGAACCTCGCCGTGAACATGCCCAACCTGCGCCCCGGCGCCTACATGCTCACCTCGCCGCCGGCGGTGACGCGCGATCTGGTGATCGTGGGCGCCGCCATCAACGACAACGAGATGATGGAGAACCCGTCGGGCGTGATCCGCGCCTTCGACGTGCGCACCGGCCGGCTGGTGTGGAACTGGGATCCGCTCAAGCCTGAAGACACCGCGCCGCTGCCCGAGGGCCAGCAATACAGCGCGGGCGGGCCGAACATGTGGTCGGTGGCGAGCGTGGACGAGATCCTCGGCATGGTCTACCTGCCCATCGCCAACCGCTCGCCCGACCTGCTCGGCAACGAACGCGGGCCGGACGTCGAGCGCGTGACGAGTTCGGTGGTGGCGCTCGATCTCGTGACGGGAAAGATGCGCTGGGTGTTCCAGACCGTGCACCACGACCTCTGGGACCGCGACGTGCCGTCGCAGCCCACGCTCGTGGATCTGACCATCGACGGCGAGCTGGTGCCCGCACTCGTGGCGCCCACCAAGCAGGGCGACCTGTTCGTGCTGGATCGCCGCACCGGCGAGCCGCTGCTGCCGGTGGGCGAGGTGGAAGCGCCGCCCAGCCCCATGCCGGATGCGACCGCCGCGCCCGAGCAGCCGCAGTCGTCGCTCAGCTTCATGCCGCCGCCGCTGCGCGAGGCGGACATGTGGGGCGCGACGCCGTGGGATCAGCTCATCTGCCGCATCCGCTACCGCTCGCTGCGCTACGACGGACCGTGGACGCCGCCTTCCACCGAGCGCAGCCTCGTCTACCCGGGCAATACCGGCGTCTTCAACTGGGGCGGCGTGGCCGTCGATCCGGTGCGCGAGGTGCTGATCGCCAGCCCGGTGCGGCTCGCGTTCACGCACAAGCTGGTGCCGCGCACCGACCCGAACGCGCGGCTCGTCACCGAGGGCGAAGACGCCGAGCCGTGGAACGAGAATTTCGGCGGCCGGTATGCGTTCGAGATGGGGCCGTTCACCTCGCCGCTCGGCATCCCGTGCCAGGAGCCGCCCTGGGGCCTGCTTGCCGGCACCGACCTGCGCACCGGCGAACACGCCTGGCTGCAGCGCAACGGAACGGTGCGGGACTCCATACCGATCGTGCCGATTCCCTTCGGCATGGGCGTGCCCAGCCTCGGCGGGCCGCTCGTCACCGCCGGCGGCGTGATGTTCTACAGCGGCACGCTGGACAACTACCTGCGTGCCTACGACGTGACCACCGGCCGCAAGCTGTGGCAGGCGCGCCTGCCCGCGGGCGGCCAGGCCACGCCCATGACCTACCGCGCCGGCGGCAAGCAGATGGTGGTGGTGGCCGCCGGCGGCCACGGCTCCTTCGGCACCACGCTCGGCGATGCCGTGGTGGCTTTCGTGCTGGATTGATGAACCACCCCCTACGCGCTTCGCGCGCCCCCTCAAGGGGGCAACACCAGCGGACCGGCGGAGCCGGATCCGCGGTGTTCGCTTGGGAATGCGCCGCGTTTCATACGTTGCGGGTCGCGCGAAGCGCGATGGAGCAACTGAGACGGGAGCATCGATGACGGCAACCACGCAGGACGACCAACGCCCGCTCGTGCTCATCACCGGCGCGGCCGGCGGCGTCGGCTCGGCGCTGGCCGAGGCGCTGGCCGACGACTACACCGTGGTCGGGCTCGATCGCGAAGGCAAGCACGCCGACATTCCGCTCTTCAGCGCCGATCTCGGCCGGCAGGATTCCATCGACCACGCGCTCGATGAGATGGCCGCGCGCTTCGGCACGCGCATCGCCAGCGTCATCCATCTCGCCGCCTACTTCGATTTCACCGGCGAGGAGAACCCGCTCTACGACGAGGTGAACGTGCAGGGCACGCGCCGGCTGCTCGATGCGCTGCAGCGATTCGAGGTCCAGCAGTTCGTCTACTCCGGCACCATGCTCGTGCACCGCGCCGGCGCGCCGGGCGAGCGCATCGACGAGAACACACCCCTCAAGCCGACCTGGGCGTATCCGAACTCCAAGGCCGCCGCGGAGCAGACGATTCGCGCGCGCCACGGCCGCATCCCATTCGTGCTGCTGCATCTGGCCGGCGTCTACGACGAGATGCGCGCCGTGCCCACGCTCGCGCACCAGATCGCGCGCATTCATCAACGCGATTTCCAGAGCCATCTGTATTCGGGCGATCCGCGAGCCGGGCAGTCGCTGCTGCATGCCGACGACATGGTCGACGCGTTTCGCCGTACCGTGGACCGCCGCGCCGAGCTGCCGCCCGATGCGGTGATCCTGATCGGCGAGCCCGATGCGATGGGCTATGACGAACTGCAGGACGAGATCGGCCGGCTCATCCACGGCGAGGCCGAATGGACCACGCTGGAAGTGCCTAAGCCGATCGCCCAGGCCGGCGCGACGCTGCAGCAGGCGGTGGAGCCGCTGGTGCCCGACGCCATCGACCACGGCGAGAAGCCCTTCATCCGGCCCTTCATGGTGCGCATGGCCGACGACCACTACGCGCTCGACATCACACGCGCCCGCACCCTGCTCGGCTGGGAGCCCCGGCATCGCATCCGGCGTGCGCTGGCGGTGCTGGTCGAATCGCTGCGGCGCGATCCGCTGGCGTGGTATGCGGCGAACCGCCTCACGCCGCCGCCATGGATGGATGCCGCGAAAGCGCAAGGCGAGGCGCCGCGGGACATTCGCATCCGCCACGAGGCGCAATTCCGCGGCGAGCACCGGCTGTACCTCTGGGCGCACTTCTTCAACATGGCGCTCGGGCTGTGGCTTGTCGTCTCGCCGCCAATGCTGGGCCTCGAGTCGCGCGGCATGGCGGTGAGCGACATCGCTGCCGGCGTGCTGCTGATGGTGTTCGCGGGCCTGTCGCTGTCGTGGCGCTTCCCTTGGGCGCGCTGGGTGTGCGCCGGCATCGGCACGTGGCTGATGATGGCGCCGCTGCTCTTCTACGCGCCCACCGCGGCGGGCTATCTGCAGGACACGCTGATCGGCACGCTGGTCATCGGCTTCGCGGTGCTCGTGCCGCCGGTGCCGGGTGTCTCGCCGCTCGCGGCGGTGAGCGGCCCCGCCGTGCCGCCGGGCTGGAGCTTCAACCCGTCGAGCTGGACGCAGCGCCTGCCCATCATCGTGCTCGCCTTCGTCGGCCTGCATGTGTCGCGCACGCTGGTGGCCTACCAGCTCGGCCATGTCGACGGCGTGTGGGAGCCCT
Organism: Rhizobacter sp.; assembly: GCA_036676235.1. Lineage (GTDB taxonomy): Bacteria > Pseudomonadota > Gammaproteobacteria > Burkholderiales > Burkholderiaceae_C > JAKFDI01. The sequence continues at coordinate 32,414 of JAKFDI010000040.1, read as the reverse complement.
TCTTCGCCGGCGGCTACGAGGGCAAGAACGGCACCGAGGAAATCATCACCTCGAGCCTGAGCGAGGCCTGGCCGGTGCCCGATGCGGGCCTGGGCGCGATGACCTATCTGCTGGAGATCCTCACCGGCGTGATCGGCACGCGCAGCCGCTGGCGCACCATGCCCTGGCTGGTGCTGCTGTTCGGGCTGATGATCGTGCCGCTGGGCGTGGTGTCGGTCTTCTTCATCATCGTGCAGCCGGTGCTGATCGGCACCTGGTGCACGCTGTGCCTGATCGGCGCGGCGGCGATGCTGGCGCAGATTCCGTACTCGCTCGACGAGCTGCTCGCCACCTGCCAGTTCCTGCTGCGGCGCAAGCGCGCCGGGTGCAGCCTGCTGCGCGTGCTGTTCTTCGGCGATACCGATGAACGCGGTGACACGCCGGCACTCGACGAGCCTGCGCATGAGTTCGACCGCTCGCCGTGGCAGGTGCTGCGTGAATCGGCCAGCGGCGGCGTGGCGCTGACCTGGAACCTCGCGCTCAGCATCGCCGTCGGCGTGTGGCTGATGTGCACCCGCCTCACGCTGGATGCCGAAGGCGGCATGGCGAACGCCGACCATGTGATCGGCTCGCTCGTCATCACCGTCTCGGCCATTGCCTGCGCCGAGATCGGCCGCTCGCTGCGCTTCGTCAACCTGCTGCTCGGCGCCGCACTGTTCGTCACGCCCTTCGTCTTCGGCGCGAGCGGCATGGCGCTCTTGAGTTCGGTGCTGTGCGGCGGCGTGCTGATCCTGCTGTCGCTGTGGCGCGGGCCGGTGACGCAGCGTTATGGCAGTTGGAACCGATGGATCGTTTGACGCACCTGACGAAATAGGAGACCCACCATGAACCCGCTTCACCTGCATCAAGACCCACCCGAGCCGGTGATGCCGCCGCCACCCCCGCCGCATGTGCCCGAGGGCGACCCGCCCATCGGCGATCCGCTGCCGCCGGGCCAGGGCCGGCCCGTCAGCGACCCGCCGGCCGATCCGAACCAGCCGGTGCCGCGCGCGGGTTGAGACGGGTTCGCGATCCCGCGCCATGATGGCGAGCGACGCCACCATGACGGGACATGCATGAACTTCGACCTGACCGACGACCAGCAGCAGATCCGCGATGCGATCCAGCGCATCTGCACACCCTTCGACGCCGACTACTGGCTGCGGCGCGACCGCGAAGGCGGCTTTCCGGGCGACTTCCACCGCGCGCTGGCCGATGCCGGCTGGCTGGGCATCGCGATGCCGCAGCAATACGGCGGCGCGGGCCTCGGCATCACCGAAGCGGCGCTGATGATGCAGACCATCTCGGCCACCGGCGCCGGGTTGTCGGGCGCTTCGGCCGTGCACATGAACATCTTCGGCCTGCATCCCGTGGTGGTGTTCGGTACGGACGAGCAGAAGCAGCGCTGGCTACCGCCGCTGATCGAAGGACGCGACAAGGCCTGCTTCGGCGTCACCGAGCCGAACACGGGCTTGAACACGCTGAAGCTGAAGACGCGCGCGGTACGGCAGGGCGACCACTACGTCGTCTCCGGGCAGAAGGTGTGGATATCGACCGCGCAGGTGGCCAACAAGATGCTCCTGCTCGCGCGCACCACGCCGGTGGAAGAGGCCAAGGGCAGCGAAGGGCTGTCGCTCTTCTATACCGACCTCGACCGGGCCTATGTGGAGGTGCGCGAGATCGAGAAGATGGGCCGCAAGTGCGTGGACTCCAACCAGGTGTTCATCGACGGCCTGCGCATTCCGGTGGCCGATCGCATCGGCGAGGAAGGCAAGGGCTTTCACTACATCCTGCACGGCATCAACCCCGAGCGCATCCTCGTGGCGGCCGAAGCCGTGGGGCTGGGTCGCGCGGCGCTCGGCCGCGGCGCGCAGTACGCCCGCGAGCGCGAGGTGTTCGGGCGGCCGATCGGGAAGAACCAGGGCATCCAGCATCCGCTTGCGCGTTCGTGGATGGAACTCGAGGCCGCGGACCTGATGGCGTTCAAGGCTGCGGCGCTGTACGACGCCGGCCAGCCCTGCGGCGCCGAAGCCAACGCCGCCAAGTACCTCGCCGCCGAAGCCTGCTTCCACGCCTGCGAGAACGCCATCCTCACGCACGGCGGCATGGGCTACGCGAAGGAGTACCACGTGGAGCGCTACATGCGCGAGGCCTGGATTCCGCGGCTCGCGCCGGTGAGCCCGCAGCTCATCCTGTGCTTCATCGCGGAGAAGGCATTGGGTCTACCGAAGTCGTATTGATTGGGTTCGGCTTCAAGTCGCCGGCTCGAGCATCAGGCCCTGCTCCGGCCCGACTTCGCCGCCGAAGGTCTCGCCTTCGCAGCCGCCGTCGCTGTCGATCTGCACCCGCCATGCGCCGCTGCACGACAGCGGCAAGGCGTGGTCGGCAAAGTTGATGCACACGATGCGCTGGTCGGCGCCGGCGCCGCGCTGCCAGGCAAGGATCTGCGGCGGCGAGGGCAGTTCTTCCCACGACCCGAGGCGCAGCGCCGGGCTGGCGCGGCGTGCGGCGATCAGCCGGCGGTACAGGTGCAGCATGGAATCGGGCGCCTGCCATTGCGCCTCGGCGCACAGCGCACCGGTATCGGGTGGAAAGGGCAGCCAGGTCGGCGTGCCCCAGCCGTGCGGCGGCTCGGCCGTCCAGGGCAAGGGCGCGCGGCAGCCGTCGCGCCCGCCGGGGTCGACCTGCGTCTCGGGCGTGATCACGGCGTTCTCGAGCCCGAACTCCTCGCCCTGGTACACGAAGGGCGTGCCGCGCAGGCCCATCAGCAGCACCGCCGCCGCGCGCGCACGACGCATCGAGCCGTCGTAGCGCGTGCGGTGGCGTGCGTTGTCGTGGTTCGACAGCACCCAGGTCGGCCAGGCGTGCGGCGCCGAGAGCAGTTGCTCCACCTCGCGGATGCAGGTGCGGAACACCACCGGATCCCACGGCGCGTCCAGCGGCGGGAAGTTGAACGACATGTGCAGCTCGTCGCCGGCGCCGTAGTACTCGGCCACGCTCGCCGTCGAGCGGATGTTGACCTCGCCCACCAGCACACGCTCGCCGGGATAGCTGTCGACCACGCGGCGGATGCCGCGCAGCACCTCGTGGCTGTAGGGCTGGTCGTTGAAGTCCGACAGCGGCTCGCCGGCGAGACAGCGCGGATGGTTGGCGAAGCTCGGGTCCTTGCCGGTGCAGTGCGCCACGTCGATGCGAAACCCGTCCACGCCGCGGTCCAGCCAGAAGCGCAGCACACCGTGCATGGCCTCCACCACCTCGGGGTTGCGCCAGTTCAGGTCGGGCTGCTCGGGCAGGAACAGGTGCAGGTAGTACTGGCGCGTCGCCTCGTCCCAGGTCCAGGCGCTGCCGGCGCCGAGTGCGGCGCGCCAGTTGTTGGGCTCGTCGCGCCAGATGTACCAGTCGCGCTTGGGGTTGTCGCGCGACGAACGCGATTCCACGAACCACGGGTGCTGGTCGGAACTGTGATTGGGCACGAAGTCGAGCAGCACGCGCAGGTCGCGTTGATGCGCCTCGGCAATGAGGGCGTCGATGTCGGCGAGCGAGCCGAACACCGGGTCGACGTCGCAGTAGTCGCTGATGTCGTAGCCGGCGTCGGCCATGGGCGAGCGGTAGATCGGCGAGATCCACAGTGCGTCGGCACCGAGTCGCTGCAGATGGTCGAGCCGCTGGCGCAGGCCGGCGAGGTCGCCGACGCCATCGTTGTTCGCATCGGCAAACGAACGCGGATAGACCTGATAGATCACCGCGCCCATCCACCACGGGGTGCCGGGCGAGTCGTTCGTATGCATGCCGGCCACCGGCAAGGCATGTGCCGCGCTCGACGTGCGGCCGCAAGGCACGGGCCTTGCCAAACCGCAGCGATGCCTACCTGCGTCCGCGCCCCATGAGCGACGCCGCCGAACGCCCCGTCGTCGTGATCACCGGCGGATCGGCCGGCGTGGGCCGCGCCGCCTCCATCGCCTTCGCCCGGCGCGGCTGGCGCGTGGCGGTGCTGGCACGCGGCGCCGAAGGCCTGGCCGGCGCGCAGCACGACATCGAAGCCGCCGGCGGCGAGGCCCTGTGCATCGCCACCGACGTGGCCGACGAAGCGCAGGTCGAGGCCGCGGCGTCGCAGGTGGAGCGGCAGTGGGGCGGCATCGACGTGTGGGTCAACGATGCGATGGCGACCATCTACGCCCCGGTCGACCAGGTGAGCGCGGCCGACTTCCGCCGCGCCACCGAAGTCACCTACCTCGGCGCCGTGTGGGGCACGCTCGCGGCCCTGAAGCGCATGAAGGCGAGAAACCGCGGCGCCATCGTGCAGGTGGGTTCGGCGCTCGCCTACCGCTCGATTCCGCTGCAGGCGCCGTACTGCGGCGCGAAGGCGGCGCTGCGCGGCTTCACCGATTCGTTGCGCAGCGAACTGCTGCACGACGGCAGCGGCGTGCATCTCACGATGGTTCACCTGTCGGCCTTCAACACGCCGCAGTTCGACTGGGGTCGCACGCTGATGAACCGACAGCCGCAGCCGGTGCCGCCGATCTTTCAGCCCGAGATTGCGGCCGAGGCCATTGTCTGGGCGGCGCAGCATCGGCGGCGTGAATCGTGGGTGGGGTTTCCGGCGGTGAAGGCGATCCTCGCGCAGCGGCTGGTGCCGGGGCTGCTCGACCGCTACCTCGCACGCGGCGGCTACGAGGGCCAGTCGACGGACGAGCCATTGCCGCAGGGCCGGCAGGACAACCTCTACACGCCGGTGCCGCGCGACTTCGGGGCGCACGGGCGATTCGATTCGCGGGCGAAGGCGACGAGCCTGCAGTGGTGGTTGGCGACGCGGCGGTGGGTGCTGGTGCTGGGGGCCGTGGCGGCACTTGCTGCAACCGGTGTAGCGCTCACGTTGGCCGGTTGAACGCGGGCGCCTGTCGAAGTGCGCGCTCAATGCGCGGTTGTGCTTGATCGAAGGCTCGGTGCGTTGTTGAGGCAGGCCGGGTCTCGCCCCGGCGGGCGAGTAACTTTCTTTGCTTCGCCAAAGAAAGTCACCAAAGAAAGGCGACCCGAAGGCGTCGCCCCTCGCGCAGCGAGGGGTTCGCTGCGATGCTCGGTCTTTGCAGCCTCGCGCAGAACTCGCTGCGTTCGCTTCGCTCACTGCGCTCGGACAACCGCGCGAAGTCAGAAGTGGTGGGGCGCTGGCGCGCCCGGCTGCAAAGCCCTGCGCTTCTCGCCGACGCCTACGGGAAGCGATTCGGCTCGCTGCGCATCGCCCAGCAAGCCGATGCGCAGCGAGGTGTGGCTGGTGTTCCGGGGTCCCCGTGGGAGGCGCCGAGGTCGGGGTGCCCTTCTTTGGGTCAACTTTCTTGGGCAAGCAAGAAAGGTGACTCGCCCGCCGGGGCGAGACCCGGCCTGCCTCAACAACGCGCAGAACCTTCGATCAAGCAACCAGCGAACAGCCCGCACGCGTCGACCCCCCGCCGTCACCCCACCGCGAACACCGGCGGCCGCGGCGGCCGCCACAGGGCGAAGCCGATCTGCGCGATGCCGGCCGCCAGGCCGAGCGACACGCCGAGTTGCCAGGCGAGGGTGTAGGAGCCGAGCGCGTCGTAGGCCATGCCGCCGCCGAACGCGCCGAGAAAGCTGCCGAACTGGTGGCTCACGAAGGCCAGGCCGCTGATCATGGCCTGCCAGCGCAGGCCGAACATCTCGATCACCGAGCCGGCCACCAGCGGCGCGACGCCCAGCCACAGGAAGCCCATGATCGCGGCGAAGACGAGCGTGGTGGTCGGCGTGGGCGCCGAGACGAAGTACCACGCCAGCACCAGCGAGCGGGTGATGTAGATGCCGCCCAGCAGCGCCTGCTTGTTCCAGCGCCCGCCGGCCCAGCCGAAGAACAGGCTGCCCAGCACGTTGAAGCCGCCGATCGTGCCCAGCGCCTGCGCGCTCAGCATCGGGTCCATGCCGCACAGGTCGAGGTACGAAGGCAGGTGCGTCGTGAGGAACACGAGCTGCATGCCGCAGACGAAGTAGGCCAGCGCCATCACGACGAAGCGCGCGTTGCCAAGAGCCGTCTTCACCGCCGTGCCCATCGTGGCGCTGTCGGCGGTATCGCCGCCGCCGGCGGGCGGCAGCGGCATGCGGTCGACCTTGCCGGCCGACCACGCCGCCGGAATCATCACGAGCGCCAGCAGCACGAAGCCGAGAACGCCGATGCGCCAGCCGTGCGACTGCGACAGCCACTGCCCGAGCGGCGCCGCGACCATCGCGCCCAGCGATCCGGCGGCCGAAACGACGCCCAGCACCGTGCTGCGCAGCGCGACCGACACCGAGCGCGCGGCCACCGCCATCGCGAGCGCGCTGGCGGTGCAGGCGAGCGAAATGCCGATGAGCACGCCCGCACCGATGACCACGCCCACTAGGCCCTGCGCCAGCATCAGCGCCGCGAGCCCCGCGATGTAGAACAGCGTGCCGCCGACCATGACAGGTCGGTAGCCCCAGCGCACCGCGAGTGCGCCCGCCACCGGCTGAAGAAAGCCCCAGGCGAGGTTCTGCACCGCGACGGCGAGGGTGAAGTCGGACACGCTGATCGACAGATCGCGCGTCAGGTCGGGCATGAAGATGCCGAGGCTCTGCCGCAGGCCCATGCTGACGCTGAGCATCAGCGAGGCGCCGATCAGCATCGGCAGGGCAGGGCGCAGTGCGCGGAAGTCGGCCATGGGAGCGATTGCCTGCGGGAATGCTGCAAGGCGCTGCGGAACCGACCGCCGCTTGCCCTGACTCCCCGGGAGCGGCGACGCTAGCACGATGGCGGCGCGGCTGCTGTCGTGCGGCGGACAGCGGCCGAGCGCTCAGTCGCGGGCGAGTTCGAGCCGCGCGAGCGCTGCCTTCAGTGCCTCGAAGCAATCGGCGTCGATCGCCGTGCCGACGGTGCCGGCCATCATCTCCAGCGCACGCGGAATCGGAATCGGCCCGCGGTAGGGCCGGTCGGCGGTGATGGCGTCGAAGATGTCGGCCACGGTGATGATGCGCGTCGCGATGTCGATCTGTTCGGCCTTCAAGCCGCGTGGATAGCCGCCGCCGTCCAGCCGTTCGTGGTGGGCTGCGGCCACGCGCGCCAGCTCGGAGAAGGCGCGCACGCGCGACAGGATGGCCTCGGTGTAGGCGGCGTGGCGCCTCATGGCCTCCCACTCTTCGGCATCGAGCTTGCCCGGCTTGTCGAGCACGCTGTTGCTCACGCCCAGCTTGCCCACGTCGTGCAGCAGCGCGCCGCGCTTGAGCCAGCGCCGGCGCTCGGGCGACAGGCCCATCGCCTCGGCCACCAGGTCGGTGTAGAGCGCTACGCGCTCACTGTGGCCGCTGGTGAAGGGGCTCTTGGAGTCCACCACCTGGCCGAAGGCGGCGGCGATGTCGTCGAGGTAGTCGTCGTCGAGCGGCACCTCATGGCCGGCCGGTTCGAGCGCGAAGACGGCCTGCTCGATCGTCGGCGCGGCCAGCGTCTGCCAGAACGCCGGCGCCCGCGCCGCACGCTCGAAGGCCGCCACCAGCTCGGGGTCGAACCAGGTGCCGCTGCGCAAACGCGCTTCGGCCAGCGCCGCCTCGGGGCCGCTGGCGGTGTGGAAGACGTCGATCACCTGCGTCATCAACGCGATGCGTGCATACAGCGGAATCGCGGGTCCAGCCAGGCCTTCGGGCTTGCCGTGGCCGTTGTAGTGCTCGTCGAGGCTGTAGATGCCTTGCGCCACGCGATCGGGAAAGCGCAGCAGGCGCGCGATGTCGGCACCGCGCTGGCAGCGGGTGGCGATCAGCTCGTGCGCGATCTGCGGGCCGTCGCGCAGGATGGTCAGCACGCTGCGAAAGCGTTCGGCCAGGCCCGCCTTCAGCCCCGTGTGCGACAGCACGAAGCGCAGCACCTGCGGCAGGCTGTCGCCCACCGTCTTGAAGTCGCGCTTGAAGCTCAGGTCGTCGGTGAGGTAGAGCTCGCAGATGCGCGCGGCGTTGCTGCTGCAGCCGAGGTCCTTCAGCAGCAGCGTGTAGAACAGCTCCCAGCGCTGCTCGTCGGCGAGGCCCATCTCGTGGCCGACCTGCATGCCGATCCAGCAGCAGCGCACGCAGTGCCCGACCGGCTGGCCTTCGGTCATGTCCAGCGCGTGGCTCAGCGCGGCGATCAGCTCCGACAGCTTCAGGCGCTCGCCGGCGGCCGTCGAGAAGTCCGCCGGCGCGGGCGTCGAGAAGTAGGGGTCGGCGGAACGGTCCATGAGGCGGGCACGGCTGCAGCACCCCCGCCGCCCGGTGATCGGGCCGCATCGGGGCACTACGCGGTGTATCGGCCGACTGCGGTCAGGCTTGAGCGGAATCGTCGGCGGCGACCGAATGCGCGCCTGTGCCGGCCCGTCAGTGCGCGGGTCGGGTGTGCAGATGGCTGATGCCCGCGGCCTCGGGCCGCGCGGTCGTGGCGGTCGCGTCGCTCGCGGTGCTGCTCACGTCACCGAGCGACAGCATGCCCACGAGGTGCCTGTCGCGGTCGACCACCGGCACCCGGCGGATCTGCGCGGCGCGCATCTCCTGGACCACCTCGTCGACGGCCTGGTCCTCGAAGCACCAGCGCGTGTCCTTGCTCATCACCTCGGACAGCGGCGTCTCCTCGACCGCGCACCCCTCGGCCACGCCGCGCAGCACGATGTCGCGGTCGGTGACGATGCCGACGAGGCGCTCGCCGTCGCAGACCGCGATCACGCCGACATGCAGGTCTCCCATCGTCTGCGCTGCACGCATCAGCGTTTCATGCGGCGCCATCGAAGGCACGCCGCGGGTCATCAGTTCGGACACTTGCATCGTTGGGAGTTTCTGAGGGCTTCGGATGTGGGAGGGCGGCAAGCGCCGTTCCTTTGGTCGGCGCTCGTGTTGCGCCGAGGCGATGGCGATGCGCCGGGTGACGGCTGTTCAGCGAAGCGCACCACGAGTCTCATCGCGTGCCTTGGTTCAGCCCACATGCCACAGCGCGTTACCGGTCTTGGATGCAACGTCAGGCGCCGACCCACCGGCGTCGCTGCGCAACGCCCGGTGCGTGCACCGCGATTCTTCGCATTGGAGGCCTGCGGCGGCGCGCACAAGTTTCACGATCCGTTGCGTCGTTCGTGCCTGCCGGCGGTCGCATGTCGTCGGTTGGCCAATTCGCTGGGCCGCTGCATCGCCGCATGAACCGGCGGAACGAGGCTTGCCGCGCCGTGAGCAATCAGGTCCAGGAGCGCAAGGCGCAGCGGGCGCAGGCTGCAGAAAGACCGATTCGATGACGCAGGATGTCCACACGGTGCAGATTCCGCCGCAAGGTTTGCAGGGGCTGCTGGGCGTGCCGCCGGACGCGCGCGGGCTGGTGGTCTTCGCGCACGGCAGCGGCAGCGGGCGGCTGAGCCCGCGTAACCAGCATGTGGCCGCGGCGCTGCGCGAGGCTCGATTCGCAACCTTGCTGCTGGATCTGCTCACGCCCGACGAGGAGCGCGACCGCGCCAACGTGTTCGACATCGCGCTGCTCGCCGAACGCCTGCATCAAGCCTCGCACTGGGCGCATGCGCAGGCGGCGACCCGCACGCTGCGGCAAGGTCTCTTCGGCGCCAGCACCGGCGGCGGCGCGGCGCTCGTGGCGGCGAGCCGGCCCGGCAACAGCGTGGCGGCCGTGGTGTCGCGCGGTGGCCGGCCCGACCTGGCCGGTGCGGCGCTCGCGGCCGTCGTCGCGCCCACGCTGCTGATCGTCGGCGGCGACGACACGCAAGTGATCGCGCTCAACCGCGAGGCCTTCGCGCAGCTCGAATGCGAGAAGGAGCTGGCCATCGTGCCCGGCGCCACGCACCTGTTCGAGGAGCCGGGCACGCTCGACGAAGTGGTGCGGCTCGCCGTCGACTGGTTCGCGCGCTATTTGCCTGCCTGATTGCCGGCTTGATGGTCGGTTTGAACTACCCGCCCGCGCGCTTCACCACCCAGCCTTCGTTCTTCAACAGCTCGATCAGGCGATCGGCATGGTCGCCCTGTACCTCGAGCACGCCGTCCTTCACCGTGCCGCCGGAGCCGCACGTGCTTCGCAGCTTCTTGCCCAATGCGGCGAGCGAGGCGGCATCGAGCGTCAAGCCGCGGATGACGGTCACCGCCTTGCCGCCGCGGCCCCTGGTCTCGCGGCTCACCCGCACGATGCCGTCGCCGGCACGCGGCGCGTTCGATGCGTTCTTGCAGAGGCACGCGCCGATCGGCTGTCGGCAGCTGGGGCACATCCGGCCGCTTTCGGTGGAATAGACGAGCCCGCCGGCTCCCGGCTTGTGCATGTGGATCACCTTTCAAGCATTCGGCCGGAACGGTAGCAGCCGGCGTGGCTCCAAGCGTGGTTCTCGCCAAGGGAGTGATTCGATGTGCCCAGGCTCTCGAGTGCTTGCGCCGGTGGCGGCCCCCGGCAGCATGCGATGCAGCGCCGCCATCTGATCCGCGGTCTGGCGGCGACGGTGCTGCCGGGCGCCGTGCGCTTGGCGCCCGCGGCCGCTGATACGGAAGGCGAAGCGCACACGCTGCTGCGCGAGGGCGGCGGCGGGCTGGTGGTCGCGATCCGGCACGCGCTCGCGCCGGGCACTTACGACCCGCCCGGCTTTCGCGTCGATGTCTGCAGCACGCAGCGCAATCTGAGCGACGAAGGCCGGATGCAGGCGCGCGGCATCGGCGTGTGGTTCCGCGAGGCCGGCCTTGCGCCGTCGCGGGTGCGGGCCAGCCAGTGGTGCCGCTGCCTCGAGACGGCCCGGCTCGCCTTCGGCGAGGTGCGGCCGTGGCCGGTGCTGAACTCCATTGCGGCGGGCCAGGGCGATGCGAGCGCACAGACCGCCGCCGCGCAGACCGAGCTGGCGCGGCTGGCCGCCGCGAATGCGCCCGGGTTCGAGGTGTGGGTCACGCACCAGGCCAACATCAGCGCGCTGGCACAGCGACCGACACGCTCCGGCGAAGGGCTGCTGCTGCGCCACGATAAGGGCGGGGCGGCCGTGAACGTTCTCGCCTCGCTGCGCATCGGCTGATGCGGCCCCGCGGCGTCATGTCAAGGGCGCGAGCAGGCCCTCGAGGTCCGAGGCGCTGAACTTCACCGCTGCCGCCGTGTCGTGCCCCAGCACGCCTTCGGCCAGCGCCGCCTTGCGCTCCTGCAGCGCCAGCATGCGTTCCTCGATGCTGCCTTCCACCACCAGCTTGTAGACGAACACCGGCTGGTCCTGCCCGATGCGGTGGGCGCGGTCGGTGGCCTGGCGCTCCACCGCCGGGTTCCACCACGGATCGAGATGGATCACCGTGTCGGCCGCCGTGAGGTTCAGGCCCACGCCGCCGGCCTTCAGACTCAGCAGCAGGATGGGCACGGCCTTGGCCTGGAACTGCCGCACGACGTCACCGCGCTTGCTCACTGCCGTGTCGCCCGTGAGCGAGAGAAAAGGCAGCTCGAGCGCCGCGAGTTCGGCCTCCACCAGCGTGAGCATTTCGGTGAACTGCGAGAACACCAGCACGCGCCGGCCTTCATCGACCAGCTCGGGCAGCATGTCGCGCAGCCATTCCATCTTGGCGCGCTCCATCGTCGCCGGCGTGTTGCGGCCCTTCACCAGATGCGGGTCGCAGCACACCTGTCGCAGCTTGAGCAGCGCGTCGAGGATGGCGATCTGCGAGCCGGCAAAACTCTTGCGCTTGAGTACCTTGCGCACGTCCTCGTCGGCCGCCACGCGCACGCTTTCGTACAGCGCGCGCTGCTGGCCCTGCAGTTGCACGCGGCGAATCATCTCGGTCTTGGGCGGCAGCTCGGTCGCCACGTCTTCCTTGCGCCGGCGCAGGATGAAGGGGCGCACGCGCTGCGCCAGCAACTGCGCGCGCAAGGTCTCGCCGTTGGTCTCGATCGGGCGGCGCCACACGCGCGTGAAGGTGCGCGAGTCGCCGAGAAAGCCCGGCATCAGGAAATCGAAATGCGCCCACAGCTCGCCGAGGTGGTTCTCCAGCGGCGTGCCCGTCACGCACAGGCGATGGCGCGATTGCAGCCGGCGCAGCGCCGAAGCGGCGCGGCTGCCGGCGTTCTTCACCATCTGCGCTTCATCCAGGATCAGCAGGTGCCAGGGCTGCTTCGACAAGGTCTCGATGTCGCGCCACAGCAGCGGGTAGGTGGTGAACACCACGTCGTGATCGGCGATGCGCGTGAACTCGCGCGAACGCCGGCTGCCCTGCAGCGTGAGCACGCGCAAGCTAGGTGCGATGCGCGCGGCCTCGGCCTGCCAGTTGGCGATGAGCGAGGTGGGCAGCACCACCAGCGAGGGCGCATCGAGCCGGCCCGCCTGCTGCTCGATCAGCAGATGCGCGAGCACCTGCGCCGTCTTGCCCAGACCCATGTCGTCGGCCAGGATGCCGGCGAGGCGGTGCTCGCGCAGGTATTGCAGCCAGGCCACACCCTGCAACTGGTAGCCGCGCAGTTCGAGCCCGAGGCCTTGCGGTGGCGATACCGGCGGCGGGCTGCCGGCCATGCGCAGCCGCTGCGCCAACGCGGCCAGACCCGCCTCGCCCTGCAACTGCCAGCGGCCATGTGCGCCGGCGCGCGCGGCCTGCGTGTCGGCGAGGCTTGCGCGCAGGGCTTCGAGGCGATGCGCTTCCCAGGTCGAGAGCTGCAGCGGGCCGTGGGCGTCGCCGCGGTGCGGATCGGTGAGCAGGTCCACCATCGCGCCGACGATGGCCTTCAGCGGCGCCGCGCGTGCGTCGATGCGGCGGCCGCCCGGGGCGCGCAGAGCAATCAGCGACTCGTCGTCGATGGCGGCGATTTCCTCGGCTTTCAGCCAACGGCTGTCGCGCCGCAGCAGATCGGCCAGCAGCGGCGCGAGGTCCAGCGTCTCGCCTTCGACTTCGATGCCGAGGCTCAGCATCCACGAGCCTTCACGCGGCGGCTGGCGCAGCGAAGCCAGCGCCTGCACACGCGCGCCCAGCGGTTCGGCGAGTTCGCGCCCCTGTTCGGCGCCGGTGGCCGGGTCGATCACCAGCTTCCATGCATCGACCGCCACGCTCTGGTGCGCGAAGCCGGGTTGCACGACGATGGACCAGCCCTGCGCCTGCAGCCGCGGCACGGCTTCGGCCCAGAAGTCGGCGAAGTGCGATTCCTCGGCCAGCGACCAGAGCTGATCGTGGCCTTCGGCGGCGGCGCGGCTGCGCCACTGCAGCGCCTCGGCCGGCAAGGGGCGCAGGCCGCTGGCCCACAGCGCATCGCGTGCATCGGCTTCGGCCCGCAGGTCGCGCTGCATCAGCACACGCGCGTCCCACGCGCCGCGCAGCAGCTCGGTCGGCTTGGGGCGCGTGTTCAGCACGCGCGTGGGTGCGGGCGTTTCCCAGCGCAGGCCGGCGTCGGTGGTGTAGAGCCAGTCGATGCGCGCCACCGTGACCTGTGCGCTGCGCGGGCCGAAGCCCGGCATGGCGCGCATGCCGAGCAGGCCGTCGCCTCGGGTCAGCGTCTGCAGATTCAGGCGCGGGCGGAAGCGGCCGGGCACGGCCGGCGTGGAGGAATCGGCACCCATGCGGGGCTCGGGTGCGGGAGGCATGGCGTGATTTTCGCGGCGCGCCACGACGGCGCCGAAAATGGCGGTTCTTGAACCAGCCGACCCGCCATGCCGGACATCACCTTCATCCACCCCGACGGCGAAGCGCAGGGCTTCGAAGCGCCCGCAGGCGTGAGCGTCATGCAGGCCGCCACCGGCGCCGGCGTGCGCGGCATCGTGGCCGACTGCGGCGGCTCGGCGCAGTGCGCCACCTGCCATGTGTACGTCGACCCGGCCTGGGTCGATCGCCTGCCTGCGCCGCTCGCGGGTGAGCTGGAGATGCTCGACTGCACGGCCGACGAGCGCCGGCCGGAGAGCCGGCTGTCGTGCCAGATCCGGCTCACCGACGAACTGCAGGGGCTGGTGCTGCGGCTGCCGGCGTTCCAGCAGTAGCCAGATCAACCGAGACAGGTTTCCAATAATGAATGAACAACACCCGGTGAGTGACGCGATCGTGATCGTCGGCGGCGGCCATGCCGGCGCGCAGTTGTGCGCGGCATTGGCCGACGCCGGACTGGGCGCGCGTGTGCACCTCGTCTGCGAGGAACCGGAGCTGCCGTATCAGCGCCCGCCGCTGTCGAAGGCCTACCTGAAGAGTGCCGACGAACTCGTGCAACCGCATCGCGCCGAGGCGTGGTATGCAACGGCCGGCATCACGCTGCACGCCTGCGACCCGGCCGTGGCGATCGATCGCGCACGCGGTGTGCTGCGCCTGCAGTCGGGGCGGGAGCTGCCCTACGGCAAGCTGGTGCTCGCCACCGGCTCGCGCGCGCGGCGGTTGCCGCAGTTGGCCGAGACGCTGGACAACGTGCTCGCGCTGCGCAGCTCGGCCGACGCGCAGCGCCTGCGCGAACGCCTCGTCGCGGCGCCCAGCGTCACCGTACTCGGCGGTGGCTTCATCGGTCTCGAGATTGCGGCCACGGCGCGCGGGCTCGGCAAGACGGTGACGGTGCTCGAATCGGCGCCGCGCCTGCTCACGCGCTCGGTGTCGCCGGAACTCGCCGAGCATGTGCTGCAGACCCACCGCGCCAATGGCATCGACCTGCGCCTCGGTGTGACGGTCGGCGGCTTCGAGATCGACGGCGACCGCCTCGTCGCCTTGACCGTGAATGGGCAGCGCGAAAGCGTCGACCTGCTGGTGCTGGGCATCGGCGCCACGCCCGAATGCCGCCTCGCCGCCGAGGCGGGCCTCGCCTGCGACAACGGCGTCGTCGTCGACAACTGCCTGCGCACCGCCGACCCGGCCATCCTCGCCATCGGCGATTGCGCGAGCTTTCCCGATGCGGCGAGCGGCCGGCAACTGCGGCTCGAATCGGTGCAGAACGCGAACGACCAGGCGAAGACGGCGCTTGCCACCTTGCTCGGGCGCGAGCAGCCGCATGCTGCGCTGCCGTGGTTCTGGTCAGAGCAGGGGAGCCTGCGGCTGCAGATGGCGGGCTTGATGCCGGTGGGCGGCGTGCGGCACCGCCGCGCGGGTGCGACGCCGGCGAGCTTCTCCATCCTGCACTACGTGGGCGAGCGGCTGGTCTGTGTGGAAAGCGTCAACGCGCCGATGGACCACATGATGGCGCGCCGCCTGCTCGAAGCCGGCGCGAGCCCGGCGCCCGAGGTGGCGTGCGAGCCGGCTGTGGCGTGGAAGACGCTGGTGGCCGAACTCGGGCGGTGAGCGCCGGGCGACGCTTCGGGCCTCGGCGGCCGAGCGAGCCGACCGCTCACTGGCCGAGCTGCGAATCCATCCACGCGATGCGCGCCCGCAACCATTCCTTCATCACCGAGATCTCTCCGTCATAGGTGCCCGGCACGACGCGGGTGGTGTCGAGCCAGGTGCCGAGGATCGGCCAACGCTGGAAGTTTCTGGCTTGAGCGTCTTGCATGAAGACGGCTCGCTCGTCGATGTAAGCCTGAATTTCGTCGAACTCGTTTCCGGCTTTCATCTCCGCCCACCGCGCTTTGACGCGGGCCTCGAAGGCCGGGTCCTCGAACAGGCGCGCGAACCATGGCGTCAGCCGCACGCGCCAGTCTTCGGGGTTGCCCGCGAGGGGAGACTCCGTGTTGCCGATGGCGCGGTCGAAGTCCCACAAGGGATCGAAGAACAGCTTCCCGTCGCGCTTCTTGGTCAGATAGGTGCTCTTGCGCAGGTTGCCGTCGACGTTCTTGACCATCTCTTGAATGAGGAAGTAGGTGATCGCCGACTCGACGTCGATGTAGGCCGCGTATCCCTTCACCGGATCCTTGAAGTTGGGGCCGAGGATCGCGGTGTCTACCGCGTCCATGTAGTTGACGATGTAGTCGCGCTGCGGTTTTCGCGCGGCGTCCAGAAGTTCTTCCGGGTCTTTGGCGCAGAACACCATCGGCGTCTGCTTCGAGTCGAAGCAGAAGTCCTCGCCACGGGTCTCGTCGACCTCCAGCAGGTACCCACCGGAAATCACATCGCTCGAAATGTCGGTTTCCTCCAGGGCAGGGATGTCGACCCGGTCCGTCGCGATGCGGATGCTTTCCGTGAGTTGGTACACGCCGTCGTACCTCCCGTTGAGCGTGACGTGCACGAATTGCGAACGCGGGGTGTAAGCCATGCCGTACCTGCGGCTCATCTCGAACACGATGTCGTTGCGCAGCATGGTCTTGTCGGCATAGTTCGCCAACAGAGCCCAATGGCGGCTGCTCGGCATGCCGAACAGCGGCGTGCCCTCTGCCAGACGCACGCGGTACGGCTTCTTGGGGTACCGCCAGGTGCTGTTGCCGCGGCCACGGATCTCGAGGTCCCCTGAGGCAAGCGTCTGTCCGTCGGCGTCGACGAGAGCGTAGGTGCCATCCAGGTAGTCATCGCGGGTGACGATCGGCGCCCGGCCGGCCGTCTCGATCGACAACGCCGCGAGGCGAGCGGGAACGGCCGGCTCTTGTGGTGGCTCCTGCGGCGCTTCCTGTTCGAGCGGCGGTTCCTGCACCGCGGGCGGCGGCGAGCCCTCGACCGATGGCGTCGCGTCGCTGCCACCGCCGCCTCCGCACGCCATCAGCACCGAGAGCAGCGCGGTGGCGGCCAGCGACCGCCAGGGGTGCCTCGCTCCGTCAGTGACTTGGGAGCTTTCCTGGCGGACGAAGTCGTCTTCTGCGTTCATGGCGAGAACTCCGAGGCGATGGGCTCGCCTCAGGGCAAACGCCGTGCCGAAACGCCGGTGCCGAGGGCCGGATCGGCGCGCCAAGGCGGCGCACGAGGCCGCACATCCCACTGGACTTGCACCCGCTCCTGGGTCGCATCGCGAGCGACCGGAACACGAAGTTCGGCGGCTACTGCTCTTAGGCTGTTGCCGCGAGCCGATCGAGCGGCGGCCTGGGGATCGGGTGCAACGCCTCGTAGGCCGCCGCTGCGCGCAGCACCAGCGCGTCCGCGAACATCGGGCCGACGATCTGCAGGCCGATCGGCAGGCCGTCGGCGGTGAGTCCGCAGGGAATGGTGCAAGCCGGCTGCTGCGTCAGGTTGAAGGGGTAGCTGAACGGCGTCCAGCCAAGCATGGCCTCCGGCGTCATCGGCGCCTGACCCGCCGGCCGCGCCTCGAACGCTGGCACCGACACGGCGGGTGTGAGCAGCAGGTCGAAGCGCTGCATGAACTGGCGCATGTGCGAGCCCAGCGCGCCGCGCCGCAGGTTGAGTTGCTGGATCTGCAGGGCGCTGAAACGCTCGCCCAGCATCGCCTCGGCGCGGAAGTCGGGGTCGGTCGCGGCCTGCTGCTCGGCCGTCAGCGTGTTCCACACCGTCCAGGCGCCGAGGAACCACAGGCCGGTGGTGATCTCCAGCGGATCGTCGAAGCCCGGATCGACCGCCTCGACGATCGCGCCGAGCGCTTCGAATTCGCGCGCTGCGGCGGCACACGCGGCGGTCACCTCGGGGTGAACGCCCTTGGCATAGCCGAGCGTCGGCGACCACGCCACGCGCAGGCCGCGGATGCCGTCGCCGAGGCCCGCGAGGCAGTCGGTGTCGTCCGGCGGCAGCGAGGTCCAGTCGCGCGCGTCGGGACGCTTGAGCACATTCATCATCAGCGCCGCATCGCGCACCGACATCGTGTGCGGGCCGAGGTGTGCCACGCTGCCGAACGGCGACAGCGGATACGCCGGCACGCGACCGAAGCTCGGCTTCAGGCCGAAGTTGCCGCAGAACGCCGCGGGAATGCGCACGCTGCCCGCGCCGTCGGTGCCGACCGACAACGGCCCCATGCCCGAGGCCACCGCAGCCGCCGTGCCGCCGGACGAACCGCCGCAGGTGCGGTTCGGGTCCCAAGGGTTGCGGGTGATGCCGGTGAGCGGCGAATTGGTTTCGCCCTTGCAGCCGAACTCGGGCGTGCAGGTCTTGCCGAACAGCACCGCGCCCGCTTCGCGCAGGCGCGCAACGGCGGGCGCATCCACCTCCCAGGGCTGCGCCGGATCGACGGTGGCCGAGCCGCGGCGCGTCGGCCAGCCGCGCGTGAGGATCAGGTCCTTGATCGAGACCGGCACGCCGTCAAGATCGCCCTTCGGCGTGCCGGCCTGCCAGTTCGCTTCGCTGGCGAGCGCAGCCTCGCGTGCGCTCGCGAAATCGAGCCAGCAGAACGCATGCAGCACCGGGTCCACCTGCGCCACGCGGGCTTCGACTGCAGCCAGCGCTTCGACGGGCGATGCCTCGCGGTCGACGTACAGCTGGAGAAGCTGCGAGGCGGTGCAATCCGCGAGATCGGTCGGCTGGTGCATGGCGAGGCTCCTTCGAGGAAGTTCGCCGCCGATTGTGGGCGTGTGAGGCGCGTGCCTACAGCGTGAAAGCCCGCTGCCGTCGGCCGACGAGACACACGCAGGACAACAAAAAGCCCCGAAGGTCATGCGACCTGCGGGGCTGTCGGGTTCTGGTGGCGCTTCAGGGATTCGAACCCCGGACCTGCGGATTATGATTCCGTCGCTCTAACCGACTGAGCTAAAGCGCCTGAGCCAAAGATTATATAGCGCGGGTCAGGTCGCCCGGCAAGCCGCCACCGCCGCGAAAGCGTAGCCTGTCACGCGCGCTGCGCACCTCCATCCGCTCGCTTCACTCGCCCATCCGCACGCCCTGATGTTCAGTTTTTTCAAGAAGAAGGCGCCGGCCGAAGCGCCGCCGCCTGCCGCCGAACCACCGACGCCCGCTGCCGAACCGCCGACGCCCGCTGCCGAAGCTCCTGCCGAAACCGCTGCGCCGCCGGTGGACCGGCGCAGCTGGTTCGACAAGCTGCGCGGCGTCGAGGTGCCGCCTGCGCCGGGGCTGTCGGTTCCCACTCAGCCTCCCGTCGACTCGCCGCAGCCGCTGCCGGCCCCGGTCGTCGACGCGCCGGTCATCGTGCCGCCGACTGTCGTCGAACCCGAGGTTGCGCCTGCGCCGCCCGTGCTCGACGTGGCGTCGCCACTGCCGGAACCGATTCCCGAACCGGTAACCGATCTGCCCACGGAGCCCCGCCGCGGCTGGTTCGACAAGCTCAGGAGCGGCTTGCGCAAGACCGGCAGCAGCATTTCGCAGGTCTTCGTCGGCGCGCAGATCGACGATGCGCTGTATGAGGAACTCGAGTCCGCGCTGCTGATGGCCGATGCCGGCGTGAAGGCCACGGAGCATCTGCTCGCCGAGCTGAAGCGGCGCGTCAAGGCCGAACGCGCCACCGATGCCGCGGCGGTGAAGGCGCTGCTCGTCGATGCCATCGCCGACCTGCTCGCGCCGCTCGAACAATCGCTCGAAGTCGGCCGCGAGTCGCCGACGGTCATCATGGTCGTGGGCGTGAACGGCGCGGGCAAGACGACGAGCATCGGCAAGCTCACGCGCCACCTGGCGCAGGCGCAGCAGAAGGTGCTGCTGGCTGCGGCGGACACGTTCCGCGCTGCGGCGCGCGAGCAGTTGGCGGTCTGGGCCGGGCGCAACAACGTGGAGATCGTGAGCCAGGAAAGCGGTGACCCGGCGGCCGTGACCTTCGACGCGGTGATCGCCGGCAAGGCGCGTGGCTGCGACGTGGTGATCGCCGACACGGCGGGGCGCCTCACGACGCAGACGCACCTGATGGAAGAACTCAAGAAGATCCGCCGGGTCATCACCAAGGCGCAGGCCACGGCGCCGCATGAGGTGCTGCTGGTCGTCGACGGCAACACCGGACAGAACGCGCTCACGCAGGTGCAGGCCTTCGACGCGGCGCTGTCGCTCACCGGGCTCATCGTCACCAAGCTCGACGGCACGGCCAAGGGCGGCGTGCTGGCGGCGATTGCGCTGTGGTCGCGCTCGCGCGAGCGGCCGGTGCCGGTCTACTTCATCGGCGTGGGCGAGAAGCTGGAGGACCTGCAGACCTTCAGCGCCCGCGAGTTCGCGCAGGCGCTGCTGGTGTAGGGCTGCAGCCGCTCAGCCGCGCGGTGCGCGCGGGCGGGCGGTGGCCGTGTCGAGCGGTGCGGCTTCGGTCTCGAGATCGTCGAACCAGGTCGACGGCGGCGGCTCGCGCAGCACGCCGCTGTCCTCGAAGGGGGCGCCCGCTGCCGCGGGACCGACCCGCATCGGCATGGCGTTGGTCTCTTCGGCCTCGTCGAGCGTGGGGCTCGGTGCGATGGCTTCGCGCGCCGCGTGGACACTCGGCATCGCGTTCTCTTTCCAGAAGTGCACCGTGATGCCGGCCGCCTGCAGCACGCGCTGGAACCGCCGCTGGCGCCGCGCCGCGCGCTCGCTGGTCGACGGTGCGTCGGGCTGCAGCTCGACCACGGCGATCACCTGCGCATGCCGGTCGCACACCACGAAGTCGGCGCATTGATGGCCCACGCGGCGCAGCCATTCGGCGTACGAATTGCGCGTGGGCACCTTGATGAAGCGCGCGAGCGGCACCTGCGCGAGGATGGTGTGGGCGGGCAGGGCGCTGCGCAGGGTCTCGAAGGCATCGCGCTCGGCGCCTGAGAGCACGCGCGTGGCCTGGGGCGACCAGCCGGTGACGGTGTCGACGTGATCGGCCGAGCGGCCTTCGGTGCGGCCGCTCGGGCGACTGCGCAACCACAGCCAGCCTCCGGCGAGAACCAGAGCCGCGACGGCCAGAGCGAGCAGCAGCAGAAGGAGAGGCGTCGTCGTCAAGGATTGAACCCGCGGAAATTCAATCCCCAAAGATAGCGGGGTGCCCAGACAGGGTCAATGTATCGGGGCGTGACGGTGTTGTTCCGCCCGGCAACCCGATGTATCAGCGCATCCCGGGCAAACCCTTCATGCCGCCCATGCGCTTCATCATCTTCATGAGGCCGCCGCCCTTCATCTTCTTCATCATGTCGCGCATCTGGCCGAACTGGTTGAGCATGCGGTTGACTTCCTGTACCTGCACGCCAGCTCCCGCGGCGATGCGGCGCTTGCGGGTGGCCTTGATGATGTCGGGCTTGCGGCGCTCCTGCGGCGTCATCGAGCAGATGATGCCTTCCATGCGGCGCACGTCGCGCTCGGCCCGGTCCATGTCGGCGGCGCCCGCCTTGGCGCTCATCTCGCTCGGCAGCTTGTCCATCAGGCCGGCGAGGCCGCCCATCTTCTTCATCTGCGAGATCTGCGAGAGGAAGTCGTTGAGGTCGAAGGCGTCGCCCGACTTCATCTTGTCGGCGAGCTTTTGCGCCGCGGCGACGTCAACGCCCTTGTTGACCTCTTCGACGAGCGCCACGATGTCGCCCATGCCGAGGATGCGCCCCGCGTGGCGCGTGGCGTCGAAGACCTCGAGCCCGTCGATCTTCTCGCTCACGCCGGCGAACTTGATCGGCGCGCCGGTGATCTGCCGCACCGACAGCGCCGCACCGCCGCGCGAATCGCCGTCCATCTTGGTGAGCACGATGCCGGTGAGCGGCAGCGCTTCCTTGAAGGCCTTGGCAGTGTTGATCGCGTCCTGGCCCTGCATGGCGTCGACGACGAACAGCGTCTCCACCGGCTTGATCGCTGCGTGCAGGTCGGCGATTTCCTTCATCAGCGCTTCGTCGATGGCCAGGCGCCCGGCGGTGTCGACCAGCAGCACGTCGAAGTAGTGGCGGCGCGCGTGGTCGAGCGCGGCGCGGGCGATGTCGACCGGCTTGTCGTCGGCGTGCGAGGGGAACCACTCCGCACCGGCCTGCTTCGTGACCGTCTTGAGTTGTTCGATCGCCGCCGGCCGGTACACGTCAGCCGAGACGGTGAGCACCTTCTTCTTGCGCTTCTCGATCAGGTGCTTGGCGAGCTTGGCGGTCGTCGTCGTCTTGCCCGCGCCTTGCAGGCCGGCCATCAGGATGACGGCCGGCGGCTGCGTGGCGAGGTCGATGTCGGCCACGCCTTCGCCCATGGTGGCCGCGAGTTCGCGGTTGACGATGCCCACCAGCGCCTGGCCGGGCGAGAGCGAGGCCGCCACTTCCGCCCCGAGCGCCTTCTCCTTCACGCGGGCGATGAAGTCGCGCACCACCGGCAGCGCCACGTCGGCCTCGAGCAGGGCCATGCGCACTTCGCGCAGCATGTCCTGCACGTTGGATTCGGTGATGCGGGCCTGGCCGCGCATCGTCTTGACGGCGCGACTCAGCCGTTCGGTGAGGGTGGATGCCATGGTGGGGCGCGGCGGCCGCGAGGGCCTGTTGCTGCGCGCTTGCAAGAGCATGGCGCAGGGGTGGCGATCAGTACACTTCAGCGGATGATTCTAACTTTCGGGTCTGCTGGCTCACCGGGGCAGTGGGCGCTTGCGCTGGCCAGCGCGGCCGCCTGCATCGGCTACCTGACGGCGGCGCTGGCGCCCGAGCGGCTGCAGGGTGGGCTGCGCGCGGCAGTCGTGCTCGCGTGGCTCTTGCATGCGGCGGCGATCGGCATCGACAGCTCGGGCCTCGGCACTTCGTCGGGCGCCGCGCGTTTCGGCTTCGCGCCGGCCTTGTCGGCCACCTTGTGGCTGGTGATCGCGGTGTACCTCGTGGAGACGCGCTTCGTGCCGCTGCCCAACGTGCGGCGCACGCTCGCCGTACTGGGCGTGATTGCCGTCGCGCTGGCGTGGCTGTTTCCCGGCGAAGTGCGGCCGCAACTGGCATCACGCTGGGCGCCGCTGCATTGGGTGATGGGCATCGCGTCGTATGGCCTCTTCGGCGCGGCCGTGCTGCATGCGGCGCTGATGAACCGCGCCGACCGTCGCATGCGGCTGCAGCAAGGCGCGTCGCAAGGACCGGCTTTCGCGTCGTCCGCCGGCATGCCGTTGTTGCGGCTGGAGCGGCTCACCTTCCGCTTCGTCGGCGCCGGCTTCGCGGTGCTCACCGCCGCGCTGGTGCTCGGCTGGTGGAATGCCGACCCGTGGCGCTGGGATCACAAGACGGTGTTCTCGATGCTCGGCTGGCTGGTCTTTGCGGCGCTGCTGGCCGGGCGGCGCGCCTTCGGCTGGCGCGGGCGGCGCGCCACGCGCTGGGTGTACGCGGGGGTCGGGCTGTTATTGCTTGCCTATGTGGGCTCCCGCTTCGTGATCGAGGTGGTGCTGCAGCGGGCCGTGGCGGCTTGAAGCGGTGAACGGCGACGGTCCATGAAATACCTCGTACTGATTCTGGTGGTGGTCGCGGTGCTGTGGATGCTGCGGGCCGCCCGGCGCCCGCCGCCGCCCAAGCGAGAGAAGGCGAAGCTGCCGCCCGTCGAAGACATGGTGTCGTGCGCGCAATGCGGCCTGCATCTGCCGCACGGCGAGGCGCTGCCGGGGCGTGGCGGGTTCTTCTGCTCCGACGCGCACCGCGCGGCGCACGAGAAGCTGAACGCCCCGCGATGAGCGCCGCGCCGCCGCCTGCAGACGCGCGCCGCGGGGACCGCAGGAAGCCGCCGCCGCGCACCGCGGAAGAATCATGGTTCGGCGCCTTCGAGGGCGATGACGACTCGCCCGCCACGGACGATGCGCGCGACTCGGCCGCGGACTCGCGCTACGAAGCCGGCCTGAGCGCTTCGGCGCAGGCCCAGCCCGATTCGCGCTTCCTCACGCGCCGCGCCCGGCGCCTGGCCACCGGCGAGAGCCAGACTGCCTTCGACCGCATCTACCGCGTGTTCCTCGGCGCGCGCGTGGCGCTGGGCATCGCGCTCATCATTGCGGCGGCGTTGGCCGGCCTGCTGGGCACAGAGCCAAGCTACACGGCGCTGCTGATCAGCGCCGGCTACGCGGTGGCGACGCTCAGCATGTGGCTGCTGCCGCGCTTTCGGCGCCGCGCGCGGCCGCAGGAACTGGCGCGGCTGCGCAGCCCGCAGTGGCTCGCCACCATCGGCACCGACATCGTGTGCTTCACCGCCCTGCATCTCGTGGCCCGTGCCGGCACCTTCAACTACGCCGCGCTGCTGGTGCTGCCCATCCTGATGGCCGGCGTGCTGACGCCGCGGCGCCAGGCGCTCGCGACGGCGGCGACCGTGGCGCTGACGCTGCTGGCGACGGTGTGGCTGACCCACAGCCCGGGCGGCGAATTCATGACGGCCCTCACGCAGGCGGGGCTGGCAGGCAGCGGCCTGTTCGTCATCACCGTGTTGGCGGGCGAACTGGCCGGCCGCCTGGCGCGCGAGGAACTCACCGCCAAGGGCAGCCTCGAGATGGCGCGCCAGCAGGCCCAGCTCAACCGCCTCGTGATCGAGGAGATGCAGGACGGCGTGCTGGTGGTCGACCGGCGCGGCCGCGTGCGCGCCGCCAACCCGTCGGCGCGCCGGCTGCTCGCGCCCAAGGGCATGGCGCGGCCCGCGCCGTTCCAGCTGCGCGGCATCGACGCCTGGGACGCGCTCGTCAAGACGGTGGAGCGCGGGTTCGGCGAGGGCGTATGGCCGGAGGCGGGGCGCGACGTGCCGCTGGTGTTCGAGTCGGGCGAGACGCGCACCTTGCGCGTGCGCATTCGCTTCACGCAGAGCGAGCAGTCGCAGGCGCGCGAGGAGTTCTGCGTGCTGCTGCTCGAAGACGTGCGCAACATGCAGGCGCGCATGCGCCAGGAGCAGCTCGCGGCGATGGGCCGCGTGTCCGCCGGCATCGCGCACGAGATCCGCAATCCGCTGGCCGCCATCGCGCAGGCCAACGCGCTGCTCGCCGAAGACGCCACCACGCCGGCACAGCAGCAGCTCACGCGCATGGTGGGCGAGAACGTCGAGCGCCTGAAGCGCCTGGTGGACGACGTGATGGAGGTGGCGCCGGGTGTGGCGCAGGGTGCCGGCGTCATCGACGTGACCACGCATCTGGGCACGGTGTGCAGCGACTGGGCGCGCGCCGCGAACCTCGTGCTCGACGCCCACAGCGCCTTGCGCGCGGACTTGCCGGCGGAGTCGCTCGGCGGTGTGTTCGATGCCGAACACCTGCGCCGCGTGCTCGTGAACCTGCTCGACAACGCCTACCGCCACGCCAGCAAATCAGCCGGTTCGGTGCACCTGCGGCTGGCCGCGCCGGACGCGGCGCAACTGCTCGTCACCGTCGCCAGCGACGGCCCGCCGATCCCGCCCGACGTGGAGCGTTATCTGTTCGAGCCCTTCTTCTCGACACGCAGCCGCGGCACCGGGTTGGGCCTGTATATTTGCCGCGAACTTTGCGAGCGATACGGTGCGAGCGTCGAGTACCGGCTGCGCCCGCAGGACCAGGCGAACCGCAACGAATTCCGCGTCGTCCTGCGGCGCCAGGCCTTGGCGAGCACCAACCCCCGCCTGCCGCTGGCCAGCTGACCCCACCCGAGCCCGACGCGCACGATGTCCTCTCCCTCGCATTTCAGCCTGCTCGTCGTCGACGACGAACCCGACCTGCGCACGCTGTACGAGCTGACCCTGCTGCGCGAGGGCTACGACGTCGAGACCGCGGCCACTGTCGAGGATGCGCTGCTGCACATCAAGGACCGCGTCTACAGCGCCGTCATCACCGACATGCGGCTGCCCGACGGTACCGGGCTCGATCTGCTGCGCCACCTCGAAGAAGCGGGCCGGCGCGAGCGCGCCATCGTCATCACCGCCTACGGCTCGGCCGAGAACGCGGTCGAGGCGCTGAAGGCGGGCGCCTACGACTACCTCACCAAGCCGGTCGACCTGAAGCAGTTCCGCGCGGTGGTGGCCTCGGCTCTCGGGCGCTCGGTCTCGACCGTGCCGACGATGGTGCCGTCGAGCCTGCCGTCGGAACACGAGTCCGCCTCCGGCGAGGCCGGTTTCGTGGAAAGTGCGCCGCGGCCATCGCGCACGCCGGCACCGCCTCCGGCCGCACCCGCCAGCGTGGCGCTCGGCCGCATGGCCGGCCAGTCGCCGCCGATGCAGCAGGTGCGCGCGCTGGTCGACAAGGTGGGGCGCAGCATGGCGCCGGTGCTGGTGTTCGGCGAGTCGGGCACGGGCAAGGAACTGGTTGCGCGCGCCATCCACGAGGTGAGCCCGCGCGCCAGCCAGCCCTTCGTGCCGGTGAACTGCAGCGCCATTCCCGAGCAATTGCTCGAAGCCGAGTTCTTCGGCTATCGCAAGGGCGCCTTTACCGGCGCCGCGGAAGACCGCGAGGGCTTCTTTCAGGCCGCCGATGGCGGCACGCTCTTTCTCGACGAGATCGGCGACCTGCCGCTGTCGATGCAGTCCAAGCTGCTGCGCGCCGTGCAGGAACGCTGTGTGCGGCCGGTGGGCGCGGTGGTCGAGCAGACGGTCAACGTGCGGTTGCTCAGCGCCACGCACAAGGATCTGGCGGCCGAGGTGGTGGCCGGACGCTTTCGCCAGGATCTTTATTACCGGCTCAACGTGATCCAGATCCGCGTGCCGCCGCTGCGCGAGCGCATCGAGGACCTGGCCGAGATCAGCGAACGGGTGCTGGAGCGCATTGCCCGCGACGTGAACATGTCGCCGCCGCCGCACCTCACGCGAGACGCGCTGGTGCATCTGGCGCGCTATGAATTCCCCGGCAACGTGCGCGAGCTCGAGAACCTGCTGCACCGCGCGGTGGCGTTGTCGGGCGGAGACGCGATCGGCGTGTTCGATCTCGGCCTGCCCGAAACCGTGTTCACCGACAGCGCGGCGCAGGAACTCGATCTCATCACACAGAACACGCGCATCGACCCTGCGCTCGTGGCGCCGCTGCCGCCGCCCCCTGCGCCGGCAGTGCTGGCGCCGCTGCCGCACGACATCGAGGCCTATCTCGACGAGGTGGAGCGCGACATCCTGCTGCGCGCGCTCGAGCAGCACCGCTTCAACCGCACGGCCGCGGGTGCGAGCCTCGGCTTGTCGCTGCGGCAGATGCGCTACCGCATGGCGCGCCTGAACGTGAGCGTCGGCGGCCACGATGTCGGCCTCGATGGCGAGCGCGGCAGCTGATCCCTTCGCGCGCTGGGGCGGCGGTTGGTGCCGCGCCGCGCGGCGCTGCGATTCACCCAACTTCGGGCCGCGGCCGCCGGGCACCGAGGTGTCGCTGGCGGTCGTCCATTCCATCAGCCTTCCGCCGGGCGAGTACGGCGGCGATGCGATCGAGCGCCTCTTCACCAACCGGCTCGATTGGGATGCGCATCCCTATTACCAGCAGATCCGCGGCTCCGAGGTGTCGGCGCATTTCGTGATCCGGCGCAACGGCGAACTGCTGCAGTTCGTCTCATGCGACGAGCGGGCGTGGCATGCCGGCGCGTCGTCGTGGCGCGGGCAGGACAACTGCAACGACTACTCGGTGGGCATCGAGCTCGAAGGGCTGGAAGGCGAGCGCTTCGAGCCGGCGCAGATGGACGTGCTCGTGCCGCTGCTGCAGGCCCTCGCGCGGCGCTATCCGGTGACGGCCGTGGCCGGCCACGAGCACATCGCGCCGGGCCGCAAGCGCGATCCCGGCAGCGGTTTCGACTGGGCCGCGCTGCAGCGTGCGCTCGGCTGGCCCGAGGCCGCATTCCCGCCGTTGCCGGCGTGAAAAATCGCACGCCGCGGCGTGCCGCCAGCGTGAATCGGACGAGCCGTTTGCGCTGCTGCGCGGCCTAGCACGTTCTCGCTCGCAGACGAAATCTGCCCGAGATTTCCCTTATGTGCGGCGTCAACGCCTATCGGTAGCGTCACGCATGCGGTACGCTACCGCTAGTGTTCCAAGTGCTGCCAAAGCCCTAGATGTAGTGTCTGCCGCCCGGCGGCCGTCCACCGGCACTGCACCGCTTTTCCACACGTTTCTCCACACGCTTGTCCACACAACTGCCGGCCCGGCCGCGCGCTTTGCACACCCCGCATTGATGGCGCCGCGCCTTGAACCTCTTCACCAAGGACACTCATGCAAACAGTCACCACGCGCGCTACCGAACCCGTCGCCGTACCCACCGTCACCGCCCTTGGCGGTGCCGCCGCCAGCGCCTACCAGGGCTACCAGATCATTCGCCGCAACGGCGCGGTCGTGTCGTTCGAGCCGAACAAGATCGCCGTCGCGCTGATGAAGGCCTTTCTGGCGGTGCACGGCACGCAAGGTGCGGCGTCGGCGAGCGTGCGTGAAACGGTCGACGGCCTGACCGAGACGGTGGTGCGCGCGCTGCTGCGTTCGCGCCCGGGCGGCGGCACCTTTCACATCGAGGACGTGCAGGACCACGTCGAGCTGGGCCTGATGCGCGGAGGCCACCACGAAGTGGCACGCGCCTACGTGCTCTACCGCGAGCGCCGTTCGCAGGAACGTTCGCGCCAGGTGAAGCCGGCAGCGGCGGCCGAGCCCGCACTGCACGTGGTCGACCGCGGCCAGCGTGTGCCGCTGGACCTGCAGCGTCTGCAGACCATCATCGAATCCGCCTGCGCCGGCCTCGGTGCCGATGTGCGCCCCGAGCCCATCCTCGCCGAAACCAAGCGCAACCTGTATGACGGCGTGGCCATCGACGAGGTGCACAAGGCCTCCATCCTCGCCGCGCGCACGCTGATCGAGAAAGATCCCGGCTATTCGCGCGCCACCGCGCGGCTGCTGCTGCACACGATCCGCAAGGAAATTCTTGGCGAGGAGCTGCTGCATGCCGACATGCACGCCGGCTACGCCGAGTACTTCCCGACCTTCATCAAGAAGGGCGTGCAGGCCGAGCTGCTCGACGAGAAGCTGATGCAGTACGACCTGGCCCGCCTCGGCGCGGCGCTCAAGGCCGACCGCGATCTGCAGTTCGACTACCTCGGCCTGCAGACCCTGTACGACCGCTACTTCCTGCACATCGACGAGCAGCGCATCGAACTGCCGCAGGCGTTCTACATGCGCGTGGCCATGGGGCTGGCGCTGGGCGAGATCGACCGTGAAGCACGCGCCATCGAGTTCTACGACGTGCTGTCGACCTTCGACTTCATGAGCTCGACGCCGACACTGTTCAACTCCGGCACGCGCCGCTCGCAGCTGTCGAGCTGCTACCTCACGACCGTGTCCGACGACCTCGACGGCATCTACGAGGCGCTGAAGGAAAACGCGCTGCTGTCCAAGTTCGCCGGGGGCCTCGGCAATGACTGGACCAACGTGCGCGCGCTCGGCTCCTACATCAAGGGCACCAACGGCAAGAGCCAGGGCGTGGTGCCGTTCCTGAAGGTGGTGAACGACACGGCCGTGGCCGTGAACCAGGGCGGCAAGCGCAAGGGCGCGGTGTGCGCCTACCTGGAAACCTGGCACCTCGACATCGAGGAGTTCCTGGAACTGCGCAAGAACACCGGCGACGACCGCCGCCGCACGCACGACATGAACACCGCGAACTGGGTGCCCGACCTGTTCATGAAGCGTGTGATGGACGGCGGTCAGTGGACGCTGTTCTCACCCTCCAACTGCCCTGATCTGCACGACAAGTTCGGGCGCGCGTTCGAGGAGGCCTACACCGCCTACGAAGCCAAGGTCGAGCGCGGCGAGATCAAGCTCTTCAAGAAGATTCCGGCGCGCGACCTGTGGCGCAAGATGCTCTCGATGCTGTTCGAGACCGGCCATCCCTGGATCACCTTCAAGGACGCCTGCAACGTGCGCTCGCCGCAGCAGCACGTGGGCGTGGTGCATTCCAGCAACCTGTGCACCGAGATCACGCTCAACACCAACGAGAACGAGATCGCGGTGTGCAACCTAGGCTCGGTGAATCTCGCGCAGCACGTCACGAACGGCGAGATCGATCAGGTGAAGCTGAAGAAGACCGTCGCCACCGCGATGCGCATGCTCGACAACGTGATCGACATCAATTACTACGCCGTCAAGAAGGCGCGCGATTCGAATCTGCGTCATCGCCCGGTGGGTCTCGGGATCATGGGCTTCCAGGATGCGCTGCATGAACTGCGCGTGCCCTACGCCTCGCAAGCCGCCGTCGACTTTGCCGACCGATCGATGGAAGCGGTGTGCTACCACGCCTACTGGGCATCGACCGAACTCGCCGCCGAGCGCGGGCGCTACTCCAGCTACCGCGGTTCGTTGTGGGACCGCGGCATCCTCCCGCTCGACTCGCTCGACCTGCTGGCCGAGCAGCGCGGCGGCTACGTCGAAGTCGACCGCAGCGCCACGCTCGACTGGAACGCGCTGCGTGCGCGCATCGCCGAACACGGCATGCGCAACTCCAACTGCGTGGCCATCGCGCCCACGGCCACGATCTCCAACATCGTCGGCGTCAGCGCCTCGATCGAGCCGTCGTTCGGCAACCTGTCGGTCAAGTCGAACCTGTCGGGCGAGTTCACCGTCATCAACCAGTACCTCGTGCGCGACCTGAAGAAGCTCGGCCTGTGGGACGACGTGATGGTGATGGACCTCAAGCACTTCGACGGCTCGCTGCGCCGCATCGACCGCGTGCCCGAGGATCTGAAAGACCTGTACGGCACGGCCTTCGAGATCGGCACCGAGTGGCTGGTCGAAGCCGCGGCGCGCCGCCAGAAGTGGATCGACCAGGCGCAGAGCCTGAACATCTACATCGCCGGCGCCTCGGGCAAGAAGCTCGACGAGACCTACAAGCTCGCGTGGACGCGCGGCCTGAAGACCACCTACTACCTGCGCACCATCGGCGCCACGCATGCCGAGAAGTCGACGGTGAAGGCCGGCAAGATGAACTCGGTGTCCAGCGGCGGCGGCGTGAACGGCGTCGATGCCGTGGCGGCTGCCGCGAAGGCACAACTCGATGCGGCCAGCAGCGAGCCTGCGACCGACATGAAGTTCTGCGCGATCGACGATCCCGATTGCGAAGCTTGTCAGTGACACGAAGCGTGTCGACGACGCGAGAGCTGTCAGTGAAATGAAGCGCGCGATGCGAGTGAGCAATGAAGCTCATGCGCATCGCGTTCTTGTCTGCGCGCTTCGTTGCGATCGATGCCGATGACGGTGTCGATGCAATAGAGCAACAACGAACAACCGCGAACTCGCTCTGATGTCAAGAAGTGCTTGGTGCTGGCACGCAACACTCAGATAATTCGCAGCGAAGAGGAAGTGAAAACCATGTTGGTTTGGGAAGAAGAAGTCAGCCCCACATCGCAATCGAATCGCGCGCCGAGCCCAGCCTCTCTTGCGCGTGCGGACCTTCCGTCTGCGGCACTCGCCACCGTGATGGCCGAGTCGAGTGCCCCCGTCGCATCGCTTGCACGCAATGCGTCAGGCGACAAGGCGCAGGCACCGGCCGCCGCACGGCGCGTCAACGCCGCCGACAAGCGAATCATCAACGGCCAGACTGACGTGAATCAGCTGGTGCCGTTCAAGTACAAGTGGGCGTGGGAGAAGTACCTCGCCACCTGCTCCAACCACTGGATGCCGCAAGAGATCAACATGTCGCGCGACATCGCGACCTGGAAAGATCCCAACGGCCTGACCGAAGACGAGCGCCGCCTCATCAAGCGCAACCTCGGCTTCTTCGTCACCGCCGATTCGCTGGCTGCCAACAACATCGTGCTCGGCACCTACCGCCACATCACGGCGCCCGAGTGCCGGCAGTTCCTGCTGCGCCAGGCCTTCGAAGAGGCGATCCACACCCACGCCTACCAGTACATCGTGGAGTCGCTGGGTCTGGACGAAAGCGAGATCTTCAACGCCTATCACGAGGTCGCATCGATTCGCGCGAAGGACGAGTTCCTGATCCCGTTCATCGACGCGATCATGGATCCCAACTTCGTCACCGGCACGACCGAGAACGACCGCACGCTGCTCAAGTCGCTGATCGTCTTCGCCTGCCTGATGGAAGGCCTGTTCTTCTACGTCGGCTTCACGCAGATCCTCGCGCTCGGCCGGCAGAACAAGATGACGGGCGCTGCCGAGCAGTACCAGTACATCCTGCGCGACGAGTCGATGCACTGCAATTTCGGCATCGACCTCATCAACCAGATCAAGCTCGAGAACCCGCAGCTCTGGACCTCAGAGTTCAAGGCCGAGATCAAGGCCTTGTTCATGAAGGCCGTCGAGCTCGAGTACCGCTACGCCGAAGACACCATGCCGCGCGGCGTGCTCGGTCTGAACGCATCCATGTTCAAGGGCTACCTGCGCTACATCGCCAACCGGCGTGCCACGCAGATCGGCCTGGAGGAGCTCTTCCCGAACGAGGAAAACCCGTTCCCCTGGATGAGCGAAATGATCGATCTCAAGAAGGAGCGCAACTTTTTTGAAACGCGCGTCATCGAGTACCAATCGGGTGGCGCGCTGTCTTGGGACTGAACAGGGCGGTGAAGTCTTGCGTGTGCAGGGCTTGTTGTTCTGTTCAGGCTGCAGCAGATGCTGCGGCTGCCGGCAGCTGAAGAGCAGCTTGCAGTTCCCGTTGAAGTGAGAGATCAAGATTCGCGAGCCGTGATGCACCGACACAGAAGCGGCGCACGTGGCTCGCAACCCCATTCACCGTACCGGGGCGCCCATCCCGGGCAGACCTTCGGACGGTGAATAACTGCTGGGCATCGGACTCGAGCCGGTGCCGGGCAGTGTTTCTCAACTTGATCAAGGAGAAATGTAATGGCAACTGCGAAAAAGGCTCCGGCCAAGAAGGCGGCCGCGAAGAAGGCTCCGGCGAAGAAGGCTGCGGCCA
>JAKFDI010000039.1:0-4079 GCA_036676235.1 Rhizobacter sp. | reverse complement strand
TTCAGGTAGTCCACGCCCCACTTGGCGTATTGGCGCGCGTCCTGGAATTCGTGGCCGGCGCTGCCGGGGCGGCCGCCGCAGGTGAGCGCGCCGGCGTCGGAATAGAGGCCGAACTTCAGCCCCTTCGAATGCACGTAGTCGGCCAGTGCCTTGATGCCGCTGGGGAAGCGCTCGGGGTCGGCGAGGATATTGCCATCGGCGTCACGGCTCTTCTGCCAGCAGTCGTCGATGACGATGTACTGGTAACCGGCGTCCTTCATGCCGGAGGCCACCATCGCATCGGCCTGCTTGCGCACCACCCCTTCGTTGATGTTGCAGGCGAACTTGTTCCACGAGTTCCAGCCCATCGGCGGCGCGGGGGCGAGCAGCGGCTTGGGCGCTTCCAGCTTGAGCGTCTCGTGGGCGTAGGCGGGCACGGCGGCGACGAAGCCGAGCAGGATGACTGCGTGCACAGCGTGTCGGACAAGGCGGAGCATGCGGAGGATCCTTTCGAGAGATGTCTGATGAAGGGGGATGTCCATGCGTGAAAGGCTTTCATGGCCCGGTTCAGGGCTTGCCCACGCTGACGACGACGATGGACTTCGGCGGCAGCTCCAGCACCAGCCCTTGCGCGCCGGCGCGCGCGGCGTACGGTGCGGGCACCACGGCCTGCGGCCTGTCGAAGGTGTTGTGGGCGTCCATGGCGGCGGCGGTGAGCACGCGGCCCTGCGCATCGCCCTTCAGGTTGGTCACAACGCGTGCCGGG
Organism: Rhizobacter sp.; assembly: GCA_036676235.1. GTDB lineage: Bacteria > Pseudomonadota > Gammaproteobacteria > Burkholderiales > Burkholderiaceae_C > JAKFDI01. The sequence goes on along the minus strand of JAKFDI010000039.1, from coordinate 3,334 downwards.
TGCTGCGGGTCCAGGTTCACCAGCGCCAGCTGCGTGCTGCCGTCTTCGGCGCGCGCCACGCTGGCTTCCACCGCCGGCAGCTCGACGTCGCCGGTGCGGAAACGCGGCGTCTCCAGCTTGGCCTGCAGCGGCGTCGCGCCGCGGAAGGGCTTGTAGAGGTCGAACGCGTGGTAGGTGGGCGTTAGCAGCATGCGCGGCCCGTCGGTGAGCACCGGGGACTGCAGCGCGTTGACCATCTGCGCGATGTTGGCCATCTTCACGCGGTTGGTGTGGCGGTGGAAGGCGTTGAACGACAACGCCGCGACCATCGCGTCGCGCAGCGAGTTCTGCTGCCACAACGCGGAGGCGCCGGCCGGCGTGTCGTACCAGGTGCCCCACTCGTCGACGTACAGCGCGACGCGCTTGTCCTTGTCGTGCTTGTCCATGATGCGCGAGACCACGTCGATACGCGTCTCGATGCCCATCGCGGTCTTCAGCGTCTTGGCCCAGGCGTCGGCGTTGAAACCGAGCGCCTCGCCCTTCTTGGTCCAGTCGCCCGGCAAGGTGTAGTAGTGCAGCGTGAAGGCATCCATGTGCTTGCCGGAGTGCTCCATCAGCACCTCGACCAGGTGGTCGCTGGTCCCGCCCTCGCCCGAAGCCGCGCGCAAGGTCGACCCGCGCAGGAAGGTGGCGTACTGGTTGTGCAGATCGGACTGGTATTCGGGCCGCATGTTGCCGCCGCAGCCCCAGCTTTCGTTGCCGATCCCGGTGTACTTGACGGTCCACGGCTTGTCGCGGCCGTTGCGGCGGCGCTCTTCGGCCAGCGTCGTCTTGCCGCCTTCGGTCATGTATTCGAGCCATTCAGCCATCGCGCGCGGCGGCATCGAGCCCATGTTGGCGGCCAGGTAGACCTCGGAGCCGAGCATCTCGGCCAGATCCATGAACTCGTGCGTGCCGACGCGGTTGGTCTCCTGTCCGCCCCACCACTTGTTCATGCGCACCGGGCGCTTGGCGGGGTCGCCGATGCCGTCGCGCCAGTCGTAGTCGTCCGCGAAGCAGCCGCCGGGCCAGCGCATCACCGGCACGCCGAGCTGGCGCAACGCGCCGACCACGTCGTTGCGCCAGCCGCGCGTGTTGGGAATGGGCGACTCGGGGCCGACCCACAGGCCCTCGTAGACGACGCGCCCGAGGTGCTCGACGAAGTGGCCGTAGACGGTGGGTTCGATGCGCGGCCCGGCGGGCTGCTGGGTGACGTCGAGGCGGACCTGAACGGGCTCGGCGGCGCCGGCGCCCAAGGGCAGCACGGCGGCGGCCGCGAAGGTGGCGAAGGTGGCGAAGGTACGCAGGAGGCGCGCGGGTGTCATCAGGATCTCCTTGGATTCAAGCGCAGCGAACGAGCCGTGCGCCATGCGGGGGGATGGTGAGCGTGCGGGTGCCGGCGGGCAGGTCGGCGCGCGCCCAGCAGTCGCGGCGGGCTTCCGGCAGCCAGGCCGGCAGCGCGGCGTTCCACGGCGCGTCACCGGTGTTGAGCCACGCCGCCCAGGTGCCCTGTGGGCCGCTGCAGACGAAGCGGTGACCCTGCGCCGTGCTGTGCCATTCGCGCGCGCCGGGCACGCGCAGCAGCGCCAGCACCTCGGGGTTGGTGACCAGGCGCAGCGTCCAGTCGTCGAGCTTGCGCAGGTCGTTGCCGAGGATCAGCGGGCTGCGCGCGCAGGTCCAGGCGGTGAGCATCAGCACCTGCTCGTCGCGCGTGAAGCGGGTGTCGCGTTCGCCGTGGCCGTCGCCGTCGTAGTTGCGCAGGCCGATCTTGCCCACCGGCAGCATGTCGGCATCGGGCCAGGCGCCGACGCGCGCATGCGGCACCCACTTCACCAGGTTGACCAGGTTGTCGCGCAGCTGCGGCCAGGTGTCCCAGAAGTCGTTGCACACGCGCCACTGGTTGGCATGCGCCTGCAGGTGCGCCGCCTGCTCCAGCAGCGACGGGCCGGGCGACAGGCTCAGCACCATGGGCCGGCCGCTGGTGTCGATGGCGCGCCGGATCAGTTCGACCTCACGTGCGTGGTAGTTGGGCGCCGCGATGTCATCGACCTTCACGAAGTCCACGCCCCATTCGGCCAGCTGGGCGAACCAGGCGCGGTACCAGTCGAAGGCGCCGGGGTGGTCTGCGTTGACGCCGCACATGTCGGTGTTCCACGCGCAGGTCGACCCGGGGTTGGCCACCTCATGGCAGCGCCATTGGCTGCCGGCGATGGGCAGTTCCAGCCCCACCGCCTGGCGCGGGATGCCGCGCATCAGATGCACGCCGAAGCGCAGCCCCAGGCGATGCACCTGCGCGGCCAGCGGCGCGAAGCCGCGACCACCGGCGGCGCTGGGAAAGCGATTGGGCGCCGGCTGCGGGCGGCCATGGCCGTCGAGCACCAGCGGCGCGAAGGGCCGGTACCACGACGACTTGGCGCCTGCCTCGTACCACTGGATGTCGACGGTGGCGATGTCGTAGCCGAAGGGCAGGAAGCGTTCGGCCAGGATGCGCGCGTTGTCCAGGTACTCGGCTTCGGTGACGCTGGCGCCGAAGGCGTCCCAGCTGTTCCAGCCCATCGGCGGCGTGGCCGCCCACGCATGGAAGGGCCGTGCGGGCGTGCCGCCGGCGTCCTGCGCCTCGGGTTCGCCGGTTCCGGCGCGGCTTGGGACCGCCGCTTCCGCAGGCCAGTGTGCGGCCACGGCCGCAGCCAGGGCCGCCTTGATCGCTTGACGTCGCGACGGGCTGTGCATGGTGTTGTCGTTCACTTGGGGAATTCCACTTCGATCGGCGCGCTACGGAGCCCCACGGTTTTCGTCCGGACGCGTCCGCGCTCCAGGGAATTGCGGCGATAAGTGCCCAGAGTCTTCATTCGCTTCGGAGGAGGCGCAGATCGAACAAGCCGCTGGTTCGTCCGGCGGAGGCGACCAACTTGACCGTGATGCCTCGGCGAATAGCGGCCCGGGCAAGGTCCTTTGGCAACGCGATCCTGCGCTCGACGAACGTGTCGTTCGCATCGCCCTGCAACCTGATCGTCTCCAGCCTGCGCTCGTCGACCAACAGGTCGAAACCCTGATCGTGGTCTCCGCCATGGAAGGCAAGCAGCAGTTCGACAGCGGCGGCCGGATCGGTGCCGTCCCGTGCTTTCAGCCGATAGGAAATCCACCGGCCCGTATCGCGCCAGTGGCGCCCCATGCGGAGACCGGTGTTGCTGTCCTCGCCCTGGTACTGGTGCTCGACTTCGGGCTGCTGTTCGCCGGGAGCTACCCGATCCAGGGTGCGATCCTCCAGCGCGTGTCGCTGGCGTTCGTCGGCCTCGATCCGGCGCACCAGCGCGGG
>JAKFDI010000038.1:0-2797 GCA_036676235.1 Rhizobacter sp. | reverse complement strand
CAAGGCTCAGGCCGTCGGTCCCCGCTTCCGCAGCGGCGACCACCTGCCCCGCGAGATATTCGCCGCGATAGACCTCCGCCGATTCGGAATCCAGCGTCGCCTGCCAGAACGGGCGCAGCGCCGTCAGCTCCTCGTGCTGGATCGGTTCGAGATAGTCGGTGCCGGTGAGGTGCAGCGCGATCGCGTCCTCGCGCGGCAGCAGCGTGAGGTCGAGCGGCTGCGTGTTGACGCTGAACCTGTGGCGCGATCCGAGCCTGATGACGTTGCCGCCTTCTTCGAACAGCTCGCTGCGGTCGCGTAGCGCCCGCAGCGCCTGGTCGCGGACGCCCTTGAGGCGCGCATCGACGTCGTCGGCCTTCACGCTGTCCTTGAGTTCGCGCAGGCGGTCGGCCAGTTCGCGCAGCTTGAGAATCAGCGGATCGCCGGCGAAGAACGCGTTCATCTCGTCCATCGTCGAGAAGCGTTCGGTGCGGCGCTGCAGGCCGCCGAGGATGCGGTTGGCGGCATCGAGAACCGATTGCGCCTTGCGCTGGCGTTCGTCGAGCAGCTGCTGCTTGCGGGCCTCGAAGGTCTCCAGCAATTCCTCGCGCTTGGCGAGGATGTCGCCGAGGAACTGGTCGTGTTCGCCGAACTGGCTCTCCAGCTCCTCGAGCTGCACCATCAGGCGCGAGAGTTGTTCGTCGGCGCGTTCGGGATCGGTCGCAAGGCTCAGCGCACTGGCCGTGGCCTGGCCGAACAGCGCGAACTGTGCGCCGAACTGCGCGACCACTTCGGCCGAGCCGAGCGTACGCCGCTTCTGCTCGGCGCGCGCCTTGGCCTGGTTGAGGCGTGCGTAGATGTTGGAGATGGCCTCGACGACGCGCGTGCGTTCGGTGGCGTCGTCGACCTTGAGCGTGGCGACCAGTTCGGACAGCAGGTCGAGGTCGCGCGACATCGCGCCCATGGCCTCGAGCGTGTCGGCCAGCGTCTTCGCGGTCTGCGCCTGCTGCGCCTGCGCGTCGATGGCGTCCAGGCGCTGCGCGTAGGGCACCAGCGCCTTCTCGCCGGCGAGGAAGCTGCCGGTGGCGATGCCGACGCGCGCATGCGCGCTCTCGAGCTCGGCGGCCATCGCGTCGATCGCGGCGACGTCGATGTAGCGCTGTTCGCGGATGGTCTGCAGGTGGCCGCGCTGCGCATTGATCGCGTTGAGGGCTTCCACGAATTCGGGGATTTGTGTCCAGTTCTCCGGCTGCAGGCGCGCGGCGAGCGCGCGGTGCGCGGTGCGCGCGTCGACGAGCAGCTGGTCGGACTGGCGACGGATGCCCTCGACCTTCTCGTACTCGTCGAGCACGGCTTCGCCGGTCGCACTGATCTCGCGCAGCACCGCGCCGACGCCGCCGGTCTGCGCATCGTCGATCCAATGGTGCGCGTCGAACAGGCGCCGCACCTGCTGCACAAGTAACTGGTAGCGCTGGGCGGAGACGTCCTCGCGTTCGATCTCGCCGGAAAGGTCGAAGAAGCTGGATAGCGCTCGCACCAGCTCGGCGTTGCCGATGCGGCCCATGAAGCTCGTGCCCGCCGGGCGCGCCGCCGCAAACTCCTCGCTGGTGAACGGCGTGCGCCACACCTGCATCGGATGGATGCGCGTGGGCTCATCGCTTTCGGCGAGGAACAGCACCATGCGGCCGTCGCCGAAGCGCGCGTAGCCGTGCGCGAACAGCGGCGTGGCCAGCTTGCGGCGGATCGTGTTGTAGACGAACAGCGCCGACTTGCCCGCTTCGGGTTCGTAGAATTCGTACAGCACGTCCTCGCCGTTGGGCGAGCGTACCGCGCGCTTGAACTGCATGCCGGCCATCGCCGCGTCGAACGCCTTGTGTTCGCCGTTCTGCAGGTAATAGCCGCCCGGGAAGATGATGCCGTGGTCTTCCGGCAATTGAACGCAGGCCTGCACGATGGCGTCGTTGCGCAGCACCTTGCCGGTCAGCGTGTTGTAGACGAAGCCGCGCCAGGCGGTCTCGCGGTACGGCAGCACCTTGAGCAGGATCAGCGAGCCCACGCGGGCGAAGTCGAAGAGCGCGTCGTCCAGCGACTGCGTCTTGTCCTCCACCGGTTCGCTATGCAGGCCCTGCCCACTTTCGGTGTTGTCCTCGACCTTGATCGTCAGGTCGCCGCCGGTGGTCTCGACGAACAGCGTGTCGAGGATGTTGAGGTGCGGATGGCGGCCGCTGACCGCCATCTCGCGGGTGGCGCGCGTCCAGTCGAAGTCGAAGGGCGCCGGCGGTACCAGGTCGCGCTCGCCACGGGCATCGATGTAGGTCACTTCGCCTGTGTGGTCGATCGACCAGCGGAAGACGCGCACGTCGGTGCTGCGTTCGCCGATCTGGAACGCGGCAAGCAGCTTGCCGCCCTGGACGTCCAGTTGCAGCAGGCGCGCGTGCTTGTAGTACGCGTACAGCTCGGCGAAATCGCGCTGGAAAGCCGGCTGGCCGAGGAAGCTTGTCGCGATGTCGAGCGGCGTGACGTCGTACCCATCCGGCCCTTCGACCAGCGTGTAGAGGCCAAACACATCCGCCACGCCTGCCTGCGTCTTCAGGCCGAAGAACACGTTGTAGCCGAACAGCAACGCGTCGCCGACCTGCACGATGTCGCGCCCGACGCAGTTGTGCTCGGTGCGGATGCGCAGGCGCCCGATCACTTCCATCGCGCTGTCGCCGAACGCCGCGAGGCGTCCGGTGTTCAGCGTCTCGGCGACGCCCCGCAGGCGCTGGCCCTGTTCGCCCAGGCGCTTGCGGAGGACTTCGTAGGCGCCGCCCTGCGC
>JAKFDI010000037.1:0-1722 GCA_036676235.1 Rhizobacter sp. | reverse complement strand
CAGTACGGCGCCGCGCGCGTGGCGGTCGTGCTCGGCACTTCCACCGCCAGCATCGGCGCCACCGAAGAGGCCTATGCCCGGCTCGACAACGAGGCCTTCCCGCACGATCTCGCGCGCCCTGTCGTGCACAACCCGCACTCGCTCGGCGACTTCGTGCAGCACGTGACGGGGCTGCGTGGCCCGTGCATGACGGTGGCGACGGCATGTTCTTCCAGCGCCAAGGTGTTCGCGCAGGCGGCGCGGCTGATCAACGCGGGGATCGTCGATGCGGCGTTGGTCGGCGGCGTCGATACGTTGTGCGGCAGCGTGCTGTTCGGGTTCAACGCGCTGCAGCTGGTGTCGTCGCAACCGTGCCGGCCGTTCGATACGGAGCGGGATGGCCTGTCGCTGGGCGAGGCCGGTGGCTTCGCGGTGCTCGTGCGCGCAACGGATCTCGATGGCGGGCTGCAGCTGCGTGGCTACGGTGAATCCAGCGATGCCCACCACATGTCCTCGCCACATCCGGAAGGCCTCGGCGCGCAGTTGTCGATGCGCGATGCCCTCGCGCGCGCCGGCATCGGTGCAGCCGAGGTGGGCTACCTCAACCTGCACGGCACCGCCACACGCGCCAACGACAGCATCGAAGCGCTGGCGGTGTCGGCACTGTTCCCCGATGCGCTGCACGCGAGTTCGACCAAGGGCTGGACGGGACACACCCTTGGCGCCGCCGGGATCGTCGAGTCGGCATTCGCCATGCTGGCGCTTGAACACGGCCTGCTCCCGGGCACCCTCAACAGCAACGAGCGTGATCCCGGCTGCGGCGCGCAGATCCGCTTCGACAATGCCGAGACCGGCATTCGCTATGCGATGAACAATTCGTTCGGCTTCGGCGGCAACAACTGCTCCCTCGTGTTCGGTGTCGCATGAGCGGCCTGGTCGCGACGATTGAAGGCATCGGTTATTGGAGTCGCGGCCTGCCTTCGTGGGATGCGGCGCGCGAATACGTGCGCGATGGCACGTTGCCCGAGGCCGCCCCGCCACGGCCTTCGCCACAACTGCTCGCGCCAAACGAACGACGGCGCGCGCCGGAAACCGTCGCCGTCGCCCTGGAAGTCGCGCTCGCTGCCTGTGCCGCCGCCGGTCGCGAGCCGGCGACGTTGCCATCGGTGTTCGCATCGGCCCACGGCGATCTCGCCATCACCGATTACATGTGCGCCACCCTCGCCGTCGAACCGGCGACGATCTCGCCGACCAGGTTCCACAACTCCGTGCACAACGCCGCCGCCGGTTACTGGACCATCGGTGCCGGTTGCATGCAGGCCGCGACCGCGATCAGCGCGTTCGACGCCAGTTTCGCCCAGGGCCTGATCGAAGCCCTGGCGCAGCTCGCCGACGGCAGCGAGGCGGTGCTGCTGGTGGCTTACGACAGCGAAGCGGTCGGTCCGCTGGCCTCGGTCTTGCGGAGCGCCGGCCTGCTCGGCGGCGCATTGGTGCTCTCGCGACGCGAAGCTGCGGGTGCGCCGCGCCTGCGCCTGTCGCTGGTCGATGCGGATGCGCCCGTGCCCAGCGGCGCATTGGCGCGGATGGCCGGCGACAATGCCAGCGCGCCGATGCTGCCTGTGTTCGAGATGCTGGCGTTGCAGCAGGATGCGCGGGTCATGTTGAAAGCCGGGCCCGGACGCGCGCTGCAGGTGGAGGTCGTGCATGTTGGGAGCATGCATATGGAGAACATGCATACGGAGA
>JAKFDI010000036.1:0-155642 GCA_036676235.1 Rhizobacter sp. | reverse complement strand
TCGCACATCAGCGTCGTCACCCTCAACCCAGAGCGCGACACGGCGGTCAGCATGTTTGTCAGCGTTCCACATACTCAGCTCAAAGCTGCGTGACTGAGGCGACAACTACCTTGACGCGCGCCGGGTGTCGAGTGTCCGGGGACAGCTTGCGCCAGCCGTGGCGCGCGAGCATGCGGTACACGCTGGACAAGGCCAGTGGCTTGCCCAACCGGGCCTCGATCTCGGGCTTGAGTTGGGGCACAACCAGCACGGCCCCATCGGCGGCACTTTGCAATACCTCGTCAAGGATCTTGGCCTCCCGCTCAAGCGTGGCGCTCGCCCGGTTGCGCAGATCGCGCTTGCTGCGGGGCGCTGCGCGCCGGCCTTCGGATACGGCCATGAAGCGCGTGCGCATGTTGCAGGTAGCGCCCACCGAGCGGCCAATCGCCATCGCGGTTTGCTCCAGGCTCAAGCCAAGCTCCAGCGGCAGCAACACCGCTTGCGCTTGACGCATCTGTTCAACCGTCTTGGCTGTGCGCAACAGTTCGCGCGCCGTCTGAACATGCTCCGATCCGCTCGGTGTCCTGGCCATGACATGCTCCTGAAGTCAGGAGATAATTATTACCATGTCTAATGCGAATTGGAATGATTGCCTTCGCAGAAGTTGCTTTCGACAGACCCTGCCCACTGCGATCCGATGTCGGGCCAGCAGAGTTGGTGCGGCTCTACGTGCAGTCGCCCTTCCAGGCTCAAGGCGTTGGAAGCGCCTTGCTCCTACGCGCCGAACGGCTCGCAATGCAACGTGGCATCCATGCCCTCTGGCTTTCGGCCTGGTCAGGCAACAGCCGCGCTTTGCGGTTCTATGGGTCGCTCGGCTACAGCGACATCGGCGCGATGAACCACGTCATCGAGGGCCAAGCCTATGAAAACCGTGTGTTCGCCAAGGCGCTGTCGTCCACGAATGCGCTTTGATTCCCGCACCCGGCTGCATTCGTAGTCGTTCGGCATTCGCTGCGCCTACGCCCGCTCCAGAATCCCCACCCGCTCCCCCAGCGCCGCGCTCGACACGAAGCGGCCGTCCTCCGCAATGCGCTGCCAGCAGGCCCGCATCTCGCCGGAGAAATTGATGTCGTCGATGACGATCACCGCGCCGTCGGCGCTGCGGCTGACCACCAGTTCGAGTTGAGGCTGCACGAATTCCGGCGTGTGGATGGCGTCGATGAACGCGAGGTCGATGCGTTGCCCTTCGGGCAGCACCGCATCGATGCGATCCTCGAAAGTGCCGAGTACGCTGTCGAAGCGGTCGCCGATGCGCGCGAGGTTGCGGAGTGCTGCGTTGCGCCACACCTCGTTGGGCTCGAAGGTGAGCAGCCGGCCGTGCTGGTTGGCTTCCAGCCCGGCGAGAAAGTACATGCCGGAGACGCCGAAGGCGGTGCCGAACTCCACCACGACGTGCGGGCGCAGCGCCTGCACGAGCGAGGTGTAGAGCGCGCCCATCGAGGCGGCGGTGCGCACCACGTCGGGCATTCGTGTCGCGCCGCCGATGTTGTGGCCCTCGTAGCCGCTCCACAGTGGTTGCGGGCCGAGGCGGTTGGTTTCCTGGGCGATCGATTCGATGACGGTGCAGGACGCGCCGACCGGCGGCCGCACGCTGTGGCGGCCGAGATGGCGTGCGAGGCGAGAGTGTTCGCCGCGCCGGGTCCACTGGACGGCGATCTCGTCACTGGTCCCGCGCGAGCCGGTGGCTCGGCGAACGAGTTGTCCGATGCTGGCGAGCATGTGCGTCTTCCTGTGCTTGGCGGTGTGAACCGATGGGCGCAGTGCATATCACATGCGATGGTGTGCAGCGGCCGCCTCGGTCGGGGGCCGGATGGTAGGAGCGCGATCGAGGGGTTGATCGCAACAAGGCGCATCGTCGGTGCCAAGGTTTCGCAAGGTGCGGAGAGCCGATGCGCAGCGTTTCGCCCCGCGTCGGTCGCGGAGACCGTCGCCGTCCTCCCGCCGGCTCGATAAGCTCGCTTTCCATTCGTCACCATCCGAACGCCCGATGCAGATTCGTGCCTGCCAAGAACCCGACGAGCAGCAAGTCGTCGCCCTCTGGCAAGCCTGCGGGCTGACGCGCCCGTGGAACGATCCGTACAAGGACATCGCGCGCAAGGACCGCCTGCCGGCGATGCGTGAGGTGTGCGCATGACCGAAGCGGCGGCGCCTCGTCCCTTGCCACACCCGACCTGCCCGCTCTGCGGCGCGGCGAATCAATGCGCGCCGGCGAGCGCCGGAACCTTCTCGGTGGACTGCTGGTGCACTGGCGCGTCGATCAGCACGGAGTCCTTGTCGCGCGTGCCCGTGGCGATGCGCGGCAAGGCGTGCCTGTGCGCATCGTGTGCGCGGGTGGGACACCGGGCCGACGAGTCCTGATACCGACTTGCGGGCAACCGGGGCACAACCGTTCAGGCGTGGCCCTTCGATACCTCAGGGCGAACGGGACAGGGGCGGCGAATCGGCATCGTCATTGCGCGGGAGACGATGCGCCCGCCATCGCATCGACCCGCCACCCACCCCCCAGCGCCTGAATCAGCCCCACCGCCGTGGTCTGCCGATCCGCCGCCAGTTGCACCAGCGCCCGTCGTGCGTTCAAGGCAGTGGCCTGGGCGCTCACCACCTCAGTGAAGCCCACCTGCCCGGCGCGGTAGCGGTTGAGCACCTGCGCCTCGGCTTCGTCGGCCGCGCGCGAAGCCTGCTCGCGCAGCGCCTGCTGCTGCTCCAGCACGCGCGCGGCAGCGAGCTGGTTCTCCACGTCCTGGAAGGCAACGAGCACGGTCTGGCGGTAGCGGGCCACCGCGCCTTCATGCGCGGCCTGCGCGCCGGCCACCCGCTCGCGCGTGGCGCCGGCGTTGAACAGCGTCTGCGCGGCCGAGAGGCCCAGCGACCACAGGCTGCTCGACGCGCTGAACAGGTCGCCCAGCCGGCTCGCGCCCGCGCCGACGGCACCGCTCAGGTTCACGCTCGGGTAGTAGGCCGAGCGGGCGATGCCGATCTGCTCGTTCGCCACGGCCACGCGGCGCTCGGCGGCGGCGATGTCGGGGCGGCGTTGCAGCAGGGTCGACGGCACGCCGACGGGCACCTGGGGCACGGTGGCCTCCCACGGCGCGGGTGCGAGCGTGAAGTCGCCGGGCGGCTGGCCGAGCAGCACGGCGATGGCGTGTTCGAGCGCGGCGCGCTGGCGCGCAAGGCCCACGCGCTCGGCCTGGGCGCTCGCGAGCTGGCTCTCGGCCTGCAGCACGTCGGTGCGCGGCGCCACGCCGGCTTCGTAGCGGTTGCGGGCGATCTGGAGCGAGCGTTCGTAGCCGGCGATGGTGCGGGCCAGCAGTTCGACCTGCGCGTCGGTCTGGCGCAGCGAAAAGTAGTTCACGGCCAATTCACCGTGGGCAGACAGCTTGGCGGAGGCCAGTTCGGCTTCGCTCACCTGTGCGCCGGCGCCCGCGCTGTCCACCGCGCGTTGCAGGCGGCCCCAGAGGTCGGGCTCCCAGCTTGCGCCGATGGAGGCCTGGTAGCTGGTGCCACTGCTGTTGCTGCTGCCCCCGCTACGGTTGTTGTCGGAACGGTTGGCGCTGGTGTTGAGCGTCACCGCCGGGAAGAAGGACGCCCGCTGCTCGCGCACCGCCGCGCGCGCCTGCGCATAGGCCGCGGACGCGGCGGCGATGTTGTAGTTGGAAATTTCGATGCGTGCGGCCAGTGCGTCCAGCGTCGGGTCGCGGAACAGCGACCACCACGCGCCGCGGTCGATGGCGTCGGCCGGCGCGGCGGGCACCCAGCCGTCGGCTTCCTTGTAGTGCGCGGGCACGGGCGCCGAGGGCCGTTCGTAGGCGGGGCCGACGGCGCAGGCGCTGGCGAGCATCGCGGTGGCGATGAGCGTCAGGTGCAGGCGACGGGTTCGGGCAGGTGTCATGGCGCGGTCGCCTGCCCGTCGGCATGGCGGCTCAGGTGGCGCTCGTCGGCGCCGCGGCGGCGCAGCTTGTCGAGCAGGAGGTAGACGACCGGCGTGGTCAGCAAGGTGAGCAGTTGGCTCGCGATCAGGCCGCCGACGATGGTGATGCCCAGCGGCCGGCGCAGCTCCGCGCCTTCGCCGAAGCCGATGGCCAGCGGCAGCGCGCCGAGTGCCGCGGCGAGCGTCGTCATGAGGATGGGCCGAAAGCGCAGCAGGCAGGCCTCGCGCACGGCCTCCAGCGGCGTGAGGCCGCGCGAGCGTTCGGCATCCAGCGCGAAGTCGATGATGAGGATGGCGTTCTTCTTCACGATGCCGATCAAGAGGAACAGCCCAATCAGCGCGATGATGGAAAAGTCCATGCCGAACAGCAGCAGCGCCAGCACCGCGCCCACGCCGGCCGAGGGCAGGGTGGAGAGCACGGTGATGGGATGGACCAGGCTCTCGTACAGCATGCCCAGCACGATGTAGATGACGACGATGGCCGCGAGGATGAGCAGCGGCTGCTCGCGCTGCGACTGCTGCGCGCTGCGCGCCGTGCCCTCGAAGCTGCCGCGCACGTTGGTGGGCATGCCGATGTCGGCCTCGGCCTGCTTCACCGCGGCCTGTGCCTCCGAGAGCGTCGCCCCCTCGGCCAGGTTGAACGAGATGGTGGTGGTGAGTTCGCCGTCCTGGTGGCGCACGGAGCTGGGCGTGGAGCGCACGTCGAAGCTTGCGATGGCGGTCAGCGGCACCAGGGTCGTCGCCGTGTTGCTGAGCGCCGCGCCGGTGGACGGATCGCGCAGGGCCGGGTTCACGCTGGCGCTTCCAGTCGATGCGGTGGCGCCTGCATTGCGTGCCGGCACGTACACGTCCTTCAGCGCCTCGGGGCCGGCCGCGTAGCGCGGCGCCACGCCCATCACCACCTTGTACTGGTTGCGCTCGTCGTAGAGGGTCGCCACCTGCCGCTGGCCGAAGGCGCTGTAGAGCGCGTTGTCGACGGCGCGCGCGGTGAGCCCCAAGCGCGCCGCGGCGTCGTGGTCGATGTGCACATAGCTCTCGACGCCGTCCTCTTCCTGATCGGTGTCCACGTCCACGAGCGCGGGCTGCTGCTTCATCGATTCAGCCAGCCGCGTGGCCCAGCGCTTGAGGTCGGCGTCGTTGTCGCTCTTGAGCGCGTAATCGTAGTTGGCGTTGCCGCCGCGCCCGCCCATGCGCAGGTCCTGCACCGGGCTCAGGAACAGCCGCACGCCGGTCACCTGCGCAAGCTGCGGGCGCAGCCGGGCGATCACCGCCAGCCCGCCATCGGCGCGCTCGGCCTTGGGCTTGAGCATCACCGACAGAAAGCCGCCGCCCGCCCGCGAGCCGCCGGTGAAGCCGACCACCGTGTCCACCGCCGGGTCGGCGCGGATGATGTCCACCAGCTCCTTGAGCTTGCCCTGCATCGCCTGGAAGGAAATGCTGCGGTCCGCGCGCAGGCCGCCGCGGATCTGCCCCGTGTCCTGCTGCGGGAAGAAGCCCTTGGGAATGGCGATGAAGAGATAGACGTTGAGCGCCACCACCGCACCGAGCAGCAGCATCACGAAGGCGCGGTGATGCAGCGCCCAGTCGAGGCTGTGCGCGTAGCCGCGCAGCATGCCCGCGTGGCCGCGCTCGAGAAAGCGGCCGATGCGCCCCGGCGGCTTGTGCGCATCGCCGCGCCGCAGCAGCCAGGCGCACATCATCGGCGTGGTGGTGAGCGAGATCACGAGCGAGATCAGCACCGCCGCCGACAGCGTGACCGCGAACTCGCGGAACAGCCGCCCCACCTGCCCGCCCATGAACAGCAGCGGGATGAACACCGCCACCAGCGACAGGCTGATGGACAGCACGGTGAAGCCCACTTCGCGCGCGCCCAGCAGCGCCGCCTTGAAGCGGTCCATGCCGGCCTCGATGTGGCGGCTGGTGTTCTCCAGCACCACGATGGCGTCGTCGACCACGAAGCCGGTGGCGACCGTGAGCGCCATCAGGCTCAGGTTGTTGAGGCTGAAGCCGAGGAAGTACATCACCCCGAAGGTGCCCAGCAGCGACACGATGGTGGCCGCTGCCGGAATCACCGTGGCGCGTGCGCTGCGCAGGAAGGCGCTGACCACCAGCACCACGAGGATGATGGAGACGATGAGCGTGATCTCGATCTCGTGCAGCGAGGCGCGGATGGAGTTCGTGCTGTCGGAGGCCACGCGCAATTGCACGTCGGCCGGCAGTTGCGCCTGCAACTCGGGCAGCAGCGCGCGCACGCGGTCCACCGTCTCGATCACGTTGGCGTTGGGCTGGCGCGTGAGCAGCACGATGACGGCCGGCTCGCCGTTGAAGAGGCCGAGGGTGCGGATGTCTTCCACCCCGTCGCTGACGGTGGCCACGTCGCCGAGGCGGATGGCTGCGCCGTCGCGCCAGGCGACCACCAGGTCCTGGTAGTCGGCGGCGTAGCGCCCGCCGGTGGCGGCGCCTGCGGCCTCGGTGTAGATCTGCAGTCGCCGCCCGCTGCCTTCGACCGCACCCTTGGGCCGGTTGGCGCTGGCGGCCTGGATGGCGGCGCGCACGTCCTCGCCGCTCACGCCGTAGTGGTTGAGCGCGAAGGGCAGCAGCTCCACCCGCACGGCGGGCAGCGAGCCGCCGCCGATCTCGACCTCGCCGATGCCCTCGACCTGCGCGAGCTTCTGCTGCACGAGGTTGGAGACCTCCTCGTACACCTGGCCCGGCGAGCGTGTCTTGGAGGTGAGCGCGAGGATGATGACCGGCGCATCGGCCGGGTTGGCCTTGCGGTACGTCGGGTTGCTGCGCAGGGTGGCCGGCAGGTCGGCGCGCGAGGCGTTGATCGCGGCCTGCACTTCGCGCGCGGCGGCGTCGATCTTGCGGTTGAGCTCGAACTGCAGGGTGACGCGCGTGCTGCCGTGGCCGCTGTTGGACGTCATCTCGTTGACGCCGGCGATGGTGCCCAGCCGCCGCTCCAGCGGCGTGGCGACGCTGCGCGCCATGGTCTCGGGGCTTGCGCCCGGCAGACGCGCCGAGACCGAGATCACCGGGTAGTCCACCTGCGGCAGCGGCGCCACCGGCAGCACGAAGAAGGCGGCAATGCCGGCGAGCGCCAGGCCGATGGTCAGCAAGACGGTCGCGATCGGGCGGCGGACGAAGGGTTCGGAAAGGTTCATTCCCGCACGCCTTCATCCACTGCGGGAGGGGCCGAGGGCGGGTGCCCCGCGAAGCGCCGGCCCACCCGGTCGAACGCCAGATAGATCACCGGCGTGGTGTAGAGCGTGAGCACCTGGCTCACGACCAGCCCGCCGAAGATGGCGAGCCCGAGCGGGCGGCGCAACTCGGCGCCTTCACCGAAGCCGAGCATCAGCGGGATGGCCGCGGCCAGCGCTGCCAGCGTGGTCATCAGGATGGGGCGGAAGCGCAGCAGCGCGGCCTGGTGGATGGCGTCGTGCGGTGATCGGCCTTCCGTGCGTTCGGCATCGATGGCGAAGTCGATCATCATGATCGCGTTCTTCTTCACGATGCCGATGAGAAGAATGATGCCGATGATGCCGATCACGCCCAGCTCGTGGCCGGTGAGCATCAGCGCCAGCAGCGCGCCCACGCCGGCCGAGGGCAGGGTGGACAGGATGGTCATCGGGTGCACGTAGCTCTCGTAGAGCACGCCCAGCACGATGTACACGCACACGATGGCCGCGAGGATGAGCCAGAGCTGGCTCGCGAGCGACGACTCGTAGGCGCCCGCTGCGCCGAGGAAATGCAGCGTGACGGCCGGCGGCAGGCTGATCTCTTGTGCCGCGGCGCGAATGGCGTCCACCGCCTCGCCGAGTGCCACGCCCGGTGCGGTGTCGAAGCCGACCGTGGTGGCCGGGTACTGCGCCACGCGCGTGATCTGCAAGGGCGCGGGCCGCTCCTCGATGGACGCCACGGCCGCGAGCGGCGTGGCCTCGCCCGAGCCGGTGCGCAGGTGCAGCAGGCCGAGCGACTGCGGCGTGTTCAGCAACTCGGGACGCGCTTCCAGGATCACGCGGTACTGGTTGGTCTCGGTGAAGATGGTGGAGACGATGCGCTGGCCGAGCGCGCTGTACAGCGCCTCGTCCACCGCCGAGGCGGTGATGGACAGGCGCGCCGCGGTGTCGCGGTCGATGCTGACCATCGCGGCCGGGCCGGTGGCGCCGGCGTCGGTCATCGCATGGCGCACCTGCGGCGCGTCCTGCAGCCGCTGCACCAGCTTCTTCGCCCATTCCTCCACCACCGCGCGGTCGGCACCTTCGAGCGACACGCGGTACTGCGTGGGGCCGCTTTCGGCATCGATGGTGAGGTCTTGCGTGGGCTGCAGGTAGAGCGTGACGCCCGGCACCTTCGCCACGCGCTCGCGCAAGCGCTGCATGGTCTCGGCCTGCGAGCCGGTGCGCTCGTCCTTCAGGTCGATCAGCAGGCGGCCGGTGTGCAGCATGGTGTTGTTGGCCGCGTCCACGCCGATGAAGGACGCGAGCGTGGCAACGTCCGGGTCTTCGAGGATGGCTTGCGCAGCCGCCTGCTGCAGCTCGGCCATGCGCGCGTAGGACACCGACTGCGCGGCCTGCACGCGCGCCTGCAGCTGGCCGGTGTCCTGCGTGGGGAACAGGCCCTTGGGGATCACGACGTAGAGCAGCACGGTGAGCGCAAGCGTCGCCACCGCAACGACCAGCGTCGCGCCCTGGCGCGCCAGCACCCACTGCAGCGAGCGGTCGTAGCGCGCGACGAGTCGGTCGAAGCCGCGCTGGATGCGCGCGCCCAGGCCGCGCTCGCGATGTTCCTCGTCGGCGGCTTTCAGCCAGCGCGCCGACATCATCGGCACCAGCGTGAGCGATACCACCGCCGAGATCAGGATCGTGATCGCGAGCGTGACCGCGAACTCGCGGAACAGCCGCCCCACCACGTCTTCCATGAACAGCAGCGGAATCAGCACCGCGATCAGCGAGACGGTGAGCGAGATGATGGTGAAGCCGATCTGCGCCGCGCCCTTCAATGCCGCCTGCATCGGCCGCTCGCCGCCTTCGATGTGACGGGCGATGTTCTCGATCATCACGATCGCGTCGTCCACCACGAAACCCGTGGCAATCGTCAACGCCATCAGGCTGAGGTTGTTCAGGCTGTAGCCCAGCAGATACATCGCGCCGAAGGTGCCGATGAGCGAGATCGGCACCGCGAGGCTTGCGATCACGGTCGCGCGCAGGCTGTGCAGGAAGCCGAAGATCACCAGCACCACCATCGCCACGGCCAGCAGCAGCTCGATCTCCACGTGCTGCACCGACGCGCGAATGCCCGTGGTGCGGTCGCTGAGCACCTGCACGTCGAGCGACGCGGGCAGGCCGGCCTGCAGCTCGGGCAGGCGCTGCTTGATGGCGTCGACGGTGGCGATGACATTCGCGCCCGGCTGGCGCTGCACGTTGAGCACGATGGCCGGCTGCAGTGCGTCGTCGCAGGCGCCGGGCTCGCAGGCGTTGCCCGCCCAGGCACCCAGCCGCGCGTTCTCGGCCGACTCGACCACGCGCGACACATGCGCGAGCCGCACCGGCGCGCCATTGCGGTACGCGACGATGAGGTTCTCGTAGTCCTCGACCCTCAGCAACTGGTCGTTGGCGTTGATGCTGTACGAGCGCGTCGGCCCGTCGAAGCTGCCCTTGGCGCTGTTGGCGTTGGCCGCGCTGATGGCCGTGCGCAGGCTGTCGAGCGCAAGACCGTAGGAGGCGAGCGCCTGCGTGTCGGCCTGGATACGAATGGCCGGCCGATGGCCGCCGGCGAGCGTGACCAGGCCCACGCCCGAGACCTGGCTGATCTTCTGCGCGAGCCGCGTGTTGACGAGGTTCTGCACCTCGGTGAGCGGCAAGGTGCGCGAGCTGATGGCGAGCGTGAGCACCGGCGCGTCGGCCGGATTGACCTTGGCATAGACCGGCGGCGCCGGCAGGTCGGCCGGCAGCAGCGAACCGCCGGCGTTGATGGCGGCCTGCACCTCCTGCTCGGCCACGTCCAGCGTCTCACCCAGGCCGAACTGCAGGGTGACGATGGACACGCCGGCCGCGCTGGTGGAGCTCATGCGCTGCAGCCCCGACATCTGGCCGAAGTTGCGCTCCAGCGGCGCGGTCACCGTCTCGCTCATGACCTCGGGGCTCGCGCCGGGGTACAGCGTCTGCACCTGGATGGTCGGGTAGTCGACCTGCGGCAGTGCCGACAGCGGCAGCAGCCGAAAGCCCACCAGGCCGGCGAGCACGATCGCCAGCATCAGCAGCGAAGTGGCGACGGGGCGCTGGATGAAGGGGCGGGAGGGGCTCATGGGCTGACCGATTCCGTGCGGGCTGTTGCCGCATCGATGCCCGAACCCGGTGCGCGGGGCTTCGATACCTCAGCCCGAACGGGATGGGGTCGAGGCCCGCGAAAAATTCGTCGCGCAACCACCCGTTCGTCCTGAGGTATCGAAGGACCGGGATGAGGTATCGAAGCCCTTGTGTTCACCCTTCGATACCTCAAGGCGAACGAGCAGTGCGCGACGCGCGCGGCTCGCTCGTACTGTTGGACGCCGAGGCAGCCCCGCTCGGCGCCGACGCCCCCTGCCGCATGCCCGCGGCACGCCGTGCCTGCGGGCCGGCCGCGGGCCGTTCACCCGGCAGCGTGACCTTCGCGCCGTCGCGCAGCCGGTCCGCGCCTTCGGTGATGACGCGCTCGCCCGCCTCCAGTCCCTTCGCGATCTCGACCTTGTCCGTCGAGCCGAGCCCGCGTGTCACCGGCCGCAGCGACACCGTGCGATCGGCCTCGTTCAGCACGTACACGTAGTCGCCCGCATTGCCGTGGCGCAGCGCGGTCACGGGCACGACGAGCGCGCCTTCGAGCGTGCGCAACTGCAGCCGCACGTTGACGAACTGGTTGGGAAACAGCGCCCCGTCGGCGTTGGCGAAGCGTGCCTTGGCGCGCACGGTGCCGGTCTGCGTGTCCACCAGGTTGTCGAGCGTGGAGAAGCTGCCCGCAGCGAGCGTGTTCGTGCGGCTGCGGTCCAGCGCCGCCACCGGCATGGCGCCGCCGGCGCGTGTGCGTTCCAGCACCTCGGGCACACGGTCCTGCGGCACGGCGAACAGCACGTCGATCGGCTCCATCTGCGTGATGACGACGAGCCCGGCGGCATCCCCCGGGCTCACCACGTTGCCCACGTCCACCGCGCGCAGGCCGACGCGGCCGCTGATCGGCGCGGTGATGCGCGTGTAGCCGAGGTTCAGGCGCGCCGCGCCTTCGTTCGCCCGGTCGGCCACCACCGCCGCTTCGAGCTGCTTGACGAGCGCGGCCTGCGTGTCGACCTCCTGGCGTGCGATCGAGTCCTGTTCCAGCAGCGTGCGAAAGCGCTGCAGCGTGAGCTTGGCGTTGGCGAGCTGCGCCTCGTCGCGCTGGCGCTGGCCGATGGCCTGCTGCAGCGCCATCTCGAACTGGCGCGGGTCGATGGTGGCGAGCGGGTCGCCGCGCTTGACCATCTGCCCTTCGCGAAAGTGCAGCTGCTGCAGCACGCCGGACACCTGCGGCCGCACCGTGACCGTGGCCGCCGGGGTGACGGTGCCGAGGGCTTCCAGCAGCACCGGAATGTCGGCGTGCGCCACGCGCGCCACGCCGACCGTGGTGGCGGGCGTGCCGCGCATGCCGCCCGGCCCGGCGCTGCCGGCGGGCGTGCCGCGCGTGAGGGTCCAGGCGAGCCAGCCGAGCGCGAGCAGCACCAGCAGCGCGAGCACCATGCCGACGATCGAGCTGCGCCGGCTCATGTGCCGCGGCGGCGGTGTCGGGCTCTGGGGTTCGGGTGCGCCGGCACGAGGCTGCATGGAAGTCCTTGTCGTCTTTTCGGTTTGTCGGCGGGCGAGCGGGCAAGCTGCCAAAGCGCCTCAGCGATTGGGCGCCCGCTGCGTTGCCGCAGTGTTGCTGGGGCTTGTCGATCTGTCGGCACCGCGTGCGGCCGACAGCAGCCAGTCGCGCAGCGCGGCCAGCGCCGGGCGCTCGCGTTCGCCGCGCCGGCAGCACAGCCAGTAGCCGCGCGCCGTGTCGACCGGCTGGTCGATGGCGATCACCACGCGGCCGCTTGCGAGGTCGTCCTCGATCAGGCAGCGCTGCACCACCGCCACGCCCAGGCCCGCGATCACGCCCTGCACCAGCATCGCCACCTGGTCGAACTGCGCGGCGGCAACGAGCGACGGCGCGTCGACGCCCACCTGGGCGAACCAGTGCTGCCAGTTGCCGGGATAGTTGGTGTGGAACAGCAGCGGGCAGCGCAGCAGATCGGCGGGCCGGCGAAGGGCTGCCGCGTCGCCGGGGCGGCAGATGGGCACGATCTCGCGGCCCACCACGTAGTCGGCCGCGATGTGGCCCGGCCAGCGGCCGTCGCCGCTGCGCAGCCAGGCGTCGATGCCGGCCGAATCGAGCGCGTCGTCGCGGCGGTAGGGCACGAAGCTGAGCGCGATGCCCGGATGGCGGGCATGGAAGTCGGGCAGGCGTGGGATCAGCCAGTGGCTGGCGAGCGTGGGGATCACCGAGATGTGCAGCGGTTCGCCGCTGCGGCGTGCCGACAGTTCGACCGTGGCTGCCTCGATGTGGGCGATGGCCGGAGCGATCTCGGCCAGATAGGCGCGACCGGCGTCGGTGAGTTCGCTGCGCCGCCCGCCGCGCACCAGCAGCGGCTGGCCGAGGTGCTCTTCGAGTCGCGCGACGGCGCGGCTGACGGCACCCTGCGTGACGCACAGCGCCTCGGCCGCGCGCGAGAAGCTGCCGAGCCGGGCGATGGCGGCGAAGGCGTGCAACTCGTGCAGCGAGGGCGAGCGGATGCGCATGCGTGAAGGCGGTTGGATGAAGCGCGGAATTATGAGCGGCAGACATACTTCCCGGCCGCTTTGTCGCTTACGCCGTGCGGGGCGGATCACCAGAATCGGCGCCCAGATCCACTGCATCGCCTTGCGCGAAAGACCATGACCCACCGCCGTTCGATGCTGGCCCTGCTGGCCGCCCTGGCCACGAGTTCGCTGGCCCTGCCGTTCGCCGCCCAGGCGCAGGCGAACTACCCGACGCGCCCGGTGCGGCTCATCGTGCCGTTCGCGGCCGGTGGCTCCACCGACATGGTCGCGCGCCTGCTTGCCGAGCGCATGGCCCCCTTCCTCGGCCAGACGGTGGTGATCGAGAACCGCGGCGGCGCCGGCGGTGCGATCGGCGCCGAGGCCATCGCGAAGGCCACGCCCGACGGCTACACCATCGGCATGGCCACCGTGAGCACCCACGGCGCCAACCCGGCCGTGTACGCCAAGCTGCCCTACGACCCGGTGAAGGATTTCATGCCCATCACCAACGTGCTGGCGGTGCCCAGCGTGTTCGTCGTGCATCCGAAGGTGGGCGTGAACACGATGAAGGAGTTCATCGCGCTCGCCAAGGCCAACCCCGGCAAATACACGTTCGCCTCGCCGGGCAACGGCTCGCTCGGCCACGTGAACATCGAGAACTTCATGGATCTGGCTGGCATCGACCTGCTGCATGTGCCCTACAAGGGCGCGGGCCAGGCGGCCGCCGATGCGCTGGCCGGCGTGGTCGACGCGATGACCGACAACCTGCCGTCCACGCTGCCGCACGTGAAGTCCGGCAAGCTGCGCGCACTGGCCGTGCTCTCGCCCGAGCGCGCCGCCGTGCTGCCCGAGGTGCCGACCTACAAGGAACTCGGCTACGGCGACATGGGCGAGGGCGGCTGGTTCGGCCTGGTCGCGCCCGCGGGCACGCCGCCGGAAGCGATCAAGGCGTTGCACACGGCAGCGCACAAGGCCATGGCCACGCCCGAGTTCAAGGAGCGCGCGGCGGCGATCTCCGGCGTCGCGATGGCGAACACGCCGGAGCAGTTCGCGGCGCAGATCCAGCAGACGATGGCGCGCTACCGCGGCATCGTGCAGAAGGCTGGGGTCGCGCTGAAGTGATGGCCGCCGGCGCGAAGCCTGCGGTGACGGTGCGCATGCCCGAGGGCACGGCGCTGCCGCTGGTGCTCGACTCGCCCCACAGCGGTACGCACTACCCGGCCGACTTCGGCCACAAGGTGCCGCTGGCGCGCCTGCGCCATGGCGAGGACACGCATGTCGATGCGCTGTGGGCCGACGCGCCCGCGCACGGCGCGACGCTCATCGCCGCCGACTTCCCGCGCACGTACATCGACGCCAATCGCGCGCTCGCGGACCTGGACCCGGCGATGCTGAGTGGCCCGTGGGACGAGCTGCTCGTGCCGAGCGAGAAGTCGCGCCTGGGTGTGGGCCTGGTGTGGAGCCGGCTCGACGCGGCCACGCCGATGTACGACCGGCTGCTCACCCCGGCCGAGGTGCGCGGACGCATCGAGCGCTGCTGGAACCCTTACCACGCGGCGCTGCAAGCGGCCATCGACGCCGCCGCGCGCGACTTCGGCGCGGTGTGGCACCTGAACCTGCACTCGATGCCCAACAACGCCTACGAGCGCCTGGGCAAGACTGCGCCGCATCCGCTCGCCGATTTCGTGCTCGGCGACCGCGACGGAACGACCTGCGAGCCGGAGTTCATCGCGCTGATCGAGGACATGCTGCGCGCCCAGGGCTACAGCGTGGCGCGCAACGACCCGTACAAGGGCGTGGAGCTCATCGCGCGCATCGGCCAGCCGGCGATGCGGCGCCACAGCCTGCAGATCGAGATCCGCCGCCCCATCTACATGGACGAGGCAACGCGCGAGCCGAACGGCGGGTTTGCCGAGTTGCGCGCGAACCTGTCGACGCTGACGCGGGAGATTGCGGCCTACGTGCGGCGGCGCAGCGCCCGCGCGCATTCCGTCACCAGTGGCGGACCGCCGTAGATGAAGCCGGTGTAGAGCTGCACCAGGTCGGCGCCGGCATCGATCTTGGCGCGCGCGTCTTCGGCGCTCATCACGCCGCCCACGCCGATGATGGGATAGCTCGCGCCCAGCGCCGCACGCAGCAGCCGGATCACGCGGTTCGACGCTTCGCGCACCGGCGCACCGCTCAGGCCGCCGACCTCGGTGCCGTGCGGCAGATGCTGCACGGCCTCGCGCGCGATGGTGGTGTTGGTGGCGATCACGCCGTCGACAGCGTGGCGCTTCAGCGCGGCGGCGATGGACTGCGCCTGTTGCTCATCGAGATCGGGGGCGATCTTCACGAACATCGGCACGTTGCGACGATGGGCGGCAGCCAGCGCCGTCCGGCGTTCCTGCAGCGCGCCCAGCAGCGCGTCGAGCGAGTCGTCGGACTGCAATTCGCGCAGGTTCTTCGTGTTCGGCGAGGAGATGTTCACCGTCACGTAGTCGGCGTGCTCGTACACCTCATGCAGGCCGGTCAGGTAGTCGTCGACCGCACGCTCGATCGGTGTGGCGGCGTTCTTGCCGATGTTCAAACCCAGGATGCCGCCACTCTGCCGAAAACGCGCGCGCCGCACGTTGGCGATGAAGGCCGCGACGCCGTCGTTGTTGAAGCCGAGACGGTTGATGAGCGCCTGCGCCTCGGGCAGGCGGAACATGCGCGGCTTCGCATTGCCCGGCTGCGGCTTGGGCGTGACCGTGCCCACCTCGACGAAGCCGAAGCCCATCGCGCCGAAGGCATCGATGCAGCGGCCGTTCTTGTCGAGCCCGGCGGCCAGGCCAATGCGGTTGGGAAAGCGCAGGCCGGCGATCGTCACCGGGTCGTCGATACGCGGCTGCGAGACCAGGCACATCAGCGGCGTGCGCTGCACGCGCGCGAGTGCGCTGAGCGTGAGGTCGTGGGCCGCTTCCGGGTCCAGGCCGAAGAGAAAAGGGCGGGTCAGCGCGTAGGGAACGAGGGCCATGGATGCGAGTTCGGATAATGCGCGATTGTCTCAAACACACAGAGAGCGAAGCCTCATGACGCAGGACGAACTGAAGGCGCTGGTGGGCCGCGCGGCGCTGGCCTACGTGGTGCCCGGCAGCGTGGTGGGCGTGGGCACCGGCTCCACCGTCAACCACTTCATCGATGCGCTGGCCGGCATGCGTGACCGCATCAAGGGCGCGGTGTCGAGCAGCGAACGCAGCAGCGAGCGGCTGCGCGCGCACGGCATCGCGGTGCTCGACGGCAACGGCATCGAATCGATGCCGGTCTACATCGACGGCGCCGACGAGATCGACCATGCCGGCCACATGATCAAGGGCGGCGGCGCTGCGCTCACGCGCGAGAAGATCGTCGCCGACATCGCCGAGCGCTTCATCTGCATCGCCGACGAATCGAAGCTGGTGCAGACGCTTGGCACGTTCCCGCTGCCGGTGGAGGTGATCCCGATGGCGACGGCGCAGGTCGCACGCCGCCTGCGCGCACTCGGCGGCGAGCCCGCGCTGCGCGCCAACGTCGTCACCGACAACGGCTGCGCCATCATCGACGTGCGCGGCCTTGCCATCACCGACCCGCTCGGCATGGAGGGCGAGATCAACCAATGGCCGGGCGTGGTGTCGGTGGGCATCTTCGCGCGGCACCGTGCACAGGTCTGCCTGCTCGGCACGGCCACGGGCGTGCGCACGCTCGAGTTCTGAGATCGACCCCTTCGGGGCCGCTTTGAAAAGGGCGTAACCTCGACCCATTAGCTCGACCCCGTTTGTTCACCACGGAAGGACGGCCCATGGCCAAACCCAACTACTCGTTTGAAAAGCGCCAGCGCGAGCTGGCCAAGAGAAAGAAGAAGGAAGAAAAGGTGGCGGAGAAGAACGCGCGCAAGAGCACCGGAGGCGGCCAGCCGAACGACAACTTTGCGGCGCCGGCCGACAACGGCGCGCCCTCCGATGCCGACGGCGGCACGCCAGCCGAAGGCCAGCCGCAGATCTGATTCAGGCGGCGCCCGGTGGGCGCCGAACGGCCCGTGCGATGAACCGCGCCGGGTCGATGGCGTCGAGCAGGCTCGCCTCCAGCGGTGACGGCGAGCCCGCCACCTGAGAGGCCACCACCCGACCGATCAGCATGGCCCAGGTGATGCCCCGCGACCCGAAGGCCGTCGCAACGAACAAGCCCTCGCGCCGCGGCACGAAACGCGGCTGATCCAGGCGTGGAAGCGCCGAACCCACGCGCTGCGCCGCCGGGGCTTCATCGGGCACCGCGCCTGCCACGGGCAGCCGGTCATCGCTCGTCCAGCGCCAGCCGGTTCGGCCTTCGAGCGAGCCTGCATCGATTCCCGGGTCGTGGCCGAGCAGGCGCGCCAGTTGGGCCAGGTTCGCCGCATGGTCCGCGGCTCGCACCGAGGCATCGGTGTCGTCGGCCTGGCTGGTGGCGCCGAACACCACGCGGCCCGCGTGCGGCAGCAGCAGGTAGCCGCTGCCAGCGACGGGCAGTGCCGTGCGGAGGGGCGGCGACGCATCCACCACCGAGATCTGACCGCGCAGGGTCGTGATGGGCCAGGCCGGATGGCCGAGCAGGCGCAGCGCATCACCCGCGTTGGCAAGAACCACGACCTCGCACTCGTCGATGAGCGAGCCTTCGGCCGCGAACAGCTGCCAGCCGCGCACGCCGCGCCGCAATGCGGCCACGTCGGTGTTTCCGCGCCAATCGATGTGGCCGGCCGCGCACGCCGCCAGCGAGCGTGCGAACGCGGCCGGCTGCACCCAGCCGCCCGCGGGGTAGAACCAGGCGGGATGCTGCAGCGGCAGGCCCGCGGCACATGTTGCTTCCTCTGCCGACAGCGCCTGCACGTACTCGGCCGGCAATGCGAGGCGCGTCAACGTGCGGCGCATGGCTGCGGCATCGGCGCCGGAAGTCTCCAGGCGCAGCAGGCCGTTGGCGCTTCCCGCCACATCGCCTCGAGCCAGCGCGCCACGTATCGCTTCGGCGGCATGCAGCGCGGCGCTGCGGTTGAAGCGTGCATGCGCACCGTCCTGCGGGTTCACGATGCCGTGGAACAGGCCGCCCGGGTTGCCGGAGGTCTCGCCTGCCGGTTCGGCCCGGCGATCGAGCAGCGTCGCCTGCCAACCCAGTTCGGCCAGCGCGGCCGCAGTGGCGCAGCCGGCGAGGCCCGCGCCGACGATCACCGCGCGCCGGCCGGATGAGGCGGGCGCGTGCAGGCGCGAGGGCGCGCGCCGCGGTGTGAAGGCGGGCGCGTAGCGCGCAAGCGTGATGTCGCGCTCGCCGCCCGCGCCGATCTCGACCTTGAATCCGGCCGCGGTGAGCCCGTCGCGCAGCCCCTCGGCGGCGTTCCAGGTGGCAAGCGTCGCGTCGGGAGCGGCCAGCCGCGCCAGCGCCTTGACGACCCGCGGCTCCCACATCTGCGGATTGCGAGCGGGCGCAAAACCGTCGAGATAGAAGGCATCGACCGATGCAACGAGTTCGGGCAGCCAGGTCGAGACCGGGCCGAGCGCGAGCAGAAGCTGCACGCGCCCATCGTCGAACGCGAGGCGATGCAGATCAGGCGTGAGTGGCGGCCAGGCGGCGCAAAGCGCGTGCGCGAGCTGCTGCAGCGATTCATCGCGCGGCACACGTGCGAGGTCCTCGGCGCGCAGCGGATGCGCCTCGACCGAGATGAAATGCAGTCGCCCCGCGGCGCCGCTCGCGCGCCATGCCGCCCAGGTCGCGAGAAAGTTGTTGCCTAGGCCGAAACCGGTTTCGAGCACGACGAAGTGCTCGCGGCCCATCCAGCGGCCGGGCAGGCCGTTGCCGCCGAGGAACACATGCCGCGCCTGTGGCAGCGCGCCCGACGGTGGGTGGTAGGCGTCGCCGTAGAGCGGCGAGAACGGCACGCTGTCGTCGCGCCACTGCAGCGCGGCCGGAATGAGGGGCTCGGTCTTCATGCGTTGCGATGATGCGCGACAACCGGTGCCGACACGCGCCCACGAAAAAGGCGCCCGTGGGCGCCTGTGTGCGTGCGGCAAGCGGATCAGACGCGCTTGCGGTATTCGTGCGTGCGGGTGTCGATCTCGATCTTGTCGCCGCTCTCGACGAACAGCGGCACGGCGACCTCGAAGCCGGTGGCCGTCTTGGCGGGCTTCATCACCTTGCCCGAGGTGTCGCCCTTGACGGCGGGCTCGGTGGTGATCTCGCGCACCAGCGAGGTGGGCAATTCGACCGAGATCGCCTTGCCGTCGTAGAACACCACTTCGACCGGCATGGCGTCTTCGAGGTAGTTGATGGCGTCGCCCATGTTCTCGGCTTCGACCTCGAACTGGTTGTACTCGGTGTCCATGAACACGTACATCGGATCGGCGAAGTAGGTGTAGGTGCACTCCTTCTTGTCGAGGATGACCTGGTCCATCTTGTCGTCGGCCTTGAAGACGACTTCGGTGCCCGAGTTGTTCAAGAGGCTCTTGAGCTTCATGCGCACGGTGGCGGAGTTGCGGCCGCCGCGGCTGTATTCGGTGCGCAGCACGACCATCGGGTCCTTGCCATGCATGATGACGTTGCCGGCGCGGATTTCCTGAGCGATCTTCATAACGAGTTTTCCGTGGCTGTGAGGCGTCGAGCGACGCGAAGAAGCGGGCTGTCGGGGGCTGTCCGGGGGTTGTCGGACCCGAGCGCGCACCGGCAACCCTTCCGCTCGCGCAAAGCCGAAGATTCTAGCGTGCAGCCCAGGCACGTTCTTGCGCGAAGGCAATGAGCTGTGTGGTCAGGTCGGCCTGCGCGAGCAGTGCATCACGCCAGTGCTGGCAGTGGGCTTGCCACGGCTCCAGTTGCGGCAAGGCCGCTGGCGGCGGCGCCAGGCCGTTCCAGGCAGCGAACAGTGCGCGCCACGCCTGAGCCTCTGCGCCATCAAGGAAGCGATCAAGAAAGGCTCCCAGCTTGCCGGCATGGGCGCCGTCTTGCTGCGGATAAGCCTGCCACACGAAGGGCGTGCCGGCCCACTGCGCACGCACGAAGGAATCTTCGCCGCGCACCAAATTCATGTCGCACGACCAGAGCAGCCGGTCGTACTGCGTCTGAGTCAACCGCGACAGGGCAACGGCGCGCAGCATGCCGCGCTGAAGCGTGGGCCCGAGCAGCGCGCGCACCTGATCGGCCGCAGCACCATGCGCGGCCAGCAGCAGGGTCGGTTCGGCGGTGAGCCTCTCCAGCAGCCAGGGCAGCGCGGCGTTGTCGTAGCAGAAGAGGCTGACGAGCCGCTCGGCGCCATGCGTGGCGATGCCGTGTGACCGAAGCCACGCCGAACGATCGAAGCGCTCTTGCTCGCGCATCAGGTCGCGCTCGCAGATCAGCCCCCCCGTGGCCGGGGTGAAACCCGGGTAGAAGAAGCGCTTGACGAGGCCCATCCCCGGCCCGCTCGATTGGGGCGAAGACAGCCCGTGGCATCGCTCGACGTAGGCCTCGGCGCTCAGGTACTCGAGGTTGATCCATGCCGGCGGTCGATCGCGCTGGGCCATGCGCGCGACGAACGCTGCGGGCGGATCGCAGCCGAAGGCTTCGATCACCACGTCGCCCGGCTCCACCTCGCGCAGGGGCTCGGCCCAGCGGATGACGTTCACGCCGGCGCAGCCCTCGGGGGCCATCCACGCAAGCGGCGCCGGCTCGTCGATCCACAGCCGCACCGTCTCGCCGCGCGACGCGAGATCGCACGACAGGCGCCAGCACACGCCGGCGTCGCCGAGGTTGTCGACCACGCGGCAGAAGATGTCCCAGAGCATGGGCGGATTATCGAAGCCGGCAATTGAACTCGGCAGAATGGATGCATGAGCGAACCCGTGGCCGCACCGGCCCCCGAGCCGACCGACGATGCGATCGACGCGGCGCGCGAGCGCCTGCTCGCCGATGTGGCCGCGCTGCCAAGCCTGCCCGGTGTCTACCGCTACTTCGATGCGCAAGGCGCGGTGCTGTACGTGGGCAAGGCGCGTGACCTGAAGAAGCGCGTGTCGAGCTACTTCCAGAAGACGCACGGCGGCACGCGCATCGGCCACATGATCACCAAGATCGTGCGGCTGGAAACGACGGTGGTGCGCTCCGAGGCCGAGGCGCTGCTGCTCGAGAACAACCTCATCAAGACGCTCAACCCGCGCTACAACATCCTGTTCCGCGACGACAAGAGCTATCCCTACCTGAAGCTCGTCTCGCACACGTTTCCGCGCATGGCCTACTACCGCGGCGCGGTCGACAAGCGGCACCGCTACTTCGGCCCCTACCCGAGCGCGTGGGCGGTGAAGGAATCGATCCAGCTGCTGCAGAAGGTGTTCAAGCTGCGCACCTGCGAAGACACCGTCTTCAACAACCGCGCGCGGCCCTGCCTGCTGTACCAGATCAAGCGCTGCTCGGCGCCCTGCGTGAAGTACATCGCGCCGGAGGACTACGCCCGCGACGTGAGCAACGCCGAGCGGTTTCTCAACGGCGAGCAGCAGGAGGTGATGCAGGCGCTCGAGGCGCAGATGATGGCCCACGCCGAGGCGCTGCATTTCGAGCAGGCAGCCGAGATCCGCGACCAGCTCGGCGCACTCTCGCGCGTGCTGCATCAGCAGGCGGTGGAAGACAACACCGGCGTGAGCACCAAGGACGCCGACATCCTGGCGGTGAAGGTGCAGGGCGGGCGCGCCTGCGTGAACCTCGCCATGGTGCGCGGCGGGCGGCATCTGGGCGACCGGCCGTACTTTCCCAAGCACGTGGATGACGCCACCGCGCTCACCGCCGAGGCGGCCGAGGAGCGCGAGGGCGTGGGCAGCGCCGAAGTCCAGGTGCTGGAAGCCTTCATCGCGCAGCACTACCTGGACGACAAGGTGCCGCCGCTGCTGGTGCTGAGCCATGCGGTCGACAAGGCGCTGATCGATGCCTTGTCGCTGCACAGCGGTATCAGGATCACGGTGCAGCACCAGCCGCGCGAGGCGAGGCGCGCGTGGCTCGACATGTGCATCACCGGCGCGCAGATCAAGCTCGCGCAACTGCTGGCCGAAGAGGGTTCGCAGCAGGCGCGCACGCGGGCGCTGGTGGATGCGCTGCAGCTCGAAGCCGAAGACCTCGACGCCTTTCGCATCGAATGCTTCGACATCAGCCACACCGCCGGCGAGGCGACGCAGGCCTCGTGCGTGGTGTTCGAGAACCACCGCATGCAGAACGCGCAGTACCGTCGCTACAACATCGAAGGCATCACCGGCGGCGACGACTACGCGGCGATGCGCCAGGTGCTCACGCGGCGCTACGCCAAGCTGGTCTCGGCCTTGTCGGACCCTGAGGCGAAACCCGGCACGCGGCTGCCCGACCTGGTGCTGGTCGACGGTGGTCGCGGGCAGGTGAGCATGGCGCGCGAGGTGTTCGAGGAACTGGGCATCGACCTGGCGATCATCGTTGGCGTCGAGAAGGGCGAGGGCCGCAAGGTCGGCCTCGAAGAACTGGTGTTCGCCGACGGGCGCGACAAGGTCTGGCTCGGCAAGGATTCGGCCGCGTTGATGCTGGTGGCGCAGATCCGCGACGAGGCGCACCGTTTTGCCATCACCGGCATGCGTGCGCGGCGTGCCAGCGTGCGAACGGGCGGCAGCCGGCTGGAAGACATCGCCGGTGTCGGACCCAAGAAGCGTGCGAAGCTGCTCCAGCGCTTCGGCGGCGTGCGCGGCGTGGCCGGCGCGAGCGTGGAAGACCTGCTGCGCGTCGACGGCATCTCCAGAGAACTGGCGGAGGAAATCTATCGTGTTCTTCACTGATTGGCGGGCCAAGCTGCGCCGGCGATTCGGCATTCCGGTGACCGGCCTGGTGCTCGGCGCCTGCAGTTCTCCGATACCGCCCGACGCCCCGTTGTCGGCTCCCACCGCGGCGCCAACCCAGGTGACGCCGCCGCGCCCCGTCATCGGCACCGAACCCGTGGGCAAGCTGCCGTTGCCGGCGACACCACGCAGCTGGAACGAAGCGCGCCGACAGGCCGCGCAACGCCTCGTGGCCGCGCACCCCGGCAGCACCTACATGGGCCGCGTGCCGGACGTGCTGCTCGCCATCCCCGTGCTCGAGGTGGAGCTGAATGCCGATGGCAGCGTGCGCCGCATCGAGGTGCTGCGCTATCCGCGCCAGGCGCGAGACACCGTGCAGATCGCAACCGACGCCATCCGCCGTGCAGCGCCCTACGGCGACGTTTCGCGCCTGCCCAAGCCCTGGAAGTTCACCGAGACCTTTCTCTTCGACGACGCGCGGCGCTTCAAGCCGCGCACGCTTGACGACTGAGCCCTTCCGGCCGCCGGGCCGCCGTGCTTCCGCCACAATGCCCGCATGTTCTTCAACCTGCCGACACTCCTGACCTGGGCTCGCATCGTCGCGATCCCGCTGATCGTCGGCGTGTTCTATCTCGATCTGCCGATGCCGGTGCGCAACCTGAGCGCGACGGTGCTGTTCATCGTCTTCGCGCTCACCGATTGGGCTGACGGCTGGCTGGCGCGAAAGCTGAACCAGACCTCGTCCTTCGGCGCCTTCCTCGATCCGGTGGCCGACAAGTTCCTGGTGTGCGCGGCGCTGCTGGTGCTGGTGGAACTCGAGCGCGTGCTCTCGCTGCTGGCGCTGATCATCATCGGGCGCGAGATCGCCATCTCGGCCCTGCGCGAGTGGATGGCGCAGATCGGCGCCTCGCGCAGCGTGGCGGTGCACATGCTCGGCAAGGTGAAGACGACCGTGCAGATGATCGCCATTCCCTTCCTGCTCTACGACGGGCGGCTGCTCGGTGTCGTCGACACGCGCCTGTGGGGCACGGTGCTGCTGTGGATCGCCGCCGTGCTGACCATCTGGTCGATGGTGTACTACCTGCAAAAAGCGTTGCCGGAAATACGCGCCAAAGCGAAGTAGGCACGGCGCGTCGATGTCGGTCAGTACGCCAACCCAGCGCGACGCGCTGATCCGGGCCATGCCCTGGGTGTTCGTGCTCATCTGGAGCACGGGCTTCATCGTGGCGCGCTTCGGCATGCCGCATGCGCCGCCGCTCACCTTCCTGTCGATGCGCTATGCGCTCTCGGTTGCGGCATTCGGCGTGTGGATCGCCTTCTCGCGCGCGCCCTGGCCATCGAGCCGCGCGCAGTGGCTGCACCTGGGCGTGACCGGCCTGCTGATGCACGCCGGCTACCTGGGCGGCGTGTGGGCGGCGGTGAAGGAAGGCGCCGGTGCCGGCACCGTCGCGCTGCTCGTCGGCCTGCAGCCGGTGCTGACCGCGCTGTGGCTCACCGCGCGCTCGGACGGCCGAGGCGCGCAGCGCGTCGCGATGCTGCAGTGGGCAGGGCTGCTGCTCGGGCTGATGGGCCTCGCGCTGGTCGTGTGGCGAAAACTCGGCGTGGGCGAGGTGACGCCGTGGAACTTCACGCTCGCGATGCTGGCGCTCGTGAGCATCACCGCCGGCACGCTCTACCAGAAGCGCCACGTTCAACCCTGCGATGTGCGAACCGCGAACACGGTGCAACTGCTCGCCGCGTTCGCCGTCACGGCGCCGCTTGCGCTTCTCGAGCGCGAGAGCGTGGTCTGGCATCCGGAGATGATCGGCGCGATGGTCTGGTCGGTCTTCGGCCTCACGCTCGGCGGCAGCTCGCTGCTGTATCTGCTGATACAGCGCGGCGCAGCCACGCAGGTGACGAGCCTGCTGTACCTCGTGCCGCCGGTGACCGCGGTCATGGCGCTCGTCATCTTTGGCGAGGCGTTGACGTGGACGATGCTGCTCGGCATCGCACTCACCGCGGCCGGCGTGGCAATGGTTCTGCGAGCACCTGCGCGCTGACGAACGCGGCGCAAGGACCGCGTGAACGCCGCGCGAGAACAGCCGTCGAGGCAGACGCGGCGAACACTGCGAACTAGGTCTGCGCCTGAACGCTGTCAAGCGAGGAAGCACGCTGTACAGCGCCATTTGCCCTCGGGGAATACGAATAGAATCCGCTTCCGCGCTTGACACCCGGTAGTCGCAGGGCTGTAATGAATCGAGCCCGAGGCAGTGCTGCCTCCGCGCGCCCCGACACCCATCCCGATTTCCTGTGAGACACCTTTGAGAGGGGGTTACTTCGTGAACAAATCCGAATTGATCGAACACATCGCCAAGCAGGCAGACATCTCCAAGGCCGCCGCGACGCGCGCACTGGAAGCCCTGATCGGCGGCGTGAAATCGACGCTCAAGAAGAACAACAGCGTGTCGCTGGTCGGCTTCGGCACCTTCAGTGTCAGCAAGCGCGCTGCACGCGCCGGCCGCAATCCGCGCACCGGTGCCGCCATCAAGATCAAGGCCGCCAAGGTGCCGAAGTTTCGCCCCGGCAAGGCGCTCAAGGACGCCGTCAACTGAATCGAGATGCGGGTGCTTAGCTCAGTTGGTAGAGCGGCGCCCTTACAAGGCGTAGGTCGGCGGTTCGAGCCCGTCAGCACCCACCAGGAACACCCGCTCGCTCCTGCAATTCGGCCCGGCACCCTCCGCTAGAATCGCGGGCAAGCCCATCAACAAAGGCGAACCTCGGTTCGCCTTTGTTGCTTCTGGCGCCCGGCATTGGGAAGCGCCGCTTCCATCCGTTCCCACGGCATTTCGTTCGAGGCCCTTGAATGTTCGATTTCTTTCGCACGCACACACGTCTGTTGCAGCTTGTCATGCTGCCGCTGATCTTCGTGGCCTTCGTGTTTGTCGGCATCGAGGGCTACACCCGCTTCAGCGAAGGCGGCAACGCGACGGTCGCAACGGTCGCGGGCAACCCGATCACGCGGGCTGAGTGGGACAACGCGCACCGCACGCAGGTCGAACGCCTGCGTCGCCAGATGCCTGGCGTCGAAGCGGCATTCTTCGATTCCGATGAGGTGCGCCAGCGCACGCTCGACCAGCTGATCCGCGAGCGCGTGGCATTGGCGGCGGTGAACAAGCTGCACTTCGTGGTGACCGACGATCAGGTCGATCGCGTCTTCAAGACCGACCCGCAATTCGAGATGCTGCGCCGCCCCGACGGCAGCCTCAACCGCGACATGCTGCAGGCGCAAGGCATGTCGGCGAGCATGTTCCTCGAGCGGCTGCGACAGGACCTCGCGACGCAGCAGGTGCTGGGCGGCGTGGCCAACTCGGTGATCGCGACGCCGGCCACCGCCTCGGCGGCGCTCGATGCCAT
Organism: Rhizobacter sp.; assembly: GCA_036676235.1. Classification (GTDB taxonomy): domain Bacteria; phylum Pseudomonadota; class Gammaproteobacteria; order Burkholderiales; family Burkholderiaceae_C; genus JAKFDI01. The sequence continues at coordinate 129,684 of JAKFDI010000036.1, read as the reverse complement.
GTTCCAGCAGCGCGAGGTGCAAGTTCAGCGCTTCGACGCGAAGGACTTCGCGGCCCAGGTCAAGCCGACCGATGCCGAACTCGAGGCCTACTACAAGGATCCGGCCAACGTCGCGCAATTCCAGGCGCCCGAGCAGGCGAGCATCGAATATGTGGTGCTCGATCTCGAGTCGCTGAAGAAGGGCATCACCGTCTCCGAAGAAGACTTGCGCAGCAACTACGAGCAGAACGCGGCGCGATACACCACGCCGCAGGAACGGCGTGCCAGCCACATCCTCATTGCAGCCGATGCGTCGGCCTCCGCAGAGGAGCGCGCCAAGGCGAAGGCCGAGGCCGAAACGCTGCTCGCACAGATCAAGCAGCAGCCCGACAGCTTTGCGGAACTGGCCCGCAAGCACTCGGACGATCCCGGTTCGGCGGAGCGCGGCGGCGATCTCGATTTCGTTGGCCGGGGCGCCACGACCAAGCCGTTCGAGGATGCGCTCTTCGCGATGAAGCCGGGCGAGGTCGGCGGCGTCGTCGAAAGCGAGTTCGGCTACCACATCATCAAGCTGACCGATGTGCGCGGCGGCGAAAAGCGCAGCTTCGACGACGTGCGTGCCGAACTCGAGAGCCAGGTGCGAAACGATCTGGCGCAGAAGCGGTTCTCGGAGCAGGCGCTCGACTTCACGAACGTCGTGTACGAACAGCCCGACAGCCTGCAGCCCGCGGCGAACAAGTTCAAGCTCGAAGTGCGCACGGCGCAGAACGTGCAGCGCACGCCGAAGCCCGGCGCCGAAGGGCCGCTTGCCGATCCAAAGTTCTTGGAAGCGCTGTTCAGCGCCGACGCGCTGCGCAACAAGCGCAACACCGACGCGGTGGAGACGGGGCCGAACCAGCTCGTGTCCGGCCGCATCGTGCAGTACCAGCCGGAGCGGCTGTTGCCTTTCGCCGAAGTGAAGGACAAGGTGCGCGAGCTGGTGGTCGCGCAGCAGGCCGCGGCGCTGGCGAAGAAGGCCGGTGAAGCGCGTCTCGCGGAAGTCAAGGCTGCGCCGCAGACGGCATTGGCCGCACCTGCCGTGACGGTCTCACGTGCCCAGCCGAAGGAGCTTGCGCGGCCGGTACTCGACGCGGCACTGCGGGCCGACGCGAGCCAGTTGCCGGCCGTCGTCGGCGTCGATCTTGGCCGGCAAGGCTATGCCGTCGTGCGAGTCACGAAGGTGCTCGGTCGCGACCCGGCGGTGGGCGACATGGAGCGCGCCAAGGCCGAATACGCGCAGGTCTGGGGCGACGCCGAGATCCAGGCCTATTACGGCGCGCTGAAGCGCCGGTTCGATGTCGAGAAGACCGAGAACGCGGCGCCTGGCGCGGCAGCCTCGACGGACGAGTCGCGCTGAAGCGCCGGGGCTGCGGCCCTCGGCGAGCTGGGCACCGCAAGCAAAAACGGCCTTCGACGCGAATCGAAGGCCGTTTTGTTTACGGGATCTGGTGGGGTGGCTGATGGGGCTCGAACCCACGACAACAGGAATCACAATCCTGGACTCTACCAACTGAGCTACAGCCACCGCAGAGCCCTGCAGTATAGCCGAGCGGCGCGCCTGCGCGCTCACTGCCGTGCCGACAGCTCGCGGATGACCACGTGGCAGCAGACGCCTTTGGGCGAGAGTTCGCGCCACTCGGCCTCGCCGCCGAGTTGCTTGACGCGCTTGCGCACGCCGCCCAGCCCAAGCCCGTGCGACCACACCTGCGGGTTGCGGCCGACGCCGTCGTCGCGCACCGACAGCTCGAGGCGGTCGCCTTCGAGCGTGAAGTCGACATCCAGCCGCGTCGCGTGTGCGTGCGAGATGACGTTGCTCACCAGCTCGCGCAACACCCGCGTGAGCGCCGACCATTGCACCACGCTGAGCATGATGTCCTCGTCGAAGCTGAAGCTCCAGCCGAGCGTGACGTGCGCCGCCGTGAGCCGCTGCTGCAGGTCGGCCTTCCATTCGGCGGCGGCGTGCGAGAGCGGATGGTTTGGCGCTGCCAGCCCGCGCGTCAGCGTCTTCAGGTCCTTGAGGGTGTGACGAACGTACTCTTCCATCTCGGCCGAGGGCGCCTTGTACATCAGCGTGAGCAGGCGCGCGCCGATGTCGTCGTGCAGATCCTGCGCGAGCCGCGCTCGCTCTTCGCTGCGGCCCTGTTCGACGGCCTTGTCGAACGCCACGGCGCGGACCAGTTGCTCGAGGATGCGCTCGGCCAGGCGCGCGTCGTCGGAGGTGAACAGGCGCCGGCCGCGCTGCGCGAACCGCAGGACGATGGAGCCCGCGACGCGTCCGGCCGGCATGCCGGCATCGGCGCTCAACCGCGGCACGGGAAGCACCATGGTCGAGCCGTCGGTGGAGACGCGGACCAGGCGGCTGTGCTTCGCCACGGTTCCCACTTCCATCGGCTCGAAGAGTTCGCGCAGCAGTTGCGACACCAGGGCCGATGTGCGCTCGGGCCGCACCTCCACCTCACGCGCGATGCGGTACAGCCGCTCGAACATGCGCTCGGTCGTGAGGATGCTGGTGCCGAGCACGCGGTTGAGGATCCACTGCCGCGCGCCGGCATAGGCGCCGAGCGACAGGAACAGCGCCAGCGTCAGCGACGCGAACTGGCCGAGTGCGAACACCGCAACGAACAGCAGATCGAGCGAGGTCGCAACGGTGCTGATGACCGCGAGCAGTGCGAACTCGCGCATGATCTGCTGCGACTTCGACAGGAAGGGCACCAGCAGCAGCACCGACGCGAGAAAGATGTACCAGATCATCGAGCCGAGCGACGCGACTTGGTGCTGCACGGCCGGAAACCATGGCGCTGCAACGAGCGACACCGTCACCACGATCCAGAGGCCGACGGACACCATGCCGAAACGGCGCAGCACCATCGCGAACGGATGCGGTTCGAGGTGATACGACCAGTTCAGCAGCCCGATCGCGACGAGTCCCAGGAACGCCACGCCGCCCTGCGTCCACCACCACGGTTGCGCCAGCACGCCCTGCGCAAACAGCAGCACCAGCGCAGCGGCGAAAGTCCAGGCGGCGAGTGTGATCCAGCCCGATCCCGGCAGCCGGCGCGGGTGCAAGCAGGCGGCGTTGACGATGGCTGCGGCCGTGATGAGATCGAGCGCCATGCGCACCGGCATGTCGATCTGCGGGAAGGGCCACACGAGCGCGAGTGCCAGCGTGGATTCGACGGCGATGAACACGAGGTTGCCCGCCTGGCACAGCGCGATCAGCGCATACAGCACGTGCCGCCCGGAAGGCCGCGCCAGCACGACCACCATGGCGAGAAGGTAGAGCGCGAGCGCGAGGGCGCCCAGCAGCCAGAACATGCCGCCGAGACTGCCCGTCCCGCGCGGGGCGGGTTGGACCTGCGTCGTCGTGCCGTCGGCGAACACGAGCGTCAACCGGCCGGTGGCGAGCGCCGCCGACAGCTGCTCGTGCATCGCGCGGTGGCGCGTGCGCGCATCGTCGTCGGCGATCCATCGCGAGGAGCGCTGCAACGTGAGCGCCTCGACGGCGACCATCGCTCCATCGGCGCCCGACATGCCGATCAGGCGTTGCCCGATGCGCTCGCGCAGCGCCGGCTGCGAAGCTGATGCGAGTACGACTTCGCCCTGTGCAGCGATGCGCCATGCGGCGTCGATGCCGGGTTGTTCGCCCAGCCAGCGCCCGAGCATGAAGAGCGCGAGGCAGCCGACCAGTGCGCAGCCGACCAGCAGGCGAAGCCGCCAGCCCATCCAGCGCGAGAGCCCGCCGGCCTCCTGTGTGCCGCGCTCCAGCAGGCTGGAGTCGAAGATCGATTCGGCCGCAGCGTCGGTAAGGGGGGCGCTGTCGAGCGGCGATCGACTGGCCGCCGTGGCGTCCGGGGTCGGGAGTGTGGTGGCAGCCATGCGGCAGTGTCTCGGCTCGTCAGCCGGACCGGCGGCCGACCGTCAGACGAGGCCTTGCTTGCTCGCGAGCACGGCAGCCTCGGCGCGGCTGGAGACGTTCAGCTTCTTGTAGATGGACTTGATGTGGTCGTTGACGGTGAACCACTTGATGCCCATCAGGTTCGCGATCTCTTTGATCGTGAAGCCTTTGCTGAGATACGTCAGCACTTCGCTCTCGCGCGGGGTCAGCCGCTCGTGGTCCAGCGGCGCGCCCTTGCCGAGCGCCATCGGCCGGCTGCTCTGAAACCCTGAGGGTGCCGGCGCGAGGCTGGCGTCCGGCGCCGCGCCGGGGCCATTGCGGAAGTGAGTCAGCAGCCGGCGCGCGATGGCGGGCGACAGCGGCGGCTGGCCGCGCACGATCTTCTGCAGTTCCTCGACCAGCACCTCGAATCGGTCTTCCTTGAGCAGGTAGCCGTCGGCGCCGCATTGCAGCGCCGGGAACAGGTGGTCGTCGTCGGAGTAGAGCGTGGTGACAATCTTCGTCGCCGGGTAGCGCGCCAGTTCGGCCAGCAGTTCCATGCCGTTGCCGTCGGGCAGTTCGAGGTCGACCAGCACCAGCTTGAACGGCTCGACCGGATCGATGCTCGCCTGACCGCCTTGCGAGGCGACGTTGCGGCGTGCGGTTTCGAGATCGCCCGCCTCGGTGATGATGATCGTGTCGCTGAAACTCTCCCGCACGACGCGACAGAGGAAACTGCGCGCGACAGGGTTGTCTTCGACGATCAGAACCTTCACGGCCATGGTGTCAGCGTGTGCGGGAAAGAGCGCGACTTTAGCAGCCGTGTGCAGGGGATCCGTAACCGCGAAGCGGGGGGCGGCACGGCCTCGCACGGGCTTGAAGCGGGGTGCGCGCACGCGGTTGCGTCATCTGGACCCGCATGGTGACTACCTACAATCCACGCATGCGAATTCTCGTTGCCAATGATGATGGTTATCTCGCGCCGGGCCTGGCCGCGCTGGTGAAAGCCTGCGAGGGCTTGGGCGAACTGGATGTAGTGGCGCCGGAGCAGAACGCCAGCGGTACCTCGAACTCCCTCACGCTGAACAGGCCGCTGTCGGTGTTCACCGCGGCGAACGGCATCCGCGTCGTCAACGGCACGCCTTCGGACTGCGTCCACCTCGCGTTGACGGGCCTGCTCGATCGCCGTCCGGATCTGGTGGTGTCGGGCATCAACCAGGGCGCCAACATGGGCGACGACACGCTCTATTCGGGCACGGTCGCGGCCGCGATGGAGGGCTATCTGTTCGGTATCCCCGCCATCGCGTTCTCGCAGGTGCTAAAGGGCTGGACACATCTCGACGCCGCGGCGCGCATGGCGCGAAGCGTGATCGAGCAGGTGCTCGCCATGCCGCCGTCGCGCAGTCCGTTCCTGCTGAACGTGAATATTCCCAACCATGCCGAGGCGCACACGCTGCCACGGGTGATCACGCGGCTCGGGCGGCGCCATGCCAGCGAAGCGGTGATCCGCCAGACCAGCCCGCGCGGCGAGACGATGTACTGGATCGGCCCCTCTGGCGATGCACGCGAAGGCGGCGAGGGCACCGACTTTCATGCCACCGCGAACGGCCGCGTCTCGATCACGCCGCTGCAGATCGACCTCACCGACCATGCGGGCCTGCCCGACTGGCGCGACTGGCTGGCTGGCGGGACGCCGGCATGAACGCGCGGGGCCGCTCTCGATCGCTCATTCCGGAGCGCACGGCGCAAAGGGCCGGCCAGTGAGCGGCGCGCCAGGCGGCCCGAAATTCCCGCTGCGCCTGGAGCGGATGGTGGCTCCGGCGAAGACGCTGGTGAAGCAGGCAGAAGTCGGCAAGGCGCCGCTCGCTGCGCGCCAGACGCCGATCGCCGCCGCGATTGCTGCGCCCGCCCTGCTGCGGCCGCAGCGGCCGCTTCAGCATGCGGCTGACACCTCGGCGCGGCACATGCCGCCCACCGGGCTCGGTCTCGATTCGGCCGGGGTGCGCCAGCGCATGGCCGATCGGCTGCGCGCGGGCGGCCTCGGCCACTCGGCGGTGGTTGCGGCGCTGGCCGAGGTGCCTCGGCACCTGTTCGTCGATGCCGCACTCGTCACCCAGGCCTACGAAGACACGAGCCTGCCGATCGGGCATGGACAGACCATCTCCAAGCCCTCGGTCGTCGGGCGAATGATCGAGTTGCTGATGCACGGCGCCAGTGCGCGTGCGGGGGGCGGTCTCGGGCGCACGCTCGAGATCGGCACGGGCTGCGGCTACCAGGCGGCCGTGCTTGCGCGGCTGTCGCGCCAGGTGATGTCGGTCGAGCGTGTGAAGGCGCTGCACGACAAGGCGCGCGAACTGCTCCTGCCGCTGCGCCTGCCGAACGTGCGGCTCATCTACGCCGACGGGATGATCGGACATCCGCCGAACGCGCCCTACGACAGCATCATCGCGGCGGCGGGCGGTGAGGAACTGCCGCAGGCCTGGCTCGATCAACTGGCGGTCGGCGGGCGGCTGGTCGCTCCGGTGCGCACCGGCGGCGATCGTCAGGCGCTCGTCGTCGTCGATCGAAACGAGCACGGCCACCACCGTTCCATGCACGAGGCCGTGCAGTTCGTCCCTCTAAAATCCGGCCTCGTACGATAAGGAAGCCAGTGACACACCGAATGGTGAAAAGACGAATGGACGCTTGGTCGCGCGCAGTGCAGTTGTGCGGCGCATTGCTTGCTGCGGCCGTGCTTGGCGCGTGCAGCAGCCCGAATCACCGCGCCCCGGTCGAAGACCGCATGGCGCCGCGCGCCGAGTCCGGCGCGACGGCATCGAACGGCGCTACGCCGGCCGTCCCGGCCGATACGACGGCAGCCCTTCCCGGCGCCGAGAACGCAGGCAAGCCGGGCTACTACACGGTCAAACCCGGCGACACCCTGATCCGCGTCGGGCTCGAGAACGGCCAGAACTGGAAAGACCTGGTCAAGTGGAACAACCTCGAGAACCCGAACGTCATCGAGGTCGGGCGGACGCTGCGCGTCGTCGCGCCGGGCGTCGATCCCGGCGCTGCCGGCCCGAGGGCCGTGGCACAGGCGAAGGTGGAAACGCGACCGCTCGATGCGCGCCCGGCGACGCCGGCGGCATCGTCCTCGGCGCCTTCATCGCCGACACCCGCGCCCGCAGCGACGCCGCCTGCGCCCCAACCGCCGGTGCCGCCGCCGCCGCGTGACGGCGATGACGATGTGAACTGGGCGTGGCCCGCCAACGGCCCGGTCGCCGTCGCCTTCGACGAAGGCCGCAGCAAGGGTCTCGCGATCACCGGCAAGGCGGGTGATCCGGTGATGGCGGCTGCGGACGGGCGCGTCGTGTACGCCGGCTCGGGCCTGCGCGGGTACGGCAACCTGGTCATCCTCAAGCACAACAACACCTACCTCACGGCCTACGCCCACAACCAGACCTTGCTCGTCAAGGAAGACCAGGCGGTGCGGCGCGGGCAGAAGATCGCGGAGATGGGTTCGAGCGACGCCGAGCGGGTGCAACTGCACTTCGAGATTCGCCGCCTCGGCAAGCCGATAGACCCCTCGAAGCTGCTGCCGCCTCGCTGACGGACGCGCCGCCTTGAATCGAGCAGTAGCGATGAACAGGCGGCGACAAACCATGAACGGCCCGGTGATGCCGCGCGGCGCGCCGGGGCAGCCAGGCGGTGACGGATTCGATGCCGAGCCGCGTGACGGCGCTTTCGCCGCACCGCCAGACAAGCGAACGGATGCCGACCCCGCGTCCGGCGACGGCGAAGCCGGCAACAACCTGCAGATCTACCTGCGCGAAATTCGCCGCGCCGCGCTGCTGACGCCGGAGCAGGAGTTCGACACCGCGATGCGCGCGCGCACCGGCGACTTCGAAGCGAGGCAGGCGATGATCGAGCACAACCTGCGCCTCGTCGTGAGCATCGCCAAGAACTACATCGGCCGCGGGTTGCCGATGTCGGACCTGATCGAGGAAGGCAATCTCGGGCTGATGCACTCGATCAGCAAGTTCGAGCCGGAGCGTGGGTTTCGTTTCTCGACCTACTCGTCGTGGTGGATCCGACAGTCGATCGAGCGCGCGATCATGCATCAGGCGCGGCTCGTCCGGCTGCCTGTGCACGTGGTGCGCGAGCTGAACCAGGTGCTCAAGGCGCGCCGCGCGCTCGAAGCGGCGGGCCGCTTCGACGGGCGCCACGACGGGCAGGTTCATGTCGAACACGTGGCGGCGTTCATCGGGCGGCCCGTGCAGGCGGTGAGCGATCTGCTGCGCTACGCGGAGCAGCCCACCTCGCTCGACGCGCCGCTCGACCGCAGTCAGCCCGAAGGTCACTCCGATTCATTGCTCGACAGCGTGGTCGACGACGGGGCGACCAACCCGATGACTTCGGCCCTGAATGGCGAGGTCGAGCAACTGCTCGAGTCGGGTCTCGACGAGCTGAACGATCGCGAGCGGGAGGTGCTGTCCGGGCGCTACGGCCTGCATGATCGCGACCCCGAGACGCTCGAGGTGCTGGCCGACCGCCTCAATCTCACGCGCGAGCGCATCCGCCAGATCCAGCAGGAAGCGCTCGTCAAGCTGAAGCGGCGCATGCTGCGAAACGGCATCAGCCGCGATTCGATCTTCTAGGCGGTTCTGGGCGCGCGTTCACCACAGGGTGCGCGTGTCGAGCCACGTCACGTGGCCCGCATGGCGCTTCACCTCGGCCACCATGTGCGCGGTGCCGCCGGGGCCGTCGCCGTTCGAGCCGTCCCACAGGCAGACGAGATGCAGATGGGGTGCGCCGGATGCGAGTGCGGTGTCCACCAGCCATCGGTTGCATGCGGCGAACGGGTCGTCCCCGCTGTTGTTGTCAGGCAGTGCGCGCGGCGGCCACGCCGCACGCGACGCGATCACCCGATAGCGCTCGAGCCAACGTTCGCCGTGCGCGGAAGCGAGGACCGAGCGCTCGATGAACTGCGCCTGCGGCAGCGGCTGCAGCATCGCGAGACGCACGCCGCGCTGCAGGCATGCCTCGGCGAACAGGATGTCGCCGCCGGCCGCGCCCTGTGTCAGCGCGACATCGCGGCTGTCCGCGTCGAGATCCGAGAGTGCCGCGGCGATGGCGGCGGCGGCGACGTCCACCTTCGCTGCTGGAAAGCGTGGCGTCGGACGGTCGGCCGCGTCCACCCGGTGGCCCGAGAACAGCAGCACCTGCCGGGGGGCGGGCGAGAGGCGCAAAGGTGTCGGCATCGTCGTCGGGCATCGCACGGGTTTGGATGAAGTATGAATCCCTCGCTCACGCCGGACAGAGGCCGGCCGGGATAATTCGCCCATGACAGCGAAGAACGAATGGCTGAAAGTCGAATCGCTCGATCTCGACGGCCAGGGCGTGGCCCACGACGCGGAAGGCAAGGTCGTCTTCATCGAGGGCGCACTGCCCGGTGAAGAGGTGCAGGTTCAGGTGCACCGCCGCAAGAACAACTGGGAGCAGGCGACGATGACCGCACTGCGCAGCGAGAGCGCGCAGCGCGTCGCGCCGCACTGTCGCCACTTCGGCGTGTGCGGTGGCTGCAAGATGCAGCACCTGCACGTGTCGGCGCAGATCGCAACGAAGCAGCGCGCACTGGAAGATGCGCTGTGGCATCTCGGCAAGGTCAAGCCCGAGCGCGTGCTGCGGCCGATCGAAGGGCCGTCGTGGCGCTACCGCTATCGCGCGCGACTGTCGGTGCGGCACGTAGTCAAGAAGGGCAAGGTGCTGGTCGGCTTTCACGAACGCAAGTCGAGCTATGTGGCCGACATGGACAGTTGCGAGGTGCTGCCGGCACACCTGAGCGCGCTGCTCGTGCCGCTGGCCGAACTGATCACATCCATGGATCAGCGCGACCGGCTGCCGCAGATCGAGGTCGCGATCGGTTCGCAGGTGACGGCGCTGGTGCTTCGGCACCTCGAGCCGCTGAGTGATGCCGATCTGCGGCGGTTGCGCGAGTTCGCCGCGCGCCACGGCGTGCAGTGGTGGCTGCAGCCCAAGGGCCCGGATACGGTGCGCCTGCTGGACGAGGGCGGCTCGCCGCTGGCGTATGAACTGCCGGAGTTCGGCATCACCATGCCCTTCAAGCCGACCGACTTCACGCAGGTGAATCACCAGATCAACGGCGTGATGGTGGCGCAGGCGCTGCGCCTGCTCGATGCGCGCGCCGACGAGCGCGTGATCGACTGGTTCTGCGGCCTCGGCAACTTCACGCTGCCGATCGCAACGATGGCGCGCGAGGTGCTTGGCGTCGAAGGCAGCGAGGCGCTTGTCGCCCGCTCGCGCGAGAACGCGCTGCTCAACCGGCTGGACGGCAAGACGACCTTCGCCGCGCGCAACCTGTTCGAGGTGGATGCGGGCGACCTTGCGCGCTACGGCAACGCCGACAAGTGGCTGGTCGATCCGCCGCGCGAAGGCGCCTTCGCGCTCGCGAAGGCCTTGGCCGATGCGCACACGGGTGCAGCCGAGGTGCCGGGGTACGAGCCGCCCAAACGCATCGTCTACGTGAGCTGCAACCCGGCCACACTGGCACGCGACGCCGGCCTGCTGGTGCACCAGGCGGGCTACGTCTGCAATGCCGCGGGCGCGATCAACATGTTTCCGCACACGGCGCACGTGGAGAGCATGGCCGTTTTCGACAAGGTCTGAGCGACCCGCCCGCGTACCAAAGAAAAAGGGACCCGAAGGTCCCTTTTCGCTTGGTGCGCAGACGACCGATCAGTCTTCGCCGCCGAAGATGCCGAACAGCGCCAGCAGGCTCTGGAACACGTTGTAGACGCTCAGATAGATGCCGAGCGTGGCCGAGATGTAGTTCGTCTCTCCGCCGTCGATGATGCGCTTCAGGTCGTACAGAATGAAAGCCGAGAAGATGCCGATCGCCAGCACGGCCACCGTGATCATCAGCGCGCTCGACTGCACGAAGATGTTGATGACGCCCACCACCAGCAGCAAGATCGCGCCGACGAACAGGAACTTGCCCATGTTCGACAGATCGCGCTTGATGACGGTGGACAAGGACGCCATCGCCGCGAAGATCGCCGCGGTGCCGCCGAAGGCCATCATGATGAGCGACGCGCCGTTGCTGAAGCCGAGCACTGCCGCAAGCATGCGCGACAGCATCAGGCCCATGAAGAAGGTGAACGCCAGAAGAACCACCACGCCGGTGGACGACTGCTTGGTGCGCTCGATGGCATAGATGAAGCCAAAGGCGCCACCGAGAAAGATGATGGCGCTCATGCCCATGCCCATGCTGGACATGATGCCGGTCGTGATACCCACCCACGCGCCAAGCACCGTGGGCACGAGCGAGAGCGCGAGCAGCCAGTAAGTGTTGCGCAGCACGCGGTTGCGTTGCGCGACAGCGCCGGAGCTTGCAGCGCCCGGATAGACGGTTTGCAGGCTTTCGTTCATGAAACCTCCGTGGTTGATGGACATGGACGCGGGTCTGACCCGGACGGCCGATTCTAGTTCCCCTGCACGGCACTCGGGATAGCGCTGCGAGAGCAGCATTTCACTCGTGCAAACGCCGCGCCGCCGTGGCGCGCGAAGCCCCGTTCAGAGCCGGGATGAATGCGCGTGCGGATATACTTCCGCGGTTTACCTTCACCATCCGCACCCAGCGCAACCTCCTGCAGTTTCCTCACCGGATTCGTGCCGGCGTCGACCCCGCGTCGCAAGGCAGAGCTGGGCGCAACAACGGAGATTCTCCCGTGCTGCCCGTCCTGCCTTTTGCTCTGCTGGCCCTTGCAGACGGCACCGTCTTGCGCGGAATTTCGATCGGGGCTCCCGGCCGGACCGTCGGCGAAGTGGTGTTCAACACCGCGATGACCGGCTACCAGGAAATCCTGACCGACCCGAGCTACTGCCAGCAGATCGTCACGCTGACCTACCCGCACATCGGCAACTACGGCGTCAATGAAGAAGACGTCGAAGCGAGCCGCGTGCACGCCGCGGGCCTGATCATCAAGGACCTGCCGGTGCTCGCCTCGAACTTCCGCCAGACGGCGACCCTGCCCGAGTACCTGAAGCGCGAAGGCATCGTCGCCATCGCCGACATCGACACGCGCCGCCTCACCCGCCTGCTGCGAACGAACGGTGCGCAGAACGGCTGCATCCTCGGCCTGCCGGTGGGCGAGGCGGTCACCGACGCGCACGTCGAGGCCGCCGTGGCCGCCGCCCGCGCCGCGCCCAGCATGGCCGGCCTCGACCTCGCCAAGGTCGTGAGCGTGAAGCAGCCCTACACGTGGTCGGAAACCGAATGGGCGTTGGGTGACGGCTACGGCGCGCAGGCGGCGCCGGCGCACCACGTCGTGGCCTTCGACTACGGCGTGAAGCGCAACATCCTGCGCATGCTGGCGGCACGCGGCTGCCGTATCACCGTGCTGCCGGCGCAGGCGTCTGCCGCCGACGCACTGGCGCTGAAGCCCGACGGCATCTTCCTCGCCAACGGCCCTGGCGATCCCGAGCCCTGCGACTACGCCATCGCCGCCACGCGCGAGCTGGTCGAGCGCGGCATTCCCACCTTCGGCATCTGCCTCGGCCACCAGATCATGGCGCTGGCTGCGGGCGCCAAGACCTTCAAGATGAAGTTCGGCCACCACGGTGCCAACCATCCGGTGAAGGATCTCGACGACGGGCGCGTCAGCATCACCAGCCAGAACCACGGCTTCGCGGTCGACGAGACCACGCTGCCGGCGAACCTGCGGCCCACGCATGTAAGCCTGTTCGACGGCACGCTGCAAGGCTTGGCGCGCACCGACAAGCCCGCCTTCTGCTTTCAAGGTCACCCTGAGGCCTCGCCCGGCCCGCATGACATCGGCTACCTGTTCGACCGTTTCGTCGCGCTGATGGACAAGGAAAAGAACCATGCCTAAGCGCACAGACATCAAAAGCGTTCTCATCATCGGCGCCGGCCCGATCATCATCGGCCAGGCCTGCGAGTTCGACTACTCGGGCGCCCAGGCCTGCAAGGCACTGCGCGAAGAGGGCTACCGCGTCATCCTCGTCAACAGCAATCCGGCGACGATCATGACCGACCCGGAGATGGCCGATGCGACCTACATCGAGCCCATCACCTGGCAGGTGCTCGAGAAGATCATCGCCAAGGAGCGACCCGATGCAGTGCTGCCCACGATGGGTGGCCAGACGGCGCTGAACTGCGCGCTCGACCTGCACAAGCACGGCGTGCTCGACAAGTACAAGGTCGAGATGATCGGCGCCAACGAGCACGCGATCGAGAAGGCCGAAGACCGCCTCAAGTTCAAGGACGCGATGACGGGCATCGGCCTGAACTCCGCCAAGAGCGGGATCGCGCACACGCTCGAAGAAGCCTGGGTCGTGCAAAAGCGCATCACCCAGGAAATTGGCGGCGCCGGCTTTCCGATGGTGATTCGCCCGAGCTTCACGCTGGGCGGCACCGGCGGCGGCATTGCCTACAACCCGGAAGAGTTCGAGGAGATCTGCAAGCGCGGCCTCGACCTCTCGCCGACGAACGAGCTGCTGATCGAGGAATCGCTGATCGGTTGGAAGGAATACGAGATGGAAGTGGTCCGCGACAAGGCGGACAACTGCATCATCGTGTGCTCGATCGAGAACCTCGACCCGATGGGCGTGCACACGGGCGACTCCATCACTGTGGCCCCGGCGCAGACGCTCACCGACAAGGAATACCAGCTGCTGCGCAATGCGAGCGTCGCCATCCTGCGCGAGATCGGCGTGGAAACCGGCGGCTCCAACGTGCAGTTCTCGATCAATCCGGCCGACGGCCGCATGGTCGTGATCGAGATGAATCCGCGCGTGTCGCGCTCGTCGGCGCTGGCGTCCAAGGCGACGGGCTTTCCGATCGCCAAGGTGGCGGCCAAGCTGGCCGTGGGCTACACGCTCGACGAGCTGCGCAACGACATCACTGGGGGCGCGACCCCCGCGAGCTTCGAGCCCAGCATCGACTACGTCGTCACCAAGATTCCGCGCTTCGCCTTCGAGAAGTTTCCGGCGGCCGATTCGCGCCTGACCACGCAGATGAAGTCGGTGGGCGAGGTGATGGCCATGGGCCGCACCTTCCAGGAGAGCTTGCAGAAGGCACTGCGTGGTCTTGAGACCGGCATCGACGGCCTGACGGAGCGCAGCACCGACCGCGAAGAGATCGTGCAGGAGATCGGCGAGCCCGGTCCCGAGCGCATCCTGTTCGTTGGTGATGCGTTCCGGATCGGCATGACGCTCGACGAGGTGTTCGAGGAAACGGCCATCGACCCATGGTTTCTCGCACAGATCGAGCAACTCGTGCAGGTCGAGCAGACGCTGTCGGGCCGCACGCTGGCGAGGCTGTCGACGGATGAGTTGCGCTACCTGAAGAAGAAGGGTTTCTCCGACAAGCGCATCGCCAAGCTGATCGGCACGAACCAGCACGAGGTGCGTGCGCGTCGGCACGAACTGAACATTCGCCCCGTCTACAAACGCGTGGACACCTGCGCCGCCGAGTTCGCGACGCAGACGGCCTACATGTACTCGACGTATGACGAAGAGTGCGAAGCCGAGCCGACCGATCGCAAGAAGATCATGGTGCTGGGCGGCGGGCCGAATCGCATCGGCCAGGGCATCGAGTTCGACTACTGCTGCGTCCACGCTGCGCTCGCCATGCGCGAAGACGGCTACGAGACCATCATGGTCAACTGCAATCCGGAAACGGTGTCGACCGACTACGACACCTCCGACCGTCTCTACTTTGAGCCGGTGACGCTGGAAGACGTGCTCGAGATCGTCGCGAAGGAAAAGCCCGTCGGCGTGATCGTGCAGTACGGCGGCCAGACGCCACTCAAGCTCGCGCTCGATCTCGAACGTGCCGGCGTGCCCATCGTCGGCACCACGCCCGACAGCATCGACATCGCCGAAGACCGCGAGCGCTTCCAGAAACTGCTCAACGACCTCGGCCTCAAGCAGCCGCCCAACCGCACGGCGCGCACCGAAGAAGCGGCGCTGCAACTGGCGCAAGAGATCGGCTATCCGCTGGTCGTGCGCCCGAGCTACGTGCTGGGCGGGCGTGCCATGGAGATCGTGCACGGCGACAAAGACCTCGAGCGCTACATGCGCGAAGCCGTCAAGGTGAGCGAGAAGTCGCCGGTGCTGCTCGACCGCTTCCTCGACGACGCCGTGGAGGTTGATGTCGACTGCATCAGCGACGGCGAGGAAGTGATCATCGGCGGCATCATGGAACACGTCGAACAGGCCGGTATTCACTCCGGCGATTCGGCCTGTTCGCTGCCGCCGTACTCGCTGTCGAAAGAACTGCAGGACGAGATGCGCCGCCAGACTACGCTGATGGCCAAGGCGCTGAAGGTCAAGGGCCTGATGAACGTGCAGTTCGCCATCCAGGGCGAAGGCGCGGACGCGGTGGTCTACGTGCTCGAAGTGAACCCGCGCGCCTCGCGCACCGTGCCCTTCGTGTCGAAGGCGACAGGCCAACAGCTCGCCAAGATTGCGGCGCGCTGCATGGTGGGGCAGCCGCTCGCGCAGCAAACGGGCCTGGACGGCAAGCCCCCGTCGGAAGTGATTCCGCCGTACTTCAGCGTCAAGGAAGCGGTGTTCCCGTTCAACAAGTTCCCCGGCGTCGACCCCATCCTCGGGCCGGAGATGCGTTCGACCGGGGAGGTGATGGGCACGGGTCGCAGCTTCGGCGAAGCCATGGTCAAGAGCCAACTCGGCGCCGGCTCGCGCCTGCCGACAAAGGGCACGGTGTGCATCACGGTGAAGAACGCCGACAAGGCGCGCGCCGTCGACGTGGCGCGCGAGTTGCACGCGCTCGGCTTCGTCATCGTTGCGACCAAAGGCACGGCGGCGGCCATCGCGGAGGGCGGCGTACCGGTGCGCGCGGTCAACAAGGTGAAAGACGGCCGGCCGCACATCGTCGACATGGTGAAAGCCGGTGAGATCCAGCTCGTGTTCACCACGGTGGATGAAACGCGCACCGCGATTGCCGACTCGCGCCACATCCGCCAAGCGGCGCTGGCCAACCGGGTGACCTACTACACCAGCATGGCCGGCTGCGAAGCCGCAGTCGAAGGGATGAAGCACAAGGACGGCATCGTGGTCGCCTCGCTGCAGGAACTTCATCGCCAGCTGGCAGTCAGTTGATCTAAACTGCCGAAACTCTTCATCCACCGCCGCCGCCGGTCACCTGGCGGCGGCGTCATTTTTGCCTCAAGGTTTTTGATATGGCCACGATTCCTCTCACCAAGAAGGGCGCGGAAAAGCTCAAGGACGAGCTGCAGCGCCTGAAGTCGGTCGAACGCCATGCGGTGATCCAGGCGATTGCCGAGGCGCGTGCGCAGGGCGACCTGTCCGAGAACGCCGAATACGAGGCCGCCAAGGACAAGCAGGGCTTCATCGAAGGGCGAATCCTCGAGATCGAGAGCAAGCTGGCCGCGGCCCAGATCATCGACCCTGCCGCGCTCGACGCTGGCGGCAAGGTCGTGTTCGGCTCTACCGTCGACCTGGAAGAGCAATCGAGCAGCACCGAGGTGACCTACCAGATCGTCGGCGACGACGAGGCCGACCTGAAGCACGGGCTGATCTCGATCAGCTCGCCCATTGCGCGCGCACTCATCGGCAAGGAAGCCGGTGACGTGGCCGACGTGCAGGCGCCCGGCGGCGTGAAGAGCTACGAGATCGTCGAGGTGCGCTACGTCTGAGGCGGCGCCCGTGCGCGCGTCACGGTTCGCGGCCTTGCTCGCCGGCCTCTGGGCCGGCGCGATGTTGTGCATTGGGCTGCTGGCTGCGCCCGCCGGCTTCGCTCTTACTGCGCCCGAGATCGCCGGGCGCATCGCCGGGCGGCTGTTTTCGAGCGAGGCCTACCTGAGTCTTGCGATGTGCGCGCTGCTTTTCGCACTCCTTCGAGGCGAGGCCGCGCGCCGGGCCGAGGCCGGAGCCGGCTCGCTATTCAGTGCCGATCTGGTGCTGGTGGTCGCGGCGCTGTTCTGCACCGTGGCCGGCTACTTCGGCACCCAGCCGATGATGGCGGCGGCTCGCGCGGGTGAGGGCGCCTGGTCGTTCGGCGCATTGCACGCCGCATCGAGCGTGCTCTTCGGCGTCAAGGGACTGGTGGTGCTGGCGCTCGCCTGGCGGTTGACGCGCCGCTGAGCGCGCTTGCGCCCCGCTTATTCGGCCACGCGCTTCTTCACGCTCGTCAGGCGGCGCTTGGCGCGCTTGAGTTCGCCACCTGCGGCGAGCCGCTGGTTGCCGAGTACCCGCACCTTCTTGACCTGCGGACGGTGGTTGCCGCTCTTGGAGAACTTGAGGATCTTCACGATCTTCGGGCCCGGCATGCGGCCTTCGCGCTCGGTCCGCTCCTTCTCGGGCACGGGGCGCCACAGCACCAGCAGCTTGCCGATGTGCTGGATCGGCGCGGCATTCAGCTGGTCCGCGAGTGCCGTGAAGATGGCCTCGCGCGTTGCGCGCTCGTCGGAGAAGACCCGCACCTTGATCAGGCCGTGGGCGTCGAGCGCCGTGTCGACTTCCTTCTTCACGGCGGGTGTCAAGCCCTCGCCTCCGATCAGCACCACCGGATCGAGGTGATGGGCATCGGCGCGCTTTTCCTTGCGCTCGGCAGTCGTGAGATTGATGGCAGGCATCCCCGTATTATCCCTTGGCATGAAGACTCAAACGAAGAGCAAGAAGGTCAACAAGGCGTGGTTGCACGACCATATCAATGACCCGTACGTCAAGCTGGCGCAGCGTGAGGGCTACCGCGCCCGCGCGGCGTACAAGCTGAAAGAGATCGACGAGGAACTGAAGCTGCTGCGGCCCGGCCAGCTGGTGGTCGATCTCGGGGCGGTACCCGGCGCGTGGAGCCAGTACGTGCGGCGAAAGTTCGCTCCCAAGGACGCGGGCACGGGCGGCGCGGCGGTCGGTCAACTCAACGGCACGATCATCGCGCTCGACATCCTCGAGTTCGAGCCCATCGAAGGCGTCTCGTTCATCCGGGGCGATTTCCGCGAGAACGCAGTTCTGGCCGAACTCGAAACCATGCTGGGCGGCCGTCCCGTCGACGTGGTGATCTCCGACATGGCGCCCAACCTCTCCGGCGTCGAGAGTTCCGATGCGGCGCGCATGGCCGATCTGGTGGAACTGGCTGTGGAATTTGCACGCAACCACCTGACCGAAAAGGGCGCGCTCGTCTGCAAGGTCTTTCACGGCAGCGGCCACAGCCAGTTGGTGAAGCTGTTCAAGGCGCACTTCAGAACGGTAAAACCGCTCAAACCGAAGGCCTCGCGCGACAAGTCGGCGGAAACCTTTTTGATCGGCATTGGTCTGAAGAACCCGACACCGGCTCGCCCGCTTCAAACGCCCTGATACACGGCAAATGCCGGGGCAATGCAGGGGATTGGCAGGGCTTGCGTCGCATAAAATCGATCCCATATGCGGCGGATGGTTGGCCTGTCTGGCTGGCTCACGTGTTTTGACCCGGAAAAGGAGCCGCGGTGAACAATCAATGGTTCTCGAAGATCGCTGTCTGGATGGTGATCGCGGTTGTGCTGTTTACCGTCTTCAAGCAGTTCGAGCGCGGCGGCACACGGACCAACGAGATCGGCTACTCCGACTTCCTGGAGGAAGTGCGCCGTGACCGCATCCAGAGCGTGCAGTTGCAGGAAGGTCCCGGCGGCACCGAAATCCGCGCGCGCACCAGCGACGGCAAGGAATTGCGCACCACCGCCACCACGCTGGACCGCGGCCTGATCGGCGACCTCATCGACAACAACGTCGCCTTCGATGTGAAGCCGCGCGAGGAGCCGTCGATCCTGATGAGCATCCTCGTGTCCTGGGGTCCGATGCTGCTGCTGATCGGCGTGTGGATCTACTTCATGCGGCAGATGCAGGGCGGTGGCAAGGGCGGTGCGTTCAGCTTCGGCAAATCGAAGGCGCGCATGCTCGACGAGGCCAACAACTCCACCACCTTCGCCGACGTCGCCGGTTGCGACGAGGCCAAGGAAGAGGTGAAGGAACTCGTCGACTTCCTGAAGGACCCGCAGAAGTTCCAGAAGCTGGGCGGCCGCATTCCGCGCGGCGTGCTGCTGGTCGGCCCCCCGGGCACCGGCAAGACGCTGCTGGCCAAGGCCATCGCCGGTGAAGCCAAGGTGCCGTTCTTCAGCATCTCGGGCTCCGACTTCGTCGAGATGTTTGTCGGCGTGGGCGCGGCCCGCGTGCGCGACATGTTCGAGCAAGCCAAGAAGAGCGCGCCCTGCATCATCTTCGTCGACGAAATCGACGCGGTCGGCCGCCATCGCGGCGCCGGCCTCGGCGGCGGCAACGACGAACGCGAGCAGACGCTCAACCAGATGCTGGTCGAGATGGACGGCTTCGAGACCAATACCGGCGTCATCGTGATGGCGGCCACCAACCGGCCGGACATCCTGGACCCCGCGCTGCTGCGCCCGGGTCGCTTCGACCGGCAGGTCTACGTGACGCTGCCCGACGTTCGCGGCCGCGAGCAGATCCTCAACGTGCACATGCGCAAGGTGCCGGTGGGCAGCGACATCCGCGCCGACATCCTGGCCCGCGGCACGCCCGGCTTTTCGGGCGCCGATCTGGCGAACCTGGTCAACGAGGCAGCGCTGTTCGCGGCGCGCCGCAGTGGCCGTGTCGTCGAGATGATCGACTTCGAGCGCGCGAAGGACAAGATCATGATGGGCCCCGAGCGCAAGTCCATGGTCATGCCGGAGGAGGAGCGCAAGAACACGGCCTACCACGAGTCGGGCCACGCGCTCGTCGCGCGGCTGCTGCCCAAGACCGATCCGGTGCACAAGGTGACGGTAATTCCGCGCGGACGTGCGCTCGGCGTGACGATGCAGTTGCCAGAAGGCGATCGCTACAGCCTCGACAAGGAGCGCATGCTCAGCACGATCTCGGTGTTGTTTGGCGGGCGCATCGCCGAAGAGGTGTTCATGAACCAGATGACCACTGGCGCCAGCAACGACTTCGAGCGTGCGACGCAGATCGCCCGCGACATGGTCACGCGCTACGGCATGACCGACGAACTCGGGCCGATGGTGTATGCAGAGAACGAAGGCGAAGTCTTCCTCGGCCGCTCGGTCACCAAGCATGTGAATGTGTCGGAGCAGACCATGCAGAAGGTCGACGGCGTGATCCGGCGCATCATCGACGAGCAGTACATCATTGCGCGCAAGCTGATCGAGGACAACCAGGACAAGATGCATGCGATGGCGAAGGCGCTGCTCGAATGGGAAACCATCGACGCGGACCAGATCGACGACATCATGAACGGCAAGCCGCCGCGTCCGCCCAAGGACTGGACGCCGAGCAGCGACAAGCCCAGCGGCCCGACCGCGCCGGTGGCGACCGACGAAGCGCCGGCCGCCGCCTAACGCCACGGGCATCTGCGTTCTCACGACGGGGCTTCGGCCCCGTTTTCATTGGCTCGAAACCACGTCCATGTTCTGGCAGACCACCCGCTTTCGCATCGACCTGTCGCGGCCGGTCGTCATGGGCATCGTCAACGTCACGCCGGATTCGTTTTCCGACGCCGGACGCCATGCCAGTACCGTGGCCGCGCTGGCCCATTGCGAGCGCCTGCTGGCCGATGGGGCGCACATCCTCGACATCGGCGGCGAATCGAGCCGGCCGGGTGCGGCCGTCGTCAGCGCCGAAGAGGAACTGCAGCGCGTGCTGCCGGTGCTGGATGGAGCGCTGCGGCTCGGCTGCCCGGTCTCCATCGACACCATCAAGCCACAGGTGATGCAGGTCTGCCTGGACCGTGGGGCGGACATCATCAACGACATCGGCGCACTGCAGGCGCCGGGTGCGCTGGACGCGGTGGCGGCTCATGCGAACTGCGGCGTGTGCCTGATGCACATGCAGGGCGAGCCCGAATCGATGCAGAAGGAGCCGAGCTACGGCGACGTGGTGGCCGAGGTTGGCGCGTTTCTCGGCGCGCGGGCCGACGCCTTGCGGCAGCGTGGCATCGCGGCCGAGCGCATCGTGCTCGATCCAGGCATCGGCTTCGGCAAGACGGTGGCGCACAACCTCGAACTGCTTCGCCGCCAACGCGAACTCGCCGATCTGAGCTACCCGCTGCTCGTCGGGTGGTCGCGCAAATCCACGCTCGGAAAAATCACCGGCCGCCCGCCTGCCGACCGGGTTGCGGCCAGTGTGGCGGCGGCCTTGGCCGCCTTGCAGCGCGGCGCGCACATCGTGCGTGTGCACGATGTGGCGGAAACAGTGGACGCCATCAAGGTCTGGCGCGCTGCCGGCCTGATGTAGGCGCTGTCGCTCGCCGACAATCGCGCGCGATACCCCGGCATGGGCCGGCAACTCACACCCCCCGACAAGATGAGCAGAACCTATTTCGGCACCGATGGCATTCGCGGCACGGTGGGCCAGGCCCCGATCACCCCCGACTTCATGCTGCGTCTTGGCCATGCGGTGGGCCAGGTGCTGATGGCGAGCGAGCCGCGGCCCACCGTGCTGATCGGCAAGGACACCCGTATCTCGGGCTACATGCTCGAATCGGCACTGGAAGCCGGCTTCGCGTCTGCCGGTGTCGACGTGCTGCTCACCGGCCCGCTACCCACGCCCGGTGTGGCTTACCTCACCCGCGCGCTGCGGCTGGCGCTGGGCGTCGTCATCAGCGCCTCGCACAACCCGTTCGGCGACAACGGCATCAAGTTCTTCTCGGCTCAGGGCGAGAAGCTGCCCGACGCGTGGGAGATCGCCGTCGAACAGGCGCTCGCACGCGAGCCGCAATGGGTGGATTCGGCCAAGCTCGGCAAGGCCCGCCGGCTCGAGGACGCCGACGGCCGCTACACCGAGTTCTGCAAGAGCACCTTCGGCAACGACCTGTCGCTCAAGGGCCTGAAGATCGTGGTGGATGCCGCCCACGGCGCGGCCTACAACGTGGCGCCGCATGTGTTCCATGAACTCGGCGCCGACGTGGTGCCCATCGGCTGCTCGCCCGACGGGCTCAACATCAACGCGGGCTTCGGCGCGACGCATCCGGCGGAGTTGATTCGCGCGGTGGCCGAGCAGGGCGCCGACTACGGCGTGGCGCTGGACGGCGACGCCGACCGCCTGCAGATCGTCGACGCCGCCGGCCGGCTCTACAACGGCGACGAGTTGCTGTACGTGATGGTGTGCGACCGGCTGGCGCAAGGTCAGGCCGTGCCCGGAGCCGTCGGCACGCTCATGACCAATCTGGCCGTCGAAGTGGCGCTGAAGAAGCGCGGCGTCGAGTTCGTGCGCGCCAAGGTCGGCGACCGCTACGTGCTGGAAGAACTCTCGGCCCGCGGATGGCTGCTCGGCGGCGAAGGCTCCGGCCACCTGCTCGCACTCGACCGGCACACTACCGGCGACGGCATCGTCAGCGCCCTGCAGGTGCTGCAGGCAGTGATGCGCAGTGGGAAGTCGCTCCCGGAACTGCTGGCCGATGTGACGCTGTATCCGCAGGTGCTGCTCAACGTGCGGCTCGCGCCCGGGCAAGACTGGAAGACCAACCCGCGCCTCGCCGACATGCAGGCCGTGGTGGCGCGGGAACTGGCCGACACGGGCCGACTGCTGATCCGGCCCTCCGGCACGGAACCGCTGGTGCGCGTGATGGTCGAGGCGCAGGATGCCGCGCTGGCGCGCAGCTGCGCAGAGCGGCTTGCCGCGACCCTGCAGGACTGACCCGCCCAAGCGTGTTGTGACTGTCATGTGACAGTCGCATGAGCGCCTCGTGACAGCGCCGGACCCGTGCGCCGACGCTTTCCCGGCGGACACTCGCTGTCATGCGGGTGTCACACCCGCTTCCTACAGTTCACCCACGGCGCCAGAAGGCGTGCAACACGAAAGGGTGAACATGACGATTCGTTGGAAATCCGGTGCAGTGGTTTTCGGACTCGCGGCCTTTGCCGCCACGTCTTTCGCGCAAGACGTGACCGGGGCGGGCGCCTCGTTCCCGGCCCCGATCTACGCCAAATGGGCCGACGCCTACAACAAGGCAACCGGCGCTCGGATCAACTACCAGTCGGTGGGCTCAGGCGCGGGCATCCGCCAGATCAAGGCCAAGACCGTCGACTTCGGCGCCTCCGACGCACCGCTCAAAGATGAAGACCTCGCCAAGGACGGACTGCTGCAGTTCCCGACCGTCATCGGCGGCGTGGTGCCCGTGGTCAACATCAAGGGCATCGCCCCCGGGCAGCTCAAGCTCACGGGTGAAGTGCTCGGCGACATCTACCTCGGCAAGATCACCAAGTGGAGCGACGCGGCTGTGGCGGCGTTGAACCCGGGTCTGAAGCTGCCGGATGCCGCGATCACCGTGGTGCGCCGTGCGGACGGCTCCGGCACCAGCTTCATCTTCACCAACTACCTCTCCAAGGTGAATGCCGAGTGGAAGCAGAAGGTCGGTGAAGGCACGGCCGTCAACTGGCCGACGGGTGCCGGCGGCAAGGGCAACGAAGGCGTGTCGGCCTACGTGATGCGGCTGCCGAACGCTATCGGCTACGTCGAGTACGCCTACGCCAAGCAGAACAAGATGTCGCATGCGCTGATGCGCAACCAGGCCGGCAACTTCGTGGCGCCGGAAGAGGCGGCGTTCAAGGCGGCCGCTGCCGGTGCGGACTGGGCGAAGAGCTTCTACCAGGTGCTGACCGACCAGCCTGGCAAGGACTCGTGGCCGATCACGGGCGCGACCTTCATCATGATGCACAAGGTGCAGGCCGAGCCGGCGCAAGCCGCAGCCACGCTGAAGTTCTTCGACTGGGCCTACAACAGCGGCGACGCCATGGCGTCGGAGCTCGATTACGTGCCGCTGCCCGCATCGGTGAAGGACATGGTGCGCAAGCAGTGGGGCGCCATCAAGGACGCCTCGGGCAAGGTCGTCGCGGCCCAGTAGACCGGAATGCCAGCCGGGCCGCGAGAGGCCTGATTGCCTGACCGCGAAGGGGCGACGCATCGCCCCTTTCGCACGACCGTCGGAGATGCCGTGCCCGCTACACTGACCGCGATCCCTCCCCTCGAAGACAAACTCATGGACCGTGCAGATCCGGCCGGATCGCCGCCGAGCCGGCGATCCGCTTCCTCGTGGGCTGATGCGGTCTTTTCCTTGCTGGCACACGCCGCGGCGGTACTGACCCTCGCGCTGCTCGCGGGAATCATCGTCTCCCTCTTCATCGGTGCCGGCCCGGCGATCGAGAAGTACGGCATCAGCTTTCTCTGGCGCAGTGAATGGGACCCGGTCGCCAACGAGTACGGCGGCCTGGTGATGATCTATGGCACGCTGATGACCTCGTTCATCGCGCTGCTGATCGCCGTGCCGGTGAGCTTTGGCATCGCGCTCTTTCTCACCGAGTTGTCGCCCGGCTGGCTCAAGCGGCCGCTGGGTATCGCGATTGAATTGCTCGCGGCCGTGCCGTCCATCGTCTACGGCATGTGGGGGCTGCTGGTGTTCGGGCCCATCCTCGCGCGCTTCGTGCAGCCGCCGCTGCAGAGCGCGTTCGGCGACATTCCGTTTGTGGGTGCACTATTCGCCGGCCCGCCGGTCGGCCTCGGCATTCTCTCGGCGGGGATCATCCTCGCCATCATGGTGATTCCGTTCATCGCCTCGGTGATGCGCGACGTGTTCGACGTCACCCCGCCCATGCTCAAGGAATCGGCCTACGCCCTGGGCTCCACCACCTGGGAGGTGGTCTGGCGCGTTGTGCTGCCCTACACCAAGGCAGGTGTGCTCGGCGGCATCATGCTCGGGCTCGGGCGGGCGCTGGGCGAGACGATGGCCGTCACCTTCGTCATCGGCAACATGAACCAGCTCGATTCGCTCTCGTTGTTCGAGGCGGCCAACAGCATCACCTCGGCGCTCGCAAATGAGTTCCCCGAAGCGGGCGCGGGCCTGCACCAGGCGTCGCTCATCTACCTCGGGCTGATTCTTTTCTTCATCACCTTCGTGGTGCTGGCGCTGTCGAAGCTGCTGCTGCTGCGGCTGCGGCGCGGCGAAGGAGCGCGTGCATGAACGCGACGACCGCAATCGACCCGCGCCTTGCCAAGCACCGGCGGCGCAAGCTCGTCAACCGGGTGGCGCTCGCGCTGGCCCTCGCGGCCATGGCCTTCGGCGTGTTCTGGCTGGTATGGATCCTGATCGAGATCTTTCGCCTCGGCTTCAGCGGCCTGGCGCTTGCCACCTTCACCGAGATGACGCCGCCGCCGATGGCCGAGACCGGCGGCCTGGCCAATGCCATCTTCGGCTCGCTGGTGATGGTGTCGCTTGCCACGCTGCTGGGCACGCCGATCGGCGTGATGGCCGGCATCTACCTCGCCGAATACGGCCAGAAGGGTTGGCTCGGCAGCTCCACGCGCTTCATCAACGACATCCTGCTGTCGGCGCCGTCCATCGTCATCGGCCTGTTCATCTATGCGGTGGTCGTGGCGCCGATGCACAGCTTCTCGGCGCTCGCGGGCGTGCTGGCGCTGACGCTGATCGTCATCCCGGTGGTGATACGCACCACCGAGAACATGCTCTCGCTGATTCCGAACTCACTGCGCGAGGCGGCCTATGCGCTCGGCACGCCGAAGTGGCGGGTGATCTCGAGCGTCACGCTCAAGGCGGCGCGGGCGGGCGTGATGACGGGCGTGCTGCTCGCCTTCGCGCGCATCGCGGGCGAGACGGCACCGCTGCTGTTCACCGCGCTGTCCAACCAGTTCTGGACATCCGACCTGACGGCGCCGATGGCAAGCCTGCCCGTCACCATCTTCAAGTTCGCGATGAGCCCGTACGAGAACTGGCAGAAGCTTGCCTGGGCCGGCGTGCTGCTGATCACGGTGGGCGTGCTCGCCCTGAACATCCTCGCGCGGGTGTTGTTCCGCAACAAGCATTGAATACGGAGAAGCGATGTCGCCGATGGACACCATGACCCAACTGCCCGCCACCGAAAAGGTCAAGCTGGCAGTGCGTGACCTGAGCTTCTACTACGGCAGCTTTCAGGCGCTCAAGCGCGTCAACCTCGACATTCCCGAGAAGAAGGTCACCGCCTTCATCGGCCCGTCGGGTTGCGGCAAATCGACGCTGCTGCGCACCTTCAACCGCATGTTCGAGCTGTATCCCGAGCAGCGCGCCGAAGGCGAGATCCTGCTCGATGGCGAGAACGTGCTGAAGTCGCGCAGAGACGTGTCGCTGATCCGCGCGAAGGTCGGCATGGTCTTCCAGAAGCCCACACCGTTCCCCATGTCGATCTACGACAACATCGCCTTCGGCGTGCGGCTGTTCGAGACGCTGCCGCGCATCGAGATGGACGAGCGCGTCGAGTGGGCGCTCAAGAAGGCGGCGCTCTGGTCCGAGGTGAAGGACAAGCTCAACCAGAGCGGCTCGGGCCTCTCGGGCGGCCAGCAGCAGCGGCTGTGCATCGCGCGAGGCATCGCCATCAAGCCCGAGGTGCTGCTGCTCGATGAACCCTGTTCGGCGCTCGACCCCATCTCCACCGGCAAGATCGAGGAGCTGATCCACGAGCTGAAGAACGAATACACGGTGGTCATCGTCACGCACAACATGCAGCAGGCGGCTCGCACGTCCGACTACACCGCCTACATGTACCTCGGCGATCTCATCGAGTTCGGCCCGACTTCGGAGCTTTTCATGAAGCCGAAGAAGAAGGACACCGAGGACTACATCACCGGCCGCTTCGGCTGAAGCGCCGCCCAGCACTCAGGAGACCAGACATGGACAAGCATCTGTCGACCCAGTTCGATGCCGAACTCAGCGGCATCTCCACGCGCGTGCTCGAAATGGGCGGCCTGGTCGAGTCGCAGGTGGCGCACGCGGTAGAGGCGCTGACCCACTTCAGCGGCGAACTCGCCTCGGAGGTGCTGGTGCGCGAAGAGCGCGTCAACACGATGGAAATGGAGATCGATCGCGATCTCTCCACCATCATCGCGCGCCGCCAGCCGACCGCGCGCGACCTGCGCCTGCTGATCGCCATCAGCAAGGCCATTGCCAACCTCGAGCGCGTGGGCGACGAGGCGGCGCGCATCGCGCGCACGGTGCAGCGGCTCATCAACACCGGAGTGTCCAGCCGCATGCGCCTGCCGGTGTCCGACCTCGCGTTCGAGTGCGAACTCGCCATCAAGCAACTGCGGCGTGCGCTCGACGCCTTCGCGCGGCTCGACGTCGAGCAGGCGCTGGACGTGCTCAAGCAGGACGACCAGATCGACCAGGAGTTCGACGGCCTGATGCGCAAGCTCATCACCTTCATGATGGAAGACCCGCGCACCATCTCGGCCAGCATCGACCTCGTGTTCGTGGCCAAGGCGATCGAGCGCGTGGGCGACCACGCGAAGAACCTGGCCGAGGTGATCATCTACGTGGTCAAGGGCACGGACGTACGCCACAACTCGGTGGCCACGGTCGAATCGATCGTGCGTTGAATCGGGGGAATCGAAGTTGAGCCGAATTCTTGTTGTCGAAGACGAATCGGCCATTGCCGAGCTGATCGCCATCAACCTGCGCCACGCCGGCTATGAAGTCACGCTCGCGGCCACGGCCGAGCAGGCACAGACCGAGGTCGACCAGGTGCTGCCCGATCTGGTGGTGCTCGACTGGATGCTGCCCGGCCATTCCGGCCTGGTGCTCGCCAAGCGCTGGCGTTCGCAGGCGCGCATGCGCGAGTTGCCGATCATCATGTTGACGGCACGCGCTGAAGAGGCCGACAAGATCGCCGGGCTCGACGCCGGCGCGGACGACTACCTCGTCAAGCCGTTTTCCACGCAGGAGCTGCTGGCGCGCATTCGCGCGGTGCTGCGCCGCAAGGCGCCCGAAGCGCTGGACACCGCGGTGGAGATCGGCGGCCTGACGCTCGATCCCGGCACACGCCGCGTATCGCGCGGCGAGCGCGAACTGCGTGTCGGCCCGACCGAGTTCCGGCTGCTGCACTTCTTCATGACGCATCCGGAACGCGTGCACAGCCGCGCCCAGCTGCTCGACCGCGTGTGGGGCGACCATGTGTTCATCGAGGAGCGCACGGTGGACGTGCACGTCAAGCGCCTGCGCGAAGCGCTCGA
Organism: Rhizobacter sp.; assembly: GCA_036676235.1. GTDB lineage: Bacteria > Pseudomonadota > Gammaproteobacteria > Burkholderiales > Burkholderiaceae_C > JAKFDI01. The sequence continues at coordinate 101,747 of JAKFDI010000036.1, read as the reverse complement.
GCCGGCCGGCGCGTCGCGCATGATCGAGACGGTGCGCGGCGCCGGCTACCGTTTCACGCAACAGGTGCAGGCGCTCTCGAGCTGAGTCGCCTTCGCGCATGGACTGGTTGTTCTCCCGGCTGTTCGTTGCGGTTCTGGCCGTGGCGGTGGGCGGGCTCGCCGGTGCCGCCGGCGGTGCGGCCTTGCAGGCGCCGCTGGTCGGAGCCCTTGTGGGTGCGGCCGTCGGCGCCTTGCTCTATGCCCTGCGCGATGCCTTGCGCGCCCACCGCCTGATGCAGTGGCTGCGCCGCCAGCATGAGGGCGACGCCCCGCGCGATGCGGGCTTCTGGGGCGAGGTGGGCTATCGCGTCGAGCGCTCGGTGCGCGCGCTCGAGCGGCGCGTCGAGACCGAGCATGCGCGGCTCGATCACTTTCTCTCGGCCATCGAAGCGTCGCCCAACGGCGTGATGCTGCTCGACGCCAACGAGCAGATCGAATGGTGCAATGCGGTCGCGGCCGATCATTTCGGCATCGACCCTCAGCGCGACCGCCGCCAGCGTGTGACCAACCTGCTGCGCGCGCCGGCCTTCGTGGCCTACCTGCAGGGCGGCGCGTTCGACGAGCCCGTGCACATGGCGGGCGCGAGCGCGTTCGCGACGCTCTCGGTGCTGTTGCGTCCGTACGGCGAAGGGCAGATGCTGCTGCTGTCGCAGGACATCACCGAACGCGAGCGCCACGACGGCATGCGGCGCGACTTCGTGGCCAACGTGTCGCACGAGATTCGCACGCCGCTCACGGTGCTGGCCGGCTTCATCGAGACGATGGGCACGCTGCCGCTCACCGACGTGGAGCGCCGCCGCGTGCTCGAACTGATGTCGCAGCAGGCCCAGCGCATGCAGACGCTCGTGGGCGACCTGCTCACGCTCGCACAACTCGAGGGCAGCCCACCGCCCACAGCCGAGCGCTGGGTATCGGTGGCGCGGCTGCTGACGCAGGTGCGGGCCGACGCCGAGGCGCTGTCGGCTGGCCGGCACCGCATCGGCGCGAGCGATGCGGGTGGCGCCGAGATCGCGGGCGCCGAGGCGGAATTGCTCAGCGCGCTCGGCAACCTCGCCAACAACGCGGTGCGCTACACGCCGGCCGGCGGCAGCGTCGATCTGCGCTGGAGCGTTCGTGCGGATGGCGCCGGCGAACTCGAGGTCCACGATTCGGGTATCGGCATCGCGCGCGAGCACTTGTCGCGGCTGAGCGAGCGCTTCTATCGCGTGGACGGCAGCCGCTCACGCGACACTGGCGGCACGGGTCTGGGGCTGTCCATCGTCAAGCATGTGGTCCAGCGCCACGGGGGTGAACTCGAGCTGAGCAGCGAACCCGGCAAGGGCTCGCGCTTCAAGCTGGTGTTTCCCGCAGCGCGCGTTCGAGGCACGGTCTCGGCGGCCGGCCTCTCCGGCGACGAGGTCCGGCTCGACCGCGCGAACGCCAGCTGACGCGATTCGCTGCTCAGCGCTTGTCGGCGTTCTCGCGGCGAAAGATCACCGTCACTTCATCGCGTCGGGTCAGGCGAGGTTCGCGCGCGACTTCGCGCCAGCCCGAAGGCGCGGCCCGCCGGCTGCGGGGCGGGTCCACACGCACCAGCCAATCGCAGGGCGTGGAGGCAAGCGGCGTGGCGGCATCGAGGTGGTACGAAGCCGTGAACTCCATCGCCGCGAGCTGTGAGCGCGACACGTTCACGGCGGCCACGCAGGCGTTCGTTGGCAGGTGAAACGCCAGACGCGCCATCAGCGGGCCGTAGCTGCGGGCGTAGTCGAACAGCGGCAGCCACAGCGTCATGAGCAGCAGCCACGACAGCGCCACACCGCTGGCCGGCAGCACGAGGCTCTTCCACAGCGGGTGACGGTTGCGGCCCGTGCGCCATTGGACGAGTGCGATCCAGGCCAGCGTCGCGAGCACCGCGAATGCCAGCTCGATCGGCTGGAACACGGGAATGAAACCCGGCACCAGCCGCGCCACGTTGGCCGCGGGCTTGGCCGGAACGCCGGTATGCATGGCGGCATAGATCACCCAGATCGCCAGCGCGCAGATCGAGAAGAAGAACACCGAGAACCAGTCGATGGCCGCCGCGGTGCTTCGCTGCAGCGTGGGCAGCGCGAACGCCGCCAGCACGGCCAGTGGCGGCAGCGCGAGCATCAGCGCGCGGTCGTTTCCACCCAACAGCAACCAGGTTGCGAGCGCGACCAGCACGCAGCCGAGCGGCAGGGCGATGTGAGGCTGCTTGAGCTGGCGCCGCCAGCGCCACAACGTCCAGCAAGCCAGCGGCCATGAAGGCCAGGTGAACCAGATCACCTGCTTGCCGATGCTCAGCCACGGGTCCGACGTGGTGGCGATTTCCATCCGCCAGCTCCACGCGCCGAGAACCGTAGCCACCACCGCACTCGCCGCCGTCGCCCCTGCGATCCACGCCCAGAGGAGACCGGCACCCAGGGGGCGCGACCACAAGGCGATCAGGACACCCGCCGCGCCGAGCGCTGCGGCAACATTGGGCGCGCCGCTGGCAGCCAGTGCGGGCAGCGACAGCATGAGCGCCGCGCGCGCGCGCCAGCGCCGGTGATGGCTCGCCGCCATCGCGTACAGGAACAGCGACACGCCTGCCAATTGCGCGAGTTCGGGTGTCGTCTCGTGGCCGAGCAGCAGCAATCCCAGGGTCGCGATGACCGCGAGCAGTGCGCCGTCGGCAATGGCGCGGGCGTAGTCGACCGGGTCCGCCTCGCCGCCGAAGGCGAAGGGCAGCGGGCGTGCCGCCTCCGTGCGCGCGAGGTGGTAGGCGCTGTACCAGGTGAAGGCCAGCACCAGCACGAGCAGCAGCGCGAACGGCAGGCGTGCGGCGACAGGTGCACCGAGCCAGGGACCGAACCACTGGATGAAGACCGCGCCCAGCCAATACGGCAGCAGCGCCGGCTCGGCCGGCAGGCCGGCCACCGCGGGGCTCAGCCAGCCCGAGCGGCCTTCGGCGATGCTCGCCATGAAACCGAAGGCGGTGACATCGGCATTGCGCCACGGATCGCGGCCGAACAGCCCGGGCAGCACGTAGGCCGCGCAGAACAGCAGCAGCGCCGCACGCGGCAGGCGCTGCGCGGCACGCTGGGTGACAAGGGCGGGGTTGGGCGAGTTCAAGACGGCGAAGAGCGCGGAGCAATGGCAATGATGCCGCACGAGCGCGAGCAGGCCACGGACCCGATCACACGGATCAGGCAACAAAAAAGGCAGCCGCAGCTGCCTTCTTCGGGGCCGGCGACGCCGGCTTACTTCTTGAGGCCAACGCGCGCGAACTTGTTGCGGAACTTCTCGACGCGGCCACCCAGCGAGTCGATGCTCTTTTGCGTGCCGGTGTAGAAGGGATGCGATTCGCTCGTGGTTTCCAGCTTGAAGAGCGGCAGCTCACGGCCGTCTTCCATCTTCACGGTTTCCTTGGACTGCGCGCAAGAGCGCGTCACGAACTTGAAGCCGTTGGACAGGTCGACGAAACAGACGTCGCGGTACGTGGGGTGAATGCCTTCTTTCATGCGAAACCTCTGCGCTGGATGTTCGGGAGCCACGTCGAACCGTTCGACGCACTTGCCGGAAGCGGAAAACCGCGAATTATAGCGGGCAGGGAGCTGTTAGCCGCCCCGGCGCATCATGTCGAAGAAGTCGAGGTTGTTCTTCGTCGACTTCATCTTGTCGAGGATGAATTCCATCGCCTCGATCTCGTCCATCGGATAGAGCAGCTTTCGCAGGATCCAGGTCTTCTGCAGGATTTCGGGCTTGAGCAGCAGTTCCTCGCGCCGCGTGCCACTCTTGTTGATCAGGATCGAGGGGTAGACGCGCTTCTCGGCCATGCGGCGATCGAGGTGGATCTCGCAGTTGCCGGTGCCCTTGAACTCTTCGTAGATCACCTCGTCCATGCGGCTGCCGGTGTCGATGAGCGCTGTGCCGATGATGGTGAGCGAGCCGCCTTCCTCGACGTTGCGCGCCGCGCCGAAGAAGCGCTTGGGGCGCTGCAGCGCATTGGCGTCCACGCCGCCGGTGAGCACCTTGCCGGACGACGGCAGCACGTTGTTGTAGGCACGCGCGAGGCGGGTGATGGAGTCGAGCAGGATGACCACGTCCTTCTTCAGCTCGACCAGGCGCTTGGCGCGCTCGATCACCATCTCGGCCACCTGCACGTGGCGCGCGGCGGGCTCGTCGAAGGTGGAGCTGATGACTTCGCCGCGCACGGTGCGCAGCATCTCGGTCACTTCTTCCGGCCGCTCGTCGACGAGCAGCACGATCAGGTAGACCTCGGGGTGGTTGGCAACCAGCGCATGCGCCAGCTGCTGCATCATCACCGTCTTGCCGGTCTTGGGCTGGGCCACCAGCAGTGCGCGCTGGCCTTTGCCGATGGGCGCGATGAGGTCGATGATGCGCGAGGTGATGTTCTCGTCGCCCTTCATGTCGCGCTCAAGCTTGAACTGCTCTTTCGGGAAGAGCGGCGTCAAGTTCTCGAACATGATCTTGTGCTTGCTCTCCTCGGGCGTGAGGCCGTTCACGCGGTCGACCTTCACCAGCGCGAAGTAGCGTTCGCCGTCCTTGGGCACGCGCACCTCGCCTTCGATGGCGTCGCCCGTGTGCAGGTTGAAGCGGCGGATCTGGCTCGGGCTCAGGTAGATGTCGTCGGTTGACGCCATGTAGCTGGCATCCGGCGAGCGCAGGAAGCCGAAACCGTCGGGCAGCACCTCCAGCACCCCGTCGCCGAACACCTGTTCGCCGGCCTTCGCGCGCTTCTTCATGATCGCGAACATCAACTCCTGCTTGCGCATGCGGGCGACGTTCTCGATCTCCAGCGCCTCGCCCATCGTGATGAGCTCCGACACGTGGATCGCTTTGAGTTCTGACAGATGCATGGGCGAAAACCCTGGGGTGGGAGGGGCGCGGTCTGCCAAGACCATTGCCCGATGTTTCGGCTTCACCCGGACCCGCTCGACCGCTGGTGCGGAAGAACTTGCGTCGAAAGAGGGGAACGCTGGGGTGGGAGGCCGAATCCGCGCGCTGCCTGGAAGGCTGCGAAGCCGGTCAGGCTTCAGGGCGCGGTGGCAAAAACTGGGCTTCGAGCGGGTGCCCCTCAGGGCAGTAGAGGAGGCCGCTCGAAGCGACTGGCGCGATTATAGGTGACCGTCGAGAAAGGCGGTCAACTGAGCCTTGGACAGCGCGCCCACTTTGGTGGCGGCAAGCTGGCCATCCTTGAACAGCATGAGCGTGGGAATGCCGCGGATGCCGAACTTGGCGGGAATGTCCCGGTTCTCGTCGACATTGAGCTTGGCGATCTGCAGCCGGCCGTCGTAGTCCTTCGACACTTCGTCGAGGATCGGGGCAATCATCTTGCAGGGTCCGCACCATTCGGCCCAGTAGTCGACCAGCACCGGCTTGTCGGACTTGAGGACGTCGCTGTCGAACGAGGAGTCGGTGGTGTGCTTGATCAGTTCGCTGCTCATGAAGGTTCCTCGGTCAGTGGCCGCCGCCGGAGAAGGGCAAGGGGCGCGACGATTCTGACATAGGCACCGAGACCGCACGTGCGGCACCGGCGCGTGCAAGCCGCCATTCTTTCAATGCCGGCCATAGCCCGATCGAACGTCGATCAGCGGGCCTTGCCGGTCCCCCGGCCACCATCTGGCAGCGTGCCGGTCACGGTTTCGGAGACCGCACGGCCCAGCGATTCGAGCGGGCTCTCGTCACGGGGTTCGTCGGTCGTCGCGCTCGACGGCGCCGCATCGCGTTGGCTCGCCGAGCGGCGCTCTTCGAGCCACGCGCGATAGTCGGCGTCAAGGCGGCGGGCGTGTTCCGCGCGGTAGCGGCTGAAATGAAGGTCGTCGTCCATGCGGGAATCCTGTGTGTTCGATCCGATCAATGGGCGCCCTGGACCACCGGCCCGTCCGCCCGCCGCGAGGCGCGGGCGGGTGAGGTCAGGGTGCGCGAGGTATCGGCCACCTGCGCGGCCTCGTCGATGAAGCCCAGTACCAGTTCGGGTGCGTCGTGGTGAAGCATGTGGCTGGCACCGTCGACGATGCGCAGCACGCTGCCGGCGATGGCCTTGTGCAGCCGCAACGAATGCCAACGCGTGCTGAACTTGCGGTCGTCTGCGCCCGCGCCGATGACCACCGGCACGCGCAACTCGCCGTAGTGTGGTGCGAGCCGCAGCACGGTTGGAATCATGAGCGCTGCTTCGCCGGCCATGGCGTGCAGTTGGCCCGGCCGAAGCGACAGCCACACCGGATAGCCCTCGCTGAACGAAGCGGGCACCGGCGCGGGCGCGAAGGCGCGCTTGATCGCTCGCGGCCACGCCAGTCGCGCGGCGAGCGGGGCCAGCGTGTGGCGCATCAGAGCGCCGAGCAGCGGAATCGCCAGGCCGCTCATCCAGGCCACGTCGGCTCGCGGTGTCGGGAACCAGTAGCCGCTGAGCAGCACGAGCGCCCGCACGGCATGCGGATGGTTCAGGCCGAGCGCCATCGCCACGAGCGCACCCCACGAATGGCCGAGCACGATCGGGTTGTCGATCTCCAGTCGGCGAAGGGCGGCCAGCACCAGGTCGGCCTGCCGCGCGGGCGTCGGGGCGCCGCCGTGCAGCCGGTCGCTATGGCCGTGGCCCACCCGGTCGAACACGATCACCCGGTAGTTCGCGCCGGCACGCTCGACGAGGCCGCTGCGCTCGATTTCCTCGGCCATCGAGCCGCTGCCGTGCAGGATGACCAGCGGCGGCGCATCCGCGGCGCCGTGCTCGGTGTAGTGCAGGGCGGTGCCGTGCACATGGACGAAGCGCCCGCGCGGCGGGTGCTCGTGCTCGGCGCGGCGGGTCTGGCGCCGCACATGCAATGCGGAGGCGCCGAGGACGAGGGCGGCACCCGCAAGAAGCGCAAGCCTTGCGCCGGCTGCGTCGTGGTGGGTGGGATGTCGTGGGGCATGGAATCGCATGGGAGCGGGCTTTCGCAAGAAGCAGGGGCCGGGCGAACAGGGTCATCGGGTTGTGGCAACCCGTGTTCCCGTGCCGCCCGCGGTGCCGAAAGGGGGTGCTCGCACCATCACTGAGAATCGCCATGGATATGCAGCCCTTTGCGCCGCCTCATCAACGCATCGATGGGGTGCAGAGCAGCGTCCAATTGACCCCACTTCGTTCACTTTCACGATGGCTGCTTCAGCGCCCGCCGCTCCCGCTGCGCCCCAGACACCCGCCTTGCCCACACTGCGCACTTTCGGCCGCTTCGAGCTGAAGCAGCTGCTTGGCCGCAGCCTGGGCACGATGGTGTGGCTCGCTTTCGACCCGCGCACGGGGCAGGAACTGATGCTCACGCTTCCCCGCGCGCAGCCTGCCGACGAGGCGGCGCAGGCGCGCTGGCTGCGCGAGGCGCGGCTCGCGGCGCGCCTGAACCACCCGCAGCTGGCTCACGTGTCGGAGATCGGCGTGCAGGACCACTGGCCCTTCGTGGCCGTCGACCGCGCGCTCGGCGTTACGCTGGTCGAGTGGCTGGCCGACCACGCGCTTCCGCCGCCGGCCGAAACAGTGGGCTGGCTGTGCGACGCCCTGCGTGGCCTGGCGTTTGCTCACGAGGCCGGAGTGGCCCACCGCGACCTGCAACTGCACCACCTGGTCATGAGCGAGCAGGGCGCGATCCGCGTCATGGCATTCGCCGCGGCGGGCGATGCGCCGTCGCAGGCGCCCGGCGACAGCGTACCCAGCGACACCGCGCGGCTGCAGGTCCACCGCGAGGCGAGCCAGCGCGACGTGCTTGCCGCCGCCGTGCTGCTGCAGCAACTGCTGGTGGGGCAGCCCGTGCTCGACGAGCCCGACACGGCATCGGTGATCGCTCGCATGCCGCCGTTCGGCCGCGAGATCGTTCGTCTGCCATGGTCCGGCCCGCATCCCATTCCCGAGGCGCTGCGCGCCATCGCCAACCGCGGCACCGCGGCGCAGGAGCGCCAGCGCTATCTCAATGCGCGCACCCTGCTGCGCGCGCTCGAGGGCTGGCGCGACGCCGAAGCGCAAGGCAGGGGCGGTCCGCTCGCGCTGCTGCTCGACCGCATGCGCAGCGTGGGCCATCTGCCCGCCATGCCCGGCGTCAGCGCGCGCGTGGCGCGGCTCGCGGCGATGGAAGGCCAGCACACCGACGAGATCGGCGAGCAGATCCTGCAGGACATCGCGCTCAGCTTCGAGCTGCTGCGCCAGGTGAATTCGGCGCAGGTGCAGGGCACGCAGATTTCCGGCAGCGGCCCCGTACTCACCGTGCGCCGAGCGACCGCGCTCGTGGGGCTTGCCGGCGTGCGCCATGCGGCCACCGGCCTGCGCAGCTGGCCCGGGCCGCTCAGCGAACGCGGTGCCGACGCCATGCGCCGGCTCATCGACCGCTGCCGGCTCGCCGGCCATGTGGCGCAGGTGCTGCGCCCGCCCGGCTACGACCCGGAAGTGATCTTTCTTCTCACCTTGCTGCAGAACCTGGGGCGCCTGCTGGTGCAATACCACTTTCCCGATGAAGCCGAGCAGATCTGGCAGCTCATGCGGCCCTCGCCGCCGCCGCCGGATTCGGCGCCCGGAACGCCCGACCAGCCAGGCATGAGCGAAGAGGGCGCGGCGTTCGCCGTGCTCGGTGTCGACGTCGAATCGCTCGGCAGCGCGGTCGCGCGCCATTGGGGCCTGGGTGACGAGGTGCAGCACATCGCCCGCCGCCTGCCGCGTGAGCGTGGCGCCGTGCGCACGCCCGTCGGCGACGCCGACGTGCTGCGCACCACCGCCAGCGCCGCCAACGAGACGGTGGACACGATCAGCCTGCTGCCGGCGGAGCGCGTGAGCCAGGCGCTCGCTGCGGTGGCGCAACGCTATGCGCGGGCGCTAGCGATCGACGTGCGCGATCTGCAGGAGGCATTGCGCGCTGCGCGCCGTGCGCTCGACGCCGGCCGTGCCGTGGCCGAGGCGGCGCGCGAAGCGCCTGCGACGGACAAGCGGGCAGCCGAACCGCCTGCCGCCTCGCCACGGCGAACGGAGGCTTCGTGACTCAGCAGGCGCGCCCGGCCATGCTCGGCCGCTTCGAGTTGCGCCGCGTGCTCGGCAAGGGCGCGCAAGCCGTCGTCTGGCTGGGTTTCGACGCACGGCTCGAACGCGAAGTAGCCGTCAAGCTGATGCGCGCCGCGCCGAGCGCCGACGCCGCCGCGGTGAACCAGTGGCTGCAGGAGGCGCGCAGCGTCAGCCGCCTCACGCATCCGAACATCGTGCCGGTGTTCGAGGCCGACGTGTTCGAGCAGCAGCCCTATCTGGTGTTCGAGTACGTGCCCGGCCGCACGCTCACCGAGCACCTGCGCGCGCGCGGCGCACTGCCGGCGCGCGAAGCGGTGGAAATGATGATCGGCGTGCTCGAAGCACTGCAGGCCGCGCACGCCGCGCGCGTGGTGCACCGCGACCTCAAGCCGTCGAACATCCTGGTGGACGGCGCCGGCCGCCCCCGCGTGATGGACTTCGGCATCGCCGCACGCACCGAAGACCCGGCCAGCCAGCAGAAGGTGGTCGGAACGCCCGGCTACATGTCCCCCGAGGCTGCCGGCGGCGCGGCCCCTGCACCGGTGATGGACGTGTTCAGTGCCGGCCTCGTGCTGGCCGAAATGCTGCACGGCAAGGCGCTGATCGTCGAGCGCGATCCGTACCGCGCGATCTATCGCGCGGCCCACGAAGACCTGCAACTGCCCGCGGCCCTGCCGGTCGACGGCGACGACGCACTGCGCGCCATCGTGCTGCGTGCGCTCGCACGCGACCCGGCGCAACGGCATCCCACCGCCGCGGCGTTTCGCGATGCGCTGCAGAAGTGGCTCGCACCCGCGCTGCTCTCGGAGACACCGGGCGCCGCGAGCGGCAACAGCGGTACGCTCGATTTCCTGCTGCGCCGCATGCGGCACAAGACCGATTTCCCGGCGCTGTCGGACAGCGTGGTTCGCATCCAGCGCGTGGCGAACTCCGACAACGAGAGCGTGGGCAACCTCTCGAACGAAATCCTGAAAGATGTGGCGCTCACCAACAAGCTGCTGCGTCTGGTGAATACCGCGCAATACACCCACGCGGGCGGAGGCACCATCAGCACCGTCTCGCGCGCCGTCAACCTGATCGGCTTCGCCGGCGTGCGCAACATGGCGCTCAGCCTCGTGCTGCTGGAGCACATGCACGACAAGGCGCATGCGAACCAGCTGAAGGAAGAGTTCCTGCGCTCGCTCATGGCCGGCTCGGTGGCGAGCGAGTTGGCCGGACCGTCGCACGACGGCGAGGAAGTCTTCATTGGCGCGATGTTCCACGGCCTCGGCCGGCTGCTGACGGCCTACTACTTCCCGGAAGAATCGCGACAGGTGCGCAACGTCGTGGCCGAGCACGTGAAGAGCGGCCAGCCGCAAAACGCGGCGACCGAGAAGGCTGCGTCCATCTCGGTGCTGGGCTTGAGCTTCGAGGACCTGGGGCAGGGCGTGGCCAAGTCCTGGGGTCTGCCTGAAACGCTTCAGCGCTGCATGCGCCGTCCGGCGGGCGAGGTGCCCGCGCGCGTGCCGCCGGTTCCGGGTGAGCGCATCCGCTGGCTCACCACGGCAGCCAACGACATCACCGATGCAATGCTGCTGGCCGGCAGCAACGGCGCGCCGAGCGTGGCCGCCGTGGCCGAGCGCTATGCACGCGCGCTCGGCGTGAGCGCGCGCGACATCGAGGGCGCCACGAGCGCCGCGCGCCAGCACCTGGGCGAGATGGCGAAGGCGATGAATCTCACGGTGCCCAGCGGTTCCCCTGCGGGCCGGCTGGTGCATCCCGACTCGGGCGGTGGCGCCGCCGCGATCGAAGGCGCGCGTGGCGACGCAGCGGGAGCGGCACCGCCGATCGAACAGGACAGCCTCAGCCCGCATGAGCTGCATGCCACGCTGCCGCTCGGCAACGAGATACGCACGAGCGAGAACCCCGCCGACATGCTGGCGCACGGCATCCAGGACATCACCAACTCCATGGTCGAGAACTTCCGCCTCAACGAGGTGCTGCGGATGATTCTGGAAACCATGTACCGCGCCCTCGCGTTTCGCCGCGTGGTGTTCTGCCTGCGCGACCCCAAGACCGGCGTGCTCACGGGCCGCTTCGGCATCGGCGACGGCGTGAACGCGGTCGCGCCGGCGTTCAAGGTGCCCGTGAAGGCGACGCCCGGGGCGGTTGCGCCCGACCTCTTCTGCGCGGTGTGCGTGAAGGGGGCCGACACGCTGATCGTCGACTCGTCCGCGCCCGCCATCGCGGCGCGCCTGCCCGCGTGGTACCGCGACGACATCGCCGCACCCGCGTTCCTGCTCCTGCCGCTGATGATGAAGGGCGCACCCTTCGCGCTGATCTATGCCGACAAGGCCACGACCGGCGGCATCGAACTCGGCGAGAAGGAACTCTCACTGCTGCGCACGTTGCGCAACCAGGCCGTGATGGCCTTCCGGCAGGCGACCTGAGCGCCTGCGCTGCGCATCGGCGGCACATGATTTGCCCTTCCTGGGCATGGCCCGACGGGCTTTCGCCTGGAAAGGAAGACTCATGAGACTCGACCGCTTGCCTGCATGCGGCGCGTGGCTGCTGGCGGCGTGCACTGCCGGAGCATTCGCGCAGCCGGCACCCGCCGTTCGGGGCGGGCCGGCACCCATCACGCTGCCCGCTCCCGCACAGGCGTCTGCGTCCGCGCAGCCGCCGGTGCAGCCCATCATCATCTACTCGAAGGAATACATCGGCAGCCACGAACCCGGGCCGCAGGATCCGCAGGCGGCGCGGCAGGAGGCCGGAGCCGCCTTGGCCGAGGCGCGCACGCGATGCCGCCAAGAGCGCGATAGCGACACGAGAAACCAGTGCCTGCAGCAGGCGCAGGATCGCTATCATGCGGCCCTGTCGGGGCAGGTGCGCTGATCTGTTTGATGGGGGAAGGTGACGAGCCTTGCCTCGGCACTGGTCACAACGGTTGGGGCTGCTTCGTTCCCGACCTGACCCGGTTGGCCGCGCTTCCATGCGAGGAGGCCCGTCGCTGGCAATTGTAGGCGAGGGGTCGGCGGCCCTTGTTCGTGCAAGGGCGTGCTGACGAGGCGGCCGGCCTCTATCGCAACTGCAGTGCGTCGTCGCCGAATTCGATGCCGAGTGGCTCGATGACCAGTCGCTTCGGCCCGGTTTCCACGGCGCCCGCCACGAGGGCTTCGATGCCCTGCGCGCGTGCGACCTCCACGGTGCGCGCCGCATCCTCGGCTTTCACGAAGAGCGCGAAACCCGCGCCCATGTTGAGCGTGCTGTAGACCTCGCGGTCGTCCTGCTGCGCGTGCTGCTGGATGAACTTCAGCACCGGCGTCACCTCCGGAATCGCGTGGATACGGTAGGTGTGCACGGCCGGGTGGCGCAGCAGCTTGCGCCAGCCGTGGCCGGTGATGTTGGCGCAGTAGTGCGGTGTGATGCCGGCCTGGTAGAGGGCTTCGGTGACCGGTGAATACAGCACGGTCGGTGCGAGCAGCGCGTCGCCGTAGCTGAGACCCGGTACAACCTCGGTGAGGTAGCCCTGCGGCAGGCGCTCGACCAGCTTGCGCGCGAGGCTCAGGCCGTTGGCGTGAATGCCGCTCGAAGCCAGCAGCACGATGGCGTCGCCCGGCGCGAGCTTGTCGCCCACCGACAGCCGCTCCTTCGGATTGATGAGCCCGGTGCACGACGCGGCGAGGTCGATGCGCCCCTCGGCCACGATGCCAGCCAGCGCCGGCGTTTCGCCGCCGCCCCAGGCGACGCGACAGGTGTCGCAGGCGCGCTTCCAGCCTTCGACCAGGGCCTGTGCGCGCTGCGCATCGGTGAACCATTCCGAACCTCCGGCGGCCCAGTAGGCTTGCACCACCAGCGGCGTGGCGCCCACGGTGATGAGGTCGTTGATCGCCATGGCGATGGTGTCTTGCGCAATCGCGTCGTAGTAGCTCTTGCCGGTGAGCGTGTGCATCTCGTCGGCCACCAGCGCCTTGGAGCCCAGGCATTCGACGATGCTCGCGAGGTAGAACGGGCCGACGTCGACCACGTAGGCCGATTCGCCGCGCGATGCGGCCACTTCGCTGAAGCCGTGCGCGGCCAGGTGCGAGCCCGTCGCGGCGGCGGCGCGCTGCGCGGCCACCTTCAGCGGGTCGATCAGGTCGTAGTTGACGCCGGACTGCTCGTAGCTGAGCGTGGCAGAAGCGGTCACGGGGGCGGGCGTCGGGTTCATGCGCGGCGGTGGGTCGGGGGAAGCGCGAATTATCGGCGACCGGCCTCGCGCCACCCCGCGCCGCGGGCTGCGCCGACCGGGTCGCGGCAGGGCCGGACCGTAGAATCCGCCGCCATGAGCAACACCGTTCTGGCCCGCAAATACCGCCCCGCGAACTTCGAGGCGATGGTGGGTCAGGAGCACGTGGTGCAGGCCTTGTCGAACGCGCTGACGCAAGGCCGCCTGCACCACGCCTACCTGTTCACCGGCACCCGCGGCGTGGGCAAGACGACGGTGTCGCGCATCCTCGCGAAATCGCTGAACTGCACCGGCGTCGACGGGCAGGGCGGCATCACCGCGCACCCCTGCGGCGTGTGCGACGCCTGCCGCGACATCGACAGCGGCCGCTTCGTCGATTACGTGGAACTCGACGCCGCCTCCAATCGCGGCGTCGATGAGATCTCGCTGCTGCTCGACCAGGCTGTCTACAAGCCGGTGATGGGCCGCTTCAAGGTCTACATGATCGACGAAGTGCACATGCTTTCGACCACGGCGTTCAACGCCATGCTCAAGACGCTGGAAGAGCCGCCCGACTACCTGAAATTCGTGCTCGCCACGACCGATCCGCAGAAGGTGCCGCCCACGGTGCTGTCGCGCTGCCTGCAGTTCAACCTGCGGCCGATGGCGCCGCAGACGGTGCAGGAGCATCTGGTGCGCGTGCTGGCCGACGAGGGCCTGGCCGCCGAACCGGCCGCGCTGCGGCTGCTGGCGCGTGCGGCGCGCGGCTCGATGCGCGATGCGCTCTCGCTCACCGACCAGGCCATCGCCTACGGCGCCGGCACGCTGAGCGACGAAGGCGTGCGCCGCATGCTAGGCGCGGTGGATCGCGGACACGCCGTGCGCATCGTGCAGGCGCTGGCCGCCCGCGACGGCGTTGCGCTGCTCGGCGCGGCGGACGCGCTGCGCGGCCTGGGGCTGAGCGCTGCCGGCACGCTGGAAGAACTGGCCGAGCTGCTGCAGCAGATGGCCGTGGCGCAGGCGGTGCCGGGGGCACTCGACGCCGACGATCCGCAGGCGCAAGCCGCCGCTGCGATGGCCGGTGCGATCGAGCCCGACGAGACGCAGCTGCTCTACAGCATGGCGTTGCACGGCCGCGCGGAACTGGGCCTCGCGCCCGACGAATACAGCGGCCTCGTGATGGTGCTGCTGCGCATGCTGGCGTTCCGGCCGGGCAGCGTGGGCGAGCGTGCCAGTGTGGCCGGGGCGGGTTCGAGCACGACGACGACGCCGGTGGCGTCTTCCGCGGCGGCACCAGCCCGTGCGGAGCCCGTACCCGCAGCGCGTGCCGTGCCCGCAGTCGCCGTGGCGGCTGCGCCCGCCGTTCGTTCCGTGCCGCTTGCACCGCCGGCTCGCCGTGAACCGGCAGCGGCGGTCGCAACACGGGCCGTGGTGGCCCGCGAAGAGCCGCCGCCCTGGGTCGACGACGATTTTCAGCCCGACGAGCCGGCGATGCCGCGGCCGGCTGCGTCGCCGACCAATGTTGCGTCACCGTCGTGCCGCCCCGACCTCGTGCGCACCGAAACCGGCGACCGCTGGCAGACGCTCGTCGAACGACTGGCCGGCGAAGGTGCCATCGGCGCGCTGGTGCGCGAACTGGCGATGCAGGCGCAGTGCGTCGAGATCGGCCGCGAAGGCGGCGTGAACGTGTGGCGCCTGCGCGTGGAGCGCGAGACGCTGCGCGCGCCGGCGCAGGTCGAGAAACTGCAGGCGGCGCTGGTGCAGGCGCTCGGCGAGCCGGTGCGCCTGGACGCTGTCGCCGGCGTGGCCGAAGATTCGCCCGCGCTGCGCGCCGCGGCCGAGCGCGAGCGCCGGCAGCACGAAGCCGAACAGATCATCCACAACGACCCCATCGTGAAGGCGCTGATGGCGCAGTACGCGACGGCACGCATCGTGCCGGGGTCGATCAAAGCCCACTGAACTCCGGAGCACACAGCCATGATGAAGGGTCAACTCGCAGGTCTGATGAAGCAGGCCCAGGCGATGCAGGACAACCTGAAGAAGGCGCAGGACGAACTCGCCACCATCGAGGTCGAAGGCCAGTCCGGCGCCGGCCTCGTGAAGGTGACGATGACCTGCAAGCACGACGTGAAGCGCATCCAGATCGATCCGAGCCTGCTTGCCGACGACAAGGACATGCTCGAAGACCTGGTGGCCGCCGCCTTCAACGACGGTGTGCGCCGCGCCGAAGAGGTGTCGCAGGAAAAGATGGGCAAGCTCACTGCCGGCATGCCGATGCCGCCGGGCATGAAGTTCCCGTTCTGAGCGCCGACACCCCGCCGTGGCCGAACCCGCGCTCGACGCGCTGATCGAGGCGCTGCGGCGCCTGCCTGGCGTGGGCGTCAAGTCGGCGCAGCGCATGGCCTTCCACCTGCTGCAGCACGACCGCGACGGTGCGCACCGCATCGCTGCCACGCTGCAGGCCGCGGTTGCCAATGTGCGGCATTGCGAGCGTTGCCATACCTTCACCGAGGGCGAGGTGTGCAGCATCTGCCTCGATGCGTCGCGCGATGCGCGCCTGCTGTGCGTGGTGGAGACGCCGGCCGACCAGGCCGCGCTCGAGCGCACCGGCAGCTACCGCGGCCTCTACTTCGTGCTGATGGGAAGGCTCAGCCCGCTCGATGGGGTGAGCGTGGGCGACATCGGCCTGAAGCGGCTGATCGAGCGTGCGAGCGACGGCGTGGTGGAGGAACTCATCCTCGCCACCAACTTCACGGCCGAAGGCGAGGCCACGGCCCACGTGGTGGTGGAGGCGATGAAATCGCGCGGCCTGCGCGTCACGCGGCTCGCCCGCGGCGTGCCTATCGGCAGCGAGCTCGAGTACGTGGATCTGGGCACCATCGCCCACGCGCTGGTCGACCGGCGCTGACCGGCCCGCGCTGCGGGAAAGGCTACTCGCCGGGTTCGCGCCCCGCGCCGTCCGCGCCGCGCTTCGCGACCCGTGTGCTGCTCTTCTTGGCGGCGACCGGCGTCTTCGCGCTGCGTGAAGCGCTCTTCTTCGCGACCGGCTGCTTGCTCGCCGCCTTGGCGCTGCGGCTCGGCTTGTGCGCGACGCTCGCGGCGCGAACCTTCGATCCGGCCGGGCGCTTGGCCTGCGTGCTGCGCACGAGGTGCAGCACGATGCGCTGACCGGGCTTGAAGCGTGCGCTCGACGACACATCGTTCCACGCGGCCACCGCGTCGGGGCTGACGCGGTAGCGGCGCGCGATGCTCGCCACGGTGTCGCGCTTGCGCGCGCGCAGCACGACGCGGCGCGTCGACACTTCCGGGGCGAACGACAGCCGCGCGTTCTCGAGAACTTCTTCGGTCACGTCGTGGTGGCGTGCAGCCCGCGACACCAGCAGCGTCGAGCCGGCCTTGACGAGCATGCGCGGCGGGATGTCGTTCGCCTCGCGCAGTTCGTCTTCGGTCATGCCGACCTGCCGCGCCGCGTCCGACGGATGCAGCGTGCGCGGCGCGACCCACACCGTCCAGGTGGCGAGCTGGCCGTCGTGGCGCGCGATCCGGCGCAGGAAGAGGTTCGCGTTGTCGTAGGGCATCAGCAGCTGCGGCGTGCCGGCCGCCAGGATGACCGGGCTCTTGTGCTGCGGGTTCAGGCTGCGGAATTCGTCGGCACGCATGCCCGACAGCGCGATGGCGGTCTCGACGTCGATGTCGCGCGTGATGGGCACGCTCAGGAAGTACGGGTGGTTCTGGAGTTCCGGCAGCGTGAGCGAGAAGTTCGCCGGTTGCGCGATGAGGTTCTTCACCGCCTGCAGCTTGGGCACGTAGTGGCGCGTCTCGCGCGGCATGCGCAGGTCGAGATAGCCGGTGGGCTTGCCCGCCCGCTCGTTGCGGGTGATGGCGCGCTTGACGTTGCCTTCGCCCCAGTTGTAGGCGGAGAGCGCGAGCTGCCAGTCGCCGAACATGCCGTGCAGATATTCCAGGTAGTCGAGCGCGGCACGGGTCGATGCGAGCACGTCGCGCCGGTCGTCGCGAAAGGCGTTCTGCGTGAGCGAAAAGTGTCGCCCCGTCGCCGGCATGAACTGCCACATGCCCGAGGCCTTGGCCGACGAGATCGCCTGTGGATTGAACGCACTTTCGATGAAGGGCAGCAGCGCCAGCTCGGTCGGCATGCCGCGGCGCTCGACCTCTTCGACGATGTGGAACAGATAGCGCCCGCCGCGTTCGGTCATGCGCTCGACGTATTCGGGCCGCTCGGCATACCACTGCTCGTACTGGCGCACGGTCGGGTTGTCGAGGTCCGGCATGGCGAAGCCGCGGCGCACGCGCTCCCAGAGGTCGGTGCGGGCATCGTCCTTGTCGAGATCGACGGTTTCGTCGGGGCGCACCGGGTCGACCGCCGTGCCGGTTTGCGCCGCCAGCGCCACGGCGCTCGCGGGCGCGGCGGGAGGCAGGGGCTCAGACGCAGCCGCCGCAACGGGTGCGGCGTCGAGGGGTTCGGGAGCGGCGTCGGGCGGAGCCGGCGGTGCGGACGTGGCGCAGCCCGCCAGTACCAGCAGCGTCGCCACGCCGGACAGCAGCGCGGCGCGCAGGCTGGAGTAATTCATCGGAACTCGTTTTTCCATTGACGAAGTGTCGCGAACACGTCGACCGCCGTGTCGCCCGCGGCGCCGCGGCGGCGTGCAGACTGCACGACCTCGGCTTCCTCGCAGCGCAGGAAGGGGTTCACCCGCCGCTCGGTCTCGATGGAACTGGGCAGCGTGGGCAGGCCGTCGGCGCGCAGCGCCTCGCAGCGCGTGGTGTAGTCGCGCAGCGCGGCGTTGCCGGGTTCGACGGCGTTCGCGAACTTCAGGTTGGACAGGGTGTACTCATGGGCGCAGCACACCTGCGTGTCGCCGGGCAGCGCGGCCAGCCGCTGCAGTGAGACATGCATCTGCGCCGGCGTGCCCTCGAACAGCCGGCCGCAGCCGCCGGAGAACAGCGTGTCACCGCAGAAGAGGAGGGGTCGCTCGCCGGCAGACGCGGCGTGGAAGTAGGCGATGTGGCCGGCGGTATGGCCGGGCACGTCGATCACCTCGAAGCGCAGTCCCAGCAGTTCGACCGACTCGCCATGTTCAACGGCGGTGTAGGGCGATGGGATGTTTTCGCGCGCCGGACCGTAGATCGGACCCTGCAGAACGGGACGCAGCGACTCGAGGCCGCCGACGTGATCGCCGTGGTGGTGGGTCACTAGAATGCCCGCCAGCCTCAGGTGCTGCGACTCGAGGGCGGCGAGCACGGGTGCCGCGTCTCCCGGATCGACGACGATGGCTTGCACGCCATCGTGGAGCATCCAGATGTAGTTGTCGGTGAAGGCAGGAAGCGCGGCGAGGTTCATGGCGGAAAGCCCGGCGATTATAGGTTTGAGCGATTGGCTGAAGACCCCCGCGGGCCGCTATCTGCTCGCCTGGGAACAGCAGCATCTCGATCAGGCGGTGGTCGATGTCTTCGGGTTCCACGCATTGCAGATCGGCCTGCCCGAACTCGATGCGCTGAGGGCAAACCGGATGCCGCACCGCTGGGTGCTCCACAACAAGGCGCCCTCCACACATACGGTGCCGGATGCGGCGAACCCGGGCGAGCCGGCGGCGGTGGCGCTGTACGGCAACTTCGACGCCCTGCCTTTCGACGGCCAGAGCCTCGATCTCGTCGTGCTGCCGCACTCGCTCGAGCTCGCCCGCGACCCCCACCACACCTTGCGCGAGGTGGAGCGCGTGTTGCGCCCGGAAGGCCGGGTCGTCATCGTCGGCTTCAACCCGGCGAGCCTGTGGGGCCTTCGCCAACGCATGGGGCACCTCGGGCGCGGCGTTGGCCTCGGCCGCAAACGCAGTCTGTTCCTGCCGAGCACCGGCGATTTCATCGGTTACCGACGCCTGCGCGACTGGCTGCGCCTGCTCAGCTTCGAGGTCGAAGCGGGTCAGTTCGGCTGCTACGCGCCGCCAGCGGGTTCGCAGAAGTGGCTGTCGCGCTTCGAGTGGGCCGAGCGCGCCGGCGACCGCTGGTGGCCGGTGTTCGGCGCGGTCTATGCGCTCACGGCCGTGAAGCGCGTACGCGGCATGCGCCTGGTCGGCCTCGTGCGCGATGCCCGGGCCAAACCCAAGAAGGCACCGGCGGTGGTGGCCCATCGTCATCGCGCCGCCCACCCGCAGCGCCGCACGCGCTCACACGAATCCGAATGACGACTCCTGCCTCTACCGTTTCGCCCGTTGCCGCACGCCCGCAAGTGACGATCTACACCGACGGCGCCTGCAAGGGCAATCCGGGCCGTGGCGGCTGGGGTGCCTGGCTGTCGTCCGGCGGGCATGAGAAAGAACTCTTCGGCGGCGAGAAGCTCACCACCAACAACCGCATGGAGTTGACGGCGGTGATCGAGGCGCTGGCCTCGCTCAAGCGCACCTGCGACGTGACGGTCCACACCGACAGCGAGTACGTGCGCAAGGGCATCACGGAATGGATTCATGGCTGGAAGCTGCGCGGCTGGAAGACGGCCGATCGCAAGCCGGTGAAGAACGCCGAACTGTGGCAGCGGCTCGATGCGCTGCGCACGCTGCACCACGTCGAATGGCGCTGGGTGAAGGGCCACTCGGGCGACGTGGGCAACGAGCGCGCCGATGCGCTGGCCAACCGTGGCTGCGAAACGGTCTGATTTGGCATCGGTGCACGGCCCTCGCGGGTAAGGACCGCTGCATAAACAGCGGGCGAACGCTACATTGGCAGGCTGCCATTTCGTGACCTCATGAAAACGTTTCACACCCTCGTCGCCGTCGCCGGCATCGCTGCGGCCGCCGGCATCGCCTACTGGTACCAGAACGTGCGGCCGGAGCATGCAGCCGCCCCGCAGTCGGCCGATGCCATGCCGTCCCGTGGCGCGGCCGCATCGCGTGGCGCCGGCGAGGCGGTCACGGTGGAAGTGGCGAAGGTGGAGCGGCGGGCGCTGCAGGACGACGTGAACACCGTCGGTTCGGTGCGTTCGCTGCAGAGCGTGGTGCTGCGCCCCGAGGTGAGCGGGCGCATCGACCGCCTCGGCTTCGCCGACGGGCAGCGCGTGCGCAAGGGCCAGGTGCTGGTGCAGCTCGACGACACGCTGCAGCAGGCGCAGCTGATGCAGGCGCAGGCGCAGGCGAGCATTGCCCGCACCAACCTGCAGCGCAACCGCGAGCTGATCGGCGAGAACTTCGTGAGCCAAAGTGCGGTCGACCAGTCGGCCGCCGCGCTCGAGGTGGCGATGGCGCAGGTGGCGCTCGCCAAGGCGCAGGTGACGCGCATGCGCATCGTCGCGCCCTTCGACGGCATCGCCGGCATCGCGACCGTGGACGTGGGCGACTATGTGAAAGAGGGCGGCGACATCGTCGGCATCGAGGATGTCTCGGCCATGTTCGTCGACTTCCGGCTGCCCGAGCGCTCGCTCGGCCGGCTGCGCACCGGCCAGGATGTCGAGGTCAGCCTCGACGGCATGCCGGGGCGCAGCTTCACCGGCAAGGTCGAAGCGCTCGATTCGCAGCTCGATGCCAACGGCCGCTCGCTGCTGGTACGGGCGCGGCTGGACAACCGCGAGGGCCGGCTGCGTTCGGGCATGTTCGCGCGGGCGCGTATCGTCTTTGCCGTGCGCGAGAACGCCATCGTGGTGCCGGAAGAGGCGCTGGTCCCGCAAGGCGGCAAGCAGTACCTCCTGAAGGTCGTCGACGGGCCGAACGGCAAGACGACGCAGCGCCTCGAAGCGAAGCTCGGCCTGCGCATTCCCGGCAAGGTGGAGATTCTCGAAGGGCTGGCTGCGGGCGACCTGGTCGTCACGGCCGGGCAGGGGCCGCTGCTGCGGGCCGACGGCCTGCCGGTGCGCGTGGTCGAGGTCGGCGGCGGCAAGGCCGACAGCGCGCCCGCGGCACCCACGGGCGCCTCGGGCGTGACGAGCGGCGGCCCGGCGTCGGCCTCGACCCTGTTGTCCACGAAGCGCCGCGCCGCGGCGGTCTGAGCCTCACGCAGCGCCCCGGGGCTCCTTCATGAAGTTCTCCGAAACCTCGATCCGCCGCCCCGTCTTCGCGACGGTGATGGCGCTCATCATCGTGCTCGTCGGCGCGGTGTCCTACCTGCAGCTCCAGGTGCGCGAATACCCGCGCATCGACGAGCCGGTGGTCAACGTCACGACCGATCTCAAGGGCGCCTCCTCGGAGGTCATCGAGTCGCAGGTGACCAAGCCGCTCGAAGACTCGATCGCCGGCATCGAGGGCGTGGACATCATCACCTCGGTCTCGCGGTCGGAGCGCAGCCAGATCACCGTTCGCTTCAAGCTGACCAAGAGCCCGGAAGACGCCGCCGCCGACGTGCGCGACCGCGTCTCGCGCGTGCGCGGCAAGCTGCCCGATGCCATCGAGGAGCCGGTGATCGCCAAGGTCGAGGCCGATGCCTCGCCGACGATCTGGCTCGCCTTCATGAGCGAGACGCTGACGCCGCTGGAAGTGACCGACGTCGTCAATCGCATCGTCAAGCCGCGGCTGCAGACGGTGCCCGGCGTGGCCGACGTGCGCGTGAGCGGCGACCGGGCCTATGCCATGCGCGTCTGGCTCGATCCCGACAAGCTCGCGTCCTACCGGCTCACCGTGCAGGACGTGGAAGACGCGCTGCGGCGGCAGAACCTGGAGGTGCCCGCCGGGCGCATCGAAAGCAGCCAGCGCGAATTCAGCGTGACGGCCCGCACGGACCTGCGCACGCCCGAGCAGTTCGGCCAGGTGGCGCTCAAGACCTCGAGCGGCTACACGGTGCGCCTGCGCGACGTGGCACGCATCGAGCAGGCGGCCGCGAGCGAGCGCTCCAGCGTGCGGCTGAACGGTGTGCCGGCGGTGTCCACCGGCGTTATCCGCCAGGCAACTGCGAACCCGCTGGAGGTGTCGGCCGGTGTGCGCGAGATCCTGCCCAAGATCCAGGAGGAGCTGCCCGACGGCCTGACGGTGCGCCAGGCGACCGACAACTCGGTGTTCATCGAGCGCTCCATCGAAGCCGTCTACACCACCGTGGCCGAGGCGGTGGTGTTGGTCGCGTTGGTGGTGTTCGTGTTCCTGCGGACCTTCCGCGCCTCGGTCATTCCGCTGGTCACCATTCCCGTGAGCCTCATCGGCGCCTTCGGTCTGATGTCGATGTTCGGCTTCTCGATCAATACGCTCACGCTGCTGGCGCTGGTGCTGGCGATCGGCCTCGTCGTCGACGACGCGATCGTGATGCTCGAGAACATCTATCGCCACATCGAGGAGGGCATGGCGCCTTTCCAGGCGGCGCTGCGCGGCGCGAAGGAGGTGGGCTTCGCCATCGTCGCGATGACGCTCACGCTGGCCGCGGTGTATGCGCCGCTGGCCTTCACGCCGGGGCGCACCGGGCGGCTGTTCGTCGAGTTCGCGTTGACGCTCGCCGGCGCGGTGGTCGTCTCGGGCTTCACCGCGCTCACGCTCACGCCCATGATGTGCAGCAAGCTGCTGCGCCACAACCCGAAGCCGAACCGCTTCGACCGCATGATGGAGCGGGTGCTGGTCTCGCTCACGTCGCGCTACGGCGCGGCGCTGGCCTGGACGCTGCAGCGGCGCTGGCTGGTCATCGGCGTGATGCTGATGTCGGCAGGCGCGAGCGGGTGGCTGTTCATGGGCATGAAGAGCGAACTCGCGCCCATGGAGGACCAGGGCACGGTGCGCGTGACCGCCAACGCGCCCGACGGCGCCACGCTCGACTACACCGAGCGCTACATGCGCGAGATCGAGCGCATCGGCATGGACTATCCGGAGTTCGACCGGACCTTCATCCTCAACGGCTACCCGACCGTGTCTCAGGGCATCGCCTCCATGCGCACCGTCGACTGGGCCGACCGCGACCGCAGTGCGCAGGAACTGGCGCGGCTGATGCAGCCGCGCCTGGCATCACTGCCGGGCGTGAGCGCCTTCCCGGTGACCCCGCCGTCGCTCGGCGGCGGCTCGCGCGAGCGCGCGATCAACTTCGTGATCGTCACCTCCGACACCTACGAGAACCTCTCGCGCGTGTCGCAGCAGTTCCTCGCGGCGATGAACGCCAACCCAGGCATCGTCCAGCCCGACAGCGACCTGCGGCTGAACAAGCCGGAGATCTTCATCCGCGTGGACCGCGAGCGTGCCGCCGACGCCGGCGTGCCCGTCGACCAGGTGGCGCGCACCATCGAGACCATGCTCGGCGGGCGCAACGTCACGCGCTACCAGCGCGACGCCGAGCAGTACGACGTCATCGTGCAGACCGATCGCGCCGGGCGCACCACGCCGGAAGACATCGACCGCCTGTTCGTGCGCGGACGGGCCGACGCGAGCGGCGCCGCGCCGATGGTGCCGCTGTCGTCGCTGATCACCGTGACGGAGTCGGTGAGCCCGCGGGAGCTGAATCACTTCAACCAGCGCCGTTCGGTCACCATCACGGCCAACCTGGTGCCGGGCTACGCGCTCGGCGAGGCGCTGGAGTTCATGGACGAAACCGCAGCCCGCCTGCTGCCGCCCGGCTACTCGACCGAATTGAACGGCTCCACGCGCGAGTTCCGCTCGTCCAGCGGCGCCCTCGGTCTCGTATTCGTGCTGGCGCTGGTGTTCATTTTCCTGGTGCTGTCCGGGCAGTTCGAGAGCTTCGTCGACCCGCTCGTCATCATGCTGAGCGTGCCCTTGTCGATGCTGGGTGCCCTGGCGGCCCTGCAGCTCGCGGGCGGCACCTTGAACGTCTATTCGCAGATCGGGCTCATCACGCTGGTCGGCCTCATCACCAAGCACGGCATCCTGATCGTCGAGTTCGCCAACCAGCTGCGCCAGCAGGGGCGCAGCACGATCGAGGCGGTGGTCGACGGCGCGTCGCTGCGCCTGCGCCCCATCATGATGACGACAGGCGCCATGGTGCTCGGCGCCTTGCCGCTGGCGTTCGCGCACGGCGCGGGCGCGGAAAGCCGGCGCCAGATCGGCTGGGTGATCGTGGGCGGCATGAGCGTGGGCACCCTGCTGACGATCTTCGTGGTGCCCACGGTCTACACGCTCCTGGCCCGCCGCAAGGTGCCCGGCGCCAACAACACGCCGGCCGAAGACGGCCCGATGCATGCCGCCGGCGAAGGCGAGTCGCGCGCAGCGGTCTGATCACGCCCACCGGCTATAATCGTCGGCTTTTCGCCTTGCCACACTCGGGACGACGCTTCGAGGTGGCTTCCGGCCCCGAATGACATCGGGTCATGACGGGCCTTTCTGGGAAACCAGAAGGAAACCAGAAGGAGTTTCAATGCGTCACTACGAAATCGTTCTGCTGATCCATCCGGATCAAAGCGAACAGGTTCCGGCCATGCTGGAGCGCTACAAGGGCCTCATCACTGCCGGCGACGGCAAGGTGCATCGGGTCGAGGACTGGGGCCGTCGCCAGATGGCCTACATGATCCAGAAGCTCGCCAAGGCGCATTACCTGTGCATCAACATCGAGTGCAGCAAGGAAGTGCTGGCCGAACTCGAAACCGGCTTCCGCTTCAACGACGCCGTGCTGCGTCATCTGACCGTGCTCAAGAGCAAGGCCGAGACGACGCCTTCGGTCATGATGAAGACGGTCGAGAAGGAAGAGGCGCGCAAGTCGGCGCCCCCGCCGCAGCGCTCTGACCGCGGTGATCGCCCCGAGCGCCAAGACCGTCAGGACCGCCAGGAGGCTTCGGCCTGAAGATGACCGCCGCAGCCCGCGCTGCCGGACGCTGACATGAACCGCCTGGTTCTGACAGCGCAACTGGTGGAGCGAGCCGCCGTGAGATACACCCCCGCCGGTCTGCCGGCCCTCGATTTGAGCCTGAAGCACGAATCGGAGGTCTCCCAGGACGGCACGCCGCGCAAGGTCTCCATGGAGATCCGGGCGCGCGTCATCGGGGATGAGATCACGCGGCGCATGGCGCAACTGGAGATCGGAAGCACCCACGGCTTTGCCGGCTTCCTCGGTTCCCAGCGCAACGGCCGCGGCGTCGTCTTTCATGTGACCGAGCTCGACTGATTCGAACCATTCCGCAATCCGGATCCAAGTTTCAACAGAGGTGAGATATGCCCCCGCCACGTGGTAAAGGTAAGTTTTCCAAGGATCGCAAGCCCCGTCGCAACCAGCAGTCGCTGCTGTTCCGCCGCAAGCGCTTCTGCCGCTTCACGGTCACCGGTGTCACCGAGATCGACTACAAGGACATCGACACGCTGCGCGACTTCATCGGCGAGAACGGCAAGATCACGCCGGCCCGCCTGACCGGCACCCGCGCGTTCTTCCAGCGTCAGCTGACGACGTGCATCAAGCGCGCCCGCTTCCTGGCGCTGCTGCCGTACAGCGACCAGCACAAGGTCTGAGGAGCCACGACATGCAAGTGATCCTGCTCGAAAAAGTGGCCAACCTCGGCAACCTCGGCGACGTTGTCCGGGTGAAAGACGGCTATGCCCGCAACTTCCTGATCCCGACCCGTGCCGCGCGCCGCGCGACCGAATCGGCCATCAAGGAGTTCGAGGCCAAGCGCGCCGAACTCGAAAAGGCTGCAGCCGAGAAGCTGGCCGAAGCGCAAGCACTCGGCGAGAAGATGAACGGCCGCACCGTCCACATCACGCAGAAGGCCGGCGTCGACGGCCGCCTGTTCGGCTCCGTGACCAACGCCGACGTGGCCGCTGCGCTGAACCGCATCGACTTCAAGGTGCAGAAGGTGCAAGTGCGCATGCCCGACGGTCCGCTCAAGACGACCGGCGAGCACACCGTCACGGTGGCGCCGCACACCGACGTGGTGATCGAGGTCAAGGTTGTGGTGGTTGCAGAAGCGACCTGAGTCTTCGGACGTTCATGACGCCAAGGGCCGGCAGCGATGCCGGCCTTTTTCGTTCCTGCGGCGCATCTGTCCACGGACGCTGCACCGGATTTCCACAGCGTTGCGCACAGGCCGTGCGCGACGGCACTCTTAAGATCGCGCGATGTCCGCAGTGTTCGCTCCCGAGTTTCCCAACGCTCCCCGCCCCGACGACGAAGTGGCGCGCCTGCGGGTGCCGCCGCACTCCATCGAGGCCGAGCAGAGCGTGCTCGGCGGTCTGCTGCTCGACAACAGCGCCTGGGACCGCGCGGGTGACCTGCTGACCGACAGCGACTTCTATCGCTTCGAGCACCGGCTCATCTATGCGGCGATCGGCGCCCTGGTCAACCAGACCAAGCCGGCCGACGTGATCACGGTGTTCGAGCAGTTGCAGAGCCTCGGCAAGGCCGACGCATGCGGCGGCCTGGTGTATCTCAATGCGCTGGCGCAGAGCGTGCCGAGCGCGGCCAACCTGCGCCGCTACGCCGAGATCGTGCGCGAGCGCGCGGTGCTGCGAAAGCTGGTTGCGGCCAGCGACGAGATCGCCACCAGCGCCTTCAATCCGCAGGGGCGGGCGGTGTCGCAGATCCTCGACGAAGCCGAGGGCAAGATCTTCAAGATCGGCGAGGAGGGCTCGCGCTCGCGCCAGGGTTTCCAGAGCATGGATTCGCTGGTCGTGCAGTTGCTCGACCGCGTGACTGAACTGCACGAGAACGGCGCCGAAGAGGTGACCGGCGTGCGCACCGGCTACTTCGACCTGGACCGCATGACGGCGGGCTTCCAGAAGGGCGACCTGATCGTGCTGGCGGCTCGGCCCTCGATGGGCAAGACGGCGTTCGCGCTGAACATCGCCGAGCATGTCGCCGTCACCGAGGGCCTGCCGGTGGTGGTCTTCTCGATGGAAATGGGCGCCGCCCAGCTGGCCTTGCGGCTGGTCGGCTCGCTCGGCCGCATCGACCAGCAGCGCCTGCGCACGGGCGCGTTGAAGGACGACGAATGGGGCCGCCTGTCCGAGGCGGTCGAGAAGCTCGGCACCGTCGCCATGTTCATCGACGAGAGCCCGGCGCTGACGCCCAGCGAGGTGCGCGCACGCGCGCGCCGGCAGGCGCGACAGTGCGGACAGTTGGGCCTGATCGTTGTCGACTACCTGCAGCTGATGAGCGGCAGCGGCGGCGGCAGCGAAGAGAACCGCGCCACCGTCATCGGCGAGATCTCGCGCGGGCTCAAGGCGCTGGCCAAGGAACTGCAGTGCCCGGTGATCGCGCTGTCGCAACTCAACCGCAGCGTGGAGACGCGCACCGACAAGCGCCCGATGATGAGCGACCTGCGCGAGTCGGGCGCCATCGAGC
This sequence comes from Rhizobacter sp., assembly GCA_036676235.1. Taxonomy (GTDB): domain Bacteria; phylum Pseudomonadota; class Gammaproteobacteria; order Burkholderiales; family Burkholderiaceae_C; genus JAKFDI01. Next base: position 74,322 of record JAKFDI010000036.1, on the reverse strand, counting down.
AGGACGCGGACGTCATCATGTTCATCTACCGCGACGACTACTACACCAAAGAAGCGAGCAAGGAGCCGAACATCTCCGAGATCATCATCGGCAAGCAGCGCAACGGGCCGACGGGCACGGTGAGGCTGTTCTTCAATAAGCCGCTGACGAAGTTCGACAACCTCGCGCCGGGCAGCGGCGGCGCCGACCTCTACTGACCGCTACTGACGGCTCGGTTCAGCGCCGGCTTCCGGCCGCGCCGCTGCGCACTCCCAGAACACCCGCCGCCCGCAGCCCGCGCAAGGGTCGCTGCAGCCACTGCTCGCACGCGCCAGGATGCTGCGGATCGCACTGCGCTTGTCGGTGAAGATGTGGTCCCGCCCGAGCGCGTCGAGAAAACCGGTGCGCTCCCACAGCTCGATCACCGGCGGGCGTGGACGATGGAAGTACAGGTCGCCGCCCATCGCCCGGCGCGCCAGCATCTCGGCGTGCCACAGGTCGGCGCCGGCCAGGTCGATGAAGTTCATGCTCTTGGCCATCACCAGCAGATGCGCGGGAGCATCCGGCTCGGCGCGCACCGCATGCAGCCGGTCGGCCACGTGCTGCGTGGCGCCGAAGTAGACCGAGCCTTCCATGCGCAGCAGCTTCAGCTTGCGGCACTGGGGCAACGCGGCCGGGTTGTCGTCCACCACCACGAAGGGCCGCTCCGGTGCCATGGTATCGAAGCCCATGCTGCGCATCGCCGGGCGCGAGGTGCGGTATAGGTAGGAGCCGAGCGAGGCGATGGTGCCGATCAGGATGGCGACTTCCATGCGGATGCTGACCGTTGCCACCAGCGTGGCGGCGGCCACGCTGAAGTCCGTGCGCGACAGGCGCCACAGATGACGCCAGTGGGCGACGTCGATGAGCGACCACGCCACGACCAGCAGCAAGCCGGCGATGGCGGCCATCGGGATCAGCGCCAGCACCGATGCTGCCGCCGCGGTCAGCAACAGCAGCCAGGCGGCCGAGAACACCGCAGCCAGCGGCGTGCGCGCGCCGGACTCGAGGTTGGGCATCGATCGGTTCAGCGAGCCGCAGGACACGTAGCACGAGAAGAAGCCGCCGACGACGTTCGACAGGCCTTGCCCGATGAACTCGCGGTTGCCGTCGAGCCGCTGTCCCGAGCGTGCGGCCACCACTTTGGCGATCGAGATCGACTGCGCCAGCGCCACGATGGTGAGTGCGACGGCGATGGCCAGCAGATCGGGCAGGGCGGTCCACTCCATCTGCGGCACGCCGAAAGGCGGCCAGACAGAGGGGAACGCGCCCACCGTCTCCACGGTGCGCAGCCCGAGGCGGCCGGCAGATGCGTTCAGCACCGTGGCTGCCGCCGTGCCGACCATCAGCCCGAACAGCAGGGACGGCAGGCGCCGGTTCACCCTTCGCGTGACGAGCACGGCGCCTATGGTGACCGCGCCCACGGCGAGCGCGCTCAAGCTCATCGCCGGCAGGCCGTTCGCAATGCGCGCGAGGGCGGCGGCGCTGCCGTGGGATTCGCTCGCCGGCAGCGCCAGCAGGCTGCCGGTGGCATGCAGCGCGATCAGCAGCGCCGCGCCGCCGGTGAAGCCCAGCAGCGCCGCCGGCGAGATGAAGCTCGCCAGCGAGCCAAGTCGCGTGATGCCCACCAGCCACTGCAGCACGCCCACCAGCACCGTGACCGCCAGCGCCAGCTCGATGTAGCGCGGCGTGCCGGCAACGGCCAGCGGCGCGAGCATCGCGAACAGCGCCAGCGAGTTGGCGTTCGTCGGCCCCGAGACCACGTGCCAGCTCGAGCCGAACAGCGCGGCAATGACGCAGGGCACGATGGCCGAATACAGCCCGTACTCCGGCGGCAACCCGGCCAGCGTGGCGAAGGCAATGCCCTGCGGCAGCACGAGCACGGCGCCGAGCAGGCCGGCCACCGCGTCGGCCCGCAAGCTGGACTTGGAGACCAGCGGCAGCCACGGGGCGAAGCGTGCGAGCACCGGCGTCAAGGCGCCGTCCCCGTGTCGGCTTGGACGGGTGATGCGGGAAGGTCCGCTGCGGTCAGGTACAGCCGCAGATCGAACTCGTACTGGTGGTACTGCGGCTCCATGTGCGTGCACAACTGATAGAACGCGCGGCCGTGCTCGCGCTCCTTCAGGTGCGCCAGCTCATGCACCACGATCATCTTCAGGAACTCCGGCGGCGTGTCCTTGAACAGGCTGGCCACCCGGATCTCGCGCTTGGCCTTGAGCTGACCGCCCTGCACGCGCGAGATGGTGGTGTGCGTGCCGAGTGCGTGCTGCAGCACCTTCAGCTTCTGATCGAACACCACCTTGGCGAGCGGCGCCGCGCTGCGCATGAAGCGGCTCTTCAGCGCCATCGTGTAGTCGTACAGCGCGCGGTCGGTGCGCACCTCGTGCACGCCGCCGTAGCGGCGCGCCAGCGTCTCGTGCAGCCGGCCCTGCTCGATGAGGGCCTGCACCTTTGCCTTCGTCTCTTCGGCGTAGCCGGCCAGGTATTTCAGGGGGAAGGTCACGCTTCGCATCGCAGGGAGGTCCGGCCCCGTGGCCGATACTCGACTGTAGCCGCCACCCGCACCCATGAAGACACCCAAACGACTCCAGCCGCTGCTCGAAGACGGCCTCATCGACAGCGTCGTGCGCCAGCTCATGAGCGGCAAGGAAGCGATGGTCTTCGTCGTGCGCAGCGGCGACGAGACGCTGTGCGCCAAGGTCTACAAGGAAGCGCAGCAGCGCAGCTTTCGCCAGGCCGTCGACTACACCGAGAACCGCAAGACGAAGAACAGCCGCCAGGCGCGCGCCATGGCGAAGGGCACCAGGTTCGGCCGCGAGATGCAGGAGCAGGCGTGGCAGAACGCCGAGGTCGATGCGCTGTATCGGCTCGCGGCGGCCGGTGTGCGCGTGCCGCGGCCGCACAACTTCCATGAGGGCGTGCTGTTGATGGAACTCGTGACCGGTGCCGACGGCGACGCCGCACCGCGCCTGAACGACGTCGAGTTCAGCGCCGAAGACGCGCTCATGCACCACCGCACGCTCATCACCGAAGTGGTTCGCATGCTGTGCGCCGGCGTCGTGCACGGCGACCTGTCGGAGTTCAACATCCTGATCGGCGCCGAAGGCCCGGTCATCATCGACCTGCCCCAGGCGGTGGACGCCGCCGGCAACCAGCATGCGAGCGCCATGCTTGAGCGCGACGTCGCCAACCTGCGCAACTACTTCGGCCGCTTCGCGCCCGAGTTGCTGAGCACGCAATACGGTCGCGAGATCTGGGCGCTGTACCAGGGCGGCGCGCTCACGCCGCAGACGCCGCTCACCGGGCACTTCGAGGCCTCCAACAAGGCCGTTGATCTGGGCGGCGTGATGCGCGAGATCGACGACGCGAAGGCGGAAGAGGCCGCCAGGCGGCTGCGAATGCAAGGCCTGGGTTAGCGCGGTGCTGCCGGCAGCCCCTGCGCCGGCATCATCACCCCATGCAGTTCGGCCAGGCGGCCGCATGGAGTCGAGATGGACACGAGCGAACCCAAACCCTCCGCGGAGGCAAGCCCCGGCGACCCGGTGCACGGCAACGGGTCGGAAGTGCTGATGCACATGCCGGTGAACGTTCGCAGCGTGTCGCTGGGCGTGCTGGCGGTGCTGGCGTGCATCGTCATCCTTCGCTGGGCGGCCGACGTGTTCATCCCGCTGATGATCGGCGTGATGCTGGCCTATGCGCTCTCGCCGGTGGTCGACCGTCTGGTGCGTTGGCGTATTCCGGCGGCGCTGGCTGCGGCGCTGGTCATGCTGTCGCTGGTCGGCGGCGTGGCGGTCACCGGCTATGTGCTGGAAGACGATGCGATGGAGCTGATCGACAGCCTGCCCGAGACGGCGCGCAAGATCGGCCAGGTCTTGCGCCCATCGCGCAGCAGTTCCGACAGCGCGCTGCAGAAGGTGGAAAAGGCCGCGGCCGTCATCGAGCGGGCAGCGAACGACGGCGCAGCGCCCACCCCGGCACGCGGCGTCACCCGCGTGCAGGTGGAGCGGCCGAGCTTCAACATCCGCGACCACTTGTGGATCGGCACCATCGGGCTTGCCACGCTGGTGGGGCAGGCGGTGATCGTGCTGTTCATCACCTTCTTCATGCTGGCCTCGGGCGACACCTTTCGCCGCAAGCTCGTCAAGATCGCCGGCCCCACCTTCAGCAAGAAGAAGATCACCGTGCAGATGCTCGACGAGATCACCGCGCTGATCCAGCGCTATCTGCTGGTGCAGGTGTTCACGAGCGTGCTGGTCGGCATCACCACCTGGCTGGTGTTCATGTGGATCGGCCTGGAGCAGGCGCCGGTGTGGGGCGTGCTGGCCGGCGTGCTCAACATGATTCCCTACCTCGGCGCAATTGCCGTCACCGGCGGCTCGGCGCTGGTCGGCTTCGTGCAATTCGGCTCCGTGGAGATGGGCCTGGTGGTGGGCGGCGCCTCGTTCGTCATCCAGACGATCGAGGGCTACCTCGTCACGCCCTGGCTCACCAGCCGGGCGATCCGCATGAGCCCGGTGGTGGTGTTCGTCGCCGTGCTCCTGTTCGGCTGGCTGTGGGGCGTGTGGGGCCTGCTGCTGGGCGTGCCGATCGTGATGGTGATCAAGGCGGTGTGCGAGCGGGTCGACGATCTCAAACCGATCGGGGAGTTGCTGGGCGCCTGATAGGCATTCGGCCGGCGCGGAGACCGCCGCGCTTCGAAGGGTTGGTGGTTGTGATCGGTGCGGGCGTCGCCGAGCCGCCCTACCGGCCCAACACGACCCCTTGCGCGCGCGGATCATGCCTCTGGGGTGTCCCGCAGACGTCCTGGGCATCCCAAATCAGGCACCTCATCCGCGCCAATAGGCGCCCTCAGCCTTCCCTGGTGATACGGCGGTTGGCTCAGGGCGATGATGAAACGGCGGTGGGCGGCGGCGTCATGTTTCAGCGACAGCTCGCATTTTTCGCCGACCTCTGACCGGACATCGCTCCCAGAGTCACATACCTACCCCTCAACTTCCACATCACCCGCCCCCCAGCGCTTCGTGGAATCTTTCGACCGTGAGGACCGCCTATAGAAGACCCCCCCGGCTCCGTCGAAGGGGTCAAGCACACACCGGGAAGGATGTCGGTCGTAGAGGGTCTCGTGGCGGTAGGAAAAGAAGTTCGGGATGTCTACCTGAAACCGGTTGTTGATCGCTTCGATGTCGACGTCTTAGTAGGCGAACGTCGCTTCTTTGCCCCCGTGGAACTGGACGAAAGCGTGATAGCGGTCGCCGTCGACGCTGAAGTTTTCGCATGCTTGCGTGGACGAGCTTTCCAGGCGCGCACCAGCGCAGCCAACTCTCGGAGCATCAGAACTGCGAGAGCGAGGGCGAGAGCGTTGTTCCCGATGGCATCGAGAATGGTTGCAATGTCGGCGGCGGTGTAGAACGAGACGTGCATGCCGAAATTCTGCGGCACACATTGACGACCCAATGTGGGCGCAGCTCACCAAGAAGCCGGCCCATGGGCTTTCTCGCGCCAGCGAACTCGGGCCGATTGGCTGACACGCCTCGTGGAGCGGGCGACTGAGTGGCCCGTCTCGTGGCGTGCGGCACGCCGCTGCCGCCGCCCATCTGCAACCCGGTATTTGTCCCCATACGGTTTGACTTGCATCAGCCACCCCGCAGAATTTATAGTCTACCGACCGGTCGGTAAATGAACTCTTGCGTTGCCGCAAGGCATTGCCACCCACGGCCGGCGCTGCAGGAGCACGCATGGCCGGACCGTCCGAAACCGCTTCCGATTCTTCTTCCGTCCTCGTGACGCAGAACGGCGCGGTGCGCACCCTCGCGCTGAACCGCCCGCAGGCGCTCAACAGCTTCACGGGTGAGATGCACGTGGCGCTGCTGGCGGCGCTGGAGGCGGCGGCGGGCGATGCCGAGGTGCGCTGCCTCGTGCTCACCGGCAGCGGCCGGGGCTTTTGCGCCGGGCAGGATCTGTCGGACCCGCTGGCTTCGCCGCCCGCGCCAGGCGAACCGGCGAAGGACTTGAGCGTGCTCATCGAGCGCCACTACACCCCGCTCGCGCTGCGCCTGCGTTCCATGCCGGTGCCGGTGATCGCGGCGGTGAACGGCGTGGCGGCCGGCGCCGGGGCGAACCTGGCGCTGGGTTGCGATCTGGTGGTGGCCGCACGCTCGGCGAACTTCGTGCAGGCCTTCGCCAGGATCGGCCTGGTGCCCGATACCGGCGGCACCTGGCTGCTGCCGCGCCTCGCCGGGCGGGCGCGCGCCATGGGTCTCGCGATGCTGGGCGACAAGCTGCCGGCGGCCGAGGCCGAGCGCATGGGCCTCATCTGGAAGTGCGTGGACGACGACGCGCTGATGGCGGAAGTTGAAGCCCTCGCGCAGCGCCTCGCCGCCATGCCGACGCGAGCACTCGTCGCCACGCGCGAGGCGATCGACGCGGCGGCGCAGATGGACTACGCCGCCGCGCTCGCGGCCGAAGCGCGCACGCAGCGCGGGCTCGGTTTCGCGCACGACTACGGCGAAGGCGTGCAGGCGTTCTTCGAGAAGCGCAGCCCGCGCTTCACGGACCGTTGAGCGCAGGAGCCTTGCGAATGCCAGACCCGAGCCTCGCCCAACAAACCGCCGAGCACGTGCGCGAGGGCATGTACGCCAACGACCGTGCGTCGAAGGCGCTCGGCATGCAGGTGACGGCGATCGGCCCCGGCCGCGCCACGCTCACGATGACTGTTCGCGCCGACATGCTCAACGGCCTGGACATCTGCCACGGCGGGCTGGTCACCACGCTGGCCGATTCGGCCTTCGCGTTTGCCTGCAACAGCTACAACGAACTGACGGTGGCCTCGGGCTTCAGCGTCGACCTCGTCGCACCGGCGCGCGAGGGCGATGTGCTGACCGCGGTGGCCGAAGAGGTGTCGCTCGCCGGGCGCACCGGCGTGTACGACGTGAACGTGAGCAACCAGCGCGGCGAGCGCGTGGCCGTGTTCCGCGGGCGCTCGTACCGGATGAAGGGCAAGCCCGCCGTGGGGAACGGCCCCAGCGGCCCCAGCGGCGCCTGAGCAAGGAGACAAGCACCCATGACCGTCAAGACACCGAAGCCCGGCGACCTGGAACCCATCGAGACCGCGAGCCGCGATGAGATCGAAGGCCTGCAACTGCAGCGCCTGCGCTGGACGCTGCAGCACGCCTACGACAAGGTGCCGCACTACCGCCAGGCGTTCGACGCGCGCGGCGTGCATCCGTCGGACCTGAAGTCGCTGGCCGATCTGGCGAAATTTCCGCTGACCACCAAGCACGACCTGCGCGCGAACTACCCCTTCGGCATGTTCGCCGTGCCGCGCGAGCAGGTGGTGCGCATCCACGCGTCTTCCGGCACCACGGGCAAGCCGACGGTGGTGGGCTACACGCAGAAAGACATCGACACCTGGGCCGATCTGGTGGCGCGCTCCATCCGCGCCTCGGGCGGGCGCGCCGGCGACATCGTGCATATCGCCTACGGCTACGGCCTGTTCACCGGCGGGCTGGGTGCGCACTACGGCGCCGAGCGCGCGGGCTGCACGGTGATCCCGATGTCAGGCGGGCAGACCGAGAAGCAGGTGCAGCTCATCAACGACTTCCGGCCCGACATCATCATGGTCACGCCCTCGTACATGCAGGTGATCGTGGAGGAGTTCAGGCGCCAGGGGCTGGATGCTGCGGCCTCGTCGATCAAGGTCGGCATCTTTGGCGCCGAGCCCTGGACCGAAGCCATGCGCCGCGAGATCGAGGCGAGCGCCGGGCTCGATGCGGTGGACATCTACGGCCTGTCGGAAGTGATGGGTCCGGGCGTCGCCAACGAGTGCATCGAGAGCAAGGACGGGCCGGTGATCTGGGAAGACCACTTCTACCCGGAGATCATCGACCCGGACACGGGCGAGGTGCTGCCCGAAGGCGAAGAGGGCGAACTCGTCTTCACCACGCTGACCAAGGAAGCGCTGCCGGTGGTGCGCTACCGCACGCGCGACCTCACGCGGCTGCTGCCGCCGACCGCGCGCTCGTTCCGCCGCATGGGCAAGATCGTCGGCCGCAGCGACGACATGCTCATCATCCGCGGCGTGAACGTGTTCCCCACGCAGATCGAGGAACTGGTGCTGCAGCACGGCGTGCTGGCGGGGCAGTACCAGCTCGTCGTCACCCGCGAGGGGTCGCTCGACGCGGTGCAGGTGCGCTGCGAGCTGCTGCCGCAGCACGCCGATGGCACCGACCGTGAGGCGGTGGCCGCGCAGCTTCGCCACCGCATCAAGACCCTGGTTGGCATCAGCGCCACGGTGGACGTGGGTCTGCCCGATTCGATCGAACGCACGCTGGTGGGCAAGGCCCGGCGCGTGGTCGACAAGCGGCCGCGCTGAAGGCGCGGCACAAGGAGTTCGCCATGTATACGCAAGCGATGGACACGATGGGCCGCGAAGGCGCCGAGGGGCCAAAGGCCGTGCAATCGATGGAGGAAGCGCAACTGCAGGAACGCTTCGACGCGCGCATCGACGCCGGCGAGTTCATCGAGGCCAAGGACTGGATGCCCGAGCACTACCGCAAGACGCTGGTGCGCCAGATCAGCCAGCATGCGCACTCCGAGATCGTGGGCATGCTGCCCGAGGGCAACTGGATCACGCGCGCGCCCACGCTCAAGCGCAAGTCCATCCTGCTCGCCAAGGTGCAGGACGAAGGCGGTCATGGCCTCTATCTCTATGCCGCCGCCGAGACGCTGGGCACCAGCCGCGACCAGATGCTGGATGCGCTGCACACGGGCAAAGCCAAGTACAGCTCGATCTTCAACTACCCGACGCTGACCTGGGCCGACATGGGGACCATCGGCTGGCTGGTGGACGGCGCGGCCATCATGAACCAGGTGCCGATCTGCCGCTGCTCGTATGCACCGTATGCACGGGCGATGGTGCGCATCTGCCGTGAAGAGAGCTTTCACCAGCGGCAGGGTTTCGACGCGCTGCTGACGATGATGAAGCAGGGCACCGAGGCGCAGCGCACCATGGTGCAGGACGCGGTGAACCGCTGGTGGTGGCCGAGCGTGATGATGTTCGGGCCTCCGGACGACCAGTCGCCCAACAGCGCGCAGTCGATGCGTTGGGGGATCAAGCGGGTCTCCAACGACGAGTTGCGGCAGAAGTTCATCGATGCCACCGTGCCGCAGGCCGAGTTGCTGGGCGTGACGCTGCCTGATGCGGACCTGCAGTGGAACGAGGACCGCGGGCACTACGACTTCGGCGCCATCGACTGGGCCGAGTTCTGGCGCGTGATCGCGGGGGACGGGCCGTGCAACCGTGAACGGCTGGGCGCGCGCGTGAAGGCCTGGGACGACGGCGCCTGGGTGCGCGAGGCGGCGCTGGCGCATGCGCGCAAGCGCGAGATGAGGGACGCGGCGTGATGCGCGCGGGCACTTCGACAAGCTCAGTGCGAACGGAGCTTGGGTGCGGGCGCCTCACTGCGACCCCCACCCGTTCGCCCTGAGCCTGTCGAAGGGCCCGAGCATCCTGAGCTTGCCGAAGGGCCTGAGCCTGTCGAAGGGCCCAGGCTGAGCTTGTCGAAGCCTGCATCAAGCACCGAATCCGTATACATGAGCAAGCGACCATGACCACCCCCGAAACCCCCACCCGCACCGAATGGCCCCTCTGGGAAGTCTTCGTGCGCAGCAAGGCCGGCCTCGATCACAAGCACTGCGGCAGCCTTCACGCGGCCGACCCGAAGATGGCCATCCAGCTCGCCCGCGACGTCTACACGCGCCGCCAGGAAGGCACCAGCGTGTGGGTCGTGCGCGCCGACCAGATCGTCGCCAGTGACCCCGGCGACAAGACCATGTACTTCGACCCGATGGAAGACAAGGTGTACCGCCACCCGAGCTTCTACGAGTTGCCCAAGTCGGTGGACCACATGTGATGAGCACGGCCTCGATCCAACCCGTTCGCGACCCTGGCGTGCAGTACGTGCTGCGTCTGGCCGACCTGTGCCTCATCCTCGGCCAGCGCCTGGGCGAGTGGTGCGGGCACGCGCCCGTGCTCGAAGAAGACATCGCGCTCGCCAACATGGCGCTCGATGTCATCGGCCAGTCGCGCGCGCTGCTTACACGCGCCGGGCAGATGAACGCGGCGGCCGGCGGCGAGGCGCTGAGCGAAGACCAGCTCGCCTTCCTGCGCGAGGAGCGCGACTACCTCAACCCGACGCTCGTGGAACTGCCGCGCGGCGACTTTGCCTTCACGGTGCTGCGCAACGTGATGGCGGCGACGTTCCTGCGGCTGATGTGGGAGCGACTTGCCGCTTCCAAGGATGCCGAACTCGCGGCGATTGCCGGCAAGGCGGTGAAGGAAGCGCACTACCACCAGCAGCATGCGGCCGACTGGCTGGTTCGGCTTGCCGATGGCACCGACGAATCGCGTCGCCGTGTCGATGCGGCGCTGCCGGTGTTGTGGCGCCATGTGGCGGAGTTGTTCGAGGACGATGCGGTGGACGAGCAGGCCGTCTCGCTCGGCTTGGGGCCGCGTTGGTCGGAGGTCGGGGCGGGTTGGTCTGCGGAGATGGGCGAGCTGTTCGGCGACTGCGGATTGGCGGTGCCGGCGGCATCGGCCTTTCGCAGCACAGGCAAGCGCGGGGTGCACAGCGAGCACATGGGGTATGTGCTGGCGGAGATGCAGCATCTGCAGCGGGCGTTTCCGGGAGGGGTGTGGTGAGCGCACCGACCCTCACCCCAACCCTCTCCCGCAAGCGGGAGAGGGGGCAATGCCACGAGCGCGCCGGAGTCTCTGCGGGCACGGATGGCTCCCTTTCCACCTCCGGGAGAGAGGGCTGGGGTGAGGGGGCCGATGAGCAGTTCCGTCGCCCCATCGACCGCGCCTGGTCCATCCTGCACACCGTGCTCGACCCCGAAGTGCCCGCGCTCTCGCTGTGCGACCTCGGCATCGTCCGCGCCGTGCACGCCAACAATGACGGCGGCATCGACGTGGTGCTCACGCCCACCTACTCCGGCTGCCCCGCCACCGAACAGATCGAACACGATGTCGTCGCCGCGCTGAACGAAGCCGGCCTCGGCCCCGTGCATGTCAGCCTGCAGCGCGCCCCTGCCTGGACCACCGACTGGATCAGCGACGAAGGCCGCCGCAAGCTGCGCGAGTACGGCATCGCACCCCCCGGCCCCGTACAACCCGGCGCCGCCGTACCGATGCGCCTCGTGCGCCGCACGCCGGCACCCGCCGTGGAATGCCCGCGCTGCGCCAGCCCCGACACCGAACGCCTCTCGGCCTTCGGTGCCACCGCCTGCAAGGCGCTGTACCGCTGCCTCGCCTGTCGCGAGCCTTTCGAGCACTTCAAGCCGCTATGAGCCTCGGCCTGCACTTCCACCCGCTGCGCGTGCGCGCCCTGCAGCGCGACACCGACGATGCGGTCATCGTCTCCTTCGACACGCCCGACGAACTGGCCGAGACCTTCCGCTTCGACCACGGCCAGTACCTCACGCTGCGCTGCGATGTCGACGGCCAGGACCTGCGCCGCTCCTACTCCATCTGCGCCGGCATTGACGACGGCGAACTGCGGGTGGGCGTGCGGCGCGTGCCGGGCGGCGTGTTCTCGGCCTGGGTGCACGAGCGGCTGCAACCCGGCGACACGCTGCAGGTGATTCCGCCGCAGGGCCACTTCACGCTGCCCATCGATGCACAAGCCAAGCGCCACTACCTCGGCATCGCCGGTGGCAGCGGCATCACGCCCATCCTCTCGATCATGAAGACGGTGCTGGCGCGCGAGCCGGGCAGCCGTTTCACGCTGGTCTACGGCAACCGCAGCCAGCAGTCGACGATGTTCAAGGAGGAACTCGAAGACCTCAAGAACCGCTACATGACACGCCTGTCGCTGCACCACGTGTTCTCGCGCGAGCACACCGATTCGCCGCTGCACAGTGGCCGGCTCGACCGTGTGAAGCTCGGCGAGTTTTTGCGCACGCTGGTGCCTGCAAACAGCATCGACCACGCCTTCGTGTGCGGCCCGCATGGCGCCAACGACGAAGCCGAGGCGGCCCTGCTCGAAGCCGGCCTCGCGCCCGAGCGCATCCACATCGAACGCTTCGGCGTGCCGGATGCGACACCGGGCGTGAAGCCGGTGCATGAGATTCGCCCCGAGGATGCGGAACTCGCGAAGGTGGTCATCATCCGCGACGGCCTCACGCGCGAGATCGAGTTCCGCAAGAGCGATCCGAGCCTGCTCGATGCGGCGGCGGCGGCCGGCCTGGACGTGCCGTTCTCCTGCAAGTCGGGCGTGTGCTGCACCTGCCGCGCCAAGCTCATCGAAGGCGAAGTGCGCATGGACCGCAACTTCGCGCTGAGTGCGGCCGAAGTGGCAGCCGGCTTCGTGCTCACCTGCCAGTCGCACCCGCTCACCGAGCGCGTGGTGATCTCCTATGACGAGCGCTGAACGCTGATGGCACGCACCCGATCCGCCGGCTACGACGACCAGCGCGAGACCATCCTCGCGCGCGCGGCCGAGCTGTTCGCGCAGCGCGGCTATGCGTCCACCTCGATGAACAACGTGGCCGAGGCCTGCGGCTTCTCCAAACCCACGCTCTACCACTACTACCGCGACAAGTACGACCTGCTGGTCAACATCGCCGAAGACCACGTGACGCGCCTGGCCGAAGTGGTGCGTGAGGTGGAGGCCGAGGGCCTGCCGGCCGAGGCGCGGCTGCGCCGGCTCATCCTGCGCTTCGTGGGCGAATACGCCGACGCACAGCACGCGCACCGCGTGCTCACCGAGGACGTGCGCTTTCTCGAAGCGGACGACCAGGCGCGCATCCTCGGCAAGGAGCGCGATGTCGTGGCCGGCTTCGCGCGCGCCATCGGCGAAATGCGCCCGGCCATGCGGCAGGCGCAGCTCGCCAAGCCGCTCACCATGCTGCTGTTCGGAATGATCAACTGGATGTTCACCTGGCTGAAGCCCGACGGTGAACTCGACTACGAGGCGATGGCTCCCATCGTCGCCGACCTGTTCTTCGGGGGCGTGCACAACGTGCAGGCTGCCGGATCGAAAACGCCCGGTTCCAGGGCGGCACTTCTGGGCGCACCCGATGCGCCTTCTTTTTCCCACGACGGAGACACACGATGAAGATCAAGAACCTCTTGCTGCTGATGGGTGCTGCACTTGCAAGCACCGCAACGCTTGCCGACATCAACGTCGGCGTGACCGTGTCGGCCACTGGCCCCGCGGCCTCGCTCGGCATTCCCGAGAAGAACACCATCGAGCTGATGCCCAAGACGATCGCCGGGCAGAAGATCAACTACATCGTGCTCGACGACGGCTCGGACACCACCAAGGCGGTGGCCAACACGCGCCGGCTCATCACCGAGAACAAGGTCGACATCATCATCGGCTCCACCGTCTCGCCCAACTCGCTGGCGATGATCGACGTGGTGGCCGAAGCCAAGGTGCCGATGATTTCGATGGCCGCGTCGTCGCGCATCGTCGAGCCGGTGGACGACAAGAAGCGCTGGGTCTTCAAGACGCCGCAGAACGACATCATGATGTCGCTCGCCATCGCCGAACACATGGCATCCAACGGCGTGAAGACGGTCGGCTTCATCGGCTTTGCCGACGCCTATGGCGAGGGCTGGCTCGACCAGTTCACCAAGGCCGCCGAGCTGCGGGGCCTGCAGATCGTGGCGACCGAGCGCTATGCGCGCACCGACACCTCGGTGATGGCGCAGACGCTCAAGCTGATGAGCCCGAATCCCGACGCGGTGCTCATCGCCGGTTCCGGCACGCCGGCGGCGCTGCCGCAGAAGACGCTCAAGCAGCGCGGCTACACGGGCAAGATCTACCAGACGCACGGCGTGGCGAACGCCGACTTTCTGCGCGTGGGCGGCAAGGATCTGGAAGGCACCTTCCTGCCTGCGGGTCCCGTGCTCGTGGCCGACCAGCTGCCGAACAGCAACCCGGTGAAGAAGTCGGCCACGGCCTACGTCAAGGCGTACGAGAAGGCCTACGGCAAGGACACCGTCTCCACCTTCGGTGCGCATGCGTGGGATGCCGGCCTGCTGATGACAGCCGCGGTGCCGGTCGCGCTCAAGAGCGCCAAGCCGGGCACGCCCGAGTTCCGCGCGGCGCTGCGCGATGCGCTGGAGAACGTGAAGGAGATGCCCGGTGCGCACGGGATCTTCAACATGTCGAAGACCGACCACCTCGGGCTGGACCAACGTGCGGTCGTGATGGTGAAGATCGAGAACGGGACCTGGAAGTATCAACCCTGACCACCCCCTACGGCCTTCGGCCGCCCCCTCAAGGGGGCAACGCCAGCGGACCGGCGGAGCCGGATCCGCGGCGTTTGCTTGATTTCGCGCCTCACCGCTAGAGGCAGAGGGGGCAGGTCGGCTTGGCTCGCAACCGCGCCTGCCTTCGGAAGCGGCCGTGAAGGCGCTCACTCTGGCCCCCTCTCCCGCTGGCGGGAGAGGGTTGGGGTGAGGGTTCCCCGGGCCGCACATCGCCGTCGAGAACACCATGACCACCACCCTCCAAAGCTACATCGCCGGCCGCTGGCATGGCAGTGAACCCGCGCAGGAACTGCGCAGCGCGGTCAACGGCCGCCCGGTCGCGCGTACCCACGCCGAAGCCATCGACTTCGCCCAAGCCGTCGACCACGCCCGCCGCGTCGGCCTGCCGGCATTGCTGGCGCTCGACTTCCAGCAGCGCGCCGAACGCCTGAAGGCGCTGGCCAAGTACCTCGCCGAGCACAAGGAAACGCTCTACGCCGTCTCGGCCCACACCGGCGCCACGCGCACCGACGGCTGGATCGACATCGAAGGCGGCACCGGCACGCTGTTCGCGTATGCCGGCGTCGGCAGCGGTGAACTGCCTTCGGGCAACCTCATCCACGAAGGCCCGGTCGTGCCGCTCGGCAAGAAGGGCGGCTTCGCGGGCACGCATGTGCTGGTGCCGCGCCGCGGCTTGGCGGTGCACATCAATGCCTTCAACTTCCCCGTGTGGGGTTTGCTCGAGAAGTTCGCGCCGAGCTTTCTCGCGGGCATGCCGTGCATCGGCAAGCCGGCCACCTCGACGAGCTACCTCACCGAAGCGCTGATGCGCCTCATCGTGCAGTCAAAGATCCTCCCCGAAGGCAGCCTGCAGCTCGTGATGGGCAGCACCGGCGACCTGCTGGAGCGGCTGGACGGGCAAGACGTGGTGAGCTTCACCGGCTCGGCCGACACGGCCGCCACCTTGCGCGTGCATCCGAACCTGGTGCGGCATTCGGTGCCGTTCAACGCCGAGGCCGATTCGCTCAACTGCGCCATCCTCGGCGACGACGTGAGCCCCGACGACGAGGAGTTCGATCTCTTCGTCAAGGAAGTGGCGCGCGAGATGACGGTGAAGGCGGGCCAGAAGTGCACCGCGATCCGCCGCGCCATCGTGCCGCGCAAGCACCTCGATGCCGTGGCCGAGAAACTGCGCGCGCGGCTCGCGAAGACGGTGGTCGGCGACCCGGCGCGTGAGGACGTGCGCATGGGCGCGCTGGCTTCGCATGCGCAGCGCAGCGACGTGGCCGAGCGCGTGGCGCAACTGCTGCAGGGCGCCGAACTGGTCTACGGCGAGCGCGACGGTTTCGCGCCGCAAGGCGACGGTGTGGCCGAGGGCGCCTTCTTCGCGCCCACGCTGCTGCTCAGCCGCAACCCGCTCACGCATGATGCAGCGCACGACATCGAGGCCTTCGGCCCGGTGAGCACGCTGATGCCCTACGACGGCCTCGACGAAGCGCTGGCATTGGCCGCACGCGGACGCGGCAGCCTGGTCGCGACGCTGGTGACGCGTGATCCGGCCACGGCGGCGAAAGCCATCCCCATCGCCGCTGCCACGCACGGCCGGCTGCTGGTGCTCGACCGCGAGGCCGCGGCCGAATCCACCGGCCATGGTTCCCCTTTGCCGCAACTCAAGCACGGCGGCCCGGGGCGCGCCGGCGGCGGCGAAGAACTGGGCGGTGTGCGTGCCGTCAAGCACTACCTGCAGCGCGCCGCGGTGCAGGGCTCACCCACCATGCTGGCCGCCGTGACCGGCGAGCACGTGCGCGGCGCGGTGTTGCATGAATCGGCGCTGCACCCGTTCCGCAAGCACTTCGAGGAACTGCAGATCGGCGACTCGCTGCTCACGCATCGCCGCACCGTGAGCGAGGCGGACATCGTCAACTTCGGCGGCATCTCGGGCGACTATTTCTACATGCACTTCGACGAGGTGGCGGCGAAGGAAAGCCCGTTCGGCAAGCGCATCGCGCACGGCTACTTCGTGCTGTCGGCGGCGGCCGGCCTCTTCGTCTCGCCGGCACCGGGGCCGGTGCTTGCGAACTACGGGCTGGACACGCTGCGCTTCGTGAAACCCGTGGGCATCGGCGACACCATCCAGGCGCGGCTCACCTGCAAGCGAAAGATCGACCGCAAGCGCCCGGGGCAGGGCGTGGTGGCGTGGGACGTGGAGGTGAGCAACCAGCACGGCGAGCTGGTGGCGAGCTACGACATCTTGACGCTCGTGGCGAAGAAGGAATGACCGCTTCTTGAAGTGCGGCGTGTACTGTGTATATTCACAGCATGCGCCACAACCGAAGTATTCCTCTGGCTCCCAGCGTTCCGGCTCCGGTGAAGGGCCGCGGCACGCCGTGGGCCATCGAGCATCGATTCATCTCGCAATCGGCCGATGCCTTCGACGACGGCTGGGGCACGCTGGAGCAGGTCGCTGCGGAGGAGCATCTGCCGCCGCAGACGCAGATCATCGAAGAGCGGGTCAAGTCCATCCTCTCGGTCAACGATTCGCCCGACATCGCCTTCGACCTCTCGGTGAACCCGTACCGCGGCTGCGAGCACGGCTGCGTCTACTGCTTCGCACGGCCGACGCACAGCTACCTCAACCTCTCGCCGGGCCTTGATTTCGAGACGCGCATCATCGCCAAGGTGAATGCCGCCGAGCGGCTGCGCGCGGCGCTGGCGGCCCGAAGCTACGTGCCGAAGATGCTCAACATCGGCTCGGCCACAGACGCCTACCAGCCGATCGAGCGCAAGCTCGGCATCACGCGCGGCGTGATCGAAGTGCTGGCCGAATGCGGCCACCCGTTCTCGCTCGTCACCAAGTCGTCGGGTATCGAGCGCGATCTCGATCTGGTGGCGCCGATGGCGGCGCAGGGGCTGGCGGCGGTGTACGTGTCCATCACCTCGCTCGATCCGGCCCTCGCCCGCATCATGGAGCCGCGCGCCGCCTCGCCGCAGCGGCGGCTGCGCACCATCGAGGCGCTGGCGAAAGCGGGCGTGCCCGTGGGCGTGAGCGTCTCGCCCGTCATTCCCTTCATCAACGAACCCGAGATCGAGCGCGTGCTCCAAGCCGCTGCCGATGCCGGCGCGCGCTGGGCGTTTTCCATCGTGCTGCGCCTGCCGTGGGAGGTGAACCCGATCTTCCAGCAGTGGCTGGACCAGCACTTTCCCGAGCGCGCCGCGCGAGTCATGGCGCGCGTGCGCGAGATGCGCGGCGGGCGCGACTACGACTCGACCTTCGGCAAGCGCATGAGCGGGGAGGGCGTGTGGGCCGATCTGCTGGCGCAGCGCTTTCGCAAGACGGCGCAGAAGCTCGGCTTCAACCGCGAGCGCATCGAACTCGATCTCACGCGGTTTCGCAGGCCGGGGCTGGCGCGGGATGTGGGGCAGGGGGAGTTGTTCTGACTGCGGAATCGGGGCGCCGCCGAGAGACCCTCACCCCAACCCTATCCCCCAGGCGGGAGAGGGAGCCGAGCAGGCGCTCATGACGAGTCAGCGCGAATCGGATTTGCCCCCTCGCCCCCTCAGGGGGAGAGGGCTGGGGTGAGGGGGCCGACGAGGCGCTACCGCCGACGATGAGCGCACAACCGGAGGCGTTCTCATCGACTGCCGGCACACGCCGCAGCGCTACTTGAAGAGATCCTTCACCCGATCCGTCCACGTCGACGATCCCGGCGAGTGCTTCCCGCCGCCCTTGCGGAACGACTCGTCGAGTTCCTTCATCAGCTTGCGCTGGTGCTCGGTCATCTTCACCGGCGTCTCCACGCTGACGTGGCAGTACAGGTCGCCGGGGTAGCTGGCCCGCACGCCCTTGATGCCCTTGCCGCGCAGGCGGAAGGTCTTGCCGTGCTGCGTGCCCTCGGGCAGCTCGATCTCGGCTTTGCCGCCGAGGGTGGGCACCTCGATGCCGCCCCCCAGCGCCGCCGTCGTCAATGCCACCGGCACGGTGCAGTGCAGGTCGTCGCCGTCGCGCTCGAAGATCTCGTGCTGCTTGATGCGGATCTCGATGTACAGGTCGCCCGGCGGGCCGCCGTTGGTGCCCGGCTCGCCGTTGCCGGCCGAGCGGATGCGCATGCCTTCGCCGATGCCGGCCGGGATCTTGACCTCGAGTGTCTTGTTCTTCTTGATCTTTCCCTGGCCGTGGCAGGTGGTGCAGGGCTCGGGGATCACCTTGCCCGAACCGTGGCAGTGCGGACAGGTCTGCTGGATGCTGAAGAAGCCTTGGCGCAGGTGCACCGTGCCCGAGCCGTTGCAGGTGGAGCACACCTTGGGCTGCGTGCCGGGCTTGGCGCCGCTGCCGTGGCAGGTTTCGCAGTTTTCCCAGCTCGGCACGCGGATCTGCGTCTCCTTGCCGTGCGCGGCTTCTTCGAGCGTGATCTCCATCGCGTAGCTCAGGTCGCTGCCGCGGTAGATCTGCTGGCCGCCGGCGCGGCGCTGGCCGCCGGGTCCGCCCTGGCCGCCGAAGATGTCGCCGAAGATGTCGCCGAAGGCTTCGGCGAAGCCGCCCATGCCTTCCTGGCCCGGCGCGCCGCGGAAGCCGCCCATGTTGGGGTCGACGCCGGCATGGCCGTACTGGTCGTAGGCAGCGCGCTTCTGCGGATCGGTGAGCATCTCGTAGGCCTCCTTGGCCTCCTTGAAGCTCTCTTCCGATTTCTTCGCTCCGTCACCTTGGTTGCGGTCGGGGTGGTGCTTCATCGCAAGCTTGCGATAAGCCTTCTTGATCTCGTCCTCGCTGGCGTTCTTCGCCACTCCCAGGGTTTCGTAGTAATCGCGCTTTGCCATCGGTCCTGTCCGTCATGTGCACGCCGCCGCGTGCCAACGAGAACGCCGCGCGGGCGTGCAGACGGCGTCTGACACTTCCCGGCGCGGCGGAATGCGACGGGGGCCGAAGCCCCCGGAGCACACGTGCTGCTTACTTCTGGTCTTTCACTTCCTTGAACTCGGCGTCGACGACATCGTCGGCCGTGTTCGCGGCAGAGGCCGCCTGGGGCGCCTCGCCCTGCGGCGCGGCCCCCGGCGCTGCACCGCCGGCGGCACTGGCTGCCTGCGCGTCGGCATACACCTTCTCGCCGAGCTTCTGGCTCGCGGTCATCAGCGCCTCGGTCTTGGCTTCGATCTCGGCCTTGTCCTCGCTCTTGAGCGACTCTTCGGCTTCCTTCAGCGCCGTCTCGATCTTTTCCTTCTCGCCGGCGTCGAGCTTGTCGCCGTGCTCGGCCAGGCTCTTGCGCACGCTGTGCACCATGCCATCGGCCGAGTTGCGCGCCTGGATGAGTTCGAGCTTGCGCTTGTCCTCGGCGGCGTTGAGCTCGGCGTCCTTCACCATCTTCTGGATCTCTTCCTCGTTGAGGCCGGAGTTCGCCTTGATGGTGATCTTGTTTTCCTTGCCCGTGGCCTTGTCCTTCGCGCCCACGTGCAGGATGCCGTTGGCGTCGATGTCGAAGGTCACCTCGATCTGCGGCATGCCGCGCGGTGCCGGCGCAATGCCTTCGAGGTTGAACTCGCCGAGGCTCTTGTTGCCCGACGCCATCTCGCGCTCGCCCTGGTAGACCTTGATGGTCACGGCCGGCTGGTTGTCGTCGGCGGTGGAGAAGGTCTGCGCGAACTTGGTCGGGATGGTCGTGTTCTTCTGGATCATCTTCGTCATCACGCCGCCCAGCGTCTCGATGCCCAGCGACAGCGGCGTCACGTCCAGCAGCAGCACGTCCTTGCGGTCGCCGGCCAGCACCTGGCCCTGGATGGCGGCGCCCACGGCCACGGCTTCGTCGGGGTTCACGTCCTTGCGCGGGTCCTTGCCGAAGAACTCGCGCACCTTTTCCTGCACCTTGGGCATGCGCGTCTGGCCGCCGACGAGGATCACGTCGTCGATCTGGCTGACCTGGATGCCGGCGTCCTTGATGGCCGTGCGGCAGGGCGCGATGGTGCGCTCGATCAGGTCTTCCACCAGGGCTTCGAGCTTGGCGCGCGTGAGCTTGATGTTCAGGTGCTTCGGACCCGACGCATCGGCCGTCACGTAGGGCAGGTTGATGTCGGTCTGCGCGCTGTTCGAGAGTTCGATCTTGGCCTTCTCGGCCGCTTCCTTCAGGCGCTGCAGCGCGAGCACGTCCTTCGACAGGTCGACGCCTTGCTCCTTCTTGAACTCGGCAATGATGTAGTCGATGACGCGCTGGTCGAAGTCTTCGCCGCCGAGGAAGGTGTCGCCATTGGTGGACAGCACCTCGAACTGCTTCTCGCCGTCGACGTCGGCGATCTCGATGATGGACACGTCGAAGGTGCCGCCGCCGAGGTCATAGACGGCGATCTTGCGGTCGCCCTTGTCGGTCTTGTCGAGGCCGAAGGCGAGTGCGGCCGCGGTCGGCTCGTTGATGATGCGCTTCACGTCGAGGCCGGCGATGCGCCCGGCGTCCTTCGTGGCCTGGCGCTGCGCGTCGTTGAAGTACGCGGGCACCGTGATCACTGCCTCGGTGACCGGCTCGCCGAGATAGTCTTCGGCGGTCTTCTTCATCTTGCGCAGCGTCTCGGCGCTGACCTGCTGGGCGGCGAGCTTGTTGCCGCGCACCTCGACCCAGGCGTCGCCGTTGTCGGCCGCCACGATCTTGTAGGGCATCAGGTCGATGTCCTTCTGCACTTCCTTCTCGGTGAACTTGCGCCCGATCAGGCGCTTCACCGCATACAGCGTGTTCTTCGGGTTGGTGACGGCCTGGCGCTTGGCCGAGGCGCCGACGAGGATCTCGCCGTCTTCCTGGTACGCCACGATGGACGGCGTGGTGCGCGCACCCTCGCTGTTCTCGATGACGCGGGGGGTGTTGCCTTCCATGACGGACACGCACGAGTTCGTGGTGCCCAGGTCAATGCCGATGATCTTTGCCATTTGATGTTCTCCTGAAACTGAAATCCGGTTGTCTTCGAGTTGTGGATAACTCGCCTGTTTTCAAGGCCGTCGCGGACCGCGGCGCGCGACTTGAGCGTGCTATTTCGGCGCGCTGACGGTCACCAGCGCCGGCCGCAGCACCCGGTCGGCGATCAGGTAGCCCTTTTGCAGCACCGTCACCACGGTGTTGGGCTCCTGGTCGGCGGGGACCACGCTGATGGCCTGGTGCTGGTGCGGGTCGAACTTGTCGCCGGCGGCGGGGTTGACCTCGACCACCTTGTTGCGCTCGAGTGCACCGTTGAGCTGGCGCAGGATGGCGTGGATGCCTTCGAGCGCCTGCTCCGGCGTCTGGTCCTGCGCGACGATCGCGGCTTCGAGGCTGTCTTTCACCGGCAGCAGGCTGTCGGCAAAACCTTCCACGGCGAACTTGCGCGCCTTGGACATTTCTTCATCGGCGCGACGGCGGGTGTTTTCGGCTTCGGCCTTGGCGCGCAGGTAGGCGTCGGCCATCTCGGCGTGGCGCGCCTCGAGTTCGGCGAGGCGATGGCTCGCGTCGCCGGCGACGGACGTCGGCTCGGCGCCGGATTCGGATGAGGGCTCGATACGGGGTTCGGGGGTGTTCTCTGTGTTCGACATGGCTTGTGTGGCTCAAATCCCAACGGCCCATCTGGGGCCGAAGTGCACCGCTTCAAGGGTTTTTCGGGCCGTCGCTGACGACCTGGCGGGTCAGTCGGGGTCGACGCTCGCGCTCCAGCGGTTCCAGTCGGCAAGCTGCCGGCGGTCGCGCTTGGTGGGGCGGCCGTGGTCCAGCGCCTCGGCAGGTTCGGTGCCGAGCCGGCGCTGCTCGGCATGCTGCTCGCGTGCGGCCACGCTTTCGGGCGTTTCCTCATAGAGCAGGCGCGCCACGGGCGCGGAGCCGCGCACGTCGCTAAGTGCTTGCACGACGAAGCTGCGGGCCACGCCCGGCTGGCGGATCTCGATCCGGTCGCCGATGCGCAGATCGCGCGAGGGCTTGGCCTCGATGCCGTTGACGCTCACGCGCCCCTTGCCGATTTCGGCCGCGGCCAGGCTGCGCGTCTTGAAGAGGCGCGCCGCCCAGAGCCACTTGTCGAGTCGCACCGCCTGCATCAGGGTCTGCATCAGGAAATGGTAGTGAGCGGTCGATGCCCGACGCGCCGGTATGGGGCCGCGTGCCTCATCGCGGAGCACCGGCCGCGGCGGCGCGTTCGCGCCGGCGCCCCAGCTCGGCAGGGTCGTCGGCGTGCTGCGTGGGCCAGCCTTGCAGATGTCGCAGCGCCAGCTGCACCAGCGCGTCAATCCACGCCGGGTGGTCGTTCAGGCAGGGGATGTAGCGGAAGTCCTCGCCGCCGGCGGCAAGGTACGCGCTGCGCACTTCCATCGCGATCTCTTCCAGCGTCTCCAGGCAATCGGAGGTAAAGCCGGGGCACATCACGTCCACGCGCTTCACGCCCTGCTTCGCCAGTGCGATGAGCGTCGGCTCGGTGTAGGGCTGCAGCCATTCGGCCTTGCCGAAGCGGCTCTGGAAAGTCACGACGAGGTCGTCGGGCGCAAGCCGGAGGCGTTCGCCCAGAAGCCGTGCGGTCGTGCGGCATTCGCAGTGGTACGGGTCGCCCAGCGTCAGCGTGCGCCGCGGCGTGCCATGAAAGCTCAGCACCAGCTTGTCGGCGCGGCCGTTCGCCGTCCAGTGCTCGCCGACGCGGCGGGCGAGGGCGGCGATGTAGCCCTCGTCGTCATGAAAGTGGTTGATAAAGCGCAGCTCCGGCAGGCGGCGGATGCGGCGCGACCAGTCGCCCACCGCATCGGCCACGCTGGCCGTGGTGGTGCCCGAGTACTGCGGATACAGCGGCAATACCAGGACGCGCTCGGCCCCGGCGGCCTTCAGTTCATCCAGCACCTCGGCCACCGACGGCGCGCCGTAGCGCATGGCATAGCGCACGGCGACCCGATGGCCGGCCTCACCGAGCGAACCCGCCAGCCGCTTGGCCTGCTTCTCGGTCCACACCTTCAGCGGCGAACCTTCGGGCGTCCAGATGCTCGCGTACTTGCGCGCCGACTTCGCCGGCCGCGTGCGCAGCACGATGCCGTGCAGGATAGGCAGCCAGGCGGCGCGCGGAATCTCGACCACGCGCGGGTCGCTCAGGAACTCGGCGAGATAGCGGCGCACGGCCGGTGCCGTGGGCGCCTCCGGCGTGCCGAGGTTGACGAGAAGTACCGCCGTGCGCGCGGGCAGCGGCTGGCCGTGGGTGTGGGAAGGCTCGGGCGTGAATCGCATGAAGGGGCGGCGTGGCGGCCGCGATTATCCCGGAGAGGCTGTGCCCGGTGCCGCCCGCGCGCGGAGGTCGTCAGCTCAATGCACGTTGGCGCAGGCCGTCGAGGTCGCGCAGGATGCCGGCGATGTCGATGGGCTTCGGCCAGTAGCCCACGAAGCCGGCCGCTGTGGCTCGCTCGAAGTCGGCCGGCATGGCGTCGGCCGAGCACATGAACGCCGGCACGCGTTCCATGCCGGGCAGGACACGCATGGTCTGCAGCAGCTCGAATCCGTTCATGCCGGGCAAGTGGGCGTCGAGCACGAGCACATCGGGCAACCATTCCCGCACGATGTCGAGCGCCTCGTCGGCGTCTTCGGCCAGGCGCAGCTCGATGCCGCGGCGAAGCTGCAGCGCCTGCTCGAACAGGATGGCGTTGATGCGGTTGTCCTCGACGTAGAGCATGCGCAGCACCGCGGCTTCCCCGCTGGTGCCGGCCGGCACGCCCATGTCGAGCGGCAAGGCGGCGGTGGCCTGTGCCTCGCCTTCGCCGATGGGCAGTTCCACGATCGCGCGCGTGCCCACGCCTTTTTCGCTCTGTAGCTTCAAGCTCCCGCCCATGGCGACGGTCAGGCTGCGCGCGATGATGAGGCCAAGGCCCGTGCCCTCGATGCTCGAAGTTTCGCGCCCGAGCCGGTCGAAGGGCTGGAACAGCCGCTCGATCTGCGAGGCCGAGAGGCCGGCGCCGTTGTCCTCGATCGACAGACGCACCAGCCCCTGCACGGGCAGCCGTTCGGCGCTCCAGCGCACGACGCCGGCCGGGCGGTTGTACTTGACCGCATTCGACGCGAGGTTGAGCAGCACCTGCCGCAGGTGGCGTTCGTCGGCGCGCACCGTGAGGCCTTCGGGCAAGCGGTTCTCGAAGACCACGCCGCGCTGCTCGGCGGCCGGCGAAAGCAGGTCGATCACGCGGCGGGCCATGACATCGAGCGCCACGTCGTCGGGCTGCAGGGTGAGGCGGCCTTCCTCGACGCGCTGCAGGTCGAGCACGTCGTTGATGAGCGCCAGCAGATGCTGGCCGGCGCGCAGCACGTGGTCGGCGTACTCGCGCACCTGCTGCGTGTCGGCCTCGCCGGGGCGACCCAGCAGCAACTGCGAGAAGCCGATGACGGCGTTCAGCGGCGTGCGCATCTCATGGCTCATGCGCGAGAGGAACTCGGTCTTGGCCTCGCTCGCCAGCAGGGCGGCCTGCTTGTCGCGCAGCGCCAGCTCGGCGGCGCGCTGGGCGGTCACGTCCATCACCGTGCCCACCATGCGCACGGCGCGGCCGCGCTCGTCGCGGCGCACGACCTTGCCGCGGTGCAGCACCATGATGTAGTGCCCGCGGTTGTGGCGGGTGCGGCATTCCACCGAGTAGAGCGGGGTGTCGCCGCGCAGGTGCGCGCGCAACTCGTCCTTGGCGCGCTCGACGTCGCCCGGGTGGATGCGCGTCATCCAGTCGGCCATGTACTGGTCGCGATCGTCCGGCGCGATGCCGAACAGCGCCTTCGCCGATTCGCTGACGTAGATGCCGTCGTCGCCCGCGTTCCAGTCCCACACGCCCTGGCTGCCGCCTTCGAGTGCGAACTTCCAGCGCTGCTCCGACAGGGCAAGCTGCTGCTCGGCGAAATGCTGCGCCGTCACGTCGCGGAACGCCGCCAGCACCGGCAGGCCGTTGCTGCCGGTGGGCACGCGCAGCGGGTGGCAGCTCAGGTCCAGCCAGCGGTGGCTGCCGTCGCGGCGGCGCACGGTGAACATCCCGCCCTGCATCGGGCGGCCGGTGGCCAGCACCTGGCCGATGGGGTCGTCCTCGGGCGCGAAGGGCTGGCCGTCGACCTCGCAGAAGGCGAAGGGCCACGGCCCGGGGGCGCCCAGCAGCTCGGCGTAGTCGGCACCGAGGATGTGGCAGCCGGCGGGGTTGGCCGCGACGATCATGCGGTCGGGCATGACCACCAGCAGGCCTTCGCTGATGGTCGAGGCGACCGCGCGGTACATCTCTTCGCTCACGCGCAGCTTGTCGGCCGCCTTGGCTTCGGCCGTCACGTCGTTGAGCACGCCGAGGTACTGGACGAGTTGCCCGCTCAAGTCGTGCACCGGCGCAATGTGCAGCTTGTTGGTGAAGAAGCTGCCGTCCTTGCGCTGGTTCTCGAGCAGCACGTTGCACGGCTGCCCGTGCGCGAGCGCGTGACGCAGCGTGGCGCGCGCCGGCTGGTTGCGCATGGTGCCCTGCAGGAAGCGGCAGTTCTGGCCCAGCACCTCGGCGCGGGTGTAGCCGGTGAGCCGCTCGAAGGCCCGGTTGGCGAACACCACCGGTTGGTCCGGCGCCAGCGCGTCGACGACGACGAAGGGCATGGCGGACTCGGCCTCGAGCACGTGCTGCATCAATCGCACATCGCGCTCGAGCGAGCGCATCTCCGTCAGGTCGCGCACCAGGGTCAGCACACGCCTGCCGGGCATCGGCATCATGCGCGCTTCGAACGAGCGCAACGGGCCGCCGTTGAACGACACCTGGTGTTCGTGGCGCGTCATCGCGCCGGTATGCAGTGCCTCCTTGATCAGGCGTTCGCGCGTCAAGCCCGCGTCGCCCGGCAGGATGTCGCGCACCGGCCGGCCCTTGAGGCTGGCGAAGGGCCGCGTGAGCATCGGGTGGTCGGGCGTGTTGCTCTCGAGGTAGAGCGTGCTCTCGTCGCAGATGAACCAGAGGTCTGGTATGGCGTTCAGCGCTGCGGCCAGCTGGCCCCGCGATTCGACGACTTCGGCCTGCTGGCGGGCCAGCGCCTGCTCGGCGGCGCGCTTGGCGTGCTCGGCCGCCGTCACGTCGCGGCTGGCGCCGCGATAGCCCATGAATGCGCCGGTCGAATCGAACACCGGGTGGGCGTTGCTCGATATCGTCATCACGGCATCGCCCACGCGGCACGCGGTGAGCACCTTGGTGAACGGCTCGTGCCGCTGCATCGCCTGCTGCACGCGCTGCCATTCGCCGGCGTGTTGTTGCGACTCACCCTCGTAGGGCTTCAGCCAGTGTTCACCCACCACCAGCGGCGGCGCCGGGCTCTTGCGCAGGCTCAGGTCGTCCGACAGCCAGGTGAGCCGGCCGGCGGCATCGGTCTCCCACAGCCAGTCGCTCGCGGTGCGGCTGGCGCTGCGCACCCGCGCCTCCTGCAGGCGCGAGCGCTGGTCGCGCAAGCGCGCCTGCAGCAGTTCACCGGCCAGCACGGCGAGGTCGCGCAGGCCGGCGAGCGCGTGCCCATCGAGCCGGCGCGGCAGCGGGTCCAGGCAGCACACCGTTCCCAGACACACGCCTTCCACGCTGACCGGCGCGGCGGCGTAGAAGCGCAGGGGAGTCGGGCCGGCGAGCAGCGGATTGCCGGCGAACGCCGGATCGGCCGAAGCGTCGTCGATCACCGTCACATCGCTGGACAAGATGGCGCGGGCGCACAGTGCGCTGGCCAGCGGTGTCTCGCGCAGCGCCGTGCCCACGCACGCCTTGAACCACTGGCGCCGGCCGTCGACGAAGCTCAAGGCGCCGACCGCGCAGCCGGTCTGCCGCGCGGCCAGCCGCACCAGCGCTTCGAACGCGGGCTCCTCTTGCGTGTCGAGGATGCGCAACTCACGCAGCAGGCGAATTCGCGCTGATTCGTCCTGGGATGCGGGCACGGTCATGCGGTGGGGCGGGCGAAGAAACAACTGTAAGCCGAACGATCGTGCGAACGGCAGCGCGCACGGACAAGCTTGTGAGAACTCACGAATGTGTCATGAACGGGGCCGCCCCGCGTGGCGTCTGGCGCCGTTGCCTCGCCGCCGCAGCGGGGCATGGCGACTATTTCTCGATCAAAAGCTGAACGGCCGCTGCGGCTGTGTGTCGGCGAAGCGCAGCACCTCGAAGCGCACGCTGGGGGCCGTGGCGTCCTCCGGCGGGGAGCCGAGGCCGATGACTCCGCTGCCGTGCAGCGTGCAGGCGCCGCGCCGCAGGCTCACCACCTCGGTGTCGCCGGTGAAGCGCACGTAGGTGCCGTTGTAGCTGAGGTCGATGAGCTGGAAGGTGCCGCCCGTCCAGTCGATGCGGGCGTGCGAACGCGACACGCGCGAATCGTCGATGCAATAGGTGGTCTGCGGACTGCGACCCAGCACGACGGGCAGGCTCTGCGGCGAATAGATGCGGTTGAGGTCCAGCCAGACGAGGCGGATGCCCTCCGGCTCGGGCGCGCGCAGGTTGTCGCCGTAGGCGGTGGCGGCCATGTCGCTGTAGCGATGGGCTTCGAGCAGGTGCACATGCACCGGCTCGACACGCCCGCGCAGCGGCAGCAGGTCGAGGCTGCGAAAGCGGGTCTGGTCGAGATCGCTCAGGCCCTGCACCACCGTCGCCGTGGCGAGCGTCTCGTTGTCGCCTGCGTGGTCCAGCAGGCGCGCGGCCACGTTGACGGCGTCGCCGAAATAGTCGCCCGCCATCTCGACCACCTCGCCCTGCGCCAGACCGACTTGCAGCTTCAGCGCCGGCCACGGCGGGTTCGAGGGATCCGAGTCCGCCGGGCCGCTGATGCGCTCGAGCGAATCGTGCATTTCGTCGGCGGCTTCGACGGCAGACGCCGCGTGCTCGAACATCGCCATCAGGCCGTCGCCCAGCGTCTTGACGACCGCGCCTTCGCAACTCACGACCACACGCGCGAGCAGCGCCACGCTTTGCGTGACGACGGCGGTGGCCTCCGCGTTGCCGAGCCGTTCGTACAACGCGGTGCTGCCGCGAAGGTCGGCAAAGAGAACGGTGCGCTCGATGGTCTGGGTCATCCGGGTCGAGTTTATCGCCCGATCCGTGACAAACGACACGGCCCCGCCGGGGCTGCGTCAGATGTTGTCGAGGTACGTACGCAGCTTGTCAGAGCGTGTCGGGTGCTTGAGCTTGCGGATCGCCTTCGCCTCGATCTGGCGGATGCGCTCGCGCGTCACGTCGAACTGCTTGCCCACTTCTTCGAGCGTGTGGTCGGTGCTCATCTCGATGCCGAAGCGCATGCGCAGCACCTTGGCCTCGCGCGGCGTGAGCGAATCCAGGATGTCCTTGACCACGTCTCGCAGCCCGGCCTGCAGGGCGGCTTCGATGGGCGCAGTGTTGCCGGTGTCCTCGATGAAGTCGCCCAGATGCGAATCGTCATCGTCGCCGATGGGCGTTTCCATCGAGATCGGCTCCTTGGCGATCTTCATGATGCGGCGGATCTTGTCCTCGGGAATCTCCATCTTCTCGGCCAGCGTCGGCGCATCGGGCTCGAAGCCGAACTCCTGCAGATGCTGGCGCGACAACCGGTTCATCTTGTTGATGGTCTCGATCATGTGCACCGGAATGCGGATGGTGCGCGCCTGGTCGGCGATCGAGCGCGTGATCGCCTGGCGAATCCACCACGTGGCGTAGGTGGAAAACTTGTAGCCGCGGCGGTACTCGAACTTGTCGACCGCCTTCATCAGGCCGATGTTTCCTTCCTGGATGAGATCGAGGAACTGCAGGCCGCGGTTGGTGTACTTCTTGGCGATGGAGATCACGAGGCGCAGGTTGGCCTCGATCATTTCTTTCTTGGCGTCGCGCGAGGCGCGCTCGCCTTCGCTCATGCGCTTGTTGATGGCCTTCAGGTCTGCAAGCGGCACCACGGCGCGCGCCTGCTGCTCGGCGAGCTTCTTCTGCAACTCCTGCACCGGTGCCAGGTTGCGCCTGAGCACTGCGCTGTACGGCTTGCCGGCAGCGACCTCCTTCTCGGCCCAGGCGAGATTCAGCGCGTTGGGCGGGAAGTGCCGGATGAAGTGCTCCTGCGGCATGCCGCACTTGTCGACCAGGATCTTGCGCAGCTCGCGCTCATGGCGGCGCACCTCGTCGACCTGCGAGCGCAGGATGGCGCACAGCTTCTCGATCGTCTTGACGGTGAAGCGGATCGTCATCAGCTCGCTGCTGATGGCCTGCTGCGCCTTGTTGTAGGCCGGCGACTTGTAGCCATCCTTCTCGAAGGCGCGGCGCATCCTGTCGAAGTTGAGGCGTAGTTCGTCGAACTTGGCGAGCGCGGCCGTCTTGAGTTCCTCGAGCTTGCGGGTGAGCGCCTTGCTGCCGCCGTTGCCGTCGTCGTCATCGTCCTCGTCGAAGTAGTCGACGTCTTCCTCGGCGACGTAGTCATCCGCTTCGTCTTCGGTGACGAAGCCGTCGACGACGTCGGAGATCTGCATGTCGCCGGCCGCGATGCGGTCGGCATAGGCGAGGATTTCGGCAATCGTCGTCGGCGACACGCTGATGGCGACCATCATGGCCTGCAGGCCTCCCTCGATGCGCTTGGCGATCTCGATCTCGCCTTCTCGCGTGAGCAGTTCCACCGTGCCCATCTCGCGCATGTACATGCGCACGGGGTCCGTGGTGCGGCCGAACTCCGAGTCGACAGTCGAGAGCGCGGCTTCGGCCGCTTCCTCGGCCTCTTCTTCCGTCGCAGTCGGGGTGCCGCCGCCGGCGATCAACAGCGTGGCGGCGTCGGGCGCCTGTTCGTAGACGGCGACGCCCATGTCGCCCAGCATGGAGACGATGGCCTCGAGGATTTCCTCGTTGACCAGCTTCTCGGGCAGGTGGTCGTTGATCTCCTGGTGCGTGAGAAAGCCGCGCGTCTTGCCCATCTTGATGAGCGTCTTGAGCTCGTGGCGGCGCTTGGCGACTTCTTCGTCCGTGAGCGCGGTCTCGTCCAGGCCGAACTCGCGCATGAGCGCGCGCTCCTTGGCGCGCGAGACCTTCATGCGCAGCGGCTTGGCCTTGGTCTGGTCGGCGTCCCCGGAAGTGTCGGGCTCGCCTTCGAGGTCGGACTCCAGATCGGACAGGTCGACGTCGTTGTCCGAATCGTCGGCCTTGGCGGGCGGCTTCGCCGCCTTGCGGCCGTGCCGGACTCGGAGGTCGTCCGCCGCGGCCTTGGACGGCTTCGCAGCCTTGGCGGCAGTCTTCGCAGCGGGAGCGCTCTTCTTCGCGGTCATGCGGTTCCTCGACTGGTGTGGGGCGACGCGGTCTTTCGGCGGCGGACGGCCGGTCTGGCGCTTTGTATCCACGAGGCATATGGCGGAGCGATGCAAAGCCGGCAAGGGAAAGACCATGGCCCCGCTTGCGTGAATCTACCGGACGCCGCAGGCGGACGGGCGAGGGCGGATGAGGGGTTGCCCGGAGACGGCGGTCCCGCGGCCCGTGCGGCCCGAAGCGTCATTCCGTCAAAACTGCCGCCCCGTGGTAAACGCTACAAGCTCAGGTCTTGCCCGCCACCATGCCTGCGATCAATGCCTTCAGCCGCGAGCGCTCCTTGTCGAGGGCTGCGTACCGATGCCAGTCGGCTTCGGACAGCTCGCCGGACTCGGTCAGCAGCTTCAGTTCCTCGCCCACCGCTTGAAAGCGTAGGTGTTCCAGCACGAGGGCAAGCTCGCGAGCCAGATCGGTTTGTGCGTCGGGCTCGAGGAACTCCGCGACGCGCTGCAGCACGGCATCGCCGCTGCCATCGCGCTCGGCCGTGGCCCGCAGTTCCCCGAGCAGGGCCTGCGGTGCGAGCGCACCGTGTTCGAGCGCGCTGCGCTCGAGCGTGCCGAAGAAGGCGTCGTAGGGCGGCGCCTGGCCGGCCAGCAGATCGTGCGACGGGCTGTCGAGCGTGGCCCACAGGTCGCTGCGCTGCACCAGCAGCCACAGCGCGCGGTCGAGCAGGTTGGCCGCGCTGCGCGCCACGCGCCGCGGGGCGAGCGCCATGCCGGGCTTGGCGCTGCCGCGCGGTGCGAAGGCGCGGGCCGAGGCCACGCCCCAGGCGCTCATCACGTCGTCGGCTGACAGCCGCGCCAGGGCGGCGATCTCGGCCGCGATCTGGCGCTTCAGGGCGCCGTCGGGCAGGGCCGCCCACAAAGGCTTGGCGTTGGCGAGCATGCGCGCACGGCCTTCGGCCACGTCGAGGTCGCACTCGGCGGACGCGGCGTCGAGCAGTTGGCGCGACAGCGGCACGGCCTGCGCGACGCAGGCCTCGAAGGCTTCGGCGCCGCGCTCGCGCACGAAGGAATCCGGATCGTGCTCGGGCGGCAGGAAGAGGAAGCGGATGGAGCGCGTGTCGCTGGCATGCGGCAGGGCGGCTTCGAGCGCGCGCCCCGCGGCGCGGCGGCCGGCGGCGTCGCCGTCGAAGCTGAACACCACCGATTCGGTGAAGCGAAAGAGCTTGTGCACGTGCTCGGCCGTGCAGGCGGTTCCCAGCGTCGCCACGGCATTCGGAAAGCCGAGCTGCGCCAGCGCCACCACGTCCATGTAGCCCTCGACGACGAGCACGTAGCCGCGCTGGCGCAAGGCGGTACGTGCCTCGTACAGGCCGTAGAGCTCGCGTCCCTTGACGAACACCGGCGTCTCGGGCGAGTTGAGGTACTTGGGTTCGCCCTTGTCGAGCACGCGGCCGCCGAAGCCGATCACGTCGCCCTGCACGGAGCGGATCGGGAACATCACCCGATCGCGGAAGCGGTCGTAGCGTTTTGCCTCGCTGTTGGTCGATTCGTCGGCGGGGTGCGAGATCACCAACCCGCCTTCCTCGAGCAGCGGGTCGTCGTAGCTTGGAAACACGCTCGCAAGGCCGCGCCAGTTGTCCGCGGCATAGCCGAGGCCGAAGCGGGCGGCGACATCACCGGTCAGGCCACGGTTCTTGAGGTAGGCGACGGCGCGCGGGCTGGCCTTGAGCTGCTGGCGGTAGTGGTCGGCGGCCTTGGCGAGCACGTCGCTGAGCGTGGCCTGGCGCTGCTTGAGGGCCGCGGCGCGCTCGCGGTCCTGCGGCGAGCTGTCGTCGTCGGGCACCTTCATGCCAGCCTGCTGCGCCAGGTCGCGTACGGCGTCGATGAAGCCGAGCCCCGCGTGCTCCATCAGGAAGCCGACCGCGTTGCCGTGCACGCCGCAGCCGAAGCAGTGGTAGGTCTGCCGCGACGGGCTGACGATGAAGCTCGGCGATTTTTCGCCGTGGAAGGGGCACAGCCCCTTGTGGTTGATGCCGGCCTTCTTGAGCTGGACGTGGCGGCCGACGATTTCGACGATGTCGATGCGCGCGAGCAGGTCGTGGATGAAGGCGGGTGGGATCACCCGGGCAGTCTAGCGGTCCGGTGCGAAGCTCAGACCGCTCCGGTGGCGTGCTCGGCGCGCACTGCGAGGCCGACTTCACCGCGATAGGCGAGCGCCCAGGAATGCACCTGCTCGACCGGCATGGCGGGGGCGATGCCGTTGCCCTGGCCGGTGTCGCAGCCGAGTTCGATCAGCCGCCGCGCCTGCTCGGCGCTTTCCACGCCTTCGGCGACGACGGTGCAGCCGAAGGTCTGCGACAGCGCGATCACGCCTTCGACGATCGCCATGTCCTGCCGGTCGCCGAGCATGTTGTGCACGAAGGAGCGGTCGATCTTGAGCACGTCCAGCGGCAGGCGCTTGAGGTAGGTGAAGGTGGAGTAGCCGGTGCCGAAATCGTCGAGCGCGAAGCGCACGCCCAGGGCCCGGCACTGCTGCATCAGCGCGCAGGTGTAGTCGACGTCGGCCAGCGCCGCGGTCTCGAGCACTTCGAGCATCAGCCGGTTCGCCACCGGCGTGCCCTGCTGGTCGAGCAGCATCGCCAGCCGCGCCGCGAAATTGGGCTCCTGCAGATGGCGCGCGGAGACGTTGATGCTGACCGTGATGTCGAGCCCGAGCCGCTGCCATTGCGCGAGCTGCTCGATGCCCTTCTTCAGCACCCATTCGCCCAGGCGCACGCTGAGCGCGGTGTGCTCGATCAACGGCAGGAAGTGCGCCGGCGCGATGACGCCGTGCACCGGGTGGCGCCAGCGCAGCAGCGCCTCGACGCCGAGCACCTTGCCTTCGCGCATGTCGACCTTGGGCTGGTAGTAGAGGACGAACTGCTCGGCCTCCAGCGCCTCCTGCACGCGGCCCACGGCCTCGAAGTGCGCTTCGGTGCGGCGGTCGTGCTCGGCATCGAAGAACACGTAGCCGTTGCGGCCGGCCTGTTTGGCGCCGTACATGGCGTGGTCGGCGTGGCGCAGCAGGGTGTCGGCATCGGCGCCGGCCCGGTCGGTCGGGTAGACGGTGGCGCCGATGCTGGCCGAAACCACCACCGGTCCGATGCCGGGGCCGAGGCCGTAGGGCTGCGACACGTTGCGCATCACCCGCTCGACGGCGTGCCGGCCTTCGGCGAGCGTGGCCGTGCGCAGCAGCAGCACGAACTCGTCACCGCCCAGGCGCGCCACGGCGTCGTCGCCGCTGGCCCATCGGCGCAGCGAGCGGCGCAGGCGGCCCGCCAGTTCGACGAGCAGCCGGTCGCCGGCCTCGTGGCCGTACTGGTCGTTGACCGGCTTGAAGTGGTCGAGATCGAGGTAGCAGACGGTGAGCAGGTAGCCTTCCTTCTCGGCGGCCTGCATGGCGCTGCGCAGCATCTGCGAGAGGCGGGCGCGGTTGGGCAGGCCGGTGAGTTCGTCGAAGTGCGCTTGCCGTTCGAGCTGCTCGCGCTGCTGCCGGGCGGTGGTCACGTCTTCGAGCGCCACGGCGTAGAAGCGCACTTCGCCGCCCTGGGCGCGCACGGCCGAGATCACCACCTGAAGCGTGCACGGCTCGCCGCTGCGCCGGCGGTCGACGATCTCGCCGCGCCAGCTGCCCTTCGCGTTGAGGCAGGCGATCATGTCCGCCTGCTGGCGCTCGGCGGCCGAGTTCGCCGGCACCGGGCGCATGAGCGGCGAGAGCGTGCCGAGCATCTCGTCGCGCGTGTAGCCGGTGATGCGGCAGAACATCGGGTTCAGGTCGAGCACGCGGTGCTCCGCATCGGTGACCAGCAGGCCTTCGTGCAGATGCTGGAACAGCTTGACCGACAGCCGCTGGCGTTCCTCGACGGCGTGCTGTTCGTCGATGTCGCGCGCCGTCAGCATGAGCCGCAGCGGCTCGCCCTTGGACCCGCGCTGCGCCACCATCGCCTGCGCCTCGAGCCAGCGCCAGGAACCGTCGCCGCGGCGCATGCGGAACTCGGCGCGGGCGCTGCGCCGGTGCTCGGGCGCAAGGCTCGCCCAGGCCGCATCGAATGCAGCGCGGTCGTCGGGATGCACGCCCGCCCACGCCGTGGCCGACTGTTCCGCGGCCGCTTGTTCCGGTTGCCCGAGCAGGCCGAGCCAGCGCCGGGACAGCGTGACGCGGTCGCGCTTGAGATCCCATTCGGCGATGCCGAGCTGCGCCGTGTCGAGCGCCAGCTTCCAGCGCTCACCGTCGGCCTGGCGTTCGCCCAGCAGCGCCGTCACACCCAGCGGCGCCACGAACAGGCTGAAGAGATAGCCCCACAACAGCGCAACGCCTTCGTCCTGCTGGAACAACGGGCCGTTGCCTCGGCCGGTCGCAACCACCGCTGCCAGCGAGAGCACGAGCGCGGTGGCCGATGCGGGCAGCAGACCCAGGCGCGCTGCCATCCAGCACAGCAGCAGATGCGGCGCGAAGATCAGCGCCCACAGGGCGGGCGACTCGGCGGCGCGCGGCGCGAGCGCGATGACACCGACCAGCGTGGCCGCCGCCGCCAGCAGCGCGGTGCTCATCCAGCGATGGCCGCCGATGGCGTGCTGCGCCGCCTCGCGCGACAGCGCCAGCAGCGGTACGCCGAGCGCCAGCGTGCCGCCGGCGATCGCCAGCGACCATTGCAGCAGCGCGCCGGGCACCGACGAGGTGGTCAGTGCGCCGGCCAGGGCGAGCCACGCCACAGTCGCCGCCGCGGCGACGCCGGCCGCCGCTCCCACGGTGAGGCCGAACACCTTCAGGTCGTGGCGACGGTCGAGCGCCGGCTGGAAGGCGCTTCGGCGCAGGACCCAGCCGCAAGCGGCGCCGATGGTGGAATGAATGAATGCGAGCGCGAGTGCGGACGCAGGCGCCACGTCGCGGGCCACGAGTGCCAGCACCGCGCCGAGCAACAAGGCCGGCCACATGCGCGTGCCCCAGCGCACGCAGGCCGCGAATGCCAGACCGGCGAACGGCCACAGCGTCGGTGCGAGCTGCGCTTCGTCGAGCGCACCCGGCCCGAAGCGCAGCACGGCAAACGCCGCCAGCGCCACCATGACCCAGCGTGGGAGCGCCGCGCGCAGCGGAAGCAGAAGGGAAAGGGAGCCTGCCAGAGAGGGGCGTCGAAGAGGAAGGGCAGGCACGGCAGCGGAGGAAATGAAACGCCGTGAATCTAGCGTGTCGGGGACGATCTGCGAACCTTCACTGCGGGGGTGAAACCCTCGGGTGAAAGGCCTTCGGGCGAGAGCGCGCGCCGACGGCAGTGCGGCCTGCGATGCATGGGTGCAGGCCGTGCCGGATTCACACGCTGAAGTCTTCGATCTTCCGGCCGGCGGCCAGCGCCGCCTTGAGCCACTTGGGCTGCAGGCCGCGCCCGCTCCAGGTGTCGCCGGTGGCTGCGTTCCGATACTTCACGGCCACCTTGGTACCGCGCACGCCCGATGTCTTGACCGCGGTCTTGCCGGAAAGATCGGCTGCCGTCAGGCCATATTCCGACATCAGGGTGCGTACCTTGTTGATGGCTTCGGCCTTTTCCTGGCGACGGGTGGATTCGATCTCTTTCTCGAGTGCGGCTTTTTGATCGAGAAGTTCCTGAAGCGATGCCATCGGCTGACCCTTTCAATTGATATCGAGCGCACGAAAAGCGCGTGGTGATTCTAATGATCGGGTGAATGGTTTCGCAAGGGTTGCAGGTATCGGCAGGAAAAGTGAAAACCCGCGAACTGACGTTCAGCCGGCGCTCGGCGGCACGTAGCCGGCCGGTTGCTCCGCGCCGCCGCCGAAAAAGAACTGCTCCATCTGGCGTGCAAGATATTGCCGCGCCCGCTGGTCGGCGAGATTGAGCCGGTTTTCGTTGACGAGCATGGTCTGGTGCTTCATCCAGAGTTGCCAGGCTTCCTTGCTGACTTCGTTGTAAATGCGCTTGCCGAGTTCGCCGGGGTAGGGCGCGAAATCGAGGCCTTCGCCTTCCTTCTTGAGATAGACGCATTGAACGGTTCGTGCCATGAGAGGCTCCTTGATCGTGAGGGTGGGTTTTGCGCAACTGCCGCCACTGTAGTGAGCGCGCGGCATTGCGCCGGTCGTGGGGTCAGAGCCGCTTGACCAGCACCTGCGAGCGGCGGTCCCGGTTGTACTTGCGCTGGCGCGCTTCGGGCAGCCAGTTGGCGTCGACCTGCACGAAGCCGCGCTTGAGGAACCAGTGCATCGTGCGCGTGGTCAGCACGAAGATGCTCTCCAGCCCCTGTGCTTTCGCGCGCTGTTCGATGCGCTTGAGAATGCGCTCGCCGTCGCCCTGGCTTTGCACCTGCGGCGAAACCGTGAGCGCTGCCATTTCGGCTGTTCTGGCCTCGGGATACGGATACAGCGCGGCGCAGCCGAATATCACCCCGTCATGCTCGATGACGGTGTAGTGGTCGATATCGCGCTCGATTTCCGTGCGGTCGCGCTTGACGAGCGTGCCGTCCTTTTCGAACGGTTCGATCAATTGCAGCACGCCGCCGATGTCGTCGGCCGTGGCTTCGCGCAGGCTTTCGAGTTTCTCGTCGACGATCATGGTTCCCACGCCGTCGTGGGTAAACGATTCGAGCAGGATGGAGCCATCCACCGAATACGGCACGATGTGCACACGGTCCACGCCGTTCTTTCCTGCCTTGACCGCATGCTGCAGATAAAACGCCGTGTCGGTCGGCTGCATCGGGTTGGGCAGGGCTGCGAGCAGTTTCTCGGCATCGGCGAGTGCCAATTCCTGGTCGATTTCGCTGTTCGGGTCTTTGGGGTCGAGTGGAATGCCCTTGACCTCGGTGACATAAATCAGCTTGTCGGCCTTGAGCGCGATGGCGGTGCTGGCCGCCACGTCTTCCATGCTGAGATTGAAGGCCTCGCCCGTGGGCGAGAAACCGAAGGGCGAAAGCATCACCAGCGCGCCGTACTCGACGGCGCGGCGAATACCGACTGCGTCGATCTTGCGCACGAGGCCCGTGTGCTGGAAATCCACGCCGTCGACAATGCCCACCGGCCGCGCGGTGATGAAGTTGCCCGACACCACGCGGATCTGGCTGCCGGCCATCGGCGTGTTGGGCAGGCCTTGCGAGAACGCCGCCTCGATCTCGTAGCGCAACTGGCCCGCGGCCTCCTGTGCGCAGTCGAGTGCCACCGCGTCGGTCACACGCATGCCGTGGCTGAAGGTCGACTCATGGCCCTTGGCCTTCAACTGCTCCTGCACCTGCGGGCGAAAGCCATGCACCAGCACGACCTTGATGCCCATCGCGTGGATCAGCGCGAGGTCCTGCGCGAAGGTGGGCAGCTTGCCGGCCGCAATCAGCTCACCGGCAATGGCGACCACGAAGGTCTTGCCGCGGTGCGCATGGATGTAGGGCGCCACCGAACGAAACCATGGCAGGAAGGTATGGGGGAAGACCAGGCTCATCGCGGTGCTTTGAAATAATCGATCGATTTTGCACGAAGGCCCCGCCATCAACCGCCCCGCGACCCCGTCTCCAAAGCCCGCGCGACTTCAACGCCCGGGGCCTCGCCCGCCGGCGAATCCGCTGCCGCCGATTACCTTTCCCGAGTCGCTGCCGGTATCGGCGCGGCGGGGCGAAATCGCGCGAGCCATCGCCGAACATCAGGTCGTCATCGTCAGCGGCGAAACCGGTTCCGGCAAGACGACGCAACTGCCCAAGATCGCGTTGTCGCTCGGCCGCGGGCGAGGTGCCGGCGGCCAAGGTCTGATCGGCCACACGCAGCCGCGGCGCATCGCAGCCTCGAGCGTGGCCAAGCGCATCGCCCAGGAGCTGAACTCGCCACTCGGCGAACACGTGGGTTTCAAGGTTCGTTTTCAAGATCGTCTGTCGGGCGGCGCCAGCGTGAAGCTGATGACCGACGGCATCCTGCTGGCCGAGACGCAGGGCGACCCGCTGCTGAAGGCCTACGACACGCTCATCATCGACGAGGCCCACGAGCGCAGTCTCAACATCGATTTCCTGCTCGGCTACTTGCGCCAGATCCTGCCGCGGCGGCCGGACCTGAAGGTGATCGTCACCTCGGCCACCATCGACGCCGATCGCTTCGCGCAGCACTTCGTATCGGCGAAGGGGCCGGCGCCGGTGATCCAGGTGTCAGGCCGCTTGTTCCCGGTCGAGCAGCGCTGGCGCCCCTTCGAGGAAAGCCGCGAGTACGGACTGAACGACGCCATCGGCGACGCGGTGGATGAACTCTGGCGCGAAGGCTCCGGCGACGTGCTGGTGTTCCTGCCCGGCGAGCGCGAGATCCGTGAAGCCGCCGAGCACCTGCGAAAGCATCACCCGCCCGGCGTGGAAGTGGTGCCATTGTTCGCGCGGCTCAGCCAGCAGGAGCAGGACGCGGTGTTCGAGCCGCACAGCGCGCGCCGCGTCGTGCTCGCGACCAACGTGGCCGAGACCTCGCTCACGGTGCCGGGCATCCAGTACGTGGTCGACGCCGGCACGGCGCGCGTGAAGCGCTACAGCTACCGCAACAAGGTGGAGCAACTGCAGATCGAGCCGGTGAGCCAGGCCGCGGCCAACCAGCGCGCCGGGCGCTGCGGGCGGGTGAGCAACGGCATTTGCATCCGGCTCTATGACGAGAAGGACTTCGCCTCGCGCCCGCGATTCACCGACCCGGAGATCCTGCGCTCGTCGCTGGCGGGCGTGATCCTGCGCATGAAGTCGCTGGGCCTCGGCCTCGTCGAAGACTTTCCGTTCCTCGAGCCGCCGCCACGCCGCGCGATTGCCGACGGGTACCAGCTGTTGGCTGAACTCGGCGCTGTCGACGACACCAACGAACTCACCGCCAGCGGCCGCGAGCTTTCCAGGCTGCCGCTGGACCCGCGCGTGGGCCGCATGATTCTCGAAGCGCGCGACCGCCAAGCGCTGGCCGAGGTGCTGGTGATCGCTGCCGAGATGAGCGTGCAGAACGTGCGCGACCGGCCCATCGAGCAGCAGCAGGCGGCCGACGCCGCGCACAGGAAGTTCGACGACGAGAAGTCGGAATTCATGGGCACGCTCAAGCTCTGGAACTGGCTCGAAGGCCTGCGCAGCGGTGGCGGTGAACACAAGCTCTCGCACCGCAAGCAGGAGCAGGCGCTGCGCGACAACTTCATCTCGCCGCGACGTGTGCGCGAGTGGCGCGACATCCATTCGCAGCTTCACACCGTCGTCGCCGAACACGGCTGGCGGCTGAACGGCTCGCCTGCCACCTACGAGCAGGTGCACCTGTCGCTGCTGGCCGGGCTGCTGGGCAACATCGGCCTCAAGAGCGAAGAGGACGAGTGGTATCTGGGCGCGCGCGGCATCCGCTTCTGGCGCCATCCGGGGGCCAATCTGTCGAAGAAGCCGGGGCGCTGGATCGTCGTCTCCGAACTCGTCGAAACGACGCGCCTGTACGGCCGCGGCATCGCCGCCATCGAGCCGCAGTGGCTGCCGGTGATCGGCGCGCACCTCATCAAGAAGCAGTTGCTCGAGCCGCACTGGGAGAAGAAGGCTGCCGAGGTGGTGGCGCTGGAGCGGGCCACGCTGCACGGCATCGTGATCTACAGCAACCGGCGGGTGAACTTCGGCAATGTCGACCCGGTGGCGGCGCGCGAGATCTTCATCCGCGAGGCGCTGGTGGGCGACGAATGGGAGACGCGACTGCCGTTTCTCGCCGCCAACCGCAAGCTCATCGCACAGGTGCAGGAGCTGGAACACAAGTCGCGCCGACAGGACGTGCTGGTCGACGACGACCTGATCGCTGCGTTCTACGAGGCACAGGTGCCTGCCGAGGTGGTCAGCGGCGCCACCTTCGAGCGCTGGTATCGCGAGGAATCGAAGCGCCAGCCCAAGCTGCTGCACCTGACGCGCGAAGAACTGATGCGCCACGAGGCGGCGGGTATCACCACCGCCGCCTTCCCGAAGGTGCTGCGCCTGGGCGGCGTGGACTGCAGCACGAGCTACCTGCACGAACCGGGCGACGCGAAGGACGGCGTGACGGCCACCGTGCCCATCTATGCCCTCAACCAGGTGAGCGACGAGCGCTGCGAATGGCTGGTGCCCGGCATGCTGAAAGACAAGGTGCTCGCGCTGGTGAAGAGCCTGCATCAGCGCCCGCGCTCACGGCTGATGCCGCTGGCGGAGTTCGCGCAGGGTTTCGTCGACGAAGCGAATGCCGCCGGCCGCTTCGGCGACGGCAGCCTCGTCGATGCGGCGCTGAAGGCGGTGCGCGAGCGCACGCAGCTCGACATCAAGCGCGCGGACTTCAAGCTGGAGCAGGTGCCGCCGCATCTCTTCATGAACTTCCGCGTGGTCGACGAACATGGTCGCCAGCTCGGCATGGGCCGCAACCTCGCGAGCCTGAAGGCTGAGCTTGGCGGCCAAGCGCGTTCGGCCTTTCAGGCGCTGGCGCAGTTGAAAGTTGCGACTGCTCCGGCGCCTGTTGCAGCGCCGCAGAAATCAACCGGCGCCGGACCGCAAGGCAAGCCGTCGCCGCAGGCAGCTGCCAGCGCCCCAGCCGAGCAGCAGTTCACCGACTGGCGCTTCGGCGAGCTGCCCGAGTTGATGGAGATCCGCCGCGGCCCGCAGACGCTGGTGGGTTTTCCGGCGCTCATCGACCACGGCAATCACGTCCAGATCGAGGTGTTCGACGAGCCCGAGGTCGCTAGCGTGAAGCACCGCGCCGGCCTGCGCCGCCTCGTCGCCCTGCAGATCCGCGATGCGCTGAAGTACCTGGAGAAGAACATCCCCGATCTGCAGAAGATGTCGGTGCTCTACATGCCGCTCGGCAGCGCCGAGGAACTGCGCACGCAGATCATCGAACTCGCGCTCGACCGTGCCTTCATGGCCGATCCACTGCCGGCCGATGCCGCTGCCTTCAAGCGCCGCATCGACCAAGGGCGCGGCCGGCTCACGCTGATCGCCAACGAGGTGGCGCGCAGTGCGCTGCAGGTGCTGGTGGAGCACGCCGCCGCCGCGCGCAAGCTGCGCGACGCGCGGGCAACGAAGGAGGTGGCCGAGGACATCACGGCACAACTCGGCCGGCTCGTGCCCAAACGCTTCCTGATGGAGACGCCCTGGACGCAGCTGTCACATCTGCCGCGCTACCTCAAGGGCGTGACGATGCGGCTCGACAAGTGGCGCACCGACCCGGCCCGCGACAGCGCACGCCTGGCCGAACTGCGCCCCATCGAGCAGCGCTTCTGGCGCACCGTGGCCGATCGCCGCGGCGTCGCCGATGCGCGGCTCGACGAGTTCCGCTGGCTGCTGGAGGAACTGCGCATCAGCCTGTTCGCGCAGGAACTTCGCACGCCTCAGCCGGTCAGTGTGAAGCGGCTCGACAAAGCCTGGAGCGCATTGACGCATTGACACGAACGGAGGCGCCGGTCATGGCGATTGCAACGCAATGGGAAGTGGTGCCTGAACTGGTGCCTGAAGGGACGCCTGCGGCGGCCGACCGCGTCGACCTCGTCATCGCGCGCTGTCGCCGCCTGGTCACGCGCCGCGCGCTGATGGCGGCGGGCGTTGCCGCCGTCCCTCTGCCAGGCATCGACTGGATCACCGA
The DNA here is from genome assembly GCA_036676235.1 of Rhizobacter sp. Taxonomy (GTDB): domain Bacteria; phylum Pseudomonadota; class Gammaproteobacteria; order Burkholderiales; family Burkholderiaceae_C; genus JAKFDI01. The sequence goes on along the minus strand of JAKFDI010000036.1, from coordinate 32,281 downwards.
CGTCGGCGTGCTCATCAAGCTGATTCCCGACATCAACCATGCCTTCGGCCTCACGCCCGAGCAGGTCGAGCGGCTTGCACCCGACCGTCAGCTCGTCGTCTACAAGGCCATCTCGGCAGGAGGCGGCATGCTGGTCGGCAAGCTCGTGACGCGCGATCTCGTCATCCGCATGCTGCGCATGGTGGGCGTGCGCCTCACGACGAAACAGGCTGCGAAGTACGTGCCGGTGGCGGGTCAGGCGCTGGCGGCGGCGCTGACCTTTTCCGCGCTGAAGTACGTGGCCGAGCAGCACATCCAGCAGTGCGCCGCGGTGGCACGCCAACTCATGCTGCCGGCGCCGCGCTGAGCGCGCGGACGCAAAGGTGCCCGACTACAATCGGCGCCCTCGGGGTGTAGCGCAGCCTGGTAGCGCGCCTGCTTTGGGAGCAGGATGTCGAAGGTTCGAATCCTTTCACCCCGACCAGCACCCATTCCCTGCTGCCCGTAGCTCAACCGGATAGAGCACCAGCCTTCTAAGCTGGGGGTTACAGGTTCGATCCCTGTCGGGCAGGCCACCGCCGCCCCCGATCAACGCTTCTGATACTGCGTCGCCCCGAACAGCACCTCGCGCGCCTTGTCGTCGGTGATCGGCTTGCGCTGGTCGGCCAGCACCTCCACGCCGCGCTTCACCGCCGGGCGGGCGCCGATCTCGTCGAACCAGCCTTTCAGGTGTGGGTAGTCGTCCCAATCGATGCCCTGGTTCTTCCACGAGCGAAGCCACGGGAAGACGGCGATGTCGGCGATCGTGTATTCGGCGCCCGCGATGTACTTCGACTTCGCCAGCCGCCGGTCCATCACGCCGTACAGGCGCTTCGCTTCGTTGGTGTAGCGGTCGATGGCGTAGGGCAGCTTCTCGGGCGCGTACTGGCGGAAGTGGTGGGCCTGCCCGAGCATGGGGCCGACGCTGCCCATCTGGAACATCAACCACTGCAGCATCTCGTAGCGGGCGGTGGTCGAGGCGGGCAGGAACCGGCCGGTCTTGGACGCCAGGTACAGCAGGATGGCGCCTGACTCGAACAACGAGATCGGGGCGCCTTCCGGCCCGTCGGGATCGACGATTGCCGGAATCTTGTTGTTCGGGCTGATGGCGAGAAAGTCGGGTGCGAACTGGTCGCCCGTGCCGATGTTCACCGGTATCGCCCGGTACGGCAGGCCGCACTCCTCGAGCATGATGTGAACCTTGTGGCCGTTGGGTGTGGCCCACGAATACACTTCGATCATCTTGCGCGGCTCCTTGCTGGAGCTGCCACTCTAGTGGAACCCGCCAAGCCCCATGCTCGACGCGATCAAGCGCTGGTTGACCAGTGAGCCACCGCCTTCCGGCTGGGAGGAAATCGCCGCCTGGGCGAAGAAGCAGGGGTTTCCGTTCAAGACCACGAAAGACGGCGACGGCTTCGTGATCGAAGGCAGCTTCGCCGATCGCCCGTGGCGCCTGGAGTGGGGTCCGCCGCAACGCAGCTACATCAGTACGCACGAGTTGCGCATCCGCATGGAGCTGGGCCTGCCGGCGTCGATGCAGATGTTGCTGATGTCGCGCTCGCTGATGGAAACGCTGGAGCGCGAGACCTTCGAGCGCTACACCGAAGGCACGCAGACGCAGATCGACGTGTCCACGCCCGAGGAGATGCGCTGGCTTGCGATGTTCCCGAAGGCGGCACCGGCGTTCGGGCGCGAGTTGCGGGCGCTGGTCGGCGTCGTGGCGAACGATCCGCAGCTCGGCGTGCAATGGACGGACGGCCTGCTCACGCAGCGGCTGGAGGTGGTGGCGAAGACGCTCCTGCTCGACCAGGCACCGCTGCTGATGATGACGCTGCGCGGGCGCCTGTACCTGCGCCACGAACTGCCGGATCCGCGCCCGGCGCCGGTGGCCGCGGCCATTGCGCTCTTCGACGCCGGGGCGCAGGCCGCAGTGCACGCGCTGGAGACGCAGGCCGAAGGGCAGCCGGGGTGGCAGTCGACCGCGTCGACCGCCTGGCAGACGCATCTCGATCCCGAGGACAAGCCGCCGCGCGGCTGAGGGGAACGCAGCGCGCGCTATTGGCGCGCAGCAGTGGCGAGCAGCTTTTCCTTCGACAGCACCACCAGGCGCGTCGGCTCGATGCGCACGGCGCCGTCGCGCTCGAAGCTCTTCAACTCCTGGTTCACGCGCTGGCGCGAGGCGCCGAGCAGTTGCGCGAGATCCTCCTGCGCGAGTTGCAGGCCGATGCGGATCTCATCGGCGTCCTGGATGCCGTAGCTGCGCGCCAGCAGCAGGATCTGCTTGGCCAGCCGCGCGGCGAGCGGGCGGGTGTTCAGGTCTTCGATCAGGTCGAACATGAGGCGCAGGCGCCGGCAGTTCAGGTGCAGCAGCGCGTCGTACAGCTCCACATGCTGCGACAGCAGTTCCTTGAAGTCGGGTTTGCGCACCACCAGCAGCGTGGTGTCGCCGTGGGCGTTGCTGTCGTGGGTGCGCGGCATGCCGTCGAAGAGCGCGATGTCGCCGAACCACACGCCCGGCTCCACGTAGGTGAGCGAGACCTGCTTGCCGGTGAGCGACACCGAACTCACGCGCACCGCGCCCTTGGCGACGCCGATCCATTCTTCGGCGCTCTGGCCGCGGGAACTGAGCATGGCGCCGTCGCCCAGCTTGCGCACCAGCGAGCGCGACAGGATGGATTCACGCAGCGGCGCGGAGAGACGCGCGAACCACGAGCCCGATTCGATGTTGCGGCGCTCTTCGTCGCTGAGAACCGGGTAGTTCATGGCGGTCAGTGTTGGGGTGGGTCAGGGAGAACCCGCTATTGTCCACGCCGCCGCAGGAACGTGCTGGGCAGGGGCGAAGCTCTCAATGAAAACGGGCCGGCCGCTTGTCGAAGAACGCCGCCATGCCTTCGGCGGCATTGGGGTGGAAGAGGGCGTCGACGAAAGCGTCGCGCTCGGCCGCCAGTTGCTGGTCGAGGGTGTTGCCGGGCGCCTGCTGCAGCAGCTCCTTGACCGACGTGACGGCGTTGGACGCCGTGCCGCGCAGCCGCTGCGCGACCTTCTGCGCCTCGGCATACGCGGCGCCCTTCGCCACGACCCAGTTCACGAGGCCGAAGCGCTGCAGCGTCTCGGGCGCCACGGGTTCGGCCAGCCACACCATCTGGCGCACGAGTTGCGCCGGCAGCGCCCGTCCGAGATGCCAGGTGGCGCCGGCATCGGGTGTGAGGCCGATGCGCGCGTACGAGAGCGTGAAGCGCGCATCCTCGGCAGCAACGATGAGGTCGCACGCGAGCGCGAGCGAGAAGCCCGCACCGGCCGCCGCGCCTTCGACTGCGGCGATGACGGGCTTGGGAAAGGTGCGCAGCGCCTGCACGAGGTGGTGCAGTTGCTCGAGCATCTCGTGCTGCGCATGGCGGCCTTCGTCGCGGCGCTGTGCGAGCCCGTTCAGGTTGCCGCCGGCGCAGAAGTGGCCGCCGTCGCCGCGCAGGATCACGCAGCGCAGTTGCATATCGGATTCGGCCACGTCCAGCGCCTCGATGCCGGCGCTGATCACCTGCTCCGACAGCGTGTTGCGGGTGGCCGGATCGCTGATGGTGAGCACCAGTGCGTCGTCGATGCGTTCGGTCTGGAGAACGGAGGTCATGGGCGTCCTGTCGAAGGCTGAAAACGCGGCGCGGCGCGAGGCGGCGGATTGTGTCATCGCAACGTGAAGAATGAGCGTTGGCGCGGCTTTTCGGCCCGCCGGCGGGGCTTGCCGGGGCAGGCCCTCTGCTAGAGTCGTCCGGCTTCGCACACCCCCTCCCGCATGCACAGAGTTCTCGCTGTATTCGCTGCCGGTTCGCTCTTGGCGCTGTGCACATCTCCCGCGTTCTCGCTCGGTTTCGGCAAGTCGGCCAATGGCGCCGGGCTGGGCCAGCCGCTGGCGTTCAGCGCAACGATCATGCTGGGCGAGGGCGAGGTGCTGAGCGAGAAATGCGTCGCCGCCGAAGTACTGGCGGGCGAAAGCCGGGTCGAGGCTTCGCAAGTGCGCGTTCGCGTCGAGCCTGCGACTGCTGCCCGCGCAGCAACGCTTCACGTCACCACGGGCGTCGCGATCGTCGAGCCGGTGGTCACCGTGAACATCAAGCTGGGCTGCCCAGCGCGCGTGTCGCGCAGCTTCGTGGCGCTGCTCGATCCGCCGCTGGTTCGCGAGGCGGCCGAGGCTTCGGCGGCGGCTCGATCGACACAGACCGAACAGCCGCCGCAAGCGCTGGCGGTGCCGGCCGCGTCCGCCCCGGCCTCCAGGTCCGCACGCGCGACGCCGCCGGCTCGCGCCGCGGCGCCGGCGAAACGGCCGGCACCACGTCGCACGGCGGCTGCCGCATCGGCGCGGCCGTCGGCAGACGATGGCGAGCCCCGCGCCGCGCTGCGTCCGAAACGGCGCGCGTCCCAGCCGCCTGCCGCCGCGAGCGAGGTGCCACAGGAGCCGCCGGCGCGACCGACATCACGGTTGTCGCTCGATCCGCTCGAGACGGCCGGCACACCCGCTGGCGCGGCTGCGGTGCCGGCCAGCGCCGCGGCCGCAGCGCCGCCTGCTTCGACGGCCGCGGGCAACGAAGTCGCCGCCGCGGCCGCACGCGCGGCGGAGCAACGCATCCGCCACCTCGACGATGAACTCACACGCATGCGGCGCGAAAGCGCAGAGATGCGCGACAGCCTGGCCGCGCTGAACGCCCGCCTGCGCATGGCCGAAGCGGCGCGTGACGACCGCTGGGTCTGGGCCCTCGGCCTGCTGTGCGCCGTGCTGGCGCTGGCGGTGATCTGGCTGCTGCGCCGGCAGGCGCGGATGCAGCCCCCGGCATGGTGGAACGATTCGAGAACCGAGCCGCCCGCAACGCCGGGGCGCGATTCGAGCCTGGAACACGGCGAGCCGACGTCGGCCGCGGCCCTGCAGGTGCACCAGCCTTCGATCACGGCGGCTGTCGTCGCAGATGCGCCGTCCGTGGCGGCCGCGGCGGTGAACGCCGAAGCCACGCGGGCGCCTGCTGCCGAGCCCGTGCGCGTGCCGCCGCCAAGTGCCCACGAGCCGCCCTCCATCGTGTCGCGCACCGAGCGCCGGGCGCTCGCGGTCGAGGAACTGATCGATCTGGAACAGCAGGCCGATTTCTTTCTCGTGCTCGGGCAGGACGAGGCCGCGATCGACCTGCTGATGACCCACGTGCGCAGCAGCGGCGGTGAAAGCCCGATGCCGTATCTGAAGCTGCTGGAGATCTATCGCCGCCGCGGTGATGCGCCGGCCTATTCGCGCATCCGCGAACGGTTCAACTACCGCTTCAACGCCTATGCGCCCGAATGGGCCGACGATGCGCGGCCGTCCACGCGCACGCTGGAAGACTATCCGCGCGTGATCGAGCGTCTGCAGCAAGTCTGGAGCGAGCCGTGGCAAGCGCTCGACCTGCTGGACACGCTGCTCTTCCGGCCCGATTCGACCGACATCAGCTTTGACCTGCCGGCTTATGCCGACCTGCTGTTCCTGTACTCGGTGGCGGGCCATCTGGTCGAGGAAGGCGGGCCGGTGACCCACGTCGACTTGCTGCTGCCGCTGGACGGCGACATGCCGCCGAGCGAAATCTCCGCCATCGAACACACCACGCCGCACCTGCCGAGACCGCCGGAGCGTTCGAGCGGGTGGCTGCCGGCCGAACTGTCGCTCGATCTCGACCTGGATCACCCCGCGACAGGCCCGGTCGACGCGTCCAAGCCGGGCTGACGACCTTCAGCGGCTACAGCGCGCGCAGCCGCTCCAGCGCCGAGGCCAACGTCTCGTCCTGCTTGGCAAAGCAGAAGCGCACGATGCGTTGCTCGTAGCCGCGCGCGTAGAACGCCGACAGCGGAATGGCCGCCACGCCGACGTGCTCGGTGAGGTGGCGGCAGAAGGCTTCTTCGCTCATGTCGCTCACGGCCGAATAGTCCACGCATTGGAAGTAGGTGCCTTCGCCCGGCAGCACGCGCAGCCGCGTGCGCGCAAGGCCATCGCGGAACAGGTCGCGCTTGCGCTGGTAGAAGGCCGCGAGGTCGAGGTAGGGCGCCGGGTCGGCCATGTAGGTCGCCAGGCCATGCTGCATCGGCGTGTTGACGGTGAACACGTTGAACTGGTGCACCTTGCGGAACTCCGCGCTGAGCGCGGCGGGCGCGGCGACATAGCCGACCTTCCAGCCCGTCACGTGATAGGTCTTGCCGAAGCTGGACACCACGAAGCTGCGCTCGGCGAGTTCCGGGATGCGCGCCGCGCTTTCGTGGCGTGCGCCGTCGAACACCATGTGCTCGTACACCTCGTCGGAGATCAGGACCACGTCGGTCGGGCGCAGCAGGTCGGCGAGGCCTTGCATCTCGTCAGCCGTCCACACCGTGCCGCTCGGGTTGTGCGGCGTGTTGACGATGATGGCCCGCGTGCGCGGCGTGAGCGCCGCGGCGATGCGCGCGAAGTCCGGGCGGAAGCTGCCGGGCGTCAACGGCACCGGCACGGCGCGGCCACCGGCGAGCGTGATGTTGGGCTCGTAGCTGTCGTAGCTGGGTTCGAGCACGATCACGTCGTCACCGGGGTGCACGACGGCGAGGATGGCCGTGAGGATCGCCTGCGTGGCCCCCGCCGTGACCGTGATCTCGCGTTCCGGGTCGTAGCGGCGGCCGTACAGCGTCTCGATCTTGCCGGCGATGCGTTCGCGCAAGGCCGGCACGCCCGGCATCGGCGGGTACTGGTTCAGGCCTCGCCGCATGGCGTCGGCCACGGCATCGACGAGCTTCGGGTCGCAGTCGAAATCCGGAAAGCCCTGGCCGAGGTTGACGGCGCCGTGCTGCTGCGCCAGCGCCGACATCACGCTGAAGATGGTCGTGCCCACGTGCGGCAGGCGGCTTTGCAGGGCGGGGGATGCGCTCACGACATTCACAACTGGTACTCCTCACCGTCTCCGGTCATGGCCTTGTTGATGAGCGCGCGGCTCAGCCGGTCGGACAACATCTCGGCGAAGGCGTAGACGAAGGTTCGCAGGTAGGCGCTGCGGCGAATGGCGATGCGCGCCACGTTCTGCCCGAAAAGCTGGCCGACCGGGCGCGACACCAGGTCGCCGCCGGGCGGATCGTCGCGCACCGCCATCTCGGCCACGATGCCCACGCCCATGCCCAGGCGCACATAGGTCTTGATGACGTCCGAATCAATCGCTTCGAGCACGATGTTGGGATGCAGCCCGCGCGCGGCGAACGCCTGGTCGACGCGCGTGCGGCCGGTGAAGGTCGGGTGGTAGGAGATGAGCGGCTCGGCGGCCAGCTGCTCCAGCGTGAGCCGCTCCACCAGCGCGAGCGGGTGGCCGGCCGGAATCACCACCACGTGCTGCCACTCGTAGCAGGGCAGGGTGACGAGTTCGCTGAACTGCGTCAGCGATTCGGTGGCAAGCCCGATGTCGGCCTGGTCCTGCAACACCATCTGCGCCACCTGCTTGGGCGTGCCCTGGTGCAGGCTGATGTTGACCTTGGGGTACTTGCGCCGCAGTTGCGCCACCGGCTGAGGCAGCACGTAGCGGGCCTGCGTGTGCGTGGTCGCGATCGACAGGGTGCCGGCGTCCTGCTTGGAGAACTCCTCGCCGATGCGCTTGAGGTTGTTGACCTCGCGCATGATCACTTCCACCGACTTCAGCACCTCCTGCCCGGGCTCGGTGATGCGCCGCAGGCGCTTGCCGTGGCGCGCGAAGATGTCGATGCCCAACTCGCTCTCGAGCTCGAGGATTGCCTTGGAGACGCCAGGCTGCGAGGTGAACAGCGCCTTGGCGGTCTCGGTGAGATTCAGGTCCTGACGGACGGCTTCCTGGACGAAGCGGAACTGGTGGAGGTTCATATAACCGGGCGATCTGTGAATGCGCAGAATTATTCCACTGCAGTCACACCGCCGGGTCCGGCGGCGCCAGCCACCCCAGCGACGACAGCGCCATCGCGTCGATCACGGCATCCGCTTCGCCGATGGGTGGGCGCAACTGCCAGCGCGTGGCCGGATGCGCAGCGGCAAGCGCCGTCAGCAGCTCGGGCAGATCCTTGCGCACATGGCCGCCCGCGCCGAGAAACAACGGCACCACGTCGACCTGCGTGCAGCCTTCGGTCGCGAGGCGCGCGCCGCCCTCCAGCAGCGTGGGCGCCATGAACTCGAGGAAGCACAGCTGCACCGCAACGGTCGGCGCGCGGTCGCGGATGCGGCGCGCCACCTCCTCGAAGGGCCGCGCCCAGTTCGGGTCGCGCGCGCCATGCGCGAAGAGCAGCAGTCCGTTCTTCATGGCGATTTGTTCCTTCAGCGGTAGCGCACCAGCCAGGCGAAGGCGGCCATGGACATGAGCAGGTACATCGCGCTCGGCGCGGCTGCCACGATCCACGGCGTCCAGTCGCGCAGCAGCCCGAGGTGGCCCGACACGTTGTTGAGCAGCACGAAGCTGATGCCGAGCATGATGCCGCCGAAGACCTTCAGACTCACGCCGCCGCCGCGCGCGTGCAGGTAGGCGAAGGGCAGGGCGAGGCCGACCATCACGAGGCATGCAAACGGGTAGAGCGCGCGCTTCCAGAACTGGATCTCGTACTGCTGGGCGGCCTGCTCGTTGTCCGAGAGGTGGTCGATGTAGCCCGCCAGCTCCAGCGTCGACATGGTGTTGAGCGGCAGCACCGCGGCCGCCACGACGCTCGCGTCCAGGCTGCTCTGCCACTCGAAGCGCTCGACATGCCGGGTGGTGACCGTCGGCACGCCGTCGCCGTCCGCCTGCGCCCAGTGGGTGACCTGGGCGTCGTCCAGCACCCACAGCGCGTCGTTGCCGACGACACCGCGGGCTGCGGCGATGCGCTCGACCATGCGCCCGCTGGCGTCGAACTCGAAGATGCGGATGTCCTTCAGCACGCCGTCGCCCGCAGCGCTGCCGACGTTGACCGCGTAGCTGCGCTCACCGGCAGGCGTGACCTGGCGATCCTTCAGCCAGGCACCGGAGCGGCCCACCGTCAACCCGCCCTTGTAGCGCGCCTTGATCTGCGCCGCCTGCTGTTCGGCCAGCGGCGCGATGTAGTCGCCGACGACGAAGGTGAGCACGGCGAACCACAGCCCGAGCGCGGCCAGCAGCGACAACGCGCGCCCCGGTGCGAGCCCGCCCGTGCGCAGGATGGTGTATTCCGACGACTGCGCCAGCCGCGCAAGTGCATAGATGGTGCCGATCAGCACCGCGATCGGCATCAGCTCGTACAGATGGCCGGGCAATTCGAGCACGCTGTAGGCGGCCGCATGCACCGCCGTGTAGCCGCGCTTGCCGGCATCGCCGAGCTCGTCGACGAAGTCGATGAAGAAGAAGAGCGACAGGAAGGCGACGGCGACGAAGGCCACCGAGCTCAGGATGTCCTTGTAGAAGAGGAGGCGGACGGTTCTCATGGGGTTTCGGCAGCGCGTCGCCGCCACGGCGTGCGCGTGTTGCGGTTGTCGCGCCACCACAAGAGGCCGAGCGCCAGCACGAAGGCGCCGCCGTGCGCGCCGGCCAGCGCCTGGCCGATGCCGAAGCGCCCGCTTGCCACCCACGACTGCGACAGGTTGATGAGGTTGTAGTAGACGACGAAGGCCAGCAGCGCGAACAGCAGGTTCCAGTTGCTCGCCCGCCGCGGATTCGTGGCGGCCAGGCCAATGCCCAGCAACAGCATGTTGGCCGCGCCCAGCACCAGGCCCACACGCCACACCAGCTCGCCCTGATGCGCCGGGCTCGGCATGCGCAGCAGCTCGATCGTGCGCCGCGCCTTCGGCGGCACGTTCTCCGTGCTGGAGAGAATCTGCTCGCCGACCACGACCTTGTAGCTCTCGAAGCGCGACAGCGTCTTCTCACCGGTCTCGCGGTTCAACTCGTTGCGCTGGCCGCGATCGAGCACCAGGAAGCGGTCATTGCCTTCCACCACGATGCGACCGGTCTTCGCAGTGATGACCGATTCGATCGGCCCTTGGGTGGACAGGATGAACACATTGCGCCCGATGCTCGCGTCCTTCGAATCGCGCTCGATGAAGAAGGTGCGGCTACCGTCGCTGGACGTCTGGAACTGCCCCGGCGCCACGCGCGACAGATCGGAGCGGCGCTCGAAGCGTTCGCGCAGTTCCGCGTTGCGCCCGTTGACCCACGGCCAGACGAACAGCGCCATCACCAGCACCACCAGCAGAACCGGCCATGCGGTGCGCAACACCGGACGGATGAAGCGCATGAGCCCGATGCCGCTGGCGAACCAGATCGTCATCTCGCTGTCGCGGTACATGCGGCTGAGCGTGGCCACCGTGGCGATGAACAGCGACAGCGCGAGCATCGTCGGCAGGTGGCCGAGCGAGGTGTAGCCGAGCAGCAGCACCACGTCCTGCGCCGACACGCGGCCCGTGGCCGCCTGCCCGATGGTGCGGATCAGGAACATCGTCAGCACGATGGTGAGGATGACCACGAGGGTCGCGCCGAAACTGCGTGCGAGGTCTCTTCGCAAGGTGGAATCGAATAACATCTTTCGTCGATAACCTCTGGTCGAGACGGCGTGAGCGAGAGCACGAAAGACGCGCCGCATCGCTCAGGGGTTCCCTTTTTGTACCGGGCCGAATTATGGACTTCCGTCATCTCGTTTCCTCGCCTGATGCGCTCGCATCGATCGCTGCCGACGCCCTCGTCGTGGTGGTGTCAGGCGAGTCGGTCGACACCTCGCTTGATGCGGCCATTCGCGTGCTGATCGACGACGCCGCGGCGCACGGCGACTTCCGCTTCAAGGCCGGCCGCACGCTGTACCTTCATCGCCCCGCGGGCGTGAAGGCGGCGCGGCTCGTGGTGGTCGCGGCGGGTGGCGAGAGCATCAAGGCGTTCAAGGCAGCGCTCGCGCATGCACTCGCGGCGCTGAAGAACCTCGGCGCGAAGCACGTGGCTGTGGCACTCGCGAGCGACGCTGAGCTCGGTGCGGCGCATGCCGAAGCGCTGGCCGGTGCCGCGGCCGATGCGACCTACGTGTACCGCCACACCAAGCCGAGCGCGCTGCCGGCGCCGGCGATGACGCGTTTCTCGCTCGTGTGCACCAAGCCGCAGGTGCGGGCCGTGCAGCAGGGTCTGGCGCGCGGCCAGGCCATCGCTTCGGGCGTGCAACTCGCGCGTGAACTCGGCAACCGCCCCGGCAACCACTGCACACCCACCGCGCTGGCCGATCAGGCCAAGAAGCTCGGACGCGACCACGCGCTCAAGGTCGAGGTGCTCGATCGCAAGGCGATCGACAAGCTCGGCATGGGCGCGTTCGTGGCCGTGGCGCAGGGCTCGGTGGAACCGCCGCGCTTCATCGTCGTGCGCTACCAGGGCGCCGCGAAGACGCAGGCGCCCATCGTGCTGGTGGGCAAGGGCATCACCTTCGATTCCGGCGGCATCTCCATCAAGCCGGCCGGCGAGATGGACGAGATGAAGTTCGACATGGGCGGCGCCGCGAGCGTGCTGGGCACCTTGCGCGCCGTGGCCGAACTGAAGCCCAAGGTCAACGTCGTGGGCATCATCGCCGCGTGCGAGAACATGCCCAGCGGCAGCGCGCTCAAGCCGGGCGACGTGATCACGAGTCTGTCGGGCCAGACCATCGAGGTGCTCAATACCGACGCCGAAGGCCGGCTCGTGCTGTGCGATGCGCTCACCTACGCTGAACGATTCAAGCCGGCGGTGGTGGTCGACATGGCGACGCTCACCGGCGCCTGCGTCGTGGCGCTCGGGCACCACAACTCCGGCCTCTTCACGGCCGACGATGCGCTGGCCGACGAACTGCTCGCCGCCGGCCGCAACGCGCTCGACACCTGCTGGCGCATGCCGCTCGAAGAGGAGTACGACGAAGCGCTGAAGAGCAACTTCGCGGACATGGCCAACGTCGGCCCGCGCGCCGGCGGCGCCATCACGGCGGCGATGTTCCTGCGCCGCTTCACCAGCAAGTACCGCTGGGCGCATCTCGACATCGCCGGCACGGCGTGGAAATCGGGTGCAGCCAAGGGCGGCACCGGCCGGCCCGTGCCACTGCTCACGCACTTCGTGCTGTCGCACGCGGGCTGAGCGACCCGACCGAGCAGCCGCCTGCGGCGATGACCGAAATCCAGTTCCACTTCAACGTGCCTGACCGGCTCGGCTACGCCTGCCGGCTGCTGCGCAAGGCGACGCGCCAGGGCGTGGGCGTGACGGTCGCCGCGCCGCCTGCCACGCTGACGCGGCTCGATCGCACGCTGTGGGCCTTCGAGCCGACCGAATTCGTGCCGCATGTCGTGCTGCGCGGCGAGGGTGAGCTGCCAACGCGTCTGCGCCGCACGCCCGTCGTGCTCACCACGCAGGCCGAGCGCGGCGCGCAGCACCGTGTGCTGCTGCACCTCGGCGATGAGCCGGCCGAGGGCTTCGAGAGCTTCGAGCGGCTGATCGAGATCGTCTCTGCCGACCCGGGCGAGCGCGACGCCGCCCGGCAGCGCTGGCGCCACTACGCCGCCCGCGGCTACGCCATCAAGCGCCACGACCGGCAAGGCGAGGGCAGCGCATGACCGCCGTCCGCCCGGTGCCCACGCGGCTGGTGCCGACGCTGACCGAAGTCGTCGAGGTCGCGCCCGACAACAGCGCCGACGCCTCCACGCTGCAGATGACGCCGGCCAGCTCGCTGGAAACGCCGCCCAGCGCAAACGCGATCGGCGACGCACCGGCCGCTGCGCCTGCCGAGCCGGCGCGGGCGGCTGCATCGCCTGAGAGCGACGACCTCACCGAGCGTGTGCTTGCCGACGTGCAGCAGCGGGTGGAAAAGGTGTTCGAGGACCGCCTGCTGCAGGTGCTGACGCCCGCGCTGCTCAAGCTCGGCGAAGCGTGGGCCACCGAGGCCCGCAACGAGCTCGCCGCGACGCTGCGCGAGATCGTCGCCGACGCCGTCGCGCAGGAAATCGCCCGCCGCCGCGACCGCGCTTGAACACACCGCGCAGCGAGCCGCTGGCCGCATCGCCGTGCGCTCGAGTCCATGCCGATCAGGTGCGGGTTTTCACGCCACGCGCTCGCGCAATCCCGATGGAGAAGCGCTTGCGTTTGGGGTAATGTGGCGACCCCGTTGAGCCCTCGGGCTCTCTCCAAACTCACTCTTTCTCTCAACATTCTTCCCAACCGGAGGTTCTGCATGCAAGTCAAACTGAATGGGGTCGTCTGCGCCGCGCTCATCGCCTTTGCGGGGTCCGCATCGGCTCAGGAACTGGTCGTCAAGATCGGCCACGTCGCCCCCGTCTCCGGCCCACAGGCTCACTTCGGCAAGGACAACGAGAACGGCGCCCGCATGGCGATCGACGACCTCAATGCCAAGGGTGTCACCATCGGCGGCAAGAAGGCCCGCTTCGAGCTGCTGGCCGAAGACGACGCAGCCGATCCGAAGCAAGGCACCGCCGCCGCGCAGAAGCTGTGCGATGCCGAAGTGAACGGCGTGGTCGGCCACCTCAACTCCGGCACCACGATTCCCGCCTCGAAGATCTACAACGACTGCGGCATTCCGCAGATCTCGCCTTCGGCCACCAACCCGAAGTACACGTTGAACGGCTACAAGACCGCCTTCCGCGTGCTGGCCAACGACAACTCGCTCGGCGCCGGCCTTGCGCTGTACGCCGCCGAAAACCTGAAGCTCAAGACGGTCGCCATCATCGACGACCGCACCGCCTACGGCCAGGGCGTGGCGCAGATCTTCAAGAAGATCGCGCAGCAGAAGGGCATCAAGGTGGTGTCCGAGCAGTACACCAACGACAAGGCGACTGACTTCACCGCCATCCTGACCGCCATCAAGTCGAAGAACCCCGACGGCATCTTCTTCGGCGGCATGGATCCGCAGGCCGGCCCGATGCTGCGCCAGATGCAGCAACTCGGCCTCACCGACACCAAGTACTTCGGCGGCGACGGCATCTGCACCGTGAAGCTGGCCGATCTGTCGGGCGGCGCCAAGACGCTCGAGAACGTGGTCTGCGCCGAAGGCGGCGTGTCGCTCGCGAAGATGAAGAACGGCGCCGCCTGGAAGGCCCGCTACGACGCCAAGTTCCCCGGCCAGTTCCAGATCTACTCGCCGTACGTGTACGACGCGACGATGGTGCTCGTCGATTCCATGGTGCGCGCCAAGTCGGCCGACCCGAAGGTCTATCTGCCCTTCGTGTCCAAGACCGACTACGAAGGCGTGACGGCACGCATCCAGTTCGACAAGAACGGCGACCTGAAGGTGCCGCAGATGACCCTGTCGGTCTACAAGGACGGAAAGAAGACGCCGCTGGACTGATCTGAGTTCAGCTCATGCAAGGGCGCCCTCGGGCGCCCTTTCTTTTGATCGTTGCTCATGTCGATCGTTGCTCAAGCGATGCGCGGTGTCCGCCCAGCTGAGCGCGCGGATGTTGAACCCGCCTTCTCGTCCAACGCACTTGCGGCCGACTACGAGTACAGCAGCGTGAGCCCTGTCCACACACCGAGCACGGCGACGAGCGCGACGAGTTCCGATGCCTGGGCCACACCGAGCTTTTCCAGGTAAAGGCGGACCCGGTTCGACGGTGCCAGCCACTTGCGCGCACCGTACATGGCCACCGCCGCGGCGGCTCCAGCCGCGGCTGCTGCAATCACCGAAACGAGAAGCTTGCCAAGCCAGTCAGGTTCCATGAGCCCTATCGTTTGCAGCCACACGGACGGCCGCCGGCCCGCACAAACACTGCTCTGTTGCGTAGGAAACAAAAAAACCCGCAAACATAGGCGTGCTGCGGGTTTCTGGCGGAGAGGGCGGGATTCGAACCCGCGGGGGGCTGTTAACCCCCACACGCTTTCCAGGCGTGCGACTTAAACCGCTCATCCACCTCTCCGGAAGCCGGCGATTCTAGCGTGGCCTTCGTTCGGCGGCGCCAGCGCAGAACGTCACGCCGGCGTCTTGCCCTTCATCAACGTCATGGCCGTGCCGATGAGTGCCGAGACCTCGCTCATGTTGGCCGGCACGATCATGGTGTTGTTCTTCTGTGCAAGCTGGGCGAAGGCTTCGACTGCTTGTTCGGCCACCTTCAGCTGTACAGCTTGCTCGCCGCCGGGCAGACGGATCGCTTCGGCCACTTTGCGGATGGCTTCGGCATTGGCTTGGGCCACCGCCACGATCGCGGCCGCTTCGCCCTGGGCGTTGTTGATCTCGGCCTGGCGCTGCCCCTCGGATCGTGCGATGAAGGCTTCGCGCTCGCCGGTGGCGATATTGATCTGCTCCTGCTTGCGCCCTTCGGAGGCGGCGATGAGCGCGCGCTTCTCGCGCTCGGCCGTGATCTGCGCCTGCATGGATCGCAGGATTTCGGCCGGCGGCGTGAGGTCCTTGATCTCGTAGCGCAGCACCTTCACGCCCCAGTTCGTGGCGGCCTCGTCGAGCGCGTTGACCACCGACGCGTTGATGGCATCGCGCTCCTCGAAGGTCTTGTCGAGTTCCATCTTGCCGATCACCGAGCGCAGCAGCGTCTGCGCGAGCTGCGTGATCGCGAACACGTAGTTGCTCGAGCCGTAGCTCGCACGCATGGGGTCGGTGACCTGGAAGTAGATGATTCCATCGACTTGCAGCTGGGTGTTGTCGCGCGTGATGCACACCTGGCTCGGCACGTCCAGCGGCACTTCCTTGAGCGAGTGCTTGTAGGCCACGCGCTCGATGAAGGGCACGAGGAATTTCAGACCTGGCGTGAGCGTGCGGTCGTACTTGCCCAGACGTTCGACGACCCAGGCGTTCTGCTGCGGCACGATCTTGAACGTGCGCACGACGAAGATGATGGCGATGACCGCTATGACGAGCCCGATTTCCAGTCCCATGTGATGGTTCTCCCGCTGTCGTTGATGAATGGGTGCTCTTAGTTCAAGGGCCGGGCGGCGAGCACGAGCCAGTTGCCTTCGACGGCGACGACCACGTGCTCGCCCGGCACGGCCGGTGATTCGTCGTCGCGCAGCCGCGCCGTCCATTGGCTGCCGCGGTAGTTGACGCGAGCGGTGCGGTTGGCGGCCCACAGTTCCACGTTCACGCGCTCGCCGATGTCGAGGTTCACGTCGCGGTTCTCGCGAGCCGTCGCGGAGCGCGGCTGTCTGGCACGGCGCCAATGCCACAGCGCAGTGGCGCCGCCGCCCAAGAGCGCCGCCACCACCACCTGCACGTTGACGCCGAACCCGAGATGCGCCGCCAGGGCAGCGCCCACCATGCCGAGCGCGAACATCAGCAGATAGAAGGTGCCCGTGGCGAGTTCGGCTGCCACCGTCACGCCCGCGGCGATCCACCACCATGTCGCCGGAGAGATATCCATGCCGCTGCCTCGTTGTTGTGCGAGGCGAGTGTAGGTGCGAAAACACGCCCCGAAGGGTCGCCGGGCAAGGCCTACACTGCGCGCTCTTCAACGTGCCGACCGAGGGTTGCACATGCTGCGTTTTCGTTTTCCGATCATGATCATCGACGAGGATTTCCGCTCGGAAAACACCTCCGGGCTGGGCATCCGCGCGCTGGCCGATGCGATCCAGAAAGAAGGCTTCGAGGTGCTGGGCGCCACGAGCTACGGCGACCTGTCGCAGTTCGCGCAGCAGCAAAGCCGCGCCAGCGCCTTCATCCTGTCGATCGACGACAACGAGTTCACCTCGGCCGACGGCGACGACGTGGCGGTCGTGAACCTGCGCAAGTTCATCACCGAGATCCGCTTCAAGAACGCGGAGATCCCGATCTACCTGTACGGCGAGACGCGCACGTCGCAGCACATCCCGAACGACATCCTGCGCGAGCTGCACGGCTTCATCCACATGTTCGAGGACACGCCGGAGTTCCAGGCGCGCCACATCATCCGCGAAGCCAAGAGCTACCTCGATGGCGTGGCGCCGCCGTTCTTCAGCGCGCTGGTCGACTACGCGCAGGACGGCTCGTACTCTTGGCATTGCCCGGGGCATTCGGGCGGCGTGGCGTTCCTCAAGACGCCGGTGGGCCAGATGTTCCACCAGTTCTTCGGCGAGAACATGCTGCGCGCCGATGTGTGCAACAGCGTGGACGAACTCGGCCAGCTGCTCGACCACACCGGCCCGGTGGCCGACTCGGAGCGCAACGCGGCGCGCATCTTCAACGCTGACCACTGCTTCTTCGTCACCAACGGCACGAGCACCAGCAACAAGATGGTGTGGCACCACACCGTGGCACCGGGCGACGTGGTGGTGGTGGACCGCAACTGCCACAAGTCCATCCTGCACGCCATCATCATGACGGGCGCGGTGCCGGTGTTCCTCACGCCCACGCGCAACCACTACGGGATCATCGGCCCGATTCCGGAAAGCGAGTTCTCGCCCGAGGCCATCCGCCGGAAGATCGCCGCCAACCCGCTGCTGGCCGATGTCGATTCGAAGACCGTGCGCCCACGCATCCTCACGCTCACGCAGAGCACCTACGACGGCGTGCTCTACAACACTGAAACGATCAAGCACACGCTCGACGGCTACATCGATACGCTGCATTTCGACGAAGCCTGGCTGCCGCATGCGGCTTTCCACGAGTTCTACGGCGCCTACCACGCGATGGGCCGCAAGCGCCAGCGGCCGAAGGATCAATTGGTGTTCTCGACGCAGTCCACACACAAGCTGCTGGCGGGCCTCAGCCAGGCGTCACAGGTGCTGGTGCAGGACGCGCAGAACCGCAAGCTCGACCGGCACCTCTTCAATGAGGCCTACCTGATGCACTCGTCGACGAGCCCGCAGTACGCAATCATCGCGTCGTGCGACGTGGCCGCCGCGATGATGGAAGCGCCCGGCGGCAAGGCCCTGGTGGAAGAAAGCATCCAGGAGGCGCTCGACTTCCGCCGTGCCATGCGCAAGATCGACAAGGAGTTCGGCAACGACTGGTGGTTCAAGGTCTGGGGTCCCGAGAAGCTGGCGACGGACGGCATCGGCAAGAGCGGCGACTGGGTGCTGAAAGCGGGCGAGAAGTGGCATGGCTTCGGCAAGCTCGCCGAAGGTTTCAACATGCTCGACCCGATCAAGAGCACCATCATCACGCCGGGGCTGGACATGGCGGGGCGGTTCGCCAAGACCGGCATCCCGGCCAGCACGGTCACGAAGTACCTGGCCGAGCATGGCGTGGTGGTCGAGAAGACGGGGCTCTACTCCTTCTTCATCATGTTCACCATCGGCATCACCAAGGGCCGCTGGAACACGCTGCTGACGGCGCTGCAGCAGTTCAAGGACGACTACGACCGCAACGCGCCGATGTGGCGCGTGTTGCCCGAGTTCGTCGCCAAGCACCCGCGCTACGAGCGCATGGGCCTGCGCGATCTCTGCCAGAGCATCCACGAGATGTACGCCAAGGGCGACATCGCGCGCCTCACGACCGAGATGTACCTGTCGGATCTGCAACCGGCGATGAAGCCGAGCGATGCCTATTCGTACATCGCCCATCGCAAGACGGAGCGCGTGAGCATCGACGAACTGGAAGGGCGCATCACCACCTCGCTGCTGACGCCGTATCCCCCGGGCATTCCGCTGTTGATTCCGGGCGAGCGCTTCAACCGCAAGATCGTCGACTACCTGCGCTTCACGCGCGAGTTCAACGCCGCGTTCCCCGGCTTCGACACCGATGTGCACGGCCTGGTGGAGTCCGATGACGACGACGGTGCAGGCCGGCGCTACTACGTCGACTGTGTGAAGCAGTAGGACCAGACGGAACGGCGCCTGGCCGGCGGCTCACTCCGCTTGGTCGAGGGCTACGGCCGCGCCGATCAGACCCGGTGAGAACTCGCTGTCGATGACCCAGGTCGGGATCGGCTGCAGGTAGCGCGCAAAACGCCCCTTCGCCTCGAACCGGCGGCGAAACGGCGATGCCTCCATCAACGGCAGCAGCCGAGGCGTGACGCCGCCGCTGATGTAGACCCCGCCGCGCGCGCCCAGCGTGAGCGCCAGGTTGCCGGCCTCGGTGCCGAGGAAGCTGAAGAAGAGTTCGACGGCGCGCTGGCAGAGCGCGTCTTCGCCGGCCAGGGCGCGGCGCGTGATCTCGGGCGCGGCGAGCAGCGCCGCCGATTCGCCGGCGATGGCCGCGCACGCCTCGTGCAGGTTCTCGAGCCCCGGCCCGGAAAGCGCCCGCTCTGCCGAGGCGTGGCCGAAGCGGGTGCGCAGCCGTGCCACGATCCGGTCCTCGAACTCATCGGCGGCCGCCAGCGTTCCGTGCCCGCCTTCGCCGGCCACCGCGATGAATCGCCCAGCGGTCGCCGGCAGCAAGCCCGCCATGCCGAGCCCCGTGCCGGCGCCGATCACGGCGAGCGGCGCGTTCTGCCCGGCCGTGCCGCCGCCGATCTGGCGCAGGTCTTCGGCACGCAGCTTGGGCAGCGCCAGGGCCAGCACCGCGAAGTCGTTTAGCACCAGCAACCGGTGGAGCCCGAGTGCGGCCTGCAGCTCGGAGATCGAGAACGACCAGTCGTGATTGGTCATCGACACCTGATCGCCGGTCACCGGGTTCGCGATGCCGATGGCGGCAGAGCGGGGCGCGGGCAGTTGCTGCTCGGCCAGGTACGACCGGATCGCATCGCGCAGCGTGCCGTGCCGGTCCGAAGGCGTCACGGCCAGATGCTCGAGTTCGGCGTCCGCGCGCAATTGCATCGCGAAGCGTGCGTTGGTGCCGCCGACATCGGCGACGAGGCGCGGCCAGCTCACGCTGCGTCTGCCCCGCTCATCGCGTGGCTGAAACCACCATCGACATAGACGATCTCCGAGGTCATGCCGGCGGAGAGGTCCGAGAGCAGGAACGCGGCCGTGTTGCCGACATCGTCAATCGTGACGTTGCGCCCGAGAGGCGAGTTGGCGGCTACCACGTTGAGCATCTTGCCGAAGTCCTTGATGCCCGACGCTGCCAGCGTCTTGATGGGGCCGGCCGAGATGCCGTTGACGCGCACGCCTTTCGGCCCGAGGCCGGCGGCGAGGTAGCGCACGCTGGCCTCGAGCGATGCCTTGGCGAGACCCATGGTGTTGTAGTTGGGCACGCGGCGCACGGCGCCGAGGTAGCTCAGCGTGAGCAGCGATGCGCCCGCGCGCAGCCGCGGCGCCGCGGCCTTGGCCATCGCCGGAAAGCTGTAGGCCGAGATGTCGTGCGCGATGCGGAAGTTCTCGCGCGAGAGGCCGTCGAGGAAGCTGCCGGCGATGGCCTCGCGCGGGGCGAAGCCGATGGCGTGCACGAATCCGTCGAACTCCGGCCATGCGTCGCCGAGCTGCGCGAAGGTGCGCTCAATCTGGGCGTCGTCGCCCACGTCGCAGTCGAAGATGAGCCTGGAGCCGAATTCACCGGCGAAGCCCTCGATGCGCTCCTTGAAGCGCTCGCCCACGTAGCTGAACGCCAGCTCGGCGCCTTCGCGATGGCAAGCGCGGGCGATGCCATAAGCGATCGAGCGGTTCGACAGCACGCCGGTAATGAGGAACCGCTTGCCGGCCAGAAATCCCATGATGTCTCCCGTGTTTAGAAGCAGCGGGAATTCTCGCACCCGGCGATGGCGTCACCGCCGGGCGAGCGGTGCACGAAGGGGCGCGCCGCACCGTACTTGACAACCACAGGTATTGCCTGTAATTCCGCCTCGCGGTAGAATCCCGCCTTTCCGAGAAAGACGAGAAAGCTGCGTGGGCGGATTCTTCCAGCCCATTTTTTTTGCTCGGTCGTCTTTCGAGTGTTGGTTCGGGCGTGTGCTCGAGCGTTGATGAAAGTTGTGCAGATCGATGAATTGGCAAGCCGCGATTGAACGCACCGTGACCGGCCTCGGTTACGAGCTGGTGGACACCGAGCGCAGTGCTCGGGGACTGCTGCGCGTGTTCATCGACCGGATGCAGAACGCCTCGGACGGCGAGTTCATCACCGTCGAGGACTGCGAGAAGGTCACGCGGCAGTTGCAGCACGTGCTGGAGGTCGAAGGCTGCGCGTACGAGCGGCTCGAGGTGTCGTCTCCCGGTCTCGATCGCCCGCTGAAGACGGCGGCGCACTACGCCCGATTCGTCGGCGAGCAGATCGAGCTCACGCTCAAGCTGCCGTTCCAGGGTCGCAAGAAGTACCAGGGCGTGCTGCAGGCGCGGGAAGGACAGGAAGGCGAGGGCGCCGGCTGGCGCCTCGTCTTCAAGGACGGCACGCAGGACAAGGCGCTCGACTTCGCATTCGAGGAAGTGCGCGAAGCCCGGCTCGTGCCGGTGGTTGATTTCAAGGGGCGCCGGTTCGCGCCCCCGGTGGCGCCCGCGGCCGATGCCGCGACGCGCGAAGCAGAGGTGGACGGAGAACCCAAACAATGAACCGCGAACTCTTGATGCTGGTGGATGCGATCTCGCGCGAGAAGAGCGTTGATCTCGAGGTGGTGTTCGGCGCCGTCGAGGCCGCGCTTGCATCGGCCTCGAAGAAGCTGCATGGCGGCGAGGTCGACATGCGCGTGTCGGTCGACCGCGAAACCGGCGACTACGAAACCTTCCGCCGCTGGCTGGTGGTGCCCGACAGCGCCGGTCTGCAGAACCCGGATGCCGAAGAGATCCTGAGCGACGCGCTCGATCGCATCGACGACATCGAGGAAGGCGACTACATCGAGGAGCCGGTCGAATCGGTCTCGATCGGGCGCATCGGCGCGCAAGCCGCCAAGCAGGTCATCCTGCAGAAGATCCGCGACGCCGAACGCGAGCAGTTGCTGAGCGACTTCCTCTCGCGCGGCGAGAAGATCTTCGTGGGCACCGTCAAGCGCCTCGACAAGGGCGACATCGTCGTCGAGTCCGGCCGTATCGAAGGGCGCCTGCGCCGCAGCGAAATGATCCCGAAGGAGAACCTTCGCACCGGCGACCGCGTTCGCGCCTACATCGCCGAGGTCGACCCGACCCTGCGCGGTCCGCAAATCCTGCTGTCGCGCAGCGCGCCGGGTTTCATGGTCGAGCTCTTCGCCCAGGAAGTGCCCGAGATCGAGCAAGGCCTGCTCGAGATCAAGAGCTGCGCCCGCGACCCCGGCTCACGCGCCAAGATCGCCGTGCAGTCGCACGACAAGCGGGTCGATCCGATCGGCACCTGCGTCGGCGTGCGCGGCTCGCGCGTCAACGGCGTGACGAACGAACTGGCCGGCGAGCGCGTGGACATCGTGCTGTGGTCCGAAGACCCGGCCCAGTTCGTGATCGGCGCGCTCGCCCCGGCGAACGTGCAGTCCATCGTGGTGGATGAAGAGCGCCACGCGATGGACGTGGTGGTCGATGAGGAGAACCTCGCCATCGCCATCGGCCGCGGCGGCCAGAACGTGCGTCTCGCCTCGGAGATGACGGGCTGGCGCATCAACATCATGACGGCCGAGGAATCGTCCGCCAAGCAGGCCGAGGAAAGCGACTCGGTGCGCAAGCTGTTCGTCGAGAAGCTCGACGTCGACGCCGAAGTGGCCGACCTGCTGATCAACGAGGGCTTCTCCAGCCTCGAAGAAGTGGCCTACGTGCCGATGCAGGAAATGCTCGACATCGAGGGCCTCGACGAGGACGCCATCACCGAGTTGCGCACCCGTGCCAAGGACGTGCTGCTGACGATGGAAATCGCCCGCGAAGAGAAAATGGAAGACGTGTCGCAGAACCTGCGTGATCTGGACGGCCTGACGCCCGAGCTGATCGCCACGCTGGCTGAGGGCGGCGTCCATTCCCGCGACGACCTGGCCGATCTGGCCGTGGACGAACTGGTCGAGATGACCAGCGTCGACGACGAGCAGGCCAAGGCACTGATCATGAAGGCGCGGGAGCATTGGTTCACCACCTGACGTCGACCAACGAACAGGACCCGAACGCTCGCCCGCCGCACCGCAAGACCGAAGCAAGGATTCAAGAATGGCCGTGACAACCGTCGCACAACTCGCCGCCGAGCTGAACCGCTCAGCCACGGCGCTGCTCGAGCAGCTCCAGTCGGCCGGCGTCCGCAAGGCGTCGACGGCGGACGAACTCACCGACGCGGACAAGGAGCGCCTGCTCGACCACCTTCGGTCGACCCACGGCACCGCCGCGGGCGAGCGCAAGAAGATCTCCATCACGCGCAAGTCGACCAGCGAAATCAAGCAGGCCGACTCGAGCGGCAAGGCGCGCACCATCCAGGTGGAAGTGCGCAAGAAGCGCACCTTCGTCAAGCGCGACGACACGCCGGGCACGCCTGAAGTCGGCGCCGCACCGCAGGTGGACGACGCCGAACTCGAGCGTCGCGAGAACGAAGCCAAGGCCCAGGCCGAACTGCTGCGCATCCAGGAGGCGGAGCTCGAAGAGAAGCGCCGCCAGCGCGAAGAACAGGCACGCCTTGAGCGTGAAGCGGCCGAAGCCCGCCAGCGTGAAGAGGCAGCCGCTGCAGCCGCAGCGCAGGCCGCGGCCGAAGCGGCAGCCGCCGAGGCAGCGAAGGCGCCGGCGAAGAAGGGCAAGGCGAAGGCCACCGTGGAAGCTGTCGAGCCGGTGGAAGCCGCCGTGGCCGCGCCCGCACCGCCCGCCGAACCGCCCAAGCCCGTGCTGCGCGTGATCAAGGCCGCCGACGTCGTCGACGAGGAGAAGCAGCGCGCCGCGGACCTCGCCAAGCGCCGCAAGGCCGCCGAGGAAGAAGCCGCTGCGATCCGCGCCATGATGAACGCGCCCAAGCGCGTGCTCACCGCCAAGAAGGAAGAGCCGGCCAAGCCCGAAGCGGGCAAGGAAGGCATCAAGGGCACGATTCACAAGGCCGCTGCCGTGCCGGGCGCGGCGACTGCCGCCAAGCCGGGCGACAAGAAGTCGATCAAGTCGGAGAAGCTCTCGTCGAGCTGGGCCGACGACGCGAAGAAGCGCGGGCTCAAGACCCGCAACGATGCGCCGGGCGGCGCGCGCCCCGGTTGGCGTGCCCCGCGCGGCGGACGCCGCGGCGAGCGCGGCGACGGCCACGCCTCGACTTATGTGGCACCGGCCGAGCAGCAGGTCTACGAAGTGCACGTGCCCGAAACCATCAGCGTGGCCGATCTGGCCCACAAGATGTCGGTGAAGGCCTCCGAGGTCATCAAGCAGTTGATGAAGCTGGGCCAGATGGTCACCATCAACCAGCAGCTCGACCAGGAGACGGCCATGATCCTCGTCGAGGAGATGGGCCACAAGGCGCTGGCCGCCAAGCTCGACGATCCGGAAGCCTTCCTCGAACTGGGCGAAACCGAGCAGGAGCACGAGCAACTGCCGCGCGCGCCGGTCGTGACGGTCATGGGCCACGTCGACCACGGCAAGACCTCGCTGCTCGACTACATCCGCAAGAGCCGGGTCGCCACGGGCGAGGCCGGCGGCATCACGCAGCACATCGGCGCCTATCACGTCGACACGCCCCGCGGCATGATCACATTCCTCGACACCCCGGGCCACGCGGCGTTCACCGCCATGCGGGCACGCGGCGCCAAGGCCACCGACATCGTCATCCTGGTGGTGGCGGCCGACGACGGCGTGATGCCGCAGACCAAGGAGGCCATCCACCACGCGAAGGCGGCGGGTGTGCCCATCGTCGTGGCGATGAACAAGATCGACAAGCCCGAGGCCAACACCGAGCGCCTGAAGAGCGAACTGGTGGCCGAAGAGGTGGTGCCCGAGGAATTCGGCGGCGATGCACCGTTCGTTTCCGTATCCGCCAAGACCGGCCAGGGCATGGATGCGCTGCTGGAACAGGTGCTGCTGCAGGCCGAGGTGCTGGAGCTGAAGGCGGCGGTCGATGCACCGGCCAAGGGCCTGGTCATCGAAGCGCAACTCGACAAGGGCCGCGGCCCGGTGGCGACGATTCTGGTCCAGTCGGGCACGCTCAAGCGCGGCGACGTGGTGCTGGCCGGCTCCAGCTACGGCCGGGTTCGCGCGATGCTCGACGAGAACGGCAAGCCGACGCTCGAAGCCGGTCCGTCACTGCCCGTGGAGATCCAGGGCCTGACCGAAGTGCCGCGTGCCGGTGACGAGTTCATGGTGCTCACCGACGAGCGCCGTGCGCGCGAGATCGCCACCTTCCGCCAGGGCAAGTACCGCGACGTGAAGCTTGCCAAGCAGCAGGCCGCCAAGCTGGAGAACATGTTCGAGAACATCGGCCAGGGGGCAGCGCAGACCTTGGAACTCATCATCAAGGCCGATGTCCAGGGCTCGCAGGAGGCACTCGGGCAATCGTTGGTCAAGCTCAGCACCGACGAAGTGCGCGTGCGTATCGTGCACGCGGCGGTGGGCGGAATCAGCGAGAGCGACATCAACCTCGCCATCGCCTCCAAGGCGGTCATCATCGGATTCAACGTGCGGGCCGACGCCGGTGCACGCAAGCTGGCCGAGAACAACGGCGTCGACATCCGCTACTACGACATCATCTACGACGCAGTCGACGAGGTGAAGGCGGCGATGACCGGCATGCTGGCGCCGGAGCAGCGCGAAGAGGTCATCGGCACCGCCGAGATCCGCACGGTGTTCGTGGCTTCGAAGATCGGCACAGTGGCCGGCTCCATGGTCACCGCCGGCCTGGTGCGCCGCGGCGCGCGCTTCCGCCTGCTGCGCGAGAACGTGGTGGTCTACACCGGCGAAGTCGAGTCGGTGCGCCGCCTGAAGGACGACGTGCGCGAGGTGGCTTCCGGCTTCGAGTGCGGCATCAAGCTGAAGAATTACAACGACATCGCCGAGGGCGATCAGCTCGAGTTCTTCGAGATCAAGGAAGTGGCTCGAACGCTGTAGATCGGCGCCTGTCCTGAGTGATCCGGACCCCGCCTTCGCAACCGACGGCGGGGTCTTCTGTTTCAGGACCCCAGGAGTTACCCATGCGACACAAGCGATCCATCCCCAACCGCAGCTTCCGCGTGGCCGACCAGATCCAGCGCGACGTGGCCGAGCTCATCCGCGACCTGAAGGATCCGCGCATCGGCATGGTGACGATCCACGCCGTGGAGGTGACGCCCGACTACGCACACGCCAAGGTGTTCTTCTCGGTGCTCGTCGGTGATCCGCAGGAGTGCGAACTGGCGCTGAACGAGGCCGCCGGCTTCCTGCGCAACAGTCTGTTCAAGAAGCTGCAGATTCACACGGTGCCGACGCTGCATTTCGTCTTCGACCGCACCACCGAGCGCGCGGCGGAACTCAACCTGCTGATCCAGCAGGCCAACGCCACGCGGGCGAAGGACTGAAATGTCAGCCCCCACGTCGCTTCGCTCCTGCCCCCCGAGGGGGCGCTCAGCCGCCTTGAGGCGGCTCGGCGGCGGCTGAGTTCGATGCAGACGCGCGCCCGCATCCCACGTCGTGCCGTGCACGGTGTGCTGCTGCTCGACAAGCCGCTGGGCCTGTCGAGCAACGATGCCTTGCAGAAGGCCAAGCGGCTGTTCCGCGCGGAGAAGGCCGGCCACACCGGCACGCTCGATCCGCTGGCGACCGGGCTGTTGCCGCTGTGCTTTGGCGCTGCGACGAAGTTCTCGCAGATCAGCCTCGAGGCCGACAAGCGTTATCGCGCGACGCTGAAGCTGGGCGTCACCACCACCACCGGCGATGCCGAAGGCGAGGTGCTGCGCGAGCGCGCGGTGAATGTCACGCGCGCCGACTTGCAGCTCGCCTGCGAGCGCCTGACGGGCGCGATCGACCAGATCCCGCCGATGCATTCGGCGCTCAAGCGGGACGGCAAGGCTCTCTACGAATACGCGCGCGCCGGCATCGAGGTGGAACGCGCCGCGCGCCGCGTGACGATTCATCGCATCGACATTGCCGACGCGGACACTGCCGGGCACGGCGACACGTGGACCATCGACGTGCATTGCAGCAAAGGCACCTACATCCGCACGCTGGCCGAGGACATCGGCGAGGCACTTGGCTGCGGTGCCCATCTGTCCGGGCTGCGCCGCACCGGTTGCGGGCCGCTGGAGGTTGCCTCGGCCCACACGCTGGAACAGCTTGCGTCGATGGACGAAGCCGAACGCGACGCCCTGCTGCAGGACCCCGACGTGCTGTTGGCCGACTGGCCGCTGGTGCGGCTGCAGGCCGAAGACGCCGGCCGCTTCCTGAGCGGCGTGCGCCGCCGCATCCCGCTCGCCGACGCGCCGCAGGTGCGCGTCTACGGCCCCGAGCCGCGCGCCTTTCTCGGCAGCGGCCACATCGCCGGCGGCGAACTCATTTCAACGAGGCTTCTGAGCCCGGTGGAGGTGGAAGGCCTCCTGAACGCAACGAGCCCACCATGACGCTACAGATCCGCAACATCGCCATCATCGCCCACGTCGACCATGGCAAGACCACCATGGTCGACCAACTGCTGCGCCAGAGCGGCACCTTCCGCTCGAACGAGAAAGTCACCGAACGGGTGATGGACAGCAACGATCTCGAACGCGAGCGCGGCATCACCATCCTCTCCAAGAACTGCGCGGTCGAGTGGAAGGGCACGCACGTCAACATCGTCGACACCCCGGGGCACGCCGACTTCGGTGGCGAGGTCGAACGCGTGCTCTCGATGGTCGACAGCGTGCTGCTGCTGGTCGATGCCGTCGAAGGCCCGATGCCGCAGACGCGCTTCGTCACCAAGAAGGCGCTGGCGCTGGGCTTGAAGCCCATCGTCGTCGTCAACAAGGTGGACCGCCCCGGCGCGCGCCCCGACTACGTGATCAACGCCACCTTCGACCTGTTCGACAAGCTCGGCGCCACCGAAGAGCAGCTCGACTTCCCCGTCGTCTTCGCCTCCGGCCTGAACGGCTGGGCCACGCTCGAGAAAGGTGCCACCGGCACCGATCTCGCGCCGCTGTTCGACGCCATCCTGGAGCATGTGCCGGCACACGAAGGCGCGCCCGACGCACCGCTGCAACTGCAGATCTGCTCGCTCGACTACTCCACCTACGTCGGGCGCATCGGCATCGGCCGCATCAACCAGGGCACGCTCAAGCCGATGCAGCAGGTCGCCGTCTTCAGCGGGCCGGACAGCACGCCCTTCAACGCGCGCGTGAACCAGGTGCTGAAGTTCGAGGGGCTCGAGCGCCAGCAGGCCACCGAAGCGGGTCCGGGCGACATCGTGCTCATCAACGGCATCGAGAACATCGGCATCGGCGTGACGCTCACCGATCCCGAGACGCCGGTGCCGCTGCCGATGCTCACCGTCGACGAGCCGACGCTCACGATGAACTTCTGCGTCAACAACTCGCCGCTGGCGGGGCGCGAGGGCAAGTTCGTCACAAGCCGCCAGTTGTGGGACCGCCTGCAGCGCGAGCTGCAGTCGAACGTGGCGCTCAAGGTCAAGGAGACCGACGAGGACGGCATCTTCGAGGTCTCGGGCCGCGGCGAACTGCACCTCACCATCCTGCTGGAAAACATGCGCCGCGAAGGCTACGAACTCGCCGTGAGCAAGCCGCGCGTGGTGTTCCGCGAAGCGAACGGCGAGCGCCTCGAGCCGATCGAGATGGTGACGGCCGACGTGGAAGACCAGCACCAGGGCGCCGTCATGCAGGCCATGGGCGAGCGCAAGGCGGAACTGGTCAACATGGAGCCCGACGGCATGGGCCGCGTGCGCCTGGAGTACCGCATTCCGGCGCGCGGCCTGATCGGCTTCCAGAACGAATTCCTCAACCTGACCCGTGGCACCGGTCTCATCAGCAACATCTTCGACGGCTACGAGGCCTACAAGGGCGAGATCGAAGGCCGCAAGAACGGCGTGCTGATCAGCCAGGACGACGGCGAGGCGGTGACCTATTCGCTCGGCAAGCTCGACGACCGCGGCCGCATGTTCGTGAAGGCGGGCGATCCCTTGTACGAAGGCATGATCATCGGCATCCACAGCCGCGACAACGATCTGGTGGTGAACGCGGTGCGCGGCAAGCAGCTCACCAACTTCCGCGTCTCAGGCAAGGAAGACGCGATCAAGATCACGCCGCCCATCATCCTCACGCTCGAGTACGCGGTGGAGTTCATCGCCGACGACGAGTTGGTGGAGATCACGCCCAAGAGCATTCGCATCCGCAAGCGCTTCCTGAAGGAGCACGAGCGCAAGCGCGCGAGCCGCGAGGGGTGATGAACCACCCCCTACGCGCTTCGCGCGCCCCCTCAAGGGGGCTGAACCCGGACACAAAGGGTCCAGTGGACCTTTTGTGCCTGGCGAAGGGCCGGGCCACTGGCCCGGCGCGGCCTGCAAGGCAACACCAGCGGACCGGCGGAGCCGGATCCGCGGCATTTGCTTGACCCTGGTTCCGAGGCTGGAAGTGCGGTGGAGCAATTGACATGACTCATGGGCGCGCCCTGGCAGGGATGTTCGTCGTCACGCTGATGTGGAGCGTGGCCGGCGTGGTGACGCGCCACCTCGACGGCGCGCGCAGCTTCGAACTCACCTTCTGGCGCAGTCTCTTCACCGCGCTGGCGCTGGGCGCCTACTGCGCCGTCGCGCATGGCCGCGGCATCTTCAAGGTGATGAAGCAGGGCGGGCGGGCACTGTGGGTGTCGGGCCTGATGTGGAGCGTGATGTTCACCTGCTTCATGCTGGCGCTCACGCTCACCACGGTTGCGAACGTGCTCATCACCATGAGCCTCGCGCCGCTGTTCACCGCGCTGCTCGCGCGCTTCATGCTGGGTCAGCGCATCGCGCCGCGCACCTGGGTGGCCATCGTCCTGGCCGGCGCGGGCATCGCGTGGATGTTCAGCGGGCGGCTGAGCGCAGACCCGACGCACCTGCTCGGCAGCCTGGTCGCGCTGTGCGTGCCGATGGCCGCAGCCGTCAACTGGAGCACCATGCAGCGAAACGGCACGTCGGTGGATCTGCTGCCGGCGCTGCTGATCGGCGCGCTCGTGTCGAGCGCCGTGACCTTGCCGCTTGCACTGCCGTTCGAGGCCACGCCGCGAGACATCGCCCTGCTCGGCGGGCTGGGGGTCGTGCAGCTCGCCATTCCCTGCATGCTGGCGGTGCGCATCGCGCGCCATCTGCCCGCGCCCGAGGTCGCGCTGCTGGCGCTGCTGGAAGTCGTGTTCGGCATCGCCTGGGCGTGGCTAGGCGCCGGTGAAGCGCCCGGCGAGCGTGTGCTGGCGGGCGGCTCGCTCGTTCTTGTCACGCTGGCGGTCAACGAACTGCTGGGCGTGCGCCAGCGCAGCGTTGCGGCGCGAGCCCAACTGCTCGCCTGAGCCCGCTGCGCCGACCGATTCATGAAGATCACCACCAGCCGAGGCATCTCACTCGAAGTCGAAGCGCACGGTTCGCCCCAGGGCGAGCCGCTGCTCCTCGTCATGGGCCTGGGCATGCAATTGCTCGGCTGGCACGAGGACTTCGTGCAGCAACTCGTTGCGCGCGGCTTTCGCGTCATTCGCTTCGACAACCGCGACATCGGCCTGAGCCAGCCCTTCGACCACCTGGGAGTTCCAAACGTCGCGTGGGCATCGCTGCGCCACGCGCTCGGCCTTCCAGTGCAAAGCCACTACACGCTGGCCGACATGGCGGACGACGCGGCGCAGCTGCTCGATGTGCTCGGCATCGCGCGGGCGCATGTGTGCGGCGCGTCGATGGGCGGAATGATTGCGCAGCACCTGGCCGTGCGGCATCCGCGCCGCGTGAAGAGCCTGACGCTGATGATGACCAGCAGCGGCGCGCGCCGCCTGCCCGGGCCGGCGGCGCGCGTTCGGCGGGCCTTGCTGTCGCGCCCGCCCGCCGGCGGCGGCGTGCCGGGCATCGTCGCCCACGCGATGGAGTTCTACGCGCTCATCGAGAGCCCGTCGTACCGCAGCCCCGAGGGCTGGATGGCAGGGCGCTACGAACTTTCCGTGCGCCGCAGCCATCGGCCGCAGGGCGGCACGCGCCAACTGCTCGCCGTGGTGTCCGACGGCGACCGCTCACCGCTGCTCGGCCGCATTGCCGCGCCAACGCAGATCATCCACGGCAGCGCCGACCCGCTGGTGCCCGTCGCAGGCGGACACGACCTAGCGCGCAAGATCCGCCATGCGGCCATCGACGTGGTGGAGGGCATGGGCCACGATCTGCCGATGGCGCTGTGGCCGCGCTTCATCGACAACATCGCGGCGGCGGCGCAGCGCGCCTGAGCCGGCGCGCGCTCAGCGCGGCAGCAGCCCCGAGAGCACGATGTCGAGGTACTGCTCGACGACTTGCGCGGCCGTGAGCCGGCCGCCCGGCTTGTGCCAGCGCGGCAGCATGTTCAGGCCCGAGAGCATGAGCCGCGTGGCAATCGCCGGGTCGGCCGGGCGCAGCTGGCCGGTCTCGATGGCTTCCCGCACGCACTCGCGCAAGGTGTGCTCGAAGCGGTCGCGCAGCGGCACCACGGCGTCGCGCTGGGCCTGGTTGAAGTTGGACCAGAAGGTGTCCGACGACGCCATCCATCCGGCGCGGTCGCGGTCCATGTGTTCGGCGCACGCGCGCATGATGCGGCGGATGCGGTCCACCGGATCGCTGCCTTGCGCTGCAGCCTGCGTGACCCGATCGACCAGCGCCGCCAGGCGGCTGGCGACCACCCGCTCGAAGAGCTGCTCCTTCTCCGGGAACCAGTAATACAGCGCCGCCTTGGTGATGCCGGCCGCTTCGGCGATGTCGCGCAGAGAGGTGCCGGCGTAGCCTTTGCGGGCAAAGAGTTCGGCCGCGATCTGCACCAGTTGCTCATCCCTCAGCTGGCCCTCGGGCGGGGGAGAGGCCTTCTTCGATGTGGAGGTGCTCACCTTGGAATCCATGAGGGTGCGGCCGGGCAGATGGAAAGGCACGAGCGTGCCGTCTGAAGCGGGCTCGATGATAGCCGCGGCCCCAAGGCGGGAAGGCTCGCGGCGCGGGCGCCAACATTGATCCAGCGCGCCCTTGCCGAGCGGCTGGTGCTGATAGGATGCGCTTCAATTTCAGAACAATGTTCTGCATAGCGGTTCGATAGGCCGCCCGACGTCACTTCCGCCCGCACGCTTGGAGATTTCCCATGCCCCACACCCACTATGAAACTCGCGGCGCGGTGGCCGTGATCACGCTGGACAACCCGCCGGTGAACGGCCTGGGGGCTGATCTGCGCGCCGGCATCATTGACGGGCTGGACCGCGCGCTGGCCGATGCGGCGGTGAAGGCGGTGGTGATCACCGGCAATGATCGCGCGTTCTCGGGCGGCGCCGACGTTCGCGAGTTCGGCACCCCCAAGTCGGCACGCGAACCCAACCTGCTGACCGTCATCAAGGCGCTGGAGAACAGCCCGAAACCTGTCGTCGCGGCCATTGCCGGCAACTGCCTGGGCGGTGGATTGGAACTCGCACTCGGCGCGCACTTCCGCGTGGCCAAGGCCGACGCCACCATCGGACTGCCCGAAGTGAAGCTCGGCCTCATTCCCGGTGCCGGCGGTACGCAGCGCCTGCCG
>JAKFDI010000035.1:0-150934 GCA_036676235.1 Rhizobacter sp. | reverse complement strand
CGTCTTCACTCAACACCAGTTCCGCCTTCGGTCTGCCTGTTCTCATTGCGGTATCTCGATCACCAAGATACCGCAGAAGCACGCAAGACTAATGCCAGTTATATGCGGGACGGGACACTAGTGCCAGACAAGCCGCGCGCATCCATTTGCCGTTGCATGGCGTCGACCGCCATCGATCCGGCTTCGGCTCCAGGCCGAATCGCGAAGAAGAGCCGGTGTACTACCTTTTTGGCCACTGCACGAGGACTGGGCAAGCGGTCCGCTCGTCACTCCCACTCTATTGTCAACAGTTGGACGCGGCTCGAAGGAAAAGCGCCCTGCGTGCAAGCCGAGGACAGGCACGATACCGACAGATCTACCGTCGCGTTCGAGAGCCCCTCCCAGGGCTCACTGCTCTCGATCTCATGCATTGATGGTTCGTGACAAGGATCAGAGGGCGAAAGCGGCATGCTCTGCAACCCAATGACGGTATCGAGTCCTCGCTTCCAGAGGGCGAAGACGGTATTCAAGAGCGGCGTGACGGTATCGCGACCTTCAGTGGTCATGACCTGAGCGGTTCACGCTGATCGTTGGCCACCACTCAGCGGGGATGCCGAGCTGTTAATCCGTAGCCCAGACCGGGGAGCCAAAGAAATCAAGGGGTTAGCGATGCAAATCGCTAACCCCTTCATTTTTTCCGGGCCGTCGGTGTGTCGGCGCGCGAGGAGGCAGTCCAGCCGCTTGGTTCGCTCAGAGGCATGCGCTTCCCGGTCCGGCGACGGCGGGGCCCCACGCCCCTCACGCACTCGGCATGCAACGCCTTCGACCGACATCACCTCGTCAAGCCTGACGTTGCGGGCTGATTCGATGGAACCGATCAAAGTGCCTGGCAGGTCCCGCGCGAAACCCGTTCGAGTCTCGACGAAAGGAGTGCAAAGATGAGCCGACTCGAAGTGCGCAGTTTCTCGCTCTCGCTCGACGGCTATGGCGCCGAGCGCGCCATGCGCAGAAGCCCGCACGCGCGACGCTGGGACAGGCCGTGCTGGCAAGCCAGCGCAATCTGCTCGCGCCGCATCTGCGGGCTCACCATTTTTTTGGGTTGATCTCCTTGAGGACCGCGATGTCCAGCGCCGACTCGGCCAGCAGCTTCTTCAGTCGCGCGTTCTCCTGCTCCAACGCCTTCAGGCGCTTGACGTCAGCCGTCTCCATCTGTCCAAAGTGCTTGCGCCACGCGTAGATCGTGGGCTCGCTGACCTTGTGCTTCTTGGCGGCCTCGGCCACCGTGGTTCGATCTGCCTGACGCAGGATCGTGACCATCTGCTCCTCGGTGAATCGACTTTTTAATCAGTGGCCCGAAGAATCCGGGCAGGTCACCACCAAGTTCGCGGGCTGGGTTGATCCGGGCACTCGGCGATACGGGCCGGCTCGACCTCCATACGCGCAGCGATGACGTAGACGCCGCTATGCTCTGAACGGCCCGCTCCATGACAGCGGGACTCCACGTCGGGTCCGACAGTAAGCGCAGAACTTGTTTGTCAACGCGGTTGACCGCAAGACCGTAGGCAGCGCAGAACTCTTTGTCACGCCGGCGAAGGACAGCTGAATTCGGTTTCAAGAGCACTGAAACAAACGCCCTGCCTAGCTCTCCGGGCGATTTGGGCTCGCGCAAGGAAGCGCAGCACCTATTTGCAGTTCATCACACCCGGATTTCAGGCGTGCTTCAAGGCAGGCACAGCATGGCCGTCTGCAGCCGCTGGGTCGCCAGCAGCACGCGCCGGTCGCGATACGACAGCGCCAGCTGCTGCGCGATGTTGCTGCCGGCCTCGCCCGGCTGTGCCGGCAGCGACACGGTGGCGAGCACGACCCACGGGTCGGTCGCGCACACCGGGCAGGGCGGCACCGGGAAGGCATGGCGGCGCGTGAGCTCCTCAGCTGGCGTGTTGCGGATCGTCTGGCACCACTGCTGGTCGTCCTTGGCCGCCTGGACGTGCGACTCGGGCAGTTCCCACAGCACCTTGATCTCGAAACTGTCGCGGATGCGCGAGTATTCACAACCGGTTTCGTCGCAGCCGCAACCGGCCGGATGCACACGCACCGGCCGCGAGAAGCACTCCGCATAGCGCACCGCGATGTAGACGAGTCGGCGCTCGCGCCCGCCCGGCATGTCGCCCACCGGCGGGCACGGCCAGCGCACGCTGCACGGCGGCTCCTGCGCTCCGGTGGTGAGCGGCACCTCTATGCAATCGTCGATGCGGATCTCATCGCCCTGCGGGCTCACCGCATAGCCGGGGCACACGCGCACCTGCCAGCCCTTGGCCTCCGGCATGGTTTCGACGCTGCAGCCGCACACCACGCCCCAGCCGTGCAGATAGCGGTTGTGGCGGCGCAACTTCTCGCGCACGTAGGCCTGCTCGGCCTGCATGTCGTCGGCGGTGAGCAACTGACGCGGGAAGTAGCGCACGCGCTCCAGCGTCTCGCCGCAGCACCGGCAAGGAAGGTCGGACAGATTCGACATGACAGTTCTCCTGGTCAGCGTTCGGTGTCGACGATGAAGGCCGCGACGAAGTCGCCGCCCGGTGCGCCGTCGCCGGAGAGCACCCCGCCAGAGGGCGTCGCCGCTTCGCCGTCGAGCTCGAAACCACCGGTGTCCACGAGCGCCGGCTGCCCGCCGGCGTTGTTGCCGTCGCCGCGCAGGAAGAGCTCGTAGCGGCTGCGTCCACGCGGCCACTGGCCGTTCGGGTCGACGATGCGCGTGCCCGGCGTCGGCTCGAAGCGCAGCGTGTCGGCCGATTCCAGCGTCACCCGGCCGGGCACGAATTCGACTCCTCGGCGGCGCGCCTCCTCGGGAGGCAGCCGCAACTGCACGTTATGGCGCCTGAAGTCGGCGTCGTCGACGTCGTGTGTGCTCGGGGCATTCGGCCCGTCCGCACGCACCGGCTTGGTCATGCGGATGCGGATCGCATCGATGCGCCGCGTCGTCACCCGTGTCTCCTCGCGTGCGTCGGCGACTGTTGCGACCACGCCACCGCCTGCCTCGATCGTGCGGTCGACGAAGTCCACGCTGGCCACGCGCATCGGTTCGGGCGGGACCTCGCCCGCGCCGACCACGAACCAGGCGCTGAAGTCGCCGCCCTTGGTGCCGTCGCCGGAGATGAGGCCGCCGGCGGGCGCGATCGCCTCGCCGTCGAAGGCGGCGCCCGACAAGTCGGCCACCGCCTGCTGCTGGGCGGGCAGGTTTTCGTTGCCGCGCAGCGCGATGCGATAGCGCCCTTTCTGCCAGCCGCGGCTGCCGCGCGCGTACGGCGAATCCGGGAAAAGGTCGAAGCGGATCGTGTCGGGCGCCTCGATGGCCAGCGTGCCAGGCACGTACGCCAGGTCGCCTAGCGCTTCCTGCGGCAACACCTGCACGTTGTGGCGCTCGAAGTTGGCGTCGCCTAGCGCATGCGTCGTCGGGACGTGTTGGTCCTGCGCAAACGCATGGTCGAAGCGCAGGCGGATGGCGTTGGCATTGCGCGCAATCGGCACCGGCGTGTCGACCAGCGGCGTGGCCATGCTGGCCACCACCACCTCGGCGCCGTCGGCATTGCGGCGCAGGAAGTCGACGCTGCGCAGGCGCATGGGCTGTGGCGCCGGCGCCGGATCGGGCGGCTCGTGGCCGTTGCAGCATTCGTCGATCTTGACGGCCAGGCACAGGATCAGGTCGAGCAGCACCGCGTTGCTGTAGATGCGCGGGCGCACCGCGCAGCTTTCCACCACCAAGCGCCCGTCGCGGGCGACGATCAGCGCCAGCGGCACGCATGGGTCGCCCTCGTGCGGTTCGCAGCTGTGGTCGAACAGTTCGCACAGCCCGTGGCGGCGGCTGTCCATCGCGTCGCGGAGCGCGGCCAGCTGCTCGGGGGTGAGCGGCAGGCCCGACGCCGCGGAAACGTGCGTGAGGGAGGAAATATCCCCGGCCGCGGGACCAGCGCCCGGCGTCGGCGCCGGTGCGGGGACGGGCGGCCGACCCGGCTCGCCGTCGTCATGCCCTTGCTCGCCGTGCCACAGGTGCGCGCACCACGTCGGGTCGCCCTGCGGCGGCGCGAGCCCAGGGCGCACCTGCAAGCAGAAGCTCTCCACCAGCGTGCCGGCGGCGCAGTGGCCCGGCGCGTCGCAGTCGGTCACGAAGGTCGGCTCGTGGTCGGCCAGGCATTCGCGGTAGCACAGCCAGAGCGTGAAGATGCGTGGCCGGCGGTCGTCGTCGGGTTGGCCATCGGGCCGGTTGCCGTGCGTGGGGGCCGAGCCGTCGGCGGGCGCGGCAGGCGGCTCGCCGGGGCGCAAGTCGCCGCTGAGCTTGCCGCCGCAGCAGCCCTCGTCGGGCGCGAGCGGGTCGATGCAACTGCGCACCGGCACGATGATTTCGCGCCCCAGCCCGTCGATCGCCACGCCCGGGTCCACGCAGATGCGCTCGCCCTCGACCGTGACGCGCAAACCGCATAGCACGCCCTTGCCAAGCGTCAGCCGGTTCAGCAGCCACTGCTTCAACTTGCCGTAGTCCTGCTCCATGCGGAAGTGCTGCACATCCATGCGCTTGCCGTAGAAGAACTGGTTGCGCCGCGGTGCTGTCAGCACTCGCAGCAGCGCTTCGGCGTTGTCGTGGACGTTCATGGCTTCCTCCAGTCAACCAAGGATCAGACCGCCGTCGAGGATCGTGTCGCCGATGCGCGGCACGTCGTTCGGCGGCAGGCGGGTGTCGACGCCAATGCGCGCGGGGCCCAGGCGCAGCGCCGGCGGGTCGCCGCCGACGATCGTGTCGATGCCCACGCGCGCCTGCCAGCCGATGCGCAGCTCGGGCGCCACCACCTCCAGGCGGTAGTCGGTGTGTGCCGGCTTCTCGCGCTCGACGATGCGCACCATTTCGGCGAGCAGCGCCGGGTCATGGACGCGATACGCATCGACCGTCACGCAGAAGCGGTAGGCGGCCTCTGCAGACAGCGGCAGTCCAAGCTCATGGCTTGCGAGCGGGCCCGCGGCGCCGACGACCGCGCGGCCGATTGGCATGGCGGCGAGATCAGCGGCGGGCAGGGCGGCCGGCGCGCAGGGCACGCAGCCCGTGCGGGCCGGCTCGTCGCTGCGCACGCAGCAGCCGGCGCCGGCCTCTTCATCGGGCACGACCATGCCCAGCGGATCGAGCGGCGCGAGCCGCGTGTCGAAGCCCAGCAGCGATGTGCTGCCGAGCGACCAGACATGACGCTCGGCAAAGGCTTCGCTGATGGCCGGGCGGATGCCAGTGTGCAGTTCGACGAAGTCGGCGATGGACGCCGGTGTGCCGCGGCGCGCAAAACGCTGCACGGCGCCGGCGATCAAGGTGCGGCGTGCCTCGTCGTCGGCAATACGCGGCAGCTCCAGGCCCAGCCAGCGCGCCAGCCAGGGCAAGGACGCGGGCGCCGCCAACTGCGGGTCGGCCAGCCGCGGCATGTCGTCCAGCAGTTCCTCGATACGACCGAACTCGCCGCGCCACAGGCGCAGCCAGCGCGAGAGCACGCCGTCGTCGCCATCGTGCTGCCCGTAGGTCATCGGCAGGTACTCGAGGTAGTTCTCGGCGGCGGTGGCGGCGCGCGCCTGCAGCACCCGCGGCGACGTCGATGCGGTGGCGCTCGACAGTGACAGCCGCAGCCACACGAAGCGGCGCGACACACCCGCCACCACCGCCAGCAGCGCATCGGCCGAGGGCAGCGGCACCCAGTCGGCCGGCAGCGGCGGGGACGGCGCGTCCTGCAGCACGACGTGCATCGCCACCGCGCCGCCGGGCGGCGAATCGGCCTCGATCCAGGCGCGTTCCCAGCGGCTCTCGACTCCTGCGTCGAACGGCCCGGCCGTCAGTTCGCCGGCGGTGGCAAAGGCCGCATCGGCCTCGAAGCGGAACCACGCGGCATCCAGGCCGGGCTTGATGAAGAACGTGCCGTCGGCGGCCACCGCCAGCGCCGTCACCGGCCCTCGCCAGCCCCGCACCTGGCCAGACACCACGCTGCCGTCGAAGACGTGGATGCGGCCGTCGGAAGCGTTGGCCACGTAAAGCCGTTCGCCGCGGCACGCCAGCGCCCCGGGCAGCCAGCCCGCCGGCCCGGCCAGCGTGGAGACGAAGGCGCCCGATGCGTCGAAGCGAAACACCGCGTTGGCCTGCCCGTCAGATACCCATACGGCGTCCTCCGCCCCCACCGCCACGAACAGCGGCTCAAGAAGCCGCCCTTGCGCCGCGAGGGTGGCGTCGAAAGCCGCATCGGCGGCGCCGTTCGCCAGCACGCGGTGCACACGTTTGGCCTGGGCGTCCACCACCAGCAGCCGCCCGACCGCATCGATGGCGAGGCTGGTGGGCCGGCCGAGGCCCGTCCAGGCGTCGGCCGCTTCCAGTCCCGGGCGCGCCAGCGATTGCAGCCGCGCGTTGCCGCTGTCGGCCACGTGCAGCGCGTCGGCGCCGAGCGCGAGACCGCGCGGCGCGCGGAAATGCCCCGGCGCATCCGTCCAGGCGCTCACTGCTGGCGGCAGCCAGGCCTGTGAGCCGCACAGCCCGTCGATGAAGATCACGCGGTCATGGGCGGTGTCGGCCACGAACAGCGCCTCGCAGGGGCCCGTCGCCAGGCCCGACACCTCGCGCGCGTAGGGATAGGACGCGGCGATGTCCACCGCCCGCCCGTCGGCCGGCGCCGGCACGCGCGCCAGCTGCAGCGCCCCTTCGCGGTCGATGGCCAGGCCGTGGCGCGCGCCCAGCCACGCGCGGCGGTCGCGCAGCAGCTGGTGGCGGGTGGGCCGGTCCACCGGCCTACTCCACGTACAGGTTGTAGTGAAGCTGCCCGCCGCCGGCCGACGGGGTGAACTTCAGCACGTGGCTGCCCGGCACCAGGTCCACGCCGGGCAGGCGCAGCAGGTCGATGTCGCCGGTGCCCTTGCTGACCAGCACATGCGTGGCGTCATCCAGCGCACCCAGGCGCAGGTTTGGCCAGTCGGTGCCGCTGGCCTTGAGTTGCGCCAGGATGTTCTCGGTGATGTCCACACCGTCCAGCGCCACCTTCAGATCGCCGAAGTACGCGTAGGCCGTGCCCGCACGCACCGCGCCGCCGCCGCCCGGTGGTTGCTGTCCCGCTTCGCTGGCCGAATTGGTGGTGAAGGTGTGGCTATGGTCGGGCACCGCACCTGCATCGCTGGTCTGCTGGCCGGCGGCGATGCTGTGGTGGTGCAGCGTGTTCGTTGCGGTGAGGTGGGCCTTGTCTTTCAGGTCCCAGGGCACGTCGCCGTCTTCGAGGTCGCCCTGCTTGATCCAGTTGGCCGGCCGCCACAGCCGCAGGCTGTAGTCGCCTTCATGACCCGCGTGGCACAGGGCGGTGAAGCCTATGTTGGCCGGGTCGAGCTCGTCGCTGGTCTGGATCGAGGCGAGCGCGTGGTGGTGCGCCGGCTGTCCCGGCTGCGTGCTCAGCACCAGGTTCAATTGGTGCGTGTGCGGCGGCATTTCGGTGTAGTGCAGCGCCGAGAACGCACGGCTTTGCAGCACCAGCGTGGCCGCCGACGGAAAGCCGCCCCGCACGTGGAAGATCAGTTCCTTGGGGTTGTCGGCGTCGATGTCCTTCTCGCCTTCGAGCGCCAGCGGCGCCACGGTGGGCGGCTTCACCGGCACGGCGTACTTGCGCACCCCAGCCAGCACGCGCACCACCTGGCACTTGTTCGACAGCTCCACCTGCCCGAGCACCACCCGCCCGCTCTCGGCCGAGGGCCACGAATCGAGGAACTCGAACACTGCGTCGGCGGCGATGCGCGTGGGCGCGCCCCAGGGCAGGTCGCCGCTGCA
Organism: Rhizobacter sp.; assembly: GCA_036676235.1. Taxonomy (GTDB): domain Bacteria; phylum Pseudomonadota; class Gammaproteobacteria; order Burkholderiales; family Burkholderiaceae_C; genus JAKFDI01. The sequence goes on along the minus strand of JAKFDI010000035.1, from coordinate 143,139 downwards.
GGGCTTGTAGGGCTGCACGATCGCGCAGCGCTCGCTCACCGGAGAGCGCCGCTGTTCGCGGTACGAGACGGTCAAGAGGTTGCCGAACACGACACCGGGCGTGCCGCTGGGGGCGCCCATCACCTGCGCCGACAGGTCTTGCGGCACCACGATCTCGCGGCCGAGGTGGTCGAAAGCCAGGCCCTTGCGCACGATCACCTTGTGCTTGTCGGCCGGGTCGGGTTCGACCTCCAGGCCCACCACGATGCCGCTCGAATACAGCGAGCGGTTCAGCAGGTGCCGCATGCCCAGGTGGTGCGCCTGCTCGGCGCGGAAGTCGGCCGCGGCCAGTCGCTGGCCGTTGAAGTAGTTCAGGCGCTGCAGGTCGTCAGCTTGATTCGCACTCATGCGGATCGCTCCTTCGAAGTGAGGCAGGGGCGTCGGCCGTGGTGACGAGCACGTGGCGGCCGGGACGGATCAGTTCATGCGGGCACAGCACGACGTTGTCGCAGCCGCTGGCGCCGCAGCCGCCGTCGGCGCTGAAGCCGAAGGCGCTCACGCGCAGCACACCCGGCGTGGCCGCCAGCAGGGCCATGACCTCGCTGCGATAGACGGTGCGGCCGAAGGGCCAGCCGGTGCCGTCGGGGCCGCCTTCGAGCGCATCCAAGAAGCGGTCGAGGCGGGCGATCGCCTGTGTGCGCACCTCACGGACCTGCGCTTCGCAATCGAGGTGCAGCGTCGCGCACACGCCGATGCGGCGGTAGCGCGGGGCGATGGTCACGATCTCGCTCGTCACCAGGCGGCGCGGCGCAAGGTGGCGGCTCACCGCCGCGAGCAGCGCGCGACTGGGCAGCGGCGCCGGGCGTGGGCACGGCGGAATCACGATCAGCGTCACCACGCCGGGCGCCGGCCAGCAAGGCAGGTGCGGCGCGAGATTGGCGACGGCGCGCACCCGGGCGACCGGCACGCCGGGCGTGGCGAGCGCCAGCCGTTCGATGTCGGCCAGCGTCACTGCACGGTCGACCTCGCTCACCGCGTCGAAGGCACGCGCCTGGGCGGCGGCGAGCGATTCACGCGATGCGCCGCCGCTGGCCTGTGCACGCTGCAGCACCTGCAGCGGCAGTGCCGCCAGGCCGGGCACCAAGGCGAGGTTGTGCGGTGTCGCCGGCACTTGCGCCAGCGTGCCGGCGACGAGGTTGCCGGCTGTGCCACCGCCGCTGCGGTAGGAAGCGCGCAGCGTGTGCCCTGCCGGCAGCACCTGGGCACGCAGGCCGTTGCCGCTCAGGATCTCGCCGCGCTCGGCATCGAGCACGAACACCCGCTCGTGCGCGCCGGCACGGTCGAAGTCGGGCGCTTCCTGCCAGTCGGTCTGCACGTTGCCCACACCATCGTCGGCCACCAGCGCCACCGTGCCGGCCACCACCGGGCGGTGCGTGACCGGGAAGCGTGCGCCGGCATAACCGTAGGCCGTGCCGAGCGTCTCGTCGTCAACGCTCAGGGCATGTTCGCCCGGCACTGCGTTGAACTGAACATGCAGCAGGCGGGGCAGGCATTCAAAGCGGCCTGCAACGATGCGGCAGCGCAGCAGGAACTCGCCTGCGGGGACCTGCGCCGCATGGCCAACCGGCGGCGCAAAGCGCACGAAGCCGGACAGGCTCAAGGCGCGCGTCTCGTCTTCGACCTCCTGCATGGGCAGCCACGACCCGCCGCCGGCGGAGAACTCCCACTCGCAGCGCACGCGGTAGTGCAGGCGCCAGTCGGGCGGTGGTTGGCAATGGGCCGGCTGCGTCTGCGTTTGCCGGGTGTGCTCGGCTACCAGTGCGTCGCGAATCGCCGCGTCGTGCCGCCAGTGTTCGCCGCGCAGGTACAGCGACAGCCGCGTGCCAGCGGGTGCGCCTGGCGCGTCCAGCGCCCGGTCGAATCCGAGCAGCAGCACGTGGCCGCGGCGTGGCCGGGGGCCGAAGGCATGAAATCCACTGCCGGACGCCTCGTCGGCCGTCACCTCTTGCAGCGCGCCGGCGCGGCCGCACCACAGCCGAACCAGCCGTGCAGGCGAGGCCCACACCGGCCGCGTCGTCTCGAAGCGCGCCGAACCTGCGGCATCGCCCAGTTGCAGGCGCGCCGGCAGATCCACGCCAGCCGCATTGCCGTTGACCACCGACACCGCCGTGTGCGCCACGCCGGCCGGTGCCGGCTCGATGCCGACCAGCCGCACGAAGGCGCGCAAGGCCTCGTCGGACAGGCGGTCGAAGCGAAAGATGTTCTGCTCGGCGAGCCACGCCGTCAGTTCCAGCAGCGTGATGCCGGGGTCCGAGGCGTTGTGGTCGGTCCACGCCGGCGCCAGCCGCGGGATCAGCGCGCGGCCTTCGGCCACCAGCTGGTCGAAGCGGCGGTTGTCGAGGGTGGGCTCAGGCAAGGGCATGGTCGGCTCTCAGGCAGAGACCAGCAGCTTGAGTTGCGAGTCGCCGGCGGCGATCAGCTGGTGCGGCTCCAGCGGCACGCTGTCGCCATGCACGCATTGCCCGGCCATGAGCTGCAGCAGGCGCACGGCGTCTACGCCCGGGGTCTCTTCGATCAGCGCCGCAAGGTCGGACAGCCACACGCTGTCGCCGAAGCCACGCCCGCGCCCGTCGCGCCCGCCGGTCAGCGGATGCAGAAAGGCGGCGAGCCGGGTGCGGACTCGCGCTTCCACACGCCCCGCCTCGTCGGCATGCAGCGGCAGGATCTCCGCGCGCACGCCCACCGGCACATAACTGGGCGCGACGATGCGCACGCCGCTGGCGACTCCCGCCGGCAGCCGCGGCGCGAGAAACGCGAGCACCTGCGCGCGCAGCTCTGGCGAGGCGACCGGCATGGCCTCGTGCGAATGCGGCACCAGCACCAGCCCGACGCAACCGCGCTCGCCGTGGCCGGCGGGGCCCTCCAGCGGCAGCGCGCGCACACGCGCAACCTCGGCCGAGGCCGACATGGCCAGCCAGGTGATGTCTTCCACCGACACCGCCCGATCGCGGTGCCGCGCGACCTGCGCACTGCGGTCGCGTGCGGCGCGCAGCAGTTCGGCCGCGGCGCCGCCGCCGGCGGCGATCGGGTTGGCCACCGACTGCACAAAGCCAACGCCGCTGCGCAGTTCGCGCACGGCACCGGCGCTCACGTTGCCGTCGGCGCCGCCGCCGGTGACGTAGCTCACGACGATGGGCGCGCCGGCCGGCGGCACCCGCCCGCGCGGCCCCGGAAAGCGGAACACTCCGCGCGCACGCTCGACCACATAGTGCCGGTCGCCCGGGCCCGAGCGATGGAAATGCGGCTGCGCGAACCAGCGCACCCAGGCGGCGGTCTTGACGCCCGGCTCCTGCGCGTCGACCTCGAAGCGCACGCTCGAGAGATCGACCTCGCCCAGCACCGTCTGCCAGTCATCGCCGCGGCCCTGCCACTCGCGCACCTCCACCACCTCGCTGCCGAGAATGGGCACGCCGGCCACGGGCATGTCGAGCGCCCGCTCGAACTCGGTGGCGTTGGTGGCGGCGAGCGGCTCGGCCGCCGACGCAACGCCGCGCACATCGCGCACCACCGGCAACGCAAAACACTGATCTGGCTGGCCGTTGCTGGTGCCCAGACCTTCCCGGTCGACATACCGGCCCTGGCGCGCCCACGCGGCGTTGAGCCATACGCCGCCGACGTGCGCCCGGTGGTTGCCGCTCCCCAGCCCGCTCTTGAGCCGGGCCCGCACGCGGTACAGCGCGCCGCCCAGGCCCTCGCGCGGCAGCGCATCGGGCGCGCCGACGAACTGCACCAGCCCCGTGCGCCGCAGGCCGGCACTGGTGTCGCACACCGACAGTTCGGTCCAGCCGCGGCTGCCCCAGTAGTCCCAGACGTAGGGCTGCGGGTCGCCCTCGACGGCACCTTCCAGCACCTGCACCAGCAGGCTGACCAGCGCGGCCGGGGGGCGATGGCTGAAGCCCAGGTGCAGCGCCGGAGTCAGGTCAGAGACGGGGGCGAAGGGTGCGAAGGGGCTGCGCGGCCAGCGCGCGTCTTCGCTGTGCTCGCCGAAGGCAAAGTCGTTCTCGGTGACGCAGAAGTCCGGCGCCTGCGGATTGGTGAAGTACAGGTAGCTCACCGACAGCGCCGCGAGGATTGGCGGCTGCAGCGTGGACGGCGCGCTGGACACGATGTACTTGGTGTTGTCGGCCGGGTCGGGGGTGACCGAGACCGACAAGGGTTGGCCGTAGTCGCCGGCGACGAGACGCAGGCGCAGCCAACGCGCGGTCTCGCCGTTGATCTCGCTCTCGGCCCAGTTGGCCGGCACGATGAAGCCGATGGTCGCGTGCGGGAACTGCGGGTCGCCGGCCAGCGGTTGTGTCATCGACGCGCTCGCGTCCACGAAGTCGTCGTCCGGCCCCAGGGGCACCCAGCGCGAGCCGTTGAAGAACTCGGTGGACAGCATCGCCCCGCGGTCGGCCCGCCCGGGCTGCGTGAACGCGAGGTGCAGTTCCACCCTGGCACCGTTGCGTGTGAAGGCGTCTTTGCAGGCGATGGACAGGCTGGCGAAGCGCCGCGGCTGCTCGCCGAAGGGATGAAAGTCCTTGCTGGTGTCCACGCTCGCGCCGTCGAGCCAGGCGCCATCGAGAGTGAGATCGGTCTGGCCGAAGCCGACCCGCGCGCGCACCAGGTCCAGTTGCGGCAGCGCGCCGGCATCGTCGGCCCCCTCGGGGCGCAAGGGCGGCAGCGCGTCGGCCAGTTCGATGGTCATGCCGGGCATCGCGCCGGTCAGAGGCATGCTCAGAAACACCGCCGCGTCGTCCTTCGTGACCAGGGTGGCGCGGCGCGCGCCGTCGACGGTGAGCACATCGCCGGCGAGCAGTTCGTGCGTGTCTTCGACCGGCAGGCGGAACTCGACCGGCGCGGCCAGCACGCTGCCCAGCGCCACGCCGCCGTCGGTCTGCAAGCCGGCACCGGGCACGGCAGCGGGCAGCACGGCGCCGAGGATGACGATGCCCACGGCGACCGAGCGCACCGTGGCCCGTGCGGCATCGCCCGCAATGCCGAGCGAATCGCCCACCGCAATCGCGGGCGCGCCGCCGGCGGGCGTGAAGCGGATCAGGTAGCCCGCCGCTTCACCGGCAATGCGGGCGCCGGGCACCCGGTTCGACACCGTGGCGCGAATCCAGCAGCTGGTGTGGCCGGCGACCACGTCTTCCTGGCTGTCGGGGCCGTGCACCTTGGCGAGCGTGATGCGCCCGTCAACGGTAAAGCGCTCGGTGAGGTCCTCGACTTCGACCAGCGGCTGCCAGCCGTCGGTGCTCAGGTACTCCCAGTCGAGCAGCAGCGGCCGGCGCGCCTGCTCGGCATCGAGGCTGCGCGGCGGCGCGAAGTCGAACGACAGCACGATCTCGGCCGAGCCGCTGAGCTTGAACAGCTCGGCATGGCCGAGGTAGAGCCGGTGCGGCACAGGGCCCATGGCGTCGAACACGCTGAAGCCGGTGGTGGCCACGGCGATGTGGTCGCTGAAGGTGTCGGCTTGCGGGTCGATGGAGTAGACGGCCGACAGCGTGCCGCGCATGGCCGTGATCTCCTGCTCGGTGAAGAACTCGGGCGCAGGTGCGGGCGCGGGCGACGCCTCGCCGTCCAGCGACGGCGCAGGCGGTGGCAACACCGCAGCCACGCGCGTGCCTTGCGGCACGCTGGCGTCGCCCGAGGCCGTCTCGATCAGGGTGAACACCAGCGGCGCACGCGCTGGCTGCGGCGGCAGCACGTTGGCGCCCAGCGACGCAAGGAACGACAGCTGCTGACGCAGCGGCATCGCGTTGAGTCCCTCGTTCTGAATCTCGAGGTAGCGCGCGACGATGCGGTTCAGCGCCATGCCGGCATCGGGCTGCGCCGCCTGCGTCTCGTGCCACTGCGGCAGGTAGCCGCGGCGGTTGTCGGCTAGCGCCTGCGCGAGGTTGTGCACGTCGCGCGAGGTGATCAGCGGTGGGCGCGCCGAGCTGGTCATGTCCGCCCCTCGTCCGATGAGTACATCGGCCGGTCTTGCAGACCGCGCTGGGCCGGGAGGCCCAGCCCCTCGCCAGGCATGAACAGTCCACTGGACTGTTCACGTCCGGGCTCAGCCCCCGAGGAGACGCGGGCCGGCTTGGGCTGAGCGTGGACGTGCGTGTGTGCCTGCGCACATACGCTCGCCTCGCGAAGCGTCGGGGCTTGCAAGCCCCGACGTGGAGCGGCCCGGCGCTCGGCCCGCGGGGAAATTGGCGCCGGACGTCTCATTCGCGTCCCTCCTGCAGATAGAAGGGGTAGACGAGGTTGTAGAAGGTGTTGGTGCGCCGCACGCGGTAGCGCACCTCGATGTCCATGCGCCCTTGCGGCGGCCGCACCACGACGGTGACGCCAATGCTGTCGATGCGCGGCTCCCAAAGGATCAGCGCCTGCTCGACGCGGTGGCGCGTCAAGGCACTCGTCTGGGTGCTGATCGGCTCGAACACCAGCGCGCGCAGGCCGGCGCCGAAGTCCGGGCGCATCACACGTTCGCCGGGGTTGGTCTCCAGGATGATGCGAATCGCCTGACGGATGTCTTCTTCGTACTCGGCCATGGCGATGCGGCCGTCGACCACCGCGACCGGGAAGGCGAAGCCGCGGCCGAGGAAGGCGCGCGCGGTGGCGGTCGTGTCCATGTCAGCCATCTCATCCTCCGATGAAGACCGTCGGCGAGCCGCTCACGATGGTGGCGCCGCACCCCGTGGCGTCAGCCTGGCGCGCCGCCGGCAGGCCGTTGATGAGCACGGTGGCGCTGCCCTTCGCAATGGGGTTCGGCGGATGCGGCCCGGCCACGGGCGGCAGCAGGCACACGTGCTGGTCGGTCACGCGTGCGGCCGCGAGGCCGTTGATCAGCACATTGGGCGAGCCCTGCACCAGCAGGCCGGGATGGCTGGTGAGCTCGAGCAGACGCGCAGCGGCAGGCATGGCGCTCGGCCTTCAGTTGATCTTCACCATGGCGCCCTGCACGTTGCAGGTGGCGCCGGCCTTGAAGTTCGCCACGCCGTTGCTCTGTGCGGTGAGCACTGTCTTGGCCTTGATCTCGATGATGGGCGCGTCAAGCGTCAGCCGGGTCTTGGCGCTGATGGTCACGTCGCCCGCCTTGCCGACCGTCACCTTGGCGAAGGGCGTGCTGATCTCGGCCTTCTCCAGGTCCAAGGTGAGGGTCGAGAAGGTGTTGGAGGTCAACGTCACCGATTGCGTGGCCTCGTCGAACGACAACTCGTGACCAAGCGGCGTGCGGATCTTTCGCTTGGTCACCGCGTCGGTGGGCGACAGCGAGGGCGGCCGGTCCACGGTGTTCCAGCAGGCGCCCAGCACATAAGGCTCGCGCACATCACCGTGGTTGAAGGCGACCAGCACCTCGTCGCCGATCTGCGGCACGAAGAAGGCGCCGCGTGCCATGCCCGCCATCGGCGAGGACAGCCGCGCCCACGGTGTATAGCCGGGCAGCCAGGGCAGCATCAGCATCACGCGGGCTTCGCCGGTGCAGTCGATGTTGTTGATCACCGTCGCCACCGACACGCCGAAGATCTTGTTGTCGGCGGGCGCCTTGGAGGTGACTTTCTGGGTGAAACCGAACTTCACTGCTTCGTCGGACATGGTGGCTCCCTGTTCAGAACGACAACCTCACCGGCACGGCGCCTTGGTCCCCGGGCGGGATGGAGCCGAACCAGATCTCTTTGCGCAGCTCCAGCCGCGTGCGAAAGCCGCTGCCGTCGAGCATGTGCGTCACGCTTGTGGCCCGATACAGGCCACCGAAGGCTTCGCCCACGTTCTCGATGCGGATGACATCGCCGGCGCGAATCGTCGGATCGCCGATCACCGTGGCGGTGGCGGTGAGGCGCTTGTTCAGGCGCGGGATCAGCTCGGACACCAGCTTGCGCGGGATCGACGTGGCGGTGAGCGGCTCTTCGATCATGTAGTCGCCGGGCTGCGTGCCGATCGGCACCACGCCCGGATAGATCGCGAGCGTGAGGTCCATGCGGTCCCAGTCGAAGCCGAGCGTGACGACAAAGGTCGTCTTGATCGCCGGCACCCAGACAAAACCGCCGACCGAGATGATCTGCCCGACCTTCGACACGCGCGGCGAAAAGTCGATCAGCGAGTGACCCCAGGCAAAGGTGAAGTTGGTGCTGAGCTGGTCCAGCGACGAGCTGAAGCGCAGCAGGTGCCCGCCCACCGGCCCGTCATGCTCCACGCGCATGTCCCAGCCGTTCTGCGCGGCGATGCGCGCGAGAAACACGTGGTCACTCTCGTTGTCCTGCTTGCGGATCACCTTCTGCGCCGAATACGGATCGGTCACGGCCACGAAGGTGTCGACCGCGCCGAGGATGATGGACAGCGCCGCACCCACGGGGTCGAAGATGGGCAGCATCAGGTTCTCCAGCGTGACGATGCTGGCTGTTGCGATGTCGGGCAGCGGCAGGTTGCCCGGGCATGGCAGCGGGATCGCGAACCAGCGCACCTTCTTGCCGTCACTCATGTGGTGGCGCCGGTCGTGCGCGGTGACCGTCACGCTGGGCATGCCGCCCGACGGGAAGGCCGCGCCGTGCGCCACCACCTCGCCGCGGAAGGTCTGCACCAGCGGGTCGGGCGCATAGCCGAGTTGCAGCGCGAAGGCGGTGTCGAGCTTGAACAGCGGGCAATCGAGCCAGCGCAGTTGCTCGTTGGCGATGGTCAGCTCCACTTCGTCCAAGCCGTCGTAGCCGGTGGTGCAGCGCACGCTCTGGATCGACGCCCGCAGTTCGGCGGGAATCGGCTGGCCGTCGATCTGCAGCGCGAAGTCAGGGGCAAAACGGGCGCGGTCCATGGCGGCGGGTCCTGTGCTTCAGGTGTGCATGCGGCCGGTGTCCGGGTCGCGGTAGGGCAGGCGCGGCAGCAGCAGTTCAAGCCCCGGCGCGAGGCCCCGCGCACGCTGCAGCCGGTTGGCTACGGCGATCACGCGCCACACCCGCGTGTCGCCGTATTCGCGCGCGGCAATCGACGACAGCGTCTCGCCCTGGCTCACCACATGGCGCTTGGCGTAGTCGCTGGTCTCGCGCTTGACTTCCTTGGCTTCGAGCTCGACGTTGCGGTACTCGCTGAAGGTGACAGCCAGCCGCGCGCGCACCGGAATGCCGCTTCCGGCAAACATCACAAAACGTTGCGTCGCACGCGACAGCACGCAGGTGAAGGCGAGCGACCCCCAGGTGAACAGCAGCACCGGCGGCGCGTGGGTGCTGGGGTCGATGCTCATCAACTCGACCACCTGGCGCACAAGCTCGCGCACGTCCGTCTGCGCCTCGTTGACCACCTTGCTGCCGACCTTGTGCTGCTCGTAGCTGTCGAGGAACAGCTCCATCTCCAGCGTCTGCAAGTTGCCGCTGACGAACTGCAAGATGGGCGCCGACAGCCCCGGTACCGCCGCCTGCGCATAGTTGATGTCGCGGCTGAGCGTGTACTCGTCGGGGTTGAACTGCACCGGAATCTGCACGCCGGTGACGGTGCTGGTGAGCAGGGCTTTTTCGAGGCTCATGGGGTGGCCTGCACGTTTAGATCTGGCCGGTGCGTTCGTGCCACGACAGCACACGCTGGTCGAGCTGGCGGATCACGTGGTCGGTGACGCGCGAGAGTTCGAGCGGTGGCAGCACGATCGGCTCGCCGGTCGGTGACCGCGCCGTCCGGCCGGTGGGGGCCGTGTTCCCACGCCGCAGCCCGGGGGGCATTGGCTCGGCGGCGGGCGCGGCCTCGGAGCGCGCAAGGTGTGGCGCCTGGGGATGCACCAGCGTCATCGTCACCCGCGGGAAAACGACCGGCCGCTCGCCGCGTGAGGGCGACGCCAGCCGCATCACCGGTGCCGCCGCTGCGGGCCGGGTTGCCGGGCGCATGCCGTGCATTTGCATCGTCGCCGCTCGTTCCAGCACGCGCAGCGTTCGGCGCTCGATCAGCCGCTGCACGAGCGGCGGGGACGCGACGGCCGGCGAGCCGCTGGGCGTGGGCCCGGGCACGTCGCTGCGCGCGAGGTTCACCAGTACCTGCGTGAGCGCATGCGTCGAGCCCGCGTGCCGGTGAACCACGAGATGCGCGCGACGTAGCACCCGTGCGACGGGGCTGGCGTGCAGCACGCGACGATGCGCTGCGTGCAGCGCCGGCAGCCGCTGCGCCATCAGCGTGGCGGCAAACGCGCGCAATCGCGCAACGTTCGCGAGCGCACGCACGCGCCGGATAGGGGTTCTGCCGCGCATGGTCTCAGCCCTCGTTGCCGCGCTGGTTCAGCGCCGAGATCTGCGCCACCCAGTCGCGGCGATCGCGGTGTTCGAGGTTCATGATCGACTCGATCGGCCAGTGGAAGTGATAGGCGATGAAGGCCACCTCTTCACTCAGTTGAGCGAGGGGGTAGCCGACCACTCCCCCAGGCGCGCTCCTTCGACCGCCGCGGCGTCGCCCTCGCCGTGCGGGCGCCCGCAGTGCGGGCAGGCTCGGGTGTCGCCCTCGAACTGGTTGATGCGGTTGTAGAGCTGCTGCAAGAAGGCGAGGTCGGTGGCGAACAGGTTCTCGATCGTCTTGGGCGTGATGGCCGCCACGCTGCCCAGCCGCGTGATCACGCGCGACAGCAGGATGACGATCACGTAGGCCTCGTTCTTCTGCACCCGCGGGTCCTTGAGCGGCAGGATCTCGTCGGCCGCGGTGGCGCGGCGCATCACGCCGTCCTTGTGCAGGCTGCCGTCTTCATCAAGAAAACCGCAGGGCAAGGTGAACTCGAATTCGGTCTCGAACATGGTGTGTCTCCTTCATGGCTCGGCGTTCAACGTGGGCTTCGACCGGCTCAGGCCCTTCGACAAGCTCAGGGTGCTCGGGCCCTTCGACAGGCTCAGGGTGCTCGGGCCCTTCGACAGGCTCAGGGCGAACGGTGGGGGTTTCATGCACGCACCAACCCCTCATGCACGATCTCCATGGCCTCGATGGCCAGGTCGTTCGCTTCGGCGCTGAAAGTCGGCCCGGTCCACTTGCTGGGCCAGCCGTTGAAGAAGTTCCAGCGCGCCTTCTCCTGGCCCTGCCGGTCCAGCATCACGATGGAGCCGTTCTTGCGCGCGGCGGCCGGGTCGCCGTCGACCCACTGGCGGTGCCATAGGTACAAATCGGTGTCGTCGCTCATGCCCCACTTGAGCGTGACGTTGGAGAACTTCACGCGGCCGGGCAGCTTGCGCGTGGTCATGTTCTCGCCGCCTTCGCGGTGCTCGATCACGTCGACGCTCGAATCGAGCCCGCCGGCCTCATGAAAGGCGGCGCGCACGATTCCGTCGATCTCGACCAGGAAGTTGAAATTGTTGTAAGGGTCTTTGCGGGTGGCCATGGTGGATCTCCGGTGTGATCTCAGGACTCGGTCACGTCCGCGCCGCCATCCCAGATGCCGATGCGCACGACGATGAATTCGGCCGGGTAGCTCGGCCGCACGCCGATCTCGATGTGCAGGCGTCCGAGCTGCTGCTCGGAGAACGGGTTGAGCACTTCGTCGATGCGCACGTAGAACGCATCGGAGGCCTTGGCGCCGAAGAGCGCACCGTCGCGCCAGGCGCGCAGCAGGAAGTCGGTCAGCGTGCGCTTGAGCTTTTGCCAGAGCGCGAGGTCGTTGGGCTCGAACACCGCCCAGCGAATGCCTTCCTGGATCGACTCCTCCAGGTAGAGGAAGAGCCGGCGGATGTTCACGTACTGCCAGTTGGTGTCGGTGGCGGTGGTGCGTGCCCCCCACAGTACCGGGCGGCGGCCGTCCTGGAACACCTGCACGATGTTCACACCCAAGAGGTTCAACTGCCCTTGCTCGATCAGGCTGATGCGCCGCTCCACGCCGAGCGCGCCGTTGACGATCTCGTTGGCCGGCGCCTTGTGCACGCCGCGAACGCTGTCGCTGCGCGCGAAGATGCCGCACACATGCCCCGCGGGCGGCACGAGGATGGGCGGGCCGTCGTTGCTCGGCACCACACGCAGCCAGGGGGCGTACAGCGCCGCATAGCCACGCGTGGAATCAAGCCCGCGGCGCTGCTGCTCCAGGCTCACGGCGCCGAACAGCGGCACGCCCGGGTCGCCGTCGAGCACCGCGAAGCGATCTGCCAGCAACTCGCAATGCGCGATCAACGCCTGGTGCACCGTTGACATGAGTTGCGCCGCGGCTGTCGGCCGGTCGGGCACGGCGATGAAGTTCACGTCGTCGATCGGGCGCAGCGTGTCGATCGCGGTGGTGAAGTTGCCGCTCGTGAGCGTGGCCAGGTTTTCCGCGCTGCCGTTCTGCGCCGGGTTGGTCGGGGCTGCCGCGCCGGTGCGGGGAATCGCATTGGCCACGCTGTTGGGCGGGGGCGGCTCGACGAGTGTGGCGGTGAGCAGGCCGCCGGCGTCGTTGTTGACGATGGCCACCAGATAGCGCGGGTGTGCAGGGTCCATGCCCAGCCGGTCGTAAACAACGTTGACGGCGCCGAGCGTGACCGTCATGTCGAGTTCGGTGGAGGTGGCGGTGGGTGCGTTCGCCGCCGCCGGGTCGAGGTCGAGCTGGATGGCCAGGCCGGTGCGGAAAGTCACGCGGTAGCTCATCGGCCCCTGGCCACCCTGCGCGCCTTCGGTCAGCACGTCGCTGGTCACGCTCTCCACTACCTGCGCATCGACGTTGGCGCCTTGGGCCACGCTCAGGATGCTGCCCGGCACCAGCTGCCCCGGCGGCAAGGGGCCCGCGCCCGTAGGGCGCAGGCGGATCGTGCGCGTGCCGGCGGCGGCGTTGGCCAGCCGCATCGTCGCGCCGGCCGCCAGCGCCGTGCTCAGCGCCAGCGTGAAGCGCACCGTCGCGCCGTTGATGCTGGAGATCACGCGCCGGTCGGTGCCGGCGGAGAACGACACCTCGTCGCCGGGCTTGAAGCGGTTGGCCACGTCGGGCGCGGCGACCGCGCCATCGACGTTGAGCGTCACCTCCATCGCCCCGGCCGCCACCGCCGCGGCCAGCAGTCCGCGCGGGCGGTACACCGGCACATTCGTCAAGAGCGGCGCGTCAGCGATGGATACGCCGATGCCGGCCGCGCCGGGCTGGCGCGCGCGCAGCGTCACCACCGGCCGGCCGGGGGCCACCGTGCGGTCGTTCAGCGTCATCGCCTGGTAGCTGCCGTTGCTCGCCCGCACGACGTAGCAGACCTGCCCGCCGTTCTCGAAGAAGCCGCGCACGGCGTACCAGAGAAAGGTGCCCTGCGCCGGCTGCATGCCGAACACGGCGCGGAAGTTGTCCCACGAAGTGATCTTGGTCGGCTCGTTGAGCGGGCCCATCACCGCCACCCCGATAAAGGCGGCGGTGCTGGTGCCCACGCCCTGGATCGGCGCACCGGGCGCGAACTCTTCGATGTAGACGCCGGGATAGGAAACCTGAACGGCCATGGTGGTGTCTCCTGCGGGTTGAGTCGGGTCAGGCGGGCCTGGCGGGGTCAGAAATTGATGTCGTACCGACCCGTCGGCTCGGGGGCGGTGATGTCGCGCAGCGGCGAGACGCCGAGCGCCGCGCTGCTCGCGCGCAGCCGCCACGCCCCCGGCGCGATGTCGTCGAACACAAAGCGGCCCAGCGCATCGGCACGTGTCAGACGCCGGCGCTCGTTGGCTGTCGTCAGCAGTTCCACCCAGGCCAGCGCCACCGGCTGCGGCGGCGCCTGGGTGTCCCACACCAGCCCGCCGATGTGCAGCCGTGCCTCGGGCGCGAGCGGCGCATCGGGCAGCGGCGTGCGGTTGAGCGTGGTGGTGAGCAGCGTCGTCACCATCGGCCCCGCAGGCATCAGCGACTCTTTCAGCGCGACGGTGATGACCACATGCACCGCCGGCTTCCAGCGGTGCTTGTCGCCCATGGTTCCCCAGAACTCGGCGTACTTCGGAAAGCCTTCCACCGGCAGCAGGGTCAGCGGAAAACGTTCGTCGGCAATCGCCGCTGGCGGTACGCCGGGCGGGTTGGACAGCGCGTAGATCGCCACCGGGTCCAGCTCGTCATGCGCGCCGAGCACGCGGGCGGCTTCGGCGAGCAGCGCGTGTTCGTCCAGCGTCGGGTCGATGGCCATCGACACCGCCACCGGGCTCCAGGCGCTGATCAGGTAGTGGCAGTCGACGCGCCGCGCCGGCGGGCGCTTGAAGATGTCGGTGCCCGAGGTCACGCGCTCGCGCTCGTTGCTGTGCAGCTTGCGGTTCTCGCGCAGGTCGATCAGGTAGACGTTGAGCGAATTCGCCGGATTGCCCGCGCCATCGGTGATGCCGGGCACCAGCGCGCGCCAGTCTTCATCGGGTGGCTGAAAGCGGATCTGCGCATCGGCCGTGATCTCGCCGATGGAGTAGCGCAGCAGCCGGTGCAGCAGGGTGTCGAGGTGGTCGATCACGGCTCGAACCTCTTCACGGCAGGCGGCGCACGTCGCCGGCCGCTTCGGACGCCTGCAGTTCCTGCAGCCGCTGCTGGTAGGCCGCCTCGACCTTGCTCGGCGCGTAGTCGATCAGGCCGCTGTCGCGGATGGCCTCGTTGCTCAGGCGGTCGCGCAATTGGTGGCTCTTGAGCCGTGAGGTCTTCTCGCCGCCCTTGCGCGTCTTGGTCGAATACACCACGCCTTGCAACTTGCCGTCGTGCGCGGCCTGGCGCAGTCGCGCCGCGGTGGCCGTGTCGCCGACGTAGTGCAGTTCGGCGATCTTGCGGCCCACCCATTCGTTGGACATCTGAACGACGCCGGTGCGCTTGCTCGTGGACAGCGCACTACTCTCGCCCTTGAACTCGAGGATCAGCTCGCGGTCACCGCGCTTGCCGAGCGCGTCGGGGCCCTGGCCGTACTCGCCCTTCCACTTCTGCGGCGTGTCCCACTCCTGTACGGCGATGCCTTCCTTGTCGGCCTGGGCTCTGCCGCCGGCCTCGCCCACACGCTCCGATTCGCCGACCTTCGCCTTCCTCGCCTGCTTCGCGCTGGGACGCATCTGATCCTGCAACGCCCGCTTGTCAGCCTCGGGCGATTGCGTGTGCTTGCCGCTCGGCGTGCGCTCCGCATAGAGCTTGTCTTGCACCGCGTCCAGGTCTTCGGACACCTGCTCGCTCTTGCTGGGCGGCACGGGCACGCCGAAGCGCTTCTCGAGCCCGGTCAGCAGCTCTTCCGCCGAATCCGGGTCAGCGCTCGCCCGCTTGCGCACGAGGTCGGCCACCTTCGCCACCGCCTTGCGCTGTGCCTTGGGCACCTTGAGCGCGGCGAGCCGCGCCTCGATCGGGTCGCTGGTGGACTTGGACAACGGCACGAGGTCGGCGTCGTCGGGCTTCGGCGGCGACTTCTTCTGGGTGCGCGTCCCCCCCCTCTTGCCCCCCGAGCCGCCGGCACCGCCCGGCCCCTTGCCGACCTGCGGCGCCGACGGCGCGCCCGGGCTGGCCGCGCGGCCAGGGGGCGACCCGCTGCCACCGCCGTCCGAGACCGAGGCGCGCGGCGCATCCGCATCGGGCACCAGCCGCAGCGACGGCTTCGGACCCGTCGCCGTGCCGGCGCCTCCGTCGGCCCCGTGGGTCTGGCCGACGGCCAGCTTCTGCTCCACCGGCAGCGGCTGCACCTGCGGCTCGCTGTCGGGCGGCGGCGTCGCCGGCTTCCTGCGCGGGCGCAGGGGCGTGACGCTGCCGGCTTCGTCCGCCGGCTGCTTGGCGAGCGCACTCTCCAGCTTCTTCGAGGCTTTCGACTGCGGCAGTGCGCGGCCCTGCTCCAGCGGCACCACGTTGGCGTCGTCGGCCACCGGCGCCGGCCGGGGCGTCTCGCGCGGCGGCGCGAGCTTCGGCGCCTGCGGTGGCGGCAGCCCCACGGGGCTGTCCTGCGGAGTCGGGGTCGTGGCGGTTTCTTTGGCGGCGGGCGCCGCGGCGCTGTCCTTCGCTGGCGGCGTCGCGAGCGCCTCGCCATCGCCGCCGCCTGCGGCCGTCTTGGCGGGCGTCTTGCCGGTGGGCGTGGGCGACTTGCTGGCGCCCGACTGCGAGACGTGCAGGATCCCGTCCTTGATCACATTGCAGGCGGCGGCGAAATGTTTTTTCAGCCGTGCATCGAGCTCCTCCTCGGTCAACTCGCCGTTGAGGTAGGCGTTGTAGTCGACCAGCATCGCCGCCATCGGCGGCACCGCGGCGGCCACCCAGCCGAACTTGAGCACCAGCCGGATGATCTTCGGCTTGGCGATCGAACTGCCGAGCCCGACCACCGACAGCACGCCGCCGATGATGTGGCCCCAGAACGTCGGGTCGGAGGCCCAGTTCTTGTTGTGGCGCATCGTCTCGACGACGCCGCGCAGACTGCCCAGCGCGGCGGCCGCGTTGAGCACGATCTTGACCTCCTCGACGCCGATGAACGACAGCGCCACCTGCGTGGCGATCATCGTCTTCAGCTCGGACTCCTCGGTGCGCGTGAACAGACCCTCGTCCTCGGACTCGCCCAGCGCCTCCTCGACATCCTTCACCAGCTCGTTGGTCCATTCGGCGTAGGGCGCGGTCAGACTGGCGCGGCCGAAGTGGTCCTTGGCGCCGGCGGCCTGCAAGGCGTCGGCGGCCGAAGCGGCGGCGTCCAGCGACGGACCGGTGCCAAGGGTCACCACGTCGAACACGCTCCTGGTCAGCCCGCCGCCGAGACTGCCCTTGCCGCCAGCTGCATCGACGGCGCTGTCGCGCAGGTCGCGCGCTTCCTGCGCGACCCACAGGCTGGTGTCCACGATCTCGGTGACCTGCTTGACGACGCCGTTGGCCGTGCCGATCGCGTCGAGCACCTTGTCGCGCCCCAGACCCTTCAGGTTCTCGGTCACCGCCTCGGCGCCGCCGCCTTCCGCGAGATCGTCCAGGCTCTTGACGATGGTCTCGCCCAGGCCTTCGGTGATGGGTGGCGGCACGAAGCTGATCGCCCCGACGGTGTTGACGGCCGCGTTCGCCCCACCCTTCACCGCGGTGCGCACCATCGCGCGGTACTCCGGCGGGATCTCTTCCTTCAGCGCCTTGTACTTGTCGGTAAACCAGTTGTCGCACGCCACGCCCACGCCGGTGGCGCCGGCCACCACCACCGGCGCACTGCCGGCCATCACCGCGTCGGCGGCGTGATCGGCCGCCTGCTCATGCGGCGCCTGCGGGTCCAGCGCCGGCACTGCGCCGCCGCGGCGCTGCTGCACCACGTGGGCGAGCTCGTGCGCCAGCAGCCGCTTGCCGCCGCCGGTGTGCGGCGCGAAGCGGTTGGCGTTGAAGACAATGTGCTCGCCGTGCGTGTAGGCATGGCTCGCCAAGCCGGTGGCGCTGTGGTGCGCCGAGGTGTCGTCGTGCACGCGCACCTCGGCGAAATCGGCGCCGAAGCGCGCCTCCATCTCGCCGCGCACGTCGCCCGGCAATGGCGCGCCGCCGGAGAGTGCGCCGCTGACGGCCCGGTTGCCTGCCATGCCTTGCAGCGCCCACAACGCGCCAAAGCCGCCGAGCGCCGGCGCCGGCCCGGGCGAACGCGGCCGCGCGTGCTGCGCGCTGGCGCTGGCGGGCACCTTGGCCGAGGTCTTGCCGGCGGATTCGCTCATGGCTTTCCTCGCTCGAGCTTCACGCCTTCGTAGACCAGCACGCGCCGCGCGCCCTCGGGCGAGGCGTCAACGCGGATGGTGCGCACGTAGACCTCGCCGCTGGCAACGGCCTTGGCGACCGCGGCCTCGATGGCCGGGTCGCCGAACTTCATGCGGTCCGGGTGCGCGGCGGCGTCCAGCTCGGTGGCCCACTTCTGATGCGTGTCCTTCGCCGTCTTGCCGACTTTCATGCCGGTGAAATCGTTGAGGAACACCTTCACCTTGCCGCCCACGATGGACACCGTGATCGCGTCCACGCCACCGGTGCTCACGTTGCCGGGCCGCAGCACGCCGTATTCGCCGGCCTGCAGCAGGGCCTTGTAGGCATGCATCTGGTTCACGTCGGCGCCAACCGTCTTGTTGAAAGCCGCCTCGCCGCGCGCTTCGGTCTTCTTCGGCGTGACGCGGGCGGTGATGTTGTGCGGCGTGTCGCGCGCGGCGCCGGCGGATTCGACTTGCACGCCGTTGCGCGTGATCGGCCGCATCGGCACGTTGGGCGCGGTGCCGGCGGCGCGGAAGCCGCTGGCCTCGGCCTGGCTGCGCGGCTGCACGACGAATTTAGAGCTGCGCGCGGCGCCGGCGAAATCGGGCGAACCTTCCTCGACCCAAGTGCTCTTGCGCGAGCGATCGCTCTGTACCCGCGTGGCCACCAGTGGGTCGTTGTCGTTGGCCGCGACGGGTGCCGGCTTCGGGGTCGGTGTGGCGGCGCCCGCGTCCTTGGCGGGTCCCGGCGGCTCCCTCACCCCCATGCGGACCTTGGGATCGGGCAGGCCGCTCAGGATGGTCGGCGCCGGCCGGGCCGTGGTCGGGGTAGGTCCGACCGGGCCCTTGCCGCCGCCCGCGCCGGCCATCAGCGTGGCGCCAGGTGGCGCCGCCGACGCCGCCGGCGCGGCCTGCTGGACGCCGTGCGTCTGGCCGACCGCCAGGGCCAGCGGCACAGGCGCGGCCTGTGCTTGCAATTCCTGCTGCGATTGCGGCTTCACCACCGGCGCGTTTTTGCCGGCGCGCGGGCGCAGCGGAATCAGCGCGCCCATCCCGTTCGCGGCGACCGGCACGTTGTCGTTGGCCGCGCGCACGCCGATGGGCGCGCTGGGCACTGGCGGAGCCGCGGCGGCGGGCTGCGCCGTGGGGGCTGGCTCGGGCGCCGGCTTGCGAGCCGCCGGCGGCTTGGGCGCCGGCTTTGAGCGCGACTGCACGAAGCGCCCCGCTTTCGCCAACGCCATGTTCAGCAGCATCTGCTTGGCGTCGGTGGCTTGGTCCGTCACCGCACCGGCGATGTCACCGGCGGAGTAATCCTTTCGCCCGCTCACCTTGTCGAGCGCCATGCGCGTGCCCACGCTCGCGCTGGCTCCGGCGCGGTCGCCGAGCACGAACAGCGCGCCGCGCTGCCACAGCGGCGCGGCCTTGCCGCCGAAGCCCATCACGCCGCGGGTCACCTTGGCGCCGGCGTAGCCGGCCGCGGCGTCGAAGCCGATGGCCAGCGGGTCCAGGCTGTCGCGCTGGCCGTGGGCCATTTCGGACAGCTGCACGGCGGTGGAGCTGACGCCGCCGTACAGCGCGCCGCCGGCCGGCGAGAAGGCGATTGCTGCAGCGAACTGGCCGGCCATGCGCACACGGTCCAGGCCGCCGACGATCTCGCCGGCGGCGGTCATCATCTTGCCGATGCGGTAGTCGAGCACGGTGCGCGCCACGCCCGCGTGGTGCTCGGCGATGCCCACCGCTTCGGCCATCGGCAGCAGCGGCGCGGGGCTGGTGCGCCACGGGTCTTGCGCCTGCGCCCGCAGCGCCTTGAAGCGGCCGATGCGCTGGTTCGACTCGATCACGTGCGGCATCAGCAGCACGTCCCACTCGGACGGGTTCTCTCCCGACCACAGCATCGTGAAGAAGCCGACGTACTTCTGTTCCTCGAAGGTGCGCTCCACGAACTCGTGCCATTCCTGCTGCACCTGCTCGGTGTCGTGGTGCGTACCGCTGGTCTGGCGCGCCATCGTCTTGATCATCGAGTCGCGCACCGCGGCGACCTGCTCGTCGCTCATCACCAGCATCTCGCTGCCACGCATGAGGTAGCTGTGGCCGGGGTGGCCGGGCAGCGCACGGATGCTGTCGATGCGCTTCGCGGCGCCGCTCAAGTGGCTGCGCACGTCCCACGCGGCGTCGGGGGCGAGGGCCTGGCCGATCGCCTCGGCATGGCGCTGGTTCGAGCGCCGTGCCAGTTCGTCGCGCATCGCCGGGCGCAGGTTCGCCAGTTCGATCTGCGCCAGCTCGCGCTCTTCCTTCGGGATGTTCTCGTCTTGCGCGTAGGTGAGCAGCTCGTCGTACTCGGTCGCCAGCGCCCCGGGATCGGCGCTCCCGATGCTGCGCTGCTCGCGCAGGAAGCGCGGACGGGTGTCGGCGCCGCCGGCGTCGGTGGCCGGCTGAGCCGGCGTCTGCTTGCCCTTCTTGCGGCGCGGCGCCGGCCGCGCGGCGCGCTGCTCGCGCGCCAGCGCCTCGGCGCGAAGCCTGTTGCGCACCTCGAGCAGGCGTGCATCGTCGCGCGACGAGGTGGTCTGCCGCGCAAACCATTCGTCGATCTGGTTCGCCTCGTCGTCCAGGCGGTGCGGCCGCATCGCGGCGACATCCGGCTCGTGCGTCAGCCAGTAGCGCGGGCCCGGCTCGGCGCCGCGGGTCAGCGGATCCTCGAGCGGATACGGCGCGGGCGCCTCGCAGATCGGTGCCGCGTCGGGCGCGCCCTCGGACAGCCGCTGCGCATCGGTCTCGCGTTCGCGTGCGACCCCCACGCCGGTGCCGCCAGCCACCTGCACCGACGCCTGGCCGGCCGCCACCTGCGATGCGGCCTGCTCGGCGGCGGCTTCATGCGGCGCCTGCGGCGACAACACCGGTGCGGCCCCGCCGCGGCGTTGCTGCACGACATGCGCGAGTTCGTGCGCGAGCAAGCGGCGGCCCGGCGTGGCCTGCGGCGCACAACGATCGCGGCTGAACACCACATGGGGGCCCACCGTGTAGGCGCTAGCCTGCAGCGCTGCGGCACTGCGGTGGGCGTGCGCGTCGTCGTGCACACGCACGTCGGCAAAACTTTCGCCGAAGCGCGCCTCCATGTCGGCGCGCAGCGCGGGGTCGAGCGGCTGTCCCTCGTCGCGCGCTTCCGGCAGGCGGCGAGACCAGGCCTGCGATAGCGCCTGGTTGGACAGCGCCAAGCCCGCCGCCTCGTGTGCGGCAGGGCCGGCGTCCGCCTCACGCCTCGGGCCGGCCCGGTCGTGCGCGGCCGGCCGTGAGGCGGTGCGCGCGGCCGCGTCAGGGTGCGGCTGCAAGCGCGATCTCATGCGGCCCGCCTTGCATCGCCTGCCGCCGGCGTCACGAGGTTCTTACCGAGCTTCTGGTACTCGCGCCGCGTGGCGTGCAGCAGATGCTCGCGCGTGATCACCTGGCCGTCGCTGGCCGCCAGGTGCGCGGCGGCCATCACGGTGTTGCGGATATTGCCGCCCGAGAGCCGGAACTCCCGTGCGAACCAGCCGAGGTCCACGTCGGCGGCACGCGGCGCGCGCGGCGGCCAGAGGCACTCCCACAAGCGTTCGCGCTCGAGCGCCTCGGGAAAGGGGAAGTTGAGCGTGAAGGTCAGGCGCCGCGCGAAGGCTTCGTCCAGGTTCTGCTTGAGGTTGGTGGCCAGGATCGCCAGGCCGTCGAGCTGCTCCATCTTCTGCAGCAGATAGGCGACCTCGATGTTGGCGTAGCGGTCGTGTGCGTCCTTGACTTCCGAGCGCTTGCCGAACAGCGCATCCGCCTCGTCGAAGAACAGCACGGCGTTGGCGTTTTCGGCGGCGGCGAACACGCGGTCGAGGTTCTTCTCGGTCTCGCCGATGTACTTGCTGACGATGCCCGCGAGGTCGATGCGGTACAGGTCGAGCCCGAGCTCGCAGGCCAGGGCCTCGGCAGCGAGCGTCTTGCCGGTGCCCGAGGCGCCGACGAACAAGGCGGTGACGCCGAGCGCGCGGCCGTGCACGCTGGCGCCGCTCCAGTCGCGGCGCACCGCCTCGCGGGTGGCCACACGCTCGCAGATCTCGCGCAGTTGGGTCTTCACCTCGGGCACGGTGACGAGGGCGCTGAAGTCAGCGCGCGGCACGACCCGCCGCGCCAGCAGGGCGAGATCGGCGCCGGATTGCGCGCGGGCGGCCGCGGCCAGCTCGGCGTAGCCCAGCGGCGGCGCGGCCGCGGCCACTGCCAGGTCGGCCGCCGCCTGGTCGATCTGCGCCGCGCTGAGGCGAAAGCGCAGGGCGGCCTGCGTGAGCGCGCCATCGTCGGCCACCACGCCGCGCGCGGCGACGGCACGCCGCCACAGCCGCGGCCGCCGCTCGGCCGATGGGAAGCCCAGCTCGATCCGCGTGGCACTCAGCGCGGCGGCATGCGCCTGCGGCCAAACGGCCGCCATGGCAAGCACGAAGCCGAGGCTGGGTTCTTCGGCCAGCGCGTCGAGCAGGCTGCGCAGGCGCTGCGGCTCGCCCTGCATCAGCGCCTGCACGCCGTGCAGGTAAGGCAACCAGCCGAACAACGCGGCGCCGCGATGCACCCGCTGGATCTGCGCGCGCACCTCGGCAGCGTCCGCCCAGCCGCGCACGTCGACGACGAGCAGCGCGCTGCCCAGCTCGTGCGCCAGGGCCAGCGCGACGTCGTACTTGCCAGCACCATGCGGCCCGTGCAACACCAGTCGAAGCGGCGGCGACGCCTGGGCGCGCCGCAGTGCGTCCAGCACATCGGGCTCGGCCAGGCTGTCGTTCAGCCCCGCGGCGGACGGCGTCACGAGGCGTGCGCAGCCGGCCAGCGACGCATCGGGCTCGGCACGCCCGACAAGCCGGTTCAGCCACAGCGCGTCGAGCCGCCAGCCGCGCGCCAGCCACGGCTGGGTGTTGTCGCCACTCGGTTCCATGACGCCGTGGCGGCGCAGCGATGCGTCGGCCTCGAAACGTGCGGCCAGGGCGAGGCGCTCCTCGGTCGTCGCCGCGAGCAGGTTCGCCATGAGGTCGATGGCCGGGCGCTTGCGTGTCAGGTCGTCCTGCAGGTAGCCGTAGATGCGCTCGTAGCGCAGGTCAAGATCGGGTGCCGCGGCGATCAGGCACAGCGCCAGGTCCAGGGGCACCAGGCGCATGCCGGCGGGGACGGCGGCGGCCTCCATGACCTCGTGCATGGCGTCGGCCAGCAGGCCGACCACACCGGGCGCTGCCAGCATCGCGGCAGGGTCCGGCGCCGCGCTGGCAAGCAGGCGCCGCACATCGGCCAGTTCGAGGTGCATGCCGCGCCACGGATCGATCAGGCTGTCCGTACCGAGCAGGCGGGCTTGCTGTTCGACGGCCAGCCCGAGCACCGGGTCGAGCGCGCGCAAGGCACGTGCGAAGGCGGCGTGCACGGCGGCCGGTACGGCGTCGCTCGGTTTCGCCGTCGGCATTGCGTCGACGGGCCGTTTGCGGGCACGGGTGGTCAATGCAGGCTCCCGCTACCGCGCGGTGGGTCGCCGGACGGCAGCACGGTGCGCGGGTCTTGCGCCATCGCGTCCAGCCGGCCTTCCAGGCTCGTGGCGTTGTCGTCGCCGGTGATGATGCGGCGCCAGCGCACGCGGCCATCGGCGGCCGGCAAGGCTTCGACGACGCCGCAGGCCGACATCCACTCGAGCGCGGCATCGAGCGCCGGCAGCGGCGCCTCTTCATCCAGCCACCAACGGGCGATGCCCTCCGGCGTGTCGCAGGCGTCAGGATGGCTTCGCAGGTAGCGCGACAAGTTCTGCACGATGGCCATGACGTCGGTCTTCATGGGCACGGCTGCCCCCCGGTTTCCGTGGCGGTGCCAATCGCAAGGCGTGTGCCACGGCGCCAACGCGCGTGCGGTGCGTTGTCGCGCCGGGCGCAGGCGTGAATGGCGCGGCGCTACGGGCGGACGTTTTTGTCCTTGTCGCGCGGGTCCCAACGCCCGCCGACCCGCCTGCACGCTGGCGCGCAAAGGGCGGACATTTCCGTCCGCGTGCCGCCGGACGATGTCCCGCCGGCGTGCGCTGGCCGTCAGCGCTCGTCGCGGAAGGGATCGGGTTCGATGCGGTACTTGCGCATCAGCTCGAAGAACGCGCGCCGGTTTTTCTTGGCCGCGCGTGCGGCATGCGTGACGTTGCCGGCGTTGCAGGCAAGCAGGTGCTCGATGTAGCTGCGCTCGAAGCTCTCGACGACCCGCGCCTTGGCGGCGCGGAAGGATTCGTCGGCCACCTCGATCGCAGCGCTGGACGAACCGTCGAAATCGATGTCCTGCGCACCGATGGCCGACGAAGCGCCCATCAGCAGCGCACGCTCGACCACGTTCTTCAGCTCGCGCACGTTGCCCGGCCAGTCATGGGCGAGCAGCTTGCGCAGCGCCGGGGCCGACAACACCGGCACCGCCTTGTCCCACTGCCGCGCGGCGGCGCGCAGGAAGTGCAGCGCGAGCTGCGGGATGTCGGCCTGGCGCTCGCGCAGGCGCGGCAGGTGCAAGGTGAGTACGTTGAGCCGGAACAGCAGGTCCTGGCGCAAACGCCCGCGCGCGACAAGCAGCGCCGGGTCGGTGTTAGTGGCCGCGATGACACGCACGTCGGCGTGCAGCAGCGTGTTGGAGCCGACCGCGCGGTACTCCTTGTCTTGCAAGAAGCGC
The DNA here is from genome assembly GCA_036676235.1 of Rhizobacter sp. Taxonomy (GTDB): domain Bacteria; phylum Pseudomonadota; class Gammaproteobacteria; order Burkholderiales; family Burkholderiaceae_C; genus JAKFDI01. Next base: position 118,911 of record JAKFDI010000035.1, on the reverse strand, counting down.
AGCAGTGCCGATTGCGCGACGTAGGGCAGCGCGTCGATCTCGTCGAGGAACAGCGTGCCGCCTTCGGCTTCGCGCACCAGCCCAGCGCGTGCGCAGTGAGCGTGGGTGAAGGCGCCTCGCGCGTGGCCGAAAAGTTCGGCTTCGATCAGCTCGGCCGGGATGGCGCCGCAATTGAGCGCCACCCAGGGGCGCCCGGCACGCGCGGACAGGTAGTGGATGGCGCGCGCGCAGACCTCCTTGCCGGTGCCGGTGTCGCCGAGGATCAGCACGCCGGCGTCGTACTTGGCCAGCAGCGGCACGCGCGCCACCTGTGCGGCGAAGGCGGGACTGTCACCGATCAGTTCGCGCAAGGCCGGATGGGCCGGGCCTGCCGTCGTCGCGGGGAGCGTCAGCGCGCTTGGGGCGCGCGCTTCATGGCGCGCTGCGATCCCGCACGCCAGCCGCGCCTCGCGCGAGCCGAGCGCACGGTGCATGCGCACGATCAGTTCCTCCGCGTTACACGGCAGGGCGAAGAAATCGCTCGCGCCGGCGTCCAGCAGGGCGTCGATGCGCGTGCCCTCGAGGCCGATTGACGCGATGAGTGCGGTGCACGGCGTCGCGGCATGGCGCAAGCCGTCTAGCTGCCGCAAGGCACTGCCGAACGCCTCGGCATCGACCACCTGCAGCAGCAGGCCGGTGGCGGCGGGTGGCTCGAAGCCGGCGACGCGCACCGACAGCCCCGCATCGAACAGCCGGCTGCGCAGTTCATCGCACAGGAGGTCGTGCCGCCTGTCCTCGTGCATGGCGCAACACAGCCGCACAGCCTGCCCTGCGGCTCGCCCAAGATCCTGCGGCAGATGTGGCACGACATGCCTCCGATACTGCGTGGAGAGTCAGGGCTGGCAGTCTAGGGGCGCGCCATACACACGGAATCCCTAGACGATCTGCGTCCGCATGGGCGGTGCATTTAGTGCACGCATCAACCATCGAGGCTCAATCATCTGCGAAGCGGGTCGAAGGATCGCAACATCTACAACAGTGATGCAGCGCTGATTCAGCGCCGGCATCAGACAAGCGCGTCCGAGTAGGGTCGGGTTCGGCCGGTCGTCCCGGGCGGAAGCAGTCATTCGAGGACCGCCACGTCGGCCGCGTTGTGTGAGTGACCGGTCAGAAGTGAGCCGCGGACATCGGCCTTGCTGGCTTGCGTGTGACCGCTTCTGGTCTTGGCCCCCATTCAACTGTTGGATCTGACCGGCAGCACCGAGTCTGAACCGGCGATTGAGTTCGCAGACCGTTCTGCAGCGACTACTGACGGTCGCCGTCTGCGAGCGTACTCACGCTGACCAACAGCAAGCAGTCGTAGACCTCAGCGACATGCGCAGTTCGCCACGATCTGGCTCTCGCTGAACTTGCTCTTCCTCATCGCGTCCCCGACTTCCTTCTTGAGGCCGCATTCTCCAGATTCAGGTGTCTACCCGCAGGGGGAGCTTACGCAGTCAGTTCGACGAGTGCCCCTGCGCTTGTCAGCCTGTGTTGAGCACAGCCATGCGCCGCAGGTTCAGTGCCATGCACACGAGCTTCCGTTCGGCTCGCGCCCCTGAAGATCAATCCAAGGAAAGGAACATCCATGAATCATCATCGGTTGATCCGAGCCGTGAGTGCTCTCTGGCTCTGCGCGCCATATCTGCACGCGCATGCAGGCTCCGCAGCAGCCCCTCACATCACAGGCTCGCTACTCAGTCTCAACCTTGAAGTGTCGGGAGTCGTGACGGTGGGTGTCGAATCCGGAGTTCAATTTGCTGGGGCGGGTGCCGCGGGAGCCAAAGGCGCAGGACGCGCGGAATCCGCCACCTGAGCATCGAGGATGCATCGGCACGGAAGCGCGGCCAGCCCGCCCTCCTCAACGTCCGGGAACTTCAAGGGCCGGCGCGTCCCCTGGTGCCGATGCCCTCTTCCAATGCGTCCACCTGGATCACGGGCGGCCGGCCAGACAACCAGCTGATCTCCGGCCCCCACGAGCGCGGTACGCGGATGTCGGCATCCGGCACGGAATACTGGATCAGCGCGGCCACCCTCGGCAGGGTGGAAGCATTCTCCGAGCGGTGCCACAGACGGCCATCCATGACGCACATCGAGCCCCGCTCGATGGGGAGCACCCGGAGACCGGCATCCAGGCCGTGCTTCCTCGAAAACGCGAGGATCGCCCCGTCCGAATCCAGCCCGATGGATTGCGGTGCCGCGGTCAAGCGGTGCGACTGTTCCAGCACCGTCAGGGAGGAACTCGCGTTGGCCCCTTCGAGTCCGACGAATACGGTCAACCCTTGCCCTTGCAGATGTTCGACGTCGACGTGCCAGCGATGACGTTGCCCGGGCACGCGTTGCACAAGGGAACAACCCCACAGCACGAAGCGCGGCCCCAGCAGGCCGGCGACGAAACCGAGTAGCACCGGGTTCATCGCCACGCTTCGAAAAGTCGCGTCGACCACGTGCATGCTCTTGAACCAGGGCCGGGAACCGAACTCCCGCACATCCGACATCCGTGCCAGTTCCCCCGGCTGCGTGAAGTCGGCCGTGGAACGACCGAGAAGTGCGGTCAACTCTTCCACGCCCCGGGAAGAAAGAAGAGGAATCGGCCCGAGCCATCCCTTCTGGCGGAAGTCAGCGCCATGGCACGGGTTCCAGGCGGCGCCGGACCGGATGAACAAGTCGCTCGTGGTCACTGAAGGTCCATGGCGCGGGTTTTCAGGTCGTCCTCCACCAACTTGCGGAACCGCTCGGCACCGGCCAGGTCCACGGAGCACCGAGGTCGGTCCGGCAGCGCCAGGAGATGCTCTCCCACGGCGCTCTTCAACTGGGCGCGGGTGGCGATCAGCGACACCGGATGACGGCCGGACAGCAACGATGCATGAACCCGCTGTTCGTCGTCGTCGCATGTTTGATTCGGGAGCACGACGATGCGCGCTCCCCCTGACAACGCTTCGCAAACGCTGTTGTAGCCACCGCCACAGACGACGATGTCGGCCGCGCCGTTCATGAGGGGGCCATCCGCGTTCCAACGGACTACGAGACATCGTTCGACATCGGCATCCAGCTCCTCGTCGCGAAGCCTCGACAGCGGCCCAACGAGGATATGCACGAAGATGTTCTCGTAGACCTGCGACAGCTTCATGCACTCCAGCATCATCTCTTCGGCGTTCCGGCCACTGCCGGCCGAGCAGACAACCCACGCAAGGCCCTCCGGCACTCCGAAGGAGCGCCGCGTCAGCTTTCGGTCCGGCGGCGGATCCGCGATATAGCCCAGGAAGTGCCGCTTGGCCCGGGCCATCGGGCCAAGCCCGTAGCGGGCATCGAAGTCGACAACGCCGGGGTCGGCTGCGACAAGCAGCCGGTCGTACGTGCCGGCAACCCGTTCCAGGGCCTCCCCCCCGAGGACAGCGAGGTCCGGCCGATCGACGACGCCTCGGATCACGAGGTACTTCAGGGCTGGCGTCACGCCCAGGAGCTCGTGCAGTTCGCCGTACTGGCCATACGGCAGGTAGTCGACGACGACGATGTCGGGCCGGAACTCGGCCGCTATTGCGGCGAGGATCGCCTTCCTGAAGCGCAGACTCTCTTCACGGGAAGCATTCCACCATCGGCATCTCCCAAGCCTTGCCGCCCGTTCGGCCAGCATGCCGTCCCACCCGGGAAGCAGTGCGATCTCGACATCCTGCGGCACGATCGTGGCCGCAGCCCGCATTCCGGTCGCCAACAGGCTGCTCGCCCGGCCCTGCAGCGCCGCCATGAGCCGCGCAGCTCGCTTCAGGTGCCCGAGGCTGGTCCCGTCGTGCACGAAAAACAATGCCCGGGCTGTCCGGCTCACGTCGCGCGCAGCAGGGATATCCATCCGGCCGCCTCCCGTTCGCGCGAAAAATAGCTTCTCCACCGGGCCAGTTCCGCCTGGTCGGCCGCGATCGACGACGACCGAAGTGCGGTGATGACACGGCTCATGGCGTCGGCAAAGGCCCTGCCATCCCCGGGTGGAGCAAGCATCACATGCCGAGGCAGGGGATCGAGGTCGGTCATCTCTCCGCAGGCGGTGGTCAGCATCGGGACGCCCAGGCACAAGGCGCGGATGCGCGCGAGGGATGATCCTTCTCCGATCGTTGCGGAGCAATAGAGGCCGGCCCCGGCCAGGAACTTCTCCATCTCCGCAGACTCGAGGTAGCCCATCAAGTCGATGCGGCGGCCGATCCGTTTCACCGTCTCCTCGCGCAACGCGGACCAGTAGGGCTCCTGCCCTGCCTCGTCGGCTCCGCAGATCGCGAGCCTGGCGTCGCATCCCGCGGCAATCGCCTGTTCGAACGCCGATAGCATGAGATGCGTGCCCTTCTTGTGGCTGTAGCCGCAGTCGGCGAAGATGGCCAAGCCATCAGGCCGAGGTCCGCGCCGCTCGACTTCCGCAGGCAAATCGACCGAGCAGGGGATTCGATGGATGGGCAAGGTGGCGTCCACGCGCTTCAGGAGCCGTTCCTGTTCCGAGTTCAGGGCCACCACGCGGCACGCCCCGGCCAGCACGCCCAGCAATCGGGCCCGCTCCGAGTGCGCGCGCATGCCCCGGGAGAAATCCGTCCCGGCCAGGCGCGCGACATGGGGCAACTCGAGGTGTTCGGCAACGTTCCCCGCCAGAAAACCCACGCCGAGGGCAAAGTTAGACATCACGACGTGCCGACAGTCGCCGAGGACTTTTTTCCGCCGGCCGATCGCGTTGGCCAGGCACAGGAACTGGGCGCGCTGGATTTCCGACACCTTACGGGATTGCTCCCAGGAACTCGAGCGGACCGGTTCGGTCACGATGTCGATCTCGGATGAAAGCGGATGGATCTCGTAGCCGACCGGTTCCCGGGCGGGGTCCGCGCGCCACGCAGAACCGACGACGTAGACCGTGACCCCGAATCCGGCAGTCTCCGAGATCAAGCTGCAGAACCAGGCGGACCAGGCCTCCAGTCCGCCGCGCTCCGGCGGGAAGTGCTCGGTCACGAAGTGCACGTGAACCTTCATTCCGCCCCCGCCTGCCGCGGTTCGCAGTCGAGTCGTTCGCCTTCGTTGCGGTTCGCGAAATAGGCGGACATGAATGGAATTAGGCGTTGACCCCGATCCGTCCAGCGAAAGAGGCCGTTGGCCGCCACCTCGATGTCGGCATACGGATCGAAATCGAGCTGGGCAAAATCTATGTGTCTCTCAAGGTAGCGGCGATCCTTGATCTCGCCGTGCCAGAGGTGGAGCAGGCGGCCGGCCAAGGCGCCGACGCTGCCCTGCACATCCGCGTGGAAAGGGTCCGCCCATCCCCGATAGTGTTGGGCGCGAATCGCACTGAGGCGGGCAGCCGCCTCCGCATCCTGTGGCCGGCCGAGGGCAGCACAGACCATCGCGCGGTCCCCGCTCCCGATGATCATTGCATCGTAGAACCCGTGTCTTCGGATGAGTTCTACTTCCGCCGCCCACGCCAACCCGAACAAGGCGCGTCGCATGCCTCCGGTGCTTGCCGGAGTGAAGTGCCCCTGGCTCGCAGCTCCTCGTTGCAGGAGGCCGCCGATCGCCTGCCCGGACGGCGGGTGCCTGGCGAAGTCCTGACTGGAGACTTCCCCGAGGGGGAGGTCGACCATTTCGGTGAACAACTGGACGAGGCGATGGCGATGTAGCGCCGCGATCGCCGCCTGGGCCCAGTCGTGACGCTTGAAGACGATATCGCAATCCAGCCACGCAACGTACTCGGCCTCGGGCGGCAGCCTCTGGATGGCGACGTTCAACAGCCGCTCCTTCTGCCACAACACGTCTCCACCTTGCAGGTGCACGAGCCGGTCGGCGTCGCCGCCGGCAAGCTGCGGCGCGTCCCAGTACTGCTCCACGCAAACCAGCGGGACCTTCAGGTGCCGCCGGAAATAGCGGAAGTTGTCGAGCCGCGCGCGGTAGCGCATCGGATTGAAGTAGGTCGTGATCGCCCAAAGCCGGTGGCCCTCTTCATGTCCCATACCTAGTTGCCCGCGCATTTCCCGGACTGGAGCGAAGCACGCCAGAGCCGCCCGAGGCGTGCATCAGCGAAGTCTGTCAGCATCCCCCGGATGTCCCCTGCGAATGGCGTGTGCGTCACTTCGCAGAGATAGACGCCCCCGGAGCCCAGGAAGAAGTCCAGGCGCACGAATGGGTAGCCGTACGAAGTGCTCAGCCTGCGGGACGCGTCGAGCAATTCCGGCAGGCGTGCCGGAGCATCCATGGTCGGCGACGAACCGAATCGCAACTGCATCCGGTCCGCCACGCGCCGCCACCGTGTGCTGTACCACGCATCGGCGCGCCTCATCCGGTCGACGACTTCGATGTACACGGGATCTCCTCCAAAACAATAGACCTTGTAATCCAGCGGAAGGGTACCGTCGCCGGCGGGATCGATGAACTCCTCGACGAAAAGCAGTCCCCGGCGTTCGCTGACGGGGGGAAGCACCGCGTCGAAATGATGCTGGAGGTAGGACTCGGTGAGCGGGGCGCGCCGCAGCACGTCCCAGCCATCGACGACGGGGACGACATGCCTGGACGCCCAGCCGTTCGTGCTCTTGACGACGAAGCTCCTCGGCATCTCGTTCATGGGCAATTCGAGCAGGTCCCGGCCCACCCACAGTATCTTCGCGACATCCACCGCATGCGACCTGGCAAACTCCTTCGCGTTCAGCTTGTTGCTCAGTTTCCGCTGCCACCTGGAGCAGCACTTCCACTGCGCGGGCGTGGCCTTCGCGACAACCTCTGCCTCGCATGTGGCCGCGGGATGCTCAGCCCCCAGTCCGTCGTCCCACAGTTCACTGCGGCGGCGAAGCACCAGTTCGCTGAACCTGGACGGGATTGCCTCTTTGTGCAGCACGGTCAGGAAATCATCCTGAAGTCCGTATTGTTCACTGCGCGACATACTGCTGGCCACCGAGAGCGCGCCCGCGGGAGACCAGGTCGCCGACGTCGACCCACTTCGCGAACCTCTGCTCCTTCAGGAACCCCACGAGTTCCTCCAGGAAGACGAAGCCGTCTTCGTCGAGGCATCGATGGTGCGTGAGGATGCCGATCGTGCTGGACTCCATGGGTTCCGTCCCGCCCGCCGTGATCCGTGCGACGAGCGCGTCCAACGCCCGGCCGGCGCCGATGAAGCGGCCACCTGCCGCCCAGTCCGCCAGGTCCACGCTCGTATTGACCGCCGGCAGCGCATGCCTCCTTCGCGGCGGCCCGTGCAGCGACAAGGCGAGATAGCCCAGCTCCCGTGCGCACTCCACCACTTCGGGCGCGACCCTGCCCCAGGGAGGAACCAGGATGGGACGGTAGCGAGGGCCGAACAGTTCGCGCAACCTCTTGCCGCCCATCCTCAGATCGTCGCGCGCTGGTTCCAGCGCCCGGCCCGTCGGCCACTCGGACTTGGGGGCACTCGCGGGGGCATGATTCACATGCAGCCAGCCGTGCTGGAGAACGGCGTATCCGTCGTGGCGGGCCAGGAGCGCAACGAGGCTTGCGTCCGCGCGGCCGGGAATGACGGACAACGCGACGGCCCTGCCATCCGCGATCGACAGCAGTCGTTCCAGCTCGTCGCAGCTCCCGACAGCATCGTCGTCGCGCCACCAGAATTCGACGGTTCGGTCCGCTGCGGCTGCAGCCTCGATGGCCGCGGCGAGGCGACTCCACCGCGCCTCCACCGGCGAGCCCGCGGACTGGTGCCGGACGGTCAACGACGTACCTCCTGCATCACGACCCGCGCACCCTGGACCGCAAGACGTCGCGTCGCAGCTTGCCGCTGTTGGTCCGCGGCAGTTCTGCCACGAAGTCGATCTGCCTTGGACACAGGTACGGCGGTGCGCGACGCCTCACATGCCGCTGGATCTCGAGAGCCAGCGAACGGCCGGCTCCGGCCGCCTCCGCCGCCACGACGAACGCCACCGGGACTTCGGTTCGCAGTACGTCAGGCCGTCCCACCACGGCGACGTCCAGCACGGATCGGTGGCTGCGCATCAAATCCTCGATGACGGCCGGCGACAGCGAACGGCCCGAGCTGAGAATCAGGTCGTCCCTGCGCCCGAGATGGAAGAAGTTTCCGTCGGCGTCATGGCGGACAACGTCCCCTGTCATGTACCACCGCGCATCGGGTTCAGCCCCCGCTCCATTTGAGTAGCCGGCGAAGAAAAGAAGGGGCGATCGCGCGCGATCGACCGCCAACATGCCGGCATGTCCGGCGCCGCGGGCATGGCCTTCGCCGTCCAAGACCGCCAGCGAGAATCCGGCGCAGGGACGGCCGAGGCTGCCCGGCAGGTACTCGGCGTCGGACCCGCGATGCTGGCACAGGATCACGCCCGTCTCGGTCTGCCCGAAGATGTTGTGGATCCTTGCCGAGAGCACGCGTGCGGCCCAGTCCACGAGGGCCACGTCGCTCGGTTCGCCACCGCTGGTCAACCGCGGCACGGATCTCAGGAAGTTGACGAGCGACGGGTTCCTCGACTTGCTCAGGAGCCGGAACGCGGTCGGCGATGCGATCAAGTGGGAGACGTCGCACTTCGACAGCACCGCCATGGCGCTCGTCAAGCCGAAAGCCTCCGCATGCAACACTGCGCAGGCGCCCCTGAGCATGGGGGCGATCACTCCTCCGCGAAGATGCATGGAGGAGGTGGGGTCCGCGACGCACCAGACCCTTTCATCCTCCCGGATGTCCAGTCCGTGCAGCGCGAAGCAGTAAATCTGGTACAGGGATTCGAGGCGCCATGTCACCTCCTTCGGGACGCCGGTCGTTCCGGACGTGAAGAGACGCACGAATTCCGCGCTCGCCGGCAGGTGAACGGGCGAAAAGCTCGCCGGCCCGGATCCCAATGCATGTAGCAGCGTGCCGGGGCCCTCGCCGGGCCAGCCTTCCTCATGGCATAGGGTCAGTGCATGCGGATGGGTGACCTGGCACGCCCGGATCGCCTGGAGGCCGCCGACGATCATAGTTGGCGGCATGCTGCTACTCCGGAGCCGCAACTGGAGCTGGTCCGGGGGCAGATCGGACGGCAGCGGCAGGAAAACCGCGCCCACCTTCCACGTGGCCAGGGCGACCAACAGGCGCGCGGGAGAATGATCCAGCACTACGCATATGGTGTCCCCGATGTGCACGCCGGTCGCAACGAAATAGTTGGCAAGCCGATTGGATTGCCGGGCCAACCAGTCGTAGGAATACGTCCTGGGCGGCGATTCCACCGATGCGGTTGCCACGGCGGGGCGATCGACGCAGGTCCACCGGTCGCAGCAGGCGTAGCCGGCGTTCATGCAACCGTCCTCGAAGCGAAGACCGGCCATCTCCTCAATTTGATCGACGCCGATGTCCGCCAGGCGCGCCTCGTGCCGGCACGCGTCGTCTGTCTGGGCCGCCGCGGCGCCGGCTTGGCGGGTGACAGGCTGCATCAATGCTGCTCGATCGTGAAGACAGACCTGGCTCCAAACCAGCCGGGATCGACGACATGCAGGTCTTCACTGTCGACCAGGCGGAGGTTCAACCGCAATCCGTCCCCCTTCGTGACGCGCATGACTTCATGATCGCCATTGTCCGCAAGCACGATCTGCGGAAAGCGACGCAGGAACTCCCGGGGATCCACCTCCTGGCCGCCGGATTCCATGACCCAGGACTGCCGGTATTCGGCCGGCAGCTCTGGTCTCTGGATCAGCCCGCCGCCGCGAGAGGGATCCTTGCGCTCGATGGCCGGCAGCAGCTTGGCCGTCCCCCCGGGGCGGAGGACGCGGTGGACCTCTTCGACCAGCTGCGCCTTTTCCCGCGCATAAACGACGCCCATCACGGAATACACCACGTCGAAGTAATCGTCCGGGTAGGGAAGCGGGGCGTCCAGGGAACCGATCCGGATGTCGACGAGGTCCGCCCTGCGCGAATCCGCGGCGTCCAGGATGTTCCTGAAGGTTGCCATGTGAATTGCCACCGCCGCGTCGCCATCGAGCGGATGCCGGTTCAAGCCATGGAGTTCGACATCCTCCCCGAACCTCCCGCGCAATTCCAGCAGGCTCTGAGCGAAGCGGCAATCGATCTCGAGGACGCGCACCGGACGGTTCCTGGCGTTCCCCACGAGTGCTGCGATCGGGCCGAGGCATCTCTCCACATCACCCAACCCTCGCGTGTGTACCATCTGCCAGTTCAATGACTGCCAGAACTTGTTTCTTGTCATCATGGTCGATCGGTCCCGGGCCGTGCATTTGCTGCACGGAGTGGTGAATGAGAAATCGCGCGATCTTCAGGTGCACCGGCTCTATACAGGCCGTGAAGCATTGAAGGCGTTCCTTCGGGCGCGTCCGCAGCCCTACGGCACGCTCTCCGACCCGCATGCCGACGTTCTGACGGTGGACGACGCGACGGTGGCAGGCGCCGAGGCATGCCTGGCGGCCATGGAACTGGGACATCACGTCGTATTCTTCGTCAACCCATCCAACGTGGTGCGGCAGATCCCTTACTTCTTCTCCCTCCTGGACCTGTTCATCGACCGCCGTGCCGTGGACCACGCGACGTTCGAAGGATCGCAATTCGAGCTGCTAACGAAGGCGCAGCGCAGGGCATTCCGCATCGCGGTGAGAACCAGGCTAATGGGCCTCGAGCAGGACGAGGCTGGCGAGAGAGTCAATGCGGTCGGCTTGCGCCTCGGTGCGTCCGCCGCAGAGCTGCCCCGGCACATGGCCCCCATTTCCGTCAAGATGCTTCGTACGCTGGTCGATGCCGGTGTCCAGGTGGAGAATCATGGATGGGACCACAAGGAAATCGGTGCGATGAATCTGGCTGAATTCAAGACGCACGTCAAGTCGGCGGCCGATTGGTTCGCATCCGTCCTGGGCAGCCCCCCGTCGCTGTACGCGCCGCCGTTCGGGCGCACTGACCTGACAGCGGCCCAGCGCTCGTTCCTTCGCGATCCCTACTTCCTGGCGGACGACGACCGCATGAGCGGCGAGTTCCGTCCGGGATGCTGGAACAGGGTCGACATCACGGCGCTGGTCGACGCCTGCGACGCTCCCGCTAACGTGCGCTAGCTGTGATGTCTCAGTAGGTTGTTCACCCGCTCCGGACCTGGGAAGCTGTGGTTACCACGCCATCGCAACTCAGGACAGGAAGACGGATGAACAGCCATAAGCATGCGCGACTGACTCGTGCTGGTCGAGCCCTGCTGGTCGACAGGGTGCTCCAGGAAGGCTGGACGGTGGCTGCCGCGGCTGAAGCGGCAGGCGTGAGTCGGCGCACCGCCTACAAGTGGCTGGCCCGCTTCAAGACCGAAGGCCCGTCCGGGTTGCTCGACCGCAGCTCCCGCCCGCATCGCAGTCCGAGGGCTTGCTCTGCCGAGCATGTACGTCAGTTTGAACATCGCCGCCGTGAGCGACTGCCGCTGTGGCGCATCGCGCGCGAGTCGGGCTACAGCCTTGCCACCGTGGCGCGCCATGTGGCAAGGCTGGGGCTCAGTCGCTTGGCCTCGCAGCCTGTGCAGCCGATCCGGCGCTACGAGCGGGCTCGTCCTGGCGAGTTGCTGCATATCGATACCAAGCGGCTTGGCCGCATCGACGGCATTGGCCATCGCATCACCGGCGACCGCACGCTCAATCGCCGCCCCGGCAAGGGCTGGGATGCCGTGCACTTGGCCATCGACGATCACTCACGCGTGTCGTTCGCGCGGGTGCTCGCCGACGAGACCGCCGCCAGCTGTGTGCAGTTCCTGCGCGAGGCGGTCGCCTTCTACGCCAGCCTGGGCGTGCGCATCGAGCGCGTCATGACCGATAACGGCGCGGGCTACAAAAACGCCTTCAAGCTCGCCTGCGACGAGCTCGACATCCGCCATATCAAGACTCGCCCCTACACGCCCAAGACCAACGGCAAGGCCGAGCGCTTCGTGCAGACCAGCTTGCTGGAGTGGGCCTACGTCAGACCCTACGACACCTCGGCCCAGCGTCAGGCCGCCCTGCAGCCCTTCATCGACGGCTACAACTGGTCTCGCCCACACTCCGCTCTCAACCACCAGCCGCCCATTAGCCGCATACCGGCTGTGAACGACGTGCTGAGATTCAACAGCTAGCGCCCGCAGCGCGGCACCACGCAACCAGCGCCCGAAGCTGCGCTGCCCCCGACTTTCGTAACACTTCGATCTAGAGCCCGGGCGTTGGCATCGTAGGCGATGCGGTGTTGGGCATTCCCTGGGTAGCGGCTGTTCGGCAGCGGGACGCATACAACGCTGGTGGCACGTAGCCCAAAGCGCTGTGTGGCCGGTGGTGGTTGTAGTCCTCGCGCCAGTTGTCGATGACGCTGCGCATGTGGCTCAGACTGGCGAACCGGTGCTGCGACAGGCACTCGTCCCTAAAGCGGCTGTTGAAGCTCTCGATGTAGGCGCTCTGCACCGGCCGCTCACCCGCACTGGTCCCCGCACGCCGATGGGCCAACTGATGCGCCGCTACTGGGTGCCGATCCTGCTGTCCAGCGAGATCGCCGAACCCGACTGCCTTCCTGTGCGAGTCCAGATCCTCGGGGAGAAGCTGCTGGCGTTCCGCGACACGTCGGGACGCCCGGGCCTGATCGACGAGTTCTCCTCCCATCGCGGTGCGTCGCTCTGGTTCGGTCGCAACGAGGAAAACGGCATCCGCTGCTCCTATCATGGGCTGAAGTTCACCGTCACCGGCGAGTGTGTCGACGTGCCTTTGGCACGCCAGGCGTGCATGCACATGCGCATCACGGCGTATCCGTGTATCGAGCGTGGCGGGCTGCTGTGGGCGTGCATGAGGCCGAAAGAAAAACAGCCCGCTCCACCCAGCGTGGAGTGGTGCAAGCTCCCGTCCAGCCACGTCTTCGTGTCGAAGCGGCAGCAAGAGTGCAACTACCTCCAGGCGATGGAAGGAGGCATCGGCACGAGTCACGTGTCGTGCGATCGTGATGGCGCGGGGCATGCTGTACGAAGCTCCAACCGCACTGCAACCCGACACCGAGCCGCCAGCGATCAACGCCGCACAGCAGAGCGCGCGTGCGGCAGGGATTCTGCTGCTACATGGCCAAAAGCCGCAGGAGTGGGCGAAAGAGCACCTCACGAACGTGGCCGATAAGCCGGTCTATTCCGTCTAACCCAGCACGCCCACAAGGAAAGAACCGAGATGATTGCCTTATTTTTCCGACCCACGCTGCTGGTGATGAGTCTCGCGGCTACCGGCTTCGGCACATCCGCGATGGCGCAGGAATGGACGCCTTCCAGGACAGTGCGCATCGTCGTTCCTATCGTTGGCAGCACCAACGATGTCGTGGCGCGCCTCGTGGCACCCGAACTGCAGAAGGCCCTTGGCCAGACGGTCATCGTCGAAAACAAGGGCGGCGCCGGCGGCACGATCGGCGCCGACGAGGTGGCGAAGTCACCTCCTGACGGCCACACTCTGCTGGTCGGCTTCAACGGTCCGATCGCGATCAACCCGACGCTGTTTTCGAAGATGCCGTACGACGCGGTGAAGGATTTGGCACCGATCACGCTAGCCGTGACCGCGCCTCAGCTGCTTGCTCTGCACCCCAAGGTACCGGCCAAGAACGTCAAAGAGTTCGTCGCGCTCGCCAAGGGCGGCAAGTTGAGCTATGCGTCGGTCTCGGTCGGCAGCGCGTCGCACCTGACCATGGAGATGCTCAAGTCGGCCGCGGGGGTGGACATCGTCCACGTCCCTTACAAGGGCGCGAGCCCTGCGGTCGTCGACCTGCTGGGCGGTCAGGTCGACGCGGCGTTCCTGGTGCCCGGGAACATCTCGCAGTTCGTGAAGGAAGGCAAGGCCAAGGTGATCTCCTCGACCGGCGTCCAACGCTTCCCTTCGATGCCACAGATCCCCACGATGATTGAAGAGGGCTTTCCCGGTTTCGTGGCCGTGTCGTGGATCGGCTTTTTGGCACCGGGCAAGACGCCGCAACCCGTCATCGACCGCTACCACAAGGAGATTGTGGCCATCCTTCGAAAGCCGGAGATCAAGCGCGAACTCGAGAAGATGGAGTTCGAGGTCGTCGCTGGAAGCCCGGACCAGTTCGCCAAATGGATCAGTGCCGAGATTCCCCGCTGGCGCCAGGTGATCCGTGCCAACAACATCAAGCCGGAGTAGAGACAGCCGTGAAGCGACTCAACGGAAAGGCCTCCTCATCACAGGTGGGGGGCTGTCCCTGGACGGCAAGCAATGGGTCGCGTGCCGGCCGGGCTTCTTCCTGCCGGTGCGGGTGCTGTCCAGGCTGGTCCGGCGGTGCTTCCTCGAAGAACTTCAACGGCTGCACAAGGCCGGGAAGCTGCAATTCTTCGGCGAGCACGTGGCGCTGGCCGGTGCCCCGGCGTTCAGCAAGTGGCTTACACCCATGCGCCAGTGCGAGTGGGTGGTCTATGCGAAGCGGCCGTTCGCTGGACCCGGGGCGGTGTTGGCGTACCTGTCGCGCTACACACACCGCGTGGCGATCTCCAACAGCCGCTTGCTCGCCCTGGATGAGCGCGGCGTGAGCTTTCGCTGAAAGGACTACCGCGCGAACAAGGCAGGCAGAGGCAAGACCCGCTACAAGGCGATGACCCTCAGCCCCGAGGAGTTCATGCGCCGCTTCCTGCTGCATGTGCTGCCCAGCGGATTTCACCGCATCCGGCACTACGGGCTGCTGGTCAACGGTAGCCGCAGGCTCGGCCTCGCCGCGGCGCGGCAGTTGCTCGGGGTGCGCGCCGACGCCACGGCAGCCATCGCGGCCGAAGCTGCAGCGAACGACGAGCCTGATACGAAGCCGCCCACCTTCGTTTGTCGCCGCTGCGGGCGGCCGATGGTGATCCTGCGGCTGCTTGCGCCTGCGTCTTCCATTCGTGCGCCACCACGGGCTGCCGCGAGATGATCACTTCACACACTCGACGACATCCGCCGTCCAACGGCGGGCGTGCAGACTCGTGCGTGTCCACACGCAGCCACGATCACTGGCCGCCAATCCGTCCAACTTGTCGTGGCGCCGGACTTCAACGTCCGCATTGCCGGGCGTCCCTCGCACAGCGGACATCGTCGCCAAGGCCGATCACCGTGGCCGCATTGCGCCAATCGCCATAGCGACGCAGCCTTCGACAACCACTGCGGCGTGCGCCGCGGTTTCCTCCCTCGAGGCTTGTCCGACACCTGCCCTCAGATCGGTATGAGATCGACGCGCCGTCGCGCGCACGGGCAGGTGTCCGACAACCCTTAACAAGAATGCCAATAAGCATAGGCACCGGCAAGCGGCCTTTCGCGTAGCATCAGCACGGACGACCGCTCCTCAAATTGACTGGTGCTCGCACGGCGGTGCCGCCCTGTTCGAGCCCCCCGACGTGCGCGCAGAAGCATGTCGCACCGGCGCGGCTGCAATGCCGAATCGCCCATGCCTTCGACAACCGCGGCCTCACATGCCGCGGTTTTCTCCTCAGAGGTTTATCCAACACCTGCCCTCAGGTCGGCGTGACTTCCACGCGTGTCCTGTGCGTCGGACAGGTGTCGGTCAAACCTAAACTGAAACGGCCGAATGTGCCGCAAGATCCGCAACGGAGCGGTTGCCGATGGCCAAACTTGTCCGTGGAAAATCAGGTATCTCGCTTATTGATGACGATCGAAAAGCTAATCTAAGGAATCACTGGTCAAGGGCCAGCTGAAGTGAATTTGTCGACGATGCGGAATGCATCTGCAAGACTCCTAAACTAATCAAAAACTAGTCAGCCCATTCCACCTCAGCCCATTTCAGCAAGTCATCTTCCCGGTTCACTATGACTTTGGTAGACCATTTGCATTCGCCGATCAGATCAGCAACTTCCTGAGCAATGAGCAAGCCTGTCTTTCTGTAGTCATCCGCCTTGGTGCCGGGTTCCTTGGCTTGCAGGCTGGAGTTTAACCGAGGCGGCAAGAGAACCAGATTGCCAAGCCGGTGCTTGGACTTCTCCGGTGCTTTGCTCTGCGCCCAGATGTGTTCAATTGAGTCCGAAACACTCGCCATCCAGATGCGCTCCCACTGCTCATTGCTGAACTTCTGGCGGTTCTTCTTGGACAAATGCTCCTCATATCGGTACATGAAGTACCTTAACTCCTCCCCCCAGTCCTCGTAACAATTCTTCGCCCGCAAGGCGTCTACAGCATCCGAGATCGGGAACTCCCTGCCGATCGCTTCCAGAGCCCGATCAATCGCCTTTGGCGCCAACTTCTCGTTGCTGATCCTCCAGGCCAGCCGCACGTAGTCACCCACTCGCGTACGCGCGTCGTTGGAGAGCATTCCGTAAATGCGAAACGAGACCCGCTCCCACTTGGCAAGCAGTTCGTCGCGTTGTTTCTGCTTGATATCATCTCGTAGGTGGATGGCCACAGCAAGCAAGCGCGCCTGCGAAATTCTCGTGACCGCGTTAATTCGCGGGTTGGCCGCAACGGCATCTCGTGCGCGGACGACCTTCAAGAGCCAGGCAGATACCTCCCGAATTCCCTTGGCATCTGGCGCCTGCCCACGCAGTAGTTCTACCGAGACTTCCTCACCCAATGGTCTGCTCGGAACTTCTGGGGTCCGCAGGGTTGCAGCGAATCGTAGAGCCTCCGTGCTCATGCCCTGTCTCAAACCAATGGTCGCGTAGATGTCGCGCCATTTGGTATGAAGGTCCTTGATTAATGTTTTGTTCGAGGCCGCCTTCAACTCGAATGCAGCCCCCATCAGAATGCTCTTGAGACGGTCGATCCAAGACACATTCAAGCCACGGCTGTTCAGAACCTCGAACACGGTGTAGACAGAGTTCTCTTCGTCAATCTCGTGAAGCAGAAAGTGCAGCCGGTTCTTTAGAAGCGCTAGCAGCGCCGACAAGTCCGCGCGGCTCCGCTTCCAGCCATCAACGTAGGTCATGCACTCCGCAATCGCTTTGACAAGTTCCTGGTCCGCCAGCGTCTTTGCCGACTCAACTGCAGGTCTCCTCCCTTCGCGCAGAAACGTCTCGAAGTGGTGGCTACTATCATGGTTGGTCTGCAGCAGCAGCAACTCATCGCCATCCCGCTTGATCAGTAAGCCTGCGATCTCGTCCGCCAGTCTGATCTCCACGGCAGAGTCGCGATCGAGTGTCAACTCGATGGCCTTCAGCAAGATGATCAGCGTCGTCAGCCGCTGTTGGCCGTCAACCACCTCAAGCACTTGAAACTCATCGGTTCCTAAGGTTTCTTTGGCACGCCGGAGGCAGACCGTCGCGGCCATAAAGTGGCCCGCATCTTTGCCCTTGGCGTGCGTCTTGTCGATATCACCAAACAGATCCGCCCGTTGCTTGCTCGTCCAACTGTAGGCTCGTTGATACTCGGGAATCCGGAACAAGCGCCCGGCCAGTAGCTTGGACAACGTTAAATACTGCGGGTGAATTGCAATCATGTGACCCCCCTTGTCTGGATTCTTTTGAATCGGTAGAAGTTGAGTACAGTCGACGGTGCGAGAGCTGACTCTGCTTTCCTACAATTGTCACATTCCCCGAGGCACGCGCCGCGTTTGAACGGCCCGGCGAGTGAATTTGACCGAAATCCCGGCAGCCGTTGTCTATTCTGGTCAACTACCGTTCACCGTTCAACGCTCCGCAGCGGTTGGCGTCGGTGAGCGCCGCTGGTCCTACTCACGCAACCCGCCACCAAGCAGTCATTGAAACGCATGGGCCCGAGGACGCACGAACTCGCCACGGCGGGAAGACGGGTTTTGTCCAGAGGAGTAGCGGCGGGCCAGATCGTGACTACGCAACAGCTCCTTGCGAGAACTCATCTGCATCTAGTTCGCCCGGAGCTTCCATTCACGCGGGATCAAACCTTTCCCAGAGGCGCGCGTCCATCGCTCCCTCGTTGCCGCCACATAGCGCGGGTCCGAGGCGAAGTAGGCATGCTCGAGTAGCAGCACCTGCAGGCCGGAGCGGGCCTCGACCTCGCCGAACAGGAAATCGATGTGCTGACGCATCGCCAGGTAGTCCTCGTCCCCGGGAATGGACACCTCGTCCGGCAAGCTTTCATCGACGACATCGCCCGAGTCCTCAGATTCAGCCATGTCATCACGCCCCTGGTTCGGGAAATACGGACGGCTCAATTGGTCCAGCACAACAACGCCAGGAACTGGCCGACGCTCCTTCTCAAAGTGCCTCTGCAGGCCGAATGAAAGCGCGACATGGACAGCAAGCCAATTCTGGTCAGAACCAAGGTCGGCCATCGACAGCACCGCACCGTTGACCCCAGCCTCAATAATGTTCACATGGGGCTCGCGTGCAGAGAAAAGTAGCTCAGCTCCGACGCAGGGCTCCACCTTCGGCAGATCCGAAAATATCTGGGAAGCGAATCTGGACACCGCGTCCTCAGCACGGCGCATACGAATCTTGCGATTGTCGGCGTCGGCCAGGCCTTCAAGCTCAGCGATCTCGTCCCTCTGCCTGGTGAGGTCCTTCGCCGGCCTGAGAAGCTGGTCGTTGACGGACTCCAAGAAGTAAGTGGCCTTGCCGCGGAAGAATGCTTGCAACTGCGCCAAATCGGCATGCCGCCTCGCTTCCGCCATCTGGCTCAAGGCGGCCGACACGCCCGCGTCAAGCTCCCGCAAGAGACCACTCAGCTCTTCCGCCCGCTTGGAAAGCTGTTCCGCAGCTCCGCTAATCCGCGGCCGCAGACGCCCGACCGCGCTGCTCTCAGCCCGAATAGTGACCAGGGACTGTTTCATCGCGGCGGCGACTACGGCGCCAGCGTCCGTCCGCGAGTCGCAAACCGGGCAGGATGTGGGAACGTCAAGCAAGTGAAGATGCTCCGCAATGCGCAGCTTTTCGTGCTGGGTGTTGACAGCGGATTCATAGTCCTTGGACTCCTGCTCCTCGATAGCAATCGCTCGCAGCTTGCGCTTTGTCTGATTCAGCTCCTTCAAGGTGTCCCGCCGCCTCTCCTGCAGGCCATCGAGTTGATCAGCTCCCGGGTACTGTAAAGGGCGCGCTATCTCCGACGACGCTCGTTGCAGCATGTCAATGAGAACCGGCTCATCCGCGCCTGCAGGTGGGCTTTCGACAAGGCCGAGTTGCTGAGCCTCCCCGAGGAGAACGCGTGAACGTTGCTTGACCTGGCTGTCCTTGGCGTCACGGGCATCTTCACGCGCGACGTCTATTTCCAGGGCACGCCGCGCTTGGCGCAAACGCCTCTCCGCTGCTGCTGTTGCCTCAGTCACGGCGCCCAGGAAATACGGCATGGTGGACACGATGTGCTGCGCTTTGCGGTTGTCATCGAGGCCATGCAGCAAAACCGCCTCACTGTCGATGACTTCCTTGGTGACAAAGATGTAGGGCGTGAACTGACGAACGGATGGTAGGTCAGGCGACTTCTTCTCAGATCGCTCGGACTCGACCACAGCCAAAGAATCAATGCCGAATGCCGTGCCCAGCCTGGCTTTGCTAACCGCGACCGTGCCACGGCCTTCAAACTCCTGAACGGTTTGCGGAACCATAAGGTTTCGGCCCGTGGTGACGTACATGTAGGAGTTCGGAGATTTCCCAACCAACGGCACTTGGCGGCAGGAAATCATCTCGTCCTCGCCCCTCGCCCACTTCACGCCGACTGCTACGCAGCGCCGCCGGACATATACAGGTAGCTGGCACTTCGAGGAGCCAAGGCAGTAATCCAGTGCCTTAACAACCGCCGACTTGCCCGTCCCGGATGCGCCAGTGATGACGTTTACGCGGCCAGGATTCAGCGTGATGATGCGAAAGGCTCCTTCTTCACCGATGAAGAAGATGCTCGCAATGTTCCATCGCTTCATACCGAAACTCCCAATGCTTCCAAAACCGCTCTGGGAGATCCCATTGTGGCCATCCAGATTCCAAGGAGACGAGCTCTCTTCAACGCAGCGGACGCAACTCCTCCGGAGACTGTGGCCGGCAAGGTCTTCGTCGCTGCTTCCAAGTCACCGTCGGAGGTGATGCGCAGCCGCCCTGCAAGACATCCAAATCGCACAGCCGCCGTAGTAAGTTCCAAGGTTGAATTGACCTTCTTGCCAAGGTCGAGGGTGATCTTCGGATTTCGGTTCATCCATAGCGGCAGCCCTGTGTCCTTGTTACAACCTTCAAACGTAGTCCCTAAGTCTTCCGATATCGCCAGTGGGACGATAAGGTAGACCAGTGGCATCGCAGGCGAACGTTGAAGGGTCTGCTCATGTTTGTAGGCGGAGCAGAACTGCGAAAACACAGCGCAGTAAAAGGCGGGATTCGTCTCTGCAAAGACATCACGTGAGGAAATCATGACCCGCCCTTCAGCAGAACTTCAAAGTCGGGATGCCAGCCGACCCTCAAGTCCACCGACATGAACTGGTAGCTGCCTCTGACGTAGTAGTCAGCGCTCCAGTTTTTCGCAAAAGGAGAGATTTGCGCCATGGCGTCGTTGAACGACCATCTGAATATGTCCAACCCGGCGCTCCGCTTCTGCGCTTCTGTAGACGTCTCGGTTTGTTCAACCATGAGCGCGTGCTTGTCCCTCCATGCCTCGGCCAGCCGCTGGTCGTAGAGCGTTATGCGACCCGCCATATCCACGCGCTCAGAGATCCATTTATGACGTTGGGATCTGGCCCTCCACTCTTCGCGTTCCGCGGCCCGAATCTCCGTCTTCGTACAGTCCACAAGCTGGAGTTGCTTTGCAATCAGCGACGGCGGCGCATGGTCGTCCGGTGGCGTGACAAACTGGAAGTCAGCAAGGACTTCGTCGCGGTGCACTTCGCCGGCTATCTCGGACAGCCTCAGTTGAACGTCAAGCATTGAGATAGCCCGCTCTCTTATTCCGCAGAACGAGTGAACAACCTGAAGGTCCCACCACTCAATCAGGCGACGAGCGATTGCTTCCCTTCGGTCAGGTGGGAATGATTTCAATGCATCGGCGATGTCCTTGCCAATCTGGACAATGTCACTAGCAGCAGGTTGAATGCTGACCCGCGAGAGTAGGGTTTGGCGAACACCTTCGCTGAGCTTAAGGTAAGCGGCACAGGCCGCCCCGCGCTCACCATGTGGAACCGGCTTCTTCTGAGTGGCGGCCGCTTCACGCTCGTCCAGCACGCGTTGAGCTTCATCAGCAAGGAGCACCAAGAGGTTCGCGCGGGATGTCGCCTCGTCAAGGAGCGGCACCAGCGGACTGCCGGCAGGCAACGGCGCCACCGTGACGAGCTGGAACCTTGTGTCGTTCAGGCTCACCTTTGGCAGGACATCGATCCACGCCTTGATCGTCTTCCATAGCGAGACCGAGCTGATAGTGACCGGCTTCGGCTTCTTACTCAGCGAATGCTTTAGCTGATTGAGGAGCGTCTGGCCATTTACCTTGACCTCAACATCGTCGAGCCGCTCCAAGCAAACGGCGGCATCGTCGTCGGTCGCCTTGACTATGCACAGCAGGCCGTAGAGAGATTGATAGTAAAAGCCCATCGCAGCGGCGGCTGCGGAGTGGCTTCCGTCCTCGACGTCTGCCGCAGAACTCAAGTCTTCCTCCTTGTATCCGCGCAACACTGGCACGGCACGTCATCTTTCAGCACTGAGCAGCCCAGAAGATCGCCCGCCAACTGTAACAAGTTCTAACGATCACGCTCGCCCACTGCCTGCGATGAGAACGGGACCCAGGGGGCATAAGCCCATCGAACGCGGAATTCTTGAGGACGGCGTCGGGCCTTCTTACTACATCGAGGCGCTCATCTACGACGTTCCGAACGACAGGTTCGGTCCTTCAGCGTCGAGTCAATGGTCAACACGATCAAATTGGCTGAGCAACGCAGACCGCTCCGCATTCGTATGCGCGAATGAGCAGGTACACACTGTTGGACGGCAACGCGGATGTGACCTGCAACGCGACGAACCACGTCGCCTACCTCAACGGCTTGATCGAGCTCTGTAACGATTGGTGGGGTACGCTGGAAACTGCGGCTCTTCGGAGAGTCCGCTTGGTAAGACCTGTCGGTCGACCGGGCGAATCGAACGACTGCATACAGTCTTCAGCCGCCGGTCGGAAGACGAGTCTTCGCGGATATTTTCAGTTTACGGTCGAGTCCACAGTCGAGACACCATCGCTCAGCGTTCATGGAACGGCCCTCGAGCCGCGTGTTCCACGAGCCTGATCTTTTCGACGGAAAGCTCTGTCCCCTTCGGACGGCCGGCTTCAGCAAAGACCGGCATCTCATCAACATACTTGGAGACAGATCGCGCCAAGTCCTGGTCAGACTTGTCGCCCGACGCTGCCAACGCTCGCGCAATCTCTCGCCAAGCATCGACTGCCGCCGCGCGGGTCGCCATCGTGTTTGCACTGCGCTTCGTCGTCGACCGGCTCGTGCGCAGCCGACCGTCCCTCTTCGCCTTGACGCGCCATAGCGGGTCGAAGTTGCGGCTGCGTCCGCGCGTCGCCTGTCGCGTTGCCTCAGCCTCGACGCCGTGATCGCGCAGCTTCTCGGCGAAGGCTTCCCGCCAACGGTGCAGGTCGGCCTTGCGCGGGTTGAGGCGGTTGCCGTGCCTTGACTCCGCGCGCACGCTGATGTGTACATGCGGGTTGGCCTGGTGATCGTGCAGGACCATCACATACTTGTGATCGGCCAACTCGGCCTGCGCAAACTCACGCGCGGCGCGCTGCACCGTCAGCGGGTCCGTGCCACGCGGCATCGACAGCATGATGTTGTAGGCCTCGCGCCGATGACCGGGTTCAGCTTCATCGGGAATCAGTGAGCCACCGAAGCGCCACTCATCGGCCAGGTCGCGCAAGGTGTCCTTGCCTCGCATCGTTTCGCCGCGCTGGTCCCCGATCTCCAGCCGGCCGTTCTTGCTGATGTAGCGGAAGTGCGCGGCAATTGCCTTCATGCCGCGCCCACCTCCCGTGACTTTGACCATCACCTGCGGCGCGCGGCGAATCACGGTGGCTTCGATACGCTGGCGGATCATTGCCGCGCGCTGCTGCGCGGCCAAGCCGCTGAGCTTCGGCTGTGGCGGGACCTGGACGATGCGGTTGCCGGGGTAGAAGAGCCGGTCGCCCCATTGGAGCAGGACGCCGTCGATGTTCTGTGCGTGAGGCATCGCATGTTCCTGGTTGTCAGGGGTTTGTCGATCGGCCCGCGCGCAAGCCCGAGCTGTTGGTGCTCGGGCGCAGGCCGGCCAGCACACCTGCCGCCAAAGCCAAATGCGCCCGAACATCGGCGCCCAGCGTCTGCAGCATGGGCCGGTATTCCTCCGCCGGACGGAACGCGCCCTGACGCAGCAACACAGCCAAGTGGTGAAGATTTCGGCTGAACGTCGACAGCTCGGCACTCGATGCGATCAACGCGGCCAGATGGTCGGTTCGGCTGCCTGTACCCAACAGGACGGGCACACCGGCCACCAAGCTGCCGACATAGTTGCCTGGGTTCACGCCGGCGCGGCGCGCGCCCTCCAATGTCGAGCGAGCTTGCTCGCGGCTCATGCGCAAGCACAGCCGCACGCGGTCGCCATTGCCCGCGAGACAGCTCGGAGTGGGCTGATCGCTGTTGATTCCTTCTGACTGCACCAGAGCCTCGGCCAGGACCTTGCGCACCAAGCCTGAGGGCGAAACGCCGAGGGCCTGAGCGCGTTCGAAGAGCACGGCCTTCAGTCCTTGCAAATCGACGCTGATGCGATCACGTGATGAGGGTGCCATACCCGAGCCTCCTGACATGCGGAGCGTGTCAGACAACGGCGCCACCGCGCCTATCTCTGCACTCACCTACGCATTCAGTATTGGCCTCGATCGAGGTCACGAGACCGATGATTTCGAGGCCCGAATCATCGAAACGCCGGCCACGGCATGCCGGCGTACGCCTCAAAGGCGACGCAAAGGCGACGGGACATGTCGCCGATGCGCCGGCCAGGCGACGCTCAGCCGACGCATGCGAGACGAGCCGACCGGCATTCGACATCGCGTGCCGCTGAGCTGACGGGAAGGCGACTGCCAAGCGACGGCACCTGACGCGAAAGCCGCCGAAGAGCCGCCGCGGAGCCGCTGATTTACCGACGAAAGTCATCGCGGCCTGGTGGCCTGCACGCGCCTAGATTGCTTGTGTCGCGACAGCGGGGCCATCGTGCAACTGCAACCCAAACGCCCGCCCGGACGCGCTGACCGAAAAGCCGCGGCGCATGCCTTCGAGATCGTGCGCCTGCGTGTCGAGGGCTACACGTACGAAGCGATCCGGGAGGCGCTCGCCGACGTTGGCATCGCGCTGAGCGAGTGCACGCTGAGGCGGGAAGTACGCAGGCATGAGCGGCAGACCGTCCGCGTTGTTCCGCAGGCTCGGCCGAAGTCTCAGACGCCTGATGCTCCGTCGTCGCCCACGCCCAAGGTACTGGCCACAGAGCCGCCTTCCTCGACAGGCACCACTGGCCGCGAGATCGCCGAAGCGTTCTTCAACGCCCACCCCAGCAACCCACTGCTTCCAGCCAAGGAGACCGCATGAGACTCGCCGTCATCAACTTCTCGGGCAACGTCGGCAAGACCACGGTGGCCCATCACTTGCTCGCCCCTCGGATCCGCGGCTGCCAGGTCGTCGCGGTCGAGAGCATCAATGCCGACGACGGCCAATCAGTGACGATCCGCGGTCGGCAGTTCGCGCAACTGCAGGAGTTCCTGCAGAGCGTCGACAACGTCGTGATCGACATCGGCGCGAGCAATGTCGAAGAGTTGCTCAAGATGATGCGGCGCTACCGCGACAGCCAGGAGGACTTCGACGGCTTCATCGTGCCCACGGTGCCGGCGCGCAAGCAGCAGCAGGACACGGCGGCCACGCTGGCGGAGTTGGCACGTATCGGCGTTCCGCCGCAGAGGCTGCGCCTGGTGTTCAATCAGGTCGACGACGACAGCCCGATCGACCGCACATTCGATACGCTCCTCGCGTATTGCGCCTCGTCGGGCGTGGCGCAGCCCCGCCTGGCCGCGTTCATCTCGTTCAACGAGGTGTACGCGCTCGTTCGTGGCACCGGTCAGCCCCTGGCCGGGCTGGCTGCCGACCGCACCGACTACAAGGCGGCGATCGCCAAGGCCAGCACTCAGCCGGACAAACTGGCGCTGGCGCAGCGTCTGGCGACCCAGCGTCTCGCCCGGGGTGTGATTCCTGAACTCGACGCGTGCTTCGCGGCGCTGGATCTGCACCTCCTGGCACATCAGTCGGGCGAAGCAGCGATGCCGGCCGCATGATGAACCCGAACACCACGCGGGAGGCGCTCATCGTCGAGGCCCTCGGAGAGGCTGCGAAGCTGATTCGACAGGTCGAGGCGTTGGCGCCGGCACTGGATCAGTCGCGCCAGGCGCTCGCAGACGCCCACAGCGGACTCGCCGGTCAGTTGGCCGCGTTCGAGTCCCAGGTTGCGACCCTGACCGAGAAGGCCAAGGTCGTGGCGGTGAAGCACATCCTGGCGCACACCGACGAGGCTGCACGGCGGTCGGCCGACTTGCAGAGTCGTGCCATGGCCGATGCGGCGAGGGTCGCCTTCGGCGCCGAGCTCGGCGCCGCGCTGCAGCGCCTGAAGTCGCTACACGAGCGACCGCAACGACGCTGGGATCTGTGGCTGACCCATGCTGCAGCCGCGGCAACGGCGTCCGCGGCCACCTGGATGCTGACGGTCGTTCTATGGGCACGGTGAGAGACGGCAGATCGAACGGTCAAGGCGTCGGGGATGAGCGTGTGCAGATCGGCCCGGCCCCAGCGCAGGGCATCCAGACAGCACAGCATGTCGTTGCTGATCGCGATGTCCACGGCGCGCAGCTCGAACAGGTCGAGCTGGCAGGCCTGGCCGTTGTAACTGGCGGCCAGGAAGCGAGCGATGCGCGCGTCCGGCCGGAGTCGTGCTCCTCGGCCAGCATCAGCAGCCGCGCGAAAGCCTGCGCGCCGGCCTGCGCGGCCTGAAGGGCTTGCGCGTGTCACGAGGCCATCGCGGCG
Organism: Rhizobacter sp.; assembly: GCA_036676235.1. Classification (GTDB taxonomy): domain Bacteria; phylum Pseudomonadota; class Gammaproteobacteria; order Burkholderiales; family Burkholderiaceae_C; genus JAKFDI01. The sequence goes on along the minus strand of JAKFDI010000035.1, from coordinate 93,011 downwards.
TGTTCGATCCACAGCGCGCGGTTCAGGCTCACCCCGCGGTCGATGCTGCCGACCGGCCGGGTCTGCAGCCGGCGCCCTTGTGCACTGCGGCCGGGCTGACCCCCGCGGATCACGTTCTCCTGCACGCGCTGGAACGTGGTCCACAGGCTGTGGCCAATGTCCTCGGGCCGGCGTGCCTCGACCAATTGCTCAGCGGTGACCGGGGCCGGCCGATGGCAGCCGCCCTCCTCCGCCGTGCGCTCGCCGAAGCGCAGCGCCAGTGCTGCCGTCGCAAAGGCGATCTCCTCGGGCGGCCGAAGCTGCAGCGCCTTCATCGCCTCGGTGTGTTCCTCCACCGACTCGAACTCGTCGAGCACACGAAACGCCCCTTCGATCACCTCGCCCTGGATGTTGCCCTTGTGCGGGATGCGGATGTCGTCCACCACCTCGCCCACCACCAGGCCGTTGCAGCAGACAAATCGGAATAGCCCAGCGAGCATCTGATAGCTGCTCGCCCCATCGTGGCTGTTGATGAGAATGATCTCGTTGGCCTCCGGCCGGGCCTGCGCTTGACCGGCGTGGCGCATGCGGATCAGGTGCTTGGTGTACTCGGTCTTGCCTTCGACGCGGCTGTGACCTTGCGCGACCATGAAGGGCTCGAAGCCCTCGCGGCGCAGACCCCGCAGCACGTCGATGGTCGGAATGTAGGTGTAGCGCTCGGAGCGGCTGGTGTGCTTGCCCTGCGCGAAGATCGACGGCGCGGTGCGGCGCATCTCGTCTTCGGTCAGCGGCAGATCGCGGCGAAGCACGTGGGTGCTGTTCGCAAAACGGGTGGCTAGTGCGGCATTCATCATGAATCTCCTGACGATGAGGGATCTGGCCGGCTGAGGCGTCGCCCCACCCGGCGCGGCTTGGCTTCAGCGCGCGGCGGCGCGGCGCGGCTCGTGTTCTACCGGCTCGTGCGCTTCCATGTCGGCAACGAACTCCCGGTGCGCGACGCGTGCGTCCTTGGTGGCGCGGATGTCGAGGTAATCGATCTCCTCGCAGGTGAATGCGAGCGCGAAGACCGTGCCGCCATCGGCGCTCGGATAGTTGTTGTTGCGCAGGTGGCCGATGACGTTGACGTGCGAACCTTTGATCAGGTGCGCGGCGGCGTTCTCGGCCTGCTTGCCCCACAGGGTCCACTGGATCGCGGTGGCCTCTTCCTCGCGCGACTCGCCGGATCCGCGGCGGGTGTTGCTGATGGCGGTGAGCACCGCGCGGGCGATCTTGCCTTCGCTGCCGTTGACGAAATCCAGCTTGACGCTGCTCGCCAGGTGCGCGTGACGCTGGATGACTTGAACGTTGGCCATGATGTCTCTCCTTGCGTGAGAGATCAGCCGGGCTCCGAACCGGATCGCCCTTGAAGACTGATCCTCTCGCTCGGACTTCCTCGCTCCCGCCCACGGGCGGGCGGGGGGTGGGCACGGCCCCTTCCCTCACGGGAAGGGGTGGGGGATGGGTGGGTTCAACAGCAGCCGAAGCAGTGAGCCAGTTTCCCGGCCCACCGCCTGAAAGATCCCCCCACAAGTCCCCCTCGCCTGCCGACGGGGGCGCCGTGGGGGGAGCGCGGTGGGACGACTGGCGCACGGGCTGCCTCCACAGCGGGCGGCGCAGCACAGCGAAGCCGCGCGCAACGACACGAGCAGCGGCGGCTCTGCGGCCGACGTGACACCAAGCGAGCCGAAGGTGAGCGACTGGCGCGGCGGTCGAGCCGCTGCGAGCGCTTCGACGCATTCCGGGCACCAGGACAAGCAATGGCCCGGTCGCGTGCGGCGTTGCAGTGGTCGGGATGGGGCGGCGCCGCGCCGCCCCGCGGACTCAGAGAAGTCCGCGCTCGGCGAACGAACAGGTCTCAGCGCCGGCCACCACCAGGTGATCGAGCACCCGCACGTCGACCAGCAGCAGCGCCGTCTTGAGCGACTGCGTCAGGTACTCGTCGGCCCGGCTCGGCTCGGCCGCACCGGACGGATGGTTGTGCGCCAGGATCACGGCGGCCGCATTGAACGCCAGCGCTTCCTTGACCACCTCACGCGGGTACACCGAGGTCTGTGTCACCGTGCCGCGGAACATCTCCTTCAGCGCGATCAGCCGGTTCTGTGCATCCAGGAAGATGACGGTGAACACCTCGTGCTCCAGCGCCCCGAGCTGCACGCACAGATAGTCCTTCACCGCCTGCGGCGATGACAAGGTGGCACCGCGCCGCACCCGCCGCGACAGGACGCAGCGGGCCTGTCGCAGCACTTCGTCGGCTCGGGCCGCACGGTACTGGCCGTCGAGTTCGCGCACCAGCAGAACATGCGACGAGACAGCATCGATCGAAGAGATGGAAGACAGCGCCATGATGAACTCCGGTCTGGATCGGGCGGGATTGCCCGAGACCGGAGCACCACGACGCAGCGCAGCCGTCAGGGTTCGAAGACGACCGCAGGGCGCAAGCGCTCGCCGCGCGAGCGCGCAGACCTTGACGGCGAGAACGCCGTGGTAGCGTGGGTCGACACGGCAAGCCCTCCCCGCTCACCACCTCACCGTTGTGATGTCGGCCGGCCGCGCCGGCCTGATCGTGTCGCGTGAGGGATGGCCGCCCGCCAGGGGCGAGACGTACGCGGCTCGCCGCGCAGCGCAACAGCCCGGCCCTGCGCAGCGGGGGACATGCCCTGACTACAAGCCTTCACGACTTGCAGCTCACCAATTCGGACGCCGTGGACGGACTGTCTACGTCGGACTGCCAGCAGCGCGAACCGACACTGGGCCGGTCGCCCTACAAGTTCATGCTTTCTGCGTCGTGCGCCGCCGCATCAATCTTCGCCTTGCCGAAGACGATGGCGTCCCTGGCGCTTTCGCCACGCATCCAGCAGTCCAGCATGTCCGCCCACACTTGCATAAGCACCCGCCTCGGCCCGGACAAGCGCGCATGGTTATAGGCTGCGGCGACTTGGTCCTTCTTCCGGTGGGCCAGGCAGGCTTCTATCAAGGTCTCCGGAAAGAGGGCGTCGTTGAGCCGTGACGAGAACGTTCGGCGCAGGTCGTGGACCGAAACCGGCAGAAACGGCTCCTGATCCTGTGTTCGACCTTGGTTGATCCGGTCCACCGTCGCGGCGATCGTCCGGTTAAGCGTGGCTTGACTGATTGGCTCCGAGGAGTCGTAACGGCTGGGGTGGACGAAGCTGCTCGAAGGAAAGCAGGTTCGGAGCGTTATCAGGATGTCCAGCGCCTGCTCGGCCAGGTACACCGTGTGCGGCTTGCCTGCCTTCATTCGCTCAGCAGGGATCAGCCACTGCGCCCTATCCCAGTCCACCTCCGACCAAGTGGCCCCGATGAACTCGCCCTTGCGAACACCCGTTAGTAGCAAGAACCGGACAGCCAGCCGCAGTGTCGGTGCGGTCCCAGTCTTCTCCAGTCCGTCGAGCAACGCCTTGATTTCATGGCGGCTCAGGTTGCGCTCACGCGGGATAAACGTGGCATAGGCCTTCCGCGCGAGCGCTTCAGCCGGATTGGCGACATCGACGCCCTTGCCAGCGGCGAACCGGTAGACCTGCAACACCAGTTCCCTGGCGTGGACAGCCGGACCAGGCCCACGATCAGTCTTGACCCGGTCGAGCAACTCACCCAGCGCGACCGGCTTGATTTCATCGAGGTTCAGCTTCCCGAACGGGCCGACCAGGATGCGGTCGTAGATCGAACGCCGCAATGACAGCGTGCTGTCGGCCAGCCGCTCGGCGCCGCTCTTGGCGTCGGACTTGAACTCGAAGTACCGCGTCGCCCACCGCCCGAAGCTCATGGCGTCGGCGACCTCGCTGCGCTGCTCCACCTTCGCCCGGGCCGGCGACCGCCCAGAACTGACATCGACACGTGCCCGAGCCAGCAGCAGGCGCGCCTCCTCCAGCGTCACATCCATGCCGTAGGCCAGGTGAAAGCGCTGGGCATGGCGGGCAATCGGCTCATGGCGTCCGATGGTCAGCGTCTCGCGTCGGCCGCTCAGCCGGTAGTCGTAGCGGAAGGACTTGCTGCCGCTGGGCGAGACGACGACGTAGAGACCGTTGCCACCGTCGCTGACCTTGTACGCCCGCTCGCCAGGCGGCAGTTCTCGCAGCTTGGCTTCGGTCAATCCGTGACGCGTCTTCGCGCCTGCCACGCCAACGCGGGCCCGATCCACCGAGGTGTCCATGAAGTCTCCGATCCGTCCCTGAACGCAGGACCGGATACCGTCATAGGGTCTGACGGTATCGCCGCAGGCCTGCCAGCCTAGGTGCCCGGATACCGTCAGGTCAACCGTCAGGACGCATGAGGCGTCTTGAGGCTCAGCGGAACATCGTGGGACGCTAAGTCCTTGTCCCTACAGAGAAATCGGGTTGTCCTGGGATGCTCGGGAACACCGTGGAACGATGGTGACTCATTCCCACTCGATCGTCGCCGGCGGCTTGCTTGACACGTCGTAGGCCACGCGATTGATGCCGCGCACCTCGTTGATGATGCGGCTCGACACCTTCTTGAGCAGCGCATACGGCAGTTCCGCCCAATCGGCTGTCATGAAGTCGCTGGTCTGCACGGCGCGCAGCGCGACCACGTAGTCGTAGGTGCGGCCGTCGCCCATCACGCCCACGCTCTTGACCGGCAGGAACACGACAAAGGCCTGGCTCGTCAAGTCGTACCAGCTCTTGCCGGTGGCCATGTCGATGGTGTTGCGCAGTTCCTCGATGAAGATGGCGTCGGCACGGCGCAGCAGGTCGGCGTATTCCTTCTTCACCTCGCCGAGGATGCGCACGCCGAGACCCGGGCCGGGGAACGGATGGCGGTAGACCATCGCCGGCGGCAGGCCGAGCGCGACGCCCAGTTCGCGCACCTCGTCCTTGAACAGCTCGCGCAGCGGCTCCAGCAGCTTCAGCCCCAGCGTTTCGGGCAGGCCGCCGACGTTGTGGTGGCTCTTGATCGTCGTCGCCTTCTTGCTCTTGGCGCCGCCCGACTCGATCACGTCCGGGTAGATGGTTCCCTGCGCCAGCCATTTCGCCTGCGCGAGCTTCTTCGCCTCGGCCTGGAAGACCTCGACGAACTCGCGGCCGATGATCTTGCGCTTGGCTTCGGGGTCGGCCACGCCGGCGAGGTGGCCGAGGAACTGCGCGCTCGCATCGACGTGGATCACCTTGGCATGCAGTTGCCCGGAGAACATGTCCATCACCATGCGGCCTTCGTCGAGCCGCAGCAAGCCGTGGTCGACGAACACGCAGGTGAGCTGATCACCGATGGCGCGATGGATGAGCGCCGCGGCCACGCTGGAATCGACACCGCCCGAGAGGCCGAGGATCACCTCCTCGTCACCCACCTGCTCGCGGATGCGCGCCACGGCCTCATCGATGTAGTTGCCCATTACCCAGTCGGGCTTGGCCTTGGCGATGTCGAGCACGAAACGGTTGAGCAGCGCGCGGCCCTGCACGGTGTGCGTGACTTCGGGGTGGAACTGCACGCCGTAGTAGCCGCGCGATTCATCGGCGATGCCGGCAATGGGGCAGCTGGGCGTGGAGGCCATCAGCTTGAAGCCGGGCGGCAGCGCGGTGACCTTGTCGCCGTGACTCATCCACACCTTCAGCATGCCGTGGCCTTCGGTGGTGCTGAAATCCTCGATGCCTTGCAACAGCTTGGTGTGGCCGTGGGCACGCACCTCGGCGTAGCCGAACTCGCGGTGACTGCTCGCCTCGACCTGGCCGCCCTGCTGCACCGTCATCGTGAACATGCCGTAGCAGATGCCGAGCACCGGCACGCCGAGGTCCCACACCGCCTGCGGCGCGCGCAAGTCCTGCTCTTCGTAGGTGCTGGCGTGGCTGCCCGAAAGAATCACGCCCTTGGGCGCGAACTCGCGAATGAAGGCGTCGCTCACGTCGTTGGGGTGAATCTCGCAATACACATGCGCCTCGCGCACGCGGCGCGCGATGAGCTGGGTGACCTGCGAGCCGAAATCGAGGATGAGGATCTTGTCGTGCATGGTGTGAGCGTCAAACAATCGATGGAGCTTCAAGCGGCGGCGGCCAGCGGCACGCGGCGTTCGCGACGGAAATGCAGCCACGCGAGCACGAGGGCCGTGCCCTGCAGCGCCGCGCAGAAGAAGAACGGCGCGCCGATGCGCCAGTCGCCCTTGGGCAGGTGCGACACGAGTCCGAGCAGCGGCGTGGCAATCAGCGGCGCGAGCACAGCCATCGCGCTGTTGAGCGCGCTCACCGAGCCCATGGTGCGGCCCTGCGCGCCGGCGTCGGCAGCCGATGAGACGACACTTTGCAGCGATGCCGTCACGGTGGCACCCAGCAGGCCGAGCAGGATCACGATGTACATCATCCAGCCCTGCGTGACCGCGCCGAACAGGAAGTACGAGAGCGTGGAAGCCACGAGACCGACGATCGCCAGCCGCTGCGGCGTGAAGCGCTTGAGCAGCCGCCCCAGCAGAAAGCCCTGCGACAGCGCCGAGACGATGCCCACCGCGAACAGCGACCAGCCGTTCTGCAGCGGCCCCCAGCCGAACTTGAAGTCGGTGTAGAGCACCCAGCTCGTGTGCAGCACGAACTGCGCGAGCCCGGCGCAGCCGATCACGACGACCAGTCGCCCCACGCCCTTCAGTTCGGTGAGCGTCTTCAGCGATGCGACCGGGTTGGCCGCGCGCCAGCGGAACGGGCGGCGGCGCTCGACGGGAAGCGATTCGGGCAGCACGAAGAAGCCGTAGAGCAGGTTGACGATCGCCAGACCGCCGGCCACGAAGAACGGCAGCCGCAGGTCAATGGCGCCGAGCAGGCCACCCAGCACCGGGCCGAGGATGAACCCGAGCCCGAACATCGCACCGAGCAGACCGAAGCGCCGCGCGCGCTGCTCGGGCGGCGTGATGTCGGCCACGTAGGCGTTGGCGACTGCGATGTTCGACTGCATCGCGCCGCTGAACAGCCGCACCGTGATCAGCATCCACAGCGCCGTCGCCATGGCGGTGACGAAGAAGCTGAGCGCCAGGCCGCAGAAGCCGACCAGCAGCACCGGACGGCGGCCAAAGCGATCGGACAGGGCTCCGATCACCGGCGAGCCGAAGAAACTCGCGATGCCGAAGGCGAAGGACACGGCGCCGAACCACAGCGCCTGGTCCGCTTGCGATTGCGTGAAGGTGCCGACCAGCGGCGCGAGCACCGGGATGATCAGGCCGATCGCCACCATGTCGATCAGCACCGTCAACATGATGAACGGCATGGCTGCCGCACGCGGCGCGCCGCTGTTCAGGCTTGAACCGCTGCTGTCGTCGCTCGTTGTCTTGCTTGTTTGCTCATGCGCTGAAGCCACCGCTACTCCATCCGATAGTTCGGCGCTTCCTTGGTGATCTGCACGTCGTGCACGTGGCTCTCGCGAATGCCGGCCGCAGTGATTTCCACGAACTCGGCCTTCGTGCGCATCTCGTCGATGGAAGCGCAGCCGCAGTAGCCCATCGAGGCGCGCAAGCCGCCGGCCATCTGGAAGACGATGCTGACCATCGAGCCCTTGTAGGGCACGCGGCCCTCGATGCCCTCGGGCACCAGCTTGTCGGCGTTCGGGTTGCCGTCGGAGGTGTCCTGGAAGTAGCGGTCGGCGCTGCCCTGCTGCATGGCGCCCAGCGACCCCATGCCGCGGTAGCTCTTGTAGCTGCGGCCCTGGAACAGCACGATCTCGCCCGGCGCCTCTTCGGTGCCGGCGAACATGCCGCCCATCATCACGGTGTTGGCGCCCGCCGCGATGGCCTTGGCGATATCGCCGGAGTAGCGGATGCCGCCATCGGCAATCATCGGCACGCCGGTGCCCGCGAGTGCGGTCGACACATTGTCGATGGCCATGATCTGCGGCACGCCCACACCGGCCACGATGCGGGTGGTGCAGATGGAGCCGGGGCCGATGCCGACCTTCACGCCATCGGCGCCGGCCTCGACCAGCGCACGCGCCGCGGCGCCTGTCGCGATGTTGCCGCCGATCACGTCCACGTCAGGGAAGTTTTGCTTGACCCAGCGCACGCGCTCGATCACGCCTGCGCTGTGGCCGTGCGCCGTGTCGACCACCAGCGCGTCGACGCCGGCACGCACCAGCGCCTCCACGCGCTCCTCGGTGCCCTCGCCCACGCCCACCGCCGCGCCGACGCGCAGCTTGCCGTGCGAATCGCGCGCGGCGTTGGGGAAGTTTGTCTGCTTGTTGATGTCCTTCACGGTCATCAGCCCGCGCAGCTCGAAGTCCTTGTTGACCACCAGCACGCGCTCAAGGCGGTGGCGATGCATCAGCGCCTTGCCTTCGTCGATCGTGGCGCCTTCGCGCACCGTGACGAGGCGCTCGCGCGGCGTCATTACCTCGCGCACCGGCAGGTCCAGGCGCGTCTCGAAGCGGATGTCGCGGTTGGTGACGATGCCCACGACCGTCTTGCCTTCGAGCACCGGGAAGCCCGAGAAACCGTGCTGATCCGACAAGGCTCGCACCTCGCGCACCGGCGTGTCGGGCGTGACGGTGATCGGGTCGCGCAGCAGGCCCGATTCATAACGCTTGACGCGCGCGACCTCCGCCGCCTGCTGCTTCGGCGTGAGGTTCTTGTGCACGATGCCCATGCCGCCTTCCTGCGCGATGGTGATCGCGAGGCGCGCTTCCGTCACCGTGTCCATGGCGGCGGACACGAGCGGAATGTTCAGGCGGATGTTTCGGGAGAGAGAGGTCGCAAGAGAGGTGTCGCGGGGCAACACTTGCGAGAAGGCGGGCACCAACAACACGTCGTCGAAGGTGAGCGCTTTGCCGAGAAGGCGCATGATGGATTGGCTCCAGACGCAAAGCGCGATTATACGGACGGCGATGGCGGAACAACTGCACACTCTGCCGTCTCGCGTCCCGGCCGCGCCGAGGGCCGCCGCTAAACTGGCCGCCTCCCCGATACGCCCTCACGCCCATGCCCCGTCTCAGCCTTGTCGCGCTGTCTCTTCTGCTCGGCGCCTCGCTGTCGATGCCCGCAGCGGCTCAATGGAAATGGCGCGATCAGAAGGGCCAGGTGCAGTACAGCGATCTGCCGCCGCCGTCCGGCGTTGCCGACAAGGACATCCTGCAGCGCCCCAATCTTCCGGCGCCACGCGCACCGGCGCCTGCGGCTGCGGCATCCGCTGCGGCGCCTGTGGCTGTGAAGCCGACCGTGGATCCTGAACTCGAAGCCCGTCGCAAGAAGGCCGAGCAGGAAGAAGCCGCGAAGAAGAAGGCGGAGGACGACAAGCTGGCCGCGGCGCGTGCCGACAACTGCGCACGCGCGCAGACGCAATTGCGTGCGCTCGACAGCGGCATGCGCATGGCGCGCGTCAACACCAACGGCGAGCGCGAGATCCTCGACGACGCGCAACGCGCCGCCGAAACCAAGCGCGCTCGCGATATCGTCGCCAGCAACTGCAAGTAGCGGCGGCGCGGGGCCTCAGCGCGCCGTGGTCTTCTCGCGGTGACGCTTGTAGCGCAGGCGCCTGGCTTCCTTCGGATCGACCGTGAGTGCACGGTACAACTCCACACGATCACCGTCGCGCAGTCGCGCGTCGAGTGTGCTGATGCGGCCCCAGATCCCGACCGACAGAGCACCCGCATCGTCGCCGTTCACGGCAATGGGCTGCTCAGTCAAGCTCGCCTGGCGCAAGGCATCCTGAATCGTCGAGCCGACGGGCAGTTCGACAGTTGACCACTCGACCCGCCCGGTACTGGGGCTGTGCGCCACCACCACGCTGATCGTCCCGCTAGCGGGGGCCATGAACCTGTTGGGCACGCTTGACGAAGGAGTCGACGAAGGTGTTGGCAATGCGGTCGAACACCGGGCTCACCACCATCTCGAGCGCGCGGTTCGAGAAGGCGTAGCGCATCTCGAATTCGACCTTGCAGGCGGTCGCGTCGGCGCCGACGGGAATGAACTTCCATACGCCGTCAAGCAGGGAGAACGGCCCGTCCACCAGCGACATCTCGACGCTGCGATTCATCTGATGCACGTTGCGTGTGGTGAAGGCATGGCGCACGCCGGCATACGACAGATGCAACCGCGCCGTCATGCTGGTGTCGTCGTGCGCCAGCACCTCGGCGCGCGCGCACCAGGGCAGGAATTCGGGGTAGCGCTCGACGGCCGTCACCAGCTCGTACATCTCTTTGGGCGAGTACCACAGCAGAACGGACTTCTTCACGTGCTTCATACAATGGCCGATTGTATTGAGCGCACTTTCTGCGCCCTTTTTGCCCACACCATGTCCATCGCAGAGAACCGCCGCGCCCGCTTCGACTACCACATCGAGGAACGCTTCGAGGCCGGCATGGTGCTCGAGGGGTGGGAGATCAAGGCCATCCGCGCCGGCCAGGTGCAGTTGACCGACGGCTACGTCGTCATTCGCGATGGCGACCTGTACCTGATCGGCTGCCGCATCAACGCGCTCAACAGCGCCTCCACCCACGTGCACCCGGAAGCCGACCGCACGAAGAAGCTGCTGATGCACCGCGAGGAAATCCGGCGCCTCATCGGCAAGGTCGAGCAGAAGGGTTTCACGCTCGTGCCGCTCGACCTGCACTACAAGGGCGGCTACGTGAAGGCCGAGATTGCGCTGGCCAAGGGCAAGGCGCAGCACGACAAGCGCAATACCGAGAAGCAGAGGGACTGGGATCGCGAGAAAGGTCGGCTGATGAGACACAAGGTCTCATCGGGCGGCAAGGAGTAAGCGGTCAGCGCTGCAGTGCCGCGAGCGCCTGCTCTGCGTCGGCTACCAGATCCGCCACCGCCTCGAAGCCGATCGAAAAGCGCACCAGCGTTCCCTTGATGGCCGTCTTACTGCGCATCGTCGACACGTCATAGGGCACGACCAGACTCACCGGCCCAGCCCACGAGTAGCCGATCTTGAACAGCCGCAGTGCGTCGACGAAGGCATCGACCTGAGCGACGCTGAAACGCTCGTCGAACACCACGGAGAACAGGCCGGCCGCCTGCGTGCACAGCTGCTTCCAGTGCGTGTGTCCGGGTGCCGAAGGCAATGCGGGATGCAGCACCTGCACGACCTCCGGGCGCGCAGACCACCACTGCGCGAGTTCGCGCGCCGCAGCATCCTGCGCCGCGTAGCGCAACCCGAGCGTGGGCAGCGAGCGCAGCAGCAGTTCCGCGTCGTTCGCGCCGATCCCCACGCCGAGCCGCATGTGCGCGAGCTTGAGCTTCAGGTGCAGCGCCTCGTCGCGCGTCGTCACCGAGCCCATGAGCACATCGGCGCCCCCCGAGGGGTACTTGGTCAGCGCCTGCACCGAGATGTCGACGGCCTCGCGCGCCTCGCCCAGCGCAAAGGGATCGAAGGCGATACCGGCGCCCCAGGTGTTGTCCAGCGCCGTGAGCACGCCGCGCGAGCGGGCGATGCGCACGAGCGCGATCACGTCCGGAAACTCCATCGTCACCGAGCCCGCGGCTTCGATCCACACGAGCTTGGTCTTGGCACCGATCGCGTCGGCCAGCGACTGCGCATCCATCGCGTCGTGGAAGCGATGGGTGATGCCCCAGCCAGCCAACTCATTGCGCGCCAGTTCCTTGCCCGGGCCGTAGGCGTTGTCGGGGATCAGCACCTCGTCGCCCGCCTTCAGCAGCGCCATGTCGACCAGCGCGATGGCGGCGAGGCCGCTGGGCGCCAGCACGCACTGCAGGCCGCCTTCCAGCGTGGCGATGCGCTCTTCCAGCGTGAAGGTGGTGGGCGTGCCGTGCAGGCCGTAGGTGTAGCCAGTCTTGTGCTTCCAGTCGCGCGCGCGCATGGCGGCGGTGTTCGGGAAGATGACGGTGGACGCCTTGTGCACGCCCAGCGGCACGGCGCCGAAACCGGCTGGCGCCACATAGGGGTGATGGATCAGCGCCGTGGTCTTGCTGCGTTCGCCGCTCATGGCCGCCTCAGATCGGCTGCGCCACGAGGTCGTGTCCCTGCGTGCCGACGATGCGCGCCCGCGTGAACTCGCCCACCTTCAGCGTCTTCGATGCCTTCTCCGGCGGCAGCAGCTTCACCACGCCGTCGATCTCGGGCGCGTCGGCATACGAGCGCCCCACCCCGCCGCGCCGGCCGAGCGCCGGCGCCGAATCGATCAGCACCTGCATCGTGTCGCCCACGCGCTCGCGCAGCTTGTCGGCCGACACCTGCTCGGCCACGGCCATGAAGCGCGCGCGCCGCTCTTCGCGCACTTCGGCGGGCAGTGCGTCGGGCAAGGCGTTCGCCGTCGCGCCTTCAACCGGCGAATAGGCAAAGCAGCCCGCACGGTCGATGCGCGCCTCGCGCATGAAGTCGAGCAGGTGCTCGAACTCGGCTTCGGTCTCGCCGGGGAAGCCGGCAATGAAGGTGCTGCGCACGACGATCTCCGGGCACATCTCGCGCCAGCGCTGCAAACGCTCCAGATTGCGCTCGCCACTGGCGGGCCGCTTCATGCGCTTGAGCACATCCGGGTGCGAATGCTGGAACGGCACGTCCAGATACGGCAGCACCAGACCCTGCGCCATCAGCGGCAGGATCTCGTCGACATGCGGATACGGGTAGACGTAGTGCAGCCGCACCCAGGCCCCGTACGGCGCGGCCAGTTCGCCGAGTTGCACGCACAGATCGAGCATGCGCGTCTTCACCGGCTTGCCGTCGAAGAAGCCGGTGCGGTACTTCAGGTCCACACCGTAGGCGCTGGTGTCCTGGCTGATGACGAGCAGCTCCTTCACGCCCGATTCGAACAGGCGCTTGGCTTCGCCCAGCACCTCGCCGATGGGGCGCGAGTCGAGGTCGCCGCGCATGCTCGGGATGATGCAGAACGAGCAGCGGTGGTTGCAGCCCTCGCTGATTTTCAAATAGGCGTAGTGCCGCGGCGTGAGCTTGATGCCCTGCGGCGGGACGAGATCGGTGAACGGATCGTGAGGCCGGGGCACATGCTTGTGGACCGCGTCCATCACCTCGTGCGTGGCGTGCGGGCCGGTCACGGCGAGCACGCTCGGGTGGATGCCGGCCACCATGTTGCCGCCCGCCGCATCGGTCTTGGCGCCCAGGCAGCCGGTGACGATCACCTTGCCGTTCTCGGCCAACGCCTCGCCGATGGTGTCCAGGCTCTCCTTCACCGCGTCGTCGATGAAGCCGCAGGTGTTGACGATCACCAGATCGGCGCCGTCGAAGGTCTTGGAGGTGTCGTAGCCCTCGGCGCGCAGCTGCGTGAGGATCAGTTCGGAGTCCGTTAACGCCTTCGGACAGCCGAGCGACACGAACCCGATCTTCGGATTGGCAGCGGTGGTTTCGAGGGGAGCGGCGGCAAGGTCTTGCGTCATCGACGGATTTTCGCCGATCGGGCAATAGCCCCGCGTTCGGCCACCGGCTAACGTTTGGGCGGCCCGAACCCCGGCATGCCGGGGAACAGCGTCTCGGCCTGCTTGGCCATCTGCTCCTGCATCTGCACGAACATGGCCTTCGACTGCTCCAGGTAGTTGCCCATCAGCCCCTGCACCGCGGGTGCCTGGCCGTTGAGGAACTGCGCCCAGAGTTCGGGCGACATCACCGTCGGGTCGTACAGCCCCTTGGACTGATCGGCCAGGCGGCCCTGGATGTCGGTGAAGGTCTGCAGATTCTTCTCGAGGTAGGAGCCCATCAGGCCCTGCATCGCGTGGCCGTAGAAACGGATGATCTGAGACAGCATCTGGCTCGAGAACATCGGCACGCCGCCGGTCTCTTCTTCAAGAATGATCTGCAGCAGGATGCTGCGCGTGAGGTCCTCGCTGGTCTTGGCGTCTCTCACCACGAAGTCCTGCCCGTTCAGCACCATCGCCTTCACGTCGGCCAGCGTGATGTAGCTGCTGGTCTGCGTGTCGTAGAGGCGGCGATTCGGGTACTTCTTGAGGATGCGCTGACCGGCAGCGCCGGCGGAATTCGCACCCGCGTCGCTCGTGGCGCCGCGGCGTGTCTGGGCCATGTGGCTGCTCCTCTGTAAGCCGTATGTGCGAGTGCACAAAAAGATTCTAGGAGTGGCTCTCGCCGCGTCCGAAGGGGGTTTCCCCGCCGTTTGCGTGCGCGAAAACCCGCAGGGGCACGCCAATTGCACAGGGTCCTGCGCCCGGCAGCCCTGCCGTGGGCGGTGTCGCGCGGCGCTTCGTTGTGCCGGGCGTCGCAGTACCGAATGCGAGGGGGCCTATCGGCGCGGGAGAACGTTCCGGCGCCAGTAATTCATTCAGTAGGGATTTCAACCAAATGAAACACGCCCACCGAGAGTCATTCATGGCAGGAATCGTCGTTCAGTACGGGCGTGACGCACCCGAGCGCTACGAAGCGCACCTTTCCATCACGCCTCTCGGTGAAACCTGCGTGCTGCTGCGCCGCCCCTTCGCCGACGAAACGCCGATCCGCCTGCCGCCCGGCGCAGCCAGCGAAGCCGATCCCGTCGTGCACGCCGTGCAAAGCCTCGTGCGCTGCTTCTTCGGCGACAGCCACGCCGCACCTCGCATCGTCGGCGAGCCCGACTGGAGCAGCGTCTCGCTGGAGGTGATGTCGGTGGGCGAGCCACAGGGGCGCCGCCTGCTCTTCGTCGAACTCACGTGCAACTCGCCGCGCCACGCCACCTGCGTGCGCGCCGACGGCCACAGTTCCATCGACGGCGAAGGCGTCACGCTGTGCCCCGAAGATGCCGACCCGATCTACGCCGTCACGCGGCTGGCCCTGAGCCCGCGTGCCGTGGCGGCCGCGCGGCGCGCTCGCATCGCGCATGAGGCGCCGGTGGCGATTCCCGCACGCCGCCCGGCCACCGTGGCCGCCGTGGCCTGATGCGTCGCCGAACCGATGTCCCGGAACCCGCTGCATGACCAAGATCCCGCCCGAATCAGTCAAGCTGCTCAAGCCAGTCGATCACATCGTTCTTGGCTTCGCCGAAGAAGCCGCGCTGCGGGACGCGACCGCAGCGCTCGCGCAGGCCGGCTTCGAAGGTCCCGCTGTGCATGAGTACACCGCAGTCGAGATGCACACCGCGCTGAACGCCGAACTCGAAGCCGCCGGTCCGCTCGCGTCGCTGGGGCAGGACACCAACCTGGCCGAATTCCGCCGCAAGCTGGCCGCCGACGGCCACGGCTGGCTTGTGGTGCATGCACCGGACGACGAGCAGACGGCGCAGGTGACCGATATCGCGCGGCGCTTCGGCGCACGTCTCGCGCAGAAATTCACCCGCTTCACCATCGAGGAACTGGTGTAGCCCCACGCGGGGAGTTCGCGGCACCCCGTCGCTAACATCGCGGCGTGACCGCCCCCGCCCACATTGCCGTTCTTGACGACGAAGTCGACATCACGCAACTCCTGGCTGGCTACCTGACCAGCCAGGGCTTTCGCGCCACGCAACTGCACTCGGGCGCCGCGCTCATGGCGCTGATGGCCAGCGACCCGCCGGCACTCGTGCTGCTCGACCTGGGCCTGCCCGGCGAAGACGGGTTCGCCATCGCGCGCCAGTTGCGCGAGCACCACCGCTGCGGTCTCGTCATCGTGAGCGGCCGCGGCGAGTCGATCGACAAGGTGGTGGGGCTGGAGGTCGGCGCCGACGACTACGTCACCAAGCCCTTCGACCTGCGCGAACTGCTGGCGCGCATCAAGGCCGTGTTGCGCCGCAGCGTGCCCGCCGGGCCCACAGCGCCGGCGCCCGCACGCCGCGACACGCTGCGCTTCGCCGACTGGTCGCTGGACACCGCCGCGCGCCGCCTGCTCGACGCCCAAGGCCGTGAAGTGGCGCTCACCACCGGCGAATTCGACCTGCTGTGGGCCTTCGCCAAGAACCCCGGGCGCGTGCTCTCGCGCGACCAGCTGCTCGCCAGCACGCGCGGGCGCGAGGCCGGCCCGTTCGACCGCACGATCGACGTGCAGGTGGGGCGGCTGCGCAAGAAGATCGAGGCCGACCCGGAAGACCCGCAGATCATCAAGTCGGTGCGCGGCGCGGGCTATCTGTTCGTGCCCGCGGTCGACGCCGGCTGAGCGCGCGAGAGGCGTCGCACCATGTCCGCTCCCGCCCTGCCCGATTTCGACGACCGCACCGTCTTTCGATCGCTCTTCGCTGCCTACCCCGACGCGTTGCTGCTGGTCGACGGCGGCGGCATCATCGTTCTGGCCAATCCGGCCGCCGGCGCGGTGCTCGGCTATGACGCCGCCGAGCTGGTGGGCATGCCGGTCGATGACCTGGTGCCAGACGACATCCGCCCGCGGCATGCCGCCTACCGCCATGCGTACGGGCTGAATCCGCATCCGCGGCCGATGGGCACGCAGATGGATCTCGTCGCCAAGCGGCGCGACGGCAGCACGGTGATGGTCGAGATCGCGCTCAGCCCACTGCAGGAGCACGGCCTGCCGTACGTGGTGGCCGCCATCCGCGACATCGGCGCTTACCCGCGCGTGCGCCAGGCGCTGCAGCGCGCGCGCTACAGCGAATACGTCGCCCGGCTCGGCCGGCTGGCGGTGGACACGCGCGATCCGCAGCAACTGCTCGAAGAGGTGCCCGTGCTCGCGGCCGAGGCACTGCAGGTGGAGATGTGCGTGGTCTATCTGCTGGAACCCGGCGGGCGCGAGTTTCGCGTCGTCAGCGGCGCGGGCCTGCTCGAAAGCGAGGCCGTGGGGCAGCGCATGCCCAACCGGCCCGATACGCCCGCCGGCTTCATCCTCGCCCAGGGCCGCCCGCTGGCGGTGGACGACTACGCGAGCGAGCAGCGCTTCAGCGTGCCGCCCGCGTACATCGCCGCCGGTCTGCGCAGCGGGCTGGCGGTGCCGCTGTCGGATCGCGGCAGCAGCATCGGCGCCTTCACCGTGCGCTCGCGCCTGCCCAAGCGCTTCGGCGAAGACGAGATGCGCTTCATGGAAGCCATGGCCAGCCTGCTCGCCACCAGCCTGCAGCGCACGCAGACCGAGGAGCAGCTCAACCACGCGCAGCGGCTGGAGAGCGTGGGTCAGTTGACGGGCGGCATTGCGCATGACTTCAACAACCTGCTCACCGTCATCTCGGGCAACCTGCAGATCCTCGACGATCTGCCGGCGCTGGCCGACGATGCGTTCGCGCGGCAGATGGTGGCCGCGGCCTCCCGCGCCACGCGCCGCGCAGCCGAACTCACCGGCAAGCTGCTCGCGTTCTCGCGCCGGCAGGTGCTGAAACCCAGCCGCATCGACGTGAGCGCCATGCTGGTGTCGCTGGCCGACATGCTGCGCCGCACGCTCGACCAGCGCATCCGCATCGAGGTCGATGCGCCGCCCGACTGCCCGCCCTGCCTGGCCGACGCCGGCCAACTCGAATCGGCCGTGCTCAACATCGCGATCAACGCGCGCGACGCCATGCCCGAGGGCGGCACGCTCACCTTCCGCTGCCGGCCCTGCGCCAGCGTGCCGGCCGACTTGGCCGGCGAACTCGCGGCGGGTGACGAGGCCTACGTGGTGATTTCCATCTCGGACACCGGTACCGGCATGAACGAGGACACGCGCGAGCGCGCCTTCGAGCCCTTCTTCACCACCAAGGATGCCGGCCGCGGCACGGGGCTCGGCCTGTCCACGGTGTACGGCTTCGCCAAGCAGTCGCACGGCGGCGCCACGCTGCACAGCGTGCTCGGCGCCGGCACCACGGTGTCGCTGTATCTGCCGCGCCCGCCGCGCGCCGCCGTGCCGACCGACGCCGTCGGGCCGGCCGACATGACGCTGCCGGCGGGCTTGCGCGTGCTGATGGTCGAAGACGAGCCCGAAGTGCGCAGCGTCGTCGCGACATTCCTGGCCGGCTTCGGCTGCGAGGTGATCGCCGCCCTGAACGGCGAGCAGGCCCTGCCCGTGCTCGCGGACAACGAGCCGCTGGGCCTGCTGCTCACCGACATCGCGCTCGGCGCCGGCATGCGCGGCACCGATCTGGCGCGCGAGGCGGTGCGGCGCCGGCCCGGCCTGCCCGTGCTCCTGATGTCGGGCTTTTCCAGCGGCGTGCTCGAAACGCCGCCGCCGTGGGAACTGCTGCACAAGCCCTTCAGCCGCGAAGAACTGGCGCGAGCGATCGTGAAGGTGCTGCCTGCGGCTCAGTGAATCGCCGCCGCGGCCGCAGGCGCCATGCTGCGCTGGATGAAGGCGCTGAGCGCCTCGACCTGCGGAATCTGAATGTCGCGGCGGCCGCGCTCGTTGAAGCGGATCACATCGCCCTTGGCCAGGCGCGACAGCGCGCGGCTCACCGTTTCCAGCGTCATGCCGAGGTAGTTGCCGATCTCGGCGCGCGTCATGCGCAGCGTGATCTGGTCGGTGCGCATGCCGCGCTGCGCCATCGCGTCGGCGAAGTTGCGCAGGAAGTCCGCCACCCGCGCATCGGCCGGCAAGGTGCACAGCGACAGCATCGAGTCGCGGTCGCGGCCGATCTCGCGGCTCATGGCCTCGTGCAGCATCGTCAGCAGCGCCGGACGCGCGAGGCTGGCGCGCAGCAATGCCTCGTAGCGGATGGCCCACACCTCCCCCGTGTCCATCGCCACCGCGTCGCAGCCGTAGTGGCCGTCGGCGATGCCGTCCAGGCCCAGCCAGTCGCCGCGGTAGTGCAGGCCGACCACCTGCTCGCGCCCGTCGGAGGCGAGGTTGACGATCTTGAAGAAGCCCGAGTTCAGCACGTACAGGCAGTCGAAGCGCTGGCCCGCCTGGTAGATCACGTCGCCGGCGCGCACCACGCGGCGCTGGATCGCCACGTTGTCCTGCAGCAGTTCGAGTTGCTGGCCAATGCGTCGGGCGGCCTGCTGCGAGTCGTCGTGATTGCGGGGGCTCATGTGCTGCACTCCTGTTGTTCGATGTCGGGAAGCTTAGGAATGCGAGGGCAACGCCCGGCCAACCGCCGGCCACGTTCGGTCGCGGCTTGTAAACGGTGCGTAACGTGCCGGTATGGCGCCGGTATCTCGAGGTAGCCGTGCGACCGGCGTGCGGCCTCGCTTGATGCGGATCAAACCGGCCCGCGGCACCGCCGCTACGCTTCGCGGCCTCACCGCCATGTCGCCACGCCTGCACCACCGCAACCCCGCGCGCTTCGACATCCTCTCGAAGCAGGACGTGCTCGCGCTTCTCGCCGGCGCACACGCGCTCGAGCGGGCCGAGCAGTGCGGCGTTGCCAACCAGCCGCTGCGCGGCAAGAACCTGGCGGTGCTCGGCACGCCGGCCGATGAATCGGGCCTGGCCGCCTTCCGCCGCGCCGCGACGCGGCTGGGTGCGCAGGTCACGTGCATTCCGTCCGAAGGCGTGGGCATCGGCGATACCGTCGTGCTGCTCGGCCGGCTCTACGACGCGGTGGACTGCGAAGGTCTCGACGACGCCCTGGTCGAGCGCCTGCGCCGTGAGGCCGGCGTGCCGATCTATGACGGCCTGACGGCGCCGCAGCATCCGATCCGCGCGCTGGCCGTGCTGATGGCGATCGAGCAGCGCAGCGGCAAGCCGTTGGCGAGAACGCGCGCCTGCATCGTGCATCCCCGGGCCGACGCGTCCGCGGTCGGCGCATTGCTGCATGCCGCCGCTCTCGTCAGTTTCGAGCTGTGCGTCGTGGCTCCGCCCGCCGCCTGGCCTGCGGCGAGCGAAGCGAACGGCGCCCCCGCAACCCTCGCAGCACCCGGCAGCGAAAGCGCGGCACAAGCCGTAGCGCGGGCCGACGTGGTGCTCGATCTCGGTGCGGCGCAAGCGGCCTCGGCCGACGGACCCTCGCGCTACACCTTGCAATCCTTGCTGCTCGCGAGTCTGGCTTGATAGGGTGGGCCGACGCGCTCGACGAAACTTCCTTCGTCCAGCGGCAACTTACCCGGAGTACAGCGATGCGGTCACGCCCGAGTCTTGCGTTCAAGCTCGCCCTCACCGGCCTCGCGCTTCTGCTCACCGCGCTCGCTTCCATCGCGCTCACGTTGTGGGTCACGTGGCAGCTCGAAGGCGGCGCGGCCGCGGTCAACGAGGCCGGGCGCATGCGCATGATGAGCTACCGCCTCGCGCTCGATGTGGCCGCGGCGCCGTCCGAGGCAGCCCGCGCAGCCACGCAGGCGCATGTGCGCACGATGGACGAGACGCTCGAACGCCTGCGCACGGGCGACCCGTCGCGCCCGCTCTTCATTCCCTGGGACGACGAAGCGCGCGAAGACTTCAACGCCGTGCGTGCGCATTGGCTGGCGCTGCGCGAGCGCCTGTCGCGCCCGCAAGCAGCCGACGCCGGCGAGATCGCCGGGTTCGTCGCCGTGATCGACCGCTTTGTCTCGGTCATCGAGCAGCGGCTGTCGCATTGGACGGCGGTGCTGCGCGGCTTCCAGTTCGCCATGCTCGCGCTGGCGATCGGCGCCGCCATGCTGATGTTCTATGTGGTCCATGTGATGGTGCTGGAGCCGCTGCGCCAGCTCGGCGCGGGGCTCGAGCGTGTACGGGCGGGCGATTTTTCGGCGCGCGTGGCCCTGCGGTCGTCCGACGAGTTCGGTCAGCTGTCGGCCGGCTTCAACACCATGGCCGAGCACCTGCAGACCGTCTACCGCGATCTCGAAGCCAAGGTCGAGGAGAAGACGGCCCACCTCGAACGCGAGCGCGGACGCCTCGCTGCGCTCTACGAGATCAGCGCCTTCGTGGCCCGCGCCGAGACGCTGGACGAACTGGCGCAAGGATTCGCCGCCAAGCTGCGCCGCGTCGTTGCGGCCGACGCGGTGGCAATCCGCTGGTCGGACGAATCGAACGCGCGCTATCTGATGCTCGCTCAAGACGGCCTGCCGACCGCGCTGGTCGACGACGAACAGTGCCTGCCGAGCGGCGGATGTCATTGCGGCCGCCCCGCCGACATGCCGGGTGCACGCATGATTCCCATCCACGCCGATCCGCGCACCGCCACCCGCTGCCACGCCGCGGGCTTCGCCCTGCTGGTGGCGGTGCCGGTGATGCTGCACCAGCGCGTGCTCGGCGAGATCAACCTCTTCTACCGCGAAGACGCCGAACGCGGCGGCGACGAACGCGCGCTCGTCGAGGCGCTGGCGAGCCATCTGGCCGGCGGCATGGAGAGCCTGCGCGCCGCCGCGGCCGACAAGGAAGCCGCGGTGTCGGAGGAGCGGGCGCTGATCGCCCGCGAGCTGCACGACTCCATCGCTCAATCACTGGCGTTCCTCAAGATCCAGGTCGAGCTGCTGCGCGACGCCGAGGGCAAGGGCCAGTTCGGTGCCGTGCGCCGCGCCATCGACGAAATCGGCACTGGCGTGCGCGAGTGCTATGGCGACGTGCGCGAGCTGCTGCTGCACTTTCGCACCCGCGCCGATGCCGAGGACATCGAGACGGCGCTGCGCGTGACGCTGCAGAAGTTCGAGCAGCAGACGGGCCTGTCCACCCGGCTCGTGGTCGAGGGCCATGGCGTGGCGCTGCCTGCCGACGTGCGCATCCAGGTGCTGCACGTGGTGCAGGAAGCGCTGTCGAACGTGCGCAAGCACGCCCAGGCTGCCCAGATCTCGGTCACGGTTCAACCGTTCCCGCACTGGCGCTTCGAGGTGGCCGACGACGGCTGCGGCTTCGACGCCCGCCGCGATGCCGGCGAAAACCACGTCGGCCTGCGCATCATGCGCGAGCGTGCGCAGCGCATCGGCGCGCGTGCCGACGTGTTCTCGCGCCCCGGCCACGGCACACGCGTGGTGCTCACGGTGCCGCGCGAGACTGCCGCAACGGCCTCACCCGAGATGCAGGAAGCCAACGCATGAGTGCACCGATCCGCCTGCTTGTCGTCGACGACCACACCCTGTTCCGCCGCGGGCTGATCGCGCTGCTGTCGCAGCATGCCGGCGTGGCGGTGGTCGGCGAGGCGGCCGACGCCGGCGAAGCGCAACGCCGCGCCGCCGAGCTGCAGCCCGACGTGGTGCTGCTCGACAACCACCTGCCGGGCGTTCGCGGCGTCGATGCCCTGCCCGGCCTGCGTGAGGCCGCGCCCGAGGCGCGCGTGATGATGCTCACCGTGAGCGAGGACGAGAACGACCTGGCCGACGCCCTGCGTGCCGGTGCCCAGGGCTACCTGCTCAAGACCATCGACGGCGATGCGCTGCTGCGCGCCATCGAGGCCTGCATGCGCAGCGAATCGGTGGTGAGTCCCGAACTCACGGGCAAGCTGGTGAACGCGCTGCGTACCGGACCCGGCACGGCGCCGCCCGCCTGCCTGCCTGCCGATGCGCTGGCGAGCCTGTCGCCGCGCGAGAACGACATCGTGCGGCTCATCGCCCGCGGGCACAGCAACAAGGAGATCGCGCGTGCGCTCGCGATTGCCGAGACCACGGTGAAGATCCACGTGCAGCACATCCTGCGCAAGCTCGACCTGACGTCGCGCGTCCAAGCGGCTGTCTACGCGAGCGAGCGCGGGGTGGTCTAGACCCACCCCTACGCGCTTCGCGCGCCCCTCAGGGGGTTGAGCCCGGACATGAAAGGTCCAGTGGACCTTTCATGCCTGGCGAAGGGCCGGGCCACTGGCCCGGCGCGGCCTGCAAGGCAACACCAGCGGACCGGCAGAGCCGGATCCGCGGCGTTTGCTTGATCACCGGCGCGACGCGGGAACGAAGTTCGGTGAATAACTGAGCTGGACGCGACCGCGCAGCGCCTTGATCTTGCGCAAGCCGCGTGCCTGTTGCGGCGGGGGTAGTTCTTCAGAACGATGGTGGCAACCCGCTGCATCGTTCCTTTGCCCCGCGCCGCGGGGCTGAGGGAAGGATGTTCAGCAGGTGCGCGGCGCCCGACAGTGGGTGCACGAAAACGCCGCGCACTCTATGCCCGCCCCCGCCTCCATTCCCGCTCCCGCCCTGAGCCGCAAGGCACTGCCGGTCCTGATCGTCAGCACCTTCGCCTTCACCATGTGCTTCATGGTGTGGATGATGTTCGGCGTCATCGGCATCCCGATCCGGCAGGCGCTGAACCTGAGCGCCACCGAGTTCGGCCTGCTCACCGCCACGCCGGTGCTCACCGGCTCGCTGGTGCGCGTGCCGCTGGGCATCTGGACCGACCGCTACGGCGGGCGCATCGTGATGACGCTGCTGATGGCCTGCACCGTGCCCGCCATCTGGCTGATGGGCCACGCCACGCAGTACTGGCACTTCATCGTCATCGGCCTGTTCGTGGGTCTTGCGGGCGGCTCGTTCTCGGTGGGCACGCCCTACGTGGCGCGCTGGTTCCCGAGAAATCGCCAGGGCTTCGCGATGGGCGTCTACGGCGCGGGCAACTCGGGCGCGGCGGTGAACAAGTTCATCGCACCGGCGCTGGTGGTGGGCTTCGGCTGGGCGATGGTGCCGCAGGTGTATGCGGCGGTGATGCTGGGCACGGTGGTCCTGTTCTGGCTGTTCAGCGCCAGCGATCCCGCGCACCTCGTGTCGAGCCACGTCAAGTTCACCGACCAGCTCAAGGCGCTGAAGGATCCGAAGGTGCTCAAGTACTGCCAGTACTACAGCATCGTGTTCGGCGGCTACGTGGCGCTGAGCTTGTGGATGGTGCAGTACTACGTGGGCGAATACGGCCTGGACATCCGCTGGGCCGCGCTGCTGGCCGCTTGCTTCTCGCTGCCCGGCGGCGTGCTGCGCGCCGTGGGCGGCTGGCTGTCGGACAAGTACGGCGCCCACAGCGTGACGTGGTGGGTGATGTGGGTGAGCTGGATCTGCCTGTTCCTGCTGAGCTATCCGCAGACCAGCTTCACCGTCGCAACCGTCGACGGCCAGCGCAGCTTCGACCTGGGCCTGAACGTCTACGCCTTCACCGGCCTGATGTTCATCCTCGGCATCGCTTTCGCTTTCGGCAAGGCGAGCGTCTTCAAGTACATCAGCGACGACTACCCGCAGAACATCGGCGCCATCAGCGGCATCGTGGGCCTGGCCGGCGGCCTGGGCGGCTTCGTGCTGCCGATCCTGTTCGGTGTGCTGGTCGATTTCACCGGCATCCGCTCCTCGGCCTTCATGCTGATGTACGGCGTGGTGTGGGTGTCGCTCATCTGGATGTACTTCACCGAAGTGCGCCGCACCGAACTGCTCGGCGCCCATGCCGGCGAGTTGCGGCCGGCCCATGCACGGGCTTGACCGAGCCGCGACAGGAGCATTCATGACGACCCCCGCATCGCACGCTGCCAACGGATCGGGCGCGCCGCGCCCGCGCCGCGTGCTGACCATCTGGACACCGGAGGACAAGGCCTTCTGGGAGCGCGAAGGCGAAGCCGTCGCCAAGATCAACCTATGGATCAGCGTGCCGGCGCTGTTCCTGGCCTTCGCCATCTGGCAGGTGTGGAGCGTGGTGGCGGTGGGCCTGCCGGCGCTCGGCTTCAAGTACTCCACCAACCAGCTGTTCTGGCTGGCCGCGGCGCCTGCGCTCTCGGGCGCGACGCTGCGCATCTTCTATTCGTTCATCGTGCCGGTGGTCGGCGGGCGGCGCTGGACGGCAATCTCCACCGCCTCGCTGCTGATTCCGGCCATCGGCATCGGCTATGCGGTGCAGGACAACACCACCACTTACCCGACCATGCTGACGCTCGCGCTGCTGTGTGGTCTCGGCGGCGGCAACTTCAGCTCCAGCATGGCGAACATCAGCTTCTTCTTCCCGAAGGAGCGCAAGGGTTCGGCACTGGGCGTGAACGCGGGCCTCGGCAACCTCGGCGTCTCGGTGGTGCAGTTCCTGAGCCCTCTGGTGGTGACGATGGGCATCTTCGGCATCTTCGGCGGCGATGCGCAGACCATCGTCAAGGACGGCAATCTGGTGCGCACCTGGACGCAGAACGCCGCCTTCATCTGGGTGCCCTGGATCGCCCTCACCTCGGTGGTGGCGTGGTTTGGCATGAGCGACATCGCCGATGCGAAGGCCTCGTTCGCCACGCAGGCCATCATCTTCGGGCGCAAGCACAACTGGCTGATGTGCCTGCTGTACCTCGGCACCTTCGGCTCCTTCATCGGCTATGCGGCGGGCTTTCCGCTGCTGATCAAGGGCTTGTTTCCGCACGTCAATCCGCTCGCTTTCGCCTGGCTCGGCCCGCTGGTGGGCGCCGTGGTGCGGCCCTTCGGCGGCTGGCTCGCCGACAAGCTGGGCGGCGCGCGCGTCACCTTCTGGAACTTCATCGTGATGGCGTGCGCGGTGGTGGGCGTGCTGTTGTTTCTGCCCAAGGGCGAGGCGGCGCAGTTCGCATTCCCCTTCGGCCCCGCTGGCGGAAGCTTCATGGGCTTCTTCCTGATGTTCCTGGTGCTCTTCGTCACCACCGGCATCGGCAACGGCTCCACCTTCCGAATGATTCCGGTGATCTTCCTCAACCAGGCAATGCGCGGCGTGAATTCGGCCGATGGCGAGGCCGTGGCGCGCGCCACCAAGGAAGGCAACACCGAAGGCGCGGCCACGCTCGGCTTCACCGCCGCGATGGCGGCCTACGGCGGCTTCTTCATTCCGAAGAGCTACGGCTCCTCCATCGCCGCGACGGGCGGCCCCGAGGCCGCCTTCTACGTCTTCATCGTGTTCTACCTGCTGTGCATCGCCGTGACGTGGTGGCAGTACGCCCGCCGAAACGCACCGATGCCCTGCTGATGACCCACCCCCTACGCGCTCCGCGCGCCCCCTCAAGGGGGCAACACCAGCGGACCGGCAGAGCCGGATCCGCGGCGTTTGCTTGATCGCCCCATGCGTCGCCGGAACCGAAGTTCGGTGAGCAACTGACAAAGGACAACCAATGAGCCACTTTCTCGATCGCCTCACGTATTTCTCGCAGCCGCGTGAGAACTTCGCCGACGGCCACGGCGTCACCAACGGCGAAGACCGCACCTGGGAAGACGCCTACCGCAACCGCTGGGCGCACGACAAGATCGTGCGCTCCACCCACGGCGTGAACTGCACGGGCTCGTGCTCCTGGAAGATCTACGTCAAGGGCGGCATCGTGACGTGGGAGACCCAGCAGACCGACTACCCGCGCACGCGCTGGGACATGCCCAACCACGAGCCGCGCGGCTGCTCGCGCGGCGCGAGCTACAGCTGGTATCTCTACAGCGCCAACCGCGTGAAGTACCCGATGGTGCGCGGCCGGCTGCTCGAGCACTGGCGCCGCACGCGCAAGACGCTGGGCCCCGTCGAGGCCTGGGCGCACATCGCTGGCGACGACGCCACCCGGCGCGACTACCAGAGCGTGCGCGGCCTCGGCGGCTTCGTGCGCTCGAGCTGGGACGAGGTCAACGAGCTCATAGTCGCCGCCAACATCCACACCATCAAGAAGCACGGCGCCGACCGCATCATCGGCTTCTCGCCCATCCCGGCGATGTCGATGATCAGCTACGCCGCGGGCACGCGCTATCTGAGCCTCATCGGCGGCGTGGCCATGAGCTTCTACGACTGGTACTGCGACCTGCCGCCGAGCAGCCCGCAGGTCTGGGGCGAACAGACCGACGTGCCCGAATCGGCCGATTGGTACAACTCCAGCTACATCATCGCCTGGGGTTCCAACGTGCCGCAGACGCGCACGCCGGACGCGCATTTCTTCACCGAGGTTCGCTACAAGGGAACCAAGACGGTGGCGATCACGCCCGATTACTCGGAGGTCTCCAAGCTCTCCGACCTGTGGCTGCATCCCAAGCAGGGCACCGACGCCGCGGTGGCGATGGCCATGGGCCACGTCATCCTGAAAGACTTCTATTTCGGCGGCAACGGCCGCCCGCGTTCGGCCTACTTCGACGACTACGCGCGCCGCTACACCGACCTGCCCATGCTGGTGCTGCTGAAAGAGCACACGCTGGCAAGCGGCGAGACGGTGCTGGTGCCCGACCGCTACGTGCGCGCCTCCGACTTCAACGGCAAGCTCGGCACGCCCAACAACGCCGAATGGAAGACGGTCGCGTTCGACGAGCACGGCAAGGTGGTCATGCCCAATGGCGCCATCGGCTTTCGCTGGGGGCCGGACGGCCGCGCCGACGAGGGCCAGTGGAACCTCGAATCCAAGGAAGCACGCCACGGCAACGAGGTGACACTGAAGCTGTCGGTGCTGGAAGGCGCGGATCCGAGCGATGCCACCGCGAAGGTGGGCTTTCCGTACTTCGGCGGCGTGCCGCACGAGCACTTCGCGAACAACGAGCAGGGCGACGTGCTGGTGCGCACCGTGCCTGTGCAGCGCATCGCGCTCGGCAAGGAAGGCGAGAAGCGCGAGGCGCTGGTGGCAACCGTGTTCGACCTGCAGGCGGCGCAGTACGGCGTCGCCCGCGGCCTGCCCGGCGAGCTGGCGGCGAAAGACTTCGACGACAACACGCCCTACACGCCGGCGTGGCAGGAGCAGATCACGGGCGTGCCGCGCGACCAGGTGATCACCGTGGCGCGCCAGTTTGCCGAAAACGCCGAGAAGACCGAAGGCCGCTCCATGGTCATCATCGGCGCGGGCATGAACCACTGGTACCACAGTGACATGAACTACCGCGGCGTCATCAACATGCTGATGATGTGCGGCTGCATCGGCAAGAGCGGCGGCGGCTGGTCGCATTACGTGGGCCAGGAGAAGCTGCGCCCACAGACCGGCTGGACGGCGCTGGCCTTCGCGCTCGACTGGATCCGCCCGCCGCGCCAGATGAACAGCACCAGCTTCTTCTACGCCCACACCAACCAGTGGCGCTACGAGAAGCTGGGCGTGGACGAGGTGCTCTCACCGCTGGCCGACAAGAAGCTCTACGGCGGCAGCATGATCGACTACAACGTGCGCGCCGAGCGCATGGGTTGGCTGCCTTCCGCACCGCAGCTCAAGACGAATCCGATGCAGGTTGTGCGCGACGCGAAGGCTGCCGGCCTGGACGCGAAGGACTACGTCGTCAAGGGGCTCAAGGACGGCTCGCTGCAGCTGAGCTGCGAAGACCCCGACCACCCCGACAACTGGCCGCGCAACATGTTCGTCTGGCGCTCCAACATCATCGGCTCCTCGGGCAAGGGGCACGAGTACTTCCTCAAGCACCTGCTGGGCACGAGCAACGGCGTGCAGGGCAAGGATCTGGGCACGGAAGAAGCCAAGCCCACCGAAGTCGTCTGGCACGACAAGGCGCCCGAAGGCAAGCTCGACCTGCTGGTCACGCTCGACTTCCGCATGAGCACGACCTGCCTGTACTCCGACATCGTGCTGCCCACGGCCACCTGGTACGAGAAGAACGACCTCAACACCAGCGACATGCATCCCTTCATCCACCCGCTGTCCACGGCGGTGGATCCGGCCTGGCAGTCGCGCAGCGACTGGGACATCTACAAGGGCTTCGCCAAGAAGTTCAGCGAGCTGTGCGTCGGCCACCTGGGCGTGGAACGCGAGATGGTGCTCACGCCGCTGATGCACGACTCGCCGGGCGAGCTGGCGCAGCCCTTCGAGGTGCGCGACTGGAAGCGCGGCGAATGCGAGCTGATTCCCGGCAAGACCGCGCCGCAGATGCAGGTGGTCGAGCGCGACTACCTCAACGTCTACAAGCGCTTCACCGCCCTCGGGCCGCTGATGAACAGCATCGGCAACGGCGGCAAGGGCATCGCCTGGAACACGCAGACCGAGGTGACGCAGCTCGGCCAGCTCAACGGCTTCGTGACGGAAGAAGGCGTGACCAAGGGAATGCCGCGCATCGAGACCGACATCGACGCCTGCGAAACGGTGATGCAGCTCGCGCCCGAGACCAACGGCCACGTGGCGGTGAAGGCCTGGGAGGCGCTGGGCAAGCAGACCGGGCGCGAACACGCGCACCTGGCGATCCACCGCGAGGACGAGAAGATCCGCTTTCGGGACATCCAGGCACAGCCGCGCAAGATCATCAGCTCGCCCACCTGGAGCGGCATCGAGAGCGAGACCGTCTCGTACAACGCCGGCTACACCAACGTGCACGAATTGATCCCATGGCGCACCCTCACCGGGCGCCAGCAGTTCTATCAGGACCACCCGTGGATGCTGGCCTTCGGCGAAGGCTTCGCCAGCTACCGCCCGCCGGTGAGCCTGAAGGCGACGGCCGGCATGCACGGCATCCGCAGCAACGGCAACCCGGAGATCCAGCTCAACTTCATCACACCGCACCAGAAGTGGGGCATCCACTCCACCTACACCGACAACCTGCTGATGCTCACGCTCAGCCGCGGCGGGCCGATCATCTGGATCAGCGAGGTGGACGCCGTGTCCATCGGCGTGGAAGACAACGACTGGGTCGAACTCTTCAACGTCAACGGCGCCATCGCGGCACGTGCGGTCGTGAGCCAGCGCGTCAACCCTGGCATGGTGCTCATGTACCACGCGCAGGAAAAGATCGTGAACACGCCGGGGTCCGAGATCACCGGCGCGCGCGGCGGCATCCACAACTCGGTGACGCGCATCGTGCTCAAGCCCACGCACATGATCGGCGGCTACGCGCAGCTCTCCTACGGCTTCAACTACTACGGAACCATCGGCACCAACCGGGACGAGTTCGTGGTGGTGCGCAAGATGAGGAAGGTCGACTGGCTCGACACGCCGCGCGGCGATGAAGTTGCACACGAAGTTCAAAAGCATGGAGAAGCCGCATGAAGATCAGAGCCCAGATCGGCATGGTGTTGAACCTCGACAAGTGCATCGGCTGCCACACCTGCTCCGTCACCTGCAAGAACGTGTGGACCAGCCGGCCCGGCGCCGAGTACGCCTGGTTCAACAACGTGGAGACCAAGCCCGGCATCGGTTACCCCAAGGAATGGGAGAACCAGGACAAGTGGAACGGCGGCTGGGTGCGCCGCGCCAACGGCAAGATCGAGCCGCGCCAGGGGGCCAGGTGGAAGCTTCTGATGAAGATCTTCGCCAACCCCAACATGCCGCAGATCGACGACTACTACGAGCCCTTCACCTTCGACTACGGCCACCTGCAGGCCGCACCCGAGATGAAGGCCACGCCCACCGCCCGCCCGCGCAGCCTCATCACCGGCCAGCGCATGGAGAAGATCGAGTGGGGACCGAACTGGGAAGAAATTCTCGGCGGCGAGTTCAGCAAACGCAGCAAGGACAAGAACTTCGACGATATCCAGAAGGACATCTACGGCGAGTTCGAGAACACTTTCATGATGTACCTGCCCAGGTTGTGCGAGCACTGCCTGAACCCTTCGTGCGTGGCGAGCTGCCCCTCGGGTTCGATCTACAAGCGCGAGGAAGACGGCATCGTGCTCATCGACCAGGACAAGTGCCGCGGCTGGCGCATGTGCGTCTCGGGCTGCCCCTACAAGAAGATCTACTACAACTGGAAGAGCGGCAAGGCCGAGAAGTGCACCTTCTGCTACCCGCGCATCGAGGCCGGCCAGCCCACCGTGTGCAGCGAAACCTGCGTCGGGCGCATCCGCTACCTCGGCGTGCTGCTCTATGACGCCGACCGCATCCAGGAAGCGGCAAGCGTCGAGCACGACCGCGACCTCTACCACGCGCAGCTCGACATCTTTCTCGACCCGAGCGACCCGCAGGTGATCGCGCAGGCGCGCATCGACGGCATTCCCGATGCGTGGATGGAAGCGGCGCGCAAGAGCCCGGTCTACAAGATGGCCGTCGACTGGAAGGTGGCGCTGCCGCTGCACCCCGAGTACCGCACGCTGCCGATGGTGTGGTACGTGCCGCCGCTATCGCCCATCACGGCCGCGGCCAACGCGGGCCACGTGGGCAGCAACGGCGAGATTCCGGACGTGAACCAGCTGCGCATTCCGGTGAAGTACCTCGCCAACCTGCTGACGGCCGGCGACACGGTGCCGGTGGTGCGCGCGCTCGAACGCATGCTCGCCATGCGCGCCTATCAGCGCGAGAAGCACGTGGACGGGCGCATCAACCTCGCGGCCCTGCAGCAGGTGGGCATGAGCCAGCTCGAGGTGGAGTCGATGTACCAGATGATGGCGATTGCCAACTACGAAGACCGCTTCGTCATCCCCACCACCCACCGCGAGTACGCCGAGAACGCCTTCGACGTGCGCGGCGGCTGCGGCTTCACCTTCGGCAACGGCTGCTCGGATGGTTCCACCGACGTGAGCATCTTCGGCGGCAGCCGCAAGCGCACGATTCCCATCAAGGCGGAGGTCTGAGCCATGGCCCTGTTCAACCCCATCCCCGGCGCCGGGAAGACCCTGCGCGCCCTGGCCTGCCTGCTCGGCTACCCCGATGCCGAACTGCGCGGCCACCTCGATGAACTGCGCACAGCGCTGCACGCCGAACGAGCACTTTCGGCGCCGCGCCTGGCCGAGCTCGACGCGCTGATCGATGCACTGCAGCGCGTCGAACCCCTGGCACTGGAAGGCAGCTACGTCGAACTCTTCGACCGCGGCCGCTCCACCTCGCTGCACCTGTTCGAGCATGTGCACGGCGATTCGCGCGAGCGCGGGCCGGCCATGATCGACCTCGCGCAGACCTACGAAAAGGCCGGGCTGTACCTCGCCGAAGGTGAACTGCCCGACTACCTGCCGGTGGTGCTGGAGTTCGCCTCCACCCAGCCGCCGCGCGAGGCGCGGGCGTTCATCGGCGAGATCGCGCACATCCTCAACGCCCTGCTCGCCGCGCTGCAGCAGCGCCAGAGCGCTTACGCCGCGATCCCGAACGCGCTGCTCGAACTGGCAGGCGAGAAGCCGCAGCCGGTGCAGATCGCACCCGACGAACCGCTGGACGCCGACTGGGAAGAGCCCGTCGTCTTCGACGGCTGCTCGACCAAGGGCCAGGCGCGGCCCGAGCAGCCGCAGCCGATCCACATCGTCCGCAAGGGCACAACCCAACCAGGAGCCAGCGCATGAACACCGTCTACGGCTTTCTCTTCGGCGTGTACCCGTACATCTGCCTGACCGTCTTCCTGCTTGGCAGCCTGATCCGCTTCGACCGCGACCAGTACACCTGGAAGAGCGATTCGTCGCAGCTGCTGCGCACCGGCCTGCTGCGCTGGGGCAGCAACCTGTTCCACGTCGGCATCCTGTTCCTGTTCTTCGGCCACCTGCTGGGCTTGCTCACGCCCCATGCGTTCTACGGCCACTTCATGGAGGTGCCGGTCAAGCAGCAGATCGCCATCTGGTCGGGCGGCATCGCCGGCGTGCTGTGCTTCATTGGCCTGACCATGCTGATCTGGCGGCGGGCGTTCGATCCGCGCATCCGCTACACAAGCCACCGCACCGACCTGGCCATCCTCATCATCCTGTGGGTGCAGCTCGTGGTGGGGCTCATCACGCTGCCCTTCTCGTGGTCGCATTCCGACGGCAGCGTGATGCTCGTGCTGGCCGACTGGGCACAGCGCGTCCTCACGCTGCGCCACGTCGATGCCGAACTCATGGGCACCATGCCCTGGCCCTTCCTGTTCCACATCGTGCTGGGCATGACGATCTTCCTGCTCTTCCCCTTCAGCCGGCTGGTGCACGTGTGGAGCGGCTTCGCCTCCATCGGCTATCTGCTGCGCCCCTACCAGGTGGTGCGCAGCCGCCGCATGAACGTGCCCGCCGGGCACAACCAGCCCGGGCCGCGTCACGGCGCCGGCCACTGAGGAGTGCCTGCCATGCGAGTCGAAAGCGTCAACTTCAAACTTCCCGAGCGCACGCACGACGTGGCGCGCATCAACGGCGTGGTCCTGCACACGGCACAGGAAACGCTGGCAGCGGAAGAACTGCGCCAGCGCGCCTGCACCGAACTGCTGCGCCAGGCGGCGCAGCGCATGGGGCTGCTCGACGCCGGCGATGTCTGCCACGCCGACGGCACGACCAGCGAAGCCGCCACCGCGGCCATCGAGGCGCTGCTGGAGCAATCGATCGACCTGCCCGAGCCGTCGGACGAAGCCTGCCGCCGCTACCACCAGGCGCACGCGGCCACCTACCGCACCGGCGAGCGTGCCCAGGTGCGCCACATCCTCTTCGCGGTGACGCCGGGCGTCGACGTGGTGGCGCTGCGCAAGCGCGCCGAGATGGCGATGCTCGACGTGCGCTGCTTCGACGGCAGCGCCTCGCCCACGTTTGCCGCCACCGCCGAGAAGATGTCGAACTGCCCGAGCGGCGCCCAGGGCGGCAACCTCGGCTGGTTGACGACCACCGACTGCGCCCCTGAATTCGCCCGCGAGCTGTTCGGCCACGCCGAAGTGGGCGTGCTGCCGCGCTTGGTGCACAGCCGCTTCGGCCTGCACGTGGTGGAGGTGCTGGCGCGCGAGCCGGGCACCTCGCAACCCTTCGAGGCAGTGCACGGCGCCGTGCGCATGGCCTTGCGCCAGCAGTCGTACGTGGCCGCCCTGCGCCAGTTCCTGCAGGTGCTGGCGGGCGAAGCGGAGATCGAAGGCGTGGACCTCGACGCGGCGGATACGCCGCTGGTGCAGTGATACGGATTCGCGGTCGGGCGGCAAGAACCGTTGACAAGACCCGTTCGGGCTGAGCCTGTCGAAGCCTGAACCCGCTCGTCCTGAGCTTGTCGAAGGATCGGGCTGAGCCTGTCGAAGCCCTCGCTGCGCCCCGGCACTTCGACAAGCTCAGTCCCTTCGACAAGCTCAGGATGCACGGGCACTTCGCCAAGCTCAGTCCCTTCGACAGGCTCAGGATGCACGGGCACTTCGACAAGCTCAGTGCGAACGGTGGTGGGGGCGCTCTTCTCTCTTGATTGGCTTCGTGGAACACCCGACCGTCAATCCCTCCCGCGCTTGACCTGCATCAGCCCCGCACACCCCGTCGCTGCCTACAGTGCGCGCAGCCCCCAGGAGGTGCGCGCATGTACAAGAAACTGCTGGTCCCGATCGACGGCAGCGCGTTCTCCGAGCGCGCGGTGCGCGAAAGCATCGCGCTGGCCCGGCAGCTCGGCGCCGAGATCACCGGCTTCATCGCCGAGCCCGAGGCACCCTTGCCGGCCGTGGGCCGCCCGGCGCCCATGATCGCGCTCGAGACCCGGCAGCACGACGCGCGCGTCGGCCGCCATGCCGTCGACGTGCTGCTGGGTTTCGAGGCGCAGGCGCGCAACGCCGGCGTCGGCTTTCGCGGCTGCTACACGCAGTCCCAGCGAATTCCCGAGGCCATCGCCGCCGCCGCGCAGGAACACGGATGCGACGTGATCGTGATCGCCACGCACGACCGCGGCCCCTTGCGCGAGCTGTTCTTCGGCTCGCACACCAAGCGCCTGATGGCGCGAACCAAGATTCCCCTGCTGGTGCTCCATTGATCTCAGACACATTGAAGCCGCTGCTCGAACGCAGTGGCCTGAAACCGCTCGTCCTGCGCGGGCGCACGCTGCTGCCCATCGTGCAGGGCGGCATGGGCATCGGCGTCTCGGCGCACCGCCTGGCCGGTCACGTGGCGAGCGAGGGCGGCATCGGCACGCTCAGCGCCGTCGACCTGCGGCGCCACCACCCGGACCTGATGGCGCGCACCCGCGGCATCGGCTTCGGCCCGGACGCCAAGACCACCATCGACGCGGCCAACCTCGAAGCGCTGGAACGCGAAGTGCGCGCCGCGCGCGAGATCGCCGGCGGCCGCGGCCTGATCGCGATGAACGTGATGCGCGCCGTGAGCGAATACGCCCACTACGTGAAGCGCTCGATGGAGTGCGGCATCGACGCGGTGGTGGTGGGCGCCGGCCTGCCGCTGGACCTGCCCGAGCTCGCCGCCGAACACCCCGACGTGGCGCTCGTGCCCATCCTCTCGGACGCGCGCGGCGTGCAGCTCGTGCTGCGCAAGTGGGAGCGCAAGAAGCGCATGCCCGACGCCATCGTCATCGAGCACCCGGGCCTTGCCGGCGGCCACCTGGGCGCCGCGAAGATCGAAGACCTGAACGATCCGCGCTTCGATTTCGAGCAGGTGATTCCGCAGACGCGCGAGGTGCTGCGCAACGCGGGCATCGAACACACGCCGGTGATCGCGGCCGGCGGCATCCGCACGATCGACGACATCCGCCGCCTGCAAGGCCTCGGCGCCGACGCGGTGCAGCTGGGCACGCCCTTCGCCGTCACGACCGAAGGCGATGCCCACATCAACTTCAAGCGCATGCTCGCCGAGGCGCGCGACGAAGACATGATCGAGTTCACCAGCGTCGCCGGCCTGCCCGCGCGCGCCGTGGCCTCGCCCTGGCTCGTCAACTACCTGCGCATCGAGGAGAAGCTGCAGGCCGTGGCGCGCGTCAAGTCGCGCTGCACCAAGGCCTTCGACTGCCTCGCGCAATGCGGCCTGCGCGACGGCAAGGTGGGCTGGGGCCAGTTCTGCATCGACGAACAACTCGCCGCCGCGCTGCGCGGCGACGTGAAGACGGGCCTGTTCTTTCGCGGCAAGGGCGCCCTGCCCTTCGGCGACCAGATCCGCAGCGTGCGCGACCTGATGGTGCGCCTGCTCGGCGGCGACGCGCCGCTGCCCGCTTGACGCGCATCAAGACTGCACCGCTTCGATGCGCTCAGCATCGAGGCGCATGAAGACGATTCCGATCCGCGCTTCCGCGCCACCACCCACACCGCCGGCGGACCCTCGGTGGCGCTGGCACCGCTTGCTCGATGCACCGCACCGCCTTGCGTTCTTCGCCGGCGCGCTGGTGCTGGGCACGAGCGCGCTGTGGTGGGCGCTGGTGATGCTGGCCCGAAGCGTCGGCGTCACCTTGCCGTGGCAGGTGCCGCCGGCCACCGCCCATTCCTTGCTGATGGGCTACGGCTTCATGCCGCTGTTCTTCTGCGGCTTCCTGTTCACCGCCGGCCCGAAGTGGCTCGCGCAACCGCCGGTGGACGCCGCATCGCTGCGCGCGCCGGTGATCGCAAGCCTTATCGGCTGGGCGCTGTTCATCATCGGCACGCATGCGAGCGTCTTGCTCGCAGCCTTTGGGCTCGCGATCAGCGCATGTGCCTTCGCCGCACTGGCGCTGCGCTTCGCCCGCCTCGTGCACACCAGCCGATCGCCCGACCGCGTACACGCGCGCCTCGTTCTGTGCGGCTGCGGTGTCGGCGTGCTGCTGTGGTTGGCGGCGGCCGTCTCGCTCGCGCTCGGCCATCACGTCATCGTGCGCGCGGCGACGCTGGCTGGCCTGTGGGGCTTCATCGCCGTCGTCTTCGTCAGCGTGAGCCACCGCATGGTGCCCTTCTTCAGCGGTTCGCCCCTGCCCCGGCTCGATGCATGGCTGCTGTGGCTGCTGGCCGGCGCCGTGCTTGCCGAAGCGCCGTTGGCCGCGGCCGAAGCGCTGTGGTGGCCGCTGCCGCGCCCGGTGCTCGCGGCGGCCGCGATCGTCGAGGCAGCCATCGGCGCGCTGCTGCTCGCGCAGGCCGTCTACTGGCGCCGCGTGCAGAACCTCAAGCCGCGCCTGCTCACGATGCTTCATCTCGGCTTCGTGTGGCTCGGCATCACCTTCGCGCTCAGCGCCGTGTCGCACGCATGGATGGCGATCGAGCCCGGTGCTGCCGGCCTCGGCCTGGCCCCGATCCACGCCCTAGGCGCCGGCTTCTTCAGCAGCACGCTGCTCGCGACCGTGAGCCGTGTGTCTGCCGGCCACAGCGGGCGGGCCGTGGCCGCGGACGACATCGTCTGGTGGCTGTTCTGGCTGCTGCAGGTTGCTGTGGTGGCGCGTGTGGGGGCGAGTGTGTGGGCCAGCGGCGCGGGCGTGCTGCTTCCGATCGCCGCGGTGGCCTGGGCGGCCGCCATGCTGGCCTGGGCGGCGCGCAACGGCCGGTGGTACGGGACGGCGCGGGTGGATGGGCGCGTGGGGTGACGCGTGTCATGGTCATGTCCGAAAAGTCGCAGATTCTTCGGACACGAACAGAGGGAAGAACGTCGAGTGGCAATGGCACGTCGATCTGCGCCGGCGTTGCGCCGGGCGAGCGAAGGCAGGTCACCCACCCCTCACACCCGCGAGGGCATCGCCGAAGCCTATGCTGGCCGCTCCCTTGTTTGCCCGACAAGCCAACCACCAAGGAGACCCGCATGACCCGCCATGTCTACAAGCACATCGAACTTACGGGCTCATCACCCGACAGCATTGAGGACGCCGTGCAGTCCGCCATCGCCAAGGCGCATGAGACGGTGCACAACATCCAGTGGTTCAAGATCATCGAGACACGCGGGCACGTGGCCGACGGCAAGGTGGCGCACTGGCAGGTGACGATGCAGCTCGGCTTCACGCTGGACTGAAACGCTCAGCGGCCGGCGGGGCGCCGGCTCCGGCGTCAGCTGAGCGAACTCACCGCCAGCATTGCCAGCGCCACCAGCACGGCGATGAAGATCGCCGCGAGCAGCAGCCCCACGGCAATGAGGCCGAGCGGGTTGCCGCTGCCCACCACCTTCGCCATGTCCTGGCGGCGGCCGAGGCCGGTGAAACCCCAGAGCACGGCCTGCACGTATCGAAGGAAATTCATCATGGTCATCGTTTCCGGGAATCGGTATGCCGATCGGTCCCGGCCAGCATCGGTACTCGGGGCACCTTAGCAGCAGGTGCCCCGGCACCCGAGCCGTGCGGGATTCGGCGCCAGCAGAACAAGACCCCCGGCGCACGCGGAAGTTTCGCCGCCGCTTCGCGCGCCATGGGATGCGCGATCCTGCTCACGGGAAACGCCGATGCCGACAGCCACCACCCCGCCGCTCACCGGCGGCTGCACCTGCCGCCAGGTGCGCTACCGGCTCGAGAGCGCGGCGCTCTTCGTCCACTGTTGCCACTGCCGCTGGTGCCAGCGCGAGACGGGCGCCTCGTTCGCGCTGAACGCGATGATCGAGGCCGACCGCGTCACGCGGCTCGGCATCGACCCCGAACTCGTGCACACGCCCTCGCTGAGCCGCCGCGGCCAGCACATCGCACGCTGCCCGCACTGCCGCGTGGCGGTGTGGAGTCACTACGCCGGCGCCGGGCCGTCAGTGTGCTTCGTTCGCGTGGGCACGCTCGACGAGCCCGACCGGCTGCCGCCGGACATCCACATCTTCACCGCGTCGAAGCAGCCCTGGGTGCTGCTGCCGCCATCCGCCGTGGCCGTGCCCGAGTTCTACGATGCCCGCGAGCACTGGCCCGCATCGAGTCTCGAACGCTGGGCGGCGCTGCGCCGCAGTTGATCCGGTCCGGCGCCGCCACGCCAACCGTTGACCCATCGCAACGCGCCGCCGGCTGCGGCGAACAGAATGCCGGGCGATGCATGAACACGCTGTCGCTGCACCGGAACTCGTCTGCCCCGCCGGCTCGCTGCGAGCGCTCGAGATGGCCGTCGATGCCGGCGCCGATGCGGTCTACCTGGGCCTTCGCAACGCCACCAACGCGCGCAACTTTGCCGGCCTGAACTTCGACGACGCGCAGCTGCGCGAGGGCGTGGCCTACGCCCATGCGCGCGGCCGGCAGGTGCTGATGGCGCTGAACACCTACGCCCGCGCCGACGACCCGTCGCCGTGGTTCCGCGCCGTCGATGCAGCGGCCGAGTTCGGCGCCGATGCGCTGATCTGCGCCGACACGGCCGTGCTCGCCTACGCACGATCGCATCACCCGGAGCTGCGGCTGCACTTGTCGGTGCAGGCCTCGGCCACCACCCACGAGGCCATTGCCTTCTACCGGCGCGAGTACGGCGTGCGGCGTGCCGTGCTGCCGCGCGTGCTCACGATGTCGCAGGTGCGGCATGTACTGCACAACACCGACGCGGAGATCGAGGTCTTCGGCTTCGGCAGCCTGTGCGTGATGGTGGAAGGCCGCTGCGCGCTGTCGTCGTATGCCACGGGCCAGTCGCCGAACAACGCCGGCGTGTGCTCGCCGCCTTCGGCCGTGCGCTGGAACGAGACCGAAGGCGGCGTGGACGCGCGCCTGAACGGCCTGCTCATCGACCGCTACGGCAAGGATGAACCCCGCGGCTACCCGACGCTGTGCAAGGGCCGCTTCGAGGTCAACGGCCGACGCGACTACGCGCTGGAAGAGCCGACGAGCCTGAACACGCTGGCCATCCTGCCCGACCTCATCGCCGCCGGCGTGCGCGCCATCAAGATCGAAGGCCGCCAGCGCAGCCCCGCCTACGTGCAGAAGGTGACGCGCGTGTGGCGCGCCGCCATCGACTCGGCTGCCGCCGCGCCCGACCGCTACCGCGTGCAGCCCGATTGGACAGCCACGCTCGGCCACCTGGCCGAAGGGCAGCAGCACACCCTCGGCGCCTACGACCGCCCCTGGCGCTGACCCACGACCTGCGATCAACCCGCGAATGACCCCAGACGACCCGCGCATCGGCCTCACCATCGGCCCCCTGCTCTACTACTGGCCGCGCACCGAGCTGCTGCACTTCTACGCCGACATCGCCGAGTCTTCCGCCGACACGGTGGTGCTCGGCGAAGTCACCTGCTCGCGCCGCCACGAGATGAAGCCGGCCGACTGGCTGGCGCTCGCGCACGACCTGGCCGCGGCCGGCAAGCAGGTGGTGCTGGGCACGCAGATCCTGGTGGAGTCCGAGTCCGACCTGCGCACGCTGCGACGCATCGTGGAGCAGCGGCAGTTCCTCGTGGAAGCCGGCGATGCCTCGGCGCTCAACGTGCTCACGCAGACCGGCGCGCCCTTCGTGATCGGCCCGCACATCAACATCTACAGCCGCCCGGCGCTCGACGAGCATGTGCGCCTGGGCGCCACGCGCTGGGTTGCGCCGGTGGAGCTGTCGCTCGCCACCATCGGGCGCATCAACACGCCCGCGCCCGCGGTGGAGAGCGAGGTGTTCGCCTGG
The DNA here is from genome assembly GCA_036676235.1 of Rhizobacter sp. Classification (GTDB taxonomy): domain Bacteria; phylum Pseudomonadota; class Gammaproteobacteria; order Burkholderiales; family Burkholderiaceae_C; genus JAKFDI01. The sequence continues at coordinate 53,464 of JAKFDI010000035.1, read as the reverse complement.
GGCCGCGTGCCGCTCGCGTTCTCGGCGCGCTGCTTCACCGCGCGCCACCATCGCCTGAGCAAGGACCAGTGCGAGTTCCGCTGCCGCGACGATGCCGACGGCCTGCTGTTGTCCACCAGCGATGGCGAGCCGTTTCTCGTGCTCAACGGCGTGCAGACGCAGTCGGCCGGCACGCAATGCCTGATCGGCGCGCGCGCGGCCCTGCATGCAGCCGGTGTGACGCGGCTGCGCCTGTCGCCGCAGTCGCACCGGTTCATCGACGTGATCAGAACCTTCGATCAGGTGATGAACCACGGCTCGCGCGTGGACGCCGCACTGATCGCGCTCGACGCGCTGTGCCCGCCGGGCGGGCTCGTCAACGGCTTCGCACATGAGCGTGCCGGCTTCGACTGGACACCGGCATGAACCTCGCCCCACCGCATCGCCTGAGCCACCAGGCCATGGCCGCGCGCCTCGCACCCTTCGTGCGGCGCCTGCCCATGCAGCCGCCAGCCTTCGCGCTCGCCAAGCTGCTGAACCGTCTGCTGCTGCCGCGATTGCCGGAAGAAGCGCGTGCGGCGCTCTCGCACCGCACGGTGCAGATCAGCGTCACGGACCTCGGGCTGGAGCTGCGCCTGCAACTCGGCAGCGGCGGCTTCACGCGCGCACCCGCCGGCGACGCGCCCGCGCTGCGCATCGCCGCCGCCGCACCCGACTACTGGCGCCTGCTGCGCGGCGAGGACGATGCCGACCGGCTGTTCTTCGAGCGCGCGCTGGTGATGGAGGGAGATACCGAGATGGGGCTGGTGCTCAAGAACACGCTGGATGCGATCGGGCCGTTGTGGGGATGAACCTCTCCCACCGTTCGTCCTGAGCCTGTCGAAGGACCGGCTGAGCTTGCCGAAGCCCTCGCACTTGCGCGCTGGCACTTCGACAAGCTCAGTGCGAACGGTTCGGGGAAGAGTGTTCTCCCATACCTTCACCCGTTCGTCCTGAGGTATCGAAGGACCGGGCTAAGGTTGTATTTCCGACCGTCCTGAGCCTGTCGAAGGAAGCCCTGTGCCTTGCCACTAGGCCCTTCGATACCTCAGGGCGAACGGAAGGGTGCGCTTGCTGGGTTTTGCTCGCGGGGTCCCGGCGTGGCCTTCACCCCTCGCAAACTCCCCGCCAAGTCCTCGAACACCGCCTGCGCCTGCCTCTGGTCGAAATCCGCGTGGTACGTCTTGCGCACGCCCGATTCACCGAGCTGCACATGCCGCGTCGGCGTCACGCCGCGCTGGGCGAGGCTCGCCTTGGCGCACGCGAGCACGCAGCCGTCGATCGCAACAATCGTGCGGCCCGCCTCCGCCGCATCGGTGGCCTTGCGCACCAGGCTGCGCACGTTGCCGCCCACGCCGGCGATGCACGACATCTCGGCTATGCCCTCGCGGTCGAGCCGCACCGCCACGTGGTTGGCCATCTGCGCGGCGCTGGAGCAGCCGGAGCAGGAATAGACGAGCGGCAGGTGGTCGCGGTCGCGGGCCATCGGTCGTCTGCTACGCGCTCGTAGATTCGGGCATCCGCCGCGCGACACCGGCTGCCGGCGCACACGGGCGAATGACGAACACGCCGTCGTCGTAGGCCAGATCGAGCAGCAGGTGCTCGACGCGGCGCTGCCACAGTTCGCCCAGGCGCAGAAGCGATGCATCGTCGCAGCGGCGATGGCCGCAACGTCCCAGCAGCTCGATCAGCTCGGGGTCTTGCGGCAGCATCGCCAGATCCGCCTCGGCGTCCACCGCCGCGCCGGTGTCGATGCGGGTGAAGCGCAGCGCCATCGGCAGATCGGGCGCGAAGTGCTGCAAGCCGCTGCGTGCATGCCGCCCGAACAGGCCCTTGAAGCCCGATTCGTCGGCCGCACCCGTGAGCAACTGCACCACGCAGGCCACCACGCCGTTGACGCCCTGGCGCACGTCACCCCGAAACGCCACGCGCACGCCGCCGCGCTCGGGCAGGCTGTTCGGGTAGAGCGCACTCAGCGCACGCAGGGTAAGCCAGTACGCGCCGGCGACCGTGGGGCATGAATGGCCCGCCAGCCGCACCGCGTCGGCATAGCCGTACTCAAGGATGCCGCCTTCGGCCGCACCCAGCGTCTCGGCCAGGCCGTCATGCACCGTGAGACCGGGCACGCGGTCGAAGAAGTCGGGAAGCCGCATCGCGGCGTTGGCCGTCATCTCAACCCCGCTTGATGAAGTCGATCACCACGCCATCGGCGCCGCGCTCGCGGTACTCGATTTCCACCCGCGGACCGAAATGCGCCTCCATCTGGCGCAGCAGCGGCAGCGGGTCGTGGTCGTTGACGAAGCGCATCGTCTCGCCCGGCGTCAACGCCTCCAGCGCGCCGAAGATCGCCGCGTGCCTGAAGCGCTTGGCGATGCCGCGCGCATCGAAGGGGTAGATGGCCTCGGGCAAGAGATGAAGATGTCCCTTGGGAGCGATGGGCACGATCGGATCTGTCATGGGGTTCCTTGGCTGTCGATGGCGCTATTGAGGCAGCCCGCAAGCAGTGCGGATTTGATGTGGCGCAAGATCGCGGACTTCACCCGCCACGAAGCTGCATGCCATGACTCAAAGCTCCCATTTCCAGCAACTGCTGCAGGCCGCCGCCGCGCAGCCCGATCCGCAGCGCCTGCTGTTCGTTTTTGCCGCGGCCGAACTGCCCGACGACCCCACGCCTGCGCAGCGCGAGCGCTTCGCCGCCGGTGAGGGCGGCGCGCTCGCCCCGCTGATGTGCGTGGACAAGGCGCCGGCCGAGCTGGCCGATTTCGACGCCTTGCTCGCCGAATCGCGCCGCGCCGGGCCGCCGTGGCAGGTGGTGTTTGCCGCAGGCCTCGGCGGGCGTGACGGGCTGCCGCCCTCCGAGGCGCAGATCGACACGGCGCTGGAAGCGATGGTGGAAGCCGTGCGCACCGGCAGCTTCGGCCGCTTTGCCGCCTATGACCCGCACGGCGATCCTGTCGAGTTCAGCTGAACTGGCGACATGAGAAAGGTCAAGACCCTGCGCCCGACCACCCGTTAGCGTGCGCGGCATCCTGAATGCGGAGAACCCACACATGACGCTCGCGACCCCCACCTCACGTCCCACCATCGCCACCCTGCCCGCCCAGGCAATCAGCGAGGAAGTGCTGATCGAGAAATACGCCAAGGGCGACGAACGCCACATCGCCGACGTGCGCCGCCGCGTGGCACGCGCGCTGGCGCAGGCCGAGGCGCCGGAAGCGCGCGCGATGTGGGAGGCACGCTTCCAGCAGGCTCTGGAAAACGGCTTCGTGCCCGCCGGGCGCATCAACTCCGCCGCCGGCACCGAGCTCACCGCCACGCTCATCAACTGCTTCGTGCAGCCGGTGGGCGACTCGATCGCACAAGACGACGACGGCCACCCCGGCATCTACACCGCACTTACCGAAGCCGCCGAGACCATGCGCCGCGGCGGCGGCGTGGGCTACGACTTCTCGCGCATCCGCCCGCGCGGCGCGTGGGTGGGCAGCACGCGCTCCAACGCCTCGGGCCCGGTGAGCTACATGCGCGTGTTCGACCGCTCCTGCGAGACGGTCGAATCCGCCGGCTCGCGCCGCGGCGCGCAGATGGGCGTGCTGCGCTGCGACCACCCCGACGTGGAGGAATTCATCCACGCCAAAGACACCGGCGACCTGAGCAACTTCAACATCTCGGTCGGCCTGACCGACGTGTTCATGCAGGCGGTGGAAGCCGACGGCACGGTAGACCTGCTGCACCGCGCCGAACCCGGCCCGCAGCAGAAGGCCGACGGCGCCCACCAGCGCGCCGACGGCGTGTGGGTGTATCGCACGCTGCCCGCGCGCGAGCTGTGGGACCAGATCATGCGGTCCACCTACAGCCACGCCGAACCGGGCGTGCTGTTCCTCGACCGCATCAACGCCGACAACAACCTCTCGTACTGCGAGAGCATCGCCGCGACCAACCCTTGTGGCGAACAGCCGCTGCCCTCGTACGGCTGCTGCTGCCTCGGCTCCATCGACCTCACGCGCTTCGTGCGCGATCCGTTCGAGGCCCATGCGCGTTTCGACGAAGCCGGCTTCATCGAAGAAGCCAAGGTCGCCGTGCGCATGCTCGACAACGTGCTCGACGTGACCTTCTGGCCGCTGGAACGCCAGCACGAGGAAGCGCGCAACAAGCGCCGCGTCGGTCTCGGGTTCACGGGCCTGGGCGACGCGCTGGTGATGCTGGGCTTGCGCTATGACACGCAGCCCGCGCGCGACGCTGCCCGCCGCATCGCCGAGGTGATGCGCGACGCGGCCTACGAGGCCTCGGCCGAGCTGGCGACAGAGCGCGGCGCCTTTCCGCTCTTCAATGCCGATTTGTATCTTCAGCGCGGCACCTTCGCCTCGCGACTGCCAGCAAAGCTCAAAGAGCGCATCCGCGCCACCGGCATGCGCAACTCGCACCTGCTGTCGATTGCGCCCACCGGCACCATCAGCCTGGCGTTTGCCGACAACGCCAGCAACGGCATCGAGCCGCCCTTCAGCTGGACCTACACGCGCAAGAAGCGCATGGCCGACGGCACGTTCAAGGAATACGCCGTCGAGGACCACGCCTGGCGCCTGTACCGGCACCTGAAGGGCGCAGACACACCGCTCACACCCGCCTTCGTGACCGCGCTGCAGATGAGCGCGCAGGCGCACCAGGAAATGGTGGCGGCCGTGGCGCCCTATGTCGACACGGCCATCTCCAAGACGGTGAATGTGCCGGTCGACTATCCCTACGGCGACTTTCAGGACCTGTACATGCAGGCGTGGAAGTCGGGCCTGAAAGGTCTCGCCACCTATCGGCCCAACAGCGTGATCGGCTCGGTGCTGAGCGTGAACACCGAGCCGCAGGCGCATGCCATCAGCGTGGAGTCACCGGCACGACCCGCCGCACTCGACGCCAACCAGCGCCTCGCCATCGAGCGCGCGCCGCAGGCCGTGCTCGCCTCGCTGCGCTGGCCGGGCCGCCCCGATCTGCCCGCCGGCAACGCATCCTGGACCTACATGGTCCAGCACCCGCACGGCAGCTTCGCGCTCTTCATCGGCGAGCTGCCAACGGAAGACGGCACCGGCCGCGCCGCACCCTTCGAGGTGTGGGTCAACGGCGCCGAGCAGCCGCGTGGCCTGGGCGCGCTCGCCAAGACGCTCTCGATGGACCTGCGCGCCAAGGATGCCGCCTGGGCGCAGCTCAAGCTCGATGCACTGGCCACGGTGCAGGAAGAGCGCGCCTTCGAGATGCCCTTCCCGCCCCACGGCGAGATGCGCCAGTTCCCCGGCGTGGTGGCCGCCACCGCCGCCGTGATCCGCTGGCGCTGCGAACAGCTCGGCCTGTGGACCGAGCCGAGCCAGGCCGCCACGCCCGTGCTCGACGCCATGTTCAGCCGCGAGGAGCCGCACACCGGCCCCAACGGCACGCTCGCGTGGTCGGTCGACATTCACAACCCAGCGAGCGACGAAGAGTTCACCCTCACGCTGAAGGAAGTGCTGCTGCCCGACGGCCTGGGCAACAGCATCACGCGGCCCTGCGCCCTCGGCTTCTCCGGCAACTACCCGCGGGCGATGGATGGCCTCGCGCGCATCCTCTCGCTCGACATGCGCGTGCTCGACCCGGCGTGGATCGGCATGAAGCTGCGCAAGCTGCTTTCGTACGCGGAACCTCTGGGCCATTTCATGGCCTTCATCCCCGGCTTGCCGCATGGGCAGCAGCGGCAGAAGACCTGGCCGTCGACGGTGGCCTACATCGCGCGGCTCATCATTCACCGCTACGCGATGCTGGGCGTGCTGGATGAGGATGGCTATCCGATGCAGGAGATGGGCATCCTGCAATCGCCGACCGGGGATGCCTCAGCGCCGGGGCCGATTGCGGGCGGGCGGTGCCCGGAGTGCGGCAACGCGACGATGATCCACAAGGACGGGTGCGATTTCTGTACGGCTTGTGGGCATATTGGGATGTGTGGGTGAGGGGGTGGGAGCGCATCTGCGGGTGACCGAAGGCGCATCGACGCGCGCTCGAACCAATCCCGCAGGCTTGCCGTTGTCGCGAAGCGGTGGGTGATTGCCCCGCCAGCCGCGCCACTACTGCGCGGGAATCTCCGGGTGACTCCCGCGCCCCTGGTTCGGTAGGGTCGTACGGCGCGCTGCGCCGACGAGAGGAGAGCCACCGATGCAATGTGCCGGCTTCTCACGTCTGTCCGGGCAACAATTGCCCTCCCTACCGTGATCCTGCGTCACCCTTCGCTTTGCCCACCAATTTGCGGGCGAAAAACGGCCACGTTTGCGGGCAGTGCGTCCGAACAATGTGTGTCGTCGCATTTGCGGTAGCCATCCACAACAACCTCGAAAGAACGATAGATGTCAGATCCACAGACCAAACAAGTTTGCGGCGTCGTCATGCCAATCTCGGCAATCGATGGGTGTGCGGAGTCCCACTGGGCGGATGTCCTAGAAATCCTTACGGAGGCCATCGAAGAGGCAGGATTCGAGGCAAATCTGGTGAGCAACGCCGATGACAGCGGAATCATCCATAAAAGAATCATTCAGAACCTCTACGACAACCCAGTCGTAGTCTGCGACGTCAGCGGAAAAAACCCGAATGTCATGTTCGAGTTGGGCTTGCGACTCGCCTTTGACAAGCCGACCGTCATCGTAAAGGACGAAAAGACAACGTACGCCTTTGATACCTCTGCAATCGGGCACCTTGAATATCCGCGCGATTTGCGGTTCTCCAGGATCGTAGAGTTCAGGCAAAAGCTAGCCGAGAAGATCAAAGCCACTCACCAGAGGGCAACGACTGATCCCAACTACACAACGTTCCTCAAGCATTTCGGCGAGTTCAAGGTTGCAAAAATCGACAAGAAGGAAGTGTCTGGTCAGGAATACATCCTCGAAGAGTTGCGCGGCCTGCGAGCGGCTATTCGGCGAGTCGAGGTTAGTCAGCACTCGAAAGAAATCGATCACATCAGGCCGCGAGGACTCCGTCTGCCAGCCGATCTCAATGGGAATGACTTGCATCCCTCGACTCCAATAGAAGCTCTTGGCCTCCCGGAACGCGCTCTCAATGCGCTTCGATCCGGTGGTGTTTCAACGATCGGAGAGATCGCGACTATGTCTGAAATAGACATCTTGAAGATTCCGGACGCAGGGCGCCGGGCACTGAACGAAATCAAAGAAGCTTTGGGCGCTCGGGGGCTAATGCTGCAGCAACGAACGGCGAACTGAACGACGACATTTCGATGCGCCGGAGGGCGGCCAGGAGAGTCTGTACAACGCTGGACGCCTTCGGCTTCTCGCAGTTTCGTTCGGGGAACGACCTTGGAGTTTCCGCTGTTCAGTTTTCGGTTGCCGTTCTTTCGGGAAAGGGCGCAAGGGTCCAGCGGCTATATGTCGACGGGACTCAACGACGTCTGACCTTCTGGCTGAGCGCGTCAGCGGGTCACCGACGCCGAACTCGTTGTCGAAAATTTCGGCAGCGGCTCGTGCGACCGTACCGGCAGACTTCAGTTACTTGTACCGCCGCGATCGATTTGCCGAGGATGGTCTAGGCAAACATGGGGCGAAGATCGGCTCCACGTTCATGATTCATGATGGCCGAGTTGCCCACCACGCCGAGGCGCGGCAGCACGGTAAACATGACGGTGAACGCGGTGCGGTACAGAAAGGTCAGCGCGCCCAGGCCCAGATCAGACCGCAGAGGGAATTAATGCACAACGAAGAACTCAAGACCCTTTTCGACCAGCAAGCCTCGGGCTACGACAGGCAATGGGAGAAGACGGCGCCGATCCGGGATGGCTTGCATTTCCTTCTCGAATCCGTACTCGCCGACCTGCCCGCGGACGCGCACATCCTCTGCGTCGGCGCAGGAACAGGCGCTGAAGTGGCGCACCTGGCCCGAAAGTTCCCGCAGTGGCGATTCACGGTGGTCGAGCCCTCGGGCGCGATGCTGGATGTCTGCCGTAGTCGGGCCGAAGCGGAAGGGTTTGCCTCGCGTTGTCATTTCCACGAGGGCTACCTCGACTCGCTGCCGCTCGAAGACGCGCATGACGCGGCCACATGCTTTCTGGTGTCGCAGTTCATCCTGGACCAAGACGCTCGCTCCCAGTTCTTCCGCGCAATTGCCGACAGGCTTCGCCCGGGCGGGATCCTGGCGAGTTCTGACTTGGCCTCAGACATTGGATCACCTGACTACGACGCGCTTCTCCATGCGTGGATGCACATGATGTCCGCCGCGGACATTTCGCCCGAAGGGCGGGAGCGAATGCGCGCGGCCTACGCCAAGGACGTGGCCGTCCTGCCGCCCAAAGTCATCGCATCCATCATCGAAGCCGGCGGCTTCGGGGCGCCGGTGCAGTTCTTCCAGGCCGGGCTGATTCACGCCTGGTTTTCCAGGCGCGCGCCGGGCCATGCCGCCTGACCTGCATCGGTCAGCCGCTGCTCACGCTAAGCGTTCGTCTCGCGGTGCCCGCCTTGCACGTCGTATGCGGGTAATCCCCGGGCAAAGCCACGTCGAAAACCACCGCCCTCGTTCGTCTAAAGACCAGAACCCCGAATCGTCGGGTTCGCGTCCTCATCCACACGAAGGAGCTTTCCATGTCTGAACAAACCGTCCGCCTGCATCGGGTCCTGCGCACGAGCCCCGAGAAGGTCTATCGCGCGTTTCTCGAAGCCGACGCGCTCGCCAAATGGCTGCCGCCTTACGGCTTCACCTGCGAGGTGCACCGCATGGAGCCGTCGGTCGGCGGCGGCCACCGCATGTCGTTCCGCAACTTCTCGACCGGCCACAGTCATTCGTTCGAGGGCGAGTACCTCGAACTCGTGCCGAACGAACGCATCCGCTACACCGACAAGTTCGACGACCCGGGCCTGCCGGGTGTCATGCAGGTCACGGTGTCATTGAAGGCGGTGAGTTGCGGTACCGAACTGACGGTGGTTCAGGAGAAGATCCCCGAGGCCATTCCGGCGGAGATGTGCTATCTCGGCTGGCAGGAGAGCCTGCTGCAACTGGCTGCGCTGGTGGAACCGGACATCCCGGAGTAGGCAACGCCGGATGCGAGCCGAGGGCCCGCACGGAAAAGTCGCATGCACAGGGTTCTCGCTTCGCTCGTTCTTTCCTTCCTGGCCGCCTGCGGCGCCCTGCCCGATGCGGCAGACCACGCCTCGGACGCGCCGGAAGGGCGACGGCCTCACGTCGCTGCATTCAAGGATGCGCCTTCGTACGAGCAAGCCTTGCAGGTGTGGCGGACCCCTGAAGACGTCAACGCCTGGATCGGCGCGAAGTTTCGGTACGACATGCCGAGAGCCATGCGGCTGTCCGAAAGCCAGCGCCACCGGTCTCGCTCGTTGCCGATTCATCCGCCGCCCGCGTTCTTTGCCGCGCCTTCGGGCATCTGCGTCGACCTGAGCCGCTTCGCGGTCGAGACGCTGCGGCAGATCGACCCGGCCGTGAGGGTGGGCTACCTGATGATCGAGTTCGCGCCGGTCGCGGTTGCCGGCAACATCTTGCGCAGGCACTGGCTGGCCTTCTTCGTGCGCGACGGCAGCTACTACTTCTTCGCGGATTCCAAACGGCCGGGCGTTCTTGACGGCCCCTACGCCGGCCCGGCACCGTTCATTGCCGAGTACGCGGCGTACCGCAACAGGCCGATCTTGGCCTTTCGGGAACTGGATTCCTACCAACGCAAGCTTGCGACGAAGCAGAGCCGCCAGGACCGCAGCCGCTGACCCCTGCGCAGCGCGGACGGCCAGCAGGAGGCGCCTTCGCATGACGTGCTTTCGCCACCGGCCGCAACACGCCATGTACCAATCCAGGAGGCGCTCGTCCGGCGGGCAGCAGTTTGGATGGCCCGCGCGCAGTCGCGTCCGATGGCAACCAGCAGGGTGAAGCTCTGTACCGTGATACAAGGCCGTCTCGGCGGCGCTGTGGCCGCCCCTCTGAGGAAATCAGCCGTGCTTGAACCGATAAGACCCAGGCGGCTTACCCGCTGCGCCGCCCTGTTGCTCGCGATGATGACCGCGCTCGCCCTGGGCTCGTGTGGCGGCGGTGGGGGTCGCGCGGACCCGGCGTCGCCCAACATCCTGTTCGTGATCATGGACGACGTCGGCATCGACCAGATGGCCGCCTTCGGCTACGGCGGGGCCTCGCCGGCGCCCATGCCCAACATGGAAGCGGTGGCCTTGGCCGGCGTGCGCTTTCGCAATACCTGGTCGATGCCCGAATGCACGCCGGGGCGGGCTGCCTTCTTCACGGGCCGTTATCCCTTCCGCACCGGCATCTACCAGGCCACCGGTCCCAACGACCTGGCCAACTCGCAGCTCACGCCCTACGACGTGACCGTACCCAAGCTGCTGCGGCAGGCCGGCTACGAAAGCGGCATGTTCGGCAAGTTCCACCTGGCCGGCCACGAGCACAACGAGGCGGAGCATGCCACGCCGGCGGTGCTGGGCTGGGACCACTTCCACGGCTGGATCGGCGGCTTGCCGGCCTCCATCGACACCACGATGGGCGGCCTTGATCCAAGCCGCAGCAGCAACTTCAGCTGCGGCTTCTATCCGCACCACCTGGCGGGCTCCTGCCACGCCGCGGACAACAGCTGCGAGAACATGTCGGCGCCGCCGCTGCACGAAGACAGCAGCGGGCTGCAGTGCCTGGCCAAGGGCGGCATCTTCGTCAACAACCATTCCTGCGGCGCTCCGATGCCTGCCGGCGTGGCGCTCGATTTCAACAAGGAGAACGCCTACTACGTGTCGCCCCTGGTCATCATCGACAAGGGCGCCGTCGAACAGGTGCCGCTCACCGACCCACGGGCGCGCGGCTACCGCACCACCATCGAGGCCGATGCCGCCATCGACTGGATCAAGTCGCGTCCGGCCGGCAAGCCCTGGATGGCCACTGTCAGTTTCTCGGCGGCCCACACGCCGTGGCAGTTCGCGCCCAAGCACCTGACGCCGCGCAGCAGCCCGGGCCTGTCCGGCAATGTCCTGGACTGCACCAATCCCTTGCATGGGCGGGCGATCCAGAACCAGATGACCGAGGCCATGGATACCGAGTTCGGGCGCATCCTGATCGAAACCGGCCTGGCCACCCGCGCAAGCGACGGCACGCTGCGCTACGACCCCAAGGCCAGCAACACCGTGATTGTGATCGCGGGCGACAACGGCTCGCTGGGGTTCGCGGTCAAGCTTCCGTTCAACAGTCAACTGGCCAAGGGCTCGGCCTACCAGACCGGGGTCTGGGTGCCGTTGATCGTGGCGGGCCCGCAGGTGGCCGCGCCGGATCGCGAGGTGGACCACATGGTCAACGCGGTGGACCTGTTCCAGTTCTTTGGCGAACTGGCCGGCGTGGACGCGCACCGGGAGGTGCCGCGCACGATCGACTCGGTGGGCCTGCTGCCTTACCTGACGCAACCGGGCCAGGCCAGCCTGCGCACCGTCAACTTCAGCATGGCCGGCGCCAACATCCAGGCCAACGGCGATCGCAACGGGGCTTGCGTGGTCAACGCGTCCAGCTGCACGCAGATCCCGGTGTCCAAGAGCGTCTGCGAGGACAACTCCGGCGTGTGGTGGGGTGAGGGTTACACCGATGCCTCGGTAGTGCCCAACGGCGGGGTGGGCTACCAGAGCTGCTGCGCGGTGAACCAGGCGCTGCACAAGGCCGCCAGGCCCGGCTACGCCATCCTGCCGGAGATTTCCACGGCGATCCGCAACGAGCGCTTCAAGCTCGTGCGCGACACCACGCAAGCCTATGACGTGGCCACCGACAGCTGCGGCCAGGTCTTCACCGACGGGTTCTACGAGATCCATCAGGCGGCGCCTGCGCCGGCGCTGGACAACCCGGACCTCAACCTGCTGCTGGCCCCGCTCTCGGGCGTGGCGCAGGCGGCCCATGACGAGTTGCAGGCGAAGCTGGACGAGATGCTCGCCTCCGAGCCGGCGTGTCTGGGTGACGGCAACAGGGACGGCGTGGTCGACGCAGAGGACTTGTCCGAATGGCGCCGGATCGCGGCCGACTGGGGCTTGTCGAGCGTCTACGACTTCCTGTTCGACGGCCGCACCGACGCCACCGACGGGCAGATCATCGAGACCAACATGAACACCACCTGCCCCCCCAGCCATGGCGTCTACTGACCCGCGGCGGCGGCGCTGGCTGGGCGCAGGGCTGGCGGTCGGCGTAGCCGCCGCCGGCGGCGCGCTGGGCTGGAGCCTCACGCGCGGGCCGGCAGCGCGGCCCGAACCCACCGTTGTCCTCGGCGACGGCATCCGCGGGCCGAAGGACATGGCCTGGATCCCCGGCGGCGACTTCCTCATGGGCAGCGACCACCGGCTCGCACGCTTCGACGAGCGGCCCGCGCACCCGGTGCGTGTCAAGGAATTCTGGATGGACGTCGCGCATGTCACCAATGACCAGTTCGCCGCGTTCGTACGGCAGGCCGGCTACGTGACGACGGCGGAACGCAAGCCCGATTGGGAGTCGATTCGCGTGCAGCTCCCGCCCGGCACCCCGCGGCCACCGGACGACGTGCTGGTGGCGGGCGCCATGGTGTTCGTCGGCACCGAGGCGCCCGTGCGCCTGGACGACCCGGCTCGCTGGTGGCGCTTTGCCCCCGGCGCCAATTGGCGCCAGCCGCAGGGGCCGGGAAGCTCGATCGCGGACAAGGGCGACCACCCGGTGGTGCAGGTCAGCTACGAGGATGCACAGGCCTACGCGCGCTGGGCCGGCAAGCGGCTGCCGACCGAAGCGGAATGGGAATTCGCCGCCCGCGGCGGCCTGGAGCAGGCCACCTACGCCTGGGGTGACGCGCTGGCGCCGGATGGCCTGGCGCTGGCCAACTACTGGGACACCCGGGCGCAGCCCTTCCCGGTCGTCAGCCCGCGCGCCGGCGGTGCGGCGGGCACCATGCCGGCCAGGACCTTCCCGGCCAACGGTTATGGCCTGCACGACATGACGGGCAACGCATGGCAGTGGGTCGCCGACTGGTACCGGGCCGATCACTTCGCACAGCAGACCCGGCTCAAGAAGGGGACGATCGTCGATCCGCAGGGGCCGGCCAATGCGTTCGACCCGGCCGACCCGGGCGTGCCGGTGCACGCGCCCAAGCGGGTGATCCGCGGCGGCTCCTTCCTGTGCAACGAGGACTACTGCCTCTCGTTCCGCCCCAGTGCGCGGCGCGGCGCCGACCCCTTCAGTCCGATGTCGCACCTGGGCTTCCGGCTGATCCTCGATGCGTGACGGACGTTCACCCTTTGCACTCGTCCCCCACGACATCGCCTCGCACCGCCGCCGCGGCGGGCATCGCCCGTGCGCTGGACGACATCGCGCGGGCCGCGGGCATGTCGCAGGAAGCCAGGGACGCGAATCTCAGCGATGAGAACCCGCCGTGATGGGTGACGGGATTGCGCTAAAGACGTCAGCGCCTGCGCAACCCCAGCCACATCACCGTCCCCACCACCACCAGCCCGCCCACCACCTGCACCGCCGCGATCAACTGGCCGAGGATAGCCCAGGCGAGCACCAGGGCGAAGATGGGCTCCACGTTCATGATGGCCGAGTTGCCCACCACGCCCAGGCGCGGCAGCACGGTGAACATGATGGTGAACGCCGTGCCGTACAGAAAGGTCAGCGTGGCGAGACCCATCCAGCCGGCCGCGGCATCGGGCAGATGCGGCCCGCCTTGCGCGGCGATGCCACCGAGCGCCATCACGCCGACGATGGCCATGGTGGTGGCCGTGCGCAGCCGGCCGTCCAGGTCGCCGGCTTCATGTTGCGTGAGCACGAGCGCGAGACCGAAGGTGGCTGCCGCCGCAAGTGCGAAGGCCACGCCGGCGCCGATCTCCTGCCACTGCGCGGCCGCGCCCAGGCCCGAGGCGGCGCCGAGAACGTCGAGCGCGAGCGCCAGGCCGAACAGCAGCACCGGCATCGCGATCAGCAAGCGACGCGGCGGGCGGTGGCCGTAGACGATGCGCGCCCACAGCGCCGTCCACAGCGGATAGGTGTTGAACGCCAGCAGCGCCAGCGCCACCGGCAGCCGCGCGACCGACGAGTACAGGCACAGGCTCTGCACGCCCACCAGCACGCCGATGGCCGGCAGCGCGAGCTTGTGGCGCGCGCCGATGCGCAGCGGCACGCGCTGCACCACGAGCAGCAGCGCGACGGCGAGCGCGGTGACGACACTGCGAACGGCCACGGCCGTCACCACGTCCACACCATGATCGAAGGCAATGCGGGCGGCGACGTGGTTGGCGCCCATCATCAGCGCGATGAGCAGCAAGGTGGCAAAGGCGGTGGTCGAGATTGAGCCGGCAGGGGATGTGGAGGTCATGCGGCGATTGTTGCGTGCCGCCGCCTGCGGCGCCGGGAGTGCCCTATCGTTTGCGGCTGCATCAGTGTCTGCCTGAGGCCGACATGCCACGCACGCACCTTCACGCCGAAGCCACCGCATTCTTCGACGACTTCGTCTCGGCATTCGCCCAGTTCGACGGCAAGCTCATCGCCACTCGCCACTCGCCACTCGCTACATCGCGCCCGATCTCGCCATGCATGCGGATGGTTCCAGCGATCTGCTCGCCGAGCAGCAAGAGATTGGCGCGTACTTCCGACAAGAACCGTTCGGGCTGAGGTCGTATTTCCGACCGTCCTGAGCCTGTCGAAGGAAGCCCCGTGTGCGCCAAGAGGCACTTCGATACCTCAGTGCGAACGGGCTTCTGTGGTGTCTTCTACCTTGAATGCAATCGGCCTGAGACCGGAGCACGAGGACCAACGATTGCTGGCTGTGCGGCTTGCCGAGATGCCATGATCCGGACGCCGAATCCCTCGACGCTGCCATGAACAACCTCCTCGCACTGATCGTCTGCCTTGTCTTCACCGCGCTGGCGCTCTGGCACTTCTACATGGCATCGCGCCCCATGTCTGGCGCCACAGGCGCTGTTCCCAGTGTCGGCGGCAAGCCGCTGTTCGTGCCCTCGCGCAAGTCCACGGTGGCCGTGGGTCTGGTGCTGGCGCTGTTTGCCGGGCTCGTGGCGGCAACCGGCGGGCTGGTGTCCGTGGGCATGCCGGTGACTGTGCTGTCGTGGCTCTCGTATGCGCTCGCCATCGGCCTGCTGGCGCGTGCGGTCGGCGAGTTCCGGTACGTCGGGTTCTTCAAGCGCGTTCGTGGCAGCCGATTCGCCGCGCTCGACACGTGGGTGTATTCGCCGCTTTGCCTGTTGCTTGCCGCCGGCGTGGCGTTCGTTGCGCTGCAGAGCGGCACCTGACGCATCAGTGGAACGGATTCGCTGACCCTCACGTCACCCGGCCCGACTTGCCGTCCAACCCGAGGAGCATGACCATGCAGAAGCAACTCGACTTCTTCTACTTCGTGGGCAGCACCTACACCTACCTGTCGGTGATGCGCGCCGAGGAGTTCGCGAGGCGCGAGAACGTGCCGCTGCGCTGGCGCCCGTTCAGCGTGCGCACCCTCATGCGTGAGCAGAACAACACGCCGTTCGCCACCAAGCCGGCCAAGCTGAAGTACATGTGGCGCGATGTCGAACGGCGGGCACGCCGCCATGGGTTGGACTTTTCGGCTGTGCCTGCCTATCCCGTCGACACCGATGAACTGGCCAACCGCGTCGCCACGCTCGCCGCCATCGAAGGATGGTGCCCGGCATTCACGCAGGCGGCCTACAAGGCCTGGTTCCTGGAGAACAAGGATCCCGGAGACATCGGGCACCTGTCTGCCCTGCTCACCGGCCTCGGGCGTGATGCCGCGGGGGTGCTCGCACGTGCCGGCGAACAAGACATACGAGACGCCTATGCCGCTGAAACAGGGGTTGCGCGCGAGATGGGGATCTTCGGTTCGCCTACGTTTGCGTGCGGCGCGGAGATCTTCTGGGGCGACGACCGCCTGGAAGATGCCGTTGAATGGTGCAAGGTGCGTGAGACGAACCTGTCGGCGGCAGCGTCAAGGCTCTGAGTACGCGACCTTGAGGCCAAGGTGGCCCGCGAATGGCACGAGATCGCTGTCGGCGCGCAAAAGCGTCAGATCGCTCCTGAGCGCATCCCTTCGCCGCACGCGCGCCCAGGTTGCTCGAGCGGCCGGACAATCGCCATCGGCCTGCTGGTGCCTCGTCACCTCCATTGCGCGCAAGCCGATTGCCTCAGATTGCCATGCTGATCAAACTCACCGAACCCACCCGCTCCCCCGCCCCGGCCGCAAGCTTCGCGCAACCGTTCGAGATGCTCGAGGCCTGCCACGAGCGCGTGCATCGCAGCCTCGATCTGCTCGCGCGGCTGTGCGAGCGTGTTCGGCAGCGGCGTGTCGATCAGGCCGTGCGCGATGCGGCGCGCGACGTGCTGCGCTACTTCGACATCGCCGCGCCGCATCATCATGAAGACGAAGAGCGCCACGTCTTCCCGCGCCTACTGGCGATGGACGAGGCCGACCCCGCGGTGCACGAGGCGGTGCATCAACTGCTGCGCCAGCATGAAGCCATGCGCGCGCAATGGGCGGTGCTGCGCCGGCCGCTGGAGCAGTTGGCCGGAGGGGAAGACCACGCCTTCGATGCCGGCGCACTCGAAGCGGCCACGCGCTTTGCGGCGCTCTACCAGGACCATGCCGAAACCGAGGAATCCATGATCTTTCCGCTCGCCGCCGCGGCACTCACGCCCGACGAACTACGTGCCATGGGCGCCGAGATGGCGCAGCGCCGCGGCGCGAAGGTGGCGCCATGAGCGCGCCGGGCCGCTCCCAAGCGCTCATCCCGCAGCGCGCAGCGCGGAGGGTCGTCCGGTGAGCCTCGGCGAGTTCTATCCGCTCATCAAGCATGCGCACATCGGCCTCGCGATTGCGAGCGGCAGCCTGTTCGCGGTTCGCGGGTTGGCCGTGCTCGCAGGCGGCCGCTGGGCGACGCGCTCGCCGGTGCGCCACGCGAGCATGGGCATCGACACGCTGCTGCTCATCGCGGCGCTGCTGTTGCTGTTCGTTCTGCAGCTGAACCCCTTTGCCGTGGCATGGCTTCGGGTGAAGCTGATGCTGCTCGTGGCCTACATCGTGCTCGGCACCTTCGCGCTCAAGCGCGCGCGCGGCACGGGGGCGCGGGCGCTGTTTTTTATCGCGGCGCTGGCGTGCTTTCTGATGATGTATTCGGTGGCACGCACCCACAACCCGTTGGGATTGTTTGGTTGAAACCCACCCCCGGAGCGGCCCGAAGCCGCTCCCCCTCAAGGGGGCAACACCAGCGGCCCGGCAAAGCCGGATCCGCGGTGTTCGCTTGATCCACGGCAAGTCACTGCCTCGGCCTTCTTGCGATGCTTCACGCACCACGCAAGGAGACCGAGATGTCGCACGTCGCCCTGTCCATGATTCGCTCCGAGCACGCCGCGCTGTCGGCGATGCTGCGCTCGATTCCGATGCTGATCGACCGCTACCGCCAGCCCGGCCGCGAGCCGGACTTCGGGGCGCTGCGGGCCATCCTGTTCTACATCGGCGACTACGCCGAGCAGCGCCACCACCGCAAAGAAAGCGATGTGCTGTTCCCGCGGCTGCGCCTGCGCGACCCGAGCGCCGGGCCGGTGATCGACGTGCTCGACGCGCAGCACGAGGAAGGCGAACGCAGCGTGCGCGAACTGGAGCACGCGCTCGTGGCCTTCGAGATGATGGGCGAGTCGCGGCGCACCGAATTCGAGGGTGCCGCCGAGCGCTATGTCGACTTCTATCGCCAGCACATGCGGCTCGAAGAGGAGTTCGTGCTCCCGGCGGCCGACAAGGCCCTCACGCTCGACGACTGGATCGAGCTCGACCATGCCTTTCTCGCCAGCCGCGAGCAGATGCATCCGGCCCGACCGGAGGCCGAATACAACGCGCTGTTCACGCGCGTGGTGAACCAGGTGCCCTCGCCCATCGGGCTGGGCGTGGCGTAGTGGCCTATAGGACGCTGGCAAAGAGTCCGTTCGCACTGAGGTATCGAAGTGCGCGCGTGGGCTTCGATACCTCAGCCCGAACGGTTCATCGTTCGATCGACGTTCGCAATCACCGCTTCGAGTCGAGCTGCCGCGGCGGCGTGTAGTTGTTCGCGCGCGCGAGGTTGAGATAGCGCGAAGCTTCGGCGTCGCGCCGGTCGACATTGCGAAAGTGCAGGCTCAGGCGGTAGGCGGCGATGCCGTTGCCGAGGTTGGCCGCGAAGATCATCCAGCGGCCGTGATCGCTGCGTTCGATCAGCTCGCCAGCAGCGGGCGGGGGCAGCGTTTCCGCTACACGCAGCGCGGCGTACTTGTCGCCCTGCAGCGCGCGTTGCACGTCTTCGGCGATGCGCGGCGGCTGGGCAGCGGCGAACTGCGCCATGGCGTCCAGCGGCAGGCGCGCGCTGCGTGCGGCGCGCAGTACCGTCTCCAGGTCCTTCAGGCGCAGTTGCGCAATGTCGGCTTCATCGCCCTCGGGCAACGTGGGCAGCAAGGCCTTCAGGCGCGCCGCGGCGTCCTGCGGTGAGGCGGCCTGGCGCGCCGCTTCGAGTTCGGTGGCAGGCGTGCCGGGCAGCGGTGCGGCGGCGGAGGGCCGGGCCGCGCCGGAAGGCACCCACTTCGGATCGCCGCGCACATTGGACGCGACCTCGGGCTCCTGCGCGTTCGGGCCGAACACGCGCACGATGGTCGGGATGCTGTTCACGCGCTTGGCGACCTTCACGCGCACCGTTTCCAGCGTGAGCAGGATGGAGCGTGCCGGGTCGGTGAGGTCGAGTTCGGACACCAGCACGTCGGTGAACAGCGTGAGGCGCTGCGGATCGTTCGGCGCGAAGGCGCGCTTGCCGGGGCCGGTGGCAAACACCACGTGGCAGCCGTCGGGCGGCATGGTCTGGTTGTAGCCCTCGCCCGGCGTGCGCGGGCGGTCGGGCGTGCGGCAGGCGTCGACCATGATGACGGTGGCGGCCGGGCCGGCGCGCCGCGTGAGCCGCGAGAACACATCGCGCTCCAGCGACATGCAGGTCTTGGACAGATGCGCCGGCGCACTTTGCAAGTCGCCGCCCGCAGGCACGAGGTAGTTCTCCGCGTTCGACTGGAAGCCGTGCCCGCAGAAATAGAACACCGCGGCGAGCGCCGGGTTCTCGTCGACCGCACGCTGCAGGCGTTCGAGTTCGGCCTCCACCTGCCCGATGGGCGGATCGTTGAGCGCCAGCACCTCGAAGCCCAGCCGCTGCAGCCGGGCCTCGAGATCACGCACGCTCTTCTGCGCCGGCGGCAGGTTCTCTTCGCCAGGCTTGTAGGCCGTGTTGCCCACCAGCAGCGCGAGACCCGCCCGCGCCGGCTGCGCCAGAGCGGGAAGCTGCGTCGCTGCGAGGCCGGCGGCGGTGGCCTGCAGGAAACGGCGGCGCGCGCGGCGCCGCACCAAAGGGCTATTGGCCACAGGCGAGCGCCTTACCGTCTGCCGCAGCTCCGGCCGAACACGGTTCCGGTCGAGCGGCCGAGTCGATGTCGTCCACCGCGGGCGACGCGAGGCCGGTCTCGAACACGAGACCGCGGGTGAGCTGCTTGCGGATGTTCTCCTTGCCGAAGCCGGCGGCCAGCGCTTCGGCCATGGCGCGGCGGAACGGCTCCTGCGCGTCGCTCACGCCCTGCAGGTACTGGCGATGGCGCACGGTCTCGAACGCCGCCTGCCCCGGCGTCATCAGGCGCACGGCGAGCGGCGCGCCGCGCGGGTTGAGGGCCGCGGACGCGACGGAATAGTTCGCGGCATCGGGACCGGTGAGCACCAAGCCGGCGACGCTCACCGGCTGGACGCCGGCATCGGGCGACGCCACCGAGCCGCTCGCAGCTCTCGTGTCCAGGCTGACCGCATCGCCCGGCACGATGCCGAGCAGGCCCGCGCCGCCGGTCGCGAGCGTGATGCCGGTGCTGCCGTCGCTCACGCGATCGACCGCGCCGATGCCCACCGGCGTGAGCAGCAGCGTCGCGATGTCCACCGTCGGCGCGCTCGAATTGCTGAAGCTGTAGTTGCCCGCATCGGCACCCGCCAGCGTGACGCCGGTGATGGTGACGGCCTTGCCCGTGCCGGCGTTCTTGTCGGCCATGCTGCCGGTGGCAGTGCTGGCGTCAAGCGCGATGTCGTCGCCGGCCACGGCATTGACCAGCGCCGCGCCGCTCGTGTCCACGCCGACGACGGTCGTGCCGTCGTACACCCGGTTCACTCCGTTGACGCCGGTGGCAATGACGGTGCGCGGCGTGATGTCGACCGTGGCAGTGCTCGCGTCGACGACCGTGTAGTTCGCCGCATCGTTGCCGGCCAGAACGACGTTGTTCATGGTCACCGCCTTGTTGGCGCCGACGTGCTTGTCGGCCATCGTGCCGGTGGCGCTGCCTACCGACACGATGTCGTCGGGCACGATCGGCCCACCGAGGTTGGCGCCGCTCACGTCGGCCGTGACCACGGTGCTGCCGTCGTACACGCGGTCGATGGCCAGCAGGCCCGTGGAGGTGAGCGCGCGCGGCGTGATGGTCACCGTGGCGTTGCTGGCGTCGGTGACGACGTAGTTGCCACCGTCGGCGCCGCCGAGCGCGAGGCCCGAGACGGCAACGCCCTTGGCCGTGCCCACGGTCTTGTCGGACATGAATCCGACGGCGCCGGCGGCATCGAGCGTCACCGCGTCGCCGGCCAGCACGCCGGCGAGCGTGGCGGCGCCGGCGTTCACCGCCACGGCGCTCAGCCCGTTGTAGACGCGGTCGACGCCCGTGATGCCGCCCGAGGTGATGCCCAGCGGCGTGATCTCCGAGACGCTGCCCGCACCCGCGGGCCTCACGAAGCCGGTGTAGTCGACACCGTAGAAGGCGATGCCGGCACTCGTTGCGGAGGCGTTGCCGTCGGCTGCCACGGTGTAGCCCTTGTCGATGCCGACGTTCTTGTCGCTGAAGACGACCGTGCTGTTGACGGCGTAGCTGTCAAGCGAGTAGTTCGCGCCGCCGCCGGCCTCAACCAAGGTGCCGCCCGGCAAGGTCTGCGCGAAGGCGAAGTTCGGGCTGCCGTTGTAGACGTACGAGAGCGCCGGGGCGTTGCTCGGCGAGCCCGCGATGCTCGCCGTGCGGTTGGTGTAGTAGCCGTTGCCTGCCCCGGGATCGGTGGTGTCGCCGCCGTAGACGACATAGTTGATGTCGCCGGCGCCGGTGCCGACCTGCAGGCTGCCGGGGTCGTCCAGCGTGTGGTCGGCCGAACGGATGAGGTAGCGCCCGCCGCTCTGCGTGCTGACGCTGGCGTTGCTGCTGTTGTCGAAGTAGCGGCCGGTGATGCGGATGGTCGACGCCACGCCCGCCGTGCCGGAGAGGATGTTGCCCGCCAGGTCGACGGCGTCGTTGGTCGAGAGCAGCGTGATGTCGCGCCCGGCGGTGCCGATCACCGACAGCGGACCGGTCGCGGCGAGCGAAACGCTGCTGCCCACGGTGAAGTCGATGTCGTCGCCGAAGGTGTTGCCGGTGTTGGAGAGATCCACCACGCCGGTCAGCGGGTCAGACGAGGTCGCGTTGATGATGGTGCCGAACACGACGTTGAGCGGGCCACTTTGCGTCACGCCGGTGTTCGTGTTCAGCGTGAAGCTTTCGGCCGAGCCACGCACGGCCAGCGGCGTGCCCGGCGCGTTGTCGACGTTGACCTGGGTTTGCACCACGTTCTGCAGCACCAGCGACCCGATGCGGTTCGGCCCGTTCAGCTGGATGCCGAGGAAAGACCCAGGCAGGCTCTCGACTGTCAGGCTGTCGGCCGTGATGCCCGCCCCGCTGAGCTGCTCGATGTGTAGGGAAAACGAGCCGCCGCCGCCGGGGACGCGTGTGGTCAGCAGAACGTCGCGCGCCGCGAGGTTGGCGTACAGAAGCAGTTGCGGTGTCGTGAAGGAGACCGTCCTCAGCGAGCTGATGTCGGCAGTGACGTTGATGAAGCTGATTCCCGTCACCGAGCCGGTGTCGATGAGCAGCGAGGTGTTGTTCAGCGTCATCGGCTGGGCGATGCCGATGGTCGCGCTGTTGAGTGTGAGGGTCGATGCCGCTCCGCCCGGGGCCACTGTCAACGGCTCTATCACGTCGATGGACGATGTCGCCTGCAACGTCACGTCGCCCGTGGCCAGCAGCGACGCAACACGGTTCGCCGTGATGTAGCTCGGTCCACCGACGGCATCGAACAGCATGTCGGGGCCGACGAGGTCGTCGCCGAACGCGTTGTCGGCATTGACGTCGGCCACGGAGCCGATTTCGATGCTGTCAGGGTCGAGCAGCAGGCCGCCTGCGAGCCCGCGCGGCGCGCGCACGTCGACTTCGCCGTCGAAGGCGAGCGTCTGCTTGCCCGACACCTCGACCAAGCCGCCGCTGCCGCCTTCGGCACCGCCGCGTGCGGTGATGCGCCCTGCATACGCGGTGGCGTGGTCGGACCAGACCACCGCCGTACCGCCGTCGCCGCGCCGTGTGGAGCTCGCGTCGATGACCACGCCCGCGCCGACATAGGTGTCGCGTGCGTTGGGCTCGGCACCGCGCCCTTGGTAGTTGCCGCCGACCAGCACGGTGCCGCCGCCCTGCCCGCCCGAGGCATCGATGCGCGCCTGGCCGAGCAGCGCCACGCGTTCTCCGAGCACTTTGACGACGCCGCCTGTCGCGGCATCGCCGCCCGCGGCGTCGAGCGTACCGTCCACGCGCACCACGCCGCTGTCGCCCCCGGCCAGCACGATCTCGCCGCCGCGCTGCTCGATGCTGCGCGCCCGCACCACGCCGCCGACCTGCATCACCGTGCCCAGCGCCGCATCGGCGGTAGCCACGGCCAGGCGCACCGCGCCGCCGTCGGCCGTGATGCTGCCGCTCTGTTCGAGCCGCGCATTCACCGCGGCGGCCGGCACGCTGATGGTGAGCAGGCCCGCGCCTGTCGGGTCGATGGTCACGGCACTGCCGGCCACGAGCGCCGTGGTGCCGCCCGGCGTGGCGATGCTGCCGGTGTTGATCACCTGCGGCGCGACGAGCACCACGTGGCCGCCTTCCGTCGTGACGAGGCTGCCCTCGTTGCGCACCTCACCGCGCGAGGCATCACCCGACAGTTGCAGCCGCCCGGCCATGAACGCCTGCGCGTCCACGTCGAGCGAAGTGGCGACGAGGCTGCCCACGCTCACCTGCGCGCCGGGCGCGAACAGCACGCCGTTCGGGTTCTGCAGGTACACATGACCGTTGGCTGTGAGGCTGCCGAGGATGGCGCTCGGGTCGCCGCCCGTCACGCGGTTGAGCGCCACGGCGTTGGCCGAAGGCTGCACGAAGCGCACCGCGTTACCCGCACCGATGGAGAAGCTGTGCCAGTCGGCCACCATGCGCGCGCTGTCCTGCTTCACCACCATCTGCGCGCCGTTCACCGCCACGCTGCCCGCGCCCTGCACGATGCTGCCGCCGGTGGGCAAAGTTTGCGCGGCGGCCGGCATCGCCAGCGCCGCGAGCGGGATCGTCATCAACCCACGGATCTTGATGCTCATGGAAGTGTCCTCTCAGAACTGCTGGCTGACCTGGATGACCGCGCGCGCCTTGCTGTCATCGCTCTGGGCCTTCGTGTCGCCGCGCATCGCCACCCAGCCCTTCACGAGCAGGCCGCTGCGGTTGGCGTAGGTCAGGCCCACGCCATGCGACATCAGCTTGCGTGTGTTGCCGGTGTCGGTAGCGAGCGGGCTTTCATGCTGGCGGGCATAGCCGTAATCGCCGAAGACTGCGAACACCAGATCGCCCGGCACCGATTCAAAGCGCAGCGGCTTGCGGTACTCCCAGGTCGCGATCACGCCGCTGTCGCTCGGTGATTCCGGCGACGGGTAGCCGCGCACGCGGTCGGGGCCGCCCATGCTGAGCTTCTCGGAACTGTCGAGGTTTTTGCTCGCGAGCTGCGCCTGCGCGCTCAGGAACAGGTAGTCCTTGTTCGGCAGCACCTGCAGGCGCGAGCCGTTGAGCACCAGCTTCGCGTAGCTGCCGGCGGAGCGGTAGCTGTTGTCGTCGACGTAGGCCTCGTCGGGTGTCTTGATCTTCAGGTTGCCCATGACGATACCGGCCGCATAGTTGCTGATGCCGCCGCCGGCGAAGGTGTCGCGGAAGTCGCCGACGGCCGCGAAGGTGGCATAGGCCGTCATGCTCTTCTTGCTGTCGAGCGCAATGGCGTTCACCTCGTCATCGAACTGGCGCAGGTCGGTGCTGATCTGGAAGAAGAGGTTGCGGTTGCGCGAGCGGATGACCGGGTGCAGCCACTGCAGCGACAGCGCCGCGGCCGTGCCCTCGGCATCCAGCGGATCGAACACCGCGGTGCCGAGTTCGTAGCGCAGCAGGCTGAGCGCCACGCCGACCTTGCTGCCCACCGCGTTGTACGGCGTGAGCCACGAAGCACGCAGGAACTGCGTGCCGCTTGCCGCCTGCGCACGCAGCGAGGCTACGTCGCCACGGCCGGCGAGGCTGAACCAGTCGGCGCTGCCGTACACGCGGTGTCTGCCGGTGTAGATGGAGCCGGCGTTGTCGTACTCGACGGCGTATGCCGCGGTCTTGGCGGGCGACACCTTGATGACGAGATCGGCGTGGCCGATGCGCTCGCCGGGGGTGAGCGACGAATGCACGGCAATGCCGCGCAGGTCACCCAGCGTGAACAGCGCATGTTCGATCAGTCCGCGTTCCACGACGGGGTGGCCGCGCAGCCGGTCGACGATGCGGTCCATGAATGCAGCATCGACCTTGACCCCGGGCTCGGCCTCGAGCTTGACGCTGCCCAGACGCCCGATCAGCACCTGCACCGTGACCACGCCCTCGGTGAGTCGCTGCTCGGGCACGTAGGCCTGGGCGAGGAAGAAGCCTTCGCGCTGCAGCGCGACCTCGACATCCTTGGCCGCATCCTCCAGATCGAGCAGCGTCTTGCCGGGGCCGGTGTACTTGCCGAGCAGCGGCTGCAGGCGTGTGGCGGTTGCATCGTCCACGCCGACGATGCGAAAGGCGCTCACGGCGAGCGTCGGTCCGCCCGACAGCGGCGCCGTGACCGCCTTCGACGGTGGCGCCTGCGGCAGCACCGACCGGTCGGTCTCGGGCTTGGCGAGGGTCGACGGTTCGAGCTGCCGGAGGATGGAACCGGAGTTCGGCGCGCCGGCCTGGGCCATCGCGGTACACGCGAGCAGCCACAGCGACGCCCCCGAGGCAAAACATTGCGCCGTGCGGCTCGCGCGGCTGCGGAAGGTGGACATCAAGGATCGGCCTCGCTTTGTGGTTATGTCATCGGAGGCCTGCGACCGGGCGCTCCCTCGCGGTGGGCGAACATACGAAGCGTGAGGCAGGGTGTCAATCACTGCGAGCGACGCCGCGCCGCGCGACAAACCTCAAGAAGGCGCCGGAACGGCCGAAAGAATGGGCATTTGTCGGCGTGCCATCGCAGGCCGGCCGACACCCATGCCCGATGCGCGCGATGCGACATCCACCTTGCACCCGCAGCACATGAACCGCATGCCCAAGGACAAGCCAGTACCTCCGTCCGGTCCAGTGGACATGACGAACAACACTGTCGATGCATCGCCTGCATCCGCCCGGCACGC
Source organism: Rhizobacter sp. (assembly GCA_036676235.1). Classification (GTDB taxonomy): domain Bacteria; phylum Pseudomonadota; class Gammaproteobacteria; order Burkholderiales; family Burkholderiaceae_C; genus JAKFDI01. The sequence continues at coordinate 27,926 of JAKFDI010000035.1, read as the reverse complement.
CGGATCGCGGGCTTCCGCCGCGTTCGATGCCGCGCCGATCTTCCGGGTGATCGAAGTGACGCGCGACGCGCGCGGGCGGCTGCGGCACGAAGGCAAGATCTGGCACACCGACCTCGGCCGCCTGCGCAAGTTCGGCCGCGCCGTCGCGGCAAACACCGCGTCGCACCGCGTGATGGTGGCCGATGCCTCGGGCAACGTGCTCGAAGAGATCCCCGTGGCGCCAACCGACGATCGCGCGGTGAAGTGGTCCGATTGGGAGGCGATCCCACTGCCGCCGCTGCCGCCTCGCGCCAAGCGGCCGGCGCCGCTCAAGCGCAAGGCGCTGCCGGCCGCGCCATCACCGGCGATACCGGCAACGCTCGGGCTGGAGGCCAGCGTCGCGCAAGCGCTGCAGGGCGCAGCGGTCGAAGCGCAGCATGCGCCGGTGCCGCTGACCGACGCGGCTGTCGAAGCCGATGCCGACGTCGACGCATCAGGCGATCACGCATCGAGCACGGACGTCGAGCTGCCCTGACGGTCGACGAAGACGATCCAGCCAGGAAACTGGCCAAGAAGGCCGGCAAGAAAAAAGCACCTGGCGTTGCCGCCAAGTGCTTGTTCTCTCTACCGAATCTGGTAGGCGCGATTGGACTCGAACCAACGACCCCCACCATGTCAAGGTGGTGCTCTAACCAGCTGAGCTACGCGCCTGCGAAGCCGCGCAGTATAGCAGCGTGTTCCGTGTTCCCGCCACCCTTGCCCGGCCCTTCTACCTGCGCCGCGCCGCGCGAACGCCGCCGACGCGCGTCACCTGATTGAGAACATGCGGCAGGCGGGAGGAATCGGTCACCTCGACGGTGAAGGTCATCCACGCCGTGCCGCCCTGCGCGTCGCGCACCGACTGGGTCTTCACGCCGATCACGTTCATCTTGTCCTTCGAGAAGACCTCGGAGATGTCGCGCAGCAGGCCCTGGCGATCACCGGCCTCGACGATCACGTCCACGGGATAGACCGCCGGCCGGTCGCCGCGCGGCGTGCCCCATTCGACCGGGATTGCGCGCTCGGGCGTGCGCTGCGAGATCTGGCGAAAGTTCACGCAGTCGCTGCGATGAATGGCCACGCCGCGGCCGCGCGTCACGTAGCCGCTGATGGCGTCGGGCGGCGCCGGGCGGCAGCAGCGCGAAAGAGTCGTCAGTAGCGACTCCACGCCCACCACCAGCACCCCGCCCTTGCCTGTCTCACCGGGCGCGCGCGGACGCTTGAGGGCGACGACTTCATCGGGCGTGGGCGGCGGCGGCGCGGGACGCAGCAACTGCTCGATGTTGCGCAGCGAGAACTCGTCCTTGCCGACCACCTCGAACAGCGCGTCGGCATGGCGAAAGCCGAGCTGCGCGGCGAGGTCGTCGAGCTTGAGCGCGGTCTTGCCCTCGCGCTGCAGCAGCTTCTCGACCGCCTCGCGACCGCGCGCCACGGTTTCGGCCTGGGCGCGTGCATTGAACCAGCCACGCACTTTCGCCTTGGAGCGCGGACTCTGCAGATAGCCGAGATCGGCGTTCAACCAGTCGAGCGAGGGGCCGCCCTCCTTGGTCGCGTTCACCTCGACCGTCTGCCCGCTCTGCAGCGGCGTGTTCAGCGGCACCATCGCGCCGTCGACCCGCGCGCCGCGGCAGCGGTGGCCGAGGTCGGTGTGCACCGCATACGCGAAGTCGACGGGCGTGGCGCCGGGCGGCAGCTCCACCACCGCGGCCTGCGGCGTGAACACGTAGATGCGATCGTCGAACAGGCGCTGTTCGGGCTGCGCGGCGGCCGCGGCGTCGTCGGCCGTGGCGAAGTCGCGCTCCCAGGCGAGCAACTGGCGCAGCACCGCCTTGCGCGCCTCGGCCACCCGGGCATCGAAATCGCTGCCCGCCGCCACGCCGGCATAGCCCTTGGCGCCGGCCTCCTTGTAGGCCCAGTGCGCCGCCACGCCGTGCTCGGCATGCTCGTGCATCGCGCGCGTTCGGATCTGCACTTCGACCGTGCGGTCGTCGCGATCGAGCACCACGGTGTGCAGCGACTGGTAGCCGTTGGGCTTGGGCTTGGCGATGTAGTCGTCGAACTCGCCCGGCACCGGGCGGAACACCGCATGCACGCGGCTGAGCGTCGCATAGCAGTCCGCCACGTCGTCCACGATGACGCGCATGGCGTGCACGTCGAACACGCGGTCGAAGTCGAGCGCCTTGCCCTGCATCTTTTTCCAGATGCTGTAGAGGTGCTTGGGCCGGCCCTGCACCTCCGCATGCAGGCCCTGGCGCTGCAGATCGTCCTGCAGTTCGCGGCGGAACACCTCGACGCGCTGCTCGCGCTCCACGCGCTTCTCGGCCAGCAGCCGCGCCACGAGGTGGTAGTGCTCGGGGTCCAGGAAGCGGAACGACAGGTCCTCGAGTTCCCACTTGATCTGCCAGATGCCCAGCCGGTTGGCCAGCGGCGCGAACACCTGCATCGACTCGCGTGCCAGCGTGGCCGGGCAGTCGATCCGCGCGGCGGCGTAGTGGCGCAGCGTCTGCAGGCGGGATGCAAGGCGCAGCAGCACGACGCGCAGATCGTGCGAGAACGCGAGCAGCATCTTGCGCACGCGCTCCGTCTGAAGCGCGCGCTGGTCGGCCCCCACCTTGGCCTCGCGCGCCGCGCGCTGGATCTGCACCAGCCGGCGCGTGTGCGCGACGACGCTCGCATGCGATTCGCCGAAAGCCTTGGCGATCACCTCTTCCGGCTTGTTCAGGAAATCGGCGGTGTAGACGAGGTAGGCCGCCGCACGCATCGACGGCGCCGCGCCGATGTGCCGCAGGATGGCGGCCACGCCGTCGGCATGCGCGAGCGCGTCTTCGCCGGTGTCCAGCGGCTGGTTGGCGAGCAGCGGCTCGGCAAATGCGCGCGCGCGCGCGAGCTGGGCTTCCTCGTCCGCGGCCGGTACCTCGGCCAGCCGGACGATGGTGGCCGTGTCTTGCTGCTGCTCCTGCGGCGCGTCGAGGAAACCGGTCTTCATGGCTCGCGCAGGAACTCCCGCACCACGTCGATCTGCTCGGGCTGCACCAGTGTCGGCGCGTGGCCGACGCCCGCGAATTCGTGCAGCCGCGCCTTCGGGCCGCGCTGCTGCATGGCAAGCGCCGTGTCGTGCGTGAGCAGATCCGAATCGGCGCCGCGCAGCAGCAGCGTCGGACAGCGGATGGCGTCGTAGCCGGCCCAGAGCGCGGCTTCGCCGGCAGCGATGAGCGCGGGCGTGATCGCCTTCACGGGCGCGGCGATCTGCGGGTCGTAGTGGGGAATGAAGTCATCGCCGTCGCGCTTGAGCATCGGACGCGTGAGTTCGAGCCACTGCTCGCGGCTGTGCGGACCGAAGCCTTGCGAGATGCTCAGCAGGTAGTCCGCCGCCTCGTCCACCGACTTCCAGCGCCGCGGCTGGCCGAGATACGAGGCAATGCGGGCGATGGCCTCGGCCTGGATGACCGGCCCCACGTCGTTGAGCACCAGCCGCTCGATGGGCGACTTCGGCAGCGACGCGAGCCCCATGCCGATGAGCCCGCCCATCGAGGTGCCGACCCAGTGCACCGTCTTCGCGTCGATGCGTGCGAGCAGCGTCACCATGTCGGCCACGTAGGCCGGCAGCTGGTAGCCCATCGGATCGGCCAGCCAGTCGGATTGGCCGCGGCCCACCACGTCGGGGCAGATCACGCGGTAGTCGTCGGCCAGCGCGCGCGCCAGGGTGTCGAAATCGCGCCCCTGGCGCGACACGCCGTGCGCGCACACCAGCGCGCGCGGGTTGGCGGCCTCGCCCCACTCCCAGTACGCCATGCGGTGCAGCCCGCGGGCGCCGAGGCATTGCACGTGATTCAAGCGGGGTTGCAGCATGTTCTTGGGTCCAGGGCTCTTCGATAATCTTCATCGTATCAACGCGAAGGACTCGAGATGCTCAAAGGAAAAACCGCCCTCGTCACCGGCTCCACCAGCGGCATCGGCCTCGGCGTGGCGCTGTGCCTGGCGCGCCAGGGCGCCAACGTGGTGCTCAACGGATTTGGTGACAGCGAAGGCCCGAAGGCGCAGGTCGCCGCCCTCGGCGTGAAGGCCGGCTACCACGGTGCCGACATGAGCCGCCCCGCCGAGATCGAGGCGCTGATGGCCTATGCACAGAAGGAGTTCGGCGGCGTCGACATCCTCGTCAACAACGCCGGTATCCAGCATGTGGCGAACGTGGAAGACTTTCCCGTCGAGAAGTGGGACGCCATCATCGCCATCAACCTGAGTTCTGCGTTCCACACCACGCGCCTCGCGATCCCGGCGATGCGCAAGAAGAACTGGGGCCGCGTGCTCAACATTGCCTCGACTCACGGGCTGATCGCCTCGGCGCAGAAGTCGGCCTACGTGGCGGCCAAGCACGGCATCGTGGGCTTCACCAAGTCGATCGCGCTGGAGACGGCCACCACCGGCGTCACCGTCAACGCCATCTGCCCAGGCTGGGTGCTCACGCCGCTGGTGCAAAAGCAGATCGACGACCGCGCGGCACGCGAAGGCATTTCGGTTGACGCCGCCAAGCGCGATCTGCTCGGCGAAAAGCAGCCCTCGCTGCAGTTCACCACCCCCGAGCAGCTGGGCGATCTGGCCGTGTTCCTGTGTTCGCCCTCGGCCGACAACGTGCGCGGCGTGGCCTGGAACGTGGACGGCGGTTGGGTGGCGCAGTAAGCCGCCACCGATGCGAAAGGGGCGCCGCGAACGCGCCCGCTTCACATCACTTCATCTGCACATTGCCGTTGACCGACACGGTCACCGTCGCCTTGCCCGCTTCCACCGGCAGCGCGGCATCGGAGGCATACGAGGCGGCCGCCTTCATGCGCATCGGCACCGGCCCGCCGCCCTCGTTCGTGTTCACGTTCACTTCGCGGATCGTGTAGCCCGAATAGCCGAACTGCTTGGCGTAGTCGGCCGCCTTGCCGCGGAATGCGGCGATGGCCCGCTCCGCCACATCGCCCTCGATCTTGGCGAGTGCCTCGCGCGAGAGGCTGTAGCTCACGCGGCCGATCGTCATGCTGGAGATGCGCCCGGCGAGCTGGCCGATCGCCACCATGTCGCGGCCCTCGACGACCAGTTCGGCCGTGCCCTGCCAGCCGGTGATGACGGTCTTGTCATAACGCGGATGGAGCGAGAAGTTACCTGTCTGCACCTCCAGTTGCCCGGGCTTGGCGGCGCGCCGGGCTTCGGTGAGCGCCGTGTCCAGCGCCTGCTTCAGCGCCGTCTGCACCGCATTCGCGTCGCGGCCGTCGCTGGTGGTGGTGAAGGTCAGGCGCATCAGGTCCTGCGGCACTTCCGTGCTCGCGCTCGCGCCGAGATTCACCACGCCCGAGGGCGGCGGCATCATTTGCGCGAATGCGGCGCCGTGGGCGATCAGGGCGGCGCCGGCGGCGGCCAGAAACTTCTTCTTCATCGGTATCGATCCTTCGGAGGGTTTGCCAACTCGGCAATGCATTCAGGTTAGCAGCCGCTGCGTTTCCGCTTTGCGTCTGCAAACCATCGCGCCGTTGTGCTCAAGCCAGCCGCCGCAAGAGTTGTAACAGAGGGTCAAACCGGCCGAATCGGCCCGTCAAACTGCGCAGAATCGCCGCTGTTACAAATTTGGAGTTGCCGATGTCCACTGCCCCCACCGCCCGCGCCGACCGCATCGTCGTCGTCGACGACGACGCTCGAATTCGCGATCTGCTCAGGCGCTACCTGACGCAGGAAGGCTTCGAAGTGCTGCTGGCCGAAGACGCCAAGGCCCTGAACCGCGTGCTCACGCGCGAAACCGTCGACCTGATCGTGCTCGACCTCATGCTGCCCGGCGAAGACGGCCTGTCGATCTGCCGGCGCCTGCGCGCCGCCAACGACGTGACGCCCATCATCATGCTCACCGCCAAGGTGGAAGACGTGGACCGCATCGTCGGCCTGGAGGTCGGCGCCGACGACTACCTGCCCAAGCCCTTCAACCCGCGCGAGTTGCTGGCGCGCATCCACGCCGTACTGCGCCGCAGGCCCTCGCTCGAAGCTCCGGGCGCGCCGGCCAAGGACGCGCTCACCGTGACCTTCGGCCCCTTCGAGTTCGACCTCGCGCTGCGCCGCCTCAGCAAGGAAGGCGAGCAGATCGCGCTCACCACCGGCGAGTTCTCGATGCTCAAGGCGCTGGTTCGCCATCCGCGCCAGCCGCTGTCGCGCGACAAGCTGGCGCAGCTCGCACGCGGGCGCGAGTTCGAGCCCTTCGACCGCAGCCTCGATGTTCAGATCTCGCGTCTGCGCAAGATGATCGAGCCCGACCCGGCGCAGCCGCGCTACATCCAGACCGTGTGGGGTGTCGGCTACGTGTTCGTGCCCGATGGCGCGGCCTGACGATTCCTCCACTTCGAGAGTTCACGGCCCCGTCGATGCGGGGCCGTTTTTCTGCCGGCCTACCGCCTAAACTCCCGCGGCCCCTTTTCCCTGCCGCCCCGTCCGCCAGATGCCCCAAAAGCACGTCGCCCTGAGTCTGTTCTGGCGCACCTTCTTTTTGCTCGCGATCCTCCTGGCCGGCGGCGTGTTCGCCTGGACGCAGACGCTCAAGGCGCTCGAGTTCGAGCCGCGGGCCGTGCAGGCGGCGCAGCAGATCGCAAGCCTCGTGAACCTCACGCGCGCGGCGCTGCGCAGCACCGACGGCATCAACCGCGTCGCGCTGGTCAAGAGCATCGCCACGCAGGAATCGGTGAAGCTGCAGCCGCTGGAGCCGGGCGACCAATGGACGGCCTTCGAGGTCGACCGCTTCTCGCGCTTGGTGGGTGAGGAACTGCGCACGCGGCTCGGCCCCGACACGCTGGTGGCAAGCGCGGTGAACGGTGCCACCGGCCTGTGGGTGCGCTTCTCGATCGAGAACGATCTCTATTGGCTGCAGGCCGACCCGACCCGGCTCGGGCCGATCGCGTTCAGCACGCTGGTGGTGTGGGGCGGCATCGCGCTCATCGCCACCATCCTCGGCTCGGTCGCCATCGCGCGGCTGATCAACCAGCCGCTGCGCGACCTGTCGTTCGCCGCGAGCCGCATCCGCGAAGGCGAATTCGATTCACGGCTGGATGAGAACACCATGACCAGCGAGATCCGCCAGGTCAACATGGGCTTCAACCGCATGGCGCGCGAACTTGCGAAAGTGGAGGAAGACCGTGCGGTGATGCTCGCCGGCATCAGCCACGACCTGCGCACGCCGCTCGCGCGGCTGCGGCTCGAAGCCGAGATGAGCGTTCACGACGACGAGGCCAAGCGCAACATGGCGCTCGACATCGACCAGCTCGACGCCATCATCGACAAGTTCATGGACTACGCGCGGCCCGGCGAAGTCAAGCTCACGCCGGTGCATCTGTCGAGCCTGGTCGATCGCGAGATGGCAGCGTTCCGCGACCCGAGCCAGATCCGCATCACGGCGCGTGTGGCGATCGACACGCGCGTGATGGCCGACGAGACCGAACTCGGCCGCGTGCTGCAGAACCTGTTCGAGAACGCCCGGCGCTACGGCCGCTCGGAAGACACCGGCGTCGCGCGCGTGACCGTCACGTACGCGCGCACGGGACCGTGGGTCATCATCAGCGTGCGCGACCAGGGGCCGGGCGTCGACCCGAAGAAGCTGAGCCAGCTCACCACGCCCTTCTTCCGCGGCGATGCGGCGCGCACCGCAGCCACGGGAGCGGGCCTGGGCCTTGCGATCGTGGAGAAGGCGGTGCAGCGCATGGGCGGCACCTTCGAGATCGTCAATGCGCCGGAGGGCGGGCTGGTGGCGCACGTGCGGTTGAAGAAGGCGCCGTAGGGTCGCAGACCTCAGCCGTTCGAGCCGGGTAGCGAGGCCAGCCCCCGTTCGCCCTGAGCTTGTCGAAGGGCCAGGCTGAGCCTGTCGAAGCCCCCGTGCACTTCGATACCTCAGTGCGAACGGTGCTCTCTTGCGGTCCTGAATTCCTGAACCCGGGTTGAGTTCGCCGCGGGGCTTCGACAAGCTCAGCCCTGTCCTTCGACAGGCTCAGGACGAACGGGGTGGCGGAGCGGCGTCTTCCGTTCTCAGATCAGATCGCCAAGTACTCGTGCCGCAGGTCCGCGTTCTCCAGCACTTCCTTCGCCGTCCCGTCGAACACCACCTCGCCCATGTCGAGGATGATGGCGCGATCCGCCAGGTTCAGCGCCGCGATGGCGTTCTGCTCGACGATGATGGTCGTGAAACCCAGAGCCTTCACCTCGTGCAGGATGCGTTCGATCTCCTGCACGATGACCGGCGCCAGGCCTTCGTAAGGTTCGTCCAGCAGCAGCAGCTTCACGTCGCGCGCGAGCGCGCGGGCCACGGCCAGCATCTGTTGTTCGCCGCCGGACAGCGTCACGGCTTCCTGCAGGCGGCGCTCGGCCAGCCGCGGGAAGTGCTGGTACAGCCGCTCGATGCTCCAGCCGATGGGCTCTTCGATCTGCGCGAGCTTGAGGTTCTCTTCGACCGTCAAGCCGCCGATGATGCGACGGTCCTCGGGCACCAGCGCCACGCCTCGGCGCGCCGCCTGCCATGAACTCATCTTGTGCAGCGGCTGGTTGTTGAGCCAGATTTCGCCGCGTTTGAGCTGAGGGTCGCCAAGCCGCGCGATCGAGCGCAGCGTCGAGGTCTTGCCGGCACCGTTGCGCCCGAGCAGCGCGACGATCTCGCTCTCCTTCACGTCGAAGCTCACGCCCTGCACGATGTAGCTCTCGCCGTAATAGGCGTGCAGGTCGCGGCACGAGAAGTACGGCCGCGTCGCGGTCGCTGTTGCCGCCGCGGCGGCCGGTTGGGCCAGGGCCTGGTTCACAGATGTGCTCCTCCGAGATATGCCTCTTGCACGCGGGAGTCGCCCCGGATGTCGTCGGGTTTGCCTTCGGCGATCACGGTGCCCTGGGCAAGCACGCTGATGCGGCTGGCCAGCGAGAACACCACCTGCATGTCGTGCTCGATGATGATCTTGGTGATGCGCCGCTCGCCGATGCGCTGCAGCAACTCGATCGTCTTGTGCGTGTCGGCGCGCGACATGCCGGCGGTGGGCTCGTCGAGCAGCAGCAGCTTCGGATCCTGCACCAGGCACATGGCGAGTTCGAGCCGGCGCTTGTCGCCGCGCGACAGCGTGCCAGCGATCACGTGCCGCGCATCGGCCAAGCCGAGGTCGGCGAGCATGTGCTCGGCCTTCTCGCGGATGTCGGCCTGCGCGTCGGCGCGGCCCCAGGCGTTGACGGTGAAGGCGCCGTCGCGGCGCGCGAGCGTGGGGATCATCACGTTCTCGATCAGGCTGAGATCGCTGAAGATCTCCGGCGTCTGGAACACGCGCGCCACGCCGACCTGGTTGATCGCGTGCGGCGTGAGCCCGATGAGCGACTGGCCGTTGAAGACGACGCTGCCGGTGTCGGGCGTCAGGCGGCCGACGAAGCAGTTGAGCAAGGTCGACTTGCCTGCGCCGTTCGGTCCGATGATCGCGTGGACGCTGCCTTCCTCGATGTTGAGGTTGACGTCGTTGAGCGCGCGCAAGCCGCGAAAGCTCTTGTTGACGCCCTGGACCTTGAGTATCGACATGGGGTGGTGTGGCTGCGTTGAGGGATTCGCGCTGAGGTTCACGCTACTTGGCCTGCGGCGCGGCGGCCCCGCCGGTGTACGGCTCCGCGGCGCGGTGGGCGCCCGGCTTGGGCGGCGCCGAGCCGCTGCCGAAGCGCGCGCCGATCCGGCGCACGCCTTCCATCACGCCGCCCGGCAGGAAGATCACGAGCAGCATGAACATGAGGCCGAGCGTCAGGTGCCAGCCGTCGCCGACGAACAGTCCCGCGATCAGCACCACGCCGTCTTCGATGCCGTCAGGCAAGAAGTCGAAGATCTCGTGCAGCGTCTGCGCATTGAAGGCCGAGAAGATGTTCTCGAAGTACTTGATGATGGCCGCGCCGATCACCGGGCCGAGCAGTGTGCCCACGCCGCCGAGGATGGTCATGAGCACCACCTCGCCCGAGGCCGTCCACTGCATGCGCTCGGCGCCGGCCAGCGGGTCGGTGACGGCGAGCAGCGAACCCGCCAGCCCCGCGAACAGGCCCGAGATCACGAAGGCGGCCAGCGCGTAGGGGCGCGAGTTCACACCCGTGTAGTTCAGCCGCACCTGGTTCGACTTGATGGCGCGCAACATGGTGCCGAAGGGCGAGCGGGTGATGCGCATCGCCACGTAGAACGCGAGGATGAGCATGACCGCGCAGAAGTAGAACCCGTTGTAGCCGCTCATCTCGATGCCGAAGAGATTCGTCGACGGGATGCTGCTGCTCGGCCCCGACAGCCAGGTGTCGAGCACGCGTGGATCGGTGCGCGTGATCTGCAGGCCGGTCTCGCCATTGGTGATTGGCGTGAGCACCGAATACGCCATGTTGTAGGACATCTGCGCGAGCGCCAGCGTCAGGATCGAGAAGTAGATCCCCGAGCGCCGCAGGCTGATGTAGCCGATCGCGAGCGAGAACACGCCTGCCACCAGCACGCCGCAGACCACGGCCGGCAACACGTTCATGCTCAGCAGCTTGAAGCACCACACGGTGGCGTAGGAGCCGACGCCGAGAAACGCGGCATGGCCGAACGAGAGATAGCCGGTCAGGCCGAACAGGATGTTGAAGCCGATGGCGAAGATGCCGTAGATGGCGAAGCGTTGCAGCAGGTCCGGGTAGGCGGCGCCAAGCGGCTGCATCCACAGCGGCATCGTGAGCACGGCAAGCGCGAAGCCGCCGAACAGCAGGAGATCCTTGCGGGCAGTGGTCATGGTCATGGCGGTGTCCTCTTGTTCTTGTTCGTCAGGTTTCCATGAGGCCCTTGCTGCCCATCAGCCCGCGCGGGCGAACGAGCAGGATCACCACCGCCACGAGGTAGATGATGATCTGGTCGATGCCCGGGATCAGGTCCTTGACCTCGTTCATCGAGGCGAAGGACTGCAGGATGCCGAGCAGGAAGCCCGCCACCACGGCGCCCACCAGCGAGCCCATGCCGCCGACCACGACGACCACGAAAGACAGCACCAGAAAATCCATGCCCATGTGGTAATCGGGCGCCAGGATGGGCGTATACATCACGCCGGCAAGACCGGCCACGATCACCGCGATGGCGAACACCACGGTGAAGCGCCGCTCGATGTTGATGCCCAGCAGCCCCACCGTCTCGCGGTCACGCATGCCGGCTCGAACCACCATGCCGAAGGTGGTGAACTGAAGGAACGCGAAGACGAGTGCGATCAGCGCGGCCGAGAACAGGAAGTACACCAGCCGCCACCACGGGTAGCTGATGGAATCACCGAGGCCGAACCAGGCGCCCACGTTGGCGCTGCCCGACACGATCTCCGGCGCCGACAGCGGCACCGGGTTGGCGCCGAAGTACGCCTTGACGATCTCCTGCAGCACGATGGCCAGGCCAAAGGTCACGAGAATCTGCTCGGCATGCGAGCGGCGGTAGAAGTGGCGGATCAGGCCGCGCTCGAGCGCCAGGCCAATGATCAGCATCACGGGGATGGCGAGCAGGATGGACAGCGGCACCGCGTAGTCGATCAGCGTGCGGCCGGTGTCGCCGAACCAGATCTGCAGGTAGGGCACTTCCTTGTAGGCGTCAAAGAAGGTGACGCTCTCGTCCTTGACCAGCTTGGGCAGGGTGAGCAGCTTGTTCAGCGACACGGCGCAGAACGCACCGATCATGAACAGTGCGCCGTGCGCGAAGTTCACGACACCGAGCGTGCCGAAGATGAGCGTCAGACCGAGGGCGATCAGCGCGTAGGCGCCGCCCTTGTCGAGCCCGTTGAGCAGTTGCAGCAGGATTGCGTCCATGGTCCGCCGGCGAACGTGAAGCACACGTGAAACACACGTGAAGAGAGGGCCGTCTTCGCCCGCGACCCGTGCGGGTCACGGCGAAGACGAGCCGTGGGAACAACCGCCGCGGCGCCACCCGGGCGCCGCAGGCGGTGTGGCGATCAGACCTTGTACGGCCCCAGTTCGCCGCCACCCATGCTGATCGGGTACTCGACCTGAGCGCGCGGCACTTCCTGCACGATCTCGAGCAGGCCGAACCGGTTGCTCGGCTTCTCGACACCACGCATCACGAGCACGTTCTTGAAGCACTGGTGGTCGCCGGCGCGGTACTCGGTCGGACCGTTGCCCATGCCGTCGAACTTGAAGCCTTCCAGCGCCTTGATGACCTCGGGCGGGTAGAAGGTGCCGGCCATCTCGCAGGCGTTGGCGTACAGCAGCGTCTGCACGTAGCAGGTGTGCGCGGCTTGCGACGGCGGCTCGCCGTACTCCTGGCCGAAGGACTTAGTGAACACCTTGGTGGCCTCGTCCTGCAGGGTCCAGTGCCAGTTGGCGGTACCGAGAATGCCCTTGACGGCATCGCCGGCGCCCTGCGCCATCAGACGCGAATACAGCGGCACGACGATCTCGAACTGCTTGCCGTTGACCATCTTGTCGCGCATGCCGAACTGCACGGCCTGGCGAAGCGAGTTCACCATGTCCTTGCCGTAGTGGTTCAGGATCAGCACATCGGCGCCCGAGTTCAGCACCGGGGTGATGTACTGCGAGAAGTCGCCCGCGCCGAGCGGCGTGCGCACGGCCGACACGGTCTTCCATCCGAGCTTTTCGGTCGCGGCCTTGAGCGACTCTTCCTGCGTCCAGCCCCAGGTGTAGTCGGCAGTCAGGTGGTAGGCGCGGCGGTCCTTGCCGTACTCCTTCTGCAGGATCGGCGCGAGCGCCTGGCCCGACATGTAGGCGTTGAAGAAGTGCCGGAAGCCGTAGCGGCGACGATCCTTCATCGTGGTGTCGTTGGAGTGCGTCAACCCGTTCATGAAGATGACGCCCATCTCCTGCGCCAGCGACTGGTTCGCGACCGCCGTCGCCGACGATGAACCACCCGAGAACATGATCACGCCGTCTTTCTCGATCATGCGCTTGCTCGTGGCGCGCGCGACGTCGGCCTTGGTCTGATCGTCGCCAGTGACGTACTCGACCTTCTTGCCGAGGATGCCGTTGCCCTTGAGCTTGGACGGCTTGAGCGTCTTCATCAGGCCGCCGTCGCCCTCGCCGTTCAGGTGCTTGGCGGCCAACTTGAAGGCCTTGAGTTCATCGGCGCCCTCGTCGGCGTAGGCGCCGGTCTGCGGCACGTTGAAGCCGAGCGTGACCGACTTCTTGTCGGCCGGGTTGTTGCGGAAATCCTGCGCCCAGGCGTTACGCATAAAGAACGCGGGCATGGCCAGCCCCGCTCCGAGAGCCACGCCGCCTTTGAGTGCGGCCCGACGGCCGTTGTCGTTCGAGGAATCGTTCATCTTGTCTCCTGTTCGCTGCCTTCGATGGGCCGGCGGATGGGGTTGCCGCCGCGTTCGCTCCGGGAATCAGAGCTGAGGCAAGCATCCCCGATGGAAGTCAAGGCAGCAACAACTTATTGACTGCACTCACTTTCCTTGTAAAAACTCGGGTGTGCCAAACGAAAATTGGTCAATTCTTGATCTTGCACTGCAGCATCGCGCGGCCTCGACCGCTCGCGATGCCGGTGCGCTGTCGCGCTCGCTGATCGGCCCCAAGCTGCGCGAGCGGCGCAAGGCGCTGGGCATCACGCAGACCCACTTCGCCGCGCAGCTGGGCATCTCGGCGTCGTACTTGAACCTCATCGAGGCCAACAAGCGCAGCATCGGCGGCAGCCTGCTCAAGCGCATGGCCGAGCAGCTGGGGCTGGTGATCGACGAACTCGACGGCGCCGCCGAACGCCGCCTCGTGCGCGACCTCGGCGAGCTGGCCGGCGAGCCGCTGCTGGCCGAGCTGCGGCTCGATCTCGCCTCGGCCGATGCGCTGGCGAGCCGGCACACCGGCTGGGGCCGCGCGCTCGTCACGCTGCACCGCGCCTGGCTCGACGGCAACCGCGCGGTGAGCGCACTGTCGGACCGGCTCAACCAGGACCCGTTTCTCAGCGATGCGGTGCACAGCATGCTCAGCCGCGTGGCGGCCATCCGCTCGTCGGCGGAAATCCTCGATACGGTGGACGACCTCACGCCGGAGCAGCAAAAGCGCTTCGCCTCCATCGTCGACAGCGAGAGCGCCCGCCTGTCGGATGTGGCCCAGGCGCTGGCCGCATTCTTCGACAAGGCGCACACGCGCACGCGTTCGATCACGCCGGTCGAAGAGGTCGACGATTTCATCTTCGAGCACGACAACCACTTTCCCCGGCTCGAACAGGCGGCGTTTGACTTCCGCGTGGCGGCGGCGGTCGACCGCGAATGCAGCGAGAGCGCGCTCGTCGAGCATCTGCAGCGCATCCATTCGATCGAGGTGCGCGTGCGCCCGGCGGGCGAGCTGGATGCCGCGCTGTCGCGCCAGCCGGTGTCCTTCGATGCCGAAGCGCGCGTGCTGTCGATCGCCGACACGGCCGCTCCGGCGACGCGGCGCTTCCAGCTTGTGCGCCTGGCCGGCGACCTGTTCCATCAAGGGCAGGCGGTGGCCGCGCTGCTGGACGGCTCGCCGCTGCTCACGAGCGAGGCCGCCCGTCGCCGTGCGCAGCGCGTGCTGTCGTCGTACCTGGCCGCCGCCGTGCTGCTGCCCTACGACAGCTTCCATGAGGCGGCGCTCAGTTCACGCTACGACATCGACTACCTCGCCCAACGCTTCGGTGCGAGCGTGGAGCAGGTGTGCCATCGGCTCGTGACCCTGCGGCGCCCCGGTGCCGAAGGCATCCCGTTCGGCATGATGCGGGTCGATCCGGCCGGCTTCGTCACCAAGCGCTTTCCGCTGCCGCACCTGCTGCTGCCGCGCCACGGCAACGCCTGCCCGCTGTGGGCGGTGTACCAGGCCTTCCAGTCGCCCGGCGCCATCGTGCGCCAGCTGGCGGACTTTCCGTCCGGCGACCGCTATCTCTTTCTCGCGCGCACCGTCGAGAAAGAGCGCCCCGGCTTCGCCATGCCGCGCCGGTTGATGTCCATCATGCTGGCCTGTGACGCGCTGCATGCCGACAAGACGGTCTACGCGCAGGGGCTCGATCTATCTTCCGCGGCGCCGGCCACGCCCGTCGGTGCCAACTGCCGGCTGTGCACCCGCCGCGAATGCGCCTATCGCGAAGAAGACCCCATCATCGATGCGTGACGGCCCACCCCCTACGCGCTTCGCGCGCCCCCTTGAGGGGGCAACACCAGCGGACCGGCGGAGCCGGATCCGCGGCGTTTGCTTGATCACGGCCCCATGCATCGCGCGGCGCAATGGACGAGCGCACATAGGGCTCTCCACGGTGCGCTGTGGGACGGGCGCGCCTACACTCGTTTCGACAACAAGAAGACAGACAAATTCCAGGAGACGGCGCATGAGCATCCGGGTGCTGATCGCAGAAGACGAACCGCACATCATCGAGTCGCTGAGCTTCGTGCTGGGGCGGGAAGGCTTCGACGTGTCGGCCGTGCTCGACGGTGAATCGGTCATCGAACACCTGCGCAGCGAGCGGCCGAATGTGGTCATCCTCGACGTGATGCTGCCGCAACTCAACGGCTTCGAGGTGCTCAAGCGCATCAAGTCCGATCCGTCGCTGGCCGCCATTCCCGTGATCATCCTCACCGCCAAGGGCCAGGCGCAAGACCGCCGCATGGCTGAGGAGATCGGTGTCGACGGCTTCATGACCAAGCCCTTCTCCAACCGTGACATCGTGGATGAAGTGCGGCGGCTGACGCAGGCTTGACGTACCGCTCACAAGAACCGTTCGGGCTGAGAGCGTGAGAGTTTTTTGCTTCGGTCACTCCGTATCCGTTCGCCCTGAGGTATCGAAGGGCCTGTGGCGCGGAGCGCGGGGCTTCCTTCGACAGGCTCAGGACGGTCGGAATACAACCTCAGCCCGAACGGTGTGCGTGGGTAAACCCTTCGAGAAAGACCCGTTCGGGCTGAGGTGCGAACGGTTTTCTCTGAACGCAACCTCATGAACCACGCGCCCCAGGGCTCGCCCCGTGCCCGCGATGCCGCCGCGGTGCTGCCGCTGCTCGGCCTGTTCCTGCTGATGCCGCCGGTCATCACCCTGTTCGTCGCCGCCATCGACATCGCCGGCGTGCCGCTGATCGTGGTCTACGTGTTCGGCGTGTGGCTGAGCCTGATCGTGTGCGCCGCCCTGCTCGCACGCCGGCTCGCGCAGCCCGACCCCGGCATCTCGCCCGCTGACAGGCCCTGATGCTCTCGGCCAACCTGGTCCTCGTCACGGCGCTGCTCTATGTGGCGCTGCTGTTCGCGGTGGCCTTCATCGGCGACCGGCGCGCGCGCGCGGGGCAGCTCGGCTGGCTGCAGTCGCCGCTGGTCTACACCCTGTCGATTTCGGTCTACTGCTCGTCATGGACGTTCTACGGCGCCGTCGGCTCGGCCGCGCGCAACGGGCTCGAGTTCGCCACCATCTACCTCGGCCCGACGCTGGTGTTCGTCGGCTGGTGGCTGCTGCTGCGCAAGCTGGTGCGCATCGGCCACGTGCACGGCATCACGTCGATCGCCGACATGATTTCCTCTCGCTATGGCAAGAGCGAGAGCATCGCCGCGCTGGTCACGCTGATCTCCATCGTCGTGTCCATGCCCTACATCGCGCTGCAGCTCAAGGCGGTGACCACGAGCTTCCAGGTGATCGGGCATGCCGGGCCCGATGCGCTCGCGGGCTTGCCGATCGACGGCCCCGATTTCCGCATCGGCTTCTGGGTCACCGTGGGCATGGCGGTGTTCACCATCCTGTTCGGCACGCGCAACATCGATGCCAAGGAGCAGCACCACGGCGTGGTGGCGGCCATCGCCTTCGAGGCGGTGGTCAAGCTGGTGGCGCTGGTCGCCGTCGGCATGCTGGTGGTGTTCGGCATCTCGGGCGGGCCGTCGGCGTTGTTCGCGCGGGTGCCACCCGAGTTGCTGACCCACGCCAACGAGGCCTTCGGTCCGCGCTGGATCACCACCCTGTTTCTCGCGGCCGCGGCCATCGTCTGCCTGCCGCGCGAATTCCAGGTCACGGTGGTCGAGAACGCCGACGAGAACCACCTGCGCACCGCCTCGTGGCTGTTTCCGCTGTACCTGCTGCTGATCTGCGTGTTCATCCTGCCGATCGCGATCGGCGGCCTCGCGTACCTTCCCAAGGGATCCAACCCCGACATGTTCGTGCTCACGCTGCCGATGTGGGCGGGGCAGGACACCATCGCCCTGCTCTCCTTCCTCGGCGGGTTCTCTTCGGCCACGTCGATGGTCATCGTGGCCTGCATCGCCATCTCGACCATGGTGTCCAACCACATCGTGATGCCGGTGGCGCTCAAGATGAACTGGGTGAGCGTGAACGTGAGCGGCGAGATCCGCCGCTTTCTGCTCACGAGCCGGCGCGTCAGCATCTGCGTGCTGCTGCTGCTGGGCTTTCTCTACTTCCGCATGAGCGGCTCGCCTGGGGCGCTGGCCGCCATCGGGCTGATCGCCTTCGCGGGCGTGGCGCAGTTCGTGCCCTGCCTCGTCGGCGGCCTGTTCTGGCGGCATGCCAATGCCAGCGGCGCGCTGGCCGGCCTCGCGACGGGCGCGGCGCTGTGGGCCTACACGCTGTTCTTGCCAAGCTTCGCGGCTGGCTCCATCGTCTCGCCCGAGATGATGAGCGACGGCCTGTTCGGGCTCTCGTGGTTGCGCCCGCATGCGCTCTTCGGGCTCGACGGCCTCGACCCGCTGGTGCATTCGGTCTTCTGGAGCATCGCGGCGAACACCGTGCTCTTCGTGGGCGTGTCGCTGTGGCGCGAACCGCGGCCGATGGAACGGCTGCAGAGCACGCTCTTCGTCGACGTGTTCCGCACCCCCGCCGATGCGGCCTCGCTGCTGGTGCGGCGCAAGGCGTCGGCACAAGACCTGAGCATCCTCGCGCAGCGCACGCTCGGCACCAACGACGCGCTGGCCGTGTTCACCCAGGCCGCGCGCGAACAGGGACGCGACGACGACATGCCGGTGCCCGACGACGCCTTCATCACCCAGCTCGAGCGCAAGCTCGCAGGCAGCGTGGGTGCAGCCTCGGCGCGCTCGATGATCTCGCAGGTGGTGACGGTGGAGACGATCAGCGTGGACGAGCTGATCCGCATCGCCGACGAGACCCAGCGCATCCGCGACTACAGCCACCAGCTCGAGCAGAAGTCGCGCCAGCTCGAAGCCACCGCCAGCCAGCTGAGCGACGCCAACCAGCGGCTCACGCGGCTGGATGCCGAGAAGGACGACTTCCTGAGCCAGGTGAGCCACGAGGTGCGCACGCCCATGACCTCGATCCGCTCATTCGCCGAGATCCTGCTCGACCCGCGGCCCATCGACCCGCAGCAGTCCGATCGCTTCCTGCGCATCATTCACGAGGAAAGCATGCGCCTCACCCGGCTGCTCGACAGCACGCTCGACCTGAGCCTGCTGGAGCGCGGCGAGGCGCCGTGGGAGGTGGCGCGCGTCGACCCCGAAGTGGCGCTTGCGAATGCGCTGCGCACGTGCCAGGGGCTGGCCGTGAACACGCGCGTACAGCTCATCCCGGGCGAGCGCATCAGCGGCGTGATCGTCGACGCCAACAGCGACCGGCTGAGCCAGGTGTTCATCAACCTCATCTCCAACGCCATCAAGTACCACTGCGGCGACGCGCCGCAGGTGCGCATCGAGAGCCGCGTGCAGGGCAATGTGTACGAGGTGCTGGTGGCGGACAACGGGCCGGGCATTCCGGCCGATGAGCGCGACATGATCTTCTCCAAGTTCCTGCGCGGCTGGGCACGCACGCATGCCACGGCGCCGGGGGTGGGGCTGGGTCTCGCCATCAGCTGGCAGATCATGCGGCGCCTGGGCGGCTCGCTCACGCTGCTGCCGGACACCGGCGAGGGGGCGTGCTTTCGCGTGGCGCTGGCGATCTCGCGCTCGGGCGGTGCTTCGGCGTCTGCGGCCTGACCCGTCATGCTCCGCCACATCGCCGCTTCGCTGCGCGCCCAGGCGGCGATGTGACGCCGGCTCATCTGAATTCTTGCGATCGATCGATAAAAGCTGTTCGGGCTGAGCCTGTATTTCCGACTGTCCTGAGCTTGTCGAAGGAAGCCGCGCATCTGCACGCTGGTACTTCGACAAGGCGCAGCCTTGCCTTCAGTCCTGAGCTTGTCGAAGGGTCAGTGCGAACGGTTCATGGGAGAGTTCTTTTGTCTTGAATGCGAATCCGCATCAGCCGCCCACCAGCAAACACACCGCCCGCGCCTCGATCGATTCGCCCCGCCCCACCGGCCCCATCTTCTCGGCCGTCTTGGCCTTCACATGCACCTGGCCGATGTCGACGATGAGCGCGAGCGCGAGCCGCTGGCGCATGGCCGGGATGTGCGGGGCCATCTTGGGCGCCTGGGCGACGATGGTGCTGTCGATGTTGCCGATCTGCCAGCCCGCGGCGCGCACGCGCCGGGCGGCCTCGGCCAGCAGCGCCAGTGAATCTGCGCCCTTGAAGCGCTCGTCGGTGTCGGGAAAGTGATAGCCGATGTCGCCCAGCGCCGCGGCGCCGAAGAGCGCATCGGTGATGGCGTGGCACAGCGCGTCGGCATCCGAATGGCCCGCCAGGCCGTGCGTGTGCGGCACTTCCACGCCGCCGAGGATCAGCGGGCGGCCCTTGACCAGCGCATGGCAGTCCCAGCCTTCGCCGATGCGCAGGCGCGGCGGCACGAATGTGTTCATGAGCGGGTCCTCAGCAGGCGCTCGGCCAGCGCGAAATCAGCGGGATAGGTGAGCTTGAAGTTCTCGAGCGAGCCGCGCACGAGCTGTGGCGCATGGCCGAATGCTTCGATGGCGCTCGATTCATCGGTGACGGCATCGCCGGCCGCGGCCAGTGCATCGCGCAGCATCCCCAGGCGAAACATCTGCGGCGTCTGCGCCTGCCACTTGTTCGTGCGCGGAACGGTGGCGGCCACACGGCCGTCGCGTTCGTCCTTCATCGTGTCGGCCAGCGGCAGCGCCAGCAGGCCGCCCACCGTGTCATCGAGGCACGCGTCGATCAGCGTATCGATCCATTCGGCGCGCACCAGGCAGCGTGCGGCGTCGTGCACCAGCACCCAGTCGTCATCGGCCGCGCCCGCGTCGCGCAGCGCCTGCAGGCCGTTGGTCACCGTCTGCGCGCGCGTCGAACCGCCGCAACGAGCCACGCGGCCGGTGTAGTCCGGCGCTGCCTGCTCGAACAAGGTGTCGTTGGCACTCAGCACGACGAGCGTCGAGTGAAGCCGCGCCACGCTCGCGAGCGCCGCGAGCGTGTGCGCCACCACCGATTGCCCGGCCAGACGTTCGTACTGCTTCGGCCCGCCGGTGCCGGCCCGCTCGCCCACGCCGGCGCAGGGCACGAGGGCGTGAAGGCGGGGCGAAGGCGAGGTGGGCATCGGGTGAGAGAAGCGGAAAGAGAAGCGGAAAGAGAAGCGGGGTCGGGCGCGGGGCCGGAACGCGGCGCAGGAGGCGCTCGCAAGGGGGCGAATTCTATAATTCGAGCCTGCTCATCGCCCCGTGGCTGTCGTTCACGGGGCGATTTGCTTTGCCGCTTCGCAACGCATGCACATCCCATCGATCTCGCCGGGCAAGCGATTCACGCTGCCGCGCCCCTTCGGCTCTGCCGACGCCCTGCTGCTGGCGCGCTTCGCGCAGGCGCAGGCCGCGCAGAAGAAGCTCACCACCATCATCACCGCCGAGCCGGCCGATACGCAGCGGCTCGAAGGCGAACTGCCCTTCTTCGCGCCCGAGTTGCGCGTGGCCGTGTTCCCCGACTGGGAGACGCTGCCCTACGACACCTTCTCGCCGCACCAGGATCTGATCTCCGAGCGCCTCGCGACGCTGTGGCGCATCCGCCAAGGCGAGGTCGACGTGGTGCTGATGCCGGCCTCGACCGCGCTGGTGCGCCTGGCGCCGCCGAGCTTTCTGGCCGGCTACACCTTCCACTTCAAGCAGAAGGAAAAGCTCGACGAGGCCGGCCTGAAGGCGCAGCTCACACTCGCCGGCTACTCGCACGTGAGCCAGGTCGTCTCGCCCGGCGAGTACGCGGTGCGCGGCGGGCTGATCGACCTGTTTCCGATGGGCTCGCCCGTGCCCTACCGCGTTGACCTGTTCGGCGACGAAGTCGACAGCATCCGCACCTTCGACCCCGACACGCAGCGCAGCCTGTATCCGGTGCCGGAAGTGCGCTTGCTGCCGGGGCGCGAGTTCCCGATGGACGAGCAGGCGCGCGGCGATTTCCGCCGCCGCTGGCGCGAGAAGGTCGAAGGCGACCCGACCAAGGTGCGGGTCTACAAGGACATCGGCACCGGCATCGCGACGGCCGGCATCGAGTACTACCTGCCGCTGTTCTTCGATGAGACGGCGACGATCTTCGACTACCTGGCGGGTGTGCAAACCAAACCCGTTCGCGCTGAGCCTGTCGAAGCGCCGCGTGGGGCACAGCAGGGGCTCCCTTCGACAAGCTCAGGACGATCGGAAATACAGGCTCAGCCCGGTCCTTCGACAGGCTCAGGACGAACGGGAGGGGACGGCACGGCCGCAATCGTTCTTCACGGCGAGATCGATGAAGCCCTCAAGCGCTTCTGGACCGACACGCGCGAGCGCCATCGCTTCCTGCAGCACGACCGCGAGCGGCCCATCCTCCCGCCGGAAGACCTGTTCCTGAAGCCGGAAGCATTCTTCACGCTGACGGCCGCCCATCCGGCACTGGCGCTGCGCGGCAGCGAGCCCGTTGACTGGGCGCGGCCGCTGACCGATCTCAGCATCGAGCGCGGCGCGCCCGAACCGCTGAAGAAGCTGCAGCTCCACGTGGGCACCACGCCGCACCGTGTGCTGATCGTGGCCGAGAGCGCCGGCCGACGCGAGAGCCTGCTGGAGCTGCTGCGCGACAGCCGCATCGAGCCGCCGAGCGTGGACAGCCTGGCCGAGTTCGAGGCGGGCGAAGAACGCTTCGCCATCGCCGTGGCGCCGATGGCCGAGGGCTTCTTCTGGCACGAGCCGGCCGAGAACAAGACGATCCAGTTCGTCACCGAGACCGAACTCTTCGCCACGGCGCCGACTGCGCGGCGACGGCGCAAGCAGGAACAGGTCAGCGACGTCAACGCGCTCATCAAGGACCTGTCGGAGCTGAAGGTCGGCGATCCGGTGGTGCATGTGAACCACGGCATCGGGCGCTACGTGGGGCTGCGCAACATCGAGCTGGGCGATGAAGGCGGCGCGAGCGAGTTCCTGCATCTCGAATACGCGGACAAGGCCACGCTCTACGTGCCTGTCGCACAACTGCATCTCATCAGCCGTTACACCGGCGTGAGCGCCGACGAGGCACCGCTGCACCGCCTCGGCTCCGGCCAGTGGGACAAGGCCAAGCGCAAGGCCGCCGAACAGGTGCGCGACACCGCGGCCGAGCTGCTCAACCTCTACGCCCGCCGCGCCGCGCGCGAAGGCCATGCCTTCCGTTTCACGCCGCACGACTACGAGGCCTTTGCCGCGAGCTTCGGCTTCGAGGAAACGGCCGACCAGCAGGCCGCCATCCACGCGGTGATCCAGGACATGGTCTCGCCGCAGCCGATGGACCGCCTCATCTGCGGTGACGTGGGCTTCGGCAAGACCGAAGTGGCGCTGCGCGCGGCCTTCGTGGCGGTGATCGGCGGCAAGCAGGTGGCGATTCTTGCGCCGACCACGCTGCTGGCCGAGCAGCACTACCAGAACATTGCCGACCGCTTCGGCCAGTGGCCGATCAAGGTGGCGGGGCTGTCGCGCTTCCAGTCGTCCAAGGAAACCAAGGCGGCGCTGGAAGGCCTGGCCGACGGCACCATCGACATCGTGGTCGGCACGCACAAGCTGCTGAGCCCCTCGCTCAAGTTCAAGCGGCTGGGCCTGCTGGTGATCGACGAAGAACACCGCTTCGGCGTGCGCCACAAGGAGGCGATCAAGGCGATGCGCGCCGAGGTCGACGTGCTCACGCTCACCGCCACGCCGATTCCGCGAACCCTCGGCATGGCGCTCGAAGGCCTGCGCGACCTGAGCGTGATTGCCACCGCGCCGCAGCGGCGCCTGGCCATCAAGACCTTCGTGCGCACCGAGACCAGCGGCACCATCCGCGAGGCGGTGTTGCGCGAGTTGAAACGCGGCGGGCAGGTGTACTTCCTGCACAACGAGGTCGACACCATCGAGAACCGGCGCATGAAGCTGGCCGAGCTGCTGCCCGAGGCGCGCATTGCCGTCGCCCACGGCCAGATGCCCGAGCGCCAGCTCGAACATGTGATGCGCGACTTCGTGGCCCAGCGCCACAACGTGCTGCTGTGCTCCACCATCATCGAGACGGGCATCGACGTGCCCACGGCCAACACCATCGTCATGAGCCGCGCCGACAAGTTCGGCCTCGCGCAGCTGCACCAGCTGCGCGGGCGCGTCGGGCGCTCGCACCACCAGGCCTACGCCTACCTGCTCGTGCCCGACGTCGAGGGCCTGACCAAGCAGGCGGCGCAGCGGCTCGAAGCCATCCAGAGCATGGAAGAACTCGGCTCGGGCTTCTATCTCGCGATGCACGACCTGGAAATTCGCGGCGCCGGCGAGGTGCTGGGCGAGAACCAGAGCGGCAACATGATGGAAGTCGGCTTCCAGCTCTACAACGAGATGCTGTCCGAAGCGGTGCGCTCGCTGAAGGCGGGCAAGGAACCCGATCTGCTGAGCCCGCTGTCGGCCACGACCGAGATCAACCTGCACGCGCCCGCCCTGCTGCCGACCGACTATTGCGGCGACGTGCACACCCGGCTGAACCTCTACAAGCGCCTCGCGAGCGCCGAGAAGACCGACCAGATCGACGCCCTGCTGGAGGAGATCACCGACCGCTTCGGCAAGCTGCCCACGCAAGGCCAGACGCTGTTCGACGTGCACCGCCTGCGCGTGCTCGCCAAGCCGTATGGCGTGACCAAGATCGACGCGGCGCCCAAGCTGATGATCGTGAGCTTCCGGCCCAATCCGCCGATCGATCCGATGCGGATCATTCAGCTCGTGCAGAAGAACCGCCACATCAAGCTCGCCGGCAACGACAAGCTGCGCATCGAGCGCGACACGCCGGAGGCGAAGGACCGGGCGCAACTCATCCGCGACGTGCTGCGTTCGTTGGGCGAGCCGGTGGCCGTCACCGGCTGACACTGGATCGCGGGACGGCTTGCGCCCCGTCGCGCCATCATCCGTCAGCGGAAGATGCGCGCCGGAAACTGCCCGTTCGGCCCCGTGCAGACGCCGACGAAGCTCCGCCGGTCGGGCGCGGCCTGAAGGTCGCACGCGAGCCGGGCGAACGGCGCGCCCTGAATCTGCAGCGACAGCGCGAGCCTCAGCATCGCGCCGTCGATCTCGCCGCGGCCGCGGCCCACGCGCTCACCGTCGATCTCGGCCGTCAGGCGCAACTCGCGGCCCTCCTGCCGGAAGAGGTAGGTCTCGCCGCTGTTGCTGCGCCACAGGCCCTGCACGTCCATCACGTTCGGCTGGGGCGGCGCTGCGGCGGCAGCAGCCGCAGTGCTCGGTGCCGCGCGGTCTTCGGGCACCGCCGTAGGCCGTGCGGCCGCCACCTGGCTCGGCGGCTCGTCGGCCTGGGCGAAGAGGTCTTTCACCGGCTGCAGCGGGGCGACGCCGGCCTTCGTGGGTTGCGTCGGCAGCGCCGTTTCCGCGTCGTCGCCGGGCATCTCCGCGATCAGGCCCAGCACGGCCATGAGGCCGAAGACACCGAGCCCGGCACCCAGCCAGAGCGAGCGCCGACCGCTGTTCTTCGCCGCGGATGGTGACGGCGCGGCGGGCGCCGCATGCGCCCTGCTGCGCTCCAGCCCCGGCACGCGCGACAGCGTGTCGACCAGGCGCCGCAGATCGCCGCGCCAGCGGCTGTCGGACAGCTCGGCCGTCTGGCGGCGGCACAACGGGCGCAGGTCTTCAGGCAGTTCGTCGGCATCGGGCAGGCGCGCGCCCTCCAGCAGCACCGGCACGACGCGGATGCCGCGCTTCAGCGCACTCGTGATTTCGAGACGAATCCAGTCGTCGGCAAGCTGCAGGCGACGCCGGCCGTCTGCATCCTGGATGCCCAGCCACTGGTGGCCGATGAGCACCAGCATCACGGCGCAGGAGCCGAGCGCCTGTTCGAGCGCATCGACGAAATCGACACCGGGATCGATGCCCTCGATGTCGCGAAAGATGCTCTGGGGGTCGAAGTGCTCGGCGAGATCGTCGGCGAGCCGGCCCGCGGCATGGCGGGCGTCGTCGCGCCGATAGCTGATGAAGATGCCGCCGGTCATGGTTGCCCTTCCCGCTGGGAGCCGGCGCCGCCCTTGCGGTGCGGCGCCGAACCCTCAGAGTCTAGGCAGTCATGCGCCGCATTCAAACGGGAAACAAGGGATGCCCCGCATCGAGGCGGGCATGGCTCAAGCAAACCCTGGGGGCGCGCGCAGCGCGTAGGGGGGTCCTATTTCTTCCAGCGCGACAGCCAGTGCTCCATCAGCTTGCCCGCCGCCTCGCGCCCACCGAGCCCGAAGGACAGGGCCACCGCCACCGCCACGGCGCCCAAGGTCAGGCCGAAGGCGAGGTTCACGATGTCGTCGGCAATGCCCATCGCGCGCAACCCCATCGCGATCACGAGGCCGAGGATCGCCACGCGCGCCACCGTTGCGAGCGTGCGCGACGACTCGCCGCTCGCACGCTGGATGGCGCCGGCGGCCAGGTCGGCCAGCCAGAAGCCGATGACCAGGATCACGCCGCCCAGCAGCACATCGCCACCGAACTGGATGAACATGGCCACGATGTCGCGCACCTGCGAGAAGCCGAGCTGATCGGCCGCCTCCACCACGGCGAACAGCATGGCGAAGAACAGCACCAGCTTGCCGACGAACTCGGACGGGCGCCGCGCCGTCGGGTTGTCGCTGCCGAGACCCACGCGCTGCGGCAGCAGATCGAAGCCCACCGCCGCCAGCAGCCGCGCCACCAGCGCCGAGGCGAAGCGCGCCACGTACCAGGTGACGGTGAGGATGACCGCGGCCGCGATGATGGCGGGCACGGCATCGAAGAACTGCATCAGCATGCCGGTGGCCGGACCCGAGATCGCCTCGATATGCAAGGCATCCAGCGCGGCGATCAGGCTCGGGATGAACACCAGCACGAACACCAGCGTGCCGGCCACATGCGACAGGCGCACCGACTCGTCGAGCCCGATGCGCGCACCCAGCCGATCGGAGCCGACCGACGACAGCAGGTTGCGCACCAGCCCACGCAGCACACTCGCCACCAGCCAGCCGACGAAGCCGATGGCGACGGCGGCAAAGATGTCCGGCACCATCTGCAGCGCACGCTCCAGCATGCGCTGCACGGGTTCCAGCACGCCGGTCAGCCCATAGGCCGCAAGGATGGCAGGCAGGAAGAGCAGGATCACGAGGCCGAAGATCACGTTCGCGAGGTTGCGGCTCATCGGCTCCATGCCGGCATGCGCGGCGAGGCGGTCGTCGAGCGTTGTCGCGGCCAGCAGCTTCTGCGTGATGGCGCGCAGCAGCGTCGCGCTCAGCCAGGCCACGAGCACCAGCACCGTGCCCGCCAGCAGATGCGGCAGGTAAGCCATGATCTGGCCGACGAGCGAGGCGAAGGGCGCGGAAACGGTATCCAGCCGCAGCGTGTTGAAGACGGCCGCGATGGTCACCAGGATGATGAGCCAGAAGGCCGCCAGCGCCAGCGGATTCTCGAGGTCGAGCTGCGGCTGGCCGGTGCTGGCGCGCACGCGCCGGTTCAGGCCCGCATAGGCGAGCAGGCGGCGCAGGCCGGCGCGCACCACGACGGCCACGATCCAGCCGAGCGCGAGGATCGCGAGTGCGCCGAAGATCGTCGGCAGCGTGTCGCCCAGGCGTGCCTGGGTGGCTTCGTACAGTGCATTCCATTCCATTTGCAGTTCCCTCTTCTCTTTGCATCGCACGCGCCGCAACGCGGCCGTGTGTCGCGCTGCCTTGCCTGCTGTCGCGCCTTGAAGGCGTGGGCCGCGATGGTAGGAAGGATTTACATTTGCACGCTGTATTTCTCGCCTTCGCGCAGGTCTTTGGCCGCGCGGAAAAAGAGCCTCCCTACAATGCGCGCCGCTCATTGGCGGCTCTCGTTTCATGACACCGACTTCCCCCGGCCTCGTCCTCCAGAACCTCACCCCGCCGCTGACCCTGAGCGACTACAGGCTCATCGCCTTCGACATGGACTCGACGCTCATCAACATCGAGTGCATTGACGAGATTGCTGACGCGGCCGGCAAGAAGGCCGAGGTGGCCGCGATCACCGAAGCCGCGATGCGCGGCGAGATCACCGACTTCAAGGACAGCCTGCGCCGGCGGCTCGCATTGCTCGAAGGCGTGCCGGTCACTGCGCTGGAACAGGTGTACGTGCAGCGGCTGAAGCTCAACCCCGGGGCGCGCGAGTTGATCGAGGCGGCCAAGGCGGCCGGCCTCGCAACGCTGCTGGTGTCGGGCGGCTTCACCTACTTCGCGGATCGCGTGAAGAGCACGCTGGGCATCGACCGCGCGGCGTCGAATCTGCTCGAAATCGAAGACGGCCGCCTCACCGGCCGTGTGATCGGCGACATCGTCGACGGGGCCGAGAAGCAGCGGCAACTGCTGGCGTTCTGCAAAGACCTCGGCTGTTCGCCGCAGCAGGCGATTGCGGTCGGCGACGGCGCCAACGACCTGCCGATGATGGGTGCGGCCGGGCTGTCGGTGGCCTATCACGCGAAGCCGAAGGTGCGGGCGGCGGCCATGGTGTCCATCGACACCGGCGGGCTCGACCGCCTGCTCGAGATCTTCGACTGAACTGAGCGCCTGATACCGATTTGCGATCAAACAATAAGAACCGTTCGGGCTGAGCCTGTCGAAGCCGCGCGTGCGCACAGAGGCACTTCGACAAGCTCAGTGCGAACGGGCTTTGTGGCGTTCTTGTACTTTTGA
>JAKFDI010000034.1:0-2839 GCA_036676235.1 Rhizobacter sp. | reverse complement strand
GAGAAGTCGGTCGCGCCGCTGGTCGCCGCACTGCTGCAGTCGCTCGACTCGTTCGTGGAGATCGGGCTGGGCTATCTCTCGCTCGACCGACCGTCGGGCACGCTGTCGGGCGGCGAGGCGCAGCGCACCAAGATGATCCGGCATCTCGGCTCATCGCTCACCGACGTCACCTACGTCTTCGACGAGCCCACCATCGGCCTGCACCCCCATGACGTCCAGCGGATGAACGACCTGCTGCTGCAACTGCGCGACAAGGGCAACACGGTGCTCGTCGTGGAGCACGAACCGGAGACGATCGCGATCGCCGACCACGTCGTCGACCTCGGCCCGGGCGCCGGTACGGCGGGCGGCACCGTGTGCTTCGAGGGCGCCGTAGAGGGACTGCGGAAAAGCGGCACCATCACCGGCCGCCATCTCGACGACCGGGCCGCGCTCAAGCAGCAGGTGCGCAAGCCCACCGGCAAGCTGGAGATCCGCGGCGCGAAAACGCACAACCTGCGCGATGTCGACGTCGACCTCCCGCTCGGCGTGCTCTGCGTGATCACCGGCGTGGCGGGCTCGGGCAAGAGCTCGCTCGTGCAGGGCTCAATCCCCACCTCGGCAGGCGTGGTGTCGGTCGACCAGAGTGCAATCCGCGGCTCGCGACGGAGCAACCCGGCGACATACACCGATCTGCTCGAGCCGATCCGTAAGGCGTTCGCGAAGGCCAACGGCGTGAAGCCGGCACTGTTCAGCGCCAACTCCGAGGGCGCCTGCCCCACTTGCAACGGTGCGGGCGTCATCTACACCGACCTGGCGACGATGGCCGGCGTCGCCACCACCTGCGAGGACTGCGAAGGCAAGCGGTTCGATGCATCGGTGCTGAAATACAAATTCGGTGGCCGCGACATCAGCGAAGTGCTTGCGATGTCGGTGACCGAGGCCGGGAAATTCTTCGGCGCAGGCAAGGCGCACACGCCGGCCGCGCACGCCATCCTCGAGCGGCTCGCCGACGTCGGGCTCGGCTATCTCAGCCTCGGCCAACCGCTCACCACACTATCCGGCGGCGAGCGACAGCGGCTCAAGCTCGCCACGCACATGGGCGAGAAAGGCGGCGTCTACGTCCTCGACGAACCGACCACCGGCCTCCACCTCGCCGATGTCGAGCAGCTGCTCGGCCTGCTCGACCGCCTCGTCGACGCCGGCAAGTCGGTCATCGTCATCGAGCACCACCAGGCGGTCATGGCGCACGCCGACTGGATCGTCGACCTCGGCCCCGGCGCCGGCCACGACGGCGGCCGGATCGTCTTCGAGGGCACACCCGCCGAGCTCATCAAGGCCCGCTCGACCCTCACCGGCGAGCACCTCGCGGCCTATGTCAGTGCCTGACCGAATAAACCGGCGACCTAGAAAAACACGCGCACGCCCAGCTGCACCTGCACGTCGACCTGGTGTGCATCCAGGCCGCCGCGGCGCCGCTGGTTACGGCTGCTGTCGATGCGCAGCACTTCGCCGGTAATTCGCAGGCGCTCCTGCGGTCGCCAGTTCAACGCCAGCGTCACGGCGTTGCCGTGTTCGCTGAGCGGCGGCGATAGCGCCGCGGGCCGCTGCCGCGACTGGAACAGGTCGACGCGCAGCGCGGGCTGCCAGGTGCCGTGCTCGCGCGCCAGCATCAGGTAGCCGGCGTTGAACTCCGTGGCGAGCACCAACCGGCCGGGCTGGAAGATCGTCGAGCCGTGCATGGCCTGCGCGAGCAACGCCCACTCGCCGATGCGCTGCTCGGCCCCAACGTTCCAGAAGTACGTGCGCCACGCACGCACGTTGCGGCCGGCATAGCGCACCGATTCGTCGAGCTCGGCATGGTTGTCGTAGTACAGCGCGGTGATGCGCCGCTGCGACGACGGCTGCCAGCCCAGCGCGGCGTAGTAACCGGGCTTGTCGTCCATCTCGACGAACGGACGGAACCGCATCGGCACCGGAGCGCGCGCGGCGGGTGCGTGCACGTCCGGCTGCCGCAGGCTGCCGTCGATGCCCGCGGCGACATCGCCCATCGCCCAGCCGCGCGAGGCGAGCAACTCGCCGGCCGGATCGTTCTTCAGGAACACCGCGGCCCTCGCGTCGAGCGTGCCGTGCCGGCCGCGGTGTTCGACGTGCAACTCCGTGCCGAAGATCCGCAGTTCCTCGCCCACCCAGGTGTTGAGCGCCGAGGGCGTCAGCGTCCGCGTCGTGCTCCAGCCGACGCCGTCGTGCTCAAGCGAGATTGGAGGGAAGAACGCACCGGCCTTGACCGACCACCGCCATGGCGTAAGCGATACCGGGCGATACCGCGCATAGCCCTCGAGCAGGTCGAACGGACGCTCCAGTTCGGGCTGGTACTGCAGGGTGGCACTCGCCAACAGCGACGGCGTGACCTGGAATGCCGCGGTCAGCGCGGCACTACCCGACCAGGCGTCGTCCTTGCCGCCGAAGCGCGTCTTGCCAAAACGTGTCTTGCCAAGTCCGCCGTCGAGCCAGCTCGCCTCGTCGGGCCTGGTTGCCGCGCGCACGTCGAGGTAGCCCTCGACGTCGAGCGACTTCAACGACGCCGACTGCGCCTGCGCCGCGCCCGCGGCCAGGTGCATGCCCACATAAGCTGCTCCCACCGCCACTGCCGTCGCCGTCCGTCGCATCAGGTCTCCGTTGCCGCCGGCATCGGCCAGCGTCCCGTCGTGAGCAGTCGCCCCAACTCTTCCGCCTGCAGCGGCGCCGCGATCAGGTAGCCCTGCGCATGGTTGCAGCCGATGTCGCGCAGATAGGCCAGCGCGCCCGGATCGTCGACGCCCTCGGCGGTCACCCGGTAGCCCAGGTGGTGACCGAGCTC
>JAKFDI010000033.1:0-147062 GCA_036676235.1 Rhizobacter sp. | reverse complement strand
CTTGACGCCGTCGAGCATTCGCTCAGCGCCGGCTTACGCCACCTTGAAGCGAACCCTCAACGGGTCCGATCCATGACAGGATTCAAGTGGATACGTTCTATATCTTTGAACGCGAATTAGTATCAGGCGCGCCTGGCGGCAACACCGCGCTACCGCGTGCGCACAGCCGGTCATCGCTGTGCAGTTCGATCTCCATCGAGTCTTCTTGCATGCGGCCCTGCACGACCGCATCGTGGCCGTGATAGACCGGCTCGACGAAGCGGCAGTCGGCACTGCCCCGTTCGAGCCAGGCGCGGCCCCAGCGTGCCACCGGCAAGTGCGCCAGGTAGCCAAACACCGCCACCCCCGGGACCAGCGCGCCGCGAAAGCCGAAACGGCTCGCCACGGCGTCGTCGTGAATCTTGTTCTCGGACGTGGCCGCCATGTTGAAGGCGTTCACGCGGTGCGCGGCGAGCGAGTCGGTCATGAGAGTCTCCGGCGAGTGCGCTCGAGTATGGATCCCGACGCGGCATGTGCAGCAAGTCGCTCGCACCGCGCGGCGTCCACCCGATGTCCGGCCGCCCGAAATCGGGCGAACGCGGCGGCGAAGTGGGCGGCGGTCTCGTCGGGCGGTGCTCCACGTGCGGCCGCAATATGCCCGCGCACTTCATCGTGCGCTGCATACCACGCAGGAAGTCGCATCACGACGTTCGCAAGGTAGGCGCACTGCGACTCGTGCGTCTCGGCGAGCTCGACCTCTCCGGCCCGTGCCGCCGCGATGGCGGCCGGCACCGCAAACGTGATGCGGCATCCCGGGCATGTCTCCAGCGGCCCGCGTACCGATGCTGCGGCGTCCTGCATCACATGCAGCGCGGCGCTCGGCTCGTCGGCATGCATCACGATCCGCGTGCCATAGATCCGGTCGAGCAGGTGGAATCCGATATCGGTTTGCCGAGCCAGGTCCAGCGCCTCGTCGATCAACGATCTGGCCTCGTCGCGGCGCCCCTCGTGCAGCGACACCTCGGCCAGACGCTGCAGCGACAGCGCTTGGCCGACGTGCCCGCCGATGGCGTGGTGCAGTCGCGCGCCCTCGACGAGGTCGCGACGCGCAGCGGCAAGGTCGCCGGCGAGCCACTGCGCCTCGCCGCGCAAGGTGGTGCCGAACGCCCGACCGCGCGCGGCGCCGAGACGGCTCGCCTCGGTGGCCAGCGCGTCCGCGAAGGCGATCACCTCCGGATACGGCCGCGCGCCATAGAGAAAGCGCTGCGTGATGCACAGATGGCCGTCGAACACACGCACCGCCAGATGCGGCACATGGATCGTCTCCTGAAGATCGGCCCAGACGCTCTGGTGAAGCTCGCCCCGGGCATGTGCGGCTGCCGCCTGAGCCCACGATGCAACGACGATCGAAGCCGTGTCACCTGTCTGAAGCGCCAGCCGCCGCGCCACGGCCGCCTTCGCCGTGCCGATGGCCGGATCGGCCACGCCGAGCGCAGCCGCACCGCTGTAGGCGAGGGCCTCGCACAGCTTGCCTTCGACACTGCCGGGCCGCAGCCGCTCCAGCAGCACGAGGGCCCCCTTGGGGTCGCCTTGCTTCACCTGCGCGAGCGCCGCCTTCGCCAACAGGTCATGCGACATAGGCTCATCCGCGGCTTCAGCGGCAAGGTGATAGGCCGCGAGCGCCGCAGGCTCGCCCATCGCGTCGAGCGACTCGGCGCGCAGCCGCAGAGCCTCGGGGTGACGCGGCTCGCAGGCCAGCAGCGGCTCGAGGTGGTGCAAGGCATCGCCGAACGCAGCCACCCGTACCGCATCGCGTGCCGCGGCCAGCAGCCACGCCACGGCGTCGCGGGGCCGGCCCGCCTTCAGCCAGTGGCGTGCAATGGCGGCCGGTCCAGCGTCCTGCTCGGTCAGCAGTTCGGCGATGCGCCGGTGCATGGCCACACGGCGATGGGGCGGAATCTGGTCGACGAGTGCCTGGCGGACCAGCTCGTGCCGGAACCGGAAGTGACTGTCCGACGGCACCAGCACGCCCTCGCTCAGGCAGGCGTCCACCGCGATCATCGGCACCGCCTGCGCACTGTCGGCGAGCGCCTCGATGGTGGCGACGTCGAACCGGTCGCCGCACAGGGCCAGCCACTTGAGCAGCGCGAGCGCGTGGTCGGGCACGTCGCACAGCCGCTCCAGCACGGCGTCGCTCGCGCTGGTGGGCAAGCGGCTGCGCCCGGTGGTCACAGCACAGCGCGCGAGTTCGATCGCGGCAAACGGATTGCCATCTGCGGAACGCAGCACGCCGGAGATGATGCTGCCCGGCAGCGGCTTGGCCGCCACCCGCAGCACGAGCCGGCGGCACTCTTCTTCGTCCAGCGGCTGCAGTTCCTGGAGCTTCAGCACCTCGGCATGCTGCAAGCGGGCGATGCCCCGAGCCAACGTGGTTCCGGGTGCGGCGGGACGCGCAGAAACCAGCACGCAGACAGGCGCCCCGGACACAGCCAGCTGCAGCAGCACGTCCACGTCCGCGTCGTCGGCAAGATGCGCGTCGTCGATCTGCAGCAGCACATCGCCGCCGCCCGACGACGCAACGAGGAGCCGCCGCACCGCGCCCACCACCTGATGGCGGCCGAGCGGCCCCGGCAGGGCGTCGGCCGGCGCGGCGAGTGGGTTGAGCAGCGCCAGCACATTGCGCGCGCCCACGCCGATGCGGTCGAGCAGGCCGCGGTCTGCCAGCAGCAACCGTTCGACGATTCCCGACACGACCGCATAGGCCCGCCCGCTGTGGGTCACGTCGATGCGCAACACGCTCCAGCCGCGGTCGCACGCTTGCGATCCGATCTCGCGGCAAAGTGCGGTCTTGCCAATGCCGCCTGGCCCGGACAACACGATGCAGCCAGGCCGTTCGTCGCCCGCCGCGCCCAGCCAGGCCGTCAACTGCGCAAGTTCAACGGCGCGTCCGACGAACGCGGGGCCGCTCGACTGCAGCCCCGCGAGACACCGCTCGTACAGCGCTTCGGTCTGCCGGTCCGGCAAGACCGCCAGTGACTGCTGCAAGCCCTCGCGCAAATGGGCATACCAGCGCAACGCCGCGGCGCGGTTGCCTGCCTCGAGCTCCCGCTGCATCAGCGCGCGGTGCGCCGGTTCGTCTGTGGGCTCGAGATGGGCGAGCGTGTCCCACTGCGCGCTCGCGCGCAGCAGATCGAGATGGCTCGCGTGCAGGCGCTCGCGTGCAACTTCCGTCCAGGCCTCGTAGCGGGCGCCGGGGAGCAGTCCTCCGGTATACGCACGTGCGGCCTCCGCGCATTCGGCGGCGTCATGGCGTGCGAGCGCGGCCTCTGCCAGGCGCGAGAACACGTGCGCATCCACCGTCAGGGGGCGGTCCGGCCAGAGTGCAAGCTCGCCGCCTTGCACGACGATCGCATCGTGGCGCCCCAGCGCTTGTCGCGCGTGATGCGTGGCCTTGCGCAGGTTGGCGGCTCCGGCTTGGGGGTCGAGTTGGGGCCAAAGTGCATCGATGACCTGGTCGCGGTTCATGCGATGTCGTGGCTGCAGGCTCAGCAGTTGCACCAGATGCGCCGCGCGCAGGCTGGGCCATTGATCGGCCGGGACTTCGGCCGACCCGAGGCTCACCGCGAAGCGCCCCAGCACGTGAACGGCCAGCGGCAGTGGCGGGTCGGCCGAGGGGTGGAGCACAGGGGTGTTCATGGCAACCCAGTGTGCGGCTGGCCCCTGCCCCTCGCAAGCACGTGAACGCCCAGGAACGATTCAGGAACGCCGCCTCGGCATCGTGGCGTTGCGCCGGATGTGCCGGCGCCCTAACCGCAAGGAGCAAGCCATGCATGTCCTAGATCTTTACGTTCCCCCGCTCGCCGAGGACGCGGATGCGCCGTCTGCTGAAACCCGCACTCCGAAGTCCGCAGGCCCGGCACACCCCGCGTTGACGCGAGCGCTCGACGATCTCGCTGCCGGTCTGACCGGTGCCGCCGACACGGCGGGCAGCCTCGAATACGCCTCGTGGTTGCGGCTGTTGCGAATCCGCTCTGCGTGAGTCGTTCCCACATTCGATTCACCGACAACCTCACATTGCCAGGAGCACGAACATGAGCCAACTCAACACCTCGCTGTACGAACGACTCGGAGAGCGCGACGGCATTGCCCGCATCACGCGCACCCTGATCGAGAACCACATGGCCAACCCGCTGGTGAATGCCCGCTACGGGGCCAGCGAAAACATGGAACGCGTCGAACAGCACGTGATCGATTTCTTCTGCGCGGGGGCGGGTGGTCCCCAGACCTACGGTGGGCGCGACATGCTGACGACGCATCGTGGCATGAACGTCAGCGAGCAGGAGTTCGTGGCAGTCGTCGACGACGCGATGGCGGCACTCGAGACCCACAGCATCGACCCCGGTACGCGCAGCGAAGTTCTGGCAATCCTCTGGTCGCTCAAGGGCGAAGTGATCCGGGTGTGACGAGGCCGGCAGGGTGGCTTCGCCACGGACGCCACCCTTGGCCGGCGCGCCGTTCATCGCCGCGAAGCGGCCGGAACGCTTGCGTGTCGGCGTGCGTTGCCCTTGCATCAGGCCACCCGAGCCCAGATGGTCGGAGCCGATGAGTTCGGGCATGAATGGACAGCGGCGCTTGCGACGAGGCCATCATGCGGCGAAGATGAATGGCGCCCCGTGCACCGGAGCGATGCCCGATATGAAGATCCTGATCACCGGCGGTGCCGGCTTTCTTGGCAGCCTGCTGGCGCGCGCCCTCCTGCAGCGCGGCCGCTTGGGCGGGCAGCCGATCGGCGCCATCCTGCTTGCCGATGTGGCGGCGCCGCCGCTTGATCTGGCGGCCGACCCGCGCGTGACGGTCCTCGCCGGCGACCTGCTGCAGCGCATGGATGCGGTGCTGGCGAGCGAGGCGGATGCGGTGTTCCACCTCGCGTCGGCCGTGTCAGCCGAATGCGAAGCCGACTTCGACCTTGGCCTGCGTGCCAACCTCGATGCGACACGGTGCTTGCTCGACGGCCTGCGCCACCAGAGCGCGAGAACGCAGCGGGCGCCGCTGTTCTTCTTCTCGAGTTCGGTCGCGGTGTTCGGCAACGATCCGGCCATCGCCTTGCCTTCCGTCGTGCACGACGACACGCTGCCCACGCCGCAATCGAGCTACGGCATTCACAAGTTCATCTGCGAACAGTGGGTCGCCGACTACACGCGCAAGGGTTTCATCGACGGACGCGCCGCACGGCTCATGACGGTGTCGGTGCGCCCGGGCCGGCCGAACGGCGCGGCGTCGAGCTTTCTGTCCGGCATCGTGCGCGAGCCGCTGGCCGGTGTGCCGGCGGTGTGCCCGGTCGACCCGTCGACCGAGGTCGCGCTGGCGTCCCCGGCCACGACAATCGCCGGCATCTTGGCTGTGGCCGAAGCATCGCGCGAAGCATTCGGCGGGCGCACGGCGTTGAATCTGCCGGCCTTGACGGTGAGCGTCGCGCAGATGCTGCAGGCGCTGGAACGCAAGGCGGGCCGGGAGGTGGCCGCGCGGGTTCGCATCGAACCGGATGCCGCGGTCTCGCGCATCGTCGGCGGCTGGCCGGCGCGGTTTCAGAGCCGGCGTGCGGACAGGCTCGGCCTGAAGGCCGATGCGAGCTTCGACGAGGTCATCGCGCAGTACATGGCCCTCACTGCCCCGCCAGCGCCTCGCGCATGAACGCCATGAAGCGCGGATCGTTGGCGTAGGCCACATTGATGCGCAGCGCCTGCGCACTCTGCTGGCGCTCCGGCATGAACACATGGCCCGGTGCGAGGAAGATGCCGCGTGCGGCCGCATCGCGAGCCAGCTGGCGCTCGTCGATGCTCGCGGGCAGTTCAGCCCAGAGGTAATAGGCACCGCCCGGGTCCGCACGCACCTTCAGACCCAGCGCCGCCAGCGTCTCGAGCGCCGGCACTGTCACCGACTCCAGGCGGGAGCGCAGGCGGCGCAGATGGCGGCGGTACTGGCCGCCGACGATGAGCTGGTGCACGAGGCGCTCGACATAGTCCGAGGTCGTGACGAGCGTGACCATCTTGAGATCGCACAGCGCCTGCGCCACCGGCGCGGACGCCGCCACATAGCCCACGCGCAGGCTCGCCGACAGCGTCTTGGAAAAGCTGCTGATGTAGATCACACGCTCGAGCTGGTCGAGCGCGGCCAGACGTGCGGCGCCGGCGGGCAGCAGGTCGGCAAAGGGGTCGTCCTCCACCACGAGGAAGCCGTGGCGCGTGGCGATCTGCAGCAGCCGGTGCGCGGCGGGCAGGGTGATGGAGCCGCCGACCGGGTTGTGGCCGAGCGACTGCGTGAAGAAGGCCTTCGGCCGGTGCGCCGCGGCCTTGGCTTCGAGGTCTTCGAGGTCCGGCCCGTCGCCGCGGCGGCGCACGCCGATCAGGTTCACCTTGGCGAGGCGCAGCTTGCTGAACAGCGGGTAGTAGCCGGGGCTGTCGACCAGCACGGCGTCGCCCGGCGCGAGCAGGTGGCGTACCACGAGATCGAGCGCGTGGTTGGCCCCGTGCGTGAGCAGCACCTGATTCGTTGCGACGTGAATGGCGCGCTCGGCCATCGCCAGCGCAATGCGTTCGCGCAGCGGCGCAAAGCCCCACGGACTGCCGTAGCCGTGTTCGATCGCGCTGTGCAGCGGCGACCGCGGGTGGCGCAGGTATTGGCCGAGTTCCGAGCCTTCCATCCACGACGCGGGCGGCCGGCCGTCGCCCACGCGCACTTCGTAGTGCTGCTCGAGCTGCTCTCGCAGCAGCGACACGCCGTCCACCGCCTCGGCCACATGCGCCGGCGTCTCATGCCCCCGCGCCCGCGCCACGCGCTGCACGAAGTAGCCCGAGCCGCGGCGCGCCTCGGCGTAGCCCATGGCAACGAGCCGGTCGTAGGCCTCGACCATGGTGTTGCGCGACACGCCCTCTTCGACCGCGCCTTCGCGGATCGAGCGCAGGCGGTCGCCGGGCGCGAGCAGGCCCTTGTCGATCAGCGCCGCGAGCCGCTCGACGAGCGCGCCGACGCGGGTGACCGGTGCCGAAGAAGGAGGGGTTGCCGCCATGTGATCGGA
Organism: Rhizobacter sp.; assembly: GCA_036676235.1. GTDB lineage: Bacteria > Pseudomonadota > Gammaproteobacteria > Burkholderiales > Burkholderiaceae_C > JAKFDI01. The sequence goes on along the minus strand of JAKFDI010000033.1, from coordinate 140,008 downwards.
AACTGTTCCTGCCGATGAACGGGTACAGCTACGCAAATTGACCTGAAACTGTACCTTGCTGCAGCCAAACTGTATCTATAACCTGCGGCGCGTCGAAACCAAAACCAACGGAGACAAACCGATGAACGAACGCAAGATCCAACGACGCGGCGTGATCCGCGGCGCCCTGGCCGGGGCCGCGGCGCTGACCGCTGCCGCGCCGCAACTGGCCCGCGCCCAGAGCGCGAGCGTGACCTGGCGCATGCAGGCGCTGTGGGATGGCGGCACCACGCCGCAGAAGTACGAGGAGAAGTTCGTCGCCCGCGTGGCCGAACTCACCGGCGGGCGCTTCAAGATCAACCTGTTCTCGGCGGGGCAGATCGTGCCGGCGGCGCAGGCCTTCGACGCAGTGCGCGGCGGCGCCTTCGAACTGATGAAGACCTTCGACGGCTACGAGGCCGGCAAGATCCCGTCGTTCGCCTTCACCAGCACCATTCCCTTCGGTTTTCCCGAGAGCGACCAGTACGAGGCCTGGTTCTACGAGCGTGGCGGCCTTGAACTCGCGCGCCAGGCGTATGGCCCGGCGGGCCTGCACTACATCGCACCCACGGTCTACGGGCAGGAGCCGCTGCACTCGAAGGTGCCGGTGCGCAAGATCGCCGACCTCGCAGGCAAGAAGGGCCGCTTCGTGGGCCTCGCGTCGTCGGTCATGGGTGCGTTCGGTGTCTCCGTGACGCCGCTGCCCACCGGCGAGGTGTACTCGGCGCTCGACAAGGGCGTGATCGACTTCGCCGACCGCGGCGACCTGACGGCCAACTTCGAGGCGGGCCTCGCGGAAGTGGCGAAGTATGTCGTGCTGCCGGGCGTGCATCAGCCGACGACCGCCACGGCCTACGTCGCCAACCGCGGCGCCTACGACAAGCTGCCGGCCGACTTCAAGGCGGCGCTCGCCGTGGCGGCGCGCGAGGTGTCGGGTGCGCTGCGCCAGCACATCCTCGTGGCCGACGTGACGGTGCTTGCGAAGTACCGCGCCAAGGGCTGCGAGATCATCAACTTCGATGCGGCCGACATCGCCGCGGCGCGGCCGAAGGCCATGACGGCGTGGCGCGCGGCGACCAAGGGCGATGCGCTGGCGACGAAGATTCTCGACAGCCAGGTGGCGTTCATGAAGGACCTGGGGCTGATCGCGTAGGGCGCCAACCCTTCTTCGTTCCTCCGCATGCCGCCGTGGGCCGAGATCGGAGCGCGGCGCGGCGGCGGGTTCGATACTTCAAAACCCGGAGTTTTCGCGGAGCACAACCCCACCCCGTTCGGGCTGAGGTATCGAAGCCCCGCGCTCCGCGTGACAGGTCCTCCCTTCGATACCTCAGGGCAGTCGGAATACAACCTCAGGACGAACGGGCTCGGGGGTTGATCCCCGTGTCCGAAAGGGCGCTTGCGGCGGCGGGACGTGTGCTCCCCGCCAGCCCTCTACGAAAGGCTGCCTCTCGTGTCTCACTGGCTCCTCGTGACGGCCGCGGCCGTCACGCGCATCAACCGCGCCATCTTCCAGACCACGCTGTGGGCGATGGCGGTGGTCGTGCCCGTCATGCTCTATGAGGTGGTGGCCCGCTACGTGTTCGACGCACCCACGGTCTGGGCAATGGAGCTGGCGGTGTTGCTGTTCGGCCCCTACTTCCTGCTGGGCGGCCCGTACCTGCTGCACCTGCGCGGCCATGTGGCGCTCGACGTGCTGCGCCAGCGGCTGAGCGCGCGCTGGAACCGCCGGCTCGACCTCATCAACTACCCGGTGATCGTCGCCTTCTGCGCGATCCTTCTCTACTACAGCGCCCCCGCGGCCTGGAGCGCCTGGCTGTACCGCGAGACCAGCTTCTCGGCCTGGAACCCGCCGATCTGGCCGGCGAAAGCGGCCGTGCCGCTGGCGCTCGTGCTGATGCTGCTGCAGGCGCTGGCCGACTACGTGGTGCTGCTGCTCGACCCCGACGCGGCGCCGACCATCGCGCATGAGGTGCTGGAATGAGCTCGACGACGATCCTCGTGCTCATGTTCGGCGGCCTCACGCTGTTCATGCTCAGCGGCCTGCCCATCGCATTCGTGCTCGGCGGCCTGTCGCTGCTCTTCACGGTGACGCTGTGGAACGAGAGCGCCGTCGTGGTGCTGGTGCTGCAGATCTTCGACACCATGAAGTCGGAGGCGCTGCTCGCCATTCCGCTGTTCATCCTGATGGCCTGCATCCTGCAGCGCTCGGGGGTGATCGAGCAGCTCTACCGCGCGATGGAGCTGTGGTTCGGCCGGCTGCGCGGCGGCCTGGCCGTCGGCACGGTGGTGATCTGCGTGGTGATGGCGGCGATGACCGGCGTGGTGGGCGCGGCCGTCACCGCCATGGGCATCCTCGCACTGCCCGAGATGCTCAAGCGCGGCTACAAGCCCGAGCTGGCGCTGGGCACCATCTGCGCATCGGGGACGCTGGGCATCCTGATCCCGCCGTCGGTGCTGACCATCGTCTACGCCGTCACGGCACAGATCTCGATCGGGCAGATGCTGATTGCGGGCATCGTGCCGGGGCTGATCCTCGCGGGGCTGTACATCGCCTACATCGTTGTCGTCGGATGGCTCAGGCCCGAGTGGGTGCCGCTGGACCGCAGCGCCACACAGGTGCCGCTGTGCGAGAAGCTCATCGCGCTGAAGGCGCTGGTGATGCCGGCGCTGCTGATCGCGCTGATCCTCGGCTCGATCTTCTTCGGCATCGCCACGCCCACCGAGTCGGCGGCTGTGGGCGTGGGCGGTGCGCTGGTGCCGGCGCTGCTGGCGCGCAAGGTGAACGTCGCGATGCTGCGCGAGGCGGGCACGGATGCACTCAAGGCCACGTCCATGATCCTGTGGATCACCATCGGCGCGAAGGCTTACGTCGCGATCTTCACGGGCCTGGGCGGCGCCGACGCGCTGCTCGACTTCATCCGCGGGCTCGAGGTGAACCGCTGGATGGTGCTCGGCGCCATGCTGCTCCTGCTGGTGTTCCTCGGCACGGTGCTCGACGAGATCGGGATCATCCTGCTCACCGTGCCGGTGTTCCTGCCCATCGTGCGCACGCTCGGCTTCGATGAACTCTGGTTCGGCGTGCTCTACGCCATCACGATCCAGATGGGCTTCATCAGCCCACCCTTCGGCTACACGCTGTTCTACATCAAGGGCACCTTGCCGCCGCATCTGGGCATGGCGCAGGTGTACCGCGGCATCGTGCCGTTCTTCCTGCTGCAGGCGGTGGGTCTCTTGATCTGCGCCGCGCTGCCCGACCTCATCACCTACCTGCCGCGCCTGATGACGGCGCGCTGACCTCTCTTCACCGGACTCTCAACGAGATCGTCATGAACACAAGCTCACCCAGCAGCCGCATCGCCGGCTTCCACAAACAGAGCGTGGCCGAGCGCATCCGCCTCGCCGCGCAATTCGGCGGGCTCGATGCCGCCGAACAGCAGCACCTGGCCGACACCGGCAACCTGCCCACCGAGCTGGCCGACCACCTGATCGAGAACCTGATCGGCACGATGAACATCCCGCTCGGGGTGGCGACCAACCTGCGCATCGACGGCGTCGACCGGCTGGTGCCGATGGCGACGGAGGAGTCGTCGGTGATCGCCGCGGTGTGCAACGCGGCGCGCCAGTGCTACGACCACGGCGGCTTCACGACCTCGATGTCGGGCACGCTGATGATTGCGCAGATACAGCTCGTGGACGTGCCCGATCCGCAGCACGCGCGCATCCGCATCCTCGAACGGCTGGATGACATCCGCGCTGCGTGCGATGCCTGCGACCCCATCCTCGTGCAGCTCGGCGGCGGCTTTCGCGAGCTCGAGGTGCGCGTGATCGAGACGCGCTCCGGGCCGATGGTGATCACGCACCTCATCGTCGACACGCGCGACGCGATGGGCGCGAATGCGGTGAACACCATGGCCGAGAAGATCGCGCCCTCGATCGCGGCATGGACGGGCGGGCGCACCTACCTGCGCATCCTGTCGAACCTGGCCGACCGGCGCCTCGCGCGGGCCCGCTGCACCTGGCGCGCAGACGACATCGGCGGCGCCGCCGTGCGCGACGGCATGCTCTCGGCCTACCACTTCGCCGAGGCCGACCCCTATCGCGCAGCCACGCACAACAAGGGAATCATGAACGGCGTGAGCGCCGTGGTGCTCGCCACCGGCAACGACACGCGCGCGGTCGAGGCCGGCGCCCATGCCTACGCCGCGCGCGGCGGGCGCTACACCAGCCTCACGACCTGGGAGCTCACACCTGAAGGCGATCTCGCCGGCGTGCTGGAGATGCCGATGGCGGTGGGCCTGGTCGGCGGCGCGACCAAGCTGCATCCGACTGCGCGCATCGCGCTCAAGCTGCTGGGCGTGGGCACGGCGCAGGAACTCGCGCGCATCGTCGCGGCGGTCGGCCTCGCGCAGAACTTCTCGGCACTCAAGGCGCTCGCCACCACCGGCATCCAGAAGGGCCACATGGCGCTGCATGCGCACAACATCGCGATGATGGCCGGCGCCGTCGGTGACGAGATCGATGTGGTCGCCAAAGTGCTGGTCGAGCGCGGCACGGTGCGCATCGACGTGGCCGAGGCCGAGCTGAAGCGGCTGCGCGGCGCTCATTGAACAAGGGGGCTGGCGGCGCCGAAGAATCGGGCGTTTTCAAGCAAACACCGTGGATCCGGCTCTGCCGGTCCACTGGTGTTGCCCCCTTGAGGGGGAGGCGGCCGCAGGCCGCTTCGGGGGTGGGTCAGTCTTGCGCGACTGGCAACCCGCTCGCCTCCCACTCGGGCAGGCCACCGCGGAACCAGTACACCTGCGTGAACCCGTTCGCCGCGGCGTACTTGCTGGCCTTGTAGGACTTCCAGCACTCGGCGCCGTTGCACGAGAAGATGGTCGGCTTGGACTTGTCGAGCTTCGCGATGGCCGAGGGGTCATCGCGGCTCACGTCGAAGGCCACGTCCTTCAGGCTCTTCTCGAGGTACGGCGCGAACACCGCGTTCGGCAGGCGCTTGGCCTTGTATTCCTTTTCGCTGCGCGCGTCGACGATCACCGCGCCGTTCTCGACCAGTGTCTTCACCTGGGCTGCCGTCACCACCTTGACCCCCGGCAGATGCGTGGGCGTGAAGATGCCCAGTTCGGCGACGTGCTTGTATTCGGCCAGATCGGGACGCAGCGTCACCGGCTTCAGGCCGACGCCGGGCACGGCGGAGGCGAACCATTTCGAGATGCGCGCACGAACGTCGGCCGGCAGATCGCGCTTCATGACGACGGAAAAACCTCCCGGCACCGCGGTGGAGGTGGCCAGCACCCTGGCGATGCCCGGGTTGTCCTTCGCCCACTCGTCCCATTCGCTGCGGCGAATCACCGTGGCGTCGGAGACGCCTACTGTCACTGCCGCGAGGCCCGCCTGCGGATAGCGTGCGTGCTCCACCGTCTTCAGGTCCTTGAACGACAGGCCGGTGGCGTTGAGCATGCCGCGCGCCATGTAGGTGTAGATGGAATCCTGCTGCGGCAAATAGATCTTGCCGCCGCGCACGGCTTCGGCGGACGCGAGTTGCTGCTTGCCCACCAGCACGTACTGCTCGGCCTGATCGGTCGCGCCCACGAGTTCGTAGCCGCGCGACAGCGCCGAGGCCGCCACCTGCGCCGGCGCGATGAACACGTCGTAGCCGCCGCTTCGGGTGGCGCGCATCACGTCGGCCAGGTCTTCGCTGGTCACCACGCTCACCGGCTGGCCCAGCGCCTTCGACAGGCTCGTCGCCATCGACAGGCGCGACACGCTCAGGCCGTCCTTGCGCGAGGTGGGCTCGATCGCCACCACGGCCGACAGTTCCGCCGCCACCTGACCGCAGGCCAACAGCACCGCGCCCGCCGCCCACCACTTGATCTTGTTGGTTCCCACAACGACGCTCCTCAGTGCCAAGAGAGCAAAAGCATGCCCGCGCTGTCTTGCTTGTCGGCGAACGCTGAAGCGTTTATGAGACAACGACACGTTTGGAAACGTTGCGACTCGTATCCGCTTTGCGCCGTGACACGAGGAACGATTGGTGGAGCTTCAGATGCCTCCGTGCGAACCCCTGTACGGCCGTCATCGACCGCGGGCAATATGGCCGCTCACCCTTCCCGCCGACGGTCTCGTTGAACGGCCGCGGCCTATCCGGAGAACGATCCCGATGAGCCCTTCCCTCCCTTCCCTTCGCCGCCGTCATCTGCTCGCCGGTTCCGCCGGCGCCATGGCCGCCGCGGGTCTCGGCACGTGGTCGGGCGCCGCTTCGGCCCAGGAGAAGCCGCTGCCGGCCTACGCCTCGTGGAAAGACGTCGACAGCGTGATCGTGCACAGCGCCAACACCATCGAGACGCGGCGCGGCGCCTACGGCACCAGCGTGCTGACGCCGTCGAACCAGCTCTACGTGCGCAACAACCTGCCGCCGCCGGACGCCTCGGTGATCGACAACGCCGACGCATGGGAAATCGCCATCGAAGGCGTGACGCATGCGCGCACGCTCACGCTAGGCCAGCTCAAGTCGCTCGGCATCGAGACGGTGGCGACGGTGCTGCAGTGCTCGGGCAACGGCCGCGGGTTCTTTCCGCACAAGCCGAGCGGCACGCAATGGAAGGTGGGCGCGGCCGGCTGCGTGCTGTGGAGCGGCGTGCCGGTGCGCGCGGTCGTCGAGGCGCTCGGCGGCGTGTCCAAGGGCGCCGTCTACATGACCGGCACGGGGGGCGAAAAGCTGCCCGCCGGCGTCGACCCGAAGAGCGTGCTGGTGGAGCGTTCGGTGCCCTTGGACGCGATGGGCGACGCACTGCTCGCCTGGGAGCTGAACGGCGCGCCGCTGCCCCTGGCGCACGGCGGTCCGCTGCGGTTGGTGGTGCCCGGTTACCAGGGCGTGAACAACGTCAAGTACGTGAAGCGGCTGGCCTTCACCACCACCGAGTCCGACGCCCGCATCATGACGAACAGCTATCGCATCGCGCCGGTGGGCGGCAAGTCGGATCCGTCGCAGCCGTCGGTGCTCGAGATGAACGTGAAGTCCTGGGTGAACGGACCGGTGCCCGAAGACGGCAAGCTCACCGCCGGCACGACGCAGATCCACGGCGTGGCGTTCAGCGGCACGGCGCCGGTCAAACGCGTCGAGGTGTCGATCGACGGGGGCAAGACCTGGCGCGATGCGCACTTCGTCGGGCCGAACCTCGGCAAGTACGCCTGGCGGCAGTTCGTGCTGCAGGCCCACCTGCCCGCCGGCACGTACACCATCGCCAGCCGCGCCACCGACACGGCCGGCAACGTGCAGCCGCAGCAGCGTGTCGAGAACAACCGCGGCTACAACAACAACAGCTGGGCCGACCACTCGGTGACGGTCACCGCCGCGTGAGGAGGCCGCGCCTTTCGTATCGCGCGCGGGCGGCACTACCGTTCGCGTTCGTCGTCGGTGTCGTCGCTGCCGCCGTGCTCGCCGCCGCACCGGCACGCGCGGCCGACGACGCGGCCCAGCGCGCGCTGGGCAAGCAGTTGTTCATGGGTGGCGCCGTGCCGGCCTGCGCCATCTGCCACACGCTCGCCGATGCGGGAGCGGAGGGAGCGGTCGGCCCGGTGCTCGACGAACTCAAGCCCGACGCGGCGCGGGTGGCCGCGGCGCTTCGCGACGGCGTGGGCGCGATGCCCTCCTACCGCGACAAGCTGACCGAAGAACAGATCGCGGCGATTGCGCGCTACGTCGCGGTTGCGAGCGGCGGCGCGCAATAGCGCCGGCGCGCTTGGTGCGCGTCAGGAAATGACGCGCCCCTTGTCGCCGAACACGGTCATCTCAACGCGCTCGGAGGCGACGTACGGTGCGCTCTCGGCGAACCCGAGGTTGAGGTCGCCAAGTTCCAGCCGCTTGATGGAAGCCAGGCCCGCGCGCAGCTTCTCGCGCGTGAGGTCGCGGCCGGCGCGGCGCAGGCCTTCGATCATCACCTGCGAATTGATCCACGCCTCGAATGCCGAACCGCCCACGCTGTCGTCGGCACCGGCGGCCTTCATCTGCGCCTGGAACGTGCGCACCACGGCGAACTTCTCCTGCTCGGCGCGCGGAAACACCCGCGCCACCGCCACGCCCTTGATCGCGTCGCCGAGCTTGGGGATCTCGCTCGAGATCACGGCCACCGACACGCCGGCGATCGGCAACGCCGGCATGCGGGTGTGCATCGGCAGCACAAAGGAGGTGGTGGCCGCACCGGTGGTGGCGATGAAGACGCCGCCCGCCTTGGCGTCGATCACCTTCTGCGCCACTTCGTCGCCATTGGCGCCGGTGACGGCCAGCGGGAAGGCGCCCACCGAGCGCAGCTTGAGCCGCTCGAAGGTGCGCTCGGCATCCTTGAGCACCTCCTTGCCGAAAGCGTTGTCGAGATAGACGACAGCGACGTCGCGGATGCCCATGTCGGCCATCGGCGTCAGCGCGCGCACCGTCTCGTCGGTGTAGCTGGGCCGCACGAAGAAGGTGAAGCGCTGCTCCTTCCGACGCAGCGACGACGCGCCGGTGACCGGCGCCACGAAGGGCACGCCTTCATCTTTCGGTCATTGGAAGAATCACGTAGCTGTTGGCCGTACCGAAGACGGGCAGCAGCGCGAAGATTTCATTGCCGCCAATCACCTTGGTGGCGTTCTCCAGGGTGCGCTTGGGCACGTAGGCGTCGTCCATCGCCAGAAGGCGCAACTCGCGTCCGTGGATGCCGCCCGCCTTGTTGACCGCCGCAAACGCGGCGTTGGTGCCGAGCACGCCGTCGCGACCCGCACCGCCCAGCATGCCCGTCAGCGCCAGCGTGCTGCCGATGGTGATGTGGCGCGCCGACAGCGGACCTTCGGACGCTGCCAATGCCTGCGACGCCCACGCCGGAACCCCGAGAGTCGCCACAGCACTGCCGGCTGCCTGGATGAAGGTTCTGCGCTGCATGGGGTCTCCCGTTGGGCCTGGTACGAACGTGGGCGGCAAGCGTAGTGCGCACCGCAGTCGAAGTCGAAGTCGATCACGGGCGCACCGAAACGTCGGCAACCAGGGCGCAATCGCGGCAGGCTTCACGCTTTGACGCCTGCCTCGTCGTCAAGACGTAACGGGCGCAGAGAAGAGGGGCAGAGAATCGCGCCGCACGAGACGCCCTGCCATACCGCACGGCTTGCGCACCGGCTCGCACACGGAGGACCGTCATGCCCGCATGGCTCATCAGGCTCGACCGGCATTTCCCGATCCGCTATCTCGTGTGGCTGACTTGCGGCGTGGGGCTGCTGCTGAGCGCCTTCGTCTGGGTGGGCTTTCACACTGGCGGGCCGCTGGTGCTGGCCTTTCTTTGCCTGGTGGGCCTGGGGCTGCGCGACACACGCCAGACGCGCCATTCGGTGCTGCGCAACTACCCGGTCATCGGCCACCTGCGCTTCCTGCTCGAATTCGTGCGGCCCGAGATCCGCCAGTACTTCATCGAGGGAGACAACGAGGCCGCGCCGTTCTCGCGCCAGCAGCGCTCGCTCGTCTACCAGCGCTCCAAGGGCGAGCCCGACAAACGCCCCTTCGGCACCCAGCACGACGTGGGCGCCCAGGGCTACGAGTGGATCAACCATTCGCTCGCGCCGACCGAGATCGCATCGCACGACTTTCGCGTGCTCATCGGCGAAGGCCGCGCGCAGCCCTACAGCGCGAGCGTGTTCAACATCTCGGCCATGAGCTTCGGCGCGCTGTCGGCCAACGCCATCCTCGCGCTCAACGAGGGCGCGCGCCGCGGCGGCTTCGCGCACGACACCGGCGAGGGCTCGATCAGCCGCCACCACCGCGTCCACGGCGGCGACCTGATCTGGGAGATCGGCTCGGGCTACTTCGGCTGCCGCAGCGACGACGGCCGCTTCGATGCCGAACGCTTTGCACAGAACGCGCTGGACCCGCAGGTGAAGATGATCGAGCTCAAGCTGAGCCAGGGCGCCAAACCCGGCCACGGCGGCGTGCTGCCGGGGCCGAAGGTGACGATCGAGATCGCCGAGGCGCGCGGCATCACGCCGTGGATCGACTGCAACTCGCCGGCCAGCCACAGCGCGTTCTCGAGCCCGATCGAGCTGCTGCAGTTCATCGAGCTGCTGCGCACGCTGGCCGGCGGCAAGCCCACCGGCTTCAAGCTGTGCATCGGCCATCCGTGGGAGTGGTTCGCCATCGCCAAGGCGATGCTGGAAACCGGCATCACGCCCGACTTCATCGTGGTCGACGGTGCCGAGGGCGGCACCGGCGCGGCGCCGCTCGAGTTCACCGATCACGTGGGCGCGCCGCTGCAGGAAGGGCTGCTGCTGGTGCACAACACGCTGGTCGGGCTGAACCTGCGCAGCAAGGTCAAGCTCGGCTGCGCCGGCAAGGTGGTCAGCGCTTTCGACATCGCGCGCATGCTGGCGCTGGGTGCCGACTGGTGCAATTCGGGGCGGGGCTTCATGTTCGCGCTCGGCTGCATCCAGGCGCAGGCCTGCCACACCGGCCAGTGCCCGACCGGCGTGAGCACGCAGGATCCGCGGCGCATGCAGGCGCTGGTGGTGGCGACCAAGGCCGAGCGCGTGTTCCAGTACCACGAGAACACGCTGCATGCGCTCAGGGAACTGGTGCAGGCGGCGGGGCTCGCGCACCCCGGCGACATCACCGCTTCGCACATCGTTCGCCGCTGCAGCGGACAAGAGGTGAAGCTGCTGTCGAACCTGCTGGCCTTCGTGAAGCCAGGCGCGCTGCTCGGCGACGAAATGCCGCACAACGTGTTCCGCCAATACTGGCCGATGGCGCGCGCGGCGAGCTTCGCGGCGCACCCCTGAACGCTTCGTCCGGCGAAGCCAAAACGAATCCCGTGGACGCGGGGATGCAGCGGATGTAACTGCCGAGAACAATCCGGCCGTCACTTCTTGTTACGTCCACATGACCAGCGTCTTTCTGCTTCAAGCCGACCTTTGCGCCGCCGATCGCTTGTGGCAGACCATCGAGGCGGTGCCGAGCATGAAGGTGGCGCATGTGGCGTCGACGCTGGCCGACGCACGGCTTGCGCTGAGCGCCGTCACCTTCGACGTGGTAGTCACCGACCTGTGGCTGCGCGACGCCGCCTCGCCGGCGCTGGTGCAGGCCCTCGCCGCGTCCCTGCGCCACGGCCGCACGCGCGTGCTGGCGATTGCGATGTCGGGCGACGATCCCCGCCTGCTCGAAGCACTGCACAGCGGCGCCGACGGCTACTTCGCCATGTCGCGTTTCGCGACCACGCTGCCCGAGGCGATCGAGCAGGTGCTGCGCGGCGAATCGACCATGTCGTCGCAGATCGCGCGCGAAGTGAAGCGCTATTTCGACGCGCATGCGTTCGGGACCACCGACTTCGTGTCCGAGACGCAGAACCCGCTGTGCCTGAGCGACAACGAACGCATGCTGCTGCAGTGGATCGGCGAGGGCTACCTGCCCAGCGAAGTGGCGCGCGGCCTGCAGCTGAGCGCCCGCACCATCGGCCTTGGCATCCGCAACATCTATCGCAAGCTGCAGTTCCACCGCCAGGCGGACACCTTGTCGTTGGCGGCCTGAGGCGGACCCGAGAACGACGAAGCCGGCTCGCGAGCCGGCTTCTTTCATTGGGGTGGCGGGATCAGGCGGGAGGCGCCGTATCGACGAAGCTCTGGCGCTGCGAAATCTTCGTGTACAGCCGCGCCAGGTTGGCATGGTCCGCACGCCAGTCGATGTGCGCAAAGCGGAAGTCGAGGTAGCCGAGCGCGCAGCCCACCGCCACGTCGGCGAGCGAGAAGTGAATGCCGGCGCACCACGGCTTGTCGCCGAGGCCGCGGCTCATGGCGGCAAGCGACGCCGTCACCTTCGTCAGGTGCCGCTCGATCCAGGCAGCGCTGCGCTCGCCCTCGGCGCGCTTGTCCCAGGTCTGCTCCATGCGCACGGTGAGCAGGGCGTCGCACACGCCGTCGCCGAGCGCCTCCCAGGTGCGCACTTCGGCGCGTTCGCGCCCGCGTTCGGGAATGAGCCGTCCGACGGGCGACAAGGTGTCCAGGTACTCGACGATGACCCGCGAATCGAACACCGCCTCGCCGCCCTCCATCACGAGGCAGGGCACCTTGCCCAGCGGATTGGAGGTGAGGATGCGGTCGCTGCCCCACACGTCCTCGATCTCGAGCTGGTAATCGAGCTTCTTCTCGGCCATCACGACGCGCACCTTGCGCACGTAGGGGCTGGTCAGCGATGCGAGGAGTTTCATGATTTGTGCGGCATTTCGGGTCGCCGGATTCTATCGACGCCCCTTTCACGCGAGGGGTCGAATGGGTAGAGTTTTGACGACCAAGAAACGCCCGTCGGGCGAAACACGAGGGAGATTCCAATGACCAGTCCAGCCACGCCCGGCGAGGCGGCTCTGCCGCGCGAGCCGTCGTTCGGCGCTGCATTCGATGCCGTGCCCACCCACCCGCTGGCGCTGACGCCCAGCGAAACCGCGACGACGCACCGCCTGCCGATCCGCTTCACCGGCTCGGGCAGCGAGTACTTCCGCATCTGGATCGTCAACCTGCTGCTCACGCTGGTGACTCTCGGCATCTACTACCCGTGGGCCAAGGTGCGCCGGCTGCGCTACTTCCACGGCAACACGCTGGTGGGCAAGCACCCGCTCGACTTCCACGGCGACCCGAAGAAGATGCTGCGCGGCTACCTGCTCGTGGGCGCGATGGCGTTGGTCTACGCCGTGGCGAGCCATCTGTCGCCGGTGGCGGGAATGATTGCCTTCGTGATCATTGCGGCGCTGTGGCCGGCACTGTTCAAGTCGGCCCTGCAGTTCCGGCTCGCGAACACCAGCTGGCGCGGGCTGCGCTTTCGCTTCAAGGGCACGGTGGGCGGGGCCTATGCGGCGCTGCTGCCGCTGCTGGTGCCGGCTGTGCTGATCGCATTGCTCGCGATGCTGGCGCCCGCCTCGGGAGAGAAGCCGGCCGGCTCGTTCGTCGGCTTCATGTTCCTGGTGCCGCTCGCCATCCTGGGCATCGTGCCGTGGCTGGTGTGGCGCATCAAGAAGTACCAGCACGACCACTATGCGCTCGCCCAGTGGCAGACCGAGCTGCGCGCCGGCACTGGCGCCGTCTACGGCGTCTTCCTCAAGACCATCGGGGTGTCGATGCTCGGCGGCATCGTGTTCGCCGGCTTGGCCTTCATCGGCGCCATGCTGTTCGGCACGGCCGCCTTCCTCTTCAAGGACGGCGGCGAAGCCGGCGCCGGCACGATGATCGCCGCGCTGACTGCCATCGTCGTGGCCGTGCTCGGGCTGCTGCTGGTGCAGATGCTGCCCCGCCCCTACCTGATGTCGCGCATGCAGAACCTGCTGTGGGGCAGCACCGGCAACCGCACGCTGCGCTTTCGCAGCGACCTGAAGTTCCGCCCGCTGCTCGGCCTCACGTTCAAGAACTGGTTGCTGATGGTCTTCACGCTCGGCCTGTACTGGCCCTTCGCCGCCGTGGCGGTGGCGCGCATGCGCCTGGAGGCCGTGTCGGTCGAAACACGCACCGATCCGGACACGCTGTTCGACCGGGCTCGCCCCGCCGAAGGCGATGCCGCCGGAGATGCCGCCGGCGACCTGCTCGATTTCGATATCGGCCTCTAGATGCAGCCGGCGCCCCCGCCGTCCACGCTGGCGGTTGACTACTTCGACGGCCGCAGCGCACGCGCGACGGCGGTGACGCTGCGCCTGATGGGCGACCTCTTGTTGATCGACGGCGAGGGCGTGTCGCGCCGCGAACCGGTCGGCACGGTGCAGTGGCCCGAGCGCACGCGCCACGGCACGCGCGTCGCGCATCTGGCCGACGGCGCCTCGCTGCACTGCGCCGACGCCTTGGCCTGGGACCGCTGGATGCGTGCGGGCGGCCACCATGAATCGGCCGTGGTGACGGCGCAGCAAAGCTGGCGCGGCGTGCTGGTCAGCCTCGTGCTCATCGTGGGCGTGCTGGTGGCGATCTACGAATGGGGCGTGCCCACCGCCTCGCGTGGGGTCGTCGCCCTGATGCCGCGCAGCGTGGATGCGGCCATCGGCGAGCAGGCGCTGGCGTCCATCGACGACCACCTGATGAAGCCGAGCAAGCTGCCCACCGAGCAACAGCAGCGCCTGCGCGGCGCCTTCGAGCGTGCAGTCGCCACGCTGCCGCCCGGCGAGGCGCCGGCCTATCAGCTGTTGTTCCGCTCCAGCGACATCGGCCCCAACGCCTTTGCCCTGCCGGGCGGCAGCATCATCCTGACCGACGAACTGGTGCAGCTGGTCGACGGCGACGAGCAGGTGATCACCGGCGTGCTCGCCCATGAACTCGGGCACGTGCAGCACCGCCACGGCATGCGCATGCTGGCGCAGGTGACGGCGCTCGGCGCCCTCGCCAGCGTGGTGGTGGGCGACTTCAGCTCGCTGCTGGCCGGCGTGCCGGCGCTGCTCGGCCAGGCCGGCTACTCGCGCGATGCCGAGCGCGAATCCGACCGCGAAGCGGTACGCGTGCTGAAGGCGGCCGGCATCTCGCCGCGGGTGATGGTGACCTTCTTCGAGCGCATCGGCGAGTGGCGCGAAGACGAGCCGTCCGAGAGCGACGGAAACGACAAGTCCTCCGATTCGCCGCTCGGCATCGCCATCTCCTCGCATCCGGCCGACGCCGAGCGCATCCGCTTCTTCGAGAACGCCGCCCGGCCATGACCTGCGAGGTCATCGACCTGCCTCGATGACCGCGAGACGATGCGCCCACGCCGCGAGGAACTTCCTCCTCGAAGCGAACGGAGCCACACCATGAACGGCATCGACCTTCTTCCCCTCGCAGTGGGCCACCTCATCGGCATGGGCGCCATCGGCTCGTGCATCGGCATCGGCATCATGGGCAGCAAGTTTCTCGAAGGCGCGGCGCGCCAGCCCGAGCTGATGGACAAGCTGCAGACCAAGATGTTCCTGCTGGCCGGCGTGACCGACGGCGCGTTCATCATCGCGACAGGCATCGGCCTGTGGTTCGCGACGACAAACCCCTTCAAAGGTTGAGCGCGCAAGGCCGACGGGCAGCCGGCTTGCTAGGGTCGGCGGCATGAGCATCCACCGATTCATCGGCCGCGCCGCGCTCGGCCCCTTTGCCAAGGCCTTGCCGCCGATGGGCGAGACCGAACGCGCGGCGCTCGAAGCCGGCACCGTGGGCTTCGAAGGTCAGTTGTTCGCGGGCGCGCCCGACTTCGACGCGCTGCGCGACACCGGCCCCAACCGCCTGACGGCCGAAGAGCAGGCCTTCCTCGACCAAGAGGTCACCACGCTCACCGGCATGCTCGACGACTTCGCCATCGACGAAGCGCGCGACCTGCCGCCGCAGGTGTGGCAATACCTGCGCCAGCACAAGTTCTTCGGAATGATCATTCCGAAAGAGCACGGCGGCCTCGGCTTCGGCCATTTCGCGCACGCGGCGGTGGTCACGCGCATCGCCACCGTCAACGTGGCCACGGCCGTGACGGTGATGGTGCCGAACTCGCTCGGCCCGGCCGAGCTGCTGCTGCACTACGGCACCGACGCACAGAAGCAGCACTACCTGCCGCGCCTGGCCGACGGGCGCGAGCTGCCGTGCTTCGGCCTCACCTCGCCCTATGCCGGCTCGGACGCCGCGGCCATCCCCGACCGCGGCGTGCTCACCGAGCGCCTCGTCGACGGCCGCCCGGTGCGCGGCTTTCTGGTGCAGTTCGACAAGCGCTACATCACGCTCGCACCCGTCGCCACCGTGGTGGGTCTCGCCTTCCAGGCCGTCGACGAGAGCCGCCCCAAAGGCGAGCAACTGCTGGGCATCACCTGCGCGCTGATCCCCGTGCCGACGCCGGGCATGGACATCGGCCGTCGCCACCGCCCGATGGATTCGGCCTTCATGAACGGCCCGGTGCGCGGCGAAGATGTGTTCGTGCCGATGGACTGGATCATTGGCGGCGAGGCGCAGGTCGGCCAGGGCTGGCGCATGCTGATGGAGAGCCTGGCCGCGGGCCGCGCCATCTCGCTGCCGGCGCTGGGTGCGGCGATGCAGCAGACCACGCTCTTTGTCGTCAACGGCTACGGCCAGATCCGCGAGCAGTTCGGGCTGCAGATCAGCAAGTTCCACGCGATTGCCGGGCTCATCGCGACGATGGCCGCCAACCTCTACGCCACCGACGCGGCACGCCGCTACACCGCCGCCGCGCTCGATGCCGGCGAGCGCCCGAGCGTCGCCAGCGCCATCCTCAAGGTGCAGCTCACCGAAGCGGGGCGGCGCGCGGTCAACGACGGCATGGACATCCTCGGCGGCAAGGGAATCATCAGCGGCCCGAGCAACCTGCTGGGCGTGGCCTACCGGCAGGCGCCGATCGCCATCACGGTGGAAGGCGCGAACCTGCTGACGCGCGCGCTCATCATCTTCGGGCAAGGCGCCATCCGCTGCCATCCGCATGTGCTGGACGAGATGGCGGCGGTCGAGAAGAAGGATGCCGAAGGCCTCGGGCGCGCCCTGCTCGGTCATGCCGGCCACGTGCTGCGCAACCTGTGGGCGAGCCTGGCCGGCGCGCCGGTGCGCGGCACGCCGCCGGCTGATCTGCAGAAAGAGGCGAAGCTCATTGCCACGCTTTCGGCCAAGTACGCGCTGAGTGCGGATCTCGCGATGGGGCTGCTCGGCGGCAAGCTCAAGCGCATGGAGTTGCTGTCGGCGCGCCTGGGCGACGTGCTGTCCAACCTGTATCTGGCGGCGGCCTGCGTGTGGCGCTACGAAGTCGAGGGCGACCCCAAGATGCTGCCGTTCGCGCGCGCCGCCATTCGCGTGCAGCTCGACCAGGCCGGCGCCACCCTGCACGAGCTCTACGCGAATCTGCCTTCGAGCGTGCTGCGCGCACTGGCCCCGCTGCTGCTGCGCGGCACCGGCCACCTCGCGCCGCTGCGCGACCGCGACCTTGTCGCCTTTGCCGATTCGCTGCGCACCGATCCGGCCTTGATCGCGCGGCTGTGCCCGGATGTCTCGCGCCCTGCGAGCGGCGGCCTGCTCGACCTGATGCACGCGCTGGAACTGGCCGGCGCCGTGGGCGGCGACTTGCCGGAGTTGAACAAGGCCGTGCGCCGCACGCGCTCGCTCGAAGAAGCGGCGCGCGGCGCGCGCGACCCGGCGGCCGCCCTTGCCTACCTGCAGGCCGCCGACCGGGTGATCCAGGTCGACGATTTCGCGCCCGCCCCGCCGCCGGGCTGAGGGCGCGGCCCAGCTACCGGCCGTCGTGGTCGGCGTCGCCGGGCGCGGCGCGCTCGGGCGAATCCTTCACCCGCTGCCACGCATCGCGCGTGGCATGGCGAGCGTTGTCCCACTCGATGCGCGAGTTGCCGCGCGCTTCCTTCCAGCCCAAGGACAGATCGGTCTCGATGTCGTCGTAGTTGCGCTCGGGGAAGCGGCTGTAGGCATCGACGCCGTAGCGGTAGGCCGGTGCGTAGTCGTCCTCGTAGGTATACCCGTCGGCGATGTAGGCGCGCTCGCGCCAGGCGCTGCGCCAGTAGGCGTCTTCCACCATCGGATCGATCGCGTCGGCCGCGCGGTTTCCGGCCGCGCCGCCGGCCACCGCACCGGCCACCGCGCCGATGGTGGCGCCGACGGGTCCGACGAAGCCGCCCACCGCGGCTCCCGCGGCGGCGGCACCAAACACGGCGCCCACGGTGGTGCTGACCGGGTGCTCGCCGACCGCCGACTGGGTTTCGCGCGCAGGCACGTCGGGCGAGCGGGCATCGCCGCGAGCCAGCGGCCGGTCGCCGATGGCAATCTCACGGTCGATCTTCTGGCTGGCCGCGGTGCGCGTGGAGGCGGGCACCTTTACCCCGTCCTTCGGATTGGATCGGTTGGCGTTCATGCGGATCTCCTGTTGATGAGTACCGCCCGGGCCGGGCGGCCCAGGCTCAACCGAAGATCGGCAACGCACGTGCCTGCGGTGCGGCCCAGGCCGCGCAGCATCTTCGCCACAGCGCGCCGACCGTTCGGCGCTCGCGCCGCGCCGCTGGTACACGGCGCAGCGCTGGCCGTGCGGCAAGGGCTTTTGTCGCCGCCGCGGGCGCGCTTATGGTGCCGGGCGTGAAGATCCTCAGCCTCATCCTGGCGTTGCCCTTTGTCCTGGCCCTGGCCGTGGCCGCGCATGCGCTCACCTCGCGCATGGTCAAGGCGGTGCTGTGGGCCTGGTCGCCGCTGGCGATCGGCGAGCCCGAGGCCTTCAGCTACGAGCGGCGCGTCTATCACACGGCCGATGCGGCGATGCTGCAGGTCATCGGCCTGGCCGCTGCGGCCGGCTTCGCAGCTTGGGCCGGCCTGGTGCTCGACAGCGTGTGGGCGGCGCTGGTGGCGGTGCCGCTCTTCGTCGGCGCGCTGGTGCTCGATGTGCAGCGCTGGGAGCGCGTGGCGGCGAGCGGCAGCGCGCTGTGGTTTCAGCGCGGCTTCTTCGGCAAGGTGCACCAGATCGACGCGGAGAACATTCGCGACATCACGGTGGAAGAAACCGAGGCCGGCGGCTTCACGCTGCGCCACGGCTTCAACAACCGGATCGCGCGGCTGAAGGTGCGAATGAGCGACAAGCGCGTGGCCGCGCTGCCCAAGACCGATGCAGCGCGCGGCCTGGACAGCCTGGAGGCGGTGGCCAACCATGTGCGCCTGCGCATGGAGCACCTGCGCCACCGGCGGGCGATGAAGATGTCGTCGCAGGAAGCCAGTGCGGCAGCCGCTGCCGCGGCGCAGGCGCCGAAGTCCGACGACGACGACCTGCGGCGCACCCTGCGCCAACTGCGCCGCGGCGCGCTCGCGCCCACCGTGCCGCCGGCGGTGTCGTCGGCCCGCGCGCCGAAGCCCGAACCCGAGCCGGACGCGCCGGCGGGATAACCCTTCCGACTTCGGAGGGGCCGGGCGCGCTGCCGCCCCCGTTGGAGAATCGCCCGATGAACGCTGTTCTTCGTGACGATGCGGGCGACGCGCCCACCCCCGAACCCATCGAAACCTGCCGCCGCCGGCGCGCCCGCCTGGCCGCGCTGATGGCGCGCGAGGGCCGCGGCATCGCCCTCATACCCACCGCGCCGGAGCGCCAGCGCAACAGCGACACCGACCATCCCTATCGCTTCGACAGCCACTTCCACTACCTGAGCGGCTTTGCCGAACCCGAGGCGTGGCTTGCGATCACGAGCGAAGGCCGCAGCACGCTGTTCTGCCGGCCGAAGGACCCGGAGCGCGAGATCTGGGACGGCTATCGCCTCGGGCCGGACGCCGCGCCCGCCGCGCTGGGCGTGGACGAGGCCTTTCCGCTGGCCGAACTCGGCGAACGTCTACCGCAGCTTCTGGGCAACCGCACGGCGGTGTGGACGGCCTTCGCGGCGCACGGCCCGCTCGTTTCGCAGCACCTGCCCGGCTGGCTCGACGCGGTGCGCGCTCGCGAGCGCCAGGGCGTGGAGGCACCGCATGTGCACCGCGACCTCGGCCCGCTGCTGGGCGAAATGCGGCTCATCAAGGACGCGGGCGAACTCGCCACGATGCGCCGCGCTGGCGTCATCTCCGCCGGCGCCCATGCGCGCGCCATGCGTTTCTGCGCCGATCGCTTTCGTGCCGGTGCGGCGGCGGTGCGCGAATACGAAATCGAGGCCGAGCTGCTGCACGAATTCCGCCGACACGGCGCGCAGGGCCCGGCCTATCCGAGCATCGTGGCCGCCGGCCCGAACGCCTGCGTGCTGCACTACGCCGCGGCCGACGCGCCGCTCGTGCGCGGCCAGCTCTGCCTGATCGACGCCGGCTGCGAACTCGACGGCTACGCGAGCGACATCACACGCACCTTCCCCGCCGACGGCCGCTTCACGCCGGCCCAGCGCGAGCTGTACGACATCGTCGCCGCCGCGCAGGACGCCGCCATCGC
Organism: Rhizobacter sp.; assembly: GCA_036676235.1. Classification (GTDB taxonomy): domain Bacteria; phylum Pseudomonadota; class Gammaproteobacteria; order Burkholderiales; family Burkholderiaceae_C; genus JAKFDI01. The sequence continues at coordinate 120,123 of JAKFDI010000033.1, read as the reverse complement.
CGCCACGCGCCCCGGCGCGCGACAGCGCGACGCGCACCACGCCGCGGTGCGCGTGCTGACGCAGGGCCTGCTCGACACCGGCCTGCTAGCCGCGGCCAAGGTCGGCAGCCTGGACGCTGCGATCGAGAGCGCCGCTTACCGCCAGTTCTACATGCACGGCACCGGCCACTGGCTCGGCCGCGACGTGCACGACGTGGGCGAATACGCCGCGCTCGATGAAGAACCGGTCGAGCAGCCCGACGGCCTGGGCGGCAAGGTGGTGAAGAAGCCCGCGCGCGTGTTGCAGCCGGGCATGGTGGTGACGCTCGAGCCGGGGCTCTATGTGCGCCCCGCTGAAGGCGTGCCGGAGAGGTACTGGCATATCGGCATCCGTATCGAGGACGACGCGGTGGTCACCGCCGACGGCTGCGAACTCATCAGCCGCGGCGTGCCGGCAGCAGCGGACGAGATCGAGGCGCTGATGCGCAACTGACGACGCTCCCCTACAGTCGCGCGACCCACCACGCGGAGCGCCCGATGATCGTCGTCCATCACCTGAACAACTCCCGCTCGCAGCGCGTGCTGTGGCTGCTCGAAGAGCTGGGTCTGCCCTACGAAGTCAAGCGCTACGCGCGCGAGAAGACCGGCCTCGCGCCGGCCGCGCTGCGGCAGGTGCACCCGCTCGGCAAGTCGCCGGTGATCCAGGACGGCGAGGCGACGCTGGCCGAATCGGGCGCCATCCTCGAGTACCTGGTCGATCGCCACGGCAACGGACGGCTGCGGCCCACGGCCGGCACGCCGGAGCAGCTGCGCTACACCTACTGGCTGCATTTCGCCGAAGGCTCGGCCATGCCGCCGCTGTTGATGAAGCTGATCTTCGACCGTTTCGCCAGCCCCCAGGTGCCGTTTCTCATCCGCCCGATCGCGCGGGCGCTGGCCAACCAGGTCAAGCGCAGCTTCATCACGCCCAACCTCGAACGCAACCTCGACTTCATGGAAGGCGAACTGGCGCGCGGGCCGTGGTTCGCGGGCGACGAGTTCAGCGCCGCCGACATCCAGATGAGCTTTCCGCTGGAAGCGGCCACCGCGCGCGGCGGGCTGGACGCGAGCCGGCCGAAGCTGATGGACTTTCTGGCGCGCATCCATGCGCGGCCGGCCTATCAACGTGCGCTGGAGCGGGGCGGGCCGTTCGAACTCATGCGCTGACCAGGCGCGAGAGGCGGGCGATGCCTGCGGCGGCGCGCTCGCCGTGGAACATGGCCTCCTCGAACACCGAGTAAGCCGACAGGTCGGCGTGCGCGAAGTGCAGCCGGCCTGTGTCGCTTTCCGCCAGCGCGCGCAGGGCCGGGCTGCCGCGCACGCCGGGCCGCGGAATGCTCATCGCGTGGCCGTAGCGCATGAGGTCGATCTGCCGGGTCTTCGCGCGCAGGTCGGGATGCGCCGGCCGCAGGTCCGCGAGCACGCGCGCGGCCCAGGCTTGCCAGGGCTCATCCAGCAGCGTGCGGCGTTGTGCCTTCAAGTGCTGGGTGTCGTCACCACCCAGCGCCCAATAGGCCGTGAGTACCGTCGGGCCGGGGTGCGGGCGCAGGCTCTGGTGCATCGCATCGACGTAGCCGAGCGCCGGGCTGCCGTAGCGCACGTTGTCCCAGGCGGGCGCGGCGCCGGGGCGGTCGGCGAGCGGCTCTTCGAGATGCAGGTTCGCGACCAGCCAGGGCGCGTGCTGCATCTGAGCCGCGGCAGCGCCAAGCGCAGGCGGCGGCGTGGCGATCAGGCGCGCCGCAATGAACAGCGGCACGGCGAGCACGACGTGGCGCGCGGTCCAACGTTCGGTGCGTTGCGCGGCGGCATCCCAGGCGTCGACCTGTACCTCGTGACGTGACTCGTCCACACGCAACGCGACACGGCCGCAGTGAATGCGCTCGGCGAGCGGCGCCGCCATGCGCGTGGCCAGCCAGGCATTGCCTTCGGGCCAGGTGAGCACGGCTTCCTGTGCGTCGGCTTCGTCGCCGGGCGCATGAAAGCCGTGGCGGCTGGCGAAGTAGTGCAGCCCGGCCCAGGCCGAGACCTGCGCCGCGCCGGCGCCGTAGTCGTCGCGACAGCAGTAGTCGAGGTACCAGCGCAGGGCCGGTGCGTCGAAGCCTCGGTCGTCGAGCCACTGCGTGAAGGTCTGTGCGTCGAGCGCAGCGTGCTTGTCCGTCCAGGCCGATCGGGCGGTGGGCATGCTGAACCCGCCGGCGCGCGCGACCTCTTGCGCCAGGCGCCGGTACTGCGCCGCGGTGCCCGCACGCCGCGATGGCGGCAGCGCGTCGATGGGCAGCAGCAGGCCCTCGTGCCAGTGGCCGTCGATGAACAAGCGTTCCTGCGGGCTGTGGCACAGATGCCGTTCGTCGTAGACGGCGCGTCCGTGCTCGGTGCGGCGCAGGCCGAGTTCTTCGAGCAGCGCAATCACCTCGGTGGCGTCGTCGCCCGGCAGCGGCAGGTAGTGCGCGCCGAGCGGGCAGGCCATGCCGCCCATTTGGTGGCCGCGGCTGTTGCCGCCGGGTGCTTCTTCGAGTTCGAGCAGGTGCACGTCGTCGAGGCCGTCGCGGATCAGTGCACGCGCGCACGACAGGCCGGCAATGCCCGCGCCGATCACGACCACCTCGGCGCGGCGCTGAACGGATGGCGCGGGCCATTCACCGCTTTTTCGATCGCGCAGCCGGTGCCCGCGCTGATGTGCCGCGCCCACCCAGCCGCCGGCGAGCGGGGCCTCGTCGGGTGCGCAGCCGAAGAGCGGCAGCACGCCGGCCGCGAGCAGGCTGCGACGCCGCATCAGTGCTGCACCCGGCCCCATTCTTCGGCGAAGGTCTGCACCAGCACCTGGTTCGACAGGCGGTTCACGGGTGCGTCGACGCGCGCCATGTCGGGCGGAAAGTCGAACAGCGCCGGCAGCCCTTCGAGGCGCAGGAAGCGCAGGCCCGCGGGCAGCGCCTCGGGCGTTCGCCACGGCCGCCGGCTCGCGAGGATGAAGCCCCACTCACCGAAGCTCGGCACATGTGCGTGGTAAGGCGTGGCAGCGAGGCCGGTCGACTCGATGGTGCGCGCCACCGTCCAGAAGCTTCGCCGTGCGAGCAGCGGCGAGGTCGTCTGCACCACCGCATAACCGCTAGCGGCAAGGCGTGCGTCCAGCAGTTGATAGAAGGTGCTGGTGTAGAGCTTGCCGATGGCGTAGTTGGTCGGGTCGGGGAAGTCGACCACGATCACATCGAACAGCTCGTCGTTCGATTCCAGCCAGCCGAAGGCATCGGCGTTGACGATGCGAAGCTTGGGCGATTGCAGCGCGTCGGCATTGAGCGCGCGCAGCAGCGGCTGCTCGGCGAACAACCGCGTCATGTGTGGATCGAGTTCCACCAGCGTGACCTGCTCGACGCTTGCGTACTTCAGCACCTCGCGCACGGCCATGCCGTCGCCGCCGCCGAGCACCAGCACACGTTTGGGCGCGCCGTGCGCCGCCATCGCCGGATGCACCAGCGCCTCGTGGTAGCGGTATTCGTCGCGCGAGTGGAACTGCAGGTTGCCGTTGAGGTAAAGCCGCAGGCCGCCGTGGCCGGAGGTCACAACCACGCGCTGGTAGCGGCTGGTCTCGCTCACGATGATGGCGTCGCCGTAGAAGCGGTCTTCGGCCCAGGTGGTGATGCCGTCGGCGCCGATCAACGCCCCGAGCAGCAGCAGCACCGTGGCGGCGCAGGCCACGGCATGTGCAAGCGCGTGCCGCAGTTCGCCGCGGAACAGCCACAGCGCCCACACCGCGACCGCCGCATTCAGCAGCCCGAAGAACACCCCCGTGCGGATGAGCCCGAGCTGCGGCACCAGCAGCAGCGGGAAAGCCACCGAGACGGCCAGCGCGCCGAGGTAGTCGAAGGTGAGCACCTGCGACACCAGGTCCTTGAGCGCATAGCGTTCGCCGAAGTGGCGCTTGAGGATGCGCATCACCAGCGGGATCTCCAGCCCGACCAAGATGCCCACCACCAGCACCATCGCGTACAGCACGAAGCGGAACGACGAAGCCGCCACGCCGTGCAGCGCGAACAGCGCCGCCGGCATCAACCCGCCCCACAGCCCGACCAGCAGTTCGATGCGCAGGAAATGCGCGATCAGCTGCCGCTCGAAGAAGCGCGACAGGTAGCTGCCGATGCCCATCGCGAACAGATAGGCGCCGATCACGGTGGAAAACTGCAGCACCGAGTCGCCGAGCAGGTAGCTCGCCACCGCGCCGGCGGCGAGTTCGTAGACGAGGCCGCAGGCGGCGACCACGAATACCGAGGCGAGCAGCGCCACCTCCGCCGGGCGCACGCGGCCCGACGGCTCGGCGCGCGATGCGGCCGTCTCGTTCATCGCGAGGCGTTCAGCCGTGCACCGCCGCCGCCACGATCATGCCGATGGCGATGCAGATCGCACCCACCACGATCGCCAGCGCCACGTTCTTCTTCTCGACGATCTCGGCCCACAGGTCGTGCGGCGTGAGCTTGTCGACGATCACGAAGACGATGAGGAAGATCAGCACGCCCATCAGCGCGAACAGGATCGAGCCGAAGAAGGCCGCCGGCCGCATCCATTCGAGTCCCATCATGTCGATCTCTCCTTGTGTGTGTGATGAAGGCGGGCGCGCCTACTTGTGGCTGCCGCCGGAACTGAAGCCGCCGTACGAGCCGCCGCCGGTGCGTGCGTAGCCGCTGCCGCCGCTGCAGTTGCCGAGGAAGAAAAAGGGCAGGCTGAGCGCGAGCATCCACAGGAACATCTTCGCGAGCAGCCCGCCGTTCGCCGCGCTCACGGGCTTGGCGTCGCGCTTGTAGGCCGCGGCCGCGTTCGGGTCGACGCCGAAGGCCTGGAACACGGTGTCGGCCGGCAGCGTCTCGCCGGCCGACCACACCACCTCCTGTGCGCCGTCGCCGAGCGTCTGCTCGCGATTGAGACGTTTGCTCGATGCGCTCCCGGTGCCGGCGTAGTCGGCGTTCCGCGTGCGCTGGTGCCGCGTCACCTGCCAGTAGAACTCGCCGAGCACGTAGCTCACTTCGGCCACGTAGTCGTCGTAAAGCCGCCGGTAGGACACCTCGCCGTGGCGCACGATGGCGCCCGAGCCGCCGGGCACGCCGGTGAGCGGCAGCACCCAGCTCCAGCCGTCTTCCGCGTCGACGAGAAATCCGAAGCCGGCGCTGCGGTGATAGAGCAGGTATTCGCTCCAGCTGCTCTGCACCGTCTCGTCCTCGATCTCGTTGCGCTCGACGTAGCCGACCACCTGCCAGGGCAGCGCCTCGGCCGTGCCGAGCGCCAGACGGCCGGTGGCACCGAGCGGCAGCAGCGGCTCGTCGCGCCTGGCCTGAGCGAAGTGCGCGAGGTCGCCGCCCACGCCCTTGGACACATCGACCACCGCATGGCACTGATGGCACACGATGGAGCGCGTGCTCGCCAATTTCACCGTGAGCGACGCACCGCAGCTCGGGCACGACACGCCGCGCGCGGCCAGCGTCTTCTCGGCGCTGGCGCCGGCCAGCCCGGTCATCGCAAGTTCGGTGAGCGAGACCGAGCGGCCGACCGACCACACCGGCGCCGACGGCTCGCTGTAGTCAAGCGTGCCGACTTCGGCGCGGGTATTGCGCAGGTCGGCCACCACGTAGGCCGCGCCGGTCTCCGGACGCACGGGCAGCTCGCCCTGCGCCCCGATCATGGTGACGGGCGTCACCGATGCCACGAACCACGGCTGCCCGTCGATCACCTGCTGCGCACCGACCTGCAGGCTCGCCGCCGGTGGCGCCGACTCGGCCAGCGGCACATCGAAGCTGAGCACGTAGCGGCCGTTGTCCTCCGACAGCCACGCCGGTCGGCCGTTGTCGAACAGCGCGTGCCATTCGTTCCACGTGCCTTCGGCGTAGCGCAGTTGCAGCCGGCCGATCAGCGTGAACGCCACGCCCTGCCACGTGCCGGCCGCACCGAGCTGCAGCGGCGAATGGTCGTCGAAGAGTTCGGCGCTCTGGCCGATGCGACGCAGCGCTTCGCCCTCGCGCACCACCGTGCTCTTGCAGAAGCTGCAGACCGCAAACGCCGATGCGGCCGAGCGGAACTCGACCGGCGCGCCGCAATTCGGGCAGGCCGCGCGCCAGGCGCGGTGAGAAGAGGTGCCGGTCGCCAAGGCGTGAACGCCCGGCCTACACCAGCTTCTTCAGGAGCTCGGTCTTCTTGGCGTCGAACTCTTCCTGTGTGAGCACGCCCTTGGTCTTGAGCTCGCCGAGCTTCTCGATGGTCGCCATCACTTCATCGGGCTTGATCACTGCCGCGGGCGCCGGCTGCGCCGCGTTCGTGAGCCCCTGCCCGAGCTGCTGCGCCATCACCTGCCCGAGCGCCACGCCGGCCCCGAGCCCCATCGCGTCACCGGCAATGCCGCTGCCGCTGCCCTGGCCCGCGCCTTCGGCGAACTTCGGGATCGCCTGCGCCGTCTGGTACTGCATGAACTTGCCCATGTCGCCGCCGACCATGCCCATGCCGATCTTCTGGTCGAGGATCTTCTGCAGCTCCTCGGGCAGTGAGATGTTCTGCACCGTGACACCTTCAAGCTTCAGGCCCAGCGCGGCGAAGGCCGTCTCGGTGGCCTCGTGCAAGGCCTTGGCGAACTCGATCTGGTTGGCCGCGAGGTCCAGGAACGGCACGCCGCTGGAGGCCACCGCGTCGGAGATGTGCTGCAGCATCACCGCGCGCAGCTGGCCGTCGAGATCGGCCACGGTGTAGGTGTCGCGCGTGCCGGAGATCTCGGTGTGAAAGAGCCGCGCATCGGCGATGCGGTAGCTGTAGTTGCCGAAGGCGCGCAGGCGCACCGCGCCGAAGTCCTTGTCGCGGATGGTCACCGGCTGCGTCGTGCCCCAGCGCTGGTCGACCTGCTGGCGCGTGCTGAAGAAGTACACGTCGCTCTTGAACGGGCTCTGGAACAGCTTGTCCCAGTTCTGCAGGTAGGTGAGCACCGGCAGCGTGGCGGTAGTGAGCGTGTAGCGCCCGGGGCCGAAGACGTCGGCGATCTTGCCCTCATTGACGAACACTGCGACCTGCGATTCGCGCACGGTGAGCGAGCCGCCGTACTGGATCTCGTTGCCGGCCATCGGGAAGCGCCAAGCCAGCGTTCCGTCGCCGGTCTCGGTCCACTCCAGAACGTCGATGAACTGCTTCTTGATGAAATCCATCAGTCCCATGCCGACTCCTCGAAGGGGGTTCGCGCGACCCGCGCGGGGGTGCGGCGAATAATACGCAAGGAGGCTGCGCGCGGCGCGGCATGGAAGCCACGATGAACGCACTCGTCGAACGACACCTGAACCTCGCCATCGTGGGCGCGGGGCCGGTGGGCCTGGCCCTCGCGCTGCAGGCCGCGCGGCTGCTGCCCGAGGCGCGCATCGCGCTGTTCGACGCACGCCCCGCCGATCGCGACGTGTCAGGCGACCCGCGCACCTTGGCGCTGGCGATGGGCAGCGTGCAGGCGCTCCAACGCCTGGGCGCCTGGAACGCCGCGGCCGCGCAACCCATCCTCGAAGTGCATGTGTCGCAACAGCCGCCGTCGCTTGGCGGCGTGCTGTCGGGCGTGTTCGGCGAGCCCGAGGTCTGCATCCGCGCGCTCGACGAGGCCGTGCCGATGCTGGGCGCGGTGATGAGCTACGGCCACATCGTCGCGCCGCTGCAAGAGGCCTGGTTCGCCGCCTGCGAGCGCGAGCCGCAGCGGCTGTCGGCGCGTTTCGGCACGCCGGTGTCGGCGCTCAAGAACATGGATGGCGGCGTGGAGGTCGACGCCGGCATCGCCGAACCCTTCGACCTCGCGGTGGTGGCCGAAGGCGGCGTATTCGGCCAGCAGGTGCGCAAGGCACTGACGCACGACTACGCGCAGACGGCGTGGGTGGGCACGGTGACGATCGAAGGCGGCCGGCCCGGCGTGGCCTACGAGCGCTTCACGCGCCACGGGCCGGCGGCGCTGCTGCCGCTCAAGGACGGCCGTGCGGCGCTGGTGTGGTGCGTGTCCAGTGCCGACGACCCGGTGGAGGAACTCACCGAGGCCCAGCGCCTCGCGGTGCTCAACACCGTGTTCGACCCACAGGTCGGCCGGCTGACGGCGATGACGCCGCTCAAGCGCTTTCCGCTGGGCCTCAACGCCGAACGCACGCTCACCGACGGGCGCATCGTGCGCATCGGCAATGCCGCGCAGACCCTGCATCCCGTGGCCGGGCAAGGCCTGAATCTCGGCCTGCGCGATGCCTTCGAGCTGGTGCGTGCGCTGTCGCACGAAGTGCGCGAGGCCGGCACCGCGGCGAGCATCGAGCGCGTGCTGCGCCGCCTCGAATGGCAGCGAGGGCCCGACCGCTGGGCCATGATCGCCGCCACCGATTTCCTCGCCCGCAGCTTCACCTGGCGCCTGCCCGGTGCCGGCGCGGCACGGGGCCTGGGCATGGCGGCGCTGCAGCGCGTAGGCCCGCTCAAGTCCATGCTCGCGCGGCGGATGATGTTCGGCGCGCGCTGACGCGCCGGGCGTCTCAGTCGGAGAAGCCGTAGCGCGGCGAACGTCGTGGTGCCTGCAGCGCGGCATCGCCCACCACGTCGCGCTCGCGCAGGTCGCGGCATTGCGGATGCGCCGAGTAGCGGCCCTGCCGGCACTGCGTCTGCATGCAGTAGTAGAGGGCGAAATCGGTGCGCAGACCGCAGGCCTCTCGCGGTGTGGCGGGGGCCGGCTCGGCCTCGGCCATGCGCGCTGCCTCGTCGTCGCCACGACGTGCCGGAGGCGCGGATTCGACCAGTTCTTCACCCGCCGCGGCAGAGATGGCGTCGGCCGGGGCGACGCGCGAACCGGCACCAGGATCGGCCCTCGCTTCGACCGGGGCAGCCGGGGCCGTTCGGTCAGCCGGTGGACCCGCGCGCGGCGGCTCGGCCGGCAGCGCGGTCGGCTTGGCGGCAGGCGGCTCTGGAGTGGGTGCCGGCGCCGGAGCAACCTGCGTCGGCGCCTTGGCTGCTTCCGGCGGGTCTGGCTGGCCCAGCGCTCCCACGCGCGCGGCGATGGCGGCGATCGGGTCGTCAGCGATGCGCACGCCGGCATCGGGCCGCATCGATGCCGCCACGGCCACCATGGCCTGATCGGCGCGCAGTTCCTGCCGCCACTGCCATCCCCAGGCGGCCGCGGTCGCGATCACCGCGGCGGCCACGGCCCAGCCGACCGACAGGCGCTTGCGGCGCCGCCGGTGGTTGCCGGTGCGCCAGTCGCTCGGCAGCGTGACGGCCGGATCGTCGGCGAACGGGTAGTGCCCGCCGTGGCCCTCGGGCGGGTAGCCGCGCTCGTCGTCGATCGGGCCGAAGCGCGGCTCGGCCGGCGGTTGCGGCCCGGTGCGCAGATGGGGCGCACCGGTGCGGGGACGCGAGCCGGGCCGCGTGCGCGACGCGCCGGCCGGCGGGCGGGTGGTCGGGGTGCGCGCCCACGCCGGCATCTCGCCATGACTGGGCGGCACGGCATCGAACATGGCGCGCAGCGCTTCACGTTCGGCCGGTGCCGCGGCGGGCGAGGCCGCCGCGCCTGCCATGCCGGCCGCATACAGCGGCGGCGCCTCGCGCGCGGGTGTGGCGATGTCGAGCTGTTGCAGGAACTCGGCCACGCTTTGCGGCCGGTCCTGCGGGCGCACGCTCAGGCTGCGGTCAATGGCAGCCATCAACGTGAGGCTGTAGCGCAGGTCGGGCCATTGGTCGTGCAGTGCAGCCACGGCCTGCGGCAGCGGCTCCAGCCGGTCGCGCACCGCGCGCACGGTGGAAGGCGGCGGCGCATGGCCGAGGATGCAGTAGCGTGCCATCGCGGCCAGCGCGTAGACGTCGGTCCACGGCCCCTGGCGCAGGTCGCTCGTCTCGGCGTACTGCTCGATCGGCGCGTACGACGGCTTGAGGATGGCGGTGAGCTGGTTGGTGCCGTCCAGGCGCAGGTGGCGCGCGGCGCTGAAGTCGAGCAACACCGGCTGGCCGTCGGGCAGCACCATCACGTTGTCGGGCGCGATGTCGCGGTGGATGCACGAGGCGCCGTGCAGCACCTCCAGCGCACCGCCCAGCGACTGCAGCAGGCGACGCAGCCAGGCCTCGTCGGGCGGGCGCTGCATGGCGCGGCGCACGGCCATCAGCGTCTGCCCTTCGTAGTAGGGCATCACCATGTACGCGGTGCGGTTCGCCTCCCAGAAGCGCAGCACGCGCACCAGTGCCGGATGGTCGAACTGCGCCAGCAGCCGCGCTTCCTTGATGAAGGACTGCAGGCCGTAGTCGTAGTCGTCGGCATGCAGCGCGGCGCGCAGCGAGACCTCCTGCCCGTCGCCGCGGCCGGCGTAGGCCGAGGGCAGGTATTCCTTGATGGCAACCGGCCGGCCGAGCGTGGTGTCTGTTGCGAGGTAGACGATGCCGAAGCCGCCTTCGCCGATCACCGAGTCGATGCGGTACTCACCCACCGTCGTGCCGGACGGCAGCGCGTCGCGGTTCTGCGCCATCACGGACGGCTGGCCGCGTTCGGGCGGCTGGTCGGAGGAGGGGCGAAAAGACATGGTGGGCTCGTAGTGCACGGCCGTCACGGTAACCGCTGCGTCGGCGCGGACCTGTTCGGCTTTGTGTCGCTTCCCCGGTTGTAGGCGTGCGGTTTGCCAAGCGGCGTAGGACGGCGACCTGCGGCGGCGTCGGACATACTCGCGCTCCCATGTCCGCCGTCATCTTTCTCAAGCTCGTCGCCCTGTTTGCGGTGGTGTTTCTCGGCTGGCTGGGCGGGCAGTTGCGCTGGTTCGGCGAACGCACGGCGGCCAGCGATCCGGCACGCATCCTGTCGGCCGTGGCCTTCTATGTGTTCGTGCCGGCGCTGCTGTTTCGCACCATGGCGCGCATCGACCTGCGCACCTTGCCGTGGAGCACGCTGTCGAGCTACTTCGTGCCGGTGATCGTGCTGCTGCTGCTCGTCTACCTGAGCCAGCGCCGGCGCATCGCCGAAGGCCTGGAGCCGGCCGGCCCCGGCGTGCGCGCCATCACCGCCACCTTCGGCAACACGGTGCAGATCGGCGTGCCGATGGCGATGGCGCTGTTCGGCGAGGCGGGGCTGGCGGTGCACGTGGCGATCGTGAGCGTGCATGCGCTCTTTCTCATGACGCTCACCACGGCGCTCGTCGAGCTGGATCTCGCGCGGGCGCGGCGAAACAGCGGGCGCTCGGGCAGCGCCGGGCGCGAACTGGCGCGCACGCTGGGGCGCACCGCACGCCACACCGTCATCCACCCGGTCGTGCTGCCGGTGATGGCCGGCCTGCTGTGGAAGCTGGCCGGCCTGCCGCTGCCGGCTTTCATCGACGAGCTGCTGCAGATGCTCTCGCAGGCAGTGGTGCCGGTGTGCCTGCTGCTGATCGGGCTCTCGCTCGCGTACTACGGCATTCGCGGCGCCGCTGCGAGCGCCGTCGCGTTGACGCTCGTGAAGCTGCTGCTGGTGCCGGCCGCGGTGCTGGGCGTGGCGCATTGGGGCGCGGGACTGTCGGGCCTGCCGCTGGCCGTGCTGGTGGTGGCGGCCGCCCTGCCCTCGGGCTCGAACGCGCTCATCTTCGCGCAGCGCTACCGTGTGCTGGAGGGCGAGGCCACGGCCACCATCGTGCTGTCGACGCTCGGCTTCCTGCTGGCGGCGCCGTTGTGGTTGATCATCCTTGCGCGGCTTGGCTGAACGTCCATTTGGGAGAATCGCGGCCATGACTTCGACCGATCTCCAGGCCTCGATCGCGCTGATGGGCGCCAGCGCGCGTGCGGCCAGCACGAAAATGGCGGCAGCCTCCACCGCCGCGAAGAATGCCGCGCTGCTGGCACTCGCGCGGCGGCTGCGCGGCGGCACGGCGGCGCTCGCGCAAGCCAATGCGCAAGACATCGCCGCGGCCGAAGCGGCGGGCCTGGCCGCACCAATGGTCGACCGCCTGCGCCTCACGCCGAAGGTCATAGCCACCGTGGCCGAAGGCTGCGAGCAGATCGCCGCCATGCCCGACCCGATCGGCGAGATCACCGAGCTGCGGCAGCGCCCCACCGGCATCAGCGTGGGTCGCATGCGCGTGCCGCTCGGGGTGTTCGGCATGATCTACGAGAGCCGGCCCAACGTGACCATCGAAGCCGCGTCGCTCGCGATCAAGAGCGGCAACGCCTGCATCCTGCGCGGCGGTTCGGAGGCCATCCACTCCAACCTCGCACTGTGGAAGCTGGTGCAGGCCGCGCTCGCCGAGGCCGGCCTGCCGCCCGATGCCGTGCAACTGGTGCAGACCACCGACCGCGCGGCGGTGGGTTTTCTCATCGCTTCGCCGGAGGCGGTGGACGTGATCATTCCGCGTGGCGGCAAGGGGCTGATAGCGCGCATCAGCCGCGAAGCCAAGGTGCCCGTGATCAAGCACCTCGACGGCAACTGCCACATCTATGTCGACGCGCAGGTCGATCTGGAACTGGCGCTGAAGGTCACCGACAACGCCAAGACGCAGAAGTACAGCCCCTGCAATGCGGCCGAGTCGCTGCTGGTGCACGAGGCGGTGGCGGGCGACTTTCTGCCGCGCATCGGCGCCGTCTTTGCCGCCAAGGATGTGGAGATGCGCTGCGATGCGCCCTCCCGCGCGCTGCTCGGCGCCGTGCCGAACGCGAAGCTCGCCGACGCCTCCGAACAGGACTGGAGCGAGGAATACCTCGCGCCCATCATCAGCGTGAAGGTGGTGGCCAGCCTCGACGAGGCGATGGCCCACATCAACCGCTACGGCTCGCACCACACCGACGCCATCCTCACCACCCACCACCCGAACGCGATGCGCTTCCTGCGTGAGGTCGATTCGGCGAGCGTGATGGTCAATGCCTCCACGCGCTTCGCCGATGGTTTCGAGTACGGCCTGGGCGCCGAGATCGGCATCAGCACCGACAAGTTCCACGCCCGCGGGCCGGTGGGGCTGGAAGGCCTGACGTCGATGAAGTGGGTGGTACTGGGCCAGGGCGAAGTGCGCGGCTGACCTCAGCCGATGAGCAAGGCCGGCGCGGCATCGGGACCGGCGCATGCGTTCGGTGGCCACGTCTACCATCCGTCGATGCCCGATCCACGCCGCGCCCTGGTGCTCTTCTCCGGCGGACAGGACTCCACCGCCTGCCTCGCCTGGGCGCTCGACCGCTACGCGCAGGTCGAGACCGTCGGCTTCGACTACGGCCAGCGCCATGTCGTCGAACTCGAATGCCGTCTCGCGGTGCGCGCGCAACTGCATGCGCAGTTTCCGCAGTGGCGTGATCGGCTGGGCGACGACCACCTGCTCGACCTCTCGCTGCTCGCGCAGATCTCCGACACGGCGCTCACCAGCGAGCGTGCGATCGAGATGGGCGCCCACGGCCTGCCCAATACCTTCGTGCCCGGGCGCAACCTGCTGTTCCTCACGGTCGCCGCGGCGCTGGCCTACCGGCGCGGCCTGAGCGTGCTGGTGGGCGGCATGTGCGAGACCGATTTCTCCGGCTATCCCGACTGCCGCGACAACACGCTCAAGGCGCTGCAGGTGGCACTGAGCCTGGGCATGGACACGCCGATGACTGTTGCGACGCCGCTGATGTGGCTGGACAAGGCGCAGACCTGGGCCTTGTCGGCGGCGCTGGGCGGCGAGCGGCTGAATGCGTTGATCGTGGAGCACACGCACACCTGTTATCTCGGCGAGCGCAGCACGCGCCACGACTGGGGCTACGGCTGCGGTCAATGCCCGGCCTGCGCGCTGCGGCGGCGGGGCTGGCAGGCATGGGCGGATGGTGGCGACGAGCGATTCGCGGAGACGGAGAACGACCGGTCGCACCTGTAGCGGCGGGCCCTCACCCCAACCCTCTCCCGCAAGCGGGAGAGGGAGCCATTGCAGTCCGCCCGCCGAGGAGCCGTGCCTTTCTCCCTCTCCCGCCTGCGGGAGAAGGGCGGGGTGAGGGTTCTCGCGCGATTCTGTCCGCGGGCTGATCAAGCCGGCAAGGCCAGCCGCTCGCGCAGCGCCCGCTCGCCAGCCGGCGTGAAGCTCACCACGCGCGACGCCTTCTCGCGCCGCGCCCAGCCGAGTGCGAAGCAGCGCGCCAGCAGCGCCGCGCCGAGCGAGCCCGCGAGGTGGTGGCGGCGCATGCTCCAGTCGAGGCAGGTGCGGCACAGCGGGCGGCGCTGCGCCTCCAGCGCCGCGAGATCGATGCCCAACTCGTCGCACACCGCCCGCCCGCGCGCCGTGAGCTGCACCTCGCTGCCCGCGCTGTGCACCGCGCCCGACGCGCGCAAGCCGTCGAACACCGCCACGCCCAACTCGCCCGCGAGGTGGTCGTAGCACACGCGCGCGCGCCGCAGCGCCGGCTCGCGCGGGCTGGAGCGCAGCCGCACGGCGCCCACGCGCTGCGCCACGCCCATCAGGCTTTCGAGCAGATGCGCCACGTCGTCGTCGGCGAGGCGGAAGTAGCGATGCCGGCCCTGGCTTTCCACCGCCACCAGCTGCGCCTCGACCAGCTTGGCGAGATGCGCGCTGGCGGTCTGCTTGGTGATGCCGGCCACTTCGGCCAGCTCCGTGGCGGTGAGCGCCTGGCCGGCGATCAGTGCGGTCAGCATGTCGGCGCGCGCCCGGTCGCCGATGAGTGCGGCGATGCCGACGATGTGCGGCCCGTCCTTGGCGTGGTTCATGGCTGGCTTCCTCGGGGGATCAATCATGGTTCGGCATCGAACGAACCATCGCGTCCGATTCTGCGCCTATCGTGAACGCTCCCGCAACGACGAATCACGCGCCATGCCCATCACCTGCTTCATCCGCTACCGCATCGACCCCTTTCAGCGCACCGCCTTCAAGGAGTACGCCGACCGATGGGCCGAGATCATTCCGCGCTGCGGCGGCGATCTCATCGGCTACTTCCTGCCGCACGAAGGCACGAACGACATCGCCTGGGGCCTGATCGCCTTCGACAGCCTCGCCGCGTACGAGGCCTACCGCACGCGGCTGAAGACCGATGCCGCCGGACGCGCCAACTTCGAGTTCGCGCAGGCGAAGCGCTTCATCCTCGGCGAAGAGCGCACCTTCCTCGAGGCGGTGGACAGCACCTTTCTCGCCCGCCTCGGCGGCGGGACGCGCGGCTGATCGCGCACTGTGCACGGCCGCGTCGGCGGGCGCTGGCTTAGAGTCGCCGCCCATGAGTGCCTCCTCGATCGTGCTGCTCGTGCTGGCCGCCGTGCTCGGCTTCTGGGCGGTGGGCGGCTACAACCGCCTCGTGAGCCTGCGCAACGACATGGCGCGCAGCTTCGCGGTGGTCGACGTGCAACTGCGCGCCCGCGACCCGCTGCTGCGGCAGTGGCTGGATGCGCTGCGCCCGCTGTTGGCCGATTCGCCGCAGTTCGTGGAGGCGGTCGAGGCAGCGGCCTCGCAGATGTTGGCCGCCGCCGACGCGGCCCGAGCCCACCCGAGCGCCGCGCGGCCGATGGCCAGCCTGAAGCTCGCCGAAGAAACCCTCGCGCAGGCGCGCCAGCGCCTGGAGACGGAACTGCTTGCCCGCCCCGAGCCGACCGGCCCACTGGGCGCCGCCGTGCTCGGCGAGGAGATCGCCGCGATCGACGCCACGCTCGGCTTCACGCGGCGCCAGTTCAACGACGCCAGCGACACCTACAACCGCGCCGTGCGGCAGTTCCCGACCTGGCTGCTGGCGATCGTGTTCCGCTTCCGCAGCGCAGGAGCACTTTGACCCCCCCTACGCGCTTCGCGCGCCCCCCAGGGGGCACACCAGCGGACCGGCGGAGCCGGATCCGCGGCGTTTGCTTGATCGCCGGAATCGCTGGGAACCGTTGAGGGTGAACGCCTCGCCGCGGCAGTTTGTCACGGCACACGCTCGGCGGCCGGCTGTTGGGCTTCAGGCGGGCGCCGGCCGGCCGACAACGAGATAGGCGCTGGTGCGCCGACGACGGCGCTCGCCCTCGCCCTCGCCCTCGCCTCATTCTTTCCCCGCCGCATGACATACCTCGTCCCACGCTACGACGCCTGGATCGTCGTGGCCTCGATCCTCATCGCCATCCTGGCCTCGTACGTCGCGCTCGACCTGGTGCAGCGCGTGCGCGCCAACAGCGCGCGCGTCGCCCGCGTGTGGTGGCTGGGCGGCTCGATCGCGATGGGCACCGGCATCTGGTCCATGCACTTCGTCGGCATGCTGGCGTTCACGCTGCCGATCGAGCTGGGCTACACCGGGACGATGACCCTGCTGTCGTGGATCGCGGGCGTCGTGGTCTCGGCCATCGCGGTGCACATCGCGGCGCACGGGCGGCTCACCGCGCGGCGCCTGGCCATCGGCGCCACGACGATGGGCGCCGGCATCGTCGGCATGCACTACATCGGCATGGCGGCCATCGACATCGCGCCGGGCATCGTGTGGAACCCGGCGCTCATCGCCGCGTCGGTGGCCATCGCGGTCGTGGCCTCCGCAGCGGCGCTGCTCATCCTCTTCCGGCTGCGCGGGCGCACGGCCTCGCGCCGCGCCACCGCCTGGAAGGCCGTCGCCGCCCTCGTCATGGGGCTGGCGATCAGCGGCATGCATTACACCGGCATGGCAGCGGCCAACTTCGTCGACGGCGCGGTGTGCACCAGCGTGGGCGAGCTCGGCGGCGGCCAGCTCGGCGTCATCGTCATGTTCGCCTCCAGCTTGCTGCTGCTCACCACGCTGCTCACCGCGACGCTCGATGCGCGCCTGCAGGACCGCACCCAGCGCCTGGCCGCCACGCTGCAGAGCACCAACACGCAGCTGCAGTCGGCCAACGACGAGCTGCAGCGTCGCGCCTTCCTCGACCCGCTGACGGGCCTGCCCAACCGGCTGCTGTTCGAGAACCGGCTGACGCATGCGCGCTCGCGCGGCGAAGGCCGCAACGCGCGCCGGCTGGCAGTGCTGTTCGTCGACCTCGACGGCTTCAAGCCGGTCAACGATTCACTCGGCCACGCGGCCGGCGACGAATTGCTCAAGGCGGTCGCCGGGCGCCTGAGCGCCGTCGCGCGCGAGAGCGACACGGTCGCGCGCATCGGCGGCGACGAGTTCGTGCTGCTGCTCGAAGACCTGGTCGACGCCGCCGATGCCGTCACCGTGGCGGGGCGCGCGGTCGCAGCGCTGGCGAAGCCGTTCACGTACAAGGGCCGCAACCTGCAGGTGTCGGCCTCGGTGGGCGTGGCGGTGCATCCGGACCACGGAACGGTCGCTCACCTGATGGCGCATGCGGACGCGGCCATGTATGCCGCCAAGCGCACCGGCGGCAACACCTACGCGCTGTTCGAATCGCACATGAATGCCGATGCGGCGCAGCAGCTCGCGCTGCAGTCCGACCTGCGGCATGCGCGGGCGCGCGGGCAGCTGAGCCTGCACTACCAGCCCAAGTTCGACGGCAAGCGCTCGCAGATCCGCGGCGTGGAGGCGCTGCTGCGCTGGACGCACCCCGAGCACGGCGCCGTGCCGCCGGCCGTCTTCATCCCGATCGCCGAACGCTTCGGCTTCATCAAGGACCTGGGTGGGTGGGTCATCGACGAAGCCTGCCGCCAGATGCGCGCCTGGGACGAGGCGGGCATGCGCATGCGGGTGGCCGTCAACCTGTCGGTGCACCAGTTGCGCCAGGAAGACCTGGTCGAGCGCGTGCAGGCGGCGCTCGAGCGCCACGGCGTCGGCGCGGACCGCCTGCTGTGCGAGATCACCGAAAGCGTGGCGATGGAGGACATCGAGACCACGCAGCGCACCTTCGAGGGCTTGCGACGCATCGGCGTGTTCCTGTCGATCGACGACTTCGGCACCGGCTATTCGAGCCTCAGCTACCTGCGGCGGCTGCCGGCCACGCAGTTGAAGATCGACCGCAGCTTCATCCTCGACCTGGAATCCAGCCGCGACGCGCGCGCGGTGGTCGATGCCGTGATCCAGCTCGCCCATGCGCTGGATCTGAAGGTGGTGGCAGAAGGCGTGGAGACCGAGGGCCAGCGCGACATCCTGCTCGGCCTGCACTGCGACGAACTGCAGGGCTACCTGTTCGCGCGGCCGATGCCGCCGGCCGCGCTGCTCGACTGGGCGGCCGGCCGCAAGCCGGTGAGCGCGGTCGACTTCTCGCCGTCGGTGTTTCTCGACGAAGAGGCGATCACCCGGCTGACGGCCTGAGCGTTCGAGAGGCGTCGGCCGGCAGCGTGAGGCCCGCCAGGTAGGCGTCCAGCGTCTGCCGGCCCACGATCATCAGATCGAAGGACTGCGGCTCGAGCAGCCAGGTGCGCAGCAGGCCGGCGATCAGCGCATGCAGGCCGATCGCGGCCGCGCGCGCGGGCATGCGCCGCCCCATCTGCCCCAGCCGCATCGCCTGGCGCAAGGATTGCTCCATGCGCGCAAGCCACTCGGTGTGCGCCGCGACGGCGCGATCGCGCACCGCCTGCAGCTCGCCCACGTACTCCACGCGGTGGGAGGCGATGTCGAACACCCGCTGCACCTGCGGGTCGTCCACGGTGCGCCGCAGCACATCCATGAACTCGGCGCGCACCGCCTCCAGTGGGTCGTCGGCCGGCCGGGCGCGCACCGGCGCGCCTTCCATCGGCAGGATGACGCGCGACATCATTGCCTCGAAGAGGTCGGCCTTGTCGGTGAAGTGCCAGTAGATCGCGCCGCGGGTGAGACCGGCCTCGCGGGCGATGTCGGCGAGCGAGGTGGCCGAGACGCCGTCGCGATGGAACAGCAGCTCCGCCGCATCGAGCAGCCGATGGCGGGTGGCGAGCGCCTCTTCCTTTGTTCTGCGAACCATGCCGCAATCATGTCACACATACATTCAAGGATGTATGTAAACTGTGAATCACGCGGCCGGTCCCCGGGCATCGGCCACTTGTTTATCCTGTCCGCCCGCGCGGTGGGGCGCCGACGCCGCGCCTGTGCATTGGCCGGCATGGTCATGCCCGGCGGAAATCCGAATACCAAACTGGAAGGCTTCGCATGTCTGCATTGAACAGCGTTGTGCCCGCAATTGCACGCCGGCACACCCGCTTGGTGCTGTGCGCCATCGTCGCGGCTGCGGCGCTCGCCGCCTGCGGCGACAAGAACGAACAAGCGCAAGCGCCGGCTGGCGGGGGCATGCCGCCGCCGCAGGTGGGCGTGGTCACGGTCGCGCCGCATTCGGTGGGGCTCATCACCGAGCTGCCGGGCCGGCTGGAGGCGTCGCGCGTGGCGCAGGTGCGCGCGCGCGCCGCGGGCATCCTGAACAAGCGGCTGTTCCGTGAAGGCAGCGAGGTGAAGGCCGGGCAGGCGCTGTTCGAGATCGATGCCGCGCCCTATCGCGCGGCGCTTGCGAGCGCGCAGGCCAATCTTGCGCGCTCGCAAGCGGGTCTCGCGCAGGCCAAGGCACAGGCCGAGCGCTTCAAGCCGCTGGTGGAAGCCAACGCCATCAGCAAGCAGGAATACGTGAATGCGGTCGCGGCGCAGAAGACGGCCGAGGCCGACGTGGCCGCGGCTCGCGCCGCGCTGCAGACGGCGCAGATCAACCTCGGCTACGCCCGCGTGACGGCGCCGATCTCCGGGCGCATAGGCCGCGCGCTCGTCACTGAAGGCGCGCTCGTCGGCCAGGGCGAGGCGACGCAGCTCGCGGTGATCCAGCAAATCAACCCGATGTACGTGAACTTCACGCAATCGACCACCGAGGTGCTGGAGCTGCGCCGCGCACTCGAGGCCGGCCGGCTCAAGCGCAGCGGCGAGGGCGCCAGCCTGCAGGTGCTGCTCGACGACGGCAGCGCCTACCCGCACCCGGCCAAGCTGCTGTTCACCGACCTGACGGTGGACCCGAGTTCCGGCCAGGTGACCTTGCGCGCCTCGGTGCCCAACCCCGACGCGATGCTGCTGCCCGGCATGTACGTGCGCGTGCGCATCGAGCAGGCGCAACTCGAGAACGCGATCACCTTGCCGCAGCAGGCCGTCACGCGCACGCCGCAGGGCGACACGGTGATGGTGGTCGGCACCGACAACAAGCCCGCCAGCCGACCGGTGAAGGTGGGCCGCGCGCAGCAGGGCCAGTGGGTGATCCTCGAGGGCTTGAAGGCTGGCGAGCGGGTGATCGTCGACGGCTTCCAGAAGATGCAGCCCGGCGCACCCGTGACGCCGGTGCCGTGGGGCGCGAACGGCAAGGCGCCGGCGGCAGCTTCGGCGGCTTCGGCGTCATCCGCGGCGGCCCCGGCCTCCGCGCCCGCTTCCGCCGCATCGCGCTGAAGGGCAGGCACGCATGGCCCAGTTCTTCATCGACCGACCCATCTTCGCGTGGGTCATCGCGCTGTTCATCCTGGTCGGCGGGGGCGTGGCGATCACGCAGTTGCCGATCGCGCAGTACCCGCCGGTGGCGCCGCCCTCCATCGTCATCAACGCCACCTATCCCGGCGCTTCGGCAAAGACGCTCGAAGACAGCGTGATCAGCGTCATCGAACAAGAGATGAACGGCTCGCCCGGCCTCATCTACATGGAATCGGTGACGCAGGCCAACGGCACGGGCTCGATCACGCTGAGCTTTCAGCCGGGCACCAACGCCGATCTCGCGCAAGTGGACGTGCAGAACCGCCTGGCCCGCGCCACGCCGCGGCTGCCCTCGGCGGTGACGCAGCAGGGCGTGCGCGTGGACAAGGCGCGCGCCAACTTCCTGCTGGTCGTGATCCTCACCTCGGACGATCCGAAGTGGGACCCGATCGCGCTCGGCGACTACGCCTCGCGCAACGTGCTGCCCGAGGTCCAGCGCATCGACGGCGTGGGCCAGGCGCAGCTCTTCGGCACCGAGCGCGCCATGCGCATCTGGGTCGATCCGGCCAAGCTGGTGGGCTTCAAGCTCTCGAGCGCCGAAGTGGCGGCGGCCATCCGGGCGCAGAACGCGCAGGTGTCGTCCGGCACCATCGGCGATCTGCCCAACGTGCCGGGGCAGGCCATCTTCGCGACGGTGGTGGTCAACGGCCAGCTCACGAGCGTCGAGCAGTTCGGCAACATCGTGCTGCGCGCCAACACCGACGGCTCGACCGTGCGCCTGCGCGACGTGGCGCGCATCGAACTCGGCGCGCAAAGCTACGCCACCTCCGCGCGGCTGAACGGCAAGCCGTCGGCGGGCATCGGCGTGCAGCTCTCGACCACCGGCAATGCGCTGGCGACCGCCGAGGCGATCCACCAGCGCATGGAAGAACTGCACAAGTTCTTCCCCGAAGGCGTCGACTACGTCATTCCGTTCGACACCTCGAAGTTCATCGACATCTCGATCAAGCAGGTGGTCGTGACGCTGATCGAGGCCATCGTGCTGGTGTTCCTCGTCATGTACCTGTTCCTGCAGAACTGGCGCTACACCATCATTCCGACCATCGTGGTGCCGATCACGCTGTTCGGCACCTTCGCCGTGCTGCTCGCGCTCGGCTTCTCGATCAACGTGCTCACCATGTTCGGCATGGTGCTGGTGATCGGCATCGTGGTCGACGACGCCATCGTGGTGGTCGAGAACGTCGAGCGCATCATGAGCGAAGAGGGCCTGCCGCCACGCGCCGCCACGCGCAAGGCGATGGGGCAGATCTCCGGCGCCATCGTCGGCGTGACGGTGGTGCTGATCTCGGTGTTCGTGCCGCTCGCGTTCTTCGCCGGGTCGGTCGGCAACATCTACCGCCAGTTCTCGGTGGTGATGGCCTCCTCGATCGGCTTCTCGGCCTTCATGGCGCTGTCGCTCACGCCGGCGCTGTGCGCCACGCTGCTCAAGCCGGTGGAGGCCGGGCATCACCACGAGAAGCGCGGCTTCTTCGGCTGGTTCAACCGGCGCTTCACGCGCACGGCCAAGGGCTACGAAGGGCTGGTCGCGCGCATCCTGAAGCGTGCCGCGCGCTACCTGTTCATCTACGCCGCCATCATCGCCGTGGTGGCGCTGCTGTTCACGCGGCTGCCCACTTCGTTCCTGCCGGCCGAGGACCAGGGCTACGTGCTCGTGAACGTGCAGTTGCCGCCGGGCGCCACCACCAACCGCACGCTCGACGTGATGAAGCAGGTGGAAGACTTCATGCTGAAACAGCCCGAAGTCGAGAGCATGGTGAGCGTGCTGGGCTTCAGCTTCTCGGGCCAGGGGCAGAACGCGGGCCTTGCCTTCGTGCCGCTCAAGGACTGGGGCGAACGCGAAGGCGAGGAGCACACGGCGCAGGCGCTCGCGGGGCGTGCCTTCGGCGCGCTGATGGGCATTCGCGATGCGTTCATCTTCCCGCTGAGCCCGCCGCCGATTCCGGGGCTGGGCACCGCCTCGGGCTTCACCTTCCGCCTGCAGGACCGCGGCAGCCATGGGCACGAAGCGCTGGTGGCCGCACGCAACCAGCTGCTCGGCATGGCCGCGCAGAGCAAGGTACTCGTCAACGTGCGCCCCGACGGACTGGAAGACGCGTCGCAACTGCAGATCGACATCGATCGCGACAAGGCGAGCGCCCTCGGCGTGCCCTTCGAGTCGATCAACTCGGCGATCTCCACCGCACTCGGCTCGGCCTACATCAACGACTTCCCGAACGCCGGCCGGCTGCAGCGGGTGGTGGTGCAGGCCGACGCGCCGGCGCGCATGCAGCCCAATGACATCCTCAAGCTCAACGCGGTGAACAACCGCGGCGAACTGGTGCCCTTGTCGTCCTTCACGACCACGCGCTGGATCACCGGGCCCATGCAGACGGTGCGCTACAACGGCTACCCGACGATGCGCATCGGCGGCGAGGCCGCGCCCGGCTACAGCTCGGGCGACGCGATGGCCGAGATGGAGCGGCTGGCCGCGCAGCTTCCCGCCGGCTTCGCCTACGAGTGGACGGGCCAGTCGCGCGAGGAGCGCCTATCGGGCAACACGGCGATGCTGCTCTACGGCTTCTCGCTGCTGGCGGTGTTCCTGTGCCTGGCGGCGCTGTACGAAAGCTGGTCGATTCCGCTCGCGGTGATCCTAGTCGTGCCGCTGGGCGTACTCGGCGTGACGGCGGCGACGGGCCTCTTCGGCATGTCCAACGACGTCTACTTCAAGGTGGGCCTGATCACCATCATCGGCCTGTCGGCGAAGAACGCGGTGCTGATCATCGAGTTCGCGAAGGACCTGCAGGCGCAGGGACGAAGTGCGGTCGACGCGGTGCTCGAAGCCGCGCACCTGCGCTTCCGCCCCATCATCATGACCTCCATGGCCTTCACCCTCGGCGTGCTGCCGCTGGCGCTGGCCACCGGCGCCGGCTCGGCCAGCCAGCGCGCCATCGGCACCGGCGTGATGGGCGGCATGATCACCGGCACCGCGCTCGCGGTGTTCTTCGTGCCGGTGTTCTTCGTCGTGGTGCGCCGCTTCTTCAAGGGCAGCGAACGGCAGCGAAAGATGTATGCCCATGAAACGCTCGACGAGAACCCCGCGCCCGGCGACGCCGCGGCCAAGGGAGGCAGCCATGACTGAGCGCCTGACCTGCACCGCCGCGGCGCTGGCGGCGGCCGCCCTGCTCGCCGCCTGCGCGCCGATGATTCCGACCTATGAGCGGCCTGCGGCGCCGGTGGCCGCGAGTTATCCGATGGCAGCGACCGCGGCAGCCGACACGGCCGCCAAGCCGGCCACCGACATCGACTGGCGCGAGTTCTTCGTCGACGAGCGCCTCACGCGCCTGATCGCCGCCGCGCTCGAGAACAACCGCGACCTGCGCATCGCCGCGCTCAACATCGAGCAGGCGCGCGCCACGGCGCAGATTCGCCGCGCCGACCTGTGGCCGACGGTGGGCGTGGGCGCCTCGGGCAACCGCCAGCCCTCGCCTGCCGGCGGCATGAGCAGCACCTACACGGTGGGGCTCGCGGTCAGTGCGTGGGAACTCGATCTGTTCGGGCGCATCCGCAGCCTGAGCGAAGCGGCCCTGGCGCAATACCTCGCCACCGAAGAAGCGCGCAAGGGCGTGCAGACCAGCCTCATCGCCGCGGTCGCCAACACCTACCTGGCGCTGCGGGCCGATGAACAACTGCTGGCCGTCACCGAGCGCGCGCTGAAGACGCGCGAAGAATCGCTGCGGCTCACCAAGCTGAAGTTCGACAACGGCGTGTCGTCGGAACTCGACTTCCGCCAGGCCGAGTCGCTGCTGGAAGCGGCGCGCGTATCGCTCGCGCAGCTCACGCGCCAGCGCGCGCTCGACGAGAACGCGCTCACGCTGCTGATCGGCCAGCCGTTGCCGGCCGACCTGCCGGCGGGTCTCGCGCTCACCGACCAGCGCCTGCTGCCCGATCTGCCGGCCGGCCTGCCCTCCGACCTGCTGACCCGCCGCGCCGACGTGCGCGCCGCCGAGCAGCAACTGCTGGCGGCCAACGCCAACATCGGCGCGGCGCGCGCGGCCTTCTTCCCGCGCATCACCCTGACCGGCAGCGTGGGCGTGGCGAGCACCGATCTCGATCGCCTGCTCGGCCACGGCCGCAGCGCCTGGACCTTCATGCCGCAACTGCTGCTGCCGATCTTCGATGCGGGCCGCAACCAGGCCAATCTCGAAGTCGCGCAGGTCACGCGCGACATCGCCGTGGCGCAGTACGAGCGCACCATCCAGACCGCCTTCCGCGAAGTGGCCGATGCACTGGCCGGCCGTGCAACCCTGGGCGAGCAACTGCGTGCCCAGGCCGCACAGACGAACGCCGAGGAAGTGCGTTTCCGGCTGGCGGACCTGCGCTACCGCAACGGCGCGGCCAGCTACCTCGACGTGCTCGACGCCCAGCGCTCGCTGCTCGCGGCGCAGCAGGCGCTGGTGCAGACGCAGGCGCTGCAGGTGCAGAACCTCGTCACCGTGTACCGCGTGTTGGGCGGGGGCTGGAGCGAACGCGAGGCGACGGCGGCGCGCTGACCTTCCACGCGCCGGATCGGACAAAGCCCGAGAGCCGGCGCACCGGTCCGCTGCCTACACTGCCGCGCATGACGCAGATGCCAGCCGACACCTTGTCCGCCGCCGACGGCACGGCGCTTCATCTGCGGCACTGGCCCGCAGCGAACGCACGCGGCACGGTGCTCATCGTGCACGGCCTGGGCGAGCACATCGGCCGCTATGCCCACGTCGCTGCCGCGCTCAACGCGGCCGGCTGGCAGGTGGCGGGTTACGGCCACCGCGGCCATGGCCGCAGCACCGGGCCGCGCGGTGGATTGAACGCATCGGACGATCTGCTGACCGATCTGGCCGGCGTGATCGATGCCGTGCGTGCCACCGAGCCCGGCCCGCTCGTGCTGCTCGGCCACAGCATGGGTGGATTGGTCGCGGCGCGCTTCGTGGCCGAAGGGCTGGCACCTGCGCCCGCGCCGTGGCACCGACCGGTCGACGCGCTGGTGCTCAGTTCACCGGCCCTGGCGCTGGGCATGAACGGCCTCCAGAAGCTGCTGCTGGCGGTGATGGGTTCGCTGGCACCGAACCTCGCTGCAAACAACGGCCTGAAGCCGGCCTGGATTTCGCGCGACCCAGCAGTGGTGCAGGCCTACGGTGCCGATCCGCTGGTGCACGACCGCGTGACCGCCAAGCTCGTGCGCTTCATGCTGGACAGCGGCGTGCTGGTGCAGGAGCGAGCCCCGCACTGGACAGCGCCGACCTTGCTGCTCTACGCCGGCGCCGACCGCTGCGTGGCGCCGGCGGGCAGCGCGGCGTTTGCCGCGGCAGCGCCCGGGCGGGTGGTCACGACGCAGGCCTTCCCGGCGCTGTTCCACGAGATCTTCAACGAGCCGGAGAAGGCCGAAGTGCTGGCCGCGCTCACGCGCTGGCTCGGTCACCTGAAAACCTGAGAGATTGGGGGGCAACGCCCACGGGCGCTGGCGCGGCAGTATGTCGTGCAAGGCGGCGATTTCTGCACTCGCGTGCAGGTTTCCCGGCAATCACGGGTCTGCCGCACAACACCCCGCTCGACATGCGCACAAGGGCGCCGCTCCTACACTGATCGACCACGCGCGAAGCGCCGAACCCGAAGGAGCCCTCGATGAACGCACGCGATCCGCTCTTGCCGCTGCAACCCGACGAGGCCAGCGCCCTCGCCGCCTTTGCCGCCGAAACCTGGGATACGCAGATCGTCCCGGCGCTGACCGACTACATCGCCGTGCCCGCCAAGAGCCCGATGTTCGACGCCGACTGGCAGCGCCACGGCCACATCGAGCGCGTGGTGCGCGACGCAGCGCAGTGGGTCGAGCGCCAGGGCATCGACGGCCTGCGGCTGGAGGTGATCCGCCTCGAAGGCCGCACGCCGGTGGTCTTCTTCGAGCTGCCCGCCACCAAGCCGGGCAGCACCGACACGGTGTGCCTCTACGGCCATCTCGACAAGCAACCGGAATTCAACGGCTGGCGCAACGACCTCGGGCCGTGGACGCCAAAGTACGAGAACGGCCTGCTCTACGGCCGCGGCGGCGCCGACGACGGCTACGCGATCTACGCCGCGCTCACCGCCATCATGGGCCTCGACCGCCAGGGTATCCCGCGCCCGCGCTGCGTGGGCCTCATCGAGACCTGCGAAGAAAGCGGCTCGCCCGACCTGCCGGCCTACATCGACCTGCTGCGCCCGCGCCTGGGCAACGTCGGCCTGGTGGTGTGCCTGGACAGCGGCGCCGGCAACTACGACCAGCTCTGGCTCACCACCAGCCTGCGCGGCAATGTGACGGGCACGCTGAAGGTGGAGATCCTCACCGAAGGCGTGCACTCGGGCGATGCGAGCGGGCTGGTGCCATCGAGCTTTCGCATCCTGCGGCAGGTGCTCGACCGGCTGGAGGATTCGAAGACCGGCCGGCTGCTGCCCGGCAGCCTGCATTGCGAGGTGCCGGCCGACCGCCTGCAGCAAGCGCGCGCCGCCGCCGAGACGCTGGGCGATGCGGTGTGGAAGACCTACCCCTGGGCCTGCGGCGCCGACGGCGGCCCGACGCTGCCGACCACCACCGACCCGGTCGAGGCGCTGATCAACCGCAGTTGGAAGCCCACGCTCAGCGTCACCGGCGTCGACGGTTTCCCCGAGTTGAAGAACGCGGGCAACGTGCTGCGCCCCTTTACCGCGTTCAAGCTCTCGCTGCGCCTGCCGCCGCTGGTCGATGCCGGCGAAGCCGCGGCCACGCTCAAGACGCTGCTCGAAGACAACGCGCCCTACAACGCCCGCGTGACCTTTGCTGCCGACGGCCGCGGCGAGGCACGCGGCGCCAGCGGCTGGAACGCACCGGCGCTGGCGCCCTGGCTCGAGAACGCGCTGAACGCCGCCTCGCAGACCCACTTCGGCGCGCCCTGCGGCTACATCGGCCAGGGCGGCACGATCCCGCTGATGAGCATGCTGCAGCGCGGCTTTCCGGCGGCGCAGATGATGGTGTGCGGTGTGCTCGGACCGAAGAGCAATGCCCACGGTCCGAACGAGTTCCTGCACGTGCCCTACGGCAAGCGGCTCACCGCCGCGGTGGCGCAGGTGATTGCCGCCTGCCCTTGAACCACTGCGACGCGGGCTCGCGCATCGTGACCGATTAACGGTACGGACCGCCAAGACGCCCGTGCAGGGACGGGGAGCGGCCGGCTGCCTGTGAAATACGGCCTGCCGTTGCAGTCTCCCCCCGAATGCCGCCTCCCCGCCCCAGCTCCGACACCCGCCGCGACCTGATCGTCGTTGCCGCCATCGCGGCCATCGTCGGCGTGCCGGCCGGCATTGCCGGCGGCCTGCGCTGGGTCGAGGCCGCCGGCGCCGAACCCGACGCGCAGGCCGAACCGGAGTGGGTCACACCCGACGCCTTGCGTGCGATGACACAGGACGGAACCCTCGTGAAGGCGCGCGTGGCGCTCGAGGTGAGCCGCGACACGAATCCGGCGGCGCTGCGCTTTCGGCTGCGCGAGATCAACCAGATCCTCAACGTGAGCGTGCTCGCCCACACCCGCGAACAGATTTCGGGCGCCGCCGGCCTGGCGCGCCTGTCCGGCGACATGCTGACGCGCGTGAACCGGTTTCTCGAAAGCGAAGGCGTCGCGCCGCTGCGCTCGATCGCGATCACCGAGCTGATGATGACCCGTGCCTGATCAGGCCGCCGTCGTTCCGGCAGCCGTTACCAGCAGCGCCCGACCCACGGCCTCGGCGACCTCGATGCCATCGACGCCGGCCGACATGATCCCGCCCGCATAGCCTGCGCCTTCGCCGGCCGGATACAGGCCGCGCACGTTGAGGCTTTGCCCATCCTTGCCGCGCGTGATGCGCAGCGGCGAGGAGGTGCGCGTCTCCACGCCCGTCAGCACCGCATCGTCCATCGCGAAGCCCGCGATCTGCCGCTCGAAAGCCGGCAGCGCCTCGCGGATCGCGGCGATGGCGTAGTCCGGCAGCGCGCTTGCGAGATCGGTAGGCCGCACACCCGGCTTGTAGGAGGGCGGCACGCTGCCGAAGGCGGTGGAGGGCTGCGCGCGGATGAAGTCGCCGACGAGTTGGCCCGGCGCGTCGTAGCTGCCGCCGCCGAGTTCGAAGGCGCGCGATTCCCAATGGCGCTGGAAAGCGATGCCGTCGAGCGGATTCACCGGGCCGGCGGCATTCGCATCCTGCACATAGTCGCGCGGCGCAAGGCCCACCACGATGCCGGCGTTGGCGTTGCGCTCGTTGCGCGAATACTGGCTCATGCCATTGGTCACCACGCGATTCGGCTCGCTGGTGGCCGCCACCACCGTGCCGCCGGGGCACATGCAGAAGCTGTAGACCGAGCGGCCGTTGGCGGCGTGGTGCACGAGCTTGTAGTCGGCCGCGCCCAGCAGCGGATCGCCGGCATTCGGGCCGAAGCGCGCACGGTCGATGAGGCCCTGCGGATGCTCGATGCGAAAGCCGATCGAGAACGGCTTGGCCTCCATGAACACGCCGCGCGCGTGCAGCATCGCGAAGGTGTCGCGCGCGCTGTGGCCGAGCGCGAGCACCACGTGGTCGCTGCGCAGTTCTTCGCCGTCGGCCAATGTGAGGCCGCGGATCGCGCCGTCCTCGATCCGCACATCGGTCACACGCTGGCCGAAGCGGATCTCGCCGCCGAGCGATTCGATCTCGGCGCGCATCTTCTCCACCACGCCGACCAGGCGGAAGGTGCCGATGTGCGGTTTGGCGACGAAGAGGATTTCCTCCGGCGCGCCGGCCTTGACGAATTCGGCGAGCACCTTGCGCGTGAGATGGCGCGGGTCGCTGATCTGGCTCCACAGCTTGCCGTCGGAAAAGGTGCCGGCGCCGCCTTCGCCGAACTGCACGTTCGATTCCGGATCGAGTACGCGGCGCCGCCACAGGCCCCAGGTGTCCTGCGTGCGCTCGCGCACCGCGCGGCCGCGCTCCAGCACGATGGGGCGCAACCCCATCTGGGCGAGGATCAGCGCGGCGAAGATGCCGCAGGGGCCGAAACCCACGACGACCGGCCGCGGCCGCCCGCCCCCCTGGAAATCGGCGGGCGCGTGGCCGACGAAGCGGTAGCGTGTGTCGGGCGCGGCGTTGACATGCCGGTCGCCCTCGAAGCGCGCCAGCACGGCGGCTTCACCCTCGAGTTCGCAGTCGACGGTGTAGATGAACACCACGGCCGTCTTCTTGCGCGCGTCGTAGCTGCGCTTGAAGACCGTGAAGCCGCGCAGCGCCTGCTCGGCGATGCCCAGGCGCTGCACGATGGCGGCGCGCAGCGCGTCGTCGGCATGGTGCAGCGGCAGGCGCAATTCGGTGATGCGAAGCATGGCCGGGATTGTCGGCGCAGGCGCCCGCGCCCATGAAAAAGGCCGCCCGAAGGCGGCCGTGCGGCGCGAGATCAGATCAGGAGATCAGTCGCGTTCGGCGATCAGCCGCCGATGTACAGGTTGCGATACGCGGTGCGGTACGCGGAGCTGCCGTCCAGAAGCTGGGCCGCTTCGGCGCGAACTTCGGCGCGATCACGGGTGCCGACCACGCCGGTATCGGCGAACAGGGTCGCTTCGCCGCCGCGGATGGCGAAACCTTCGGCTTGCGCCTGGGCCAGTTCGGCCTTGACTTCGGCACGGGTCTTCGTGCTTTGCACGGCGTCTTCGAACAGGGTGGCTTCCTGGGCCGAGGCGCCGAAGGCGGCAGCGGCGAGGACGGAAGCGAGGAGGGCGGACTTGCGGTTCATGGTGAGTTCCTTCAATGGTGGTTGCGAATCCCGAACAGAGAGCCTTGTGGGGGTCTGTCTTGTCCAGCTCGGTGAGTCGCGTCGTGGCTGGCTCATCGATGGAAAGAACTTTAGGCGTTAACCCCTATGGGAAAAACTACTCTGTCTTCAACCTAGCATTCAGAGAATTGCAACAGTCGGGGCGCTTGAAATGGATCGTTTGACCACCATGCGTGTGTTCTGCCGTGTCGTCGACAGCGGCAGTTTTGCCGCTGCGGCCCGTGAATCGAACCTCTCGCCGGCGGGCGTGACGCGGCTCGTCGCCGACCTCGAAGACCACCTCGGCGCGCGGCTGCTCACGCGCACCACGCGCCGCCTCGCCCTCACGGACATCGGCGAGGCGTATCTGGAGCGGGCGCGCCAGATCCTCACCGACGTGGACGAGGCCGAGGCGCTGGCGAGTGCCGCCGTCTCCGAGCCGCGCGGCCATCTGCGCGTGCTGGTGCCGCCCTCGTTCGCCGTGCACCAGCTCGCCAAGCACCTGCCGCGCTTTCGGGCGCAGTTCCCGCAGGTCACGGTGGAGCTGCATTCGCCGGGCCCGGTGGAAACCATCGACGAGAGCTTCGACGTGAGCATCCTCACCGTCGGCCAGCGTCCGCTCGACGGCAGCTTCATCGCGCGGCGTCTGGCGCGCTGCGAAGTCATCACCTGCGCCGCCCCCGAATACCTGAACCAGCGCGGCCGGCCCCAGCACCCGGACGACCTCGCGCAGCACGACGCCATGATGCCCAGCTCGCTGCGCGAGGTGACCTTCACGCCCGGTCCGTTCGGTTGCGACGATCCCCAGGGCGAGCCGGTGACGCTCAGCACCTCGCGTCCGTCGCTCACCACCGGGCACATGGACACCATGTACGCCGCAGCGCTGCATGGCCTGGGCATCGCCGGCCTGCCCTCATTCGTGGTCGAGGACGCGCTGCTCGAGAACGCGCTCGAGCGCGTTCTGCCCGAGTGGCACCTGTTCGCGATGACGATCTACGCGGCCATGCCCTCGCGCAAGCACGTGCCGGCCCGCACCCGCGCGTTCATCGACTTCCTTGTCGCCACCTATGGCGGCGACGACCGCGACCCGTGGCTCATCGCCGCGCAGTGCCCGACGCAGCCGCTGCGCCGCATCGAGCGCGAAGCCGAGCTTCAGAACGTGTAGCCGACGCCGCGCTCGGCGCCCATCAGCGGCTCGAGCAGGCGCGCAAGCGCGCCCAGGCCGTTGTAGCGCGCGGCCACGCGATGGGCGTAGCCGAAGAAGCGCGGCAGGTCGGCGCTGTAGGCGGGCTTGCCGTCGCGGTGCTTCAGGCGGCAGAAGATGCCCAGCACCTTGAGGTGGCGCTGCAGGCCCATCCATTCGAGCTGGCGCCAGAAGTCGCCGAAGTCGTGCGGCACCGGCAGCCCCACCTTGCGCGCCTGCTCCCACCAGCGCACGGCCCAGTCGATCTCGCGCGCCTCGTCCCAGCTGATGAAGGCGTCGCGCAGCAAGGAGGCGATGTCGTAGGTGATGGGGCCGCGCACCGCGTCCTGGAAGTCGAGGATGCCGGGGTTGGGCGCGGCCACCATCAGGTTGCGCGGCATGTAGTCGCGGTGCACCGCGACCACGGGCTGCGCCAGCGCGCTGGCAAGCAGCAGGTCGGTGGCGGCGCGCCATTGCGCCTGCTGCTCGTCGCTCCATGTGCGGCCGAATTCGGCCTGCACGCACCAGGTCGGAAACAACTCCACCTCGCGGCGCAGCAGGGCTTCGTCATAGGGTGGCAGCACGCTCGCGTCGACGCGCTGCTGCCACACGACGAGTGCGCCGCAGGCATCGCGCATCAGCGCATTCACGGTGTGATCGTCGCCCGCGGCGACGGCCTGCTGCAGTTCGCCGAGATACAGGCGGTTGCCCAGATCGCTCAGCAGCACGAAGCCCCGGGCCTCGTCCACCGCAAGGATGCGCGGCGCGTTCAGCCCCGCATCGGCGATCAGGCCGGCCACCTGCACGAAGGGGCGCACGTCTTCCTGCGGCGGCGGCGCGTCCATCACGATGCACGAGCCGGCCGCGCCGTCGATGCGGAAATAGCGGCGAAAGCTCGCGTCGCTCGACGCGGGGCGCAACGTGTCCGGCGCGAGGCCATGCGCACGCGCGGCACGGTCGAGCCACGCGTCGAAGGCGGCATGGCGCGCGGCATCGGCCCAGGCGATGGGCGCGGCGCCCGAGGGAGCAAGGGGATCGGTCATCGTGGGGGTCGGCCGGGCGGCGCGCGGGTTCGATTCGGCGGGATCGTGCAGTGCCGCGCAGCCGGCGAAGACCGCTGCACAGCGAGGGTACGCAAGCACCCTCGGGGATAATAGCGTCGACTAACCAGGCCCCGCGCTGCACGGCAGCGCCGCACCGCATCCGACGGTCGCGCCCAGGGGTTTTCAGCGTGCGCTCCGCCCCTTGCCTGCCAGCCCTTGTTCACACGCCCGCGCACCGCGGACGACCCTGAAGTCCTTCGCTGCCGCGATGGCGGCGGCCCTGTCGCTCACGCCTGTCGCGTCGAAGGCGCAGACGCCCGCCGCCGGCACCACGGCGGATGACCAGGCGCCCATCGAGGTGCGGGCGCGCGAGATCCGCGGCCGGCCCGACCTCGAGACGGTGCTCGAAGGCGAGGCCGAACTGCGCCGCGCCGGCCTCACGATCACCGCCGACCGGCTCAGCTACGACCACCCCGAAGACCTCGCGCTCGCGCGCGGGCAGGTGCGCATCACCCACGACGGCAACGTGTACACCGGCACCGAGTTGCGCCTGCACCTGCAGCGCTTCGAGGGTTACTTTCTCAAGCCGACCTACCACTTCGCCGTCGTCGATGCGGGCGGTTCGGCCGAGCGCATCGACTTCATCGACGACAAGCGCAGCATCGCAACAGACGCCACCTACACGAGCTGCACGCCCGACGGCGGCGGCGCGCCGGCGTGGATTCTCAGCACCGACCGCGTGAAGCTCGACTTCGAGGCCAACGAGGGCATCGCCGAGGGCGCCGTGCTGCGCTTCATGGGCGTGCCCATCCTCGCCGCGCCGGTGCTGAGCTTTCCGCTCACCGATGCGCGCAAGTCGGGCTGGCTGCCGCCGTCGATCAACCTCGACAGCAAGAGCGGCCTGCAGGTCGAGGCGCCCTACTACTGGAACATCGCGCCCAACCGCGACGCCACCTTCACACCCGGCATCAGCGCCAAGCGCGGCGCCTCGCTCGGCAGCGAGTTCCGCTACCTGGCACGGAACTACCACGGCCGGCTGAACCTGGAACTCATGCCGAACGACCGCCTCACCGGTCGCACCCGCCATGCCTTCGAGGGCGAGCACTTCCACACCTTCGGGCGCGACACCACGCTGTCGCTGGACGTGCTGCGCGTGTCTGACGACGACTATTGGAAGGACTTCGACCGCAACCTGTCGTCGCTGACGCCGCGGCTTCTGGCGAGCGATCTGCAGGCCACCCGCTCGGTCGCCGGCTGGACCACCTACGCGCGCGTGCTGAGCTGGCAGGTGCTGCAGAGCACCGACGGCCCGATCGTCGCGCCGTACCAGCGGGCGCCGCAGATCGGTGCACAAACGCTGCGTGCGTTCGGCCCGGGCCTGGAACTCGGCGTCGAGACCGAGCTGAACCGCTTCACCGATCCCGAAGGCACGCTGCCCACCACGCGGCCCACCGGCACGCGGGCGCACATGATCGCCAGCATCGGCCGGCCCTGGGTGACGCCGGGATGGAGCATTCGCCCCAAGCTCAGCGTGAACATGGCCAGCTACGACCTCGATCGCCCGATGGTCGACGGCCGCCACAGCGCGTCGCGCGCGATCCCGACCTTCAGCCTGGACACCGCCTGGCAGTTCGAGCGCGACGCGCAGTGGCTCGGCCGCTCGCTGCGCCAGACGCTCGAGCCCCGCCTGCTCTACGTGAACACGCCCTACCGCGACCAGCGCGGGCTGCCCAACTTCGACTCGGCGGGCAAGGACTTCAACTTCGACTCCATCTACACCGAGAACGCTTTTTCGGGCGTCGACCGCGTCTCGGATGCCAACCAGCTCACCGCCGGCGTGACGACGCGGCTGCTGGATGCCGATTCGGGCGAGGAGCTGCTGCGCCTGGGGCTGGCGCAGCGCTACCTGTTCCGCGACCAGCTCATCACGCCGCAGGCCGACCTGGCCCGGTTCGACCCGGCCCTCTCGCCGCAGGGGCCGCCGCTGACGCAGGAGCTGTCCGACATGCTGCTGCTCGGCTCGACCTCGGTGATTCCGAACTGGACGCTCGACGCCTCGCTGCAGTACAGCCCCGAGAACGAGCGCATCTCGCGCTCCATCCTCGGCGCGCGCTATTCGCCGGGGCCGTTTCGCACCGTCAACGCGCGCTACCGCTTCACGCGGGGCCTGAGCGAACAATTCGAAGTGGGCTGGCAATGGCCGCTCAACGACGGGCGCACGCCGGCCGACAAGCCGCGCGCGGCGCGTTCATCCGCGGGTGGTTGCAAGGGCACCTGGTACGGCGTCGGGCGCGTCAACTACAGCATGCGCGACCGCCGCCTGACCGACGTCATCGCCGGACTCGAATACGACGCCGGCTGCTGGATCGGCCGCGTCGTCGCCGAGCGCCTGTCCACCGGCCGCAGCGAAGCCACGACGCGGCTCTTGTTCCAGCTCGAACTCGTCGGCCTCTCGCGCCTCGGCTCCAATCCGCTGCAGGTCTTGAAGGAAAATGTGCCCGGCTACCGCCTGCTGCGCGACGACTCGGCGTCCGCCTTCCCCATCGCCTCCCATGACTGACTCCACCCTCGCCTTCCGTTCGCGCCTGCGCGCCGCCGTGCTGGTGTTCGCCCTCGCGCTGACGGCGTTCGGCGCCCCGGCGCAGACGAGCAACGGCGCGCGTGCGCGCGTCGGCGACTACATCGTTGCCGTCGTCAACCAGGAGCTGGTGACGGCCGGCGAGCTGGAGGCCCGCATCGCCGCGGTGCGGGCCAACGCCGCGCGCAACGGCGCCACGCTGCCGCCACCCGACGAGGTGCGCCGGCAGGTGCTGGACATGCTCATCAACGAGCGGGTGCAGGTCAGCCATGCGCGCGACAGCGGCACCGGCGTGGACGCGGCCGACGTCGACCGCGCCGTGGCCAACATCGCCGCGCAGAACCAGCTCAGCCTGCCGCAACTGCGCGAACAGCTGCGCCGCGAGGGCATCGACTACGGCATGTTCCGCAACAACGTGCGCGACCAGCTCATGGTCGAGCACGTGCGCGAGCGCGAGGTGCAGCAGCGCATCCGCATCACCGATGCCGAGATCGACGCCGTGATCGAGGCGGAACGCGCGAAGACCCGCGGTACCACCGAATACAACATCGCCCAGGTGCTGGTCACCGTGCCCGAAGGCGCGGATGAGGCCACCGTGGCCCAGCGCCGCGCCCGGGCCGAGGCGGCGCTCGCGCGCCTGAAGGCGGGCGAAGCCTTCGACGTGGTGGCGCGCGAGGTGTCGGAAGACGGCAACCGCGCCCAGGGCGGCGCCATCGGCCTGCGCCCGGCCGACCGGCTGCCCGATGTGTTCGTCGCGCACGTGCGCGACCTGCAGCCGGGCGACGTGGCGCCCACGCTGCTGCGCACCGGGGCCGGCTTCCATGCGCTCAAGCTGCTCGAAAAGCGCGAGGGCACGGCCTTCACCGTGGCACAGACGCGAGCGCGCCACATCCTGCTGCGCCCCTCGCCGCAGCTTTCCGCCCAAGCAGCGGCACGGCGCCTGGCCGAATTCAAGCAGCAGGTCACAGCCGGCACGGCCACGTTCGAGGAACTCGCGCGAGAGAACTCCGAGGACGGCAGCGCCGCGCAGGGCGGCGATCTCGGCTGGACCACGGCGGGCAGCTTCGTGCCGGAGTTCGAGCAGGCGATGAATGCGCTGCCGATCGGCGGCATCTCCGACCCGGTCGAATCGCGCTTCGGCCTGCACCTCATCCAGGTGGTCGAGCGCCGCCAGATCTCGCTCGACACGCGCGAGCAGCGCCAGCTCGCACGCAACATGCTGCGCGAGCGCAAGTTCGACGAGGCCTACGCCGAGTGGCTGCGCGAACTGCGCGCGCGCGCCTACGTGGAGCTGCGCGAGCCGCCGCCCTGAACGGCGCGTCATGGCCCACCAGCACATCGCGAGGAAACGGTTCGGCCAGCACTTTCTGACCGACCAGAACGTCATCGGCGCCATCGTCCATGCAATCGATCCGCAGCAGTCCGACGCGCTGGTGGAAATCGGCCCGGGGCTCGGCGCCATGACCGGCCCGCTCGCCGAGCGTTGCAACCGGCTCACGGTGATCGAACTCGACCGCGACCTGGCCGCCCGCCTGCGCCGCCGCGAATCGCTCGACGTGGTCGAGTCCGACGTGCTGAAGGTCGATTTCGCCGCGCTCGCCGCGCGCCTCGGCAAGCGCCTGCGGGTGGTCGGCAACCTGCCCTACAACATCTCGACGCCCATCCTCTTCCATCTGCTCGAATCGGTCGAGCAGGTCGAAGACCAGCACTTCATGCTGCAGAAGGAAGTGGTCGAGCGCATGGCCGCGGCGCCGGGCAGCAAGGCCTACGGACGCCTGAGCGTGATGCTGCAGTGGCGCTACCACATCGAGACCGTGCTCGACGTGCCGCCCGAGGCCTTCGAGCCGCCGCCGCAGGTGGATTCGGCGGTGGTGCGCATGCTGCCCCTGCAGGGCGCGCCCGCGGTGCAGCCGGCGTTGCTCGGCGAACTGGTGGCGGTGGCTTTCTCGCAGCGGCGCAAGATCCTGCGCAACACGCTGGGACGCTGGCTCGAGGACCGCGGCGTGGCCGGCGATTTCGACGTGCAGCGCCGCGCCGAGGAAGTGCCCGTCGCGGAATACCTCGCGCTCGCCCAGCGGGCGGCCGACGCGCAGGCATGAAAAAGGCGGCCCGCAGGCCGCCGCTTCATCGTCGGGTCACGCCACCGTCAGGCGGCGTTCAACCACATCGAGGTGTCGAACGCACTGCTCATCAACGGCATGTTCATGCCGAAGGTGGAGTTCGCTGCGCTCTTGGCAGCCGGCTTGGCCGGCTTTTCCACGATGACTTGGGCCACTTCCGTCGCCCGCTCCCATGACCCTTGTTCCTGGGAGCGGGCTACTGAAAAGAATAGAAGCACCTGAACGGTATCTTGCGTTCCCCCCAGAAGTCGGCCGCATCGCGGAAGACGTCGAGCAGTTGCTCGCGTGCCTCCCGGTCGAAGCGGGGATTGTCGGGAAGCTGCTCGAGCACCACCACGAAGCCCGGCTGCGTGCCGGACTTGTGGACCAGGTCGGTCATGCAGTCGTAGAGCGCGTCGAGGTTCTTGCCGAAGTGCGACGGAAAGAGAAAGGCCTCGGCGATGCTGTCGAGCACGTCCTGCTTCGATTGCGCCTGGGTCAGGTTGGCGTAGAGGAAGTGCTGGCCCGCGTCGTGCGCGGCCTGCATCAGATCCT
Source organism: Rhizobacter sp. (assembly GCA_036676235.1). Taxonomy (GTDB): domain Bacteria; phylum Pseudomonadota; class Gammaproteobacteria; order Burkholderiales; family Burkholderiaceae_C; genus JAKFDI01. Next base: position 82,598 of record JAKFDI010000033.1, on the reverse strand, counting down.
CGACGCGATAGGCTCGGATCGCTTGAACAATGTTCGGACGGACGGTCTGCAAGAGCATGGTCTCGTTCCTCCTCGGGTCACAAAAATCCAGGTCCATCTCAGGGCACGATGCGGCGAAAGCTCGCGTAGTGGTCCGCGGTGTAGTAACAGGCCACGGGCTGCATCGGTTGACGCCCCCCGCAGACGATTCGCCGGGCGCCGCGGTTGCGCGCCTTGGGCGTCGCCACCGTGTACTCCCGGTAGAACCCGCGCGGATGACGCGGCAGAAGGCGCTCGCGGTTGCCGAACACCGTGCCGTCCTTCTCGTAGGGGAACGGGCCGCCTGCGCGAATCAACCGATAGGTCACCCGGGCCTCGACCGGAAGCTGCACGACTGCGACTTCAGCGACGCTCGCCGCATCCGGTAACTGCTCCTTGGCTGCGACAGCATTCGCCGTCAACAGGGCGCCCGAAAAAATGATGGCGAGCCCCAACTTTTGCAAGGACTGCCACGCCTGCGGGCGGCGAGGGAGAGACACGGGGTTTTCCCTGAAATGCGAAAGCGAGATCGTACAGAATCGGCCGCGAAAGCTCAAGCCTCTGCCTCAATTTAGGGCAGTTGCGCACGTGATTACGTGAGCGCACACTCTCTGAAATGAGTTTTAGGTGCGCGAATCATGTGTGCCTCGGTCAGCCTGAAATCTCAACCTTCTTGACGACTGTCAGGAAAATGTCAGGCGAATGGGTCCCGGCGGCGCCGCCGGGGCCCCAATCCGCGTGCGCCGCCCGGCAAAGCGCCCGCTTCAGCGCGCCGCGTTGGCGTCGGCCACGGTGAGCGCCGCCATGTTGACGATGCGCCGCACGGTCGCCGAGGGGGTGAGCACGTGCACCGGCCGGGCCGCGCCGAGCAGGACCGGCCCGATAGCGATGCCGCCGCCGGCCGCGGTCTTGAGCAGGTTGTAGGCGATGTTGGCGGCGTCGATGTTGGGCATGACCAGCAGGTTCGCCTCGCCGCTCAGGGTGCTGCCCGGCATTAGCTGGGCGCGGTAGGCTGCGTCGAGCGCGGTGTCGCCGTGCATCTCGCCGTCGACCTCGAGCCATGGGGCGCGTTCGTGCAGCAGTGCCAGCGTGTCGCGCATCTTCAGCGCCGACGGCTGCTTGCTCGAGCCGAAATTGCTGTGCGAGAGCAGCGCCGCCTTCGGGTGCAGGCCGAAGCGCATCATCTCCTCGGCCGCCATCACGGTGATCTCGGCCAGTTGCTCGGCGCTCGGGTCGTAGTTGACGTGGGTGTCGACGATCATCACCTGCCGCCCCGGCAGGATCAGCCCGTTCATGCAGGCGTAGGTGTGGGCGCCTTCGCGCTTGCCGATCACCTGGTCGATGTGGGCGAGGTGCATCGCCGTCGTGCCCCAGGTGCCGCAGATGAGGCCGTCGACCTCGCCCTTGTGCAGCAGCATCGAGCCGATCAGCGTGAGCCGCCGGCGCATCTCGATCTTGGCGAACTGCGCCGTCACGCCCTGGCGCGCCGTCATCTGGTGGTAGGTCTGCCAGTAGTCGCGGTAGCGGTGGTCGTGGTCGGTGTTGACGAGGTCGTAGTCGCGTCCGGCTTCCAGGCGCAGGCCGAACTTCTTCACGCGCTGGGCGATCACGTCGGGCCGGCCGATGAGCGTGGGCCGCGCCACGTTCTCGTCGACGATGACCTGCGCGGCGCGCAGGATGCGCTCTTCCTCGCCCTCGGCGAAGGCGACGCGCTTGTTCGCCGCCTGGCGCGCGATGCTGAAGATCGGCTTCATCATCGTGCCCGAGGCATAGACGAAGGTCTTCAGCTTTTCGCGGTAGGCGTCGAAGTCGGCGATGGGCCGCGCGGCGACGCCTGAGTCGGCCGCCGCCTGGGCCACGGCCGGCGCGATCTTCATCATGAGCCGCGGATCGAAGGGCTTGGGAATCAGGTACTCCGGCCCGAAGCTGAGGTTGGCGCCGGCATAGGCCGCGGCCACCACCTCGCTCTGCTCGGCCTGCGCCAGTTCGGCCAGCGCGTGCACGGCGGCGATCTCCATCTCCACGGTGATCGTGGTCGCGCCGCAATCAAGTGCGCCGCGGAAGATGTAGGGGAAGCACAAAACGTTGTTGACCTGGTTCGGGTAGTCGGTGCGCCCGGTCGCCATGATGGCGTCGCTGCGCACCTCCAGCACCTCCTCGGGCAGGATTTCGGGCGTCGGGTTGGCGAGCGCGAAGATCATCGGATTCGGCGCCATCGACGCCACCATCTGCGGCTTGAGCACGCCGCCGGCGGACAGGCCGAGAAAGATGTCGGCGCCGACGATCACCTCGGCGAGCGTGCGGTGTTCGGTCCTCTGCGCGAAGGCCACCTTGTCTTCGTCCATCAGCTCCACGCGGCCCTCGTACACCACGCCGGCGAGGTCGGTCACCCAGATGTTCTGGCGCGGCACGCCGAGCTTGACCAGCAGGCCCAGGCAAGCCAGGGCCGCGGCGCCCGCCCCCGAAGACACGAGCTTCACCTCGGTGATGTCCTTGCCCGACACCTTCAGCGCGTTCAGCAGCGCCGCGCCGACGACGATGGCCGTGCCGTGCTGGTCGTCGTGGAAGACGGGAATGCGCATGCGCTCGCGCAGCTTGCGTTCGACGTAGAAGCAGTCGGGCGCCTTGATGTCCTCGAGGTTCACGCCGCCGAAGGTGGGCTCGAGCGCGGCGATGATGTCCACCAGCTTGTCGAGGTTGCGCTCCTGCAGCTCGATGTCGAACACGTCGATGCCGGCAAACTTCTTGAACAGCACGCCCTTGCCTTCCATCACCGGCTTGGCCGCGAGCGGGCCGATGTCGCCGAGACCCAGCACCGCCGTGCCGTTGGTGATGACGGCCACCAGGTTGCCGCGTGCGGTGTAGCGGAAGGCCGCGGCCGGATCGGCCACGATCTCCTCGCAAGCGGCGGCCACGCCGGGCGAGTAGGCGAGTGCGAGGTCGCGCTGGTTGACGAGCTGCTTGGTTGCAGCGATCTCGATCTTTCCGGGAATGGGGAACTCGTGGTACTCGAGCGCCGCGCGACGCAGTTCGGCGCGCTTTTGTTCTTGATCTGACATGACCTGTTCCCGGGAAAAGACGGCGCAGCGGCGCCAAAAGACGGCGCCCCCGGCGCCGAGAGGGCAGTCATTGTAGAAGTCGGTATCCCGGCCTTCGCGATGCGCGGAACTGCGTAGGCCGGCCTGCGCCGCGTCCGCAATACTCGGCGCCTGCGCGCGCTTCGCCGCGCAGGCGCCCGCCATGAATCCCTCTGCACCGTCCGCTTCGCCGCGCGCGCCGCGCGGCCCGTCCGCCTGGCGCCGCGCCCTGCCGTGGGCGGCGCTGGTGGCGCTGCTGGCGGTGGCGCAATCGCTGCTCGTGGCGCTGACGCTCCAGTACGAGACCACGCGCGGCCAGGAACAGGCCGATGCCGTGGCCGGGGGCGTGGCCGCCGACATCCGTCATGCCGTGGCGGCCGACCTGCAGGCGCTGCAGGCCGTGTTGTGGGACCACCCGGCCCTGCCGCAGTGGCGGCTGCGCGCCGGCGAGCTGCTCAGCCGCCGCAGCCACATCGTGCGCCTGGAGCGGCGCGATCCCGAGATGCACATCGTGCAGGCCGTCGACGCCCCCTTTCACACACCGCTGTTCAGCCGCATCCCGCGCGACAAGATGGAACAGGACGTCGAACTGGCCTGCGCTGCGGCGCTGCGCGACGGCAGCCCGGCTTACTCGCGCAGCTACTTCGTGCCGCTGCGCAGCGGCCTCGGCTACGAAGTGATCGACGTCTGCATTCCGGTGCTCTCCGCGGGCGAACTCGACGGCTTCATGACGGCCACGGTGTCGCTGCCGCAACTGCTCGAGAACGCGGTGCGCGCGGACGTGCTCGCCGCCTACGAACTCAGCTTCGTCGAGGCCGACGGCACGCGGCTCGCGCGCGCCGGCCGCGTGCGGGGCAGCGGCGTCTACGTGGCCGAGCGGCTGATCGATGTCGGCCAGCCGCTCAAGCTGCGCCTGGACAGCGCCGCCGGCAGCCCGCGGCTCATTCCCAACCTCGCGGTGGCGCTGGTGCTCGGCTTGTCGCTCGCGCTCGCGGCCGTGGTGCTGCTGCTGGTGCGCGACGTGCGACGGCGTGCCACCGCCGAAAGCGCGCTGGCCGAGGCGTTGGCCTTTCGCAAGGCGATGGAGGATTCGCTCGTCACCGGCCTGCGCGCGCGCGACCTCAACGGCCGCGTGACCTACGTGAACCCCGCCTTCTGCCACATGGTCGGCTTCAGCGCCGAGGAGCTGATCGGCAGCGACGTGCCCCACTACTGGCCGCCGGAACTGATCGATCGCTACCGCGGGCGGCAGGCCGTGCGCCTGGGCACCATCGCGCGTGAACAGCCGCGTGAGGGCTTCGAGACCACCTTCATGCGCAAGAACGGCGAGCGCTTCGACGTGCTGATCTTCGAGGCGCCCCTGGTCGACGGCAGCGGCGTGCACACCGGCTGGATGAGTGCCGTGCTCGACGTGAGCGAGCAGCGCCGCATCGAGGAAATCTCGCGCCAGCAGCAGGAGCGCCTGCAGGCCACGGCCCGCCTGGCCACCGTGGGCGAGATGGCCTCGCTGCTGAGCCACGAGCTGAACCAGCCGCTGGCAGCGATCGCGAGCTACGCCGCCGGCTCGCTCAACCTGATGCGCGACGGGCGCGCTGATGCCGACTCGGCGGCCCTGCTGGAACAGGCCACGCTGCGCATCGCCGAGCAGGCCGAGCGCGCCGGGCGCGTGATCAAGAGCGTGCACGACTTCGTGCGCCGCCGCGAGCAGGCGCACGAGCCGGTGCGCTGCGAACTGCTCATCGACGCCGTGCTGCCGCTGGTGCGCCTGCAGGCGCGCAAGAGCGGCACCCGCGTGGAAGTCGACCTGCCGCCGGCCCTGCCGCGCGTGGTGTGCGACCGCACGATGGTCGAGCAGGTGCTGCTCAACCTCACGCGCAACGGCATCCAGGCGATGGAGGAAGCCGCCACGCCGGCGGCGCAGCGCGAGCTTGTCATCCGCATCCGCCAGAGCAGCCCGCGCTGGGTGACGTTCAGCGTGATCGACCGCGGCCCCGGCGTGCCGGCGGATGTGGCGAAGCGGCTCTTCACGCCTTTCTTCACCACGCGGCGCGAGGGCATGGGGCTGGGTCTGAGCGTCTGCCGCACGGTGATCGAGCAGCACGGCGGCGCGCTCGACTTCGCCGCGGTGGCGGCGGCCGACGGCGGTGCCGCGACCGAGTTCCGGTTTACCCTTCCGGTCGAGGGCGCCGCACGCAGGAGCGGCGGCGCACCGGCCGGCTCGCGCGAGCCGGCGCCGCTTCGCAGCCCGCCATGACTCTCGACCTTCACCCTCGCCTCGGCCTGCCCACCGTCTACCTCGTCGACGACGAGGACGTGGTGCGCGACGCACTCGCCTGGCTGCTGCGCTCGCGCCGGTTGTTGTCCGAAGGCTTTGCCAGCGCCGAGGCCTTCGAGGCGCTGATCGATTCGCGCGGGGCGGGCTGGCCCACGTCGCCGGCCTGCGTGCTGCTGGACGTGCGCATGCCTGTCACCAGCGGGCTGGTGCTGTTCGAGCGGCTGATCGAGCGCGGGCTGCTGGACGTGCTGCCGGTGATCTTCCTCACCGGCCATGGCGACGTGCCGACCGCCGTGTCGGCCGTCAAGCGCGGCGCCTTCGACTTCGTGGAGAAGCCCTTCGCTGACAACGCGCTCGTCGATCGTGTCGAGCAGGCGCTGATGCACAGCGCGGCAACGCTAGCGACGCGCCACGGCCACGAGGCGGTGCGGCGCTGCCTCGCCGATCTCACCGAACGCGAGCGCGAGGTGATGCATCTGGTCGTCGACGGCCGGCCCAACAAGCTCATCGCCGACGCGCTGGACATCAGCGTGCGCACGGTCGAGGTACACCGCGCCCGCGTGTTCGACAAGATGGACGTGAAATCCGCCGTGGAGCTGGCCAACCTGCTGCGCAGCCACGGCCTCTGAGACTGCGCATGGCACTCGGCGAATTCGACCTCATCCACCGCTATTTCTCGCGCCCGGTGCGCCGCGCGGCACTCGGCATCGGCGACGACTGCGCGCTGTTTGCGCCCGGCCCCGGCATGCAGCTCGCCACCTCGAGCGACATGCTGGTCGAGGGCCGGCACTTCGTGTCGACGGTGGCGCCGGAACGCCTCGGCCACAAGGCACTGGCGGTGAACCTGTCGGACCTCGCCGCCTGCGGCGCGCAGCCGCTGGCCTTCACGCTCGCGTTCTCGCTGCCGCGCGCCGACGAGGCCTTCATCGCCGGCTTCGCGCGCGGGCTGTTCGCCCTGGCCGAGGCGCACGACTGCGAGCTCGTCGGCGGCGACACCACCCAAGGCCCGCTCAACATCTGCATCACCGCCTTCGGTGAAGTGCCGGTCGGGCAGGCGCTGCTGCGTTCGGGTGCACGCGCGGGCGACGACATCTGGGTGAGCGGCACGCCCGGCGATGCCCGCCTCGCGCTCGAGGTGCTGCGCGGCACGCACGCGCTTTCGGGCGATGCCTTCGAGCAAGTGCGCACGGCGATGGAGCAGCCGCAGCCGCGCGTGGCGCTGGGCGTCGCGCTGCGCGGCGTGGCGACGAGCGCGATCGACGTGTCCGATGGACTGCTCGGCGATCTCGGGCATATCCTGCGGCGCTCGGATGTGGGCGCGACGGTCGAGGCCGACGCGGTACCGCGCAGCGCCGTGCTCGCCGCCCAGCCGCAATCGCTGCAGCGTGTGTGCACGCTGTCCGGCGGCGACGACTATGAACTCGTCTTCACCGCGCCGCCCGCGCAGGCCACGCAGGTGCGGGCGGCCGGCGCAGCATGCGGCGTGCGCGTGACGCGCATCGGGCGCATCGAGTCCGAACCCGGCCTGCGCCTCGTCGATGCGTCCGGCGTCGCACTCACTGATCGTTTCCCGTCCTTCGACCATTTCGCCGCATGAGCCCCGACGCCTCCATGATCGACGCGCCGCCGGTGCGCCCGAATGCGCGCTTCATGCTGCGGCATCCGGCGCATCTCATCGCGCTCGGCTTCGGCAGCGGGTTGTCGCCGTTCGCGCCGGGCACCGTCGGCACGCTGTGGGCGTGGCTCGCCTTTGCGGTGCTGAACCCGCTGCTCGACGACCTGCAGTGGGCCGTGCTGATAGTCATCGCCTTCGTGGTCGGCTGGTGGGCCTGCACCGTGACGGTGCGGCACCTGAACATCGCCGACCCGAGCGCCATCGTGTGGGACGAGGTCATCGCCTTCTGGCTGGTGCTGTGGCTGGTGACGCCCGCCGGCCTCGTGGCCCAGGCCTTCGCCTTCGCGCTGTTCCGTCTGTTCGATGCCGTCAAGCGCGGGCCCGTCGGCTGGGCCGACCGGCACTACAAGCTGCGCCGCGGCGAGGCCATCGGCTGGCGTCAGGGCTTCGGCGTCATCTTCGACGACCTGGTGGCGGCACTGTGCACACTGCTGGTGATCGCGCTGTGGAGCTTGCTGTGAACGAACTCGATACCGCCACGGCCACGCAGGTCCAGGCCCTGGCCGAAGCGTGCAAGGCGCGCGGCCTGACGCTCGCCACCGCCGAGTCCTGCACCGGCGGGTTGATCGCCGCGGCCTGCACCTCGCTCGCCGGCTCGAGCGACTGGTTCGAGCGCGGCTTCGTCACCTACTCCAACGCGGCCAAGACCGAACTGCTGGGCGTGGACCCGGCGTTGATCGAGTCGCAGGGTGCGGTGAGCGCCGAGGTGGCATGCGCGATGGCGGAGGGCGCGCTGACGCGTTCACCGGCCGGCGTTGCCGTCGCGGTGACCGGCATCGCCGGCCCGGGCGGCGCGCGGCCAGGCAAGCCGGTGGGCACGGTGTGGCTGGCGATCGGCACGCGCGGCGAGCCGGCGCGGGCGCGGCTGCTGCAGCTCGATGGTGACCGCGCCGCCGTGCGGCGCCAGACCGTGACGCAGGCGCTCGATGCATTGATTGCTGTTGCACGCGCATGAGCATCCTGCTCGCCACTGATTTCGAGCCGAACGAGCTGGCCGATTGGCGGCGCATGCTCGAAGAGACGCTGCCGGACGAGCGCTTCGTGACCGAGCACCGCGAAGCCGGCATCGACATCGCGCTCGTCGCCAACCCGCCGCCCGGGGCGCTGCGCGATCTGCCCGGCCTGCGGCTGATCCAGTCGATGTGGGCGGGCGTGGACAAGCTGCTTGCCGACACCACGGTTCCGCCCGAGGTGCCGCTGGCACGCATGGTCGATCCGGCCATGAGCGCGGCGATGGCCGAGACCGCGCTGTGGGCCGTGTTGGGCCTGCACCGCGGCTACTTCGACTACGCACGGCAACAGCAGGCGCGCGAGTGGCGCGTGCTGCCGCAGCGGCGCGCCGACGAAGTGCATGTGGTGGTGCTGGGCCTGGGTGCGATGGGCGCGGCGTGTGCGCGGCAGCTCGCAGCCCTCGGCTACCGCGTGAGCGGCTGGGCCACGCGCGCCGCGGCGGTGGATGGCGTGGCGGCGCACACCGGCGAGGCAGCGCTGTCGACGCTCCTGCACGAGGCCGACATCGTGCTGAACCTGCTGCCACTCACGGCGGCGACCCGCGGCCTGTTCGACAGTGAACGCTTCACCGGCATGAAGCGCAGCGCCAGCTTGGTGAACCTCGCCCGCGGCGCGCACGTGGTGGAGGCCGACCTGATCGCAGCGCTCGACCGTGGCCTGCTGCAGCGCGCGGTGCTCGACGTCTTCGCCACCGAACCGCTGCCGGCCGAGCATCCGCTGTGGGCACATCCCAAAGTGACGGTATTGCCCCACGCCGCCGCGCAAACCGATCTGCGCAGCGCCACGCGCGTGGCGGTGGACAACGTGCGAGCACTGCGCGCCGGCCGGCCGGTCGCGCATCTGGTGGATCGGGGGAAGGGCTACTGACAGAACCCGTTCGCCCTGAGGTATCGAAGGGCCGGCTGAGCTTGTCGAAGCCCTTCGATACCTCGGGGCGAACGGCGGGGGTGGGCTATCGAGCGCCCAACGCCAGCTGCACCGTCTTCTTCGTCGATACCGTCGCCGTGCTCTGCAGCAGCATCAGCACCAGCCGCCGCAGCCCTTCCCACGGTTCGCTCGGCCAGTCGAGGTGGCGCAGGCCTTTCACCAGCCCGTCGCACACGTGCGCCGCGGCCAGCAATTGCGCCATGGCGTTGTCGGTGATCAGCGGCAGCGCGCGCTCGAACAGCCGTTCCTTCGCGCCCCACACGCGCGCCTCGCGCAGCGCCATCGGCGGCGGCTTGCCGGCGGCCACGGCGTCCTTGACGCGCTTGAGCGCGCGGATGTCTTCCGCCAAGGTCCAGTGCACCAGTACCGCCGCCTCGCCTTCGGCGCGCAGGCCGTCGAGCATGCGCAGCGCGCGCGTCACCTGGCCGGCGAGCACCGCCTCGCCGAGCTTGAACACGTCGTAGCGCGCGACGTTCAGCACCGCGGCCTCGACCTGCTCGAAGTTCAGTTCGCCGGCGGGGTACAGCAGGCCGAGCTTCTGGATCTCCTGATGCGCGGCGAGCAGATTGCCCTCCACGCGGTCGGCGAAGAAGGCGAGCGTGCGCTCGCCCATCTCGCCGGCCTGCACGCGCTGGCCCTGCGCGGCGAGGCGCTGAGCGATCCACTGCGGCAGCGCGCGGCGTTCGATCGGATCGACGCGAATCGCCACGCCCGCGCCGTCGAGCGCGCCGAACCAGGCGCTGGCCTGCTGCTGGCGGTCGAGCCGGGCGAGCGTGACCAGCGTGATCACGTCGTCGGACAGGGTCTGGCAGTAGCGCTGCAGCGCGTCCGAGCCGTCCTTGCCGGGTTTGCCGGACGGAATGCGGATCTCGATGAGCTGGCGGTCGGCGAACAGGCTCATCGCCTGCGAGGCGCCGAGCAGTGCGCTCCAGTTGAAGTGCGCACCGGCCACCGTGTGCACCTGGCGCTCGGTGTGGCCCGCGGCGCGCGCGGCGGCGCGGATGGCATCGGCCGCCTCCTGCATCAGCAGCGGCTCGTCGCCGTACAGCGTGTAGACCGGGCGCAGGCCTTTGTTCAGATGGGCGGCCAGCTGGTCGAGGCGCAGCTGCATGGCGTCAGACCGGCGGCAGTGCGGCGAGGCGGCGCATCACCTGGTCGGCGATGTCGCTCTCCATCGCGCGGAACAGCAGCGCCTCTTCCTGCTCCTTGGCGAGCGCCACCGACTCGCTGTAGCCGATGTCGCGCGTGAGCAGCAGTTCGGACGGCGCCATCAGCGGCGTGCCGCCCGAGGTGCGCAGGCTGAACACCAGGCGCACACGCAACTGGATCTCGCGCACCTGCGCCGCGGCGGTGGTGGCGACGACGACGCGCTGGCGCTCGTCGGCCAGCGCCTGCAGCACCACCTGCGCCTGCGAGGTGGCCTCCATGAGCTGCGTGGTGGGGCTGGCCTCGATGCGCCGGCTGATCTCGGCCGCGAGCGGCGAGCGCGGTGCGAAGCCGGCGAGTGCGATGCTGCGAAAGCGGAATTCGGGCGCACGCCGCAGCGCGAAGCCGCAGCCGGTGAGCAGCGCCGCCGCCGCACCAAGCCAGAGCCGGCGTTGCATCAGACGACCACGTTGACCAGGCGGCCGGGGACCACGATCACCTTTTTCGCCGGCTTGCCTTCGGCGAACTTGGCGAAGTCGGGGCTCGCGAGCGCGGTGGCCTCAATGGCTGCCTTGTCTGCGCCGGCGGGCACCTTGATGGCGCCGCGCAGCTTGCCGTTGACCTGCAGCATCAACTCGACCTCGTCCTGCACCAGCGCGGCTTCGTCCACCTGCGGCCAGGGCGCGTCGAGCAGATCGCCATATTGCGCGGCGTAGCCGAGTTCCTGCCACAGCACCCAGGTGGTGTGCGGGCAGGCGGGGTAGAGCGCGCGCAGCAGCACGCCGTAGCCCTCGCGCAAGGCCGCTGCGCCGCCATCGGTCTCGATGCCCTTGAAGGCTTCGAGCGCGTTGAGCAGCTTCATGCCACCGGAGACGACGGTGTTGTATTGCATGCGCTCGTAGTCGTAGCTCACCTGGCGCAGCACGGTGTGCACGTCGAAGCGCAGTGCCTTGGCCGCCGCGCTCATCGCGCCCGTGGGCTCGGCGGCAGCCTTCACGATCTCGGCATGCTTCGCACCGAAGTTCCACACGCGGCGCAGGAAGCGGCCCGCGCCTTCGACGCCGGCGTCGTTCCACTCCAGCGTCTGCTCCGGCGGCGAGGCGAACATGACGAACAGGCGCGCGGTGTCGGCGCCGTAGCGCTCGATCAAGGCTTGTGGATCCACGCCGTTGTTCTTCGACTTGGACATCGTGGTCCAGCCTTCGTAGGTGACCGGCTGCCCATCACTTCTGGCCGTGGCCGAGACCACCGCCGCATGCTCGTCGCGCTCGATGTCGAGGTCGTGCGCCCAGAAGTACTCCTTGCCGCCCTTGTCGTGCGTGCGCACGAAGGCCTCGTTGAGCACCATGCCCTGCGTCAGCAATTTCGTGAACGGCTCGTCGATGGTGACGAGCTTCAGGTCGCGCATCACCTTGGTCCAGAAGCGCGCATAGAGCAGGTGCAGGATGGCGTGCTCGATGCCGCCGATGTACTGGTCCATCGGCATCCAGTACTGCGTGCCGGCGCCGACCATGGCGCTGTCGAGTTGCGCGTCGCAGTAGCGCATGAAGTACCACGACGAATCCACGAAGGTATCCATCGTGTCGGTCTCGCGCCGCGCCGGCTTGCCGCAGGTGGGGCAGGGCACGTTGAGAAAGGCCGCGTGCTTGTTGAGCGGGTTGCCCGAGCCGTCGGGGATCAGGTCTTCGGGCAGCACCACCGGCAGGTCGCGCTCGGGCACCGGCACGGCGCCGTGCTCGTCGCAATGGATGATGGGAATCGGCGTGCCCCAATAGCGCTGGCGGCTGACGCCCCAGTCGCGCAGGCGCCAGGTGGTCTTCTTGCCGCCGAGGCCCTTGTGCTCCAGCGCCTTGGCCACCGCGTCGACGGCGAGCGGGTATTCGAGCCCGCTCAGGTTGTCGGAGTTGATGGTCACCGCGCGCGACTTGTCGGCGTACCAGTCCTGCCAGTGGTCGTAGCTGAAGTGCTCGCCGTCGACCGCGATGACCTGCAGGATGTCGATGCCGTACTTCTTGGCGAAGGCGAAGTCGCGCTCGTCGTGGCCGGGCACGCCCATCACGGCGCCGTCGCCGTAGCTCATCAGTACGTAGTTGCCGACCCACACCGGCACCGGCTCGTCGGTGAGTGGGTGCATGACGGTCAGCCCCGTGGGCACGCCCTTCTTCTCCTGCGTGGCGATCTCGGCTTCCGTCGTGCCGCCGGCCTTGCATTCGGCGATGAAAGCGGCGACCTCGGGGTTGCTCGCTGCGGCGTGCGCGGCCAACGGATGCTCGGGCGCGACGGCGCAGAAGGTCACGCCCATGATGGTGTCGGCGCGCGTGGTGAACACGTACAGCCGGCCGTCGCCCACGAGCTGGCCGTCGTCAGCGCGGATCTCGTGCGGGAAGGCGAAGCGCACGCCTTCGCTCCTGCCGATCCAGTTCTCCTGCATCAGCTTCACGCGCTCGGGCCAACCGGGCAGTTCATGCTGCACATGCTCCAGCAGCTCGGCCGCGTACTTCGTGATGTTGAGGTAGTAGCCCGGGATCTCGCGCTTCTCGATCGGCGCGCCCGAGCGCCAGCCGCGGCCGTCGATCACCTGCTCGTTGGCGAGCACGGTCTGGTCCACCGGATCCCAGTTGACCACCTGCGTGCGGCGCTCGGCGATGCCGGCTTCCAGCATCTTCAGGAACAGCCACTGGTTCCACTTGTAGTAGTCGGGCGAGCAGGTGGTGACTTCGCGGCTCCAGTCGATGGCGAGCCCCATCGCCTGCATCTGGCCCTTCATGTAGGCGATGTTGTCGTAGGTCCACTTCGCCGGCGGCACCTTGTTCTTCATCGCCGCGTTCTCGGCCGGCAGGCCGAAGGCGTCCCAGCCCATGGGCATCAGCACGTTCATGCCCTTCATGCGCAGCTGGCGCGTGAGCATGTCGTTGATGGTGTAGTTGCGCACATGGCCCATGTGCAGCTTGCCGCTCGGGTAGGGCAGCATCGAGCAGGCATAGAACTTCGGCCGGCTCGCATCTTCCGTCACGCGGTACGCATCACGCGCGTTCCAGGCGGCCTGCGCGGCGCGCTCGATGTCGTTGGGCTTGAAGTCTGGGGTCATGGTGCGTCGAGCGCCGAACGGCCTCGCGAACGTGCTCGGAAGGGACGCCGATTATAGGAAGGCACCCCTTGCTGAAAGGGGTGTCCAGGCGTTGCGGATCAGCGCGGCGCGGCGCCTTGACCGGGGTCGGCGATGAAGCCAATGCGCCCGAGGCCCGCCTTTTGCACGAGGCCGATCAACTCGGCCACGCGGCCGTAGGGCACGCGCTTGTCGGCGCGCAACTGCACCTCGGTCTGCAGATCGCGCCGCGCCGCCTCGGCCAGGCGCGCGGCCAGCAGTTCGGGCGTGACACGCTCTTCGCCGACGTAGAGCTGGCCCGAGGCGTCGACCGCGATGGCGATGAACTGCGGCGCTTCGCTCGGCTGCGCCGCGTCGCTGGTGGGCAGATCGAGCTTGAGGCTGGAACTCATCAGCGGCGCGGTGATCATGAAGATCACCAGCAGCACCAGCATCACGTCGATGAGTGGCGTCATGTTGATGTCGCTCATCGGCGGCGGGCGCGTGCTGCGCTGCAGGCGGCCGAAAGCCATGGTCACTCCGCTCGCGCGGCATCCAGCCGCGAGCCGGCCACCATCTCGCGCAGATCGTGCGCGAAGCCTTCGAGTTCGGCCTCGCACGCGCCGACCAGCTTGTTGAAGACGTTGTAGGCGAGCACCGCGGGAATCGCCACCGCAAGGCCCGCGGCCGTCATCACCAGCGCCTCGCCCACCGGGCCGGACACGCGCTCGATCGAGATCGAGCCGGCAGACGAGATGGCGACGAGCGCGTGATAGATGCCCCACACGGTGCCGAAGAGCCCGATGAAGGGCGCCGTGCTGCCGATGGACGCGAGCAGCACCTGGCCGAACTGGAGTTGGTTGACCACGCCGTGCAGCGCGTCGCGCAAGCGGCGCGTGAGCTGCGATTCGACGTGGCCGCGGCCTTCGAGCGTGTCATGGGGCGGCGCATGCGTCGCCGCGATCAGCAGCGGCGACAGCACGGCTTCGCGGTCGAACTGCCGCAGCCGCTCGCGGCCCGCCCCCAGATCAGCCGCCGACCAGAACGCCGGCACGGCACGTGCCATGTCGCGCCGCACGCGGCGCAGCAGCCAGGACTTCCAGAGGATCACCACCCAGGCACTGACCGACATGGCCAGCAGCAGCAGCGCCACGCCGCGCGAGATCGCGTCGCCCTGCTGCCAGAAGCTGAGCAGGCCGCTCATCAGTGGCGCTAGTTGAGGCCGAGCACGGCGCCCATGTCGAACAGTCCGGCCGCACGGCCGGCGACGAAGCGCGCCGCGCGCAGGCTGCCCTGGGCATAGGTGGCGCGGCTGGAGCTCTTGTGCGTGACCTCGATGCGCTCGCCGGTGCCGGCGAAGAGCACGGTGTGGTCGCCGACGATGTCGCCGCCGCGCACAGTGGCGAAGCCGATGGTAGACGGGTCGCGCTCGCCGGTGACGCCTTCGCGGCCGTAGACGGCGCAGTCTTTCAACTCGCGCCCGAGCGCGGCCGCCACCACCTCGCCCATCGCGAGCGCGGTGCCGCTGGGCGCATCGACCTTGTGGCGGTGGTGCGCCTCGACGATCTCGATGTCGTAGCCCTCGTTGAGCGCGCGCGCGGCCATGTCGAGCAGCTTGAACACCACGTTCACGCCCACGCTCATGTTGGGCGCCATCACGATGCCGATGTGCTGCGCATGGGCGCCGATCTGCGCCTTCTGTTCGGGGCTGAAGCCGGTGGTGCCGATCACCGCCTTGACGCCGCGCTCGCGACACACGGCCAGGTGCGCCATCGTGCCTTCGGGGCGGGTGAAGTCGATCAGCACCTGCGCTTCGGCCAGGGCGGCTTGCAGGTCGGAGGTGATGACCACGCCGCAGGGTCGGCCGAGGTAGGCGGTGGCGTCCTGCCCGATGGCGGGCGAAGCGGCCACGTCGAGCGCCCCGACGAGCACCATGTCGCCGGCGGCCAGCACGGCGTCGATCAGCATGCGGCCCATTCGGCCGGATGCGCCGGCAATGGCAATGCGCAGCGGCAGCCGCTCGGCGGCGGGGGTGTCTGTGGTCATGGCCTCAACGGGGCTCGAGCGGTGGGTAGCTGCGCGCGGGCGGCGGCTCGGCAGCCTCGGCTGCGGGCGGCTTGGGCGGCACCGGGAGCGCCTTGAGCTGCTCATCGGTCAGCGCAAGCGGCGGCGCATTGCGATCGGTCTTGAAGGTGTCGATCGAGGCAACGAACTCGCGCTCGGTCGGCAGATCGCCGCCGGTGTCGATGCTCTTGAACACTTCGCCGTCGAAGCGCACGACGATGCGGCGGTCCTGCGGCTCGGTGCCCTGGCGGCGGATGGAGAACACGTAGTCCCAGCGGTCGGCGTGAAAGATGTCGGTCAGCAGCGGCGTGCCGAGCACGTCGCGCACCTGTGCGCGGCTCATGCCGGGCCGCAAGCGCGCGACCTGTTCGCTCGTGACGACATTGCCCTGCACGATCTCGACGCGGTACGGCGTGATGACGCCGAGGATGTTGTCGGAAGACTGCAGCGACTGGCAGCCGCCCAGGCCGCAGGCCGCGACGACGGCCAGCAGCACGGGGTGAAAACGAAAGCGGGGGGAGGGGGGCATGGCGGAGGGCTCGATGCGCGCAAGAGGGCGCGGCAACCTCGATATGATCGGACGATTCTAGCGGCTGGCCCCACGCCGCAGCCCCTGTGGAGCCCACCATGACGCATGCCGACGAACTCAAGAGCAGTGGCCTGAAGGCGACGCTTCCGCGCCTGAAGATCCTCGAGGTCTTTCAGAACTCGACGCAGCGGCACATGACCGCCGAAGACGTGTTCAAGGTGCTGCTGGCCGAAGGCTCCGACGTGGGCCTGGCCACGGTCTACCGCGTGCTGATGCAGTTCGAGCAGGCGAGCATTCTTTCGCGCAACCACTTCGAGACCGGCAAGGCCGTGTTCGAGCTGAACGAAGGCAAGCACCACGACCACCTGGTGTGCCTGGACTGCGGGCGGGTGGAGGAGTTCTTCGACGCCGAGATCGAGAAGCGGCAGAAGTCGATCGCGTCGACGCGCGGCTTCGAGCTGCAGGACCACGCGCTGTCGCTGTACGCCTACTGCACCAAGAAGAACTGCCCGCACCGGCCGGCGAAGTAGCCGGCCTCAGCCCTCCGGGCGGCTCAGTGCGCGCTGGTGGCGTTCGATGAATTCGCGGTAGGTGTCGATGCCGCGCAGCTGCAGGATGGTGTTGCGCACAGCAGCTTCCACCAGCACCGCGAGGTTGCGCCCGGCGTCCACCGCGATCACCACCTTGCGCACCGGCACGTCAAGGATCTGCTCGTACAGCGGCTCGTAGGGCAGGCGCTCGAACTCGCGCTCCAGCGTGTCCTTGCGCACGAGGTGCACGATGAGCTTGAGCCGCATCTTTCGCCGCACCGCCGTCTCGCCGAAGATGGCCTTGATGTCGAGCAGGCCGATGCCGCGCACTTCGAGCAGATTCATCAGCAGCTCCGGGCAGCGGCCTTCGAGCGCCGTCTGCGAAATGCGGAACAGGTCGACCGCATCGTCGGCCACCAGGCCGTGCCCGCGCGAGATCAGTTCCAGCCCCAGCTCGCTCTTGCCCAGGCCCGACTCGCCGGTGAGCAGCACGCCCAGGCCCAGGATGTCCATGAACACGCCGTGGCGCGTGGTGCGCTCGGCGAAGAGCTGACTCAGGTACTCGCGCACCACGTCGATCACGTGGCCGGCGGATTCGGCGGTGACGAACAGCGGAATCTCGGCGCGCTCGCACATCGCCACCAGCTGGTCCGGCGGCGCCTGGCCGTCGGCGACGATGACCACCGGCGGCTCGAGCGTGACGATGCGCGAGATGCGCCGCTCCAGCGCCTCGGGCGACGACTGGCTCAGGTACGCCACCTCGCGCCGGCCGACGAGCTGCACGCGGTACGGGTGGATGTAGTTGAGGTAGCCGACCAGATCGGCCGCGGACTGCGCGTTGCGCACGGCCGATTCATCGAAGCGCCGTTCGGGATGCGCGTGGCCGGCGATCCACTCCCAGCGCATGGCCGGGCGGTGTTCCTCGAACAGGGCCTCGGCGCTGATGGAAATGGGTTTCACGATGCCGACCCTCGGCGGCGGCGCGGCGCCGCGGTGATGTTCAAGCGACCGACTTGAGCGGCTGCCAGTTGGCGATCAGCGCATGCACGCGCGCCGCGTCGCCTTCGACCTTCAGGCGCTCGCGCAGTTCGCGATCACTCAGCATCTCGGCGATCTCGGACAGGATCTCGAGATGCCGCTGCGTCGCAGCCTCCGGCACGAGCAGGAAGATCAGCAGCGCCACCGGCTCGTCGTCAGGCGCATCGAATGGAATCGGCTGCTGCACCCGCACCACTGCGGCCAGCGGGTTCTTCAACCCCTTGATGCGCCCGTGCGGAATGGCGACACCGTGGCCGAGGCCGGTGGAGCCCAGCCGCTCGCGTGCAAAGAGGTTGTCCGTCACCGTGGCGCGCGCAATCGCATGCTGGTTCTCGAACAGCAAGCCGGCGTGCTCGAACGCTCGCTTCTTGCTGGTGGCGTCCACGTCGACCAGCACATTGCTGACTGGAAGGATGGCTGCGAGACGGTTCATGAATGCGTCCAAGGGGCTGAGTCCATTTGGCAGGCAGAGTGCCTGACGGGTTCAGCCTGAGCGGCAGATTGTAGAAATCGGTTCTCCGCAGCGCATGAACTTGCCGCCCGGAAGGCGAGAGATTGTGCACATCCTGCTGCATTGCAGCAACCGCGCGTCCGGGCAGCAAAAAGCGGCCTCGAGACCGCCTTGGGAGTGATCGAGCGCTGGGCGCTCAGACCGGCGTCGCGTCGATGCGCTTGGCTGCCACGTGATGATGGTCCTGCAGACGGTCCTTGTGGCGGCAGACCTGCCGGTCCAGCTTGTCCATCAGCTGATCGATCGCGGCGTACAGATCCTCGTGTGCGCTCTCCACAAAAATGTCCTTGCCCTTGGCGTGCAGCGTGACTTCGGCCTTCTGCCTTCTCTCCTTTTCCTTGAGTTTCTCTACAGACAGCAGAACATTGATGTCCACCACCTGATCGAAGTGGCGGGTGACGCGGTCGAGCTTGGTCAGCACGTAGGCCCTCAGGGGCGGTGTGACCTCGAGGTGATGGCCGCTGATCGTCAAATTCATGGGTGCTCCTTTCGCAGCGTGGGAGAAACCGGAAGCAACGGGAAAGCACACGGACGCAGAGATCGCCCGAGCCGAAATAGCGTGTGCACAGACGTCGAAACGGAAGGGCTGTGTCACCGGCTCGAACATGTTCGTGTGATGGATTTCCCAAGGCCAGTGTGCGCCTGTTCCCGGAGGCCGACAAGCCAGTGTCGGCACTGCCGGCAAGGGAAAAACACACGCTTTGCGCCGCCTCGGGCCGGCAGTCCCGCCGAGCCGCTCTCACGAGCGTCGGCGGCGCCGGTGGGATAATTTCGCTCCGAGTCATCCTGGAGTGCCAACTTGGACGTTGCCCCTTCCCGGTAGCCGTCCACTCCACGCGGAAAGCGGTGCATGCGCGCCGTTCCGGGCCGCAGTGGAACGGTCCCGAGCCCTCCGTTCACACTCAGCCGCCACGACCCGCGCGACGCGCGGGTTTCGACCCGCTGGAGCCCCGATGTTGAATGTCTTCACGCTGGCCAACGGTCGGCTGTTCCAGGAAGAGATCGAGAGCCTCGACGCCCTCGCCCGCGTGCGCCCCGTGTGGGTCGACCTCGAATCGCCCACGCCCGAGGAAAAGGGCTGGATCGCGCAGCACTACGGCCTCACCATCCCCGCCGACGCGGTGGACGACGACCTCGAAGAATCCGCCCGCTTCTACGAGGAAGACAACGGCGAGCTGCACATCCGCAGCGACTTCCTCATCGACGACGGCGAGACGCCGCGCAACGTGCGCGTGGCCTTCATCCTCTACAAGAACGTGCTGTTCTCGATCCATGCCGAGGACCTGCCGGTGTTTCGGCTGCTGCGCCTGCGCGCGCGACGCACGCCGGCGCTGATCGACGACGCCAAGGACGTGCTGCTCAAGCTCTACGACGCCGATGCCGAGTATTCGGCCGATGCGCTGGAGGGCATCTACGACACGCTCGAAGCGGTGAGCAACCGCGTGCTCAAGCAGGACGTGAACGACGAGGTGGCCGGCGAGGTGCTCTCGGCCATCGCCAAGGAGGAAGACCTGAACGGGCGCATCCGCCGCAACGTGATGGACACGCGCCGCGCGGTGAGCTTTCTCATGCGCAGCCGCATGCTCAACGCCGAGCAGTTCGAGGAGGCGCGGCAGATCACGCGCGACATCGACTCACTCGACAGCCACACAACCTTCCTGTTCGACAAGATCAACTTCCTGATGAACGCGGTGGTCGGCTTCATCAACATCAACCAGAACAAGATCATCAAGATCTTCTCGGTGGCAAGCGTCGCGCTGCTGCCGCCGACGCTCATCGCGAGCGTCTACGGCATGAATTTCAGGTTCATGCCCGAGATCGAGTGGTCCCTCGGCTATCCATTCGCCATCGCGCTGATGGTGGCCTCGGTGGCCGCACCCTTCCTGTACTTCCGGCGCAAGGGCTGGTTGCGCTGAAGCGACTGCGCAGTGCCCGCCGAGGGGCGGCGCACTGCGGACCATGACGCAGGGTGTAAAGAGGGCCGCACAGCGCCCCGCAGCGAAGGAGGGAGGGAGGAGGGAGGAGGAGAACCGCTGCGGAACTGGTCTACCCGGATGAACCGGTGGCTGTGCAACCCGAAAACTGGACCGATGAGGCTGTGGGCGGCCAACTCTTGCCGCGCGTCGCCGACGACTCGCATCAATCGGTTGCAGGCCATTCGACGGCGCCTGCCCGATGGAGTTCCACGTAGTTTTGCACTTTTTTTGAAT
This sequence comes from Rhizobacter sp., assembly GCA_036676235.1. Taxonomy (GTDB): domain Bacteria; phylum Pseudomonadota; class Gammaproteobacteria; order Burkholderiales; family Burkholderiaceae_C; genus JAKFDI01. The sequence continues at coordinate 62,502 of JAKFDI010000033.1, read as the reverse complement.
CAGGATGCTGCACGTGCGTTCAATGGGTGCCGGCCGTGCGGGCGCGTCAATCCCACTGGCGCAGAGCCGTCACAGAGCGACGCGTAAAATTTCGTCGCACTTCGTGGGCCGTCTGATGCTTTATCCCGATATTTTCAAACAACTCGAAGCCGTCCGCTGGAACATGGAGACCGACATTCCGTGGACCAGGTTCGACGCGGATCAGTTGTCCGACGAGCAGGCGCAGACCATCAAGATGAACGCCATCACCGAGTGGTCAGCACTGCCGGCCACCGAGATGTTCCTGCGCGACAACCGCGACGACAGCGACTTCAGCGCCTTCATGAGCGTGTGGTTCTTCGAGGAGCAGAAGCATTCGCTGGTGCTGATGGAATACCTGCGCCGCTTCCGCCCGGAGTTCGTGCCGACCGAACAGGAACTGCACGACGTGCGCTTCGAGTTCGACCCGGCCCCGCCGCTGGAAACGCTGATGCTGCACTTCTGCGGCGAGATCCGGCTCAACCACTGGTACCGACGCGCCGCCGAGTGGCACTCCGAGCCGGTGATCAAGGCGATCTACGAAACGCTGGCGCGCGACGAGGCCCGCCACGGCGGCGCCTACCTGCGCTACATGAAGCGCGCGATGCAGAAGTTCGGCGACGAGGCGCGTGCCGCCTTCACCAAGGTCGGCGTGCTGATGGCCAGCGCCCGCCGCACCGCGCAGGCGCTGCACCCGACCAATCTGCACGTGAGCGAGAAGCACTTCCCGCGCGACACCATCCAAAGCCGCCTGCCCGACCCCGCCTGGCTGGAGCAGTGGCTGGACAAGCAGATCCAGTTCGATGCGGTGTGGGAGACCAAGGTGGTCGAACGCATCCTGCACAACCTGAGCCTGCTGATGGAGCGCAGCTTCGCGAGCGTCCAAGAGCTCAACCGCTACCGCAAGGAACTGGTCGCCTCGCTCGCCAAGTCTTCGGGTCCGGCCGGACCGCAACTCGCCTGAGCCGCAACCGCCCTTCCCAAGCAACAAGGCCCGCAGCGATGCGGGCCTTGTCGTTGGTGACCCGCCGGGCGTTCAGACCTTGGTCTGGTCGGCCTTGCGGTCGGCCGTGACCTTCTGTGCCGCCGGCCGCTCGCCGATCAGCTTGCTGTAGCCGCGCACGTCGATACCGGCCGCGGCCAGCAGGTCTTCGCCGTAGCAGGCCTTGGTCGCCATGCCGATCAGCGGCAGGCTGACCCAGGCCGCGCAGTCGGCTTGCGTGAAGGTGTCGCCGGCCACGTAGGGCGAGAACTTCGCCAGGCGCTTGAAGGCGGGAATGTTCCTGTCGAGCAGCTTGCGGGCGCGTGCGAGCGTCTCTTCGCTGACGCTCCCGCCGAAGAAGGCCTTGGGGTACAGCTCGCGCGCCACCAGTTCGAGGTGCAGGTCGATGAAGCTCACCAGCTCGCGCACCTTCGCGGCCTGGAACGGGTCGGCCGGCAACAGCGGCGGGTTCGGATGGGTCGCCTCGAGGTAGTCGAGGATCACCTGGCTCTCGCACAGCGGGCCGTGCTCGGTGCGGATGAAAGGCACCTTGCCGAGCGGCGAATCGGCCAGCACCTCCTCGTCCTTGCGACCGGTCTTCACGTATTCCTCGGTGAAGGGCACGCCCTTCTCGAGCAGCGCGAGCTTGACCTTGTTGTAGTAGTTGGAGACGGCGAAGCCGCACAGCGTGATCATGGAATGCCTCCGGGCGTGATGGGAACGGGCAGTCTAGGCGCGAGGGCTGCTTCGCATCTGCCGCGAAGGCGACAATCGCCGGCCATGGCCGACTTCCTCGACAAACTCTGCCCACGCAGCGAACTCGCGGCGCGCATCGCCGCACTGCCGCAGCCGGTGGTGTTCACCAACGGCGTGTTCGACATCCTGCACCGCGGCCACGTGAGCTACCTGGCGCAGGCACGCGCGCTGGGCGCAAGCCTCGTCATCGGCCTGAACAGCGATGCCTCCGCACGCGGCCTCGGCAAAGGGCCGGACCGGCCGCTGAACAACGAAGCGGACCGCGCCTGCGTGCTGGCCGCGCTCGAATCGGTGAGCCTGGTCACGCTGTTCGACGAGCCGACGCCGGTCGAGCTGCTTGAACTCGTGCGCCCGCAGCTCTACGTCAAAGGCGGCGACTACGACGTCGAGGCGCTGGAAGAAACCCGCCGGGTCCGCACCTGGGGCGGCGAGGCGCGCGCCCTGCCCTTCGTCGACGGCTACTCGACGACGGCGCTGGTGCGGCGCATCCGCGGTTGACCCGCTGACTCAGCGCCGCGCCGGCGCGCGGTTCACCATCACGATGCCGCTCGCCACGGCGGCGAGCGCCACCACCAGCCGTGTGGTGATCGGCTCGGCCAGCAGCAGTGCGCCGAACAGCAGGCCGAACACCGGGGTGAGCAAGGTGAACGACGACAGCCGCGTCGCCGGGTAGTGCGCAATCAGCCAGAACCACAGCAGGAAGCTCGCGAAGGCGACGATCACCGTCTGGAAGGCGAGCGTGCCCCAGGCGAACCATGAGAGATGCGCGGGCAGCGGTGCACCGCCCAGCAGCACGGCCGCGGCGAGCAGCACGCCCGACACCGCGAGCTGGTAGAGCAGCGTCTTCTCGGCCGATGCGACGGTGAGCCGGCTGCCGCGGATCGAGAGGGTGGTGGCGCCCCACAGCACGCCGGCGGCCACGCCCAGCGAGTCGCCTATCCACTGCGTGTCGCCGACCGCCGGCTGAGTGAAGCCTTCGGCAAAGGCCCAGGCCACGCCTGCGAACGCGAGCGACAGACCGGTCAACTGCGACGCCGAGAGCCGTTCCGCGCGAGAGATGAACGGCATGCCCAGCGCCACGACGAAGGGCGCGATGTAGATGAACACCACCATGCGCGAGGCCGAGGTGTACTGCAGGCCGATGAACATGCACGCGAACTCGGCCGCGAACAGCACCCCCGCGAGCAGACCGCCCGGTGCGGTGCCGTCGCGCCCGAACAGCCGGATGCCGCGCCAGCGCGCCCACAGCCACACCAGCAGCGCCGCGCCCAGCGAGCGCGCGGCCGCCTGCTGCAGCGCCGGCACCTCGGCGAGCAGCGCCTTCATGGCGATCTGGTTCAGCCCCCACAGCAGGCAGCAGCCGATGAGGCCGACGACGGCCAGGGTGTCGAGGTGAAGTTTGCGTTCAGCCATGGGAGCGGATCCGGAAAGAGGGAAGGCGTGCCAGCCGTTCGGCGCAGGCCGCGCAGACAAGGCCGCAGACGGCACCGGTCGCATGGGCCATCGGCGCAATCGCGATGTCCCAGCCGCGCACCTGCCGCACGGATGCGGCCCAGGGCGCTTCGGCGATCACCTTCAGCACCAGCCCGGCGATGAGCGCGACACCGACGGCCAGGCGTTGCCGGTTGCCGCTGAAGACCAGATGGATCGCCGCCACCGCGACGCCGGCGTGCAGCACCCCCGACAGGCCGCCGTAGTGCAGCAGCTGCGGCTGCAGCAGCAGGCCGAGTTGCGTGAGCGGCCACGCGAGCGCCCAGGCCAGCACGCTGCGCCGCGGCACGCGCGCCACCACGCCCAACGCGGCAGTGAGCACGAGCCCGGCGAGGTTGGCCGCGAGATGCAGCCCGCTGTAATGCACGAAGACCGCCGTCCAGGCGCGCCAAGGTTGGTCGGCGGCATGCGCGGGCTGCCAATCGAGCACACGGCTGTCGGGCAGCCAGCCGGCGCCGATTGCGCCGGCGCCCAGCAGCGCGGCCATCAGCACCCAGCCGACCGGCCACCGGGCGACATCACCGACTGCAGGCGCCACGCCTCAGCCGAACACGGCCTGCCACAGCGCCAGCACCGCATCGCGCTGCGCGGCCATGGCGGCCGGCGGCACTTGCGTGGGTTGCTCGTCCAGGCGCGCCCGGTGCTGCGCGCGGCGCAGCTCGCGGTAGGCGTCGGCGGCGGCCGCGCCCACACCCGCGGGCAGCAAGCCCGCCGCCTCGGCGCGATGCAGCAGCGCGATGTTGCCGACGTTGTCCAGCAGGCCCGCATGCGCGCCGCTGTGCGCGAGCACGAGGTACTGCACGGCGAACTCGACGTCCATCATGCCGCCGGCACTGTGCTTCACATCGAACAGCTCGCCCTTCACCGGCCGCGCGGCGCGCACCTTCTCGCGCATCGCCTGCACCTCAGCGCGCAGCGCGGCCGCATCGCGCGGCGCGGCCAGCACGGTGCGGCGCACAGCCTCGAAGCGCGGCGCGAGTTCGGCGGAGCCGGCGCAGTGGCGCGCACGCGTGAGGGCCTGGTGCTCCCAGGCCCAGGCGGTGTTGCTGCCGCGCCCGGTCTGGTAGTTCTCGAAGCTCGCGAGCGAAGTCACCAGCAGGCCGGAATTGCCGTTCGGGCGCAGGGCGGTGTCGATCTCGAACAATCCGCCCGTGGCGGTGGGCAGGGTCAGCCAGCCGATGAACTTGCGCACGAAGGCGCCGTAGACCTCGCTCGCGCGTTCGTCTTCGTCGTCGTAGAGAAACACCACGTCGAGGTCGCTGCCGTAGCCGAGTTCCTTGCCACCCAGCTTGCCGTAGGCGATGACGGCGAAGCAGGGTTCGGGGCGGTGGCGCTGCTTCAGGTGCAGCCAGGCCCAGCGCAAGGTGCAGCCGAGCGTGGCGTCGGCCAGCGCCGAGAGGTCGTCGGCCGCCTGCTCCACGGTGATGTGGCCTTCGACATCGCGCACCAGCGTGCGGAAGACCTCGGCGTGGTGCGCACGCCGCAAGGTGTCGAGCAGCGATTCTTCGTCGGCCTGGCCGGAGCGTTCCCAGGCCTGGTGGCGCGCTTCGAGATCGCCGATGTACTCCTGCGCATCGAAGCGGCCGTGCAGCAGGCGCTCGTCCGCGAGTTCGTCGATCACGCCGGGGTGGCGCATCACGTAGCGCATCGGCCAGCGCGCGAGGCCGATCAACTGCAGCAGGCGGTTCTGCACCTCCGGGCGCTCGACCAGCAGCGCGAGGTAGCTTTCGCGGCGCAGCAGCGGCTCCAGCCAGTCGATGAAGCGCGTGGCGGCGTCCAGCGTGCATCGGCCTTCTTCGACGGCGCTCGCCGCGCGCAGCACGAGGCGCGCCAGCCGCAGCTTGCTCTCGTCGCGCAGTGCGCGCACCTTGAGCTGCTCGCTCCACGGCCGCACGCGCGCGGCCAGCTCAGCCGGCAGGCGCTCGAGGAATTCTTCGCTGTCGATGGGTTGCGGCCCATTGCCGCACTTCTGGCAGCCGTTGGCGCCTGGCGCGGGCGCGCGGCCGTCGTGCAGCAGCGCATCGAACTCGGTGGCGACAAACTCGCGCGTCTCGCACAGGCGGTCGAGCAGCTCGCAGGCATCGGCGTCGCACGCCAGGCCGAGCGTGGCCGCGATCCATTTGAGGTCGCCGTCGCCGGTAGGCAGCACATGCGTCTGTTGATCGTCGAGGTACTGGATGCGGTGCTCCACGCGCCGCAGCAGCGTGTAGGCCTCGCCCAGGCGCTGCGCGTTCGCCGGCTTCATCAGGCCGCCGGCCGCGAGCTTGTCGAGCGCGCGCAGGGTGGAGCGCGTGCGCACCTCGGGGAACTGGCCACCGCGCACCACCTGCAGCAACTGCACGATGAACTCGATCTCGCGGATGCCGCCGCGCGAGAGCTTCACATCGTTGGCGCGTTCGGGGCGGCCGGCGGCGCGGCGCTGGGCTTCGTCGCGCACCTTGCGGTGCAGTTGGCGCAGGCCCTCGAACACGCCGTAGTCGAGATAGCGGCGATAGACGAACGGCGTGACGAGGTCGCGCAGCGCCATCACGCGACCGTTCTCGAGACTCGCGCGCGGTGCCACCACGCGGCTCTTGAGCCAGGCGAAGCGCTCCCACTCGCGGCCCTGCACCATCAGGTATTCCTCGAGCATCGCGAGGCTCACCACCGGCGGGCCGGAGTTGCCGTTGGGGCGCAGCGCCAGGTCGACGCGGAACACGAAGCCGTCTTCGGTGGTCTCGCCGATCAGCGTGTAGAGGCAGCGCGCCACGTTCGAGAAGTACTCGTGCGCGGAAACGACCTGCGGCCCGCTGGTCTGGCCGTCGTCTTCGTAGACGTAGATGAGATCGATGTCGGATGAGACGTTGAGCTCGCGCCCGCCGAGCTTGCCCATGCCGACGACCCAGAAGTCGATGTCGCCGCCTTCGGCGTTGACCGGCGCGCCGTGGCGTGCGTCCTGCTCGCGCCGCGCTTCGGCAAGCGCGATGTCGAGCGTGGCCTCGGCCAGTTCGGTCATGGCGAGCGTGATGTCGCCCATCGCCACGTCTTGCTCCACGTCGAGCACGGCAAGGCGTTCCAGCACCAGCTGGCGTGCCACGCGCAAAGCGCTGGCCAGCGGGCGGCCGTCCTTCTGCAGGCGATGGACCAGCGCAGTGATCGTGTCGCGGCACGGCAGGCCCGGCGGCAGCAGCGACAGCTCGGCCGCATAGCGGCGGCGGATGCGCTGCACGAAGCGGCTGTACTCGGCAAGCGCTGCCGGCAGCACGACCTCTTGGGGAGGTTGCACCGAGTCGCTGAATGAAGGCGTGGAACCCATGAGCCGCGGCGGGGGTCTGTGCTAGATTGCCGCGGCGCCGGCGGCCAAGGGGACAACGCAGCGGTCGGCGGACACTGTGGTCCTGATCGTTCGCCGCATGGCCCACCGCATCACCGCGGCCCGGCTCCCCACACCGTTCATGTCCATTGTTGCGCCTGTCCCCGCCGCCTCATCGCACCGCGCTCGGCGCGTCGTCATCGCGATGCGGCTCTGGCGGCTTGCCCGCATCGTCAGCGGGCTTGTGCTCGCCGCGTGGAGCTTATTGCTTGTCGCTTGGCTGACTCTGCACTGGGGGATTCTGCCGCACATCGAAGAATGGCGGCCCCAGATCGAGCGGCGTGCCAGTGCGGTGCTCGGCGTACCGGTGCAAATTGGCAACATCACCGTGCGCTCCGGCGGCTGGGTGCCGGCCATCGAGTTGCGCGACGTGGTGCTGCAGGACGCACAAGGCCACACCGCGCTGCACCTGCCGCGCGTGGCGGCGGCGCTGTCGGCGCGTTCGCTGCTGTCGTTCGAGCTGCGCTTCGAGCAGTTGCTGATCGACGGCGCGCAGATCGAGATCCGGCGCAACGCCGCGGGCCGCCTGATCATCGCCGGCCTCGAATTCGGCAACGGCCGGGGCGGCAACGACAACGACGCGGCCGACTGGTTCTTCCGGCAGCACGAGTTCGTGGTGCGCAACGGCTCGCTGCGCTGGATCGACGAGCAGCGCGGCGAGCCGCCGCTCGAACTGAGCGACGTTCAGGTCGTCGTGCGCAACCGCTTCGGCCGCCACTTGCTGCGCCTGGACGCCACGCCGCCGCCCGAGTGGGGCGAGCGCTTCTCGCTGCGCGGGCGCTTCACGCAGTCGCTGCTCGGCCGCGCCGGCGACTGGCGGCGCTGGAGCGGCGTGGCCTATGGCGAACTGCCGCGCGCCGACGTGAGCCGCCTGCGGCACCACCTGAACCTGCCCTTCGCGCTGCATGAAGGCGAAGGCGCGCTGCGTGCCTGGATCGACGTTCGTGAAGGCCAGGCCAGCGGCGCAGTGGTCGACCTTGCGCTCGACCACATCGATGTGCAGCTCGCGCCCGACCTGGCGCCGCTGGCCGCCTCACAGATCGAAGGGCGGCTCTCGGCGCAGCGCAGCGCCGACGGTTGGCGCGTGGCGGCGCAGCACTTCGGTTTCGTCGCTGGCGATGGACTGCGCTGGCCGCGCGGCGACATGGCGTTGTCGGTGAAGCAGCCGAAGGACCTGCCGGCGACCGGCGGCGAATTCACCGCGCAACACCTCGATCTGGAGTTGATCGCGCAGATCGCCGCCGGCGTGCCGCTGGGCACGCCCTTGCGCGCGCTGCTGGACGAGCTGAAGCCGCAGGGCACGGCCAGCGAACTGCAAGCGCGCTGGGACGGCCTGATCGACGCGCCGCAGCACTACCAGTTTCGCGGCCAACTGCGCGGCCTCACGCTCGCCGCGAAGCCCGACCAGGATCCGCAGGAGCCCGGCCGCCCCGGCGTGCGCAACGCGACGCTCGTGCTCGACGCCACCGAGAAGGGCGGCCAAGCCGAGTTGTCGATGGACGGCGGCGCGCTCGAACTGCCCGGCGTCCTGGCCGACCCCGTGCTCGCGCTCGATCAACTGGCGGCGCGGCTGCAGTGGCGCATCGACGCAGCCGACGGCGCCGCGGCCACACCCAAGATCACCGTGCAGGCGCGCGACGCAAGCTTCGCCAATGCCGATGCGCAGGGCCAGTTCAGCCTCGACTGGTCAACCGGCGCGCCACAGGACGAAGCGCACGGCGGGCGCTTCCCCGGGCAGATCGAGCTGAACGGCCGCTTGTCGCGCGCCGCGCCGCAGCGCGTGGCGCACTACCTGCCGCTGGGCATTCCGAAAGACACGCGCGACTACGTGGCGCAGGCGCTGCGCGGTGGCAGCGTGAGCGACGCGACCTTCCGCGTGAAGGGCCATCTGCGCGACTTCCCGTTCTCCGATGCACGCAGCGCCGTCGAGGGCGAGTTCCGCGTCACGGCGCAGGCGAAAGACCTGACGCTCGCCTATGTGCCCGACACGCCGCCCGCCGACGGCCGACCGGCGCAGCCCTCGCCCTGGCCCGCCTTCACGCAGGTCAGCGGCGAGGTGGTCTTCGATCGCCGCGCAATGGAGATACGCAACGCCAGCGCGCGCGTCTTCGGCGTGATGCTGACGGGCGTGTCGGGCGGCATCCGCGATCTGTCGGAACGTTCGGTGCTGGCGCTGGAAGGCCGCGCGCGCGGCCCGGTCGGCGACATGCTGCGCTTCGTGCACGACTCGCCGGTCGGCGAATGGCTCGGCGGCGGCCTGGCCGAGGCGTCGGCCTCGGGTGCGGCCGAACTGAAGCTCGCACTCGCGCTGCCCTTGTACGACCCGGACGCGACCACCGTGAAAGGCAGCCTGGCGCTGGCCGGCAACGACGTGCGCCTCGGCGGCGGTATTCCGATGCTGGGCGCCGCCGGCGCGCGCATCGATTTCACGCAAGAGGGTTTCGCCATTGCCGACGGCACGGCGCGTGTGCTCGGTGGCGAGGCGCGCTTCGAGGGCGGTCTGCAGCCCGACGGCTCGATGCGCTTCACCGCCCAGGGCAGCGCCACCGCCGACGGCCTGCAGCGTGCCGAGGAACTCGGCGTGCTCGCAAAGATGGCCGAATCGATGAGCGGGCGCACCAGCTACCGGCTCGCGCTCGGCCTGGTGCGCGGCCACACCGAGTTCGAGTTGACCAGCGATCTCGCCGGCCTGGCGCTGAACCTGCCCGCGCCGCTGAACAAGGCGGCCGACGCGGCGCTGCCCCTGCGCATCGCCACCATGCTCGAGCCCCCACAAACGGGCGCGGCCGCCCAGGACCGCCTGCGCGTGCAGCTCGGTCCGCTGCTGCAGGCCGAGTACCTGCGCGCCCTGGACGGCGACACGGCGCGCGTGCTGCGCGGCGCCGTCGGCGTGATGGAAGCGCCGCCCCCGCCGGTCGAGGGCGTGGCGGCGCACGTCACCCTTGCCGCGCTCGATGCCGACGCCTGGCAGACGGCGCTCGGCCGCTGGCTGCCGGCGGCCGAAGCCCGGCCGGGCGATGCGGCGCCCGCCTCGTCCGGCGGCACCGAGGGCGCCGATGCCTACCTGCCCAACCGGATCGCACTGCGCGTGCAGGACCTCACGATCGACTCGCGCCATCTGTACCGCGTGGTGGCCGGCGTGTCGCAGCAGGATCGTGTGTGGCGGGTGAACCTCGATGCCCAGCAACTGAACGGCTACATGGAGTACCGGCCGCCGCGCGGCAGCACCGCCGCCGGGCGGCTGTACGCGCGGCTGTCGCGGCTGTCCTTGCCCGAGTCGGAGAACGACGTGGTCGGCAGCCTGCTCGACGAACAACCCGCCACGGTGCCGGCGCTGGACATCGTCGTCGACGACTTCCAGTTGCGCGGCAGGTCGCTCGGGCGGGTGGAGATCGATGCGGTGAACCGCGGGCGCCGCGAGGGCCGCCCCGAGTGGCGGCTGAACCGGCTCGTCATGACCACCGCCGAGGCGCGACTCGTGGCCACCGGCGGCTGGGAGGCCGGCCCGCCAACGACGGGCGCCGCGGTCCCGCGACGGCGCATGAGCATGGAGTTCGAGCTCGAGATGCTCGACAGCGGCCGGCTGCTCGAACGCCTGGGCAGCGGCGGCACGCTGCGCGGCGGCAAGGGAAAGATGTCGGGCGAGGTGTCGTGGCTCGGCTCGCCGCTGTCCATCGACTATCCGAGCCTGGCCGGCCGGATGCACCTCGCCATCGATTCCGGCCAGTTCCTCAAGGCCGAGCCCGGGGCAGCGCGGCTGCTGAGCGTGCTCAGCCTGCAGTCCCTGCCGCGGCGGCTGGCGCTCGACTTCCGCGATGTGTTCCAGGAAGGTTTTGCCTTCGACAACGTGACCGGCGACGCGACCATCGAGCAGGGCGTCGCCAGCACCAACAACCTGCGCATGCGCGGCGTGCAGGCCGCGGTGCTGATGGAGGGCAGCGCCGACATCGCGCGCGAGACGCAGAACCTGCGCGTCATCGTCGTGCCCGAGATCAACGCCGGCACGGCCTCGCTGGCGTATGCCGTCATCAATCCGGCCGTGGGCCTTGCGACCTTTCTCGCGCAAGCGCTTTTGCGCAAGCCGATGATCGAGGCCGGCACGCGCGAGTTCCGCATCACGGGGTCGTGGGATGAGCCCAAGGTCGAGCGCGTGGACCGCAGGCCCGAACCTTCCGCCGCGGCGGCATCGCCGCCCGCCGCCGCGCCACCCGCTGCTTCTCCCGCCTCTTCTTCCGTTTCCTCTCCCGCTTCCGCGCCCACCGAAGGAACACGCCGATGAAGATCGCCGCCTTGCAGATGGTCTCGACGCCCGACATCGACCGCAACCTCGACGCGGCCCGTCGGCTGGTCGCCCAGGCCGCGGCCATCGGCGCCGAACTCGTCGCCCTGCCCGAGTACTTCTGCCTCATGGGCCGCGCCGACCGCGACAAGCTCGCCGTGGCCGAGGCGCCGGGCGACGGGCCGATCCAGCGCATGCTGGCCGAGGCCGCGCGGGCGAATGGCGTGTGGCTCATCGGCGGCACACTGCCGCTGCGCGCCGACGGCCTGGCCACCGGCGCGCAGCCGCCGCCCGAGCGCGTGTTCAACGCGAGCTGCGTGTACGCGCCCGACGGCACGCTCTCGGCGCGCTACGACAAGATGCACCTCTTCCGCTACGACAACGGCAGCGAGCGCTACGACGAGGGCCGCGTGCTGCAGGCGGGCGAGCAGCCGGTCGCCTTCGAGGCGCGCGGCGTGCGCGTGGGCCTGAGCGTGTGCTACGACCTTCGCTTTCCCGAGCTCTACCGCGCACTCGGCACCTGCGACCTGATCGCCGTGCCCTCGGCCTTCACCTACCCGACGGGCCAGGCGCACTGGGAGCTGTTGCTGCGCGCGCGGGCGGTGGAGAACCAGTGCTACGTGATCGCGCCCGCGCAGGGCGGGCGGCACGAGAACGGCCGCCGCACCTGGGGCCACAGCCTGATCGTCGACCCGTGGGGCGAGGTGCTGGCCGTGCGCGACGAGGGCGAGGGCGTGGTGACGGCCGAGATCGACCCGGCCCGCATCGCCGCCGTGCGCACGCAGTTGCCGGCGCTCACGCACCGGCGGCTGGGATAGTCCACTGAACCACTGAAATCGCACCCCCGCTGTCCTCGGGTGGCATTTCAATGGTTCAGCGGACTAGGCCGGGGCCTTCTTCGCGGCCGCCTTCTTCGCCGGCACCTTCTTGGCCGCCCGCGGCTCGAACTCGAACATCACCTTGCCTTCCTTCTTGTCGTAGGCGAGAAAGGCCTTGAACTTGCGCCGCGTCTTGTTCGAGACGAAGCCGTCGAGCAGGTCGGTCTTGCCGGTCTGCAGCAGCCGGGTCATCTGTTCGCCGCTCACCGGCTGCTGCAGGATGATCTTGCCGCTCTTGAAGTCGCAGGTGACGTGCGCACCGACGGCGTGCTCGCACACGTAGCTGGTACCGAGCTCGAACACGCGGCCCTGGCACTTGGGGCAGGCGCCGAAGGACTGCTGGGCGCTGAAGTCGACCGGCTCGCCGGATTCGCCTTCCTTCTTCGCGTCTTCGCCGAAGTCGAACTCGAGCTTCCAGTTCTTGATCTCCTCGTCGTAGCTGAGCTTGAGTTCGGCGGTGAACGGCCAGCCCGCCTTGGAGCGGAAGCCCTCCAGTGGGCCGATCTTCTTGTCGGCGAGAAAGCGTTCCACTTCATCCAGCTCGAAGCTGCGCGATCCGGGAATCTTGCTGATCGAGAAACCGCAGCCTTCGCCGTTGTCGCGCAGGCCGCCCGCCGGGCCGCTCCCAAGGGCGGCTTGATCCCCTCGGGGGATCGCCCGTGTACCCGCGGGCGAGGGGCTGTCAATGACTTTGCCCACGCAGGTGAAGCGGCGGTAGTTCTCCTTGACCACGCCGCCACAGTTGGGGCACGGCGTCTTGAGCGTGGCGTAGTCACCGGGAATCGTGTCGCGGTCGTATTCCTTGGCCTTGGCGACGATGCGCTGTGTCATCGCCGCGATCTCGTCCATGAAGGTCTCGCGAGAGAGCTTGCCCTTCTCCATCTCCGACAACTGGTATTCCCAGTTGCCGGTGAGTTCGGGCTTGGTGAGTTCCTCCACCTGCAGGCCGCGCAGCAGCGTCATCAGCTGGAAGGCCTTGGCGGTGGGCATCAGCTCGCGGCCTTCGCGCAGCATGTACTTCTCGGCGATCAGGCCTTCGATGATGGCCGCGCGGGTGGCCGGCGTGCCGAGGCCCTTCTCCTGCATCGCCTCGCGCAGTTCGTCGTCGTCGATGAGCTTGCCCGCACCTTCCATGGCGGACAGCAGCGTGGCCTCGCTGTAGCGCGCCGGCGGCTTCGTTCTCAGCGCGTTCGCGTCCACGCTTTCCGTGCGCACGATCTCGCCTTTGCCGACGGGCACGAGGTTGGCATCGTCCTCCTGCGCCTCGCGGCCGTAGACCGCCAGCCAGCCGGGCTTGACCATCACCTTGCCGTTGGTCTGGAAGCTGTGCTTGGCGCCGGCCGCCTCGACGGTGGAGATGCGCGTGGTGACCATGAACTCCGCCGACGGATAGAACACCGCCAGGAAGCGCTTGACCACCATGTCGTAGAGCTTGGCCTCGATCTCGGAGAGGCTCTTGGGCGCCTGCAGGGTCGGGATGATGGCGAAGTGGTCCGACACCTTGGCGTTGTCGAAGATGCGCTTGTTGGGCTTCACGTAGCCCTCGGCCAACGCCTTCTTCGCGTGCATTGACAAGGCCCGCAGCGGCCCGGGCATGTCTTCCGTCGCGATCATCTGCAGCGTGTTCTTCGCCACCGCCACATAGTCTTCGGGCAGGTGCTTGCTGTCGGTACGCGGATAGGTGAGCACCTTGTGCTTCTCGTACAGCGCCTGCGCGATCGACAGCGTGGTCTTGGCCGAGAAGCCGAAGCGCGAGTTGGCTTCGCGCTGCAGCGTCGTCAGGTCGTACAGGCCGGGCGCGCTCTGCGTGCTCGGCTTGGCCTCTTCGGTCACGCTCGCCGGCTGCGCCCGGCAGGCCTGCGCAATGGCCTGCGCATCGGCCTCGCTCCACACGCGGTCGGCGCGCAGCTCGGCATCGTCCGGGTTCTTCTTCCACTTCGGGTCGAACCACTTGCCCTCGTACTGCCCGGCCTGGGCCTCGAAGGTGGCCTTGATTTCCCAGTAGGGGCGCGAGACGTGCTTGCGGATCTTCTCCTCGCGCTCGACCACGATGGACAACGTGGGCGTCTGCACCCGGCCCACCGTCGTGAGAAAGAACCCGCCGTCGCGCGAATTGAAGGCCGTCATCGCGCGCGTGCCGTTGATGCCCACCAGCCAGTCGGCCTCGCTGCGGCTGCGAGCGGCGTCACTCAGGCCGCGCAGTTGCTCCTCGGTGCGCAACTGCTCGAAGCCGTCGCGGATGGCCTGCGGCGTCATGCTCTGCAGCCACAGGCGCTCGATCGGCTTGTCGATCGGCTTCTTGCCGCCGGCGGCGTACTGCACGATCAGGCGAAAGATCAGCTCACCCTCGCGGCCCGCGTCGCAGGCGTTGATGAGCGCGGAGACGTCCTTGCGCTTGACGAGCTTGACCACGGCGTTGAGCCGCGTCTTGGCCTTGTCGATGGGCGCGAGGTCGAAGTGCGGCGGAATCACCGGCAGGTTGTTGAAGCTCCACTTGCCGCGCTTCACGTCGAATTCCTCGGGCGCCTTGATCTCCACCAGGTGGCCGACGGCCGAGGTGACGATGTAGCGCTCGTTCTCGAAGTACTCGGCCTCCTTGTCGAACTTGCCCGCAACAGGCGTGAGCGCGCGAACGATGTCCTGCGCCACGCTCGGCTTCTCGGCAATGATCAGTGTCTTCGTCATGGGTCCTCGTGTCGCACGCCTTCGTGAGGCGGCGTTGATGCGTCAATACAATCCGGGCTCCTCGCGCGCATACACGCGCGCGCGCCCACCAATTCAATGTACCCAAAGAACCCGATGAAGCAATCCGACGGGGCCAAGACCCGGACGACCGACGCCGAGCAGGCCGAAGAAGGAACCGCCGGAACGGGCGACAGGAAGACCGAGAAGGCGCTGCGCAAGGCCGCCGACAAGGCGGCGAAGCAGGCAGAGGAAGAGGCGAAGAAGGTCGAAAAGAAATCTGCCAAACAAGCGGCCAAGAAGGCAGAGAAGAAGACGGAGAAGGCCGCCGGCCGGCGCATCCAGGTGCGGCGCTCGGGCGTTCACGGCAAGGGCGTGTTCGCCGTACTGCCGATCGCCAAGGGCGAGACGATCATCGAATACACGGGCGAGCGCATCGACTGGCCCGAGGCGCTGCGCCGCCATCCGCACGACCCGAGCGATCCGCACCACACCTTCTATTTCTCCGTCGGCGACGACCATGTGCTGGACGCCCTGTACGGCGGCAACGCCTCGCGCTGGATCAACCACTCCTGCGACCCGAACTGCGTGGCCGACGAGAACGACGAGGGCCGCGTGTTCATCAAGGCGCGTCGCAAGCTCGAGCCGGGCGAGGAGCTGTTCTATGACTACGGCCTCGTGATCGACGAGCGTTACACGCGCAAGCTCAAGAAGCAGTACGAATGTCGTTGCGGCGCGAAGAAGTGCCGTGGCACGATGCTGTCTCCCAAGACCTGAGCCACACGGCCCCGCTGCGGGGCCGAACGCGAGACACCGACCGTGAGCACCGAATCGCCGCAATCGCTGCAATGGGGCGCCGAAGCCCTGTGGGAACAGCTCGAGCCGCTGCTGCCGGGCCTGAGCATCGAGGTCGTGGCGCGCATTCCCTCCACCAACACCGCGCTGCAAGAGCGCGCGCGGCTGGCAACCGCGGCCGCCGCCGTCGACGACGAAGCCGCGCTGGTTCGCCGCAGCGTGGAGAGCACCGCCTTCGGCCGACGCTCGGCCGACTTCCAGCCCTGCCTGTTGGTGGCCGAGCACCAGACCGCCGGCCGCGGCCGCGCGGGCCGCACCTGGCAGGCGGCGCCGGGCGCCTCGCTCACCTTCTCGCTTGCGCTGCCGCTGGCGCCGCAGGACTGGTCGGGCTTGTCGCTGGCCGTCGGCGTGGCGATTGCCGATGCGCTGGAATCGCCGGCGGCGGGCGCGACGCGCATCGGCCTCAAGTGGCCCAACGACCTGTGGCTCACCGATAGCGATGACGGCCTCGGCCGCAAGCTCGGCGGCATCCTCATCGAGACCGTGCCCGCCGGGCCGCGGCGCCTGGCGATCGTGGGCATCGGCCTGAACGTGCTGCCGCTCTCGGTCAGCGACGCCACCACCGGCTTCGCGAGCCTGCAGGAACTGGACGACGATCTGACCGCCCCCGCCGTGCTGGCGCGCATTGCCCGTCCGCTGGTGGAAGCGCTGCAGCGTTTCGAGCGGGAAGGCTTTGCCGGCTTCAGCGAACGCTTCGCCGCGCGCGACCTGCTGCGCGGCCGGCCGGTGCGCACCACCCTGCCCGGCCTGCCCGAAGGCGTGGCGCTGGGCGTGGGCGACGACGGCGCACTGCTCGTGCGCACGCCCGACGGCACGGTCAAGCCGCTCGCCAGCGGCGAAGTCAGCGTGCGTCCCGTGCCGGCGCAGGACGCCTGATGCTGCGCTTCCTGGTCCTGGTGCTGCTGCTGGCGAACCTCGGCTTCTACTCCTGGACCCAGGGCTGGCTTGACCCGGTGGTGGGCGTGAGCCCGAGCGGCGACCGCGAGCCCGAACGCTTCGCGCGGCAGGTGCGGCCCGAGACGGTGCGCATCCTCGCGCCGCAAGGCAGCACGCCGGTGGCGGCGCTGCCCGCCGAGCCCGGGTTCTCGTGCCTCGAAGCCGGCCCCTTCACGCCGGCACAGTTGCCGCTGGCCGAAGCGGCGATGGCGAACGCGGTGCCGGGCCTCGCCTTCTCCACGCTGCGCAGCGAGCGCCCCGGCGTCTGGCTGGTCTATCTCGGGCGCATGCCCAGCCGCGCGGCGCTGGCGGCGAAGCAGGCCGAGCTCGAGCGCATCCGCATTCCCTACGAGACGGTGACGGGCGCGAGCGAGCTGGAGCCGGGCCTGTCGATCGGCCGCTTCGACGACCGCGTAGAGGCGGAATCGGCGCTGGCGCAGTTCACGCTGCGCGGCGTCAGCGATGCGCGCGTGGTCGAGCTGCGCGCGCCGTCGACGCTGCACCGGCTGCGCGTGCCGCGTGCGGACGCGGCCACCGCCGCCCGGCTGTCGGCCCTGCGGCTGGACGCCCTGGGGCGCGGCTTCGGCGCCTGCCCCGCGGGCTGACGCCCGGATCAGCCGCGCGGCGCCGTTCGGCGAAGCGCGGCCACCGCCGCCGCCAGACCCAGCAGCCAGACACCGCCCAGTGCGCCGCCGCCGGAGTCTTCAGGCGGTGCTTCGGGCGGCGGCCCGGCGACCTGAACCGAGTGGATCGCGCTGGTCGTGCGCCCCAAGTCGTCGGTCACGCTGAGCCTCACGTTGAAAGGTCCGCCGGCACTCGGCGTCAGCGTGACCGTGCTCGCGTCGGCCGACGACTCGAAGCCGCTCACGATCGAGCCGTCATCGACGACGCTCCACTGGTACGACATGACGGTGCGCCCCGCCGGCACCACGGTGGCCTGAGCGCTCAGGCTGAGCGCCTCGCCGGGCTGGGGCTCGGCAGGCGACACACTGATTTGCGGCAGCACGCTCGGGTCGGGCACGGCGAGCGCCGCCTGCGTCGCGCCGCCCGCATCCAGCATGCCGGCGCCGCAGGTCGCGGTCGTGCAGTAGCACTGCAGCTGATCGACCGGGTTGTCGGGGTCGGGCACGGTGCACTGGGGCACGGTTTCTCCGGGAACTTCAGCGCCGGTCGTGGGAAACGCCCGCGCCGACGATTGAAGCGCCGCACGCAGCTCGGTCGCCGTGAGCGCCGGGTTGGCCGACAGCATCAAGCCCGCGACCCCGGACACCAGCGGCGCCGAGAAGCTGGTGCCGAACGACGCATTGAAGCTATCGCTGTAGATCGAGCTGCCCGCCACTGGCGTCGTGATGCCGGCGTTGGTGGTGGTGGCAATGGGGTAGAGGCAGGGCGCGCTGGGATCAAGATTCACGCAGTTGCCACCAGGCGCCGCGACGCTGATTTCCGGCCCGAGGTCGGAGAAGCCGACCTTGGTGCCCGCATGCCGCAGGCCCGCCACGCCGATCACGCCCGGGCAGTTGGCGGGCACGCTCACCGCATGGCCAGTGCTGTTGCCCGCCGAGGCCACGACGACCGCGCCGACGGCGTTGAGGGCCTCGACCGCATCGGTGTAAGTGGCGGTGCAATCGCCGGTGCCGCCGAGACTGAGATTGACCACCCGGGCCGGGTTCGGATTGGCTGGCACGCCCGGCACCTCGAGGCCGACGGCCCAGCGCATGGCGGCAATGATGTCGGAGTCGTAGCCGCCGCAGCGCCCGAGCACGCGCAGCGGCAGCACGCGCACGTTGCGCCCGACGCCGGCGATGCCGATGCCGTTGTTCGTGGTCGCGCCGATGAGGCCGGCGGTCTCGGTGCCGTGCCACGAGCTGCGCGTCGTGACCTCGCCCGGGCCGCAGCCGATCGTGTTGGACGGGTCGGCGATGGCGGCGCTGGTGACGATGTCGCCCGGGTCGGACGCATCCGCGTCGCGGCCGGGCTGGCCGTCGTTGGCGATGAAGTCGTTGCTGACGAAGTCGTAGCCGGCCAGCAGGTTGCCGCCGTTCGCCACGGGTTGTAGGTCGGCGTGGTCGAACCGCACGCCCGTGTCGAGCACGGCCACGACGACGGACGGGGCGCCTGGCGTCACGTCCCACGCGGCCTCGATGCCGATGGCCGAGCGCAGCGTGGCATCGTGGGCGCGCAGGTACCATTGGCCGACTGCGGGGGCGCCGATGCCAGACGCCGGCCCGTCCTCGTAGTGCGGGTCGTTGGGCGCGGCGAACGCGCGGCGGCGGTGATCGACGACGGCGTACTCGACGTCCGCCTCGCGCTGCAGCCGCTCGGCCAGCGCCTGCGAGCCGATGCCGGCGGCCGTCATGACCTGCGTGCGTTCGGCCAGCGCATGGCCGCTGCGCAGCGCGAGACCCAGGCGTGTGCCGAGTGCTTCGGCCCGGGCCTCGCGCCGTTCGCCGGCGGCGAGGATCTGCCGGCGCAGCGCGGGCGAGTCGGCCTTGAACTTGACGATGACACGCGCGGTTTCGGCGGGCGCTTGCGCCAGCACCGGCGTCTCCCAGGCGATGCCGGCGAGCAGCGTGCAGGCCCAGGCGAAGGTCAGGAACGTTCGGCGCATCGTCGGTCTTTCAGGGCTGGCGGGCGGCGCCGCGAGAAGAAGGGTCGGGCGCGACCCGGCGTTCGTCGCGCTCGACGGCGGTGTAGGCCGCGTTCGCGCGCAGGCGGGCCACGGCGGCATCGCACAGCGCGGCGCTCGGGCAGGTGATCGCGAGCGCATGCCAGCCGCCGCCCGATGCGGCGGCGTGCCGCACCGGCAGTTGCGCCGCATGCGCCGCTTCGCGGGCGATGATCTCGGCCGGCAGCGCGTCATGGCCCGCCGCCAGCTTCACCAACACGCGCCGCTCGTGCGGCGTTTCAGTGGCGCAGGCGCCGAGCGCCAGAGCGGCGAGCAGCAGGGCCGGGGCGGGGTGGCAGGGCATCGGAGAAGTGTAGGTTCGCCCCCGTCCGGCAACCGCCGTACCCGGGCGCTGCGCCGGTAAGAACATGTTGGCGGCAATGGCGCGGTCCAGAAACGAAAAGAGCCCCGGGCGGGGCTCTTGTTCGGTGTGCGGACGGGCCGCCCTCATCACTTGGCGCTCATTTGGAAATCACGCGCGCCATCTCCAGCACCTTGTTGGAGTAACCCCATTCGTTGTCGTACCAGGCGACGAGCTTGACGAAGGTACTGTCGAGCGCGATGCCGGCATCGGCGTCGAAGATCGAGGTGCGCGCATCGCCGCGGAAGTCGGTGGCGACGACCTTGTCTTCGGTGTAGCCGAGCACACCCTTCAGCCCGCCTTGTGTCACATCCTTTTCGGACTGCGCCTTGAACTCGGCGCAGATGTCCTTGTAGCTGGCTTCCTTGTTCAGCTCCACCGTCAGGTCGACCACCGACACGTCGGAGGTCGGCACGCGGAAGGACATGCCGGTGAGCTTCTTGTTCAGCTCGGGGATGACCACGCCGACCGCCTTGGCCGCACCCGTGCTCGACGGAATGATGTTCTCCAGGATGCCGCGGCCGCCGCGCCAGTCCTTGTTGCTCGGGCCGTCCACCGTCTTCTGCGTCGCCGTGGCGGCGTGCACGGTGGTCATCAGGCCGCGCTTGATGCCCCACTTGTCGTTGAGCACCTTGGCCAGGGGCGCCAGGCAGTTGGTCGTGCACGAGGCGTTGGAGATGATGGCCTCGCCCTTGTAAGTCTTGTCGTTCACGCCGTAGACGAACATCGGCGTGTCGTCCTTCGACGGCGCGGACATGATGACCTTCTTGGCGCCCGCGGCGATGTGCTTCTGCGCGGTTTCCTTGGTGAGGAACAGGCCCGTGGACTCCACCACGATGTCGGCTCCGACCTCGCCCCACTTCAGCTCGGCCGGGTCCTTCACGGCGGTGAGGCGAATCTTCTTGCCGTTGACGATCAGCGTGTTGCCGTCCACCGCCACCTCGCCCTTGAAGCGGCCGTGCACCGAGTCGTACTGCAGCATGTAGGCGAGGTAGTCAGGCTCCAGCAGGTCGTTGATGCCGACGATCTCGATGTCCTGGAAGTTCTGCACGGCGGCGCGGAACACCATGCGCCCGATGCGCCCGAATCCATTGATGCCAATCTTCACGGTCATGATCACTCTCCTTCGGTAGACAAAAAGTTCGCGAGTCGAAAAGCGCAACGGGAGCCTTGGCGGCTCCCGTCGACGTTGTCCTATTTCCTGCCGAGCACGGCCTTCACGGTGTCGACCACGTTCTCGAACGTGAAGCCGAAGTGCTTGAACAGCACATTGGCCGGCGCCGATTCGCCGTAGGTGTCGATGCCGACCACCGCCGCGCAGCCGTATTTCCACCAGCCGTCCGTGACGCCGGCTTCCACCGCGATGCGCGGCAGGCCTTGCGGCAGCACCGCGTTCTTGTAGGCCACCGGCTGGCGATCGAACACCGTGTTCGACGGCATCGACACCACACGCACCGCGATGCCGCCCACGGCGAGCTGCTGCTGCGCATGCAGCGCCAGTTGCACCTCGGAGCCGGTGGCGATGATCACCGCCTGCGCCTTCTTTGCGAGACCCACCTCGGCCGGCTCGGCCAGCACGTAGGCGCCCTTGGAGATGTCTTCGAGCCCGCTCTTGGGCGCATACGGCAGGTTCTGGCGCGACAGCAGCAGCGCGCTCGGGCGATGCTGGTTGTGAATCGCACAGGCCCAGGCGACCACCGTTTCCGCGGTGTCGGCCGGCCGCCAGACATCGAGGCCGGGAATCAGCCGCAGCGAGGCGGCGTGTTCGATCGACTGGTGCGTCGGGCCGTCTTCGCCCAAGCCAATGCTGTCGTGCGTGAAGACGTGGATCACGCGCTGCTTCATCAGCGCCGCCATGCGGATGGCGTTGCGGCTGTAGTCGCTGAAGGTGAGGAAGGTGCCGCCGTAGGGAATGAAGCCGCCGTGCAGCGCCACGCCGTTCATGATGGCCGCCATGCCGAACTCGCGCACGCCGAAGTTGATGTGGCGCCCGCCGTTGAAGCTGCCGTCGTCGGTGAGGCGCAGCGCGGGGGTCGAGCTGGTGTTGGTGAGGTTGGAACCGGTCAGGTCGGCGCTGCCGCCTATCAGTTCGGGCAGTTGCTTGGTGAAGGCTTCGAGCGCGAGCTGGCTGGCCTTGCGGCTCGCCACCGTCTCGCCCTTGGTGTGGGCGGCGACCACGGCGTCCACCGCCACCTGCGCGAAGTTCTTCGGCAGTTCGCCGCGCATGCGGCGCACGAGTTCGAGCGCGAGCGCGGGGTGGGCGTCGGCATAGGCCTCGAAGCGGTCGACCCAGTCGGTCTCGGCATCGAGCCCGCGCTGGCGTGCGTCCCAGGCTTCATAGGCCGCTTCGGGAATGACGAAGGGCTCGTGCACCCAGCCGAGCGCATCGCGCGTGAGGGCGATTTCCTCGGCACCGAGCGCCTCGCCGTGCGCCTTGGCGGTGCCGGCGCGGTTGGGCGAGCCCTTGCCGATGGCGGTCTTGCAGCAAACGATCGTGGGCCGGTCGGACTGCTTGGCCTGCGCAATGGCGGCATCCACCGCGTCGACATCGTGGCCGTCGACATCGCGGATCACGTTCCAGCCGTAGGCCTCGAAACGCTTGGGCGTGTCGTCGATGAACCAGGGCGCGACCGGGCCATCGATGGAGATGCCGTTGTCGTCGTACAGCGCGATCAGCTTGGAAAGCTTCCAGGCGCCGGCCAGCGCGCAGGCTTCGTGGCTGATGCCTTCCATCAGGCAGCCGTCGCCCAAGGTCACATAGGTGTGGTGATCGACGACGCGGTGATCTTCGCGGTTGAACTCGTGCGCCAGCAGCTTCTCGGCGAGCGCAAAGCCCACCGCATTCGTCAGGCCCTGGCCGAGCGGGCCGGTGGTGGTTTCCACGCCGGGCGTGACGCCGACTTCCGGGTGCCCCGGCGTCTTGCTGTGCATCTGGCGGAAGTTGCGCAGCTCGCTCATCGGCAGGTCGTAGCCGGTGAGATGCAGCAGCGCGTAGATCAGCATCGAGCCGTGGCCGTTGCTCATCACGAAGCGGTCGCGGTCGAACCATTGCGGGTTCGCCGGGTTGTGCTTCAGGTGCCGGCTCCACAGCGCCACGGCCATGTCGGCCATGCCCATCGGCGCGCCGGGGTGGCCGGAATTGGCCTGCTGCACGGCGTCCATCGCCAGGGCTCGGATGGCGTTGGCCATCAGGGTGGAAGTGGAGGGCGATGCAGTGGCGGCCATGGGTGTCCCGACGGGGTCTTGGGGGTCTTAGGGGGAACCCGGATTTTAGAGGCGGCCCTGCCGCGGGCCGGCGACGCGGCTTTGACCCATTCGATAATCCGGCGCGATGGATGGCCTGCACCTCACCGCCGACCTGCGCGGCTGCGCTTCACGGCAGTTGGCGATGACCGAGCCGGCGGCCTTGCGCGATGTGTGCCTCTGTGCCGTTCGTGCAGCGGGCCTGGGCGCGGTCGGCGAGTTCTTTCACCGCTTTCCGCCGCCGGGCGGCGTGACCGGCGTGGTGCTGCTGGCCGAATCGCATGTGGCGGTGCACACCTGGCCGGAGATGAATGCCGTGACGCTCGATGTGTACGTGTGCAATTTCGGCGGCGACAACTCGGCGCGCGCCGAGACGCTGCTCGCCGCGCTGATCGACGCCTTCGCGCCGCGGCGGATCGAGCGCCATGCGCTGCGCCGCGGCACCGCCGTTTCGGAGCCTGCCGCATGAAAGCCATCGTGCTGGCCGCCGGCCGCGGCGAACGCATGCGGCCGCTGACCGATCACACGCCCAAGCCGCTGCTGACGGTGCGCGGCAAGCCGCTGATCGAATGGCATCTCGAAGCACTGGCGCAGGGCGGCGTGCGCGAGGTGGTGATCAACACGGCGTGGCTGGAGGAGCGCATCGTCGACGCGATCGGCGACGGGTCGCGCTTCGGCCTGTCCATCCGCTACTCGATGGAAGGCCGCGACCACGGCGGCGCGCTGGAGACGGCCGGCGGCATCGCCAAGGCCCTGCCGTGGCTGACCGATGACGGCAGCGATTGCTTCTGGGTCGTCTCCGCCGACATCTTCGCGCCGGGCTTTCGCTTCGATGCCGAAGCGGCACGGCGCTTTGAGGCGAGCGATCGGCTTGCGCACCTGTGGCTGGTCGCGAACCCGCCGTTTCATCCACAAGGCGACTTCGGCATCGACGGCGTGGGCTTCGGCCTCGCCGATGCGGCGGGCCCGGACGGCCGGCGCTGGACCTACGCCAACTTCGCGCTCTGCCGAGCGGGACTGGTGGACGGCATCGCCGCCGGCACCAAGGCGGCGCTCGGCCCGCTGCTGTACGCCGGCATGCGTGAGCGCCGCATCACCGCCGAGGTGTATCGCGGCGAGTGGGAGAACGTGGGAACGCCGGGGCAGCTCGCCGCATTGAACGAAGGTTGAGGTCCATGGACCTACAGGTTCGCCTTGCACGGCCCGGTGACCTCGACGCCGTGTTGGCGCTCTACGCGCAGTTGCATCCGGACGACGGCGCCACACCCCGCGAGCGGTCGCGTACGGTGTTCGAGCACATCCTGTCGCAGCCGCACCTCGAGTTGATCGTCGCCCAGGCGGGGGATGCCGTGATCGGCACCTGCTATCTCAACATCATCGCGAATCTGAGCCGCGCAGCCTCGCCTTATGGCGTCCTGGAGAACGTCGTCGTCGACCAGCGGATTCGCGGCCAGGGAATCGGCCAGGCGATCGTCGCCTTCGCGCTGACCCGCGCATGGCAGGCCGGCTGCTACAAGGGCATGCTGCAGACCGGCTCGGAGCGCGAGAGCACGCACGGCTTCTATCGGTCCTGCGGCTTCTCCGCGGACGACAAGTTCGCCTTCGTCGCGCGGCCAGTCCGATGAGCGCGGTGGACCGCAGCGACCGGCGCCGCGCTCAAGGCGCCATCGGACAACGATTGACCTCGATCGACACATGCGCGATTTGCGCGTGCGCCGCCAGCCGCTCGCGGTAGGCGGCCGGCGGCAGCGGCGCGTCGGCCACGACGCAGACGATGGCGGCGAACTGGTCGCGGCCCACGCGCCAGACGTGCAGATCGGCCACGGTGGCGTCGCCATCGGCTTCGAGGTCGCGGCGGATGCGTTCGGCCAGCGGGTGGTCCATCTCGCGGTCGAGCAGCACGGCGGCGGATTCGCGCATCAGGCCGACGGCCCACACGCCGATCACCACCGCGCCGAGCACGCCCACCGCCGGATCGAGCCAGGTCCAGCCGAGCCACAGCGCGCCGGCCAACGCCCCGATGGCCAGCACCGAGGTGAGTGCGTCGGTGAGCACGTGCACGTAGGCCGCGCGCAGGTTCATGTCGTGGCCGCCATGCGGTTCGTCGTGGTGATGCACTTCGTCGTGCGCATGGTCGTGATGTGCATCGTGGTCATGCCCATGGTGGTGGTGTCCATGCCCGTCGGCGCCGTGCAGCAGCCACGCCGACACCACGTTCACGGCCAGCCCCAGCAGCGCCACGGCCAAGGCAGACCGCGCGTCGATGGGATCGCGCTCCCACAGCCGCAGCACCGATTCGGCAAGGATGCTCAGCGCCACCAGCCCCAGCACCAGCGCGCTCGCGAAGCTGCCCAGCACCTCGACCTTCCAGGTGCCGAAGGCATAGCGGCTGTCACCCGCATGCCGCCGTGCGAAGGCGTACGCGAGCGCGGCGACGCCGAGTGCGAGCGCATGCGTGCCCATGTGCCAGCCGTCGGCCAGCAGCGCCATCGAGCCCGTCCACCAGCCGGCGGCGATCTCGGCCACCATGACGACGAGGGTGATGATCAGCACGGCGCGCGTGCGGGCTTCGCCGCGGCGGTTGCCGCTGTCGAAGACGTGGCTGTGCTGCCAGGGCGAGAGGTCGTGCCGGTGCGGTACGGGTGCAGTGCTCATCGGCGGCATTGTGTCGGCGGCCACCTAAAATCGAGCGCTTTTGCCGTACCCACCCGACGCCCTTTGCGGGCTCTCGCCATGAACCTCTCCGCCCTCACCGCCCTGTCGCCGCTGGACGGCCGTTATGCCGCCAAGGTCGCGCCGCTGCGCGCACTGCTGAGCGAATTCGGCCTGATGCACCGCCGCGTTCAGGTCGAGGTGGAGTGGTTCATCGCGTTGTCGGATGCGGGCTTCGCCGAGTTCAAGCCGCTGTCGGAAGCCTCGCGCGGGCTGCTGCGCGGGCTGGTGACGCGCTTCTCGGAAGCCGACGCGCAAGCCATCAAGGACATCGAGCGCACGACCAACCACGACGTGAAGGCGGTCGAGTACTGGCTCAAGAGCCGGCTCGAGACCCAGGCCGAGCTGCGCACCGCCGGCGAGTTCATCCACTTCGCCTGCACGAGCGAAGACATCAACAACACCAGCCATGCGCTGATGCTCAAGGCCGCGCGCGCGGACGTGCTGCTGCCTTCGCTCGACCGCATCACGCAGGCGCTCACCCGTCTCGCGCACGAGCTGGCCGAGGTGCCGATGCTCAGCCGCACGCATGGCCAGACGGCGAGCCCGACCACGGTGGGCAAGGAGATCGCCAACGTGGTGGCGCGCCTGACCCACGCCCGCACGCGCATTGCCGACGTGAAGCTGCTCGCCAAGATGAACGGCGCGGTGGGCAACTACAACGCGCACCTCGCCGCCTACCCGGACCACGACTGGGAACGCTTCAGCCGCCGCGTGGTGGAAGAGCGTCTCGGCCTCGCGCTCAACCCGTACACCATCCAGATCGAGCCGCACGACTACATGGCCGAGTTGTTCGACGCGATGACGCGCGCCAACACCATCCTCATCGACTGGTCGCGCGATGCCTGGGGCTACATCAGCCTCGGCTACTTCAAGCAGCGAACCAAGGAAGGCGAGATCGGCTCGTCGACCATGCCGCACAAGGTGAACCCGATCGACTTCGAGAACGCCGAGGGCAACTTCGGCCTGGCCAACGCGCTGCTCACGCACCTGTCGCAGAAGCTGCCGCTGTCGCGCTGGCAGCGCGACCTGACCGACAGCACGGTGCTGCGCAACATGGGCGTGGCCTTCGGCTATGCGGTGCTGGGCTACGACTCGCTGCTGCGCGGCCTTGGCAAGCTGGAGGTGAACCGCGAAGCGCTGGCGGCCGACCTGGATGCGGCGTGGGAAGTGCTGGCCGAGCCGATCCAGACGGTGATGCGCCGCTACCAGTTGCCCAATCCGTACGAACGGCTCAAGGAGCTGACGCGCGGCAAGACGATCACGCGCGAGGCGATCCAGGCCTTCATCGGCACGCTGGAGATTCCGCAGGAAGAGCGCGACCGGCTGCTGGCGATG
Source organism: Rhizobacter sp. (assembly GCA_036676235.1). GTDB lineage: Bacteria > Pseudomonadota > Gammaproteobacteria > Burkholderiales > Burkholderiaceae_C > JAKFDI01. The sequence continues at coordinate 35,954 of JAKFDI010000033.1, read as the reverse complement.
ACGCCGGGCAGCTATACGGGCCTCGGCGCCGCGCTCGCGAAACGCGTTGGCTGACGCGGCCATGAAGGAACAAGGAGCGGCCCGCATGAGTTTCACCACCTCGCTCGCTCGCGCCGTGAAGCAGAACGACTCGATGCTCTGCGTCGGGCTCGACCCGGACCCCGCGAAGTTTCCGGGCGAGTGGAAGGGCGACGCCGGCCGCATCCACGACTTCTGCGCCGCCATCGTCGATGCGACCAAGGACCTGGTGATCGCCTTCAAGCCGCAGATCGCCTACTTCGCCGCGCACAGCGCCGAACTGCAGCTCGAACAACTCATCGCCCACATCCGCCGCGTGGCGCCCGAGGTGCCGGTGATCCTGGATGCCAAGCGCGGCGACATCGGCAGCACCGCCGAGCAATACGCGCGCGAGGCCTTCGAGCGCTACGGCGCCGACGCGGTGACGCTCTCCCCGTTCATGGGCTTCGATTCGATAGCGCCCTACCTGCGCTACCCCGGGCGCGGCGCGATCCTGCTGTGCCGCACCTCCAACCCCGGCGGCTGCGACCTGCAGGCGCAGCGCCTGGCAGACGGCGAGCTGCTCTACGAACGCATCGCCCGCCTGGCCGCCACCGAATGGAATGCCGGCGGCCAGCTCGGCCTGGTGGTGGGCGCCACCTTCCCGGCCGAAGTGGCGCGGGTGCGTGAACTGGCGCCGACCCTGCCGCTGCTGATTCCGGGCGTCGGCGCCCAGGGCGGCGATGCCGAGGCGACCGTGCGGGCGGCGTGGCGGCCCGACGCACCGGCCATCGTCAACTCCTCGCGCGCCGTGCTGTATGCCTCGTCCGGCGCCGATTTCGCCGACGCGGCACGGCGCGTCGCCCGCGAGACACGCGACCAGCTCAACGCGGCACGGCGCGACTAGAGCGGCGCAACACGCGCCGATGCGTCCTGCACTGTGACGACGGTCACGGCAGCCGCGGCAAACACCCCCCAATCGCGGGGGCAACTCTGAAAAAATCAGTTACGCCGTTCTGAGGGAGCGACGGGGGAGAGGCGCGAATTGTCACAAGCGCGCCGTGCCGTGTTGGCATGCATTCCGCTCTCCCGGACATCAGATGAAGAGCCAACAAGCCCGCACCGACCCGGACGTGAGCACCGAGATCAGCCGCCTGATCGACCGGCACTTCTTCGGCACGGGTGCGGTGGTCGCGCTGGCGAGCGCTCTCCTCATCGCCATGCTGCCCACGGCCGTCGATCCGCTGCGGCGCCTGCTGATGACGGCAGCAGCGCTGGCTGCGAGTGCAACCTTCGTCATCGCCAGCCGCGTGGTGCGCCGGCGCAACCTGCGCCTCGCCTCGCAACTCGGCGGCTGGGCGGGCCTGGGCGTCACCCTTCTCGTGAGCGTGGGGCTTGGCGCGGGCGTGCATGCGGCCGTGCTCGGCTTCTTCAGCGTGATCATCTGCGTGGCCAGCGTCACGGCCGGGCTGCGCACCGGGTGTTGGATGGCGATGTTCTGCGGCGCCTCGGTGCTCGGCCTCGACATGGCCGAACGCCTGGGCTGGCTGCCGGGCGCCGCGGCGGACGCATCGATTCCGCTGGGCATGCGCACCACGGTGCAGCTCATGGTGGTCGGCTGCAGCCTGGTGGTCAGCGTGCTGATCGCGCGCATCACCACCAACTACGTGCGCGCGGCCTCCGAGCGCGAGCAGCGCTTTCGCAGCCTGCTGCACATCGCCGCGGACTGGTACTGGGAGATGGACGAGCGGTTCCGCTTCTCCCACATCGTCGAGCACAGCACGCCGGGCTCGGGCATCGCCAAGGACGTCCGGCTCGGCTTCGCGCCGTGGGAGATCGAAGGCATCGGCATCGACGCGGCGACGATGGACGCGCACCGCAGCGACCTCGAGGCGCACCGGCCGTTCCGCGGCCTGCTGGTGCGCCGGCGCGATGCCGAGGGCCGCAGCCGCTACGGGCGCGTGAGCGGCGAGCCGCGCTTCGACGCACGCGGCGTGTTCATCGGCTACTGGGGCGTGGGCCGCGACGTGACCACCGAAATGATGGCGCACCGCTCCATCGTCGCGAGCGAAAACCGCTACCGCGAGCTCTTCACGCGCACGCCCTCGCCGCTGCTGCTGCATCGCGCCGGGCTGTTCATCGACGCCAACCCCGCGGCCGTGGCGCTGTTCGGCTACGACACGCTGGAGGCGATGGTCGGCCGCTCGCTGCTCAGCCACAGCGACGGCGAACACTCGCGCGCCGCCGTGCAGGCGCGCATCGCGCAGCTCGAAGACATGCCCATCGGCGCCGGCGTGCCCCCGATCGAGCTGCGCCTGGTCACCCGCGCCGGGCAGCCGCGCTTCGTGCGGGCGGAGGCGGTGCGCGTCAACGCGCCGGGCGGGCCGGCGACGCTCGCCATCTGCAACGACGAAACCGAACAGCGCCGCGCCGACGCCGCGCTGCGCCGCTCCGGCAGCCTGCTCTCGCACCTGGTCGAGAGCAGCCCCGACTGCATCACGCTGACCGAGGTGGAGAGCGGGCGCTACGCGATGGTGAACGAGGCCTTCGGGGGACTCTTCGGCTATGGCCCGGGCGAGGTCATCGGGCGCACCAGCGCCGACATCGACATCTGGGTCTACCCGGAGGACCGCCAGCGCCTGCTCGACATGCTGGCCGGCGACGGCCGCGTGCACCACCTGCCCGTCACCTTCCGCAAGAAGAACGGCGAGCACGTGCTGATGATCGTCTCCGGCGGCGGCTTCGAGGCCGACGGGCAGCGCTACCTCGTGCTGGTCTCGCGCGATGTGGGCGCGATCGACCGCACGCGCCTGGAGCACCAGGCCATCCTGCAGGCGGCGTCGATCGGCATTGCCTTCACGCGCGGGCAGCACTTTCTCGTCACCAACCCGCACTTCGAGCGCATCTTCGGCTGGGAGCCCGGCGAGCTGCCTGGCCAGACGGACTCCGTGGTGTGGCCGAGCGAGGACGACTACCGTGCGATCGGCCGCATCGCCGGCCCGCTGCTCGCTGCCGGCCAACCGGTGGAGGCCGAGCGCCTGATGCGCCGCAAGGACGGCAGCACCTTCTGGTGCCGCCTGCTCGCCAAGGTGGTGGACCCGCGCGACCCGAGCCAGGGCGGCACCATCTGGATCGCCGAAGACGTGACCGAGCGCCGTCGCGTCGAGCAGGCGCTGGCCTCGGCGCGCGACGCTGCCGAAGCCGCCAACCGCGCCAAGAGCGCATTCCTCGCCAACACCAGCCACGAGATCCGCACGCCGCTCAACGGGCTGCTGGGCGTGGCAAGGCTGGCGATGCAGTCGGGCCTGGACGACAAGCGCCGCGGGCAGTACCTGCTGCAGATCTTCGACAGCGCGCAAAGCCTCTCGGGGATCATTTCCGACATCCTCGACCTGTCGAAGATCGAGGCCGGCAAGATCACCCTCGAAGCCGTGCCCTTCGATCTGCGCGACACGCTCGCGGCCGTGCACCACGCCTATCTGTCCCTCGCTGAAGTGAAGGGCCTCGCGTTCGAGCTCGGCATCGACGACAGCGTGCCGAACTGCGTGAGCGGCGACCCGCTGCGCGTGCGGCAGATCCTCAGCAACTACATCACCAACGCGCTCAAGTTCACCGAGCGAGGCAGCGTGCGCATCGACGCGGCCTATGCCGGCGAACGGCTGCGCGTGGCCGTCAGCGACACCGGCCCGGGCATCGACGAAGCCACGCAACAGCGCCTGTTCATGCCCTTTACGCAGGCCGATGATTCGACCACGCGGCGCTACGGCGGCACGGGCCTGGGCCTGTCGATCTGCCGCGAACTCGCGCGGCTGATGGGCGGCAAGGTCGGCGTCGACAGCCGCGCGGGCGAAGGCAGCCGCTTCTGGGCCGACCTGCCGCTGCCCCGCACCCACGAGACGATCACGCCCGCCGGCGCGCCGCTGCCGGACACCGAGGCGCTGAGCGGCGCGCGCATCCTGATGGTCGAGGACAACCCGGTGAACATGATGATCGCCACCGCCATGCTCGAACAGTGGGGCGCCGTCGTGTCGCAGGCCACCGACGGACGCGCCGCCCTGCAGATCGTCGACGACGCCGCCACGCACGATCGCCCGTTCGACATCGTGCTGATGGACGTGCAGATGCCCCACATGAGCGGCCACGAAGCGGCGCGCGCCCTGCGCCAGCGCTACGACGCGAAGACACTGCCGATCGTCGCGCTCACTGCGGCCGCGCTCATCTCGGAACGGGACGAGGCGATGGCGAGCGGGATGAACGACTTCCTGACGAAGCCGATCGATGCGCAGCGGTTGCTCGCGAGCCTGTCGAAGCACATCGCGAAGCGATGATCGCGCGCGCGTCGATTTGACCGCGGCGCCGAGCCGGCGCGCCACGCTGCGTGAGAATCCGCTGCCCCTCGGCGGCCCCGCTGCCAACCGGCATGAACAGATCACCCCATGGACACGCATGCATTCGGGCTGACGACCGCTTGGTTGCCGGCCGTGTTGAGCACCCTCGAGCGAATCGCCGGCATGCATCTCCTGCTGGCCTGGATCGCCGCCCCCATCCTCGCGATCGCCGGCATCTCGGCCGTGGCTCGCCCCGGACTGGCGCCGCGCTGGGAGCGCTGCGGCAGCGCGGGCGCCGGTCTCATGCTCGCCGCACTCCTTCTTCACACCGTTCGCGCCATCGCGGCTCATGCCGAGATGCCGATCGGTGTGTGGTTGCTCGGCCTCATCGTCTGGCCGGTGGTGATGGCGCTGGGCGCCACGAGCTTGCGGATCGCAGCGGGCTTGCTGTGGCTGCTGTGCGCAGGCGCCGTGCCGGTGTGGATGCTGGACCGGTGGTGGAGCGCCGGCCCGCTGATCGGCGCGCTGTACGTCGCCGGCGCGCTTGCTTGCCTGGTGTCGCTGTACGGGCAGTGGCGAACGCCGTGCGCGCCCGAGCAGCCGCCCGAGCCGCCCGATCGCGAACTCGTGGAACACCTCGACGCCGAACGTGCGCGGGAAGGTGCCGACAAGTACACGCGCGAATGACATGAGCCCCGGCGCTTCCATCGAGACCGCATCGCCGCTTTCGCCGGCCGTCGAGCGCGAGCTCTTCGACCCGACGCGGCTGCCGCTGCTGCCCGCCCACGCGCGCGCACTGCTGCGCTGGATGCACGGCCACCCGCAGGCGCCGATCTACCGCAACTACAGCGGCCACCGGCTCAGCGCCTGGCAGGTGCAGGTGGCCCGGTGGCGACAGTGGCAGGTACGCCGGTCGCCTCCGCCGTGCCTTGCGGACGCGCCGCCGCGCTGGTTGCAGCGCTTCGTCGCACGCACCTGGCAGCAGGTGCCCGCGCGCCGGCGAAGCAGCCGGCATGCGCCGCCGTGGCACGAGATCGAGCCGATGCAGCGTGCCGATCTGAGCGGCCGGCTGGCCGACTTCGTGCCGCACGGCCTGCATCGCGATGCGCTGATCTGCTTCACGACGACGGGCAGCACCGGTCTGCCCTTGCGGGTGCCGTCCCATCCGCTGGTGGCGGCCGAGTACCTCGCCTACCAGCGCCGGGCGCTCGCGCACTTCGGCATCGCGCCGCGGGCCGGGCGTGGGCAGGTGGGCATCGTGCTGGCGGGTTTCCAGGCGCGCTGCTTCACCTACGTGTCGGTCAATCCGCTGATGAACCACTGCGGCCTCGCGAAGATCAATCTCATGCCCCACGAATGGCGGCATGCCTCGCATCGCGCCGCTTACCTCGACGCACTGGTCCCCGAGCTCATCTCGGGCGATCCGGTGTCGCTGGCCGAGCTGGCAACGCTGCCGATGGCGCATCGCCCGCGGGCGCTGCTCAGCACCTCGATGGCCTTGGGCGAGGGCTTGCGCCACCGGCTGCAGATGCGCTTCGGCTGCCCGGTGATCGACCTCTATTCGATGTGCGAGGTCGGACCGATCGGCGCGTACGTGCCCGAGCACGACGGATTCCTGCTGCTGCAGCCGCGCCTGCACGTCGAAGTGCTCGACGCTGCCGGACGCCCGCTGCTCCGCGGCCAGCATGGCGAACTGGTGGTGAGCGGCGGCTTCAACGTCTGCCTGCCGCTGCTGCGCTACCGCACCGGCGATCACGCGCGCCTCGTCGACACGCCCAATGGCCCGGTGCTGCGCGACCTGCAGGGCCGTGCGCCGGTGCGGTTGCGGCGCCACGACGGCCGCTGGGTCAACAACATCGAGATGACGCACGCGCTCGCGCCCTTTGACCTGACGCGCTATGCCCTGCACCAGCACCTCGACGGCAGCCTCACCCTGTGGGTGGACAGCGGCACCGCGCTCGAGACGCTGGCACCACGCCTGCGGGAGGCCTTGATGCGCCCCTTGGGGCCGTTGCCCGCCATCGCCATCGAGCCGCTGAGCGCCGACGACAAGCTGCGCCAGTACACGAGCGACGTGCCACAGCACGCGCCTTGAACGAACCCGATGTCCATCCTCGAGATCGCCGCCAACGCCGTCACCGCCGCATCGATCCTGCTGGCTGCTCGCAACAGCGTGCACACCTGGTGGCTCGGCCTCATCGGCTGCGGCCTTTTCGCCGCGGTGTTCGCTTCCAGCCAGCTCTATGCCGATGCCACGCTGCAGGGCTTCTTCATCGTCACCAGCGCCATCGGGTGGTGGCAGTGGACGCACGGCCACCGACCGGGCGCGGCCCGGCCGGTCTCCCGCGCACGACCGCGCACCTTGCTGTGGATGAGCCTGGCCGCCGTCGCGGTGACCGCCGGTTACGGCAGCCTGCTGCATCGCTACACCGATGCGTTCATGCCCTTCGTCGATTCCGCCGTGTTGGCCGGCAGCGTGATCGCGCAATGCCTGCTGATGCAGCGACGCATCGACACCTGGCCGGCATGGCTGCTGGTCAATACCTTGTCCGTGCCCCTCTTCGCCGCGCGCGGGCTGCATCTCACCGCCGTGCTGTACGCCCTGTACTGGCTCAATGCCTGGCATGGCTGGTGGGTCTGGCGTGGCGCGCACCGAGCGGCCCGGCCCGCCGCCGCATGACTGCGATGCGGCGCCATCGGCTCGGCCTGGTGGTCGGCAAGTTCGCGCCCTTGCACTTGGGCCATGAGTGGTTGATTGACCAGGCGGCACGCGTCTGCGAGCGTGTGCTGGTTCTCAGCTACACCCGGCCCGAGTTCGACCGCTGCGACGCCGCCGTGCGGCGCCGCTGGCTGGCGCAGCGGTGTGCGCCACGCGCGTGCCATGTCATCGACGATGCCTGGCTCGACGCGCGCTGCACGGCGCTCGGCATTCCCATGCGGCCGCTGCCGGCGAACCGCGAGGCCGATGCCATCCACCAGCAGTACCTCGGCTGGCTGCTGCGCGACGTGCTGCGCGAAACACCCGACGCGATGTTCGCGAGCGAAGCCTACGTGACACCCTGTGCAGCGGCACTCTCGGCCGCGCTCGGTCATGCCGTGCAAGCGGTGCTGGTGGACCCGCAGAGGCGCGAGGTCCCGATCAGCGCCAGCGTCGTGCGCCGCGATCCGGCCGTGCATGCGCGGTGGCTCTCGCCCGTGGTGCGCGCCGCCTTCGTGCGGCGTGTGCTGCTGCTGGGCGGCGAATCCAGCGGCAAGACCGCGCTGGCCGCGGCGCTTGCACGCGAGCACCGCACGCTGTGGGCGCCCGAGTACGGCCGAGAGCTGTGGGAGGCGCGCGGCGGTCGACTCGACGAAGGCGATCTGCTGACCATCGCACAGGCGCAGATCGCCCGCGAAGAGCAGCTGGCCCTCGAGGCAAGCGATCTGCTGTTCTGCGACACCTCGCCCCTCACCACGCTGGGCTACGGCCTGTGGACGCACGGCCGGGCCGATCCTCGACTGCACGAACTGGCCGGCCGCCACTACGACACCATCGTGCTCTGCGCGCCGGACTTCCCCTTCGTGCAGGACGGCACCCGCCGCGACCCGTTGTTTCGTCTGCAGCAGCATGCGTGGTATCGGGAGCAACTGAAGCAGCGCGGCTGGGCGTACGTCGAAGTCGCGGGGGGTGTCGAGCAGCGGGTGGCGCGGGTGGGGCGACTGTTGGGTCGCGTCCGAAACTGATCGGGTTGCGGCAGTACGACGGGTGTGTGTGTGCAGGCTCGGTGCAAACAATGTGGCGAGAACGCGGCGCATCCGCCACCCGTAGCGGCCGCTATCTCCCAATCTTGTTGACTTGCATGACGCCGCCCGCGGGGTCGTAGTAGAAGTAGTCCGACTCCATGGCCTTGAGGAACGGTTCGTCGGCCCTTGCATTGGCAGGTACAAAACAGAGCAATTGCCGTCCTGTTCCGGCACAACTTGCGCGCTCGTGAGATTTGCCTGACCACCACATCTTGTCCCAGAACGCTTTTCGCTCGGCATCGGAAAGTCGATGGATCTGAACCTCGGACCCATCGCCATGCGTCTTCATCGTGAGCCGGCCGGTCGCCTCTCGGACGGTCCAGACTGGCTCATTGCGGTGCTTGGTGTATCCATGCCCGAATACACCAAGAACTGCGTCTTGCCCGGCTTGAGCAGGCAGCGCGACGGAAGCGATGAGAAACGCAAAGATTGATTGGCGCACGGTAGTCTCCAGAGATCTGTGGTGGTCAGACCAGTGAGGTAAGGCGGCTGATGGTGAAGAACGCCACGAAGCGCAGAAAGATGGCGTGGAGAAGACGCATGAATAGTTCCTGAGTGTCCGTTCGAGCGACCTTCGGCGTGAAGTCAGCCCTGGTTGTCGTCCCACTGCCAGATCGTGGTGCCGTAGTCGCCTGCTACATCGGGCATTGGCTCGCCCTGCTTGAAGTGGCGGCGGGAGTTCGCGCGTGCTGGTGTGAACCAGAACCCAGAGGTCGGACATGGTGCAGGCGCCGCGACGCTGGCTTGCCGTAGTTGAACGCTGGGCGGACCATCGTCCGTTGACTCGATCTCGAAGCGCGTACCCTTGCTTGTAAGTTCTTCAGCAATTCGATTCAGGACCGCCCGGCGCACTGCCGGATCTATCTCATCACCGCGACCCTTGTCGGTGAAATGCATGTCATCGGCGTAGATGACGTAGTCCAAGCCATAGTCTGGATTCAATGCCTCACCGTGCACCGTGTATGACTGCCCGTCGTATTCAAACTCAATCCTGCTCGGAGTCATGTACGTGATCATTGAAATCCCTCTTGTGTTGGGCGCCGACTATCTGGCAAGGACGACCCTTTCGACAAGTGTCGAAGGATCGATAACAACAATCTGCGTCACAGCCGGATTTGCCCGCAAGGCAGGAAGCTCTCTGGTCTCCCAGACATTCCCGGGGCGAAGCCTATCCCCGACGATCGCCCGTACTTGGCCTGATGCGCCTCGCGCGTACTCGGCGGAAATCTCTTCCCACGCCCTCACCGATGCAGGGTCGGAAGAATCCCACTTCGGCATCTTGATGCCCCTTATTTCAACGAGCATTTCGAGTGTCGTCCCGCCTCTGCTCCTTGCGATATCGGCGGCCACAGTGTCACCGCCGACACCGCGAGTCTTGCCCGACCAGAAGAATGCCGTTCCCGGCGCCGTCTCTACTCTCGAACCTTTTGGCCTCGGACGCTTGTCTGGAGGCGGTTCAGTGTGGCTTTGCACGTGCCTGTTCGGCGCAGCGCCCGGTGTCGCATCGAACCTGCCGATCTCTCGTTTGTCCCGCCGCAGCAAGCTCCTGATCGAGTCACGCACCTTCAGTGCGGCGTCGCTGATCGCCTGTTCGACACTTGCGATGATGGCCTGGCACGTCTGGGCAAGCTGCTGCAGCCGAGCCTTGATCGCGCCCGTCGCCCACCTGATCGCTGCCTCGACCTTGCGCAGCGCGTTCTCGAACGCCCGCTTCGCGGCCGCTCCGGCCGTCTTGGCAGCGGCGGCCCAGTCGTAGTTCTGCAGCCAGCCCAGCGGAGCCCTTCCCCAGGGCAGTCTGACCTTGCTGCCGAGGCTTTCAAGCCACTCCATGCGCCTGATGATGTCGATGAGCCGCACGCCCTTGTGAACGGCGACCTTGGCAACCGTCTTGACGGCACTTCCTACCGTGGGGATGAAGCCGAAACAGGTCAAGCCGAGCGCAAGCCAGTTGCCGTCGTCCCGGCGGCCTTCTTCGTCGCTGAGCGCAAGACAATTGGCGACAATGTCTCGCACATCACACAGCTGATCGACGACGGGGATCATGCTCAGCACGCCACCGGTGACGATCTGCCCGGTGGTCGGGCTTCTGTTGAAGTCGCCCTGAAGCGCGCCCCACAGCCACGTGACGCCCTGAACGGTGGCCTGCGCCTGGGCTTGGGCGACTGCCGCTTGATTGATGTGGCTCTGCCCGTAGTAGAAGAGCGCCTTCTCCCACCACGGCAAGCCGGGCGGCGGCTTGCTGCGGTCGAACTGTAAGACGCGAGGCGTCGGCGGTTCGCCAATGAATTCACTGAGGCGGGCGCTGCCCTCCCAGAAGGCTCGCTGTACTTGCTCGGGCCAGTCGGCCACGGCGCTCCAGAACCTCTGTGCCTCGGGGTTGACCGTGGCAGCGGCGCTGCTTGCGATGGTCATGCTCACAGCGCACCGAAGAGACGATTGGGGACGGCCTCGCCGGTTTCGCTCTTGCGAGCGTCTTCACCGTACTTGACCGTGGCATAGCCCTTGGGCACGCCGTTAAGCACCGCGCGGCCAGCCGCGTCGAGCACGCCTGTGCGCCTGCTGCCGTCAGCGAAGGTGACTTCGTAGGGTGCGCCTTGCACGGGTTCACCGTCACCGTGCTTGTAGTCGAGCACCATGTCCTCGGGCGTCAGTTTCGACAGGTCGGTCGGCAAGGCCGGCATCACCGCTGCCGCACTCGCCCCACCCAGGAACGCATGCCCCCCGCCCTTCACCTCGAACTTCCCCGGGCAGGCGAAGGTGACGTTGCCGCCCTCCAGCACGATCGAGGTCTGCCCGGCGATCAGCTCGATCCGGCTGTGGGCGTCGATGCGGATCTCGTCGTTGACCGAAATCACCGTCACCTCCTGGTCGGCCACGATCTGCAGCTCGTCGGTGTGCGCGCGCAAGGAGACCGGGCCGTTGGCGGCGATGGTCTTGATGCCGCCGGCGTGGGTGTAGAGGCTCGTGGTCTGGCCCGAGACGCTCGCGTAGGTGTGGGCCGCCGTGTGCTGCACGTCGCCCTGGATCGCGAGGCTCAGGTCCTGCCCGGCGTAGTGCGCGATGCTGGCCTCGCTCGTCATCGCGGCGGTGCTTGGGGTGTCGAACAGGACGACGGGTGCGTCGAAGGCCTCGACCGGCTCGGTGAGCGTGCGGCCTTCGGCCTTCTTCGCCTGCTGGCCGCCGACCGGCCCGTCGTGCCGGCCGTTCTTCGCGGGATCGATGGTGTCGAGAAGCTGCTCCACTGCCTGCCCGGCGTCGTGGGTGGTCAGCGGATGCGCTGTGCCGGCGGCCGCTACGCCGCTTAGGCTCTGACCGAGGCTTCTCGCGCCCTTCAACTGGCCGACGGCCTCGCTGGCATCCATCTGCGTGCTCTGAGCAGAGCCGTATGTGCCCGCTCTGGCACTGGTGCTGACGAACAGGCCGCGCTCGGCGCGCAGCGTGGCCCAGCCTTGCGTGTTGAGCTCGAAGCCCGAGCCCCGCCAGCTGCCGCGCTGGGCGCCGTGGGCGCCTTGCTGGATGAGGTGGCCGAGGCCGAGTTCACTTCCCATGTAGCTGCTGAGCAGGCGCATGCGCATCTGGCCGGTGGCGTCGTCCAGCGTCCACTGGTTGAAGCCACTGTGGTCGAGGCTGGCGGTATGCAGCCCGCTGAGCACGCCCGCATGGTTCACGCCCGAATCGATGCCAGCGGCGAAGGGGGGCGTGTCCTGTCCGTTGTAGAGCTGGCCGACGATGACCGGGCGGTCGATGTCGGCTTCGATGAACTCGACCACCACTTCGGTGCCGATGCGCGGCACGAACACGGCGCCCCAGTTGGCGCCGGCCGAAGGCAGCGCCACGCGAACCCAGGTGCCGCTGCGTTCGTTGCCCGGGGCGTTGCCTTGGCAGCCGGCGGACGACGCATCGTGCGGCAGGCCGCCGGCGAGCGCGCGTTCGCCGCGCTGCCACGGGAACTGGATCTTCACGCGGTGGTCGCGGTCGGTGGTGAGCGCTTCGCCGGCGAGGCCCACCACCACGGCGGTCTGCAGGCCCTGCGCGGTGGGCTTGCGGATGAAGCGCGGCACGACCGGGGCTGCCGCCGGTGCGGCATGGAAGTGGTTGCGGTAGGTGCCGTGCTCCAGCGCGGTCAAGCCCAGCAGTTCGGCCGCCTGCGTGCCGAGGTTGTTGGTGGCGTGGTGTTCGACGGCCAGCAGGGTGAAGGCGTTGTCGGGGCGCTGGCGTTGCGCGGTGAGCGCGCCGGCGTAGTTGAAGGCGCTGGTGTTGGCGCCGTACAGCGGGTGATCGATGAGGCTGAATGTGCGCCCCGCCTCGAAGTGACGGGCGCCGCCCTGGCCCTCGAAGTGCTTGGCCTGCAGTTCGAGCGTGGCGAGCGCAAGGGCGGCAGCGCGTTCGGCATGGGCGGCATCCTCGTAGCGATAGGCGCCGCTGCCGTCGTACTGCTCGAGCGTGGGCAGCTCGCCGAGGTCCAGTGCGCTGTGGGTCTGCGCCGCGGTGCCTGCGAGCCGGCGGTAGTCCCAGCTGCCGAGCACCACGGCATTGGGCGTGACGCCGCGCTCGCCGGCAAAGGCGTCGATCGCGTCGCGCTGCTCGTCGAGGTTGGCACTGGGGTGCTGGCTGGTGAAGCGCACGGCGCCGAGGTCGCTGCGTTCGCTCGCGCGGTCGGTGATGACCATGACGTGCTTCGCATGCGACTTCGTTTCGGCGTCCTGCGCCGCCTCGCCATCGAGGTGCTCGAAGTGGTAGCTCAGCCCCTCTTCGGCGAGCAGGCGCGCAACGAAGGCGAGATCGCTCTCGCGGTACTGCACGCACAGGCTGCGCATGCGCAGCGGCTCGGTGACCTCGATGCGCCAATGCGCGCTCGGGTGGTCGCGGAACACGTCTTCGATGATGTCGAGAGCCGTCTTGTCCTGGAAGACGAAGCTGTCACGGCGCAGCGCAAGAAAGGCGAGCCACGGGCCGGTCGTGAGCCGGTAGCGCGCCACGCCGCCGTCGGCGCCGAGCTGGGCGGCTTCGAGCACGTAGCCGTGCCAGGGCTTGTAGCTGCCGTCGGCCTGCAAGAGACGCAGGCTGACTTGCTCGCCGATGAGGCGCTTCAACTCGAAGTGAACACTGGTCGACAGGCAGTCGAGCGTGAGCTCGAAGGGCTGACCCACGCGCTCCTTCATCACCATGCGCTCAGGGATGAGCGCGAACTGCGGCAGTGCGGTCTCGACCTTCAGCAGGCGGCCATGCTGGTCGAGCAGGCGATGGAAATCGAGGCGGCTCGCGAGTTTGGCGAGATTGCCCACGAGGCCTTCCGCGAACGAGCCGCCCGCAGGCATGCGTGCAAGCGCCGACATGTCCGGACCCTCCCTGGGTTTTGTTGTGGAATCAGCGAGCGGCGATTATTCGGCGCACGCCGCCCACAGAGCCCGTAACAGAAGGAAAGGCACTTGATCTTGGGGGGCGCGCGCGCCGCTGCGGCACGGCCCGCGCGCTCGCGTCAGACGACGAGCGGCAACGCGCGCTGACGCACGCCGGTGAGCATGAACAGTGCGTTGGCCAGCGCCGGCGCGAGCGGCGGCGTGCCGGGCTCGCCCACGCCGCCGGGCGCGCGGGTGCTGGCGATGAGGTGGGTTTCGATCGGCGGCGCGTCGGCCAGCCGCGGCATCGGATAGCTCGGGAAGTTGGTCTGCCGCACCACACCGCCTTCGATGTCGATGCGGCTGAACAGCGCCTGGCTCAGGCCGAAGATGACGGCCGATTCCATCTGCTGCGCCACGATGTTGGGGTTGACGATGGTGCCCACATCGGCGGCGCAGATCACGCGGTAGAGCTTGGGCTTGCCGTCGACGATGCCGGACTCCACCACCTCGGCGACGATGCTGCCGAAGCTCTCGTGCAGCGCCACGCCGCGTGCGCGGCCAGCCGGCAGTGGCTGGTCCCAGCCGGATTTCTCGGCCGCGAGCCGCAGCACGGCTGCATGGCGCGGCTTGTCGGCCAGGAGCGCGAGGCGGAAGGCGACCGGGTCCTGCCCCGCCGCATGCGCCAGCTCGTCGATGAAGCTCTCCGAGAAGAAGGCGTTGTGCGAATGCCCGACCGAACGCCAGAAGCCAACCGGCACGTCGTGGCGCGTGGCCACATGCGCCATGCGCTGGTTGGGCACACCGTAGGGTTGGTCGAACAGGCCTTCGCTCACGGTCTTGTCGGGCAGGTCGATCGGCCCGTCGAGCGCCGGCAACGTGCGCTCGATCCAGCGCGGCGTGATGGCATCGCCCGCACTCGTGATCGACAGGCTGTCGAGCCGGCCCTCGGCGTCGAAGCCGGCCTGCATCAGCGCCGCGGCGGCGGGGCGGTAGAAGTCGTGCGTCATGTCTTCCTCGCGCGGCCATACCAGTTGCACCGGGCGCCCGCCGGTCTCCATCGCGATACGAACGGCCTGGCCCACCACGTCGACTTCGAGCCGACGGCCGAAGCCGCCGCCGAGATAGGTGACATGCAGTGTCACATCGTCGCGCGAGACGCCGGCCACCTGCGCGGCGAGCGCACGCGCCGCTGACGGCGCCTGCGTCGGCACCCACAGTTCGACCTTGCCGTCCAAGACCTGCGCGGTGCAGTTCATCGGCTCCATCGTGGCGTGCGCGAGATAGGGTGCGCGGTACAGCGCCTCCACTCGCCGCGCGGCAGTTTGATGCGCGGCCTGCGCGTCGCCGCGCTGATAGAACGCGAAGCCGCCGCCATCCGCCGCCGCATCCCGCGCGGCCTTCTCGAGCGCCGCTTCGATGGGCGCCGTGTCGCGCAGGCCCGTCGGTGCGGGCCTCCAATCGATCTCGAGCGCTTCGGCGCCCTGCTTCGCATGCCAGGTGCTGCGCCCGACCACGGCCACGGCGCCCGTCGATCCGGCGTATGGCCCGAGCCGCACCACACGTTCGACGCCGGGGCGCTTCATCGCCGCTTCCACGCCGACACGACCCGGGCTCCCGCCGAGCATCGGGCAGTGGCGCACCACGGCGTAGAGCTGTTCGGGTTGCCGCACGTCGATGCCGTAGACGGCGCTGCCGTCGATCTTGGCCGGCACGTCGATGCGCGGCGCCGGCCGGCCGATGAGCCGCCAGTCCTTGGGCGCCTTGAGCTTGACGCGCCCCGGTGGCGTGGCGGCTGCTGCTTTCGCCAGCGTGCCGTAGTGCGCCGACTGCCCCGAGGGGTGACTGATCACGCCGTCGACGACGCTCAGCTCGGCCACCGGCAGCCGCCACTGCAGCGACGCGGCGCCGAGCAGTTGAGCACGCGCGGTGGCGGCGGCAAGACGCAGCACGTCCCACGCATCGGCCACGGTCGAAGAGCCGCCGGTCATGTTGATGCCGAGCTCGCGCACCAGCTTGGCGACGATCCAGCGGCTGGTTCGGACGACGCGCGTTTCGGCGCCCGGTTCGGTGTCCGACGGATGAAACGGCAGGCTCGCAGCGAATGCCGCCACGTTGCCGTAGAGCGAATCGGCGCCGGCCTCGATGAGCTGCACACGCTCCAGGCGCACGTCGAGTTCATCGGCCACCAGCATCGCCAGCGCCGTGTGCACGCCCTGGCCCATTTCGCTGCGGTTCATCGCGAGCCGCACCGAGCCGTCCTCGGCGATGCGGATCCAGCCGTTCAGGCCGATTTCGTTCGGAGCGGCGGGCAACGTACCGGCGTTTCCCAGTCGGCTGCGCGGCGGCAACGCGCCCCACCCCAACAACAGGGCGCCGCCGACACCTACGCCACTAAGCAGCCACGTTCTGCGCCTCACGCCTTGCGCCTCGGCCGTGGCCGCTTGCCGCTCGGGTACATTTCGCGCGCCGCCGTGCGAATCGCGGCGCGGATGCGCGGATAGGTGCCGCAGCGGCAGATGTTGGTGATGGCGGCGTCGATCTCCGCGTCGCTCGGGTCGGCGTTGTCCGCGAGCAGCGCGGCGGCGGCCATCAGCATGCCGCTCTGGCAGTAGCCGCACTGCGGCACCTGGTGCGCGATCCACGCCTTCTGCAGCGCATGCGGCTCGGTCGCTCCCAGGCCCTCGATCGTGTGCAGGCTCTTGCCGGCGGCGGCCGACAGCGGCGTGACGCAGGAGCGCACGGCCCGCCCCTCGATATGGACGGTGCACGCACCGCAGGCCGCGACGCCGCAGCCGAACTTGGTGCCGGTCATGTTCAGCACGTCGCGCAGCACCCACAGCAAAGGCATCGCCGCCTCGGCCTGGTCATCGGGCACGTGCCGGGGCCGGCCGTTGATCAAGAGGTCCATCGCTGCTCCTTCTGCGCGCATCCTGCCATGCGCCGCGCACGGAACTCAGTCGAGGCTGACCTCGGTGCGCACAATGCCCGCACGATCGGCACGCGCGCTGAGCGCGAGGCGCGTGCCCTTCGGCGCGCGCACCACCCATTCGCCCACGCCGCGGTCGGCGGTGATGTCACGGCTGGGCAAAAAGGCCTGCAGCGAGGTCTTGGGCGCGTGGCCTTCGAGCTGCGGGCCTTCCATGCGCTCCTTGCCGCTCACGAGCGAGACCGCCGGGTCACCCGCCGGCAGGTGGATCTCGAACATCACCCCGCGCACCACCTTGCGCTCGATCGCGCGCTTCATCACGTAGGCCGGCAACCAGCCGCTGTTGGCCACCGCCAGGCGCACGCGCCAGGTGTCGGGGCCGAGGGCACGCACTTCGGTGCGCAAGAGTTCCAGTTTGGGCAGGCTCAGCGCCACCTGCGTGAGCCAAGCCGGAAAGCGCGCCGCCTCGCGTTCGCGCAGATGCGGCGGCGGGTTGCGCCAGAAGTTCATCTTGTCCCAGCCGCCGATCTCGACCGCGCCGAGCTGCGGGTGGTGGAAGGGCTTCCAGTCGACGTGGGCCTGGCCGCCGCAGTGTTCGTCGCTCCACTTGATCAGCTTGAGGTCGTCTTCCACCGGATGCTCGCGGTACCAGTCCACCCACTTGTAGCCCTCGATGCCGGCTTCCTTGTTCGGCGCCCAGATCTCGACCACCCAGAACAGCGCACCGAGGTGCTCGTACAGCCAGTCCTGCGTGCCGCTGATGGTTTCCTTCGGGTGGTACTTGTAGTCGTGCCAGATGCTCACCGCCGGGTAGCCGGTGAGCTGCTCGCCGAGCTGGCTGAAGCGCTGGTAGCACCACAGGTCTTCCGGTGTCATGTCGTCGTCGCTCGCCGTGCCGAGCGGGCGCAGGATCACGCCGCTGTGGGTGTGGAAGCTCACCGCCGCGCCAATGTTGGGGTGCGCCACGATGAAGTCGACCATCGTGCGCACTTCCGGCTCGCTCGCCGGATACGGCCCTGCACCCGACTGCTCGGCCTCCTGGCGCCAGCCGGCGGGGAAATTGCGGTTGAGATCCAGCCCTTCGGCATCCTTGTTGGCGCGGATGGTCAGCCCGTCGTAGTGCGCCAGCGTGCCTTCGGGCATGAGGCGGTAGTAGCGGCCGCCGAACTCCCCCGGCTCGCGCGGCACCATCAAACGCGCATCGGCCTCGCAGGCCTTGTAGCCGCCGTGCGGATCGGGGATGCGCATGAAGAGAACGCGGCCATCGCCGTCCACGTCTTCCACCGTCAGGCCGTCGACCGGCGCTTCGTCGAAGGGATAGCGCCGTGTCGACGAGCGGATGTGCCGCGGACGGTCGGCCAGCGCCAGCTCGGCGCCGTCGGGGTTCAGGCGCGGGCAGAGGTAGACCACGCGCGTGTCCAGCAACTGCGTCACCTGCGCGTCGATGCCGTAGCCGCTCACGAGGTGGTGCAGGTGGTACAGGCAGGCGGTGCTGGCCGTCAGTTCGGCGGCGTGGATGTTGCCGTCGCACCAGAACGCGGGCTTGTCGGTGTCGGGGCCGGTGGCGGTGTTGGTGAGCACCGCTACCCAGATGTCGCGGCCCTCGTGGCTCTTGCCGATGGAGTCGATGCGCACGAGCTGTGGGTGCGCGTCGGCGTAGTCGAAGAGCAAGCGCGAGAGCGCGTCGTGGCGCAGGAACTGGTCGAAGCGGGGCTTGGGCGTGGCGGGTGCGGTCATCGGGCGAAAGGCTATCGCGAAGGTGCCGCGATTGTGTCGCCCGCCCGGGCGCACACGCTCAGGTGTTTGCCAGCGGCTCGCCGTCCACGAACACCTTCAGCTCACCCGGTGCGAAGGCGATCCAGGCCTCGTCGGCCGTCAGCGGCTCGGTCACCACCACGGCCACGCGGTCGCCGGGTTCGGTGACGTCGGCGAAGTTCACGCTCACGTCCTCGTCCTGCAGACGCGCGCGGCCGAAGGGATGCTGGCGCACGAGGTAGTGCAGGTTTGTGGAGCAGTGCGCCCACAGCGCCTCGCCGTTGCTGAGCATGAAGTTGAAGGTGCCGTGCGCGGCGATGGTGGGCACCAGCTCACGCAAGGTGGCGGTGAGTTCGGCCACCGGCGGCAGGCCGGCGTGCGCCTTGGCCAACTCCTGCATCAGCCAGCAGAAGGCACGCTCGCTGTCTGTTGCGCCCACCGGGTGAAAGGCCGCGTGCAGCCGCGGCGTGAAGCCCTTCAGGTCGCCGTTGTGCGCGAACACCCAGTAGCGGCCCCACAGCTCGCGCTGGAAGGGGTGGGTGTTGGCAAGGTTCACCACGCCCTGCGTCGCCTTGCGGATGTGGGCAATGATGTTCTTGCTGCGGATCGGGTAGCTGCGCACCATGCTCGCCACTGGCGAGGTGCGCGCGTCCTGCGCATCGACGAAGAGCCGCGCGCCGGCGCCCTCGAAGAAGGCAATGCCGAAGCCGTCCTTGTGCTCCTCGGCGCGCGTCGAGAAGCCGGTGAAGCTGAAGACGATGTCGGTCGGCGTGTTGCCGTTCATGCCGAGCAGTTGGCACATCGCTCGACTGTCCTATTCGGCAAAGAGCCGCATGAAGCCCTTCACGCTGACGATGTGGCCCGGGTTGCTGGTTTCGTTGAGCACGCCGGTCATGCGCGCGAGCAGCCGCGGGCTGCGCTTGGCGCGCCACACCAGCAGGTCGGCCAGCCACGGATGGTTGTTGACGCGGTTGGCGCGGGCGTAGAGATCGAAGCGCGGCTTGAGCGCAGCCAGCGCCGCTTCGTAGGCCGCCCGCACATCGGCGTCGGCCTGGCGCTGCCTTCGCCCGGCGATCAAGGCATCGGCCGCGAGCATGCCGGTCTCCAGTGCCTTGCCGATGCCCTCGCCGGTGAAGGAGTAGGTGCTGCCCGCCGCCTCGCCGGTGACCAGCAGGCCGGGCCGCGAGTAGCGCGCGCCTTCGAGCGTGCAGCGCAGCGGCGCGCCCTTCAGCGGCGTGACCCACTCGCCGCCTTCGACCAGCCGCCGCGCGGGTTCGTAGGCGCGGGTGAAGTCCTCGAACACCTGCTTGAGGTTGAACTCGCGCTTGGCGAGCCGGCCGTTGCGCTTCGCGTCGTGGCTGTCGGCCAGCCCCACACCGATGTTGAACACGCCGCCCGGGCAGGGAAAGATCCAGCCGTAGCCGGGGCGCAGCGCACGGTGCCACACGACTTCGAGGCGGTCGATCTGCGCGGCCATCGCCGGGTTGCGGATGTAGCCGCGCAGCGCCACGCCGCTGGGCGTCTGGCGCTCGGACATGCCGGCGGCCATCAGCGCCTGCGGCACGGCGCCCGTGGCGAGAACGACCCAGGGCGCGCGCAGTTCGATGCGGTCGGCGCCGGCCTGCAGCACGGCACCGGCCACGGCGCCGTTGTCTTCGAGCGGCGCCACGAACTTCAGCGGCGCGTGCATGCGCGCACCGGCGGCGACGGCGGCGCGGCACAGGATCCAGTCCAGCTCGCGCCGCGGCAGCACGGCCAGCGCCCCCGGCACGTCGATGCGCCCGCCGCGCGGCGCGATGCAGCCGACGTGGCTGGCCGGCCGCGCCAGCGCCTGCACCTCGTCGTAGACGCCGAGCTTGCGCAGCGCCGCATGGGCGTCCGGGATCAGGCCGTCGCCGCACACCTTGTCGCGCGGAAAGCTGTGCTGGTCGACCAGCACCACGTCGATACCCGCGCGCGCCAGCGTGATCGCTGCGGCGCTGCCGGCCGGTCCGGCGCCGACGACCAGCACCTCGCACTGCGCCGGCAATCTCGCGGCGGGCGCGTCGGGCAAGGCGGCAAGTGGCTCGGCAACTGGATTCATGACGCAATTCGGGCCGTCGAACAGCAAAGGATGAAACGGTTCGCAAGGATAGCGCCGCGGCCTCCGCGTTGACCCTGATGAACGGCGGCAGCAAGCTGCAACAAAGGGACGGACAACCCCCATTGCGACCCCCGGGTGTGCGCACAAAGATCGGCTCGACACCAGGGCATGAGTGAGCGTGCGCCTTCGCACCGCCAGACATCCAACGAGCAACGAGGAGACACCCGTGACCCAAGCTTCACGCGCCCCGACCCGGCGGCGCACCACCGCCTGGACGATCGCTGCCGCCACCGTCGTGCTGGCCGCCTGCGCCGCCGGCGAGTTCACCGGCACCAAGGGCAGTGCCGATCACATGCGTGCCGTCACGTCGAAAGTCGACGAGGGGGCGATCGTGCGCAATGCCGCCAGCGGCCGCGACTGGCCGACCTACGGCCTCGATTACGCTGAGACGCGCTTCTCGCGGCTCGACCAGATCAACGCCGCCAACGTGAAGAACCTCGGCCTCGTGTGGACGCACAGCCTCGAATCCACGCGCGGCGTGGAGGCGACGCCGCTGGTCGTCGACGGGATCATGTACGTGACGGGCGCGTGGAGCATCGTGCACGCCATCGACGTGCGCACCGGCGAGAAGCTGTGGATGTACGACCCCAAGGTCGACCGCGAGGGCGGCTACAAGGGCTGCTGCGACGTGGTCAACCGCGGCGTGGCGCTGTGGAAGGGCAAGGTGTTCGTGGCCGCCTACGATGGCCGGCTGATCGCGCTCGACGCGGCCACCGGCAAGGTCGCGTGGGAGAAGGACACCATCACCGACCGGCGCTATTCGTACACCATCACCGGCGCGCCGCGCGTCTTCAACGGCAAGGTGATCATCGGCAACGGCGGCGGCGAGTACGGCGTGCGCGGCTACGTCACCGCCTACGACGCCGAGACCGGCGAACAGAAGTGGCGATGGTTCACCGTGCCGGGCGACCCGGGCAAGCCCTTCGAGGACGAGTCGATGGCGAAAGCCGCCAAGACCTGGGATCCGAGCGGCAAGTACTGGGAAGCGGGCGGCGGCGGCACGGCCTGGGACACGATCACCTTCGACCCCGAGCTGAACCTGATGTACATCGGCACCGGCAACGGCTCGCCGTGGAGTTGGCACGCACGCAGCCCCAAGGGCGGCGACAACCTGTACCTGTCGTCACTTGTCGCGCTGAACCCGGACACCGGCAAGTACGTCTGGCACTACCAGGAAACGCCGGGCGACAACTGGGACTTCACGGCCACGCAGCCGATGATCCTCGCCGACCTGAAGATCGAGGGCAAGCCGCGCAAGGTGATCCTGCATGCGCCCAAGAACGGCTTCTTCTTCGTCATCGACCGCACCAACGGCGAGTTCATCTCGGCCAAGAACTTCGTCGATGTGAACTGGGCCAGCGGCTACGACAAGAACGGCCGGCCGATGGTGAACCCGGCCTCGGTCTCGCGCGACAAGCCCTTCGACGCGGTGCCCAGCCCCTACGGCGCGCACAACTGGCACCCGATGAGCTTCAACCCGCAGACGGGGCTCGTCTACCTGCCGGCGCAGCATGTGCCGCTCACGCTGATGGACGACCCGAACTGGGCCTGGAACAAGCCGCGCGCCGGCCAGTTCAGCGCCGGCATCGGCTGGAACACCGGCATGCACCTGGGCGCCGTGCCCTCGCCCAGCAAGCCGATGGGCCGGCTCATCGCCTGGGACCCGGTGCAGCAGAAGGAGGTCTGGCGCCAGGAGCATGTGGCGCCGTGGAACGGCGGCACGCTGACCACCGCGGGCAACCTGGTGTTCCAGGGCACGGCCGACGGGCGCTTCGTCGCCTACGACGCGAAGACCGGCCAGAAGCTGTGGGAAACGCCCACCGGCACCGGCGTGGTGGCGGCGCCCGCCACCTACGTGGTGGACGGCGTGCAGTACGTGTCGGTGGCGGTGGGCTGGGGCGGCGTGTTCGGCATCAGCCAGCGCGTGGCGCAGACCACGCTGCCGGGCACCGTGTTCACCTTTGCCATCGGCGGCAAGGCGCCGCTGCCCGAGTTCACGGCGCACCAGCGCAACAACCTGATCGCGGGCGTGAAGTACGACCCCAAGCACGTGCCCGAAGGCACGGCGCTGTACGTCAGCAACTGCATCGCCTGCCACGGCGTACCGGGCGTGGACCGCGGCGGCAATGTGCCCAACCTCGGCTATTCGGCGCCGGCGATGATCGCCAACCTCGACCGCATCGTGTTCAAGGGACCATTCATGGCCAACGGCATGCCGGACTTCACGGGCAAGCTGAAAGCCGAGGACGTGGAGAAGATCAAGGCGTTCATCCAAGGAACGGCGGACGCCATAAGACCGAAGTAATTGGGCTCCCCCCTACGCGCTTCGCGCGCCCCCCAGGGGGCAACACCAGCGGACCGGCAAAGCCGGATCCGCGGCGTTTGCTTGGAAATACGGGCGGTCGCGTTTCCTGCGCCGCGAAGCGCTGAAATGAAAAGGGCGCCGCAATTGCGGCGCCCTTTTTCATGGAAGCTCGACGGTTACGCCGCGGCGATGTTCTCCGGCGTGAACGGCATCTTGCGCAGGCGCTTGCCGGTGGCCGCGAAGATGGCGTTGCCGACTGCGGGGCCGATGGTGGCGGTGGCCGGCTCGCCCATGCCGCCGGGCTTCTCGGTGCTCGCAATGAGCACGGTCTCCAGCACCGGCATCTCGTGCATGCGCAGCAGCCGGTAGTTGTGGAAGTTGGTCTGCTGCACACGGCCCTTGTCGAGGGTGATGTCGCCCCACAGCGCGGCGCTCAGGCCAAAGACGATGCTCGACTGGATCTGCGCTTCCACCGTGTCGGGGTTCACCATGCGGCCGCAGTCGGCCACGGTGACGATGCGGTGCACGCGCACTTCGTTGTCCTTGAGCGAGATCTCCGCCACCTGCGCGAGATACGAGTCGTAGCCCTCCATCAGCGCGATGCCGCGAAAGCGCCCCGCCGGCGCGGCCGTGCCCCAGCCCGCCTTCTCCGCCGCCTGCTTGAGCACGTGGACGAAGCGCGGCTTGCCCTGCAGCATCGAGAGCCGGTAGGCCAGCGGGTCCTGCTTCGCGTTCGCGGCCAGCTCGTCGATGAAGGTCTCGTTGGCGAAGGCATTGAGCGCATGGCTCACCGAACGCCAGTAGCCCACGCGCAGGCCGGCGTCGTGCTTGACGACGTCGTGCCTCGTGGCCGCGATCTCGTAGGGCGCGATGGCCGCCTCGGTCATCAGCGGGTCCTGTGCCGGCGCGGGCAGGCCGAACACGCGCCCGGTGATGGACTGCGAGGCCAGGCGGTAGGTCATGGCGGTGGGCTTGCCGTCGTCGCCGATGGCGGCGGCCGCGCGGATCACGGCCTGCGGGCGGTAGAAGTCGTGCGTGGTGTCGTCCTCACGCGACCACACCAGCTTGACCGGGCGCTTCACCGCCTGCGAGATGAGCGCGGCCTGCACGATGTAGTCGAAGTCGATGCGCCGCCCGAAGCCGCCGCCGAGGAAGGTGGTGCGCAGGCTCACGTTCTCCGGCGGCACGCCGAGCAGCTTGGCCACGACGGCGGCCGGCGCGTCCTGCCATTGCGTGGGGCCGATGAGGTCGACGCGGCCGTCATGCACGTGGGCCGTGAAGTTCATCGGCTCCATCGGCGCATGCGACAGCAGCGGCAGCGTGTACTCCGCCTCGTGCACGTTCTTCGCCGCGGCGAGGGCCGCATCGGCGTCGCCCACTGCCTTCAATGGCAAGGGCTTGGCGCTGCCGATCGCGCCGCGCAGGCCTTCGAGCATGGTCTTCTCGTCGAGCGCGGCGCCGGGGCCTTCGTCCCACTGGATGACGAGCGCCTCGCGCGCCTTCTTGGCGCGCCACCAGCTATCGGCCACCACGGCCACACCATCGGGAATCTGCACCACGTCGATGACGCCCGGCATCGCCTTGGCCTTGCCGGCATCGACGCTCACCACCTTGCCGCCGATCACCGGGCACTGCGCGAGCGAGGCGTAGACCATGCCCGGCAGCTTCACGTCGATGCCGAACTCGGCCGTGCCGTTCACCTTGGCAGGCGTGTCCAGCCGGCGCGTGGGCTTGCCGACGATACGGAACTGGCTCGGGTCCTTGAGCGTCACCTTCTCGGGCACGGGCAACTTGGAGGCGGCGGCCGCGAGCTGGCCGTACGTCGCCTTCTTGCCGCCGGGACCGGTGACGCGGCCGTTCTCGGCCTTGAGCGAGGCGACGTCGACCTTCCATTGAGCGGCGGCCGCGGAAAGCAGCATCTCGCGCACCTGGGCGCCGGCCACGCGCAGCTTCTCCCAGCCGTCGCGCACCGAGGTGGAGCCGCCGGTGAGTTGCGGCCCGCCGAGCAGCGCGTTGCCGTAGGCCTTGCCGGGTGGCGCCATCGCCACGCGCACGCTGCGCAGGTCGACGTTCAGCTCTTCGGCGATGAGCATGGGCAGCGCCGTGTAGACGCCCTGACCCATCTCCGAGCGGGCCTGGATCAGGGTGATGGTGTTGTCGTCGGCGATGTGAACCCAGGCGTTCGGCGTGTACATCGTGCCGGCGGCGTGGGCGATGCTGCCGGGCAGGCTGACGCCGAGCATCAATCCGCCGGTGACGGCGGCCGAACCCTGCAGGAAGCCGCGGCGCGACAGGCCGGCGGCGTCCGTGGCGGCGGTGTCGGCCGCGGGCGTGGAAACGGTAGATGTCATGGTGTGCTCCCCGTTCAGCTCTTGCGCATTTCGGCCGCGGCGGTCTTGATCGCCGCGCGGATGCGCTGGTAAGTGCCGCAGCGGCACAGGTTGCCGCTCATCGCCTGGTCGATGTCGGCGTCGCTCGGGTTGTTGTTGGCCTTGAGCAGCGCCGCTGCGCTCATCAACTGGCCCGACTGGCAGTAGCCGCATTGCGGCACGTCGTGCGCGATCCAGGCCTTCTGCAGCGGATGCGTGTTGTTGCGCGAGAGGCTCTCGACGGTGGTGACCGATTTGCCCGCCGCCGCCGACACCGGCGTCTGGCACGAGCGCACCGGCGTGCCGTCCAGATGCACGGTGCAGGCGCCGCACAGCGCCATGCCGCAGCCGAACTTGGTGCCGGTGAGCCCGATCTCGTCGCGGATCACCCACAGCAAGGGCGTATCGGGCTCGGCCTTGACGCTGACCGCCCGGCCGTTGACCTGGAGAGAGATGGCCATGGTTGTCTCCTCGTGCTGGATCTTGAAACCGCGCGGCCGGTTACCGCGGAGCGGGCGCGCACATGCCCGGCCGCATCGGCTGGGCAAGGCTCACAGCATCGCGACGCGAGCCGGACACGTCTTGAGGACCAACCCTCGATCCGCCGCTCGTGATGTGTGTCAACTTGGAACGGCCCGCGGCGCGGGCGAAGATGCGGCCTTCATCGAGGAGACGAACCTATGAAACCTGGATCAATCTGCCGGCGGGCCGAGCGCCGGGCCGCTCCCAAGCCGGCCCGCATCCCCTCGGGGGATCGACCGCGGTACGCCGCGAGCGAGGGGTCCACATGAGCACCGTGTTCGAGAAGCTGCTGTCCGGCGAATGGCCTTGCGCCAAGGTCTACGAAGACGAGCACGTCTTCGCCTTCATGGACGCCGGCCAGGTCAACGACGGCCACGTGATCGTGGCGACGAAGAAGCCGCACGAGACGCTGCTCGATTGCAGCGAGGACGAAGCCGCCGCCCTGATGCGCGCGGCACGCCGCATCGCGCTCGCGGTGCAGGCGGAATTTCAGCCCGAAGGCATCACGGTGCTGCAGGCCAACAAACCCGCCGGCTGGCAGAGCGTGCCGCACCTGCATCTGCACGTGCTGCCGCGCTACGCGGGCGACGGCGTCGAGCTGGTGTGGCCGCGCAAGGAACCGGGGATGGAGCGGCTGCGGGAGTTGGCCGCGCGCATCGTGGTGTAGCCGTGCGCCGAATGCATTGCACTACACTGCAATACATCACCGACAGGAGCCGCCATGCCATCCGCATTGAAGGACAGTCAGGTCAGCCTGCGCCTGCCCAACGACCTGAAGGAAAAGATGGAGACCTACGCGCAGCTCACCGGTCGCACGAAGAGCTATGTAGCCATGGAAGCGCTGAGCACCTATCTCGACGGGCGCATGCCGCAGATCGACGACTTGAAGACAGCGGTTCGGGCTGCCGACACAGGTGACTTCGCGAGCGACGGCGAGGTCGCCGCCGTCTTCGCCAAGCACACGCGCCGCAAGGCCGCACCGGCACCGGCCAAGACGACGCGACGGCGCCCCGCGTGAATATCCGCTGGACACGACGCGCGCTGGCAGACCTGGACCGCATCGCCGATCGGATCGCCGAAGACAAGCCCGTCGCCGCCACCGAATTCACGCTCGCAGTGCAGGAAAAGGTCGATCGTCTGGGCGAATTCCCACTGCTTGGACGCGCCGGCGCCTACGAGGACACTCGGGAACTCGTCGTGCACAAGAACTATCTCGTCACGTACCGCGTGCGCGTCGACGAAGTTCAGGTGCTGCAGGTCTGGCATCGCGCGCGCAGCCTGCCGCGAGGTCGAGGCTGAACCTGAAACGACAAAGGCCCTTCGCGGGACCTTTGTCGTCGAGCAAAGCCGTGATCGCCGCGCTCAGATCTCCTCGTACAACGGCAGCGTCAGGAACTCCGCGAACGCATCCTGCGTGCTCATGGTCGTGAAGATCTCCGCCGCGCGGTCGAACTTGCCCTCGAAGCCGCCGGCCTTGATCTTGGCCAGCTCTTCGGGCACGAAGCCGCGCACCATCTCGGCCGTGACCTTGCGGCCGTCGTCGAGCACGCCCTTGGGCGAGCGGATCCACTGCCACACCTGCGAGCGGCTGATCTCGGCCGTGGCCGCGTCTTCCATCAGGTTGTGGATGGGCACGCAGCCGTTGCCGGCCAGCCAGGCGCCGAGGTAGTGGATGCCGACGTTGATGTTCATGCGCAACCCGGCTTCGGTGATCGGCGTCTCGGGCTGGAAGTTCAGCAGGTCGGCGGCCTTGGCCTCGACCTCGGGCTTCTGCTTGTCGAACTGGTTCGGCCGGTCGCCCAGCACGTCGACAAACACCTTCATCGCCGGCTCCACCAGCCCCGGATGCGCCACCCAGCCGCCGTCGTAGCCGTCGGTCGCATCGCGCTTCTTGTCGGCAATGATGCCGGCCATCGCCACGGCGTTCTTCTCGGGATCGTTCTTGATCGGGATCAGCGCGCTCATGCCGCCAATCGCCGGTGCGCCGCGCTTGTGGCAGGTCTTGAGCAGCAGCAGCGCGTAGGCGCGCATGAAGGGCGAGGTCATCGTCACCTTGGCGCGGTCGGCCAGGCAGAAGTTCTTGTCGAGCTTGAACTTCTTGATGCAGCTGAAGATGTAGTCCCAACGGCCGGCGTTCAGCCCGGCCGAGTGCTCACGCAGTTCGTACAGGATCTCTTCCATCTCGAAGGCGGCAAGTATGGTCTCCACCAGCACCGTCGACTTGATCGTGCCCTGCGGCAGGCCGATCTCGTTTTGCGCCATCACGAAGATGTCGTTCCACAGCCGCGCCTCGAGGTGCGACTCCATCTTCGGCAGGTAGAAGAACGGGCCGGCGCCGCGCGCCACTTGCTCCTTCGCGTTGTGGAACACGAAAAGCGCGAAGTCGAAGATGCCGCCGGACACACGCTGGCCGTCCACCGTCACGTGCTTCTCGTCGAGGTGCCAGCCGCGCGGGCGCACCTGCAAGGTGGCGATCTTGTCGTTCAGCTGATAGGTCTTGCCGTTCTGCTCCAGCTTGAGCGTGCGGCGGATGGCTTGGCCGAGGTTGATCTGGCCCTGTATCTGGTTGGCCCACAGCGGCGAGTTGCTGTCCTCGAAGTCGGTCATGTACGAATCCGCGCCGGAGTTGAACGCGTTGATGACCATCTTGGCATCCACCGGACCGGTGATCTCCACGCGACGGCAGTGCAGGGCGGGCGGGACCGGCGCGACCTTCCAGTCGCCGTCGCGGATGTGCTTCGTCTCGGCGAGAAAGTCGGGGCGCTCGCCGGCGTCCAGGCGCTTCGCACGTTCCACGCGCGCGGCCAGCAGTTCCTGGCGGCGCGGCTCGAAGGCGCGGTGCAGCCGGGCGACCAGTTCCAGCGCCGGCAGCGTGAGCACGGTCTCGAACCCGGGAAGGAGGGGGGCGTTGATCTGCATGCCTTGCGGCAGTTGAAGCGTAGACATGGAAGGCTCCTGGCTTTGAGAACGAACAAGAAAGATCATGGACGCGCATGCGGCCCGCTGTCATTGAATCTATTCCACTATCGGGCAGCGATTGATGGCTCGATTCGGCTTTGATCCCTGACTGGCAAGTTCATAATCCGCCCCATCGTGGTGGACCGTCTCAAACAGATCGAGTCGTTCGTCGCTGTCACGCAAAAGGGCAGCCTCACCGCCGCCGCCGCGGCGGAATCGGTCGCGCCCGCGGTGATCGGCCGGCGCATCGACGCGCTGGAGGAACGCCTGGGCGTCAAGCTGCTCACGCGCACCACGCGGCGCATCACGCTCACCCACGAAGGCAGCGCGTTTCTTGAAGACTGCCAGCGCCTGCTGGCCGATCTGGCCGGCGCCGAGGCCAGCGTCAGCGCCGGTGGCGTGAAGGCGAGCGGGCATCTGCGCATCACCGCGCCAGCCGGCTTCGGGCGCCGGCACGTGGCGCCGCTCGCGCCGCAGTTCCTCGCCGCGCATCCGGATGTGAGCGTGTCGCTGAACCTGTCGGACCGCGTGGTCGACATCGTCAACGAAGGCTTCGACTGCGCCGTGCGCGTGGGCGACATGCCCGACTCCAGCCTGGTGAGCGTGCGCCTGGCCGACAACCGCCGGCTCTGCGTGGCCTCGCCCGACTACCTGAAGCGCGCCGGCACGCCAACGCATCCGAACGAGTTGTCGCGCCACGCCTGCCTCGGCTTGAGCAGCGATGCGAGCCAGACCCGCGGCTGGGCCTTCACCGTCGACAACCAGGTGATGCACCTGCGCCCCCAGGGCCGGCTCGACTGCAGCGACGGCCAGGTGCTGCACGACTGGTGCGTGGCGGGCCTGGGCATCGCCTGGCGCTCGACCTGGGAGGTGGAGCGCGCCATTGCCGGCGGCCGGCTGGTCACCGTGCTCGACGAATTCGCCGCGCCGCCCAACGGCATCTTCGCCGTGTTCGCGCAGCGCAAGCACCTGCCGCTGCGGGTGCGGCTGTGGATCGATTTCCTGAAGGAGCGCTACGCCGACGCGGCGTACTGGTCGGCGGCGGCGCAATGAAGAAACCCGGCCGGGGCCGGGTCGGTTTCGATGCGGAAGAAGCCGCGCCTACCTGCTCAGGCAGTCCTTCATGTAGGCCTGCCGCTCGGCGCCCGGCTTGCCGGTCTTCTTGAAGTCGGCGCTGCAAGTCTTCATCTTGTTCTGCTGCGCGGCCTTGCCATCGGCCTTCAGGCATTCCTTCATGAAGGCCTGGCGTTCCGCGCCGGGCTTGCCGGTGGCCATGAACTCGGCGCTGCAACGGCTCATCTTGTTCTGCTGCGTGGTGGGCGCATCGGCGGCGAAAGCCGGTACACAGCAAGCCAGCGCGATGGCGGCGATCAGGTGTTTCATCGGGGACATCTCCTCATGCATGCGCGACGGCGCGTGCCGCGGCCATTGAAGCAGAGCCGCCGCCGGCCGGCAATCAGAGAATGCGCCGCGGATGCGCCAGCGCCTCGTGCGCGGCATGCAGCCGGCGCACCAGCACGCGGATGAAGGCTTCGTCAAAGAGGTGGCGGCAGTTGGGGCTCAGCTGCGCGAGCGTCTCGGGGGTGAACGAGATCGTCGTCGCCGGCTCGGTCACCACCACGTCGGTGCTGTGTCGGCGCAGTTCGGGGCTGGGCGCGAGGTAGGCCATTTCGCCGACCGAGGTGCCCGCGCCCAGTTGGGCCACCTTCTGCCCGTCGCGAAACACCTCCACCTCCCCCTGCGCAATGATGTGGAAGGTGCAGCCCTCTTCGCCCTTGCGGTACAGCGCATGGCCGAAGTTGTGGCGCTGCCAGCGCGCGCGGTGCACCACCTCCCACAGCTCCACGTCGCCGAAGCTTGTGAAGAAGTCGAGCGAGCGCAGCAGGTTGAAGCGCTCCGAATCGAGCACGCCCTGCAACTGCCCGCGCGGCACGTCCTGGTTGACGATGAGCGACGACAGCGCCTGCGCGAACTCATCCCAGGTGGCGTAGCGCGCATCCGGCTCCTTGGCGAGCGCACGCTGGATCACGGCGTCGAACGTCGCCGACACGCCGGCGCGCAGGCCGACGAGCGGCGCCGGTTCGCGGTTGTAGATCTGGTGCATCATGGCCGACTGCACCTGCGCATCGAAGGGCGGCCGCCCGGCCACGAGGTGGTAGAGCACGCCGCCCAGCGCATAGATGTCGGCGCGGCAGTCGAGCGCGCTGCCGTCGAGCTGCTCGGGCGACATGTAAGCGAGCGAGCCCACGCGATAGACCTGCGTCACGTCGGCGGCAAGATTGAGCACGCTGCCGAAGTCGCTGATCTTCACGTCCGTCACCGCGCCGCCGCTGTTGCGCGTGACCAGCAGGTTGGCCGGCTTCACGTCGCGGTGGATCAACCCCTGGCGATACACATAGCCGAGCGCCATCGCGCACTTGAAGCCGATCTCGACGATCAGCTCCAGCGGCAGCAACTGGTCGGCGCGGCAGTAGGGCCGCAGCGTGCTGCCCGGCACGTATTCCATGACGAGGTAGGAGGAGTTCTCGTCCTGCACCGCATCGAAGATCTGCACCACGTTCGGATGCTGCAGCCGCCCCACGAGCGCCGCCTCGGCGGCGAAGAAGCGTTCGGTGTAGCGCTCGTCCGTCGGGTCGGCGAGGGCCTCGGCGCGCACCCGCTTGATCGCCACGTCGCGGTCGTGAAAGTCATCGTGCGCGAGGAACACCTCGCTCGTCGCCCCCTCACCCAGGCGCTTGAGTACCCGGTACTTGCCGATCTGCGCCGGCAGCTCGCGCGGCAAGCTCAGCTCGAAGCGGCTTTCACCGGGGCGGGAGATGGATTTGGACATGTCGTGACGAAGGACGAGCGTCGATCTTGGCAGGCGGCTGCACGCCCGTTTCGCGGAACAATGCCACAAACACGGGCCATTCCGCACCGAGCCTAAACCCGCGGTCGGCAACGGCGTGTATCGCGGGCCGTGCACCCCGGGGGCGCCAAGGGCCAACCTTAGAATCGCCGGATGATTGAAGCGAAGAAGGAGCTGCTGGCTGCGCTGGCCGAGGCGATCCAGGAAATCAGCCCCGGCGCCGCGGTTCCCGTGGCCTTCGAGTCGCCCAAGCAGGCCGCCCACGGCGACTTCGCCTGCACCGCGGCGATGCAGCTCGCCAAGCCCCTGAAGAAGAACCCGCGCGAGGTCGCGCAGGCGCTCATCGATGCGCTGCAGCGTCGCGCCGCCGTGCAGCGGCACGTGGCCGCGCTCGAGATCGCCGGCCCCGGCTTCATCAACCTGCGGCTCGCGCCGGCCGCGAAACAGGCCGTCGTGCGCGAGGTGCTGCAGGCGCGCGAGGCGTTCGGCCGGCAGCCGGCGGCCGAACGCAAGGTGCTCGTCGAATTCGTCTCGGCCAACCCGACCGGGCCGCTGCACGTCGGCCACGGCCGCCAGGCGGCGCTGGGCGACGCGCTGTGCAACCTCTTCGCCTCGCAGGGCGTGCAGGTCACGCGCGAGTTCTATTACAACGACGCCGGCGTGCAGATCGCGACGCTCGCCGCCTCGGTGCAGGCGCGCCTGCGCGGACTGAAGCCCAACGCGCCCGGCTGGCCCGAATCGGCCTACAACGGCGAGTACATCGCCGACATCGCCGCCGACTTCGCGGCGAAGAAGACCGTGCATGCGGACGACCGCGAATTCACCGGCTCGGGTGACGCGGCCGACCTCGACGGCATCCGCCAGTTCGCCGTGGCCTACCTGCGGCACGAACAAGACCTGGACCTGCAGGCCTTCGGCGTGCGCTTCGACCACTACTACCTCGAGTCCAGCCTGTACACCAGCGGGCGCGTGGAAGACGCAGTGAAGCGGCTGATGGCCGCCGGCAAGACCTACGAGCAGGATGGCGCGCTGTGGCTGCGCAGCACCGATTACGGTGACGACAAGGACCGCGTGATGCGCAAGTCCGACGGTGGCTACACGTATTTCGTGCCCGACGTCGCCTACCACATCGCCAAGTTCGAGCGCGGCTTCACACAGGCCGTGAACATCCAGGGCAGCGACCACCACGGCACCATCGCCCGCGTGCGCGCCGGGCTGCAGGCGGCGAACGTCGGCATCCCCGCCGGCTACCCCGACTACGTGCTGCACAAGATGGTCACGGTGCTGAAGGGCGGCGAGGAGGTGAAGATCTCCAAGCGCGCCGGCAGCTACGTCACCCTGCGCGACCTGATCGAGTGGACCAGCCGCGACGCCGTTCGCTTCTTCCTCATCAGCCGCAAGGCCGACACCGAGTTCGTGTTCGATGTCGACCTGGCGCTCAAGCAGAACGACGAGAACCCGGTGTTCTACGTGCAGTACGCGCATGCGCGCATCTGCTCGGTGATCGCGCAGTACGTCGAACGCGGCGGCGACACGGGCGCGCTCGCCGATGCCGACCTGTCGCTGCTGACCGCACCCACCGAAGCCGCATTGATGCTCAGGCTCGCCGACTACCCGGCGATGCTGTCGGGCGCGGCCGCGGGCCTGGCGCCGCACGACGTGGCCTTCTACCTGCGCGACGTGGCCAGTGCCTTTCACAGCTACTACGCGGCCGAACGCTTCCTCGTCGAGGATGTGCAACTGAGCCGCGCACGGCTGGCCCTGCTCTCGGCCACGAAGCAGGTGCTGCACAACGCGCTCGCCGTGCTCGGCGTCGGCGCACCGGAAAAAATGTGATTCGGGAGACTTCATGAGACAGCAACAGCGCGCAACGCGCCAAGGCGGCGGCTTCGCCATGGGCCTGATCGTCGGTCTGCTCGTCGGCCTCGCGCTGGCGCTGGGCGTGGCGCTCTACGTGACCAAGGTGCCGGTGCCCTTCATCAACAAGGTGCCGCAGCGTTCAGCCGAGCACGACGCCGCCGAGATGGAGCGCAACAAGAACTGGGACCCGAACGCCCCGCTGTACGGCAACAACCCGGTGCGTCCCAATGCCAGCGGCGGCACCGTGACGCCGGCACCGGCCGCTTCGGCGCCCGCTGCCACGCCGGCGCTGCCGCCCACCGCCGCCGCCGTGCCGCAGCCCGGCGCACCGCGCGATCCGGCGGCCATCCTCGACGGGCAGCCGGCCGAGCCGCCCGCCCCCGCAGTGGCGGCCCGTCCCGCGGTCGATCCATTCAGCTACTTCGTGCAGGCCGGCGCCTATGGCCGCAACGAAGATGCCGAACGCCAGCGCGCGCGTCTCGCCATGCTCGGCTTCACCGCCAAGGTGACCGAGCGCGAGCAGTCCGGCCGCACCATCTACCGCGTGCGCCTCGGTCCCTACGCGCACAAGGACGAAGCCGACGGCGTGAAGCAGAAGATCGACGATGCCGGCATCGAATCGGCCCTGGTGCGCGTGCAGCGCTGACGCGGCCTTTCGCACAAGCCGAACGGACACAAGGAGCCGCAGGTGCTGAATCGACGTGATTTTTCCTGCTGGGTCGCCGGCTCGGCAGCCGCGGTGGCGGCCGGCGCGGCAACGGCCCAGAGCGCGCCCGTTGCCGGCAAGCACTACACACGCCTGCCGCGCCAGTTGCCCGTGGCGTCCGCCGACAAGATCGACGTCATCGAGTTCTTCTGGTACGGCTGCCCGCACTGCAATGCCTTCGAGCCGGCGCTCGAGCCCTGGGTCAAGGCACTGCCGCCGGACGTGGCCTTTCGCCGCGTGCCGGTCGCCTTCCGCGCCGAGCCCTTCGTCGCGCACCAGAAGCTCTACTACGCGCTGGAAGCCCTGGGCCAGGTCGACGCGCTGCACGGCAAGGTCTTCGCCGCCATCCACGGCGGCGGCCGACGCCTGGACAAGCTGGCCGACATCAGCGCCTTCGTTGCGAGCCACGGCGTGGACGCCAAGAAGTTCGCCGATGTCTACGAGTCCTTCCAGGTGCAATCCAAGGTGCGGCAAGCCAAGCAGTTGAGCGAGGCCTACGACATCGACGGCGTGCCCGCCCTCGGCGTGCACGGGCGCTTCTACACCTCGGGCACGCAGGCCGGCCCGGCGCAGAACATGCTGAACGTGGCCGACTACCTGATCGCGCAGGTGCGCGCCTCGCGTTGAATCCGTCCGTGCACCGGCTGTCACCGGGCGTGAGGCGCTGAACTTTTCGCCCGCCGCCGCACTCTGCCACCCGTCACCCTGCATTACCCCTGAGGAATCACGATGAAGCGTCGCCAGTTTTCGCTGCAACTTGCCGGTACGGGCGCGGTGGTCGCCGCCGCCCCGTTCGCGCCCTGGGCGCATGCCGCGAACGAGCCGGTCGAAGGGCGCGACTACGTCAAGCTGTCGCAGCCGCTGCCGGTGACGCCGGGCAAGATCGAGGTGGTCGAGTTCTTCTGGTACGGCTGCCCGCACTGCAACGCCTTCGAGCCGGCGCTCGACGCCTGGCAGAAGAAGCTGCCGGACGACGTGGCCTTCAAGCGCGTGCCCGTGGCCTTCCGCCAGGAGCCCTATGTCGCGCACCAGCGCATCTACTACGCGCTCGAAGCGATGGGCCTCGTGGACACGATGCATCGCAAGGTCTTCTACGCCATCCACAACGAGCGCCAGCGGCTGGACGACCTCGACGACATCGCCGCCTTCATGCAGAAGAACGGCGTGGACGCCGACAAGTTCAAGGCCCAGTACAACTCGTTCTCGATGCAGGCCAAGCTGCAGCAGGCGCGCAAGCTCGCTGCCGGCTACAAGATCGACGGCGTGCCCACGCTCGGCATCAACGGCCGCTACTTCACCTCGGGTTCGCTGGTCGGCACCAACGAAGGCGCCCTGCGTGTGGCCGACGTGCTGATCGAGCGCTCGCGCAAGGGCGGCTGAGCGGCATTGCCGGGCGTCCATGTCCGGCACGGCATTTCGCCACGCAAATGAGCGTGGTTCGGCGGGGCCGGAAGCGGCCTGGCATGAAACTTCGGGGCTAGAATGTCCTGCAAGTTTCATGCCTCTATGAATACATTTCGCCCCCTACTCTCCAGCGCCGCCTGCACCTTGGCGCTGCTGTTTGCCGCCGCCATGCCGGCGCAGGCCGAGCGCGCGGACCGCGGCAAGCCGCTGTCGGTGGCTGCCGACCGTGAAGGCACGGTCGACTTGATCAAGCAGGTCGTCGTGTTCACCGGCGACGTGGTCGTGACCAAGGGCACGATCGTCATCAAGGCCGCCCGCGTGGAAGTGCGCGAGTCGGCCGACGGCTACCGCACGGCGGTGGCGATCGGCGCGCCCGGCCAGCCGGCCAGCTTCCGGCAGAAGCGCGAAGGGGTGGACGAATACATCGAGGGCCACGCCGACCGGCTCGAGTACGACGAGCGCGGCGACGTGGTGCGCTTCCAGGGCAACGCGGTGGTGACGCGCCTGCGTGGCAGCACGGTGGCAGACAAGATCACCGGCAACCTCATCACCTACGACAACACCGCCGAGGTGTTCAGCGTGGAAGGCGGCGCGACGGCGGGCACGCCCGACGGTCGCGTGCGGGCCGTGCTGTCGCCGCGCGAAGGCAGTGCGGCCGCAGCGGCGGCGTCTGCCCCGGCGGCATCCGCGCCGGCAGCGACTGCGAGC
>JAKFDI010000032.1:0-1714 GCA_036676235.1 Rhizobacter sp. | reverse complement strand
GCTCACCGGTCTCAAACGCGACGAGCTGATCGGTTCGCCGTTCAAGAACTATTTCACCGATCCCAGGCGCGCCGAGGCTGGCATCAAGTCGGTGCTGCGCGAAGGCAAGGTCACCAACTACGAGCTCACCGCGCGCAGCCGGGATGGCCGCGAGACGCTGGTGTCGTACAACGCCTCGACCTTCCACGACACGGACGGCAAGCTCCAGGGCGTGTTCGCCGCCGCCCGCGACATCACCGACCAGAGGCGCCTGGAGCAGCAGCTGCGCGACTCCGAGGCGTACAACCGCGGCCTGATCGAGGCCTCGGTGGACGGCCTGATCACGGTCGACCCCTCCGGCAGCATCAGCGACGTGAACGCGCGAATGTGCCAGATGAGCGGCTATTCGCGGGAGGAACTGATAGGCACCTCCTTCGCCGACTACTTCAGCGATGCCGGGCGCGCCGAAGCCGGCGTACGCGAGACCTTCGAGCGTGGCGTGGTCACCGACTATGTGCTGACCCTGGCCACCCGCGACGGCCGCCAGCTGGGCGTGTCGTTCAACGCCTCGGTGTTCCGCGACCCGGCCGGCGAGGTGCGCGGCATCTTCGCCAGCGCCCGCGACATCACCGACCAGGCCCGGCTGCAAACCCAGCTGGCCGACGAACGCACCTACAACCGCGGCCTGATCGAGGCCTCGCTGGATGGCCTGATCACCGTCGACCCGCTGCTGAACATCACCGACGTCAACGAAACCATGTGCCGCATGGCCGGCTTCAGCCGCGAACAACTGGTCGGCTCGCCCTTCCCGCAGTACTTCCTCGACGGCAAGCGCGCGGCCGACGGCGTGCGCCTGACCCTGGACGAGGGCGCGGTCACCAACTACGAGCTGACATTGCGCACCGCGGACGGCCGCGAACGCCTGGTGTCGTTCAACGCGGCCATCTTCAAGGACCAGTCCGATGCCGTGCGCGGCATCTTCGCCAGCGCCCGCGACATCACCGAGCAGGCCCGGCTGCAAGGGCAGCTGGCCGAGGAACGCGCCTACAACCGCGGCCTGATCGAGGCCTCGGTGGACGGCCTGGTGACGGTGGACGAGTCGATGACCATCACCGACGTCAACGACACCCTGTGCCGCATGCTCGGCCGCCAGCGCAACCAGCTGATCGGCTCATCCTTCCCCAGCTACTTCAGCGAACGCGAGCGGGCGGCGGAAGGCGTGCGCCTGACCTTCCAGCAAGGCGCGGTCACCAACTACGTGCTGACCCTGGAGGCCGCCGATAGCACCCAGTTGCCGGTATCGTTCAACGCCGCCGTGTTCAAGGACACCGCAGGCAGCGTGCGCGGCATCTTCGCCAGCGCCCGCGACATCACCGCGCAGAAGCAGCTGGAAGCGCAGCTGCAGGCGTCGCAGTTCTACACCCGCTCGCTGATCGAATCGAACATAGACGCGCTGATGACCACCGACCCGCTGGGCATCATCACCGACATCAACCAGCCGATGGCCGCCCTCACCGGCTGCGCCCGCGAGGAACTGATAGGCTCGCCGTTCAAGACCTACTTCACCGACCCGCAGCGAGCCGAAGAGGGCATCAAGCTGGTGCTGCGCGAAGACAAGGTGACCAACTACGAGCTGACCGCCCGCGCCAAGGACGGCAAGCAGACGGTGGTGTCGTACAACGCCACCACCTTCAACGACCGCGACGGCAAGCTGCAGGGCGTGTTCGCCGCCGCC
>JAKFDI010000031.1:0-36776 GCA_036676235.1 Rhizobacter sp. | reverse complement strand
AACGGCAGCGCCGCCGAGGGTGAGCGTGCCGGCGCCGGGAAGGGAATCGATGCGCACGGCCGCAAGCGTCTGGCTGGCATCCGCATCGCTGAAGCCGAAGTCGCTCGCGCTGAAGCTGCGGCTCGTGTCTTCGGCGAGGGTGAAGGTGGCATTCGCGCCATCGGGTGCCGTATTGGCGCCGACGTTGACCGTCAGCGTGGCGGTGGCCGTGCCGCCTTGACCGTCGGCAACGGTGTAGCTGATCGCCACGGGGCCGGTGACGTTCGCCGCAGGGTTGAAGTTGAGCGTGCCGTCGGCGTTCACCGACACCGAGCCCAACGCCGGATTCAGCAGGCTCGCGGCCGTCACGCTCAGCGCATCGCCGTCGACATCGCTGTCGTTGGCGAGCACGACGATGTTGGCAAGCGAGGTGTTGATCGGCGTCGACGCCAGATCCGCCGTCGCGATCGGCGCGTCGTTGGTGCCGGTGACGGTGATCACGAGATCGGCGCGGCTCGTGGCGCCGTGTTCGTCGGTCACGGTGTAGGGCACGGTCAGCACCGTGCTCTGGCCAACGGCCAGCGACTGGTAGGCGGCGTGGCCGGCGTCGAAGCTGTAGCTGCCGTCGGCGTTGAACGCGAGGCCTGCCGGCGCGGCGCCGTCCAGGGCGAAGCCGAGCACGGCGCCGGCATCCACGTCGGTGGCGGTGACGTGGCCGCTCAGCACCGGGGTTCCTTCGGCGACGGTGAACGCGCCGGCCTGGGCGACCGGGGCGTCGTTCACCGCCGTCACGCCGAGCGACAGCGTGGCAGTCGACGAGGCACTGCCGTCGCTGACGGTGTAGCTCGCCGCCGGAACGGCGCCGTTGAAGTCGGGCGCAGGCGTGAAGGTGAAGGCACCGTCGGCGCCGATGCGCAGCGTGCCGACGCCGGCAATCGCGCCGTTGGAGCCGGCGGCGAAAGTGAAGCCGCCGAAGCTGAACTGGGTGACGGCGAGCGCCGGGCCGTCCACGTCGCTGTCGTTGGCGAGCACGTTGCCGGTGATCTGTGCGTCTTCGCTGCCGGCGGCGGCGTCGGCTGCGGCCACGGGGGCGTCGTTCACGGCCGTGAGGTCGATGCGGGTGCCGCCGGTGGCGGTGCCGCCGTCCACGTCGACGCTGTAGGCGAACTGGCCCACCGGGTCGCCGGGGGTGTAGTCGGCCGGGGGCACGTAGCGCAGGCCGGGCACGTCGGCAGCCGCGACGGTGTCGCCGACGGCGAGCACGCTGCCGTCGGCACGCTGGATCTGTCCGGCGGCGGGCACCTCGGTCACGGCGATGACGGCGGCGGCCGGTTGTGGCAGGCCGAGGTTCACCGGCGCGCCTTCTTCCTCGGCGGCGATGCTGCTGGACGCGGCCGTCGCGCGGGCGTTCGCGAGCTGCTCCTCGGGCGCGTTCCACGCCGGAGGGGTTTGTTCGGCAGGTTCGTCGACACCGGCGAGGGCCACGGCGGCGCCGATCGACTCGGAAATGCGGTCCACACGCAGGCCTGGCGTCAACCCGCCGCCGCGGCCAGCCTGCAGGCCGGCCGCGGGAGCCGCCTGCGGATCGTCTTCATTCAGCTGCGCAATGGTGCGGTCGAGGTCCGAAGGCTGCGCCGGCTCCGGCCGGGCGAGCACGGTGTCGTCGATGGGCGTCACTTCGACGATGCCGTCAGCGCTTGTCAGGATCACATCGCCGTGGTGAACCGTGTCACCGACCTTCAGCGGCCGCAGCTTGCCGTCGGTTCCTCGGATGAGGGCACTGCCCCACACGGCGCTGACGGTTCCCTGGAGGGTCTGGATGAGTGTGGGCATGGCGCAGTCTTCGAAGTCGAGTCGCATCGGTAAAAAATGCGAGCTCAGGATAACGTTTTGCAACATTTCCTATGCGCCGCGCGCCGCCCGACTTCGTGAACAGAGTCACCAAGTGGGGCGGCACGTGATGCCATAAGAAATCGCTGTCCGCGCGGGCTGTCCTGACTCCGACTGCCGAGCCCGTCACCGGGAGTCGACTGGGTGTCGACGGACTGGAGAGGGACTTGAGAGCGCTGTTGCGGTGCAGCAGGGGCGTGCGCGGGATTTCGTCACGCCGGGGGCGGTTCCTGGGCCGCGAAGCGGTCTGGTGGGAAGTGGCGCAGCTCTTGGTCCGCGATCAAGCAAACGCCGCGGATCCGGCTCCGCCGGTCCGCCGGTGTTGCCCCCTGGGGGGGCGCGCGAAGCGCGTAGGGGGGGTCTACCGCTCGCGCAGCGCGTAGGCCTTCGCCTTGAGCACCGGCTTGAGCAGGTACGACATGACCGTCTTGCGCCCGGTGAGCACGTCCACCTCGGCCGTCATGCCGGGAATGATCGGCATCTGAGCGCTGAAGCTCGGCTCCGTGGTGCGCACGCGCACCAGGTAGAAGGCGTTGCCGCGTTCGTCGACCACGGTGTCGGGGCTGATGTTCTCCACCTTGGCGGACATGCCGCCGTAGATGGAGAAGTCGTAGGCGGTGAACTTGACCGTCGCGTCCTGGCCGGGGTGGATGAAGGCGATGTCTTTCGGCTGCACCTTGGCTTCGAGCACGAGCTTGTCGTCCAGCGGCACGATCTCGACAATGTCCTTGCCCGGTTGCACCACGCCGCCGACGGTGTTGGCGAGCAGGCGCTGCACGCGCCCCCGCACGGGGCTTCGTACCTGCGATTTCTCCACCCGGTCGACCAGCGCCACCGCGCCTTCGTTGAGCGCGTTGAGCTTGCCCATCACCTCCGCCAGTTCCTTGCGGGCGTCGTTGCGGAAGGCGAGTTCGGTCTCGTGGATCTTGCGCTGCGCCTCGCGGATGGACGCCTGCACCCGCGCGATCTGCGCCGTGGCCTGCTCGGCGTCGCCGCGAGTGCTCGAGACCTCCCGCTCGAGGCGCAGGATGTCGACCTCCGACACGGCGCCCGTGGCCAGCAGCGGGCGTGTTCTCGCCAGTTCTTCCCGGCTGAGCGCGAGACCGCGTTCGGCCGACGCCTTGCGCGCGCGCATCTCGCTCAGTTCCTGCTCGCGCTGCTGCAGTTGCTGCTGGTTGATGGCGAGCATGGTGTTCAGCTCGGACAGGCGGCTCTCGTAGAGGCGGCGCTCGCCGTCGACGATGCGGCGCTCTTCCTCGTCGCCGGTGCGGCCGGTGGGCGGCTGGAACGCGGTGCCGTCGGCAATGGCGCGCAGCCGCGCCTGCCGGGCGCGCAGCGCGAAGCCCTGGGCGGCGCTCTCGCGCACGCCGGAGGTGGCGCGCGTCTCGTCGATCTTCAGCAGCAGCTGGTTGGCTTCGACCACTTCGCCTTCCTGCACCAGGATCTCGGTCACCACGCCGCCGTCGAGCGACTGCAGCACCTGCAATTGCCGCGACGGAACCA
This sequence comes from Rhizobacter sp., assembly GCA_036676235.1. Lineage (GTDB taxonomy): Bacteria > Pseudomonadota > Gammaproteobacteria > Burkholderiales > Burkholderiaceae_C > JAKFDI01. Next base: position 33,404 of record JAKFDI010000031.1, on the reverse strand, counting down.
CCCGGCCTTCGCCGCGCGTGACTTCTTCCACCGTGGCGAAGGAGGCCCAGACGATGAGCAGCAGCAGCACGACCAGCGCTGAGCGAACGATGAGCTGGGCGCGATGGGTCTTGGCGCGCGACATCACGGCTTCGGCTTCCTGCTCGAAGGTCAGGAAGCCGGCCGGATCGGCGTCGGTCAGGGCGAGGGTGGCGTTCGAGGTGCTCATGCTGCGCGGGCGATCCGGCCGCTGGCCAGCGCCTCCATGATTCGGTCGCGCGGCCCGTCGGCCACGATCTTGCCGCCGTCGACCACGATCACGCGCGTCACCATCGCCAGCATCGAGGTGCGGTGCGTGACCAGCACCACCGTCTTGTCCTGCGCAAAGGTCGACACCTTGGCGGTGATCTGCGATTCGGTGGAGAAGTCCATCGCGCTCGTGGGTTCGTCGAGCAGCAGGATGGGCGCGTTGTGCAGCACGGCGCGGGCGAGGCCCACCGTCTGCCGTTGCCCGCCCGAGAGCGAGTCGCCGCGCTCGCCCACCGGCATGTCGAAGCCGCGCGGATGGCGGTTCACGAAATCGGCCATGCCCGCCACTTCGGCCGCGGCCAGCACAGCCGAATCGTCGGCGTAGGGTGCGCCGAAGGTGATGTTCTCGCGCAGCGTGGCGTAGAACAGCGTCACGTCCTGCGAGACGTAGCCCACGTTGCGGCGCACGTCGGCCGGGTCGAGCTGGCGCAGGTCGATGCCGTCGAGCAGCACCGCGCCCTCGCTCGGCTGGTACAGGCCCATCATCAGCCGCTGCACGGTGGATTTGCCCGAGCCCACGCGCCCGATCAGTGCCACGCGTTCGCCGGCGGTGATCTTGAAGCTCATGCCTTCGATGGCGCTGTCTTCGCGGTTCGGGTAGGCGAACTTGACATTGCGGAACTCGATGTCGCCGCGCAGCGCGGGGCGGTGCACGAAGTTGCCGCCGGCGGGGCGCTCCACCGGCTTGTCCATGATCTGGTCGAGCGATTCGAGCGCGGTTCGCGCGCCCTGGTACTGCATCAAGAGGCCCACGATCTGCCCCGCCGGCGCGAGTGCCCGGCTAGAGAGCATGCTCACCGCGATGAGCGCGCCCATGGTCAGCTCGCGCTGGCCGATCAGGTAGACGCCGATCAGCACCAGCACCACCGTCACGCCCTGCGACAGCGTGGCGGTGCTGTACATCGCCGACGACGACAGCGCGCGCATCTTGACGTTGGTGGCGGCTAGGAAGGCATTGGTGCGCTCCCACTTGGCCTGGATCGCGCCCTCGGCACCGAGCGTCTTGATGGTCTCGATGGCCGAGAGGCTTTCCACCAGCGTGGCGTTGCGCAGCGCGCCGGCCTTGTAGGTGGTGAGCGCCAGTTCATGCAGCCGGTGCTGCAGCAGCCAGCCCACCGCGAGGATGAGCCCGAAGGCGATGACCACCGGAATCGCGAGCCACGGCGAGATCCACGCCATCACGCCGATGAACAGCAGCGCGAACGGCAGGTCGACCAGCGCCGTCACGGTGCTGGAGGCGATGAAGTCGCGCACCTGCTCGAAGCCGCGCAGGTTGGAGGCGAAGGAGCCCACCGATTCCGGCCGGTGCTCCAGCCGCATGCCCAGCACGCGCTCCATCAGCGTGGCCGACAGCTGCACGTCGATGCGCGCGCTGGCTTCGTCGACGAAATGGCTGCGCAACTTGCGCATGAAGAGATCGGCGGCCAGCACCAGTCCCATGCCCACGGCCAGCACCCACAGCGTCTCGACCGCGTTGTTGGGCACGACGCGGTCGTAGACGTTCATGGTGAACATCGGCAGCGCGAGCGCAAACAGGTTCACCAGCAGCGCCGCCCAGAGAACGTCGCGGTAGACGAAGCGCTGGCGCAGCAGTGCACCCCAGAACCAGTGCTGGCCGGGCGTGGCGCGCACTTCGGGCGTGCGGGCGTCGAAGCGGAAATGCGGGCGGACGTAGAGCGTGATGCCGGTGTAGCGCGCGGCGAGGTCGTCTCGGGCAAGCGTCACGGCGCCCTGGCCGGTCTCGGGCAGCAGGATGCGGGCCTGTGCGCTGTCGCCGGTGCCGTCCCAGCCGAGCAGCACGCAGGCTTCGTTGCCCTGAAGGATGAGGATCGCGGGCAGCGCGGCGGCATCGATGGCGTCGAGCGCGCTGCGCTGCAGCCGGGCGGTCATGCCGGCGCGTGCCGCGGCGCGTTCGGCCAGTTCAAGCGAAAGCCGGCCGTGCGTGGCGCCCGAGAGCGGCAGGCCGGCGGAGAGTGAAGCCCTCGAAGCCGTCTGCCCATGCAGCCGGCACACCTCGACCAGGCAGTCGAGCAGCGGGTCGGGGTGGATCAGGTCTTCGCGCAGGCGCTGCACCGTGGCCGCGGGGCGGGGTGCTGAAGCGGGCAGGGCAGCGGTGGCGGTGGCCGTCGTGTCGGTCATGGGCGCGCCCGGTGGCGGGCGGTGAAGTGGGCTCGGTGGCACCCGGTCGACGATCGAGCCGCGGTCCACCACGCATGCTTCGGCATGCCGGACGCTTCGACAAGCGCAATGCCTGTCGGTTTCCCCTCTGAGCGTGCGCTAGTTGGCGCGAATCGGTTTCAACCGATGTCGGCGCAGTACAGATCGAAGCGGCCGGTGCGGCGGTCTTCAAAGTAGCGCAGCAGGGTTTCCTTCACGGTGCGGAAGGCGAGTTCCTCCCAGGGCACCTGCGCTTCGGTGAAAAGCTGCGCCTCGATGGATTCCGGCCCGGGGGCGAAATCGGTGTCGAGCAGGCGCGCACGGTAGAAGAAGTGCACCTGCCCGACCCGCACCACGTTGAGCACGGTGTACAGGCCTTCGAGCTCGATGCGCGCGCCGGCTTCTTCTTCCGTCTCGCGCGTGGCGCCCTGGGCCAGCGTTTCGCCGAGTTCCATGAAGCCGGCCGGCAGCGTCCAGTAGCCGTAGCGCGGCTCGATGTTGCGGCGGCACAGCAGCACCTGATCGCCCCACACCGGCACGGTACCGACGACGTTCAGCGGGTTCTCGTAGTGCACGGTGCCGCAGACGCTGCAGGTGGCGCGCTCGCGGTTGTCGTCCGCGGGAATCGCATAGCGGGCTTCGGCGCCGCAGGCTTTGCAGTGCTTGATGCTGCGGGCTTGAAACATGGCGCGCAGTTTAGGGCCTGCCAACGCCCTTTCGGCTCGCCGGGACAGGGTGTCCACCGAGGGGCGGCGTGGCATCATTTGGCGCGATCCAGCCCCTTGAAATACCTTGCACAAGGACCCGCCATGAGCTTCGTCATTCCCGCCGCGCCGCCGGTCAGCGTGCCTGTTCACGGCCAGGGCGATCAGGCCTTCCCGGTGCGCCGCATCTACTGCGTCGGCCGCAACTACGTGGAGCACGCCATCGAGATGGGCCACTCCGGCCGCGAGGCGCCGTTCTTCTTCATGAAGCCGGCCGATGCGGTGGTGCCGGTGGCCGAAGGGGCGGTGGGCCGCATCCGCTACCCGAGCCAGACCAAGAGCCTGCACCACGAGGTGGAACTGGTGGTCGCCATCGGCCGGGGCGGGCGCGACATTTCGGCCGCCGCGGCAATGGATCACGTGTGGGGCTACGCCGTCGGGCTCGACATGACGCGGCGCGATCTGCAGAACGACGCCAAGAAGCTCGGCCGGCCGTGGTGCATCGCCAAGGGCTTCGACGAGTCGGCGCCCATCGGCGCGCTAGTGCCGGCGGAGCAGGCGGCGCTCGGCCCCGGTTCGGCCATCGTGCTCGAAGTCAATGGCACGGCCCGGCAAAAGAGCACCATCGGCAAGCTGATCTGGAACGTGGCCGAGATCATCGAGCATCTCTCCGCCGCGTGGGAGCTGCAGCCCGGGGACCTGATCTTCACCGGCACGCCCGAAGGCGTGGCCGCAGTCGAGGCCGGCGATCGGCTGCAGGCGCGCATCGACGGGCTGCCGGCGCTCGCCGTCGAATTCGCCGCGCGCTGAACAGGAACGGCCATGAAGCTGCACAACTACTTCCGCTCCTCGGCTTCGTACCGCGTGCGCATCGCACTGGCGTTGAAAGGGCTGGACTACGAGTACGTGCCGGTGCAGCTCGTCAAGGACGAGCAACTCGCCGCGCCGTACGTAAACCTGTCGCGCACGGGCCTGGTGCCGGTATTGGAGGATGGCGAGGCGGCCATCACGCAGTCGCTCGCCATCGTCGAATACCTCGACGAGACGCATCCCGCGCCGCCGCTGCTGCCGGGCAGCGCGCTCGAGCGGGCGCGCATCCGCGCGCTGGCGCTCGACGTCGCCTGCGAGATCCACCCGCTGAACAACCTGCGGGTGTTGCGCTACCTGGTGCGCGACCTGGGCGTGTCCGACGAGAACAAGGACCGCTGGTACCGGCATTGGGTCGAAAGCGGCCTCCAGGCGGTCGAGCGCCGGCTCGCGGGTGACGCGGCCACCGGGCGCTTCTGCCACGGCGACACGCCGACGCTTGCCGACATCGCGCTCGTGCCGCAGATCTTTAACGCGCAGCGCTTCGACTGCGACCTATCGCCAATGCCGACGGTGATGCGCGTGTTCGGCGAATGCATGACGCTCGATGCGTTCGCGAAGACGCAGCCGTCCGCCTGCCCGGACGCGGTCTGAATGCGTCATTTCGAGTGGCTGCGGCCTGAACTGCCGGTGCCCGGTGTCGGCGCGTTGATGACCACGCGCCACGGCGGCGCCAGCGCTGCGCCGTTTGACAACCTGAATCTGAAGCACGGGATCGGCGACGACGAGGCGGCGGTGACGCGCAATCAGGCGCTGTTCACCGAGGCGCTGGGCGGCGCGCAGCCGGTGTGGCTGAACCAGGTGCACGGCACGCGGGTGGTGCGGCTGACGACGGCCGACCCGCAGGCCCCGATGCACGACGCCGACGCCAGCCTCACCACCGAGCGCGGCATCGCCTGCACGGTGCAGGTGGCCGACTGCCTGCCGGTGCTCTTCGCGGCGCGCGGCGGCGTGGCGGCGGCGCACGCCGGCTGGCGCGGGCTGGCCGGCGGCGTGCTGGAGGCGACGGTGGCCGCGCTGCGCGAAGCCACCGGCACCGACGAAGTACACGCCTGGCTGGGCGCCTGCATCGGGCCGGCGCACTTCGAGGTGGGCGAGGACGTGCTGCGCGCCTTCGGCGCCGACCCTGCCCAGCCCGATCCGGTGCGCTTCAGGCCGGCTCAGCCGGGCAAGTGGATGGCCGACCTGCCGCAGCTCGCGCGCGACCGGCTGCACGCCTGCGCCATTGCAAGCACCGGAGGCGGCAGGTGGTGCACGATGGCCGACGCCTCACGGTTCTTCTCGTTCCGGCGCGACCGGGTCACCGGCCGCATGGCCGCCGCCGTCTGGCGGGTCTGACGCTGCCTGCGCCTCGGCCGCGCGGCGCGCCCGCCGCCGTGCCGGGGAACCCATCACGTAAAGCACGATCGACAAGGGCAGCACGCCGTAGAGCACGAGGGTGACCAGCGCACCCAGCAGCGTGCCGTTCGGGCTGGACGCTTCAGCGGCAGCCATCATCAGCACGACGTACATCCAACCGATGGCGACGAGAATCATTGGCGGGGCATTTCCATGACGCAGCGAACGGTCAAGACAAGGCAAGGAATCGGGCGTACAAACAGACGCTCGGACAGGCGTTCGGATGTGGTCGGCATGGTGCGTGTGAGTGGCGCGAAGCGAGGCAGGCAATGACGAAGAAATCGGGTTCGGCGGCTTCGGGCAGCGGCGCTGCGCAGGCGGCGGGCAACTTCACGGGTGGTTTCGGCGAGGCGGCCCGCGCAATGGCGCAATTGTCGGGGCCGATGCAAAAGCTCGCCGAGGTGCAGGGCGACTACCTGAAGCAGGCCACTGAGTTGTGGAACCGCTCGCTGGAGCGCCTGCCGGGCGGCGCGGACGGCGCCCCGGCCACCACGCCCATCGCCGACAAGCGCTTCAAGTCGCAGGAGTGGATCGCCCACCCGGGTGCTGCTTTTCTCGCCGAGATGTACCTGCTCAACGCCCGCACGCTGATGCAGATGGCCGACCAGGTGGAGGCCGACGCCAAGACGAAGCAGCGCATCCGCTTCGCCGTGCAGCAGTGGATAGATGCCGCCTCGCCGAGCAACTACCTCGCGCTCAACCCCGAGGCGCAGCGCAAGGCGATCGAAACCCAGGGCGAGAGCCTGATGCAGGGGCTGCAGCACCTGTGGGGCGACATCCGGCAAGGCCACATGTCGCAGACCGACGAGACGCTGTTCGAGGTGGGGCGAAACGTCGCCACCACGCCGGGCAGCGTGGTGTTCGAGAACGAGCTGTTCCAGCTCATCGAATACAAGCCGACCACGGCGAAGGTGTTCGCGCGGCCGCTGCTGATGGTGCCGCCGTGCATCAACAAGTACTACATCCTCGATCTGCAGCCCGACAACTCGCTGATCGCCTACACCGTGGCGCAGGGCCACCGCGTGTTCGTGATGAGCTGGCGCAACCCGGACGACAGCCTCGCGCGCAAGACCTGGGACGACTACATCGAAGACGGCCCGCTGCGCGCCATTTCGCTGGTGCAGGACATCACCGGCCAGGACACGATCAACACGCTCGGGTTCTGCGTGGGCGGGACGCTCCTCGCCACGGCGCTGGCGGTGCTCGCCGCACGAGGGGAGAAGCCAGCCGAGAGCGTGACGCTGCTGACGACCTTTCTCGATTTCGAGCAGACCGGAATCATCGATCTCTTCGTCGACGAAGCGATGGTGCGCATGCGCGAGATGACGCTCGGCCCCGAGAGCCCGGGCGGCGGCTCGCTGCTGAAAGGCGGCGAACTGGCCTCGACCTTCAGCTTCCTGCGCCCCAACGACCTGGTGTGGAACTACGTGGTGGGCAACTACCTCAAGGGCGAGACGCCGCCGCCTTTCGATCTGCTGTACTGGAACAGTGACAGCACCAACCTGCCCGGGCCGATGTACTGCTGGTACCTGCGCAACACCTATCTCGAGAACAAGCTCGTGAAGGCGGGCGAAGTGACGGTGTGCGGCGAGAAGATCGACCTCAGCCGGGTCGACGCACCGGTGTACGTGTATGCGTCGAAGGAGGACCACATCGTTCCCTGGAACGGCGCCTACCGCAACACGCAGGTGCTGCCCGGCAAGAAGCGATTCGTCCTCGGCGCTTCAGGCCACATTGCCGGCGTGATCAATCCGCCGGCCAAGAAGAAGCGCAGCCACTGGATCGGCAGCACCACCGCGCTCGGCGACGACCCGAATGCGTGGTTCGAGAAGGCCAAGGAACACGAAGGCAGTTGGTGGCCCGACTGGGCGGCATGGCTCAAGGGTCATGCCGGCAAGCAGGTCGCCGCAACCAAGACGCCGGGCAATCGCACCTACAAGGCGATCGAGCCCGCGCCGGGCCGCTACGTGAAGCAAAAAGCTTGATGAATCGAAACCAAGGAGATCGACATGAGTGAGATCGTGATCGTTGCCGCTGCACGTACAGCGGTGGGCAAGTTCGGCGGCGCGCTGGCCAAGACGCCGGCGACGGAATTGGGCGCGGCCGTGATCGCGGCCTTGCTGGAGCGCGCCAAGCTGAGCGGCGAGCAGATCGGCGAAGTGATCCTCGGCCAGGTGCTGCAGGCGGGCACGGGCCAGAACCCGGCGCGCCAGGCCAGCATCAAGGCCGGCTTGCCGCATGCCGTGCCGGCCATGACGATCAACAAGGTCTGCGGCTCGGGCCTGAAGGCGGTGATGCTCGCGGCCCAGGCCATTCGCGACGGCGACAGCGAGATCGTGATCGCCGGCGGGCAGGAGAGCATGAGCATGAGCCCGCACGTGCTGCCCAATTCGCGCGACGGCCAGCGCATGGGCGACTGGAAACTGGTCGACACCATGATCGTCGACGGCCTGTGGGATGTGTACAACCAGTACCACATGGGCATCACCGCCGAGAACGTGGCCAAGAAGTACGGCGTGAGCCGCGAAGACCAGGACGCGCTGGCGCTGGCCTCGCAGCAGAAGGCCGCCGCCGCGCAGGACGCGGGCAAGTTCAAGGACGAGATCGTGCCCTTCAGCATTGCGCAGAAGAAGGGCGATCCGGTGGTCTTCGCCGCCGACGAGTTCATCAATCGCAAGACCAGCGCCGAAGCGCTGGCCGGGCTGCGCGCCGCCTTCGACAAGGCCGGCAGCGTGACCGCCGGCAATGCGTCGGGCCTGAACGACGGCGCCGCCGGCGTGGTGGTGATGAGCGCCAGGAAGGCCGACCAGCTGGGCCTGCAACCGCTGGCGCGCATCGCCTCCTATGCCTCGGCTGCGCTCGACCCGGCCTACATGGGCATGGGGCCGGTGCCGGCGTCGAAGCGCGCGCTGGAGCGTGCCGGCTGGAAGGCGGCCGATCTGGACCTGCTGGAGATCAACGAAGCCTTTGCCGCGCAGGCCTGCGCCGTGCACAAGGAAATGGGCTGGGATACCAGCAAGGTGAACGTCAACGGCGGCGCCATCGCCATCGGCCACCCCATCGGCGCCTCGGGCTGTCGCATCCTCGTCACGCTGCTGCACGAGATGCAGCGCCGCAACGCCAAGCGCGGCATCGCCTCGCTGTGCATCGGCGGCGGCATGGGCGTGGCCTTGACCGTCGAGCGTTGAAACCCCTGCAAGCCGGGCGAACCCGCTTGACCGGCCACCGGCGGGCGGCGACCCTCAGACAGAACACAACAGACAAGGAGTGAACATGACCCAACGAGTGGCCTACGTGACGGGCGGCATGGGCGGCATCGGCACCACGATGTGCCAGCGCCTGCACAAGGACGGTTTCAAGGTGATCGCCGGCTGCGGGCCGAGCCGCGATTTCAAGAAGTGGCTGGACGAACAGGCGGCCAAGGGATTCACCTTCCACGCCTCGGTCGGCAACGTCGGCGACTGGGATTCGACCGTCGCCGCGTTCCAGAAGACCAAGGCCGAACACGGCCCGATCGACGTGCTGGTGAACAACGCCGGCATCACGCGCGACGGCATGTTCCGCAAGATGAGCCGCGCCGACTGGGACGCGGTGATCGAGACCAACCTCACCAGCCTGTTCAACGTGACCAAGCAGGTCATCGAAGACATGCTCGACAAAGGCTGGGGCCGCATCATCAACATCAGCTCGGTCAACGGCGAGAAGGGCCAGTTCGGCCAGACCAACTACTCTGCCGCGAAGGCCGGCATGCACGGCTTCACCATGGCGCTGGCGCAGGAAGTGGCGAACAAGGGCGTGACGGTGAACACCGTGAGCCCGGGCTACATCGCAACCGACATGGTCAAAGCCATCCGCCAGGACGTGCTCGACAAGATCGTCGCCGGCATCCCGGTCAAGCGCCTGGGCACGCCCGACGACATCGCCTCCATCGTGTCGTGGGTGGCGTCGGATGAATCCGGCTTCGCCACGGGCGCGGATTTCTCGGTCAACGGCGGCCTGCACATGGGTTGACCGGGCGAACTGCGGCGCTCAGCACGCCGATTCGTAGGCGGCGAGGCGTCTCGCGTCGAGGATGCGGATGTCGCGCCGCTCGACGCGGATCAACTGGGCCGATTCAAGCGCGCGCAGGACCCGGGAGAAGTACTCCGGCGTGAGCGACAGGCGCGATGCGACGGTGGCCTTGCTTACCGGCAGCGACACGGTGGTCTCTGTGGTCCCGCCGCTGCTCAGGTCCTGGTCGCGCAGCAGGTAGCCGATCACGCGCTGCAGGCCGCTGTGCAGTGCATAGGCTTCGACGTCGTGCACCAGGCCATGCAGCCGGCGCGACATGCCGGCCAGCATGCGCAGCGCAAAGCGCGGGTCGTGTTCGATCTCGGCCAGCACCGCCTGCTTGCCGACCGTGAGCACCAGCGCGTCGGTGAGCGCCTGGGCGTTGATGACGTAGGGCTTGCCGATGAACATCAGCGCTTCGGCGAAGCTGTGGCCCGGCCCCAGAAGCTCGATCACCTTCTCCTGCCCGGCGGCAGACAGCACGTACAGCTTGAGCTGCCCGGTGATGGTGACGTGAAACTCCTCGCACGGCTGGCCGACGCGAAAGACCACCTCGCCACGGCCGAGTCGCCGCAACTGGCAGCCGCCTGCCAGGCGCTGCAGTTCCTCCTCGCGCAGCTCGTTGAACAGCGGCAGTACCGACAGGGTGCCGGGCACGTCGAAAGCTCGGGTGTCCACGAAGACCTCTTGCATGACGGTGGCGACGGGCCGATTCTGGAAGCGGCGGCGCAGGCGTCGCTTGATGCTTCTCAAGCCGCGGTCGGGGTGTTTCCCCTCTCGCGGGGTGCGCCCGGCACCAGCAGCAGCACGGCCAGCAGACCCGCGCCGAGGGCGTTGTGCAGCAGCACGAGCAGGAGCGGCGGCGTGAGGGCTGCGGTCGCGAGGCCGGTGGCGACCTGCGCGGCCAGCAGCAGGAGCAGCGCCATGCCGGTGCGCGCACGGCCGCCGCGCAGTGCGGCCCATGCGAGGGGAAACAAGGCAAGTAGCGCCAGCAGCGACCCATGACGGTGCAGGCTGTGGGCCAGCACGGCGGATTTGCCGCCCGCGCGTACGCCGACCGGTGCGGATTCGCGCCAAGGGTCGAGGTCGGCCCAGTCTGCGCCTCGAAGTGCCGCGGGCAGGCTGCAGTCGACACCATCGCCGCACGCGAGCGCTGGGTTCGACACGCTCGCCAGCGCGCCGAGCGCCAGTTGTGTGACCAGCACGACGGCGGACACGACGGTCCAGCGCCGCCAGCGCGGCGGCATGGTCGCAAGACGTGACACCAGGGCGAGACGCAGACTGAGCGCGAACAGCGCGAAGCCGCCAAGCAGATTGCCCATGACCACCGCCGGCGCGCGCGAGCCGCCGCTCCAGCGCCCGAGCACGGCGAGGAACAGCGTCACGCCGAGCAGCACGAGCACTGCCTGCCCTTCACGACGCAAGCGCGCGCGCCAGCAGATCGCCAGCATCGTGAGCAGCGTCAGCAGCACGGTCGAGGCGATGACACGATGCGCCACGCGAGCCGTGCGCATGGCACCCACTTCTGCACTTGCCACGACGGCATTCGCATCCCCCTGCACCGGCTGCCCGCAGGCCACCGTGTCGCCGCATCCGATGCCTGCCTTCGTCAGGCGCATCGATGCACTCAGGCTGGTCACCGCCAGCGCCATCACGGCGCAGGCGAGCGCCAGGCGTTGCAGCCAGGCCAGGGGTCGGTCGGAAAGGGGCATCGCGTGAACAGGCAAGTCGAGAGGATCGGTCGACACGGCCAGGCGGCGCGCGTCGCAGTGCCTCCCGATCTGATCCTGATCATGGTGCGGCGATATCGCGGCGTGTTCTTGAACCAGTTCAAGTAACGCCGCGCCGGCAATCCACAGAATCGGCGCGACCGATGCACCTTTGCGCACAACGCCACGCATCGGCACCGATACATCGAGCGGGAGACGACAGATGAGCCACGACAGCGACGACGAGAAGGTGCCCTGGATCCAGCAACTGCTGGACAACCCGTTCCTGCTGCTTTTCCTCGGGGTGCTGATCCCGATGGTGGTCTACACGTTGTGGGGTGTGATCGACATCCTCACCGTGCCGCTCGCCCCTTAGCAAAGCGTCGTTCGAGAACACACATGCCGCGCGCCGCGGCGACAAGAGGGGAGACACGATGAGCGCCATTCACCCGCCGTCAGAGCGCCTGTGGTGGAAGCATCCGCTGGATCGCGTGGAGGGCACCTGGATCGCGATCGCGTTCATCTGGTGCCTGATCATGTTCTTCATGATGGTCGGCTGGCACATCTACGGCAAACAGAACCTGTCGACCGAGACCTACCGCACCACGCCCGAGAAGTTCTCGGTCGCCACGCAGGCGATGGTCGACAAGTACACCGTGCGCAAGGAAACCGATCAGGAGATCCCGGTCGTCGCGCCGCCGCCGGGCAGCGACATCTACATGATTGCGCGCCTGTGGAGCTTCTGGCCCATCCTCGAGCTCGAGAAGGACAAGAGCTATCGCCTGCACCTCACGGCCATGGACTACAACCACGGCTTTTCGCTGCAGCCGGCCAACATCAACATCCAGATCGTGCCCGGCTTCGAGCACGTGATCACCGTGACGCCGAACCAGAGCGGCACCTACTCGGTGGTGTGCAACGAATACTGCGGCATCAACCATCACACGATGGTCGGCCGCATCTACGTGAAATGAGGGGGCGTCCATGTCCGTGACTTACGACGACGTGGCGCGCCGCGGCACCACGTCCTACCGCACCTGCCCGCGCAGCGGCCTGCAGTTCGAGACCCAGGCCGAGCGATTGATGATCGCCAACGCCTTCGTCGCCGTGGTGGCGCTGCTGATCGGCGGCGTGCTCGCCATCGGCATCGTGCTCACCCGCTGGCCGGCGGTGCACTGGCTCGAGGCCGACACCTTCTACATGGTGCTCACCGCGCACGGCATCGACATGCTGATCTTCTGGATCATCTTCTTCGAAGTCGCAGTGCTGTACTTCTGTTCGTCAACGCTCTTGCGGTGCCGCATCGCCACGCCCAACCTCGCGTGGCTTGCGTTCGCGCTGATGCTGATCGGCGCAGTGGTCAACAACGTGGCGGTGTTCCAGGGCGGCTCGAGCGTCATGATGACCTCGTACGTGCCGATGATGGCCGCGCCGTCGTTCTACTTCGGCCTGATCCTGTTCGCGGTGGGCGCACTGATCGCCTGCTTCGTGTTCTTCGGCACGCTGGTAGTCGCCAAGCGCGACAAGACCTACGAGGGCTCGGTGCCGCTGGTGACCTTCGGTGCCATCACCGCGGCCATCATCGCGGTGTTCACCATCGTCTCGGGCGCCATCATCCTGATCCCCACCTGGCTGATGTCGATCGGCGTCGTCAAGTCGGTGGACCCGCTGATCTACCGCACCATCTGGTGGGCCTTCGGCCATTCGTCGCAGCAGATCAACGTCGCAGCGCACATCTCGATCTGGTATGCGGTGGCGGCCATCGCCTTCGGTGCCAAGCCGATGAGCGAGCGCGTGAGCCGCGGCGCCTTCCTGCTCTACATCCTGTTCCTGCAGCTCGCCAGCGCGCACCACCTGCTGGCCGACCCGGGCGTGAGCACGGCGTGGAAGATCGTCAACACCAGCTACTTCATGTACTTCGCGGTGCTGGCCTCGATGATCCACGGCCTGACCATCCCCGGCGCGATGGAAGTCGCACAGCGCCAGAAGGGCTACAACAAGGGCCTGTTCGAGTGGCTGCGCCGTGCGCCCTGGGGCAACCCGGTGTTCTCGGGCGTGTTCATCTCCATCATCGGCTTCGGCTTCCTGGGCGGCATCTCGGGCGTGATGATGGGCACCGAACAGCTCAACATGATCATCCACAACACGATCTACGTGCCGGGGCACTTCCACGCCACGGTGGTCGTGGGCACGACGCTGTCGTTCATGGCGCTGACGTACTTCCTGATCCCGGTGCTGTTCAAGCGCGAGATGATTGCGCCGGGGCTCGCCAAGATCCAGCCGTATCTCTTCGGGCTGTCGATGTACTTCTTCTGCCTGGTGATGATGGGTGCCGGCACGCTGGGCGTCTCGCGCCGGCACTGGGACATGGCGTTCCAGGGGCATGCACTGGCCTACGAATGGCCGGGCGCCGCATACCTGATGATGGGGCTGGTGGGCATCGGCGGCATCGCGGCCATCTCGGGCGGCGCGATCTACGTCTACATCACCGTCGGCTCGCTGCTGTGGGGCAAGAAGCTGCCGAGCGGCGAGCCGCAGCGGCTGCCGACGCCGGTGCCGCGTGCAGCACCGACCGTGGCGGCGCAGAGCTACGGTTCGGCCGGCTTCGCGGCGCCCGGCACCTTCGTGCTCGCGATGGTGTTCCTGGTGGCCTTCGTTCTCTACTACTTCATCAACTGGAAGTATCTGGCGCAGGTCTGGGGCCTGAGCTGAGCGCGAAGGCAGCGACGACATGGAAGCCGCCGCCACCACCCCCCGCCTCGTGCCGGCTGCGCGCGAAGGTCTGCTGCGCCGGGTACTGAGCCTGTTCAAGCTGCGCATCGGCGTGGTCATCATGGCGACCGCGCTGGCCGGCGCCATCGTCACGCCGGGCGCGGGACTCTCGCCGCTGCAGTGGGTGGTGCTGGCGCTGTCGGTGCTGGTCGCGTCGGCCAGTGCCGGCGCCTTCAACCAGTACGTCGAGCACGACAGCGACCGGCTGATGGCGCGCACTCGGTCGCGCGCCTTCGTCACCGGCGCGCTGCGCCACGGGCCGGTGTGGCTCGCGCTGATCGGCGCACTGGTGACGCTGGCAGTGGCCGCCGCGTGGCTGTGGCTCAACGCGGCTGCGGCGCTGTTCGTCTTTCTCGGCGCGTTCTTCTATGCGGTGGTCTACACGGTGTGGCTCAAGCGCCGTACCTGGCTGAACATCGTGGTCGGCGGGCTGGCCGGCAGCTTTGCGGTGCTGGCAGGCGCCGCCGCGGTCGATCCCGCGCCGCAGGCGCCGCCGCTGCTGTTCGCGCTGGTGCTGTTCCTGTGGACGCCGCCGCATTTCTGGAGTCTGGCCATTGCCTGCCGCGACGACTACGTGGCCGCCGGCGTGCCGATGCTGCCGGTGGTGGTGGGCACGCCCCGCGCGGCGCAGGCGGTGCTGGTCAGCACGGCGGCGCTGGTCGGCGTGTCGCTCGTGCCGGCGTTCGCCGGGCTCGGCCTGTGGTACTTCGCCGGTGCGCTGGCCGGCGGGCTGTTCTTCCTGTGGCGCGCGTGGCAACTTGCGCGCGCGCCAGGGCGGGCCACGGCGCTCGCTTCGTTTCACGCATCGCTGTTGCAGTTGAGCCTGTTGCTGGTCGCGGCCGGGGTCGACGTGCTGCTGTCCTGAGCACGCCGTCGTGGTCGCCCGCTCTCGCATCACCCGAGCCCTGCGCCACATGGCGCGTGGCCTGCTCGCCGCGGCCGGGGCATTCATCGTTGCGGGCAGCGCAAGCGCCGAGAACCCGAGCACCCTGCAGGCCAACACCGCCTATCGAGCGAGCCAATCGGTCATCGGCGACATGCTTGGCGAGCATGTGCTGCTCGACCGCGCCTCGCAGCCGGCGCCGCTGTCGCGCTACCGCGGCAAGCCGCTGGTGGTGAGCTTCGTCTACACCGGCTGCTTCGAGATCTGTCCCACCTCGACCCGCACGCTGCAGCAGGCGCTGCAGGCGCTGCCGCCCGACCTGGACGAGAGCCGCTTCAACGTGGTGAGCATCGGCTTCAACCAGCCGGCCGACTCGCCGACCGCGATGCGCGCCTTCGCGGCCCAGCACCGCGTGGGTGCGGCCAACTGGGACTTCCTGAGCCCGCCGCCCGATGCCGTGGCGGCGCTCGCACGCGACTTCGGCTTCACCTGGGCGGCCACGCCGGCCGGCATCGACCACGTGGTGCAGTACACGCTGATCAGCGCCGAAGGCCGTGTGTTCCAGCAGATCTATGGCCCGGGCGCCACGGCCGAAGCGCTGGCCGAGCCGTTGCGGCAGATGCTCGGCGGCGCGGAGCCGCCAGCGCCGGACCTCATCTCCGAGTTCGCGCGGCAGGTGCGCATCGTGTGCACCGTCTACGACCCGAACACCGGCACCTATCGCTTCAAGTACGCGCTGCTGGTGGAGATCGCCGGCGGCGCCACCTTTCTCATCGCCATGTTGTGGCTGGTGGGCTCGGAGTGGCGCTCGCGGCGCGCGCTGAAGCGGCGCCTGCGGGGGCTGCGCAATTGACGATGCCGTGGCAGTACCGGGCTCCTGCTGCGCAGTTGGTCCACCGTCGGCCCGGCGTGCAGATGGCACACGTCCATGCGACCGGTGACGGCACCGCGGCCCCGGCCGCGCCGCGCCTGGCAGGCGGTGGAGCGCACGCTCGACGCATGGGCCGGCAGTGCCGGCAACCCCTTGCGGCATCTGGGCGCGCTCGGCTGCCTGCTGTTCGCCTGGCTGGTGGGCAGCGGCGTGTTCCTGTTCGTGGTGCTCGACACGTCGGTGAGCGGCGCCTGGCAGTCCATCGAGTCGTTGTCGCGCAGCGTCTGGGGTCTGGCCAGCGTGCCGCGCAGCACGCATCGCTACGCCGCCGATGCCTTTGTCTGGGTGGTGTTCGCCCACTTGCTGCGCGAACTGATGTTCGGCCACTACGCCGGGTTTCGACGCTTTTCGTGGCTCACCGGCCTGCCGCTGCCGCTGCTGATCATGGTGTGCGCCATCGGCGGCTTCTGGCTGCACTGGGACCAGCTCGGCCAGTACTCGGCGCTGGCCACGGCCGGGCTGCTGGACGCGCTGCCTGTCTTCGCCTCGCCGCTCACGCGCAACTTCCTGCACGACGGCGCGGTGAACGACCGCCTGTTCTCGCTGTTCATCTTCGTGCACCTGGGCGTGCCCTTGCTGCTGCTCTTCGGCCTGTGGTTCCATGTGCAGCGCATCGCCCATGTGCAGTTCCTGCCGCCGCGTCCGCTGGCCCGCGGGGCGAGCCTGGCGCTGCTCCTGGTCGCGCTGGCCGCGCCGGTGGCGAGCCACGCGCCGGCCGACCTGTCGCGGGTGCCGGTGGTGCTGCGTCTGGACTGGTGGCTGCTCTTCGTGCACCCGCTCACCGACGCGCTGTCGCCGCGGACCGTGTGGGCGCTGGGCGGATCGGTGCTGCTGCTGCTCCTCGCCTTGCCCTGGCTCGCGCGCAGGCCGCGCGCGCCGGTGGCGCAAGTCGATTCGGCGCATTGCAGCGGCTGCGAGCGCTGCGTGGCGGACTGCCCCTACGCGGCGATCACGATGGTGGCGCATGTCGACGGCCGCCCGGGGCGCGCGATGGCAAATGTCGATGCCGACCTGTGTGCGGGCTGCGGCATCTGCGCCGGCGCCTGCCCGTCCTCCACGCCGTTCCGCGGCCTTTCGGTGCTGACGACCGGCATCGACATGCCGCAGCAGCCGGTGGATGCGCTGCGCACGCAGATTCGCGACGGTCTGGCGGCGATGCCCGGCGAGCGCCGCATCCTGCTGCTGGGCTGCGACCACGGCGCGCGCGTGCAGGCGCTGGCCGGCCCGCAGGTGTTGCCGCTGAGCCTGCTGTGCACCGGCCTGCTGCCGCCGTCGTTCATCGAGTTTGCGTTGCGCGGCCACGCCGATGCGGTGCTCGTGGCGAGCTGCCGCGGCGGTGGCTGCGAGTTCCGGCTCGGCACGCGCTGGACGCACGAGCGCCTGGCGGGAACCCGCGAGCCGCATCTTCGAGACGGCGTCACGCGCCATCGGGTGATGACGGTCGAGGCCGACGCGGGCGAGGACGTGGTGGTGCGCTCGGCGCTGGCGTCGCTGCTCACGCGCCTTTCGGTCGTGCGGGGGTGCACCGATGACTGAGGCGCCTCGTCTTCTGTCGTGGCTTGGTCAGGGCGCGCTCTACGCTGCCTTCGCCGGGGTGATTGCCGTGTTCTCCGGCTGGCCACCGTATCGCCATCTGGACGCCGGTGATGCGCTCGTCAAGCTGAGCTTCTCGCACCACGGCCAGCGCCTGGCGGCTTGCCACACGCGCACTGCCGAGGAACTGGCCAAGCTGCCGCCGAACATGCGCGCGGCGCAGTCGTGCCCGCGAGAGCGCGCGCCGGTGAGCGTTGCGATCGACATCGACGGCCGCACCGCCTGGCAGCATGTCGCGCCGCCGGCCGGCCTGCGCCGAGACGGTGCCTCCGCCGTCTATCACCGCGTCGTGCTGCCAGCCGGCGAACACCACATCGCGGTGCGCGTGAAGGACAGCCCGGGCGACCGCCCCTTCGACTACCAGCGCGAAGGGCGGCTCACGCTGGTGCCGGCGCAGGTGCTGGTGATCGACTTCGATGGCGAACGCAAGGAGATCACCTGGCGATGAGCACCGTCGCAGACACCGCGCCGCTGGCTGGTGCACCCCACCCCCCCTGGGCCACCGCACCGGCGCCCTGCCAGTCGCCGGCGCGCTACGCGCTGGCGTTGCCGCGCGACGGGCGGCTGCGCCTGGCGCGCAGCTGGCTGGGGCTGGCCATGCTGGCGCTGGTGGGATCGGGGGTGTTCTCGGTGTTGCTGGTGCTGTCGCGCACGCCAGGCGTCAACGGCTGGCTGCCGGTGGCCGACTTCTTCCGCGTGGCGCTGGTGGTGCACGTGGACCTGTCGGTGCTGGTGTGGTTCACGGCGCTCGCTGGCGTGCTCTGGAGCCTGGGCAGCAGCGCACGCGCGCCGCGCCTCGGCTGGGGGGCCTTTGCGCTGTGCGCGGCGGGCACGGCGCTGATGAGCGCCGCGCCGTTTCTCGAGACGGCCGAGCCGGTGATGGCCAACTACATCCCAGTGCTCGACGGCCAGCTGTTCCTCGCCGGGCTGCTGGTCTTCGGCGCCGGCGCGGCGCTGCTGGTGCTGCGCAGCCTGCTGGCGGCGCCGTTCATCGGCCTGCGCTTCGATGGCGATGGCGCACTGCGCTTCGGCATCAATGCGAGCGTCGTCTCGGCGGCCGTGGCCGGCATCGCCTTCGCGGCGTCGTACGCGGCGCTGCCGACCTCGCTGCACGGCAAGGCCTATTACGAGATCCTGTTCTGGGGCGGCGGCCATGCGCTGCAGTTCACCTGGACGCTGCTGATGCTGCTCGCCTGGCTGTGGCTCGCGAGCGCCTGCGGCGCCGCCGTGCGCCTCAGCCCGCGCGTCACGGTGCTGATGTTCGGGCTGGCGCTCGCCAGCGTGTTCGTCACGCCCTATGCCTACCTGGCGCACGACGTGACCAGCGTCGAGCACCGCGCGCTGCTGACCTGGGCGATGCGTTTCGGCGGCGGCGTGTCCATCCTGCCGATCACGCTGGCGGTGCTGCTGGCCCTGCCGTACGGGCGGCTCGCGCCGACACAGCGTCCGCTGCGCGCCGCGCTGCTGTCCTCGGTGCTGCTGTTCGGTGCGGGTGGGGTGATCGGCGTATTCATCGCCGGCAGCAACGTGCGCATCCCGGCGCACTACCACGGCTGCATCGTCGGCGTGACGCTGGCGCTGATGGGCCTCGTCTACCACCTGTTGCCGCGGCTGGGCTGGCGTGCGCCCGAAGGCCGGCTGGCCACCTGGCAGCCGGCGCTGTACGGCGCCGGCCAACTGCTGCACATCGTCGGGCTGGTGTGGTCGGGCGGCTATGGCGTGCAGCGCAAGGTGGCGGGCAGCGAGCAGGTGCTGCGCAGCACCGCCGAGGTGGCAGGCATGGGGCTGATGGGCCTGGGCGGGCTGGTGGCCATCGTCGGCGGCATGCTGTTCGTCGTGGTCGTGTGGCGTGCGATGCGCGGCGCCGCGGCCATGACGGAGAAGGCCTGATGCTGTCTCCTCTGCAGTCGCTGCTGCGCGCCGGTTTCATGCGCGTGGAGGCGGTGTTCAACCGAGCCTTCGGTGACCGGCTCAACCCGCTGTATCACCTGGGGGCGGTCACCTTCTTCCTGTTCTGGATCGTCGCCGGCAGCGGCCTGTACCTCTACGTCTTCTTCGAGACGGCGGTGTCGGGCGCCTACCAGTCGGTGCAGGCCATCACGCACGGCCAATGGTTCGCCGGCGGCATGCTGCGCAGCGTGCACCGCTATGCGTCGGACGCGATGGTGCTGACGATGATGCTGCACCTGCTGCGCCATTTCGCCTTCGACCGCTTTCGAGGTTTTCGCTGGTTCTCGTGGGCGACCGGCGTGCTGCTGATCTGGCTGCTGTACGTCTCGGGCATCAACGGGTACATGCTGCCCTGGGATCAGCTCGCGCAGTTCGTCACCGTGGCGAGCTTCGAGTGGCTGGACTCGCTGCCGAGCTTTGGCGGCACGCTGATCCGCAACTTCATCTACCCGGAAAGCGTGAGCGACCGGCTGTTCTCGCTGCTGGCCTTCCTGCACATCGGCGCGCCGCTGATCCTGCTGCTGCTGATGTGGGTGCATGTGCAGCGTGTGGCCAAGGCCAGCACCTCGCCGCCGCGGCCGATCGCCATCGGCTTGGGCGTGACGATGCTCGTGCTGGCGCTGGCGCGGCCGGTGATGAGCCAGGGCGGCCCGGCCGACGTGACCACTGCGCCTGGTGAACTGGCGCTCGACTGGTTCTACCTCGCCGTCTATCCGCTCCTCTACCAGTGGCCGCTCCTCGGGGTGTGGGCGCTGGTCGCGGGCGGCACGCTGGCGCTGCTGTCGCTGCCGTGGTGGCCGCAACTGCGCGCACGCCGCCGCGGCGAGTTCCGCATGGCGCTGCACGGCGATGCGCGCGTGGTGAGCGTGCGCCCCGGCGAAACGCTGCTCGAAGCCGGACTGCGCCAGGGGGTGGCGCTGCCCTACGAATGCCGCAACGGCGGCTGCGGTGTGTGTCGTTGCACGGTGCTGCACGGCAGCGTCGACCACGGCAGTTATCAGAAGAGCGCGCTGCCTGACGCCGCGCGCGAGGCGGGCGAGGCGCTGATGTGCACCGCCACGCCGCTGGCCGACGTGGAGATCGAGGTCGAGGGCCTCGAGACCTTTCACGCGGAGGCGATCCGCAAGGCGACCGCCCGTGTCGAGCGCATCGAGCGGCTTGCGCCCGAGGTGATGGCACTGAGCCTGTCGCTGCCGGGCGAGCCGCCGATGGCCTTCACCGCCGGGCAGTACCTCAACATCGTGCTCGACGACGGCCAGCGCCGCGCGTTCTCGTTCGCCAATGCGCCGCATGCGGGCGATGACATCGAACTGCATGTGCGCCGTATTCCCGGCGGGCGCTTCACGGGCCATGTGTTCGATGCGCTGCAGATCGGCGACACGCTGCGCATCGAAGGGCCGCTCGGCGGCTTCACCTTGCGCGACAGCGAGCGGCCCATCGTGTTCGTGGCCGGCGCCACCGGTTTCGCACCGGTGAAAAGCATCATCGAAGACGCCATCCATCGCGGCGTGACGCGGCCGATGTGGCTGTACTGGGGCGTGCGTTCGCAGTCCGACCTGTACCAGCGTGAACTCGCCGAGCAGTGGCAACGCACGCAGCCGGACTTCCACTTCGTGCCGGTGCTGTCGGAGGCAGGCGCCGATTGGCGCGGTCGTCGCGGCCTGGTCCATGAGGCGATGCTGGCCGACCAGCCGTCGCTCGGCGGCTTCGAGGTCTATGTCTGCGGCTCGGTGCGCATGGTGGAGGCGGCAGTGCCGGCCTTCCTCGCGCGCGGGCTGGGCGAAGACGCCTGCTTCACCGACGCCTTTCTGCCAGCATCGCCCGCGCGCTGATCGCGGCGCCCCGGGGTCCGCACCGAGCCGGCGACGCGCCGGCGCGTGCTACCTTGCCCGCGGCGCGCATGTTGCGCATCGGAGGACGGGGCCGGACCACCATGATGGAATCGACGATGGCGTTCCTGCAGTCGCTGCAAGGCCTTCCGGCCTACGCACTGCTGTTCGCCTTGCTGTTCGGCTGCGGCGTCGGCCTGCCGATGAACGAGGACATCGTGCTGATGGGCGCCGCCGCCCTGACCTTGCAGGATGTGATGGAGCCGCTGCCGCTGATGGCCGTGTCCTGGGTGGCACTGGTGGCCGGCGACGCGCTGATCTTCCATGCGGGCCACCGCTTCGGCGTGCCACTGCTGCGCCGGCCATTCTTCGCTCGCATCGTGCCCGAGGCGCGGCTGCAGTCGCTGCAGGACACCATGCGACGCCACGGGCCGGCCTACATCTTCGTGGTGCGATTCATGCCGGGCATCCGCACGGCGCTGTTCTTCGCGGCGGGCTCGCTCAAGACGCCGTATCGCCACCTCTTCATCTACGACGGCGCCGCGGCGCTGGTCGAGCTGCCGCTGCTCGTCTACGGCGTGCGGTACGTGGGCGGGCGCTGGGAAGAGATTCTCGGACTGCTGCAGCGCTTCCAGGGCGCGATCGTGGCGGTGATCGCCGTCGGGCTGCTGGCGCTGTGGTGGCGCCGCCGCCGGCGCCTCTGCGGAAAGACCGGTTCATGAACCATGCATTGCCCGCCGAGGGCCGACCGACCGCCGAAGTGCTGGCCGAACTCGAACGTTACGGCGCGCAGGATTCTGACTACAAGCACGGCCGCCTGTGGAGCCTCGTCTACTACCTCGACGAGGGCTATGCCGACTTTCAGGCGCAGGCGTGGCGCGCCTTCTCCTCGGCCAACGGGCTGAACCCCACCGCCTTCAAGAGCCTCAAGCGCTTCGAGAACGAGATCATCGCGGCCGTGGCGCAGATGTTCCACGGCACGCCCGAGGTCTGCGGTGTGGTCACCTCGGGCGGCACCGAAAGCTGCCTGCTGGCGGTCAAGACCTACCGCGACATGGCGCGCAAGCGCGGCGTGAAGAAGCCGCAGATGGTGCTGCCCGTCACGGCCCACGTGGCCTGGTTCAAGGCGGCCGAATACTTCGATGTGAAGCCGCGGCTGCTGCCGCTGGACAAGTCACTGCACGCCGACGTCGCCGAGCTGCCGCGCCTGCTGAACCGCAACACCGTGATGATTCTCGGCTCGGCGCCCGAGTACCCGCACGGCACGATCGACCCGATCGAGGCCTTCGGCGCCATCGCCGAGAAGCGCGGCATTCCGCTGCACGTCGACGCCTGCGTGGGCGGCTTCATCCTGCCCTTCATGGCGATGAACGGCCGCCCGCTGCCGCCGTGGGACTACCGCGTGCCGGGCGTGACCTCGATCTCGGCCGACATCCACAAGTACGGTTTTGCGTCGAAAGGCGCCTCCACCATCACCTACCGCAATCTCGACTATCTGAAGCACCAGATGTTCGTGCAGCCCGACTGGCCGGGCGGCGTATTCGCCTCGCCCGCGCTGCTGGGCACGCGGCCCGGCGGCGCGTATGCGGCGGCCTGGGCGGCGATGCAGCACTTCGGCGAGTCGGGCTATCGCGACCTCGCCGCCCGCGCGATGCGCGCCTTCGATGCCATGCGCCGCGGCATCGCATCCATGCCCGAGCTGGTCGTGATGGGCGAACCGAGCGGCCCGCTGCTGGCCTACGGCTCGCGCGATGCGAAGGTGAACATCTTCGCGGTGGGCGACCAGATGGATGCGCGCGGCTGGAGCATCAACCGCGTGCAGCGCCCCGACGGCCTGCACGCGATGATCACGGCCGGGCATCTGGCCGTGGTGGACGACTACCTGCGCGATCTGGCGCAATCCGTTGCGGTGGTGAAGGCCGATCCGTCGCTGGCGCGTGCGGGCAGTGCCGCCACCTACGGAATGATCAGCCACATTCCCTTGCGCGGCATGGTGCGCGAGCGGGTGCTGGACATGTTTGCGCAGATGTACAAGGCAGGCGGGCAGGAACTCGACCTGCATGCGATGCCTGCGCCCGAACCCGGATTGAAGGGCCGCATGAACGCGCTCGCCGATCGCCTGGCCGGCTGGTACGTCGAGCGTCGCCAGCGCCGCGGCTGATCAGGCCGAGATTGCGTCCAGCAGCTCGCTCTCGACCTGGATCTGCAGCTTGTTTTGCTGCAATGCCGCGCCGTCGATGAGGAAGGTGTCTTCCACCCGCTCGCCCAGCGTGGTGATCTTGGCGAGCTGCAGGTTGATGTGGTGCCGCGCCAGCACCCGGGCGATGGAGTAGAGCAAGCCCGAGCGGTCGCTGGTGGAGATGCCCAGCAGCCAGCGCTGCGCGCGCTCGTCGGGGCGCAAGGTCACGCGCGGCGTGACGGGGAAGGACTTCACCCGCCGCGACAGCCGCCCGCGGCGCGGCTCGGGCAGGGCGCCGGTGGCGGTGAGTGCCTCGGTGAGCTGCGTCTCCACCAGCGAGATCAGGTCGCGGTAGTGCTGCGAGAGCTCGGGGCTGGTCACCTGGAAGGTGTCGAGCGCGTAGCCCGCCCGCGTGGTGTGCACCTTGGCATCGAGGATGTCGAAGTTGCTGCCGTCGAAGTAGCCGCAGATGCGCGCGAACAGGTCAGGCAGGTCGGGCGAATACACCAGCACCTGCAGCCCTTCGCCGATCGGCGACAGCCGTGCCCGCACCACCGGCCGCTGTGTCTTGACGAAGCGGTGCAGCGCGCGGGCGTGCCAGGCGATGTCGCCCGCTTCGTGGCGCGCGAAGTAGCTCACCTCGAGCGTCTGCCACAGCGGCTCTTCGGTGCCGCGCGGCAGCGAGTAGAGATTGAGCGTGTGCCGTGCCTCCTGCTTGCGCGCCTCGATCTCGGCATCCAGGTTCGGTTGCGCGCCGCCGAGCGCGCGCAGGGTGAGGCGGTACAGGTCTTCCAGCAGCTTGCCTTTCCAGGCGTTCCACACCTTGGGGCTGGTGCCGCGGATGTCGGCCACGGTGAGCAGATACAGCGCGGTCAGGCAACGCTCGCTGCCGACCAGCCGCGCGAAGGATTCGATCACCTCCGGGTCCGACAGATCCTCCTTCTGCGCGATGCGCGACATCGTGAGATGGCTCTTGACCAGGAACTCGATCAGCGCGCTGTCGGCCTTGTCCACGCCGTGCTGGCGGCAGAAGCGGCGCACCTCGACGGCGCCGAGCTCCGAGTGGTCGCCGCCGCGCCCCTTGGCCACGTCGTGGAAGATGGCCGCGATGTAGAGCACCCAGGGCCGGTCCCACTGCGAGGCGAGCTGCGAGCAGAACGGGTACTCGTGCGCATGCTCCGGGATGAAGAAGCGCCGCACATTGCGCAGCACCATCAGGATGTGCTGGTCGACCGTGTAGACGTGGAACAGGTCGTGCTGCATCTGCCCGACGATGCGGCGAAACACCCACAGGTAACGCCCGAGCACGCTCGTCTGGTTCATCAGCCGGAAGGCATGCGTCTGGCCCTCGGGCTGCTTGAGGATCTGCATGAACGTCGCGCGGTTCACCGGGTCGCTGCGGAACGCGGCGTTCATGAGCTTGCGCGCGTGGTAGAGCGCGCGCAGCGTGCGCGCCGACAGGCCGTCGAGTCCGTGCGTCTGCTGATAGCACAGGAAGGTTTCGAGGATGGCGTGCGGATCGCGCTGGTACAGGTCGTCGCTCACCACTTCGAGCAGGCCGCCGCGATCGAAGAACTTCTCGTTGATCGGGCGCATCGGCGCGTCGTGCGTGCCGTTGATCTGCTCGGTGACGTTGAGCATCAGGATCTGGTTGATCTGCGTCACCGCCTTGGCCGCCCAGTAGTAGCGGCGCATCAGCACTTCCGAGGTGCGCTGCGCCTTCGTCGCCTGGTAGCCGAAGCTCTCGGCCACGGCGGTCTGCAGGTCGAACACCAGCCGGTCCTCGCGCCGCCCGGCCACGAGATGCAGCCGCGCGCGGATGAGCCGCAGCACGCCCTCGTTGCGCTTGAGGCGCGCCAACTCGAAGGGCGTCATCAGCCCGTGCGCGGCGAGCTCGTTCCAGTTGCGCCCGAGCCCTGCCGCGCGCGCCACCCACAGCACCACCTGCAGGTCGCGCAGGCCGCCGGGGCTTTCCTTGCAGTTGGGCTCCAGCGCGTAGGGCGTGTCCTCGAACTTCTGGTGCCGCTGGTGCATCTCGAAGGTCTTGGCGCGCAGGAAGGCCTTTGCATCCATCGCCTCGTGGCTCGCGTCGCAGAAGGCGCGGAACACGCGCCGCGTGCCGCAGAGATAGCGCGCTTCGAGCAGCGCCGTCTGCACCGTCACGTCGCGCTGGGCTTCATCGATGCATTCGTTGATGGTGCGCACGCTGGAGCCGATTTCGAGGCCAATGTCCCAGCACGCGGTGATGAATCCCTCGATCGATGACTTGAGCGCGTCGTTGGCGTGCGTGTCGCCCGGCGGGCCGCTGGGCAGCAGCACCAGCACGTCGACATCGGAATGCGGAAACAGCTCGGCGCGCCCGTAGCCGCCCACCGCCACCAACACCGCGCCGGGCGGCATGAAGGCGTGATCCCACAGATTGCACAGCGCCTGGTCGACGTGCCGCGTGAGCGCGCGGATGAGCTGCGTGGCGGCCACCGAACTGGGGCGCGCTTCGCGGAACCGATCGAGCAGCGCCGTCTTGCCGTGCTTGAAGCGCTGGCGCAGATCGCCGATGCCGTGCGCGGCCGGCGCTTCGACGCTCGGTGCGGGCACGACGGCCATGGCGGTGAAGCCCTCAGGCGGCCTTGACGAAATCGGGCGGCGGCGGCGTGCCGGCCGAGAGCGTCATGATCTCGTAGCCGGTGTCGGTGACGAGCACCGAATGCTCCCACTGCGCCGACAGCGAACGGTCCTTCGTGACGATGGTCCAGCCGTCGGGCATCTCGCGGATCTCGCGCCGGCCGATGTTGATCATCGGCTCGATGGTGAAGATCATGCCCGGCACCAGTTCCTCGCCCGTGCCCGGGCGGCCGTAGTGCAGCACCTGCGGGTCTTCGTGAAATTTGGCGCCCACGCCGTGGCCGCAGAACTCCCGCACCACCGAGTAGCCGGCGTTCTCGGCGAAGACCTGGATCGCGTGGCCGATGTCGCCCAAGCGCGCGCCGGGCTTGACCTTGACGATGCCCTTCCACATGGCCTCGTAGGTCAGAGCGCACAGCCGCTTGGCGGCGATGGAGCCTTCACCGACGATGAACATGCGGCTGGTGTCGCCGTGCCAGCCGTCCTTGATGACGGTGACGTCGATGTTGACGATGTCGCCGTTCTTCAGCGGCTTGTCGTTGGGGATGCCGTGGCACACCTGATGGTTGATCGAGGTGCAGATGGCAGCGGGGAAGGGCGGGTAGCCCGGCGGCTGATAGCCCACCGTGGCCGAGATCGCGCCCTGCACGTTGACGACATGATCGAGCGCGATCTTGTCGAGCGCTGCGGTCGTCACGCCGGGTTTGACCAGTGGCGTGAGCAGGTCCAGCACTTCGGCAGCCAGGCGGCCTGCGACGCGCATGCCGGCGATGTCGTCCGCGGTCTTGATGGTGATCGTCATGGGGGCAAATTATGGCATTCACCCCTTGACAGGCACTGGCGCCAAAGGCTTTGCGCAGGTGCCTTGTCTAGAATGGCGAGCTTCTCACAGTGGCGTTCGCCGCTGTCGATTCCTCCCAACTCCCGAGCTGCCGCGTGACCCCTCCGTCCAAGCATCTGCTGAACTTCGAGGGCGGCAACGCGCTGTCCGATTTCCGCGCGAAGGCGCTGCTGCCGAAGCTGCAGCAGGCCTGCTCGCGCATCGCCGGCGTGCATGCGCGGCATGTGCACTGGGTGTGGAGCGATGCGGCGCTCGGCAGGCAGGATGTCGATCGCCTCGAAGCCCTGCTGCGCTACGGCGACCCCTACACCGGCCCCGTCGATGGCGCACTGATCGTCGTCGCGCCGCGCCTCGGCACCGTGTCGCCCTGGGCCAGCAAGGCCACCGACATCGCGCACAACTGCGGGCTCGCGTTGCACCGCGTCGAGCGGGTCACCGAATACCGGCTCACCGTGAAGAGCGGCCTGCTCGGCGGCAGCAAACCGATCGCCGCCGCCGAGTTGCAAGCGGCCGCCGCACTGCTGCACGACCGCATGACCGAAAGCGTGCTGCTCGCGCGCGGGGATGCGCGGCATCTGTTCGACGAACAGCCGGGCAAGCCGATGGAGCACGTTGACGTGCTCGGCCGCGGCCGTTCGGCGCTCGAAGCGGCCGACGTCGAATTCGGCTTGGCGCTGTCGGATGACGAGATCGATTACCTCGTCGCCGCCTTCACGGGTTTGAAGCGCAACCCCACCGATGTCGAGCTGATGATGTTCGCGCAGGCCAACAGCGAGCACTGCCGCCACAAGATCTTCAACGCGCAGTTCACCATCGACGGCGTGGCGCAGGAACACTCGATGTTCCAGATGATTCGCCACACCGAGCAGCAATCGCCGCAGCACACGGTAGTCGCCTACAGCGATAACGCCTCGGTGATGGAAGGCCATGTGATCGAGCGCTGGGCGCCCGAGGGCTTCACCAACGCGCCGCAGTACGGCGCACGTGCCGAGACGGCGCATGTGCTGATGAAGGTGGAGACGCACAACCACCCGACAGCCATCTCGCCGTTTCCCGGTGCGTCCACCGGTGCCGGCGGCGAGATTCGCGACGAAGGCGCCACCGGCCGCGGCTCCAAGCCGAAGGCGGGGCTCACGGGCTTCAGCGTGTCGAACCTGCATCTTCCGGGCACCGACGAACCCTGGGAGCGCACGCCCTACGGCAAGCCGGAACACATCGCGAGCGCGCTGCAGATCATGGTCGACGGCCCGCTCGGCGGCGCGGCCTTCAACAACGAGTTCGGCCGGCCCAACCTCGCCGGCTACTTCCGCGTGTTCGAGCAGACGGTCGCCGGCCAGCGCCGCGGCTATCACAAGCCGATCATGATCGCGGGGGGCTTGGGCAGCATCGCCGCCACGCAAACGAAGAAGATCGAGTTCCCGGCCGGCACGCTGCTGGTGCAACTCGGCGGCCCCGGCATGCGCATCGGCATGGGCGGCAGTGCGGCCAGTTCGATGGCGGCGGGCGCCAACGCGGCGGCGCTCGATTTCGATTCGGTGCAGCGCGGCAACCCGGAGATCCAGCGCCGCGCGCAGGAGGTCATCAACCACTGCTGGGGCCTGGGTGACCACAACCCCATCCTCGCCATCCACGACGTGGGCGCGGGCGGCATCTCCAACGCCTTCCCCGAACTGGTGGACGGCGCCGGCCGCGGTGCGCGCTTCGATCTCAGCAAAGTGCCGCTGGAAGAAAGCGGCCTTGCGCCCAAGGAAATCTGGTGCAACGAAAGCCAGGAGCGCTACGTGATGGCGGTGCAGGCCGAACTGCTGCCGCTGTTCCAGCAGATGTGCGAGCGCGAGCGCTGCCCGTTTGCGGTGGTGGGCGTGGCGACGGATGAGAAGCAGTTGGTGCTGGGTGATTTCGGCGGGACCGCTCCTCAACCCGTTCGCACTGAGCCTGTCGAAGTGCCGAGCCAGGATCTGGCGATCGACATGCCCATGGACGTGCTGCTCGGCAAGCCGCCCAAGATGCATCGCGAGGTGATGCGCATCGCGGTCGAAAGCACGCCGCTCGACCTCACCGGCGTGAAGCTCGCGCAGGTCGCCTTCGACGTGCTGCGCCATCCCACCGTCGCCAGCAAGCGCTTTCTCATCACCATCGGCGACCGCACCGTCGGCGGCCTGTCGCACCGCGACCCGATGGTCGGCCCGTGGCAGGTGCCGGTGGCCGACTGCGCGGTGACGCTGGCCGACTACCGCGGCTTTGCCGGCGAGGCGATGAGCCTGGGCGAGCGCACGCCGCTGGCCGCGCTTGACGCGCCGGCCTCGGGCCGCATGGCGGTCGGAGAGGCCATCACCAACCTGCTGGCCGCGCCGATCGAACTCTCGCGCGTGAAGCTGAGCTGCAACTGGATGGCCGCCTGCGGCGAGCCGGGCGAAGACGCTGCGCTCTACGACACCGTCAAGGCCGTGGGACTGGAACTGTGCCCGGCGCTCGGCATCGGCGTGCCGGTCGGCAAGGATTCGCTGTCCATGCGCACACGCTGGAGCGACGAGGGCGAGGCCAAACAAGTCACCGCGCCGGTGTCGCTCATCGTCACCGCCTTTGCTTCGATCGCCGACGTGCGGCCCACGCTGACGCCGCAGCTTCAGGGCGGCGACACCACGCTGGTGCTGATCGACCTCGGCGGCGGCAAGAAGCGCATGGGCGGCTCGATGCTGGCGCAGGTGCTGGGCCAGTTCGGCGATGAGGTGCCTGACCTCGACGAGCCCACACAACTGAAAGCGTTGGTCGAGGCTATCAACCGCCTGCGCGCACAAGGTCGAGTGCTGGCTTACCACGACCGCAGCGACGGCGGCCTGTGGGCGGCGGTGTGCGAAATGGCGTTTGCCGGCCACCGCGGCGTGAGCCTCAACGTCGACCTGCTGGTGACCGAAGGCGACGGTATCGCCGACAGCCGCGCCGAATACGGCGACTCCAAGAACTGGGCCGGCCAGGTGAGTGCGCGCCGCGAGGAACTGACGCTGGCCGCACTGTTCAACGAAGAACTCGGCGCCGTCATCCAGGTGCCCACCGAGCACCGCAACGAGGTCATGCAGACCTTGCGCGAGTTCGGCCTCAGCCGGCACAGCCACATGATCGGCAAGCCCAACGACCGCGGCGTGATGGAAGTCTGGCGCGACACCAAGGCGGCGTTCAGTGCGCCACTGCGCGATCTGCACCAGGCCTGGGACGAAGTGAGCTGGCGCATCGCGCAACTGCGCGACAACCCGGCCGGCGCGGATACCGAGCACGAGGCCGCGGGCCGCGTGGACGATCCGGGCCTGCACGTGCATCTCACTTTCGACCCCTTGGCAGCCGCAACCCAGAACCCGTTCGCCCTGAGCCTGTCGAAGGGCCTGGCTGAGGCTGTCGAAGCCCCTGTGGTTCACCGTGCCCGTCCCAAGGTGGCCATCCTCCGCGAACAAGGCGTCAACAGCCACGTCGAGATGAGCTACGCCATGGCGCAGGCCGGCTTCGACACCTTCGACGTGCACATGAGCGACCTGCAGGCCGGCCGCACGACGCTCGACCCCTACATCGGCTTCGTCGCCTGTGGCGGCTTCAGCTACGGAGACACGCTGGGGGCGGGCGAAGGCTGGGCACGCTCCATCCTGTTCAACCCGGCGCTGGCCGAGCAGTTCGCGGCCTTCTTCAACCGCCAAGACACCTTTGCCCTCGGCGTGTGCAATGGCTGCCAGATGATGGCTGCGCTCGCGCCGCTCATCCCCGGCGCCGACGCCTGGCCCAAGTTCACGCGCAACAAGAGCGAGCAGTTCGAGGCCCGCCTGTCGCTGGTGGAAGTGCTGGACAGCCCATCGATCTTCTTCAAGGGCATGGCCGGCAGCCGCATCCCCATCGCTGTGGCTCATGGCGAGGGCTTCGCCGACTTTTCGCAGCGCGGCGACGCCGCCAGCGTGCACCGCGCCATGCGCTACGTTGACAACGCCGGCCAGCCTACCGAGACCTACCCCGCCAACCCCAACGGCAGCGCCGGCGGCCTGACCGCCGTCACCACCGCGGACGGCCGCTTCACCGTGCTGATGCCGCACGCCGAGCGCGTGGTGCGCAACGTGCAGATGAGCTGGACGAGCGGTGACCCGAGCGCGGCCAGCCCCTGGATGACGATGTTCCACAACGCACGCCGCTGGGTCGGCTGAACGAGAAATCTGCCATGCATCAGCCGCCCGTGAAGTACCTGATCCTCATCGAGTCCGCCGGCTCGATGGTGGCGCGCATGTTCGACGCGCAGCGTGCGCACCTCGGCGACTTCGATGCCTCGTCCGAAGAAGTGGCCGTGATGACGCGCGGCCTCACCCCCGGGCACGGCGCCGACAGCGACGGCTGGGCAGGCGCGCTCGCCGGCCACAACGCGGCCGAGCGCCGCGCAGCGCAGGTCTACACGCTCGACGTCTAGCCGCGACGGCGGGGAGGTGCTATGCCGGCGCGCGCTGCGCGCGCCGCCATGCCGCCGGCGGCTGGCCCACCAGGCGCTTGAAGGCGCGGGCGAACGCGGCCTCGGAGTCGTAGCCCACTTCCTGGGCGATGGTCGCCACCGTCGCGTCGCCTTCCCGCAGCAGGCGCGCACCGCACTGCATGCGCCAGTTCGCCAGGTACTGCATCGGCGGCTGCCCCGCCAGCGCGACGAATCGTTCGTGCAGCGCCGAACGCGACAGGCCCACCTGGCGGCCCAGTTCGTCGAGCGTCCAGTCGTGGGCGGGCCGCTCGTGCAGCAGGCCGATCGCCCGCCCGACGTGGCGGTCGCGCAGCGCGGCCAGCCAGCCCGACGCATCCTCCGGCAGCGATTCGAGATAGCGCCGCGCGGCGTCGACGAACACCATCTCGCTCAAGCGTTCGAGCACCGCGCCGCTGCCCGGCCGGCGCAGGTGCGATTCGGACACCGCCTGGTGCAGCACCGGCGCGACCCAGGCGCCGATGCCGCCGGCGCTCAGGTGCAGCAGCCGCGGCAAGGCCTCGATCAACGGGTTGAAGGGCCGCAGGTCGCAGCCGACGAAGCCGCAGACGACCACGGTGCTGGCCTCGTCCGCCGGCATCGCGGCGCCGGGCTGCAGCAAGCCGCCGTAGTAGGACAGCGGAATGGGCTTGTGCATGTCGCGGGTGTCGAGCAGCCATTCGCTGTCATAGGGCTGGCCCTGCCTTCCCGGGGCGCTCGACAGCACGTGCGCATCGCCGTGCGGAAACATCACGATGTCGCCGCCGGCCGCGCGCACCGGGGATATGCCGTCGCTCGCCACCCAACTGCTGCCCTTCACGATCAGGTGATAGCCCAGCATGTGCTCCGCGCCCGGCAACACCGCCTCGGCAATGTCGCTGGCCGCCGGTGACGCGGCGACCCAGTCGTCGCGGCAGCTGACGTAGAAGAACACCGCGCCGCGCAGACGCACGCTGCGCAACACGTCGGACAGCGGGTCTTGGTTCATGGGGTGTGGCAGAGCCTCGATCAAGCGCGGCGGACAGCCGGTCAAACGCGGTCGGGATGGCCGACGAGACGCGGACGCGCGAGCAAATCTGCGCGACGCGCGGGGAAGTGTCAATGCCGCTGGCTGCGAAGAATGGTCTCGTCGTCGCAATGCCGCGCCGACCGACTTGCCGGCACCCAGCCTGCCCTGCGGGCCGCCATCCCTTCCTTCAGGAGCGTTCCATGAACCAGGTTCTCGACACCCGTGCGACGGCGCCCGACTTCGCCGCCATCAAGCAGCGCCAGCAGGCCACCTGGGCCAGTGGCGACTACGCCGTCATCGGCACCACGCTGCAGATCGTCGGCGAGACGCTGGCCGAAGCGGCCGACATACGCGCCGGCGAAGCGGTGCTCGACGTGGCCGCCGGCAACGGCAATGCCTCGCTGGCCGCCGCGCGCCGCTATGCCAACGTCACCTCCACCGACTATGTGCCGGCGCTGCTCGACAAGGGCCGCGCCCGCGCCCAGGCCGAAGGCCTGACGATTCAGTTCCAGCAGGCCGATGTGGAAGCGCTGCCTTTCGATGACGCGGCGTTCGACGTGGTGATGTCCACCTTCGGCGTCATGTTCGCGCCCGATCACCGCAGCGCCGCCCGCGAGATGCTGCGCGTGCTGCGCCCGGGCGGGCGCATTGCACTGGCCAACTGGACGCCCGGCGGCTTCATCGGCCGCCTGTTCAAGGTGATCGGTGCGCACGTGCCGCCGCCGGTCGGCGTGCAGCCGCCCGCGCTGTGGGGCACCGAGCCGCACCTGGTCGAACTGTTCGGCACGCAGGCTGCGCAGATCCGCTGCGAGCGGCGCCACTTCAACTTCCGCTACCGCTCGGCCGCGCATTGGGTCGACGTGTTTCGCGATCTCTACGGCCCGACGCACAAGGCCTTCGCAGCGCTCGACGCCACCGGCGCGCAATCGATGGAGCGCGCCATCACCGCGCTGCTCGACGAACTGAACGTCGCCGGGCCGGATTCCCTGGTGGTACCGGGCGAGTACCTCGAGATCGTGATCACCAAACGCTAGTGCTGCGACCCGCAGGTATCGAAACATGAAAGCGCGTCTTCGAGCCGATGGCGTCGTTGCAAATCCTCGCGATACCTCCGGGTATCGCTGTGGTTTGCGCCTAGCCCTCGGCCCGAA
>JAKFDI010000030.1:0-2049 GCA_036676235.1 Rhizobacter sp. | reverse complement strand
CATGAACTGCCCGGCAACGCAGCCGGTGTGCCGACGCGAGCAAGCCTTGGCGCGGTTGCAGGCAATCGATCCGGATAACGTCGCGGCATGGCTGCTGTCGCTTGATGCCGCGATCGCGCGCGGTGACCCGGCTGCGGTTGATGCAAGCGTCGCGCGTGCCGCGCTCGCCGGCCATTACTACGACCGCTGGAATGAGACCGGGCGATTCATCGACGCCGCGCTTGCCGAGGTTGCGCTGCCCGCTCGCAGCGCTTCCGTTTTGGCAGCACAACGTCGGCACAGCGGCACAAGCAAGCCGCCGAGCGAGGCCGAGTTGCGCGCGATGTACGCGATCGCCATGGCTTCCGCGCCATTGCATCAGGGTTTGACGCGCAGTTGCCTCGACGCCTCCGCATCGGCAGCTCGCAAGTCGGCGTGCCTCACGGTGTTCGCGCGCATGGCCGAGAGCGACACCCTGTTGGCGCGCAGCATTGGCCTTTCGTCCGCGGTGCGCCTCACGGCAGGCACCCCGGCAGGCGCCGCATGGCGCGAGCGGTTGCGTCGCTTCCAGTGGTTTCAGCACCAGGCGATCACACGCTCGCGCTTTTCACTACCGCCGGACTATGCGCAGCGGCTTTGGCGCGATGGGGAGATCGCCGCGCTGGAGTGGGTGCTGGCGGCCGCCGGTCGGCCGTTGACACCTCCGCCGGGCTGGCTGCCCGCCAGTGCGGACGCGCGCGCACTGATCACCACGGGCCGCCCTCTGCCGCGCGGTTGAACTGCGAAAAGTCGGTGATGGTCGCCTTCGCACCCCCGGTGTACGCTGCAGGCTCGTCGGTGGACGTCCAAGGGGGTTCGATGAAGACCGTGTTGGTGGCCAGTTCCAAGGGTGGCGTCGGCAAGACCACGATCGCCACCCACCTCGCCGCGCAGGCGGCGCTCGAAGGCCTGCACACGGCCCTGGTCGACGCCGACCCCCAGAACTCATCGACGCGCTGGGCCCATCGCCGCGCGGGACTGGACAGTGCGGTGCTGCCGCTCGACGGCACCCGCAAGACCTGGCGCAAGCACCTGCCGGACGACACCCAGCGCGTGATCGTCGATGCGTCCGCGGGCGCGCACGCCGAACATCTCGAGCATTACCTCGACATCGCCGACGCGATCGTGGTGCCGGTGTTGCCCTCGACGCTGGACATCGAAGCCACCGTTCCGTTCCTCGACTCGCTGGCCCGCCATCCGCGCGTGCGCAAGGGCACGCTGCGTGTCGGCCTGGTCGGCAACAAGCTCAAGCCGTGGACCAATGCCTCGCAGCAGGCGGTCGAACTGCTGCAAGCGTGGCCGTACCCGGTCGTGGCGCAGTTGCGCGACAGCCAGGCCTACGTGGTGATGACCGGACTGGGCAAGAGCCTGTTCGACTATCACTCCGCCCAGGTTCGCGAGCACCAGGCGGACTGGCAACCGTTGTTGAAGTGGCTCAAGAAAGCCTGATGCCGGGCCAGCCGATGCCGTGCACCATGCCATCGAACATCCAGATCCCGATGCTCCCACCCGAGGCCACGAATGCGTGAATTGATCCTGCTGCGCCATGCACACGCCGAACCGGCCACTCCCGGCCAGGCCGACCTCGATCGCCCGCTGTCTGCCGAGGGGCTGGCCGAGGCCGAAGCCGCCGGCCGATGGCTGGCGGAACAGAAGCTGGTGCCCGACTGCGTGCTGTGCTCGCCGTCGCGGCGCACGCGCGAAACGCTCGAGGCCGTCCTCGGCGCGGTCGGCTACGTCGACCAGCGCAACGAGCCGTCCATCTACGAGGCCACGCCTGGCACGCTCATCGCGCTCGCCGACACCCACCACGAGGCGGACCGGCTGCTGATGGTCGGGCACAACCCTGGCTTCGAGCAGCTCGCCGCTTTGCTGCACAGTGGCCAGTCCGGCGATCACCGCGGCATTCCGCCTGCAGGCGTGGTGGTGCTGAAGGTGCCGGCCGGCGTCGCGCTCGAGCCCGGCATAGCGCAACTCAGCGCGTTCTGGTGGCCGTGACGTCGAGCTTGCGAATTGGTTTGCTGGTCCTGC
>JAKFDI010000029.1:0-33701 GCA_036676235.1 Rhizobacter sp. | reverse complement strand
TCGACCACTTCGTCGCGGCCTATAACACGAACTGCCAGCCCTTCAAGTGGACCGCCACCGCCGACTCGATCCTCGAAAAGCTGCATCGACTTTGCTCACGTATCAGCGGGACGGGACACTAGCCTCCAGCGTCCGACGGCGGGCAGCCCGCGGCTCTGCCACCATCGGCCGATGGACACCCTGCTTCGCCTCACCGCCGGCGCCCCCGCCGCTGCCCTGCTGCTCGCCACCTTCGTCGTCGTGAGCCTGCTCGGGCTCTACAAGGCGCCGGCACTGATAGCGCGCAATCTGCTGCGCCCGCACGGCCTCGTTCAGCGCGGCGAGTACATGACGCTCGTGACCAGCGGCTTCATCCACGCCGATCTGCCGCACCTGCTGTTCAACGGCTTCACCTTCTGGGCCTTCGGCTTCGGGCTGGAGCGCTATCTGGGCACGCCGCGCTTCGTGCTGCTGTACGTGATCGCGCTGCTCGCCAGCAGCCTCGCCACCTGGGCGATCCACCGCAAGCAGCCCGGTTATGCGAGCCTCGGAGCGTCGGGCGCAATCCTCGGCGTGCTGTTCGCCTCGATCGTGGCGTTCCCGACCTCGTCGATCTTCATCCTGCCGATTCCGGTGCCGATTCCCGCGCCGCTGTTCGCGCTCGCCTATCTGGCGTTCAGCGTGTTCGCCGGTCGCAGCCGGCGCGGGCGCGTCAACCACGACGCGCACGTGGCCGGCGCGGTGGCCGGCCTCGTGTTCATGGCCGTGATCGCGCCCGGCTCGCTTCAAGCTGCCTGGCGTTCCTTCTTCGGCTGAAGCTCACGCGAAGGTCGGCTCGTCCCACCAGGGAAAGAAGTCCGGCATGTCCGACGACACCTGGTCCGGGAACACCGCCGGCCGCTTCTCGAGAAACGCGCCCACGCCTTCGCGCGCATCGGCGGATGCACCGCGCGCCTGGATCGAGCGGCTGTCGATGCGGTGCGCAAACATCGGATGCGGCGCGGCCGACAGCCGCCACATCATCTGCCGCGTGAGCGCCACCGACACCGGCGCGCTGTTGTCGGCGATCTCGCGGGCCAGTGCGCGGGCGGCCGGCAGCAGGTCGTCCGGCGCATGGACCGAGCGCACGAGGCCACGCGCGAGCGCTTCGTCGGCGCCGAACAGGCGGCCGGTCAGGCACCACTCCAGCGCCGTCTGCATGCCCACGAGCCGCGGCAGGTACCACGACGACGCGGCCTCCGGCGTGATGCCGCGGCGCGCGAACACAAAGCCGAAGCGCGCGTCGCTGGACGCCATGCGGATGTCCATCGGCAGCTGCATCGTCACGCCGATGCCCACCGCCGCGCCGTTGATGGCGCCGATGATGGGTTTCAGGCTCTCGTACATGCGCAGCGTGGTGGTGCCGCCGCCGTCGCGGTAGACCTCGCCCACGCGCAGCGATTCGCGCAGCGGGTCGCCGCCGTGGGCGTTGCGGTCGAAGGTCTTGCCGCCGGACGACAGGTCGGCGCCGGCGCAGAACGCGCGGCCCGCGCCGGTGACGATGACCACGCGCACGGCGTCGTCGGCATCGGTCTCGTCGAACAGCGCGTGCAGCTCGGCGCGCATCTGCGGGTTGTAGGCGTTGAGCTTGTCGGGGCGGTTGAGCGTGATGGTGGCAATGCCGTCATCGACGCTGTACTGCGTCGTCTCGAGGGTCGGCAGGGGCATGGGAGTTCTCCTGGAAGTCTTGGGGTGCTGCCGCAATATGCCTGCTCGGGTGGATGGGCGCCGTCCGGTCGGCGACGTGGGCTTGCGCCGCGCGCGGGCATCGTTTTGCAGAATCGCCGCATGACCGACACGCTCATCGCCACGGCCCGCCGGTGGCTGCAGGCCGCGCGCCGCGTGGTGGTGCTCACCGGCGCGGGCGTCTCCACCGATTCCGGCATCCCTGATTTCCGCGGCCCGCAGGGCGTGTGGACGCGCAATCCGGCGGCCGAGAAGATGGCCACGCTGCAGCACTACCTGGCCGATGCCGAGGTGCGCCGCGCCGCCTGGCAGGCGCGGCTGCATCACCCCGCACTGCAGGCGCGACCGAACGCCGGCCACCGCGCGCTGGTGCAGCTGGAGCAGGGCGGCCGGCTGCACGCGCTCATCACGCAGAACGTGGACGAGCTGCAGCAGATGGCGGGCACCTCGCCCGGCAAGGTGATCGAAGTGCACGGCACCTTGCGGCGCGTGATGTGCTGGCAATGCGGCCAGCGCCAGCCGCTGAACGATGCGCTGGCGCGGGTGCGCGCCGGCGAGGACGACCCGCACTGCCTGGCCTGCGGCGGCATCCTCAAGACCGACACCATCTCCTTCGGCCAGGCGCTGGTGCCGCAGGTGCTGGAGCGCGCGTTCCAGGTGGCCGAGGAGGCCGACCTGATGCTGGCGGTGGGCAGCACGCTGCAGGTCTATCCGGTGGCGGGCACGGTGAAGGTGGCCAAGCGAGCGGGCGCGAAGGTCGTGATCGTGAACGACCAGCCGACGGGGATGGATGAGATGGCCGACGCGGTGCTTCATGCGCCGATCGGCGAGTGCTTGCCGCGGTTGTGCGGGGCTTGAGACGCCGTCCCCGAGCGCTCGATACGAGCCGGCGCGTGGGCCACGAGCCCTCACCCCAGCCGCCGGTCAGCCGCCCGAGGTGAACCGCCGCGCCAGCTCATCCAGCGCCGCGCCCGCGTCGCCATGCACGCCGGCCGAGCAGGCAATCATCAGGTTCAGCGGCAGGCCGAAGTCCTCCACCAGCATGCCGTAGCGCTGGTCGACCGATGCGCCGGCCACGGTCGACGAGGCTCGAACGCCATACAGACGCCCGATCCGCGCGGCCAGGTCCTCGTGCGCCTGCGGCAGGTACACCGCCACCGGCTTGCCGAACGCCACCGCCAGGCCCACCTCGAACACCGTGCCGCTGTCAGGCTCTGTGTCGCCGCGAAACGGCGCCATGTTGGCGAGCACCCCGTCGCACTCGCGCACGTGGGCGATGTTGGCGGCGCAGATGCGCGCGGCCATG
Organism: Rhizobacter sp.; assembly: GCA_036676235.1. Lineage (GTDB taxonomy): Bacteria > Pseudomonadota > Gammaproteobacteria > Burkholderiales > Burkholderiaceae_C > JAKFDI01. The sequence goes on along the minus strand of JAKFDI010000029.1, from coordinate 30,691 downwards.
TCGCGCGGGTTCATGCCGGCCTCGCGCAATGCCGCGACGCCCTCGTCGGACGGCCGCGCGCCCTGCAGGCCGCGACCGGCGCACAGCGCCTCGAGCCGTGCGAAACGGGCGGCGGCGTCCTCGGCGAAGACGTCGGGGCCGGCGAGATAGATGCGTGCGGTCGTCGTTGTCATGGTTGTTCAGCGGGGTCGGTGTGCCGGCGGGCCGCGAGTATCAGCGCGCCGTGTCCGCGGGACGCCTCGCCTCACGCCGCTTCATCGCCAGGTATTCGCCGAGTTTCGTCTCGTGCAGTTGCGCGGGATGACGCTCCAGCGCGGCGTGAAAGTGCCGCAGGCGCTGGTCGAGACGCTGAGCGGTGGGCGCATCCAGCGTCGCGAGAAACGATTCGATGGCGAGGAAGTAGCGCATCGTATTGCGCTCGGCCACGCCCTGGATGCCGCCAACGAGCACCGGGCGGCCCTGCCCGTCGCGCCCCGCGACGCTGAAGCCCACCTTGTCGCGCCCGGCGCTCGCGAGGTAGGCGCTCGTCGCCATGCGCGCCATCAGGCCCGGCTCATACGCATACGACATGTGCACGAAGGTCTGCTGCGCACCGATCGGCACGGCCTCGAAGTGCAGGCGGTAGTTGCGCGTGCCGACCGGGCCTTCGTCGGCCGTGAGCGTCACCGACAGGTAATCCGGCCGCGCGGCTTGCAGTTCGTAGCGGAAGGTGATGACCTCGGCCTCGTCCACCGGGTCGGTATAGCGCCGAGCCACCGCGACTTCCAGCCGCTGCGCGTCTCCGCTCCTTGCGGGGTGGCAGCGCTTGATGTTGGTCTGCAGGATCAGCACGTCGCACCAATGCCCCGCACGCTGCAGCGAATCGCGCACCGTCTCGAAGGCGTGGTTCAACACCGCATGCACCTCGCCGAACGGCGCGCTGGTCGAGGTGCCCGATTCCAGCAGCAGCGGGCGGCGAAACGGGCTGTGCGCGAGCGCGTCCTGCAACTGCGCATGCCGGGCGAGCAGCGTCTGGGCGCCGTGCACTGTGGCAGACGAGGCACCGAGTGAGGCGCCGCCCACGAGCACGAACACCAGCGCGGCAGCCACAGTCCATCGCCGTGTCATCGGATGCGTCTCCACCAAGCGTCTTCAAGCGGAAACCGCACAGCTTAGAAGCGGCCCGCGCACACGGCTGTCGTCGTGCGCCGCGGTGTGTTGTGGGCAATGGCCTACCCGGCGATGTTGCTCAGCAACCCTGCGGCAGCCCGCCGACACCAGGCATGTCACAGTCGACGCCCTTGACCGTCATGACATGGAGACCGCTCGCGATGGAGAGCCCGCTGCGCTTTGGCGCCGTTTCGATCTACCAGGGGGAGAAGTCGGGCAAGTACCCCGACGGCAACCAGATCGTGGTGCAGGGCGCGGACATGCGCGTTGCCTTCGACACGCCGCTCGTCGCCAACCGCATCGGCGCCGACTTCGACGACGTGGACCTGGTGGTGCTCGGCCACGTGCACGAGGACCACATCGCCGGCCTGCACCGCGTGCCGCGCGCCGGCGTGCAGGTGCACGAGGCCGACCTCGCGGCGGCGCAGTCGTGGGAAGGCCTCGCGCGGCACTTCGGCTATGACGAGCACGTGCTCGCGCCGATGCGGCCCCGGATCGAACGCGACTTCCACTACCAGCCCCGCCCGGACGCCACCGGCTACCTGCACGGCCACCAGTGGGACCTGGGCGGCGGCGTGCGCGTGCGCGCGCACCACCTGCCGGGCCACACCGCCGGGCATTGCGCGCTCATCGTCGAGAACGAAGGCCTCGCCTTCATCGGCGACATCGACCTGAGCGGCTTCGGCCCGTACTACGGCGACGCGACCTCGAACCTCGCCGACTTCCGCCGCAGCCTGGCCGAGGTGGCCGAGCTCGATGCGCGCATCTGGGTCACCTCGCACCATCGCGGCGTGGTCACCGACCGGGCGAAATTCCTCGCCGATCTGGCGACCTTCACCGCCAAGCTGGACGAGCGCAGCGAGCGGCTCATCGGCTATCTGCGCGACGGGCCGCACACGCTGGACGAACTGGCGGCGCGGCGCATGCTGTACCCGGCGGACTACGACGCGGCGTTCGTGCCCGGCGTGGAGCGGCGCAGCATCGGCATGCATCTGGACGAACTCGTGGCGGCCGGCCGCGTGTTGTGCTCGGGCGGGCAGTTCGCACTCGCCTGAGGCGCGGTCTCCCATCCGACAGAATGACCGGTTCCGCCGACAAGGACCCAGCATCCCGATGACAGACGTCGCCTCCCGCCCCGAACTGCCCGACCACCTCTCGGCCGACCCGCGCAGCCCGTTTCACGTGCCGGCCGTGTTCGAGCACGACATCGGCATCCGCCTCAACGACAACGAGCGCCACGATGTCGAGGAGTACTGCATCAGCGAAGGCTGGGTGAAGGTGCCGGCCGGCAAGACGCGCGACCGCCGTGGCCAGCCGCTGCTGCTCAAGATCAAGGGCAAGGTCGAGGCGTTCTACCGCTGAGAGCGGTTCGCGTGCCGGGCACGGCACGCCGTCTGCTGCAAGCGCGCCGACGGGCCGGCCGGTCCGTGCATCGTGGCGGATCGGAGGCAAGCATGCACAGCATTCAGGCATGGAAACGGTGGGCGGGCGTGGTGGTGGCGAGTTGCGCCCTGATCGCCGGTTGCGGCGGCGGTGATGACGACGACGACATCGCCGTCTCGCAGGTCAGCTACACGTCGCTGTCCGCGACAGCGCCGCTGCAGGTTCCCGCCGAGCTGCGCCTGCCGCCCGGCGACCAGCTACCCGCCGTCGTCGTGGTGCACGGCTCGGCCGGCATCGACAGCCGCGGGCGCTTTCACATCGACGCGCTCAACGCCGCCGGCATCGCCACGCTGGAGATCGACATGTGGACGCCGCGCGGCGTGAGCGGCGGCACCAACCGGCCGCAGGGCGTGCCCGAGACGCTGCCCGATGCCTACGGCGCGCTGCAGTTCCTCGCCCAGCATCCGCGCATCGACGCCCAGCGCATCGGCATCATGGGCTTCTCGTGGGGCGGCGTGGTGACGATGCTCACCGCGACCCAGCCCTACACCGATCTCTACATGGGCGGCACCACGCTGCAGTTCAAGGCGCACGCGCCGCTGTACCCGGTGTGCTGGGTCTACAACCAGGTGCCCGGCTACGAGTTCGCCGCGTTCACCGGCGCGCCGGTGTTCCTGCAGGGCGGCGAACTCGACACCTACGACTTACCCAACACCTGCCCGAATCTCGAACAGGCGGTCGATGCCACGGCACCGGGCGTGCTGGACGTGACCATGTACCCGAACGCCACGCATGCCTTCGACCGCAACGAACCGGAGATCACGGTGAACGATCCGATCGCGCACCTCGGCACGGGCGGCGAGGTGGTGTTCCGCTACGACGCCGAGGCGGCGGCCCAGGCGCGTGCGGCGGTGGTGGCGTTCTTCGCGCGCACGCTCTGAGCGCGGAGCAGAAAGGACCGATTCGCATGCCGGGCAACCTCACGATTCGCCGCCTCGCGCCTGACGACCATCGCCTGCTGCGGCAACTCAATGCCGTCTTCGCCGAGGCCTTCGACGACCGCGAGGCCTACGAGGCGGCGCCGCCCGACGAGGCGTATTGCCGCGAAGTCCTCGGGAAGGAGCACGTGATCACGCTCGTCGCCATGCAGGAGCAAGCGGTGGTGGGCGGCCTCGTGGCCTACGAGCTGGACAAGCTGGAGCGTGCGCGCCGCGAGATCTATCTCTACGACCTGGCCGTGGCCGCCGCGTATCGACGCCAAGGCATCGCCACACGGCTGATCGCGGAGCTGCGCACGATCGCGCATGCACGCGGCGCGTGGGTCGTCTACGTGCAGGCCGACTACGGCGACGAGCCGGCCATCGCGCTCTACACCAAGCTGGGCGTGCGCGAGGACGTTATGCACTTCGACCTGCCGGTGGAATGACCCCCCTACGCGCTTCGCGCGCCCCCCCGAGGGGGCAGCACCAGCGGACCGGCAAAGCCGGATCCGCGGCGCTTGCTTGATCGCCGGTTCATTGGTCGCGGATGGCGCGCGGTGCCATGAACCACTAATTCAGCTCAGACGGGCGGACGCAATGGTGCCCGCCCACCGCCCACGGGCTGAAGGAGGAATCGAAACCCGGCGCGGCACTTCAGATCAGCGCCGCGCCGGGAGGACGATCGGCCGCGATCAGTTGCGGTCGGCGCGAGGCGCACGCATGCCATCGCCGCTGGTGCTGCGATCGGCGCTGTTGCCGGTGTTGCGATCAGCGCTGCTGCCGGCATCCACGTCGACTGCGCCCTGGGCGTTGCGCCCCGTGTCCACGTCCACACCCGGCACGCCACGTGCGCGTTCGGTGTTGGCGCGGTCCACGTCGACGGCGCCCTGGGCATTGCGGCCGGCATCCACGTCGACGCCGGGCACGCCGCGCTGCATCTCCGAACGAGGCGTGGTCCCGGACGATTGCGCTTGCACCGCGCCGGCAATGGTGAGCAATGAAGTGGCGGCAACGAGAGTGGTTCGGATGAGGTTCATGTTGAAGTTCTCCTTGGGTTGACGATGAATGGCAATGGCTCGGAGCGGTCCGTCGGACCGGGCAGCTTCGGGTCACCGCCTCGGCAACCGGCAAGGCGTGTGCCTGTCGTGCGAGTTCGCTCGGATGCGCGTCGTGCCCGGAGGGCCGACACTGGGCAACCCCAGAGCCACACCGACACGAGGACGCACCCGATGCCCCAGCCCCTTGCCCCTGCCGAACTGTTGGCGCGCCGCCCGCAAGAGCCCATCCTCGAGGCCGAGTTGCCCATCGTCGACCCGCACCACCACCTGTGGGACCGCCGCGCGGCCGTGGCGAGCGCGCCGCCCACGCACGGCTTCGAGGCGCTGCTGCGACTTGCACCGCGCTACCTGCTCGACGAACTGCTGGCCGACACCGGCAGCGGCCACCGCATCGTCGGCACCGTGTTCGTCGAGTGCCGCTCGATGTACCGCGCCGATGGCGCCGCGGAGATGAAGCCCGTGGGCGAGACCGAGTTCGTCAACGGCGTGGCGGCGATGGCTGCGAGCGGCCTGTACGGCGAGACGCTCGCCTGCGCCGGCATCGTCGGCCATGCGGACCTGCGGCAGGGCGAGGCGGTGGCCGAGCTGCTGCAGGCCCATATCGCCGCCGGCAACGGTCGTTTTCGCGGCATCCGCCACAGCGGCTCGCACGACGAGGACCGGGCGGTGCTCGGCCCGCTGGCGCGCATGCCGGCCGGGCTTTACGGCACGAAGGAATTCCGTGCCGGCTTCGCCCAGCTCGAACGTCACGGCCTGTCCTTCGACGCCTGGGTGCTGCAGCCGCAGTTGCCCGACGTGATCGCACTCGCGCGCGAGTTCCAGGGCACGACGATCGTGCTCGATCACGTCGGCACGCCGCTGGGCATCGGCCGGCATGCGGGCACGCGCGACGAGCGCTTTGCCGCTTGGCAACAGCACATTCGCGAACTCTCGGCTGCTTCGCCCAACGTGCACGTCAAGCTCGGCGGCCTGGCAATGCCGTTCTGCGGCTTCGACGGCTTCATGACCGACGACTCGCTGCCCAGCGAACGGCTCGCCGACTTGTGGCGGCCGTACATCGAGACCTGCATCGAAGCCTTCGGCGCCGAACGCTGCATGTTCGAGAGCAACTTCCCGGTAGACCTGGGGAGCTGCAGTTACGCGACGTTATGGAATGCGTTCAAGCGCATTGCGGCGGGCGCGAGCGCAGACGACAAGCGCGCCTTGTTCGCCGGCACCGCGGCGCGCGTGTATCGCCTGTCGATTCCCGCGCTCGAGGCCGCGGCCTCGCCGGCCCGTTGAAACTTTCATCCCAAGGAGACGAACCGATGTACTCACCTTTCGATCTGCAAGGCCGCGGCGCCGTGATCACCGGCGGCAACGGCGGCATCGGCTACGGCATGGCGCAGGCGCTGCTGTCGGCCGGCGCCTCGGTTGCGATCTGGGGTTCCAACCCCGAGAAGACGGCGCGCGCCAAGGAGACGCTCGCAGCCAAGGCACCGGATGCCTCGCGCGTGCATGCCTTCGTCTGCGATGTGGGCGACGAGGCGCAGGTGGACGCGACCTTCGCGGAGTCGGTGGCGGCGCTCGGCCGGGTCGATGCCTGCTTCGCCAATGCCGGCGTCGGCGGCAAAGGCACGACGGTGATGAACATGACCCTCGAGGACTTCCGCCGCGTGCAGCGCATCAACGTCGAAGGCGTGTTCCTCACCTTCCGTGCCGCGGCGCGCCACATGGTGGCCCACGGCCAAGGCGGCTCGCTCGTCGCCACGGCCAGCACCGCCGCCATCGAAGGCGCGGCGCGCAACAGCCACTACGGCGCGTCCAAGGGCGCGGTCACCTCCTATGTGCGCGCCCTGGCGGTGGAGCTGGCGCGCCACCGAATCCGCGTGAACTCCATCCTGCCCGGCTGGATCGTCACCGACATGACCGAACGTTCGGTCGCCAACCCCAAGTTCGCCGATGCCGTGATGCCGCGCATTCCGGCGCGGCGCTGGGGCGCCATCGAGGACTTCGGCGGCATCGCGGTGTATCTCACGAGCGAGGCGTCGGGCTACACCACGGGCGAGCAGTTCGTGATCGACGGCGGGTATACGAAATTTTGAGCGCTACCCGCTTCGCGCAACCTTGGTGCAGTTCGCCCCGCCAGTGATTCACCGATCGCTGAATCCACCGAATTCAATGAAAGGCGAGAGGAAGTTCATTAGAAACGCTATATTCAGCGAATGTTGAAATCGGCGTTTCAGATGGAATCATTGAGCCCGCAGGATATCGAGGACGCATGGCCGAGCCTGCTCCGGCAGTTGCTGGCGGCCTCGCCCATCGTTGAAAACCTCGTCATCGATCCGGTACAGCCCCGCCAAGACCGGGCTCACGACGGCCAAGCCAGCTTCACCATCGATGGCGAAGCCCACCGTCTGCTGATCGAGTGCAAGTCGTCGGGGCAGCCCCGGTACGTGCGGGCGGCGATGGGCCAACTCGGCCCGGAGATGTTTCGCGCCGCCGGCCTGACGCGCGGCCTGGTGGTTGCGCCGTTCATCTCGCCTGCGTCACGCGCCATGCTTGCCGAAAGCAACATGGGCTGGCTCGATCTGGCGGGCAACGTCCGGATCGTCTTTCCGCACTTCCATCTGGAGATCAGCAAGGCTGACCGCGATCCCTTCGCAACCAGACGCGAGCAGCGCTCGCTGTTCTTCCCGAAGTCTGCGCGTCTGCTCAAGCTGCTTCTGCATGGTCCCCGTTCCTCCTGGAAGGTCGCTGAGCTGGCGGCAGCGGCCGATGTCAGCGTCGGCCAGGTCAGCAACGTGCGACGTGCACTGATGGAGCGGGAATGGGCGCAAGCCGAGACAGGCGGTGGATTTCGACTCACCCAGCCCGACGCACTCCTCGATGCGTGGCGGGACGACGGCGTGCACGTACCGAGCGTCGTGCTGCGCGGCCACACGTTGAAGCATGGGCACGCGCTGGATGCCGCGATCGAAGAAGTGTTCGCCGAAGTCGCTGCGCAGGGCTCGAACGTGCTGCTGGCATCGCACTCGGTGGCACGCCGCGCCGCGCCCTACGCCCGCATCGCCGGTGAATTTTTTTATGCCGCTCCGGTCGGCATTGCGCTGCTGAAACGGCACCTGCAGATCTCGCCGACCGACAAGGGCGAGAACGTGACCATCTTCAGGCCCAGCGATGAAGGCCTGTGGCGGGAGACCCTGGCGCTGGGCGCCACGCTTCAGGGAACCGGCCCGATCCAGACCTATCTGGACTTGCTGTCCACCGGCGAGCGAGGCCGTGAAGCGGCTGACCATTGGCGCGCCGAGAAGATCACGCCCATGCTGTCGCGGGAGCCGTGATGGAACCCCGGTCGGCCAACGACTATGACGACGTGGGCGCACGCGCCGTGCTTTCGGTCTTGCTGGAGATCGGACAGGTGCTCGGTGCCTACCGAGATCGATTCGTCGTCATCGGCGGGTCCGTGCCCTGGCTCCTTTTGCCGAACGCCGAGCCCGCCCATGTCGGCACGCTCGACATCGACCTGAGCCTGGATGCGCACGCACTGGGTGACGGCGACTACAGGGATCTGGTCGAGTCACTCGAGGCTGCGGGGTATCAGCGTGCGGCGAAAGACATGAAGCCGTTCCAGCTTCGCCGCACCGTTGCGTTCGATGGCCACGCGCCGGTGGCCGTCATCGTCGACCTGCTCATGCCTCGCGAGGCGAAGTTTCAACGCAACAAGCCGGCCCTGCTGGCCAACTTTGCGGTGCAGAAGGCGGACGGGGCCGGCGTCGCCATGCAGTCATTCGTGCACCACATCCTCGACGGCACGATGCCGGACGGCAGGCGCAACACCGTGGAGCTAAGAGTCGCGAGCATTCCGGCGCTGCTGGTCATGAAAGGCTATGCGCTCGTCGGCCGCGACAAGCACAAGGACGCCTACGACATCTACTTCTCGGTGCGCGAGTTCGAGGGCGGCGCCGACGCGCTTGCCAACGCCTGCCGCCCGCTGCTCCGCGATCCAGTCGCACGCAAGGGGTTCCAGCACATCGCCGGCAGGTTCACCGACGATGCCGCGTTCGGGCCGGTCACGGTGCGTCGGTTCTTGAGCGACTCGGCCGCACTCGGCGAGATGACGGCCGATCAGGTCCAGGTCGATGCGTTTCGCCAAGTCCGCGCGTGGCTCGATCGCCTGGGGCTCTGAGCGCGCTTCGAGCCGGCTTTGCTCCGGCCGCACAAGACTCGTTGCGTCGCTGGTCGTTGGGCGAAGACCCCTGCCGCCAGCCACGACGGCAAACAAGGGAAAATGCGTAGCTTCCCCCGTTCAGCAACCCTCCGCCAGCAGCGCAGCAGTCGCGTGGCCTTGGCGGTCAGACGACTTTTTTGCCTCTGTCATGTCGAACATCGCCACGGAGAAGGTCCTGCACGTCCACCACTGGAACGACACCCTGTTTTCCTTTCGCACCACGCGTGCGCCGGGGCTGCGGTTTCGCAACGGGCACTTCGTGATGCTGGGCCTGCCGGTGGAAGGCAAGCCGCTGATGCGCGCCTACAGCGTCGCGAGCGCGAACCATGACGAACACCTGGAGTTCTTCAGCATCAAGGTGCCCAACGGCCCGCTGACCTCGCGGCTGCAGCACCTGAAGCCGGGCGACGACGTGATCGTCGGGCGCAAGCCGGTGGGCAGCCTGGTGCTCGACGACCTGCGCCCCGGGCGCAACGTCTACCTGCTGTCCACGGGCACGGGCCTCGCGCCCTTCATGAGCATCATCCGCGACCCCGAGACCTACGAGCGCTTCGAGAAGGTGGTGCTGATCCACGGCGTGCGGCAGGTGAGCGAGCTGGCCTATGCCGACCTCATCACGCAACAACTGCCCGACGACGAGTTCCTCGGCGAGATGGTGAAGGGCAAGCTGGTGTACTACCCGACGGTCACGCGCGAGCCCTTCCGCAACCAGGGCCGCCTGACTGAAGTCGTCGAGTCTGGCCGGCTCTTCGCCGACACCGGCCTGCCGCCGCTGGACCCGGCGCTCGACCGCGCCATGATCTGCGGCAGCGCCGCGATGCTCAAAGACACGAGCGCCATGCTCGATGCGCGCGGCTTCCACGTCAGCCCGCGCCAGGGCGAGCAGGGCGACTACGTGATCGAGCGCGCCTTCGTCGAGAAGTAGCGCACCGCCAAGCCGCACCTCCTGTCACCGAAGGCGCGCCGGCCCACTTGTAGACTGGCCCGGCGCCCCCGCGCATCGCCGCCCTCGATGGCGGCGATTCCACAAGACAGGAGACATGCGATGAGCTTTCGGCTTGCAGCGCTCGCCTTCGCCGGCGCTTTCACCTTGTGCGCCGCGCCGGCTTCGGCCCAAGGCATCTCCGACAAGGTCGTGAAGATCGGCCTGATCCTCGACATGTCGGGCCTGTACTCCGACATCACCGGCATGGGCACCGTCACCGCGGCGCGCATGGCGGTCGAGGATTTCGGCGGCACGGTGCTCGGCCAGCCGATCGAGATCCTCTACGCCGACCACCAGAACAAGGCCGACATCGCCGCCAACAAGGCGCGCGAGTGGTACGACACCGAAAAGCTCGATGCAGTGCTCGATGTGGCGGCGAGCGCGCCGGCGCTGGCCGTGGCCGCCGTGGCGGCGGAGAAGAACAAGATCGCCGTCTTCTCCGGCCCCGGCTCGGTGCGCCTGACCAACGAGGCCTGCACGCCGGTGACGGTGCACTACGCCTACGACACCTATGCGCTCGCCAACGTGACGGGCGCGGCGGTGGTAAAGGGCGGCGGCGACAGCTGGTTCTTCCTCACCGCCGACTACGCCTTCGGCCATTCGCTGGAGAAAGACACCACGCGGGTGATCGAGGCCGGCAACGGCCGCGTCGTCGGCGCCGTGCGCCACCCGCTGAACACGGCCGACTTCTCGTCGTACATGCTCAAGGCGCAGAACTCGGGTGCGAAGATCATCGGTCTGGCCAACGCCGGCGGCGACACCATCAACGCCATCAAGGCGGCGCGCGAGTTCGGCCTCACGCGCGACGGCAAACAGCAGCTCGCCGGCCTGCTGGTCTACATCAACGACGTGCACAGCCTGGGCCTCGAAACCACGCAGGGCATGCTGCTGACCGAGGCCTTCTACTGGAACCGGGACGACGAGACGCGCGCCTGGTCGCGCCGCTTCTTCGAGCGCATGAAGAAGATGCCCAACATGAGCCAGGCGGGCGTGTATTCGTCGACGCTGCACTACCTGAAGGCGATCCAGGCCGCAGGCACCGACGAGACGGGCGCGGTGATGGCGAAGATGAAGTCGACCTCGATCGACGACGTGTTCGCGCGCAACGGCCGCATTCGCGCGGACGGGCGCATGGTGCACGACATGTACCTGTTCGAGGTGAAGGCGCCCGGCGAATCGAAGACGCCGTGGGACTACTACAAGGTGCGCGCCACGGTGCCCGGCGACAAGGCCTTCATGCCGCTGGAGCAGAGCGCCTGCCCGCTGGTGGCCGGCAAGAAGGCGGGAGCGACGAAGTGACGACCTCGAAGACGACCCCCATGACGACCAACGCGCGATGGAAGCAGCGCCCCGAGGGCTCGACCTGGGGCGACTTCGGCGCCGACGATGAACTCGGCCGGCTCAATCTGCTGACACCCGAGAAGGTGAAGCAGGGCGCGGCGGAAGTGCGCGAGGGCCGCAGCTTCGGGCTCTCGCTGCCGCTCGACTTTCCGGGCGAGGCCAAGCTGAACCCGCGCCGCCAGCCGCCCAAGCTGCGGCCGACCGAACTGCGTGGCGAGCCCTTCATGAACATGCCGCTCTCACGCTTCGACGAGCGCAACACCGACGTCATCTGCGACGACCAGGTGCTGATCACGCTGCAGTACTCGACGCAGTGGGACAGCTTCGCGCACGTGGGCTCATGGTTCGATGCCGATGGCGACGGCGAGCCGGAGAAGGTGTACTACAACGGCTTTCGGGCACATGAGCACGTGCTCGGGCCGGGCGACCTGAAGCTGGCCTCGTGCCCTTGCGGCGCCGACGGCGGCTCGTATGCGCTGGCGCTGGGCATCGAGAACTTCGCCGCCACGCCCATCCAGGGCCGCGGCGTGCTGGTCGACCTGCATGCGCACCTGGGCCGCACGCGCACGCTGATCGGCTACGACGCGCTGATGGACATCCTGAAAGCTGACGGCGTGAGCGTGGAGCCGGGCGACATGCTGCTGCTGCACACCGGCTTCGCGCAGATCATCCTCGAGATGGACCGAAAGCCGGACATGGACGTGCTCAACAACGCCTGCGCCGCGCTCGACGGGCGCGATGCCAAGCTGCGGCAGTGGATCACCGACTCGGGCATTGCCGCGCTGTGCGCCGACAACTACGCGGTGGAGGCTTACCCGGCTCGTGATGCCGAGGGCCGGCGTGCCGCGCTGCCACTGCATGAGCACTGCCTGTTCAAGCTGGGCGTGCCGCTGGGGGAGCTGTGGTACCTGACGGACCTGGCGGCGTGGCTGCGGGCGAACAAGCGCAGCCGCTTCCTTCTGACTGCGCCGCCGCTGCGGCTGCCGGGCGCGGTGGGCTCGCCGGTGACGCCGGTGGCGACGGTGTAGAGACGCCGCGCCGACCGCCAGCCGGCCTACGCGGCTTTCGTTGCGAGGAACGCCAGGCCCGGTGTCACATGCCGCACGAGCGGTGCCGGCACCAGGCCCATCGCCCAGCGGCTGCGCCGGCCTTCGCCCTGTTTGAAGCCGGGTTGGCGGCGCGCGGCGCGCACCGAGGCCGCATCCGTCGGCACGTAGTGCGTCGGATAGCGCATCTCGGGCGCGGCCCAGAACGAACGGGTGAGGGGAAAACCGCTCGCCTGAAGCATGGCCTCGAGCGCATCGTGCGAATGCAGCAGGCCGGGAGCGCGGGTGTGGCCGCGAGCGCGCAGCAGCAGCCGGCTCAGCGAGCGTGGCAGCACGCTGCCAAAGCGCAGGTCGTGCACATGCTCATCGGGGCGGCCCATGACGTACTTCAGTGCGAAGCGGTTCTTGGTGGCGAGGTAGATCGAGCCGCCCGGGCGCAGCACGCGGTGCATCTCGGCCAGCAGCCGGCGCTGCACCTGCTCCGGCGCCTCGTCCTCGCAGCGTGAGGCGCACCACTCGAACACCAGGTTGAGCACCACCAGGTCGAAGCTGGCGTCGGCATAGGGCAGGCGGCAGTCGTCGCCGCCGGCGGCGACATTGACGTTCGCGAGCCCCTGCTGCGCGCAGCGTTCGGCGACGAAGCTCGCCTGCCCCGACACCACCTCCAGCGCACACACCGAACGCGCGCGCCGCGCCAGCAGCGGCGTGAACTGGCCGAGGCCGGGGCCGATCTCCAGCACGTCGCTCTGCGGCGTGAGCGGCAGCAGGTCGATGAAGCCGGAGCGCTCGGGGTTCATCACGTAGCGCAGCATGCCCGGCGCGTCGCGGTAGACGGCCCGCAGCGCGTTCTCCCAGCCCTCGTTGCGCGCATGTGCGTTCAGGCGTTCGAGCAGGGCGCGCGTGTCGGCGTCCTCCGCCGCGCCGAAACGCAGGAAGTGCGGAATGCCCAGCTCGACGCGGTACTGCGCATCGCCTTGCGCGGCGCGCAGCGTCGGGCCTTCGTCGCGCAGCGGCGAGCGGGTCTGGGGGCAGATGTAGGGCGCGGGGTTCAGGGTGTGCTGCAGCATGGGCTTGGAGTCGTCGTTCGTGTTCATGAGGAAATGGCGGGAGCCAGCGTGGCGCAGCACTGCTCGACCATGTGCGCGTACTGCGCCGGCGGAAAGTGCTCGAGCGCCAGGCCGATCTGCCCCAGCGCGGCGAGCAGGCTGGACATCGCATCGCGCGGCGCGCAGCCGAGCACGGCGCAGTGGCGCGCCACTTCAGCACGCAGCGTGCCCGCCGGCAGCCCGAGCGAGCGCGACAGGCGCACCAGGTCGTAGAAGGCATGGCCGTGCATGTCGGCGCCGGCCCAGTCGATGATGACGAAACGCTCGGCCCAGTTCAGGCGCGGCGTGCCGAACGGCGCGGGCCGCAGCAGCACGTTGCCCTTCCACAGGTCGCCGTGCATGAGCACGGTGCGTGGCTGCCAAACGCCCCGCGCCAGGCGCTCGATGGCCTGCGCGGCGGCGTGGCGCACCGGCTCGCCGGCCGCGGGCAGTGCGGCCACATGGCGCAGCGGGGCGGCGAAACGGCGCTCGATGTCGTCGGGCGCCGGCTCGCGCGCCGTGGCGACGGCGACGCGGTGCAGCCAGTCGAGCAGCGCCGGCCGCAGCGCGCGGCGCTGCAGCCACCACAGCGGGCGCAGGGTCGAGGGGCTGTCGCACCACGGCAACACGGCATAGCTGAGGCCCCGCACCTGGCCCTGCATCAGCGGCTCGAGGATGGGGCGGGCCGCGTCGGCGCCGAGCAGCGCGCGCGCTTCGAGCGCGCGGCTCATCGCTCGCTGCACCATGCCCGGCGCCTCGGGCGCCGAGCACAGGATGGCGGCCAGCGGCCGGCCCGCGCTGTCGTTCACGCGCAGCGCGGCGGGAGCGTCCGCCCGCGGCGTGAAGGGCAGCGGCGTGAGGTCGATGCGTCGGCCACGTGGTGCGAACAACGCGGCCAGCGGATCGCCCAGGCGCTCGGCCAGTTCGGCCGCACCGGGACGGCCCAGCGGGCCGGCGGTCACCGCATCCATACGAAACGATCTTCGGCGCCAGCGGCGCCATGCGGCTTGTTTGTCACAAGGACGATGTTGGGTGGCCGGGCTCAGAGGCCTGCAACACATTGTTCCGGCGCCGACCTCGCAGTGGCGCGTCATCGTCGTGTCGCAATCCGCGGATAGAACGGTCGTCGCCATGACCTTCACCCTTCGCCTGCTTCCCTGGCTGCGCCGACGATTGCTGGCGCCGGCCACGCGCTGCGACCGCCTACGCCCGCCCGATGCGCGCGCGGCGCCCACGCCAGCCGACGAAGACGCCGCACTCGACGCCGACGTGATGCGCCGACGCGTCCAGCACTTCTGCGACGAGTTCCCGCCGCCATCCCGCACGCGGCGCTGAGCCCCAGCCGCTGCGGCACACTTGCCGCATGTCCGTGATGCCCGATCCCGCCGAGCCCCTGCTGGTGGCTTGCCTGTGCGCCGCCTGGTGCCGCACCTGCGACGAGTACGCGCCGGTGTTCGAGGGGCTGCAGCGCCAGTTCGACGACCAGGCGCGCTTCGTCTGGGTGGACATCGAAGACGAAGATGAGGCCATGGGCGCGGTGGACGTGGAGAACTTCCCCACCCTGCTGATCGCCCGCGGCGAGCGGGTCGCCTTCTTCGGCACCGTCACGCCGCACGCCGGCACCGCCGCAACGCTGGTGGAGCGCGCGCTGCGCGACGAGCTGCCGCCGGTGAACGATCCGGCGCTCGCCGGACTGCCCGGCCGGCTGCGGGCGCTCGACAGCCGCTGACCTTCCGCGCGGGCCGCCGGGCGCATATGCCTCGCCGGTATGACCATCGGACGAATGGTTTCTTCCGTTGCGCTGCCCGTCGCACTAAGGTCAGCAATCCGGCGCCGCGCCGGTTTCCATTCGCCACACACCCAGGAGATCTCCATGGCCAGCCTGCGACTCGGTGATACCGCCCCCGATTTCGAACAACAGTCCTCCGACGGACCGATCCGTTTCCACGAATGGCTGGGTAACAGCTGGGGCGTGCTGTTCTCGCACCCGGCCGACTTCACGCCGGTGTGCACCACCGAACTCGGCCTCACCGCCAAGTTGAAGGACGACTTCGCCAAGCGCAACGTCAAGGCCATCGCAGTGTCGGTCGACCCGGTCGA
Source organism: Rhizobacter sp. (assembly GCA_036676235.1). Lineage (GTDB taxonomy): Bacteria > Pseudomonadota > Gammaproteobacteria > Burkholderiales > Burkholderiaceae_C > JAKFDI01. The sequence goes on along the minus strand of JAKFDI010000029.1, from coordinate 15,354 downwards.
TTCGCACGTGAAGTGGATAGCCGACATCAACCGCACGCAGAACTGCAACGTCAACTTCCCGATCCTGGCCGATGACGACCGCAAGGTCGCGACGCTCTACGACATGATTCACCCGAGCGCCAGCGCGACCGCCACGGTGCGTTCGCTGTTCGTGATCGACCCGCAAAAGAAGGTCCGCCTGACCATCACCTATCCGGCGAGCACCGGCCGCAACTTCGACGAGGTGCTGCGCGTGATCGACTCGCTGCAACTCACCGATTCGCACAGCGTGGCCACGCCCGGCAACTGGAAGCAGGGTGACGACGTGGTGATCGCACCGTCCATCCAGGACCCGGAAGTCATCAAGCAGAAGTTCCCCAAGGGCTACACCGCCGTCACGCCGTACCTGCGCATGACGCCACAACCGAACAAGTAAGCGAACAAGTAAAGCCTTCACCGCGCCGCCGGCGCAACCGCAGACCGCTCGATACCATCGGGCGGTCTTTTTCATTGCCGATTCGCCATGCCGTTGACTCGCCGTACCCCTCTCGCACTGCTGCTTGCCGCGGCTTCGCTGCTCGCCCTGCCCCTGCCGTCACTGGCTGATACCTGGCCCGCCAAGCCGATCCGCTGGATCGTGGCCTACCCCGCCGGCGGCGGCTCCGACTTCCTCGCGCGCCAGCTCGCGCCGCAGCTCGAAAAACAGCTGGGCCAGACGATCGTCATCGAGAACCGCCCGGGCGCCGGCGGCATCATCGGCACGGCCATCGCGTCCGAGGCGGCGGGCGACGGCTACACGCTGGTCACCGGCGACAACGGCGCGATGGTGTTCAACAGCCAGCTCTACAAGAAGCTGCCCTACGACCCGACCGACTTCGAGCCGATCGGCTTCATGGCCGGCTTTCCGCTCATCCTGGTGGCGAGCAACAACGCCGGCTTCACCAGCGGCCGGCAGCTCATAGCCGCGATCAAGGCGAACCCCGGCAAGTACAGCTACGCCTCGCCGGGCGTCGGCAGCCCGCATCACCTCGCGATGGAGCTGCTGAAGGAGCGCACCGGCAGCTTCGTCGTGCACGTGCCCTATCGCGGCACGGCCATGGCCACGCAGGACGTGATCACCGGCGAAGTGCCGATCAGCGTGTTCGACACCGCGGCCGGCCTGCCGCTGATCCGCGCCGGCAAGCTGCGCGCGCTGGCGGTGATGTCGGCGCAGCGCATCCCGTCGCTGCCCGACGTGCCGACGCTCGCCGAGCTGGGCGTCAAGGACGCGAACGTGACGGCGTGGCTCGCGCTGTTCGTGCCCAAGGGCACGCCGGCCGACATCCGCCAGCGCCTCACGATCGAGATGAACAAGGCCCTCGCCGTGCCCGAGGTCAAGGCGCGGCTGGAGAACTTCGGCCTTCAAGTCGCGCCCTCGGATGCCCAGGAACTCACGCGCTTTCTGGAGCGCGAGAAGGCGTTCTGGCATCCGCTGATTCGCCAGCGGGGCATCACGGCAGGCCAATAAGTCCGAGCCGCCGCGCGCGGGGCTTCAGCTTCAGTGCGCGGCGCCGCCCGGCGGGAACAGGTGCCGCGTCAGTGAACGCATGTCCAGCCGGACGAGGTCCTTGTCGAGTTCGTCGACCACCGCGTCCGACACCTGCTTGGGCAGCGCCTTGCGCAGGTAGCCGAGAAAGCGCGGCGCGGCGACCACGCGCAGCTCGTCGTAGCGGTGCTTCTGCTGCGCCTCGGCCAGGCGCTCGGCCACGCGGCGCGCGAACAGGTCGGCTTCCTTGTGCAGTTCGTCCTCGCCGGCCGATGCCGTGATGGTCGAGCCGCGGCGACCGTAGGCATCGCGCCGCAAGTCGGCGCGGTCGGCATGGGCCGCGGCGTCGGTGATCTGGTCGACTTCGCGCAGATCGCCGCCGTCGTCGGGCACTTCGAGAAAGCGGGCTATCGCCTCGTCGGCGACCACCACCCAGGTTGCACTCATGGCGTCTCCCGGTAGCTGATTGAGAAGGGCTGACGGGTCACGATTTGTCGCCGCGCCCGCCGCCGCGTGTCTTGTCGGTACTGGTGTGCGCATCGCGTTCCGCGGTGCGCGGGCCGCGTGTCGGATCGCCGGCGTCGCTGGCGGGGATGTCCTCGGTATGGAGTTCTTCCAGTTCCTCGCGCTCGGCAGCGGCGTCGCGTTCTTCGACGGTGGGGCGGCCGGGGCCGGCGGGGCGCTTGGCATTGGGCATGGACGGTCCTTTCGGGTGTAGGCCGCGCAGAGTGACGCGGCTCATCCGGTGGCCGGCAACCGACGTGCCGCGCAACGCGGCGCGGCTCGATTCATCGGATGCATAAGCTGAAGCGAAAACAGTCGTTCGGTTTCGATGCCCCGGTTCCTAGCATGCACGGCCTCTCACACATCCAAGGACCGCCGCATGACCATCGCCCGCCTTCTTCGCCCGCTGTTGCTTGTTCTGACGCTTGCCGTCGCTGCCGGCTCGGCCGCAGCGCGCGACATCGAGCTGCTCAACGTCTCGTACGACCCGACGCGCGAGCTGTACAAGGAATTCAACGTCGCCTTCGCCAAGCATTGGAAGGCGACAACCGGTGACAACGTGCGGATCAACCAGTCGCACGGCGGCGCCGGCAAGCAGGCCCGCTCGGTGATCGACGGGCTGGAGGCCGACGTGGTGACGTTGGCCCTCGCCTACGACATCGACGCCATCGCCGAGAGAACCCGGTGGTTCGGCGCCGATTGGCAAAAGCGCCTGCCGCACAACAGCGCGCCCTACACCTCGACCATCGTGTTCCTGGTGCGCAAAGGCAATCCAAAGGGCGTGAAGGATTGGGATGACCTCGCCAAGCCCGGCATCTCGGTCATCACGCCCAATCCCAAGACTTCGGGCGGCGCGCGCTGGAACTACCTCGCGGCCTGGGGTTATCAGCTCAAGAAGACCGGTTCCGAGGCGAAGGCGAAGGAATTCGTCGGCAACATCTACAAGAACGTGCCGGTGCTGGACTCGGGCGCGCGCGGCTCGACCATCACCTTTGTCGAGCGCGGCGTGGGCGACGTGTTCATCGCCTGGGAGAACGAGGCCTTTCTCGCCGTCAACGAACTCGGCCCGGACAAGTTCGACATCGTCGTGCCGTCGATCAGCATCCTGGCCGAGCCGCCGGTGACCGTGGTGGACAAGGTGGCCGACAAGCACGGCACGGCCGAGGTGGCGAAGGCGTATCTGGAGTACCTGTACTCGCCGGTGGGCCAGGAGATCGCCGGCAAGAACTACTACCGCCCGGTCGTTCCGGCCGTGGCCGCGAAGTTCGCCAAGCAGTTTCCGAAGGTGAACCTCTTCACCATCGACGAGGTCTTCGGCGGCTGGACCAAGGCCCAGAAGACCCACTTCGCCGACGGCGGCGTGTTCGACCAGATCTACCTACCCAAGTAGGCCCTTGGTGGTGCGGCCATCTGCGCTCAGCGCATAACGATCCAAGAATTAGATCGTTCCTTGTTTGATCACCGCTGCCTACAGTGACGGACTCTGTCCAGAAAAGGCCGCGTCCAGCGGTGCACCGTCATGTCGTTGTCGAACAAGTCCTCGCCGAAATTCCGCGCCGTGCGCCGCAGCTTCGTTCTGGCCGCCCCGGCCGCTGCGCTGATGGCCGCGCTGCCCGCCCGCGCCGCCGGCGTCACGCTGCTCAACGTCAGCTACGACGTGGCGCGCGAGTTGTACAAGGACATCAACCCCGCCTTCGTCAAGCACTGGAAGGCGACGACCGGCGAAGACATCACGGTCAACCAGTCGCACGGCGGCTCGAGCAAGCAGGCGCGCTCGGTGATCGACGGCCTGGCCGCCGACGTGGTGACCATGAACCAGGCGAGCGACATCGACGCCATCGCCACGCGCTCCGGCCTGCTGCCCATCGACTGGGCGAAGCGCCTGCCGAACAACTCGGCGCCCAACACGTCGACCACCGTCATCCTGGTGCGCCGTGGCAACCCCAAGGGCATCAAGGACTGGGCCGATCTCGCCAAGCCCGGCGTGAGCGTCGTCATTCCCAACCCCAAGGTCACGGGCAACGGCCGCTACACCTACGTGGCCGCCTGGGGCGCCGCCATCAAGGCCGGCAAGACGCCGGAACAGACCAAGCAGCAGCTCACCGCGATGTTCGCCAATGTGCCGGTGTTCGACGGCGGCGGGCGCGCAGCCACCACCACCTTTGCGCAGCGCGGCATCGGCGATGCGCTGTGCACCTTCGAGAGCGAGGTCAACCTCATCAAGAAGGAGTTCGGCGGCGACTTCGACGTGGTGTACGCGCCGTGGAGCATCCTGGCCGAGAACCCCGCGGCGCTGATCGACAAGGTGGTCGACAAGAAGGGCACGCGCAAGCAGGCCGAGGCCTACCTCCAGTGGCTGTGGTCCGACGAGGCGCAGGAGATCGCGGCCCGGCACCAGCTACGTCCGCGTTCGGACGCGGCACTGGCGCGCCATGCCAAGGACTTTCCGAAGATCAACACCTTCACCATCGACGAGATGTTCGGCGGCTGGACCAAGGCGCTGAACGACCACTTCGTCGACGGCGCGATGTACGACCAGATCCTGGCCGGCGCGCGCAAGAAATAAGCCGCACCGCTTCTTGCACTCATCGTGATCTTCTCGCGCACCCTGCTGCGGCGGCACAGCGTGCTGCCGGGTTTCGACCTGGCGCTAGGCTTCACGCTGCTGTATCTCGGCTTCATCGTGCTGATCCCGCTCAGCGCGGCCTTCCTGAAGACCTTCACGATGACGTGGCCGGCCTTCTGGGAGGCCGTGGCCTCGCCGCGGGTGCTGGCCTCGTACCGGCTGACCTTCGGTGCGTCGTTCGCAGCGGCGCTCGTGAATGCGTTCTTCGGCCTGATCGTGGCGTGGGTGCTGGTGCGCTATGAATTCACGGGCAAGCGCTTCATCGACGCGCTGGTCGATTTGCCCTTCGCACTGCCCACGGCCGTGGCCGGCATCGCGCTCACGGCGCTGTACTCGAACAACGGCTGGATCGGCCAGGTGCTGCCTTTCAAGGTGAGCTTCACGCCGGTGGGTGTGTTCGTCGCGCTCACCTTCATCGGCCTGCCCTTCGTCGTGCGCACCTTGCAGCCGGTACTGGAAGACCTGCACAAGGAGATCGAGGAGGCCTCGGCCACGCTCGGCGCCACACGCTGGCAGACGTTCACCCGCGTGCTGTTTCCCATCCTCACGCCGGCGCTGTTGACGGGCTTCGCGCTCGCCTTCGCGCGGGCGTTGGGCGAATACGGCTCGGTGATCTTCATCGCCGGCAACATGCCCATGATCAGCGAGATCACGCCGCTGCTCATCATCACCAAGCTCGAGCAGTACGACTACACCGGCGCCACGGCGATTGCGGTGGTGATGCTGGTGTCGGCCTTCGTGCTGCTGCTGGCCGTGAACGGCTTGCAGGCGTGGACGCGCAAGCGGCAGGGCAGATGAACCACCCCCTACGCGCTTCGCGCGCCCCCTCAAGGGGGCTGAGCCCGGACACGAGAGGTCCAGTGGACCTTTCGTGCCTGGCGAAGGGCCGGGCCACTGGCCCGGCGCGGCCTGCAAGGCAACACCAGCGGGCCGGCAAAGCCGGACCCGCGGCGTTCGCTTGGGAATGCACATGAGCACTGCAACACTCTCAGTGCCTTCGGCCACAGCCCGCGCGCCGCGCCGCCTGCGCGACGCCACCACCGAGCCGCGTGCCGTGCGCTGGCTGCTGATCGGCGTCGCGCTCACCTTCCTCACGCTGTTCCTCTTCGTGCCGCTGGCGCTGGTCTTCGTCGAGGCGCTGAAGAAGGGCGTGGATGTGTACCTCGCGGCCATCACCGAGCCGGATGCGGTGTCGGCCATCCAGCTCACGCTGATTGCGGCCGGCATCTCGGTGCCGCTGAACCTGGTGTTCGGCGTGGCCGCGGCCTGGTGCATCGCGAAGTTCGACTTCCGCGGCAAGAACGTGCTGCTCACGCTCATCGACCTGCCGTTCTCGGTGAGCCCGGTGATCGCAGGTCTCGTGTTCGTGCTGGTGTTCGGCCTGCAGGGCTGGATGGGCGAATGGCTGCGCGACCATGACCTCAAGATCATCTTCGCGCTGCCGGGCATCGTGCTCGCCACCATCTTCATCACCTTTCCGTTCATCGCGCGCGAGCTGATTCCGCTGATGCAGGCACAGGGCACCGAGCAGGAAGAAGCGGCGCGCGTGCTGGGCGCTTCGGGCTGGCAGATCTTCCGCCGCGTGACCCTGCCCAACATCAAGTGGGCGCTGCTCTACGGCGTGATCTTGTGCAACGCGCGGGCGATGGGCGAGTTCGGCGCGGTGAGCGTGGTCTCGGGCCACATCCGCGGGCAGACCAACACCCTGCCGCTGCACATCGAGATCGTCTACAACGAATACCAGTTCGCGGCCGCCTTTGCGGTGGCCTCGCTGCTGGCGGGGCTGGCGCTGGTGACGCTGGCGCTGAAGTTCTTCGTCGAGCGGCGCGTCAAGGCACAGGTCAGGGGCCAAGGCGGCCGCAGCGAATGAGTGAACCGAAATGAGCATTGAAGTCCGCAACCTGAACAAGCGCTTCGGCCAGACGGTCGTCTGCGACAACCTCAACCTCGACATCCCGGATGGCGAACTGGTCGCGCTGCTCGGCCCCTCGGGTTCGGGCAAGACCACGCTGCTGCGCATCATCGCGGGGCTGGAAGTGCCCGACACCGGCACCGTGCTCTTCCACGGCGAAGACGCCACGCACACCGATGTGCGCGAGCGCCAGGTCGGCTTCGTGTTCCAGCACTACGCGCTGTTCGGCCACATGACGATCTTCGAGAACGTGGCCTTCGGCCTGCGCGTTCGGCCCAAGGCGACGCGGCCGAGCGAGCGCGAGATCAAGGCCAAGGTGACCGAGCTGCTCAAGCTCGTGCAGCTCGACTGGATCGCTGACCGCTACCCGCACCAGCTCTCCGGCGGCCAGCGCCAGCGCATCGCGCTCGCGCGCGCCTTGGCCGTGGAGCCCAAGGTGCTGCTGCTCGACGAACCCTTCGGAGCGCTCGACGCCAAGGTGCGCAAGGAACTGCGCCGCTGGCTGCGCCGCCTGCACGACGAGGTGCATGTGACCAGCGTGTTCGTGACGCACGACCAGGAAGAGGCCATGGAAGTGGCCGACCGCATCGTGGTGATGAACCAGGGCCGCATCGAGCAGGACGGCCCGCCGGACGAGGTGTACGACCACCCGGCCTCGCCCTTCGTTCTTCAGTTCCTCGGCGACGTGAACCTGTTTCACGGCCGCTTCGATCGCGCCGGCGCGGCCGGTGGCGAGGTGAGCTATGTGCGGCCCCACGAACTGCAGGTGCTGGGCGCGGCCGAGGCGGGCACGATCGCGGTGACGCTGTCGCAGGCGTTGACCGTCGGGCCGAACACGCGGCTGGAATTCAAGCGGGTGGACGAAGACAGCTACGTCGACGTCGAACTGCCGCGCGACGAGTACCTGGCGCTGCGCGACAAGCTCGGGCTGAAGTCGGGCTCGACCGTGCACCTGCGACCGCGCCGGGTGACGCAGTTCACCGACGAGGTGGCAGACCCCGCGGCGATGATCTGAGGTCGCGCGCGGCTCACGCGCGCATGGGGCGCCAAGTCCCTGGAGCCCGACCCCTGCACTCGCTCGGCGACTCGCCATAGCGCGCGCGGAACACGCGGCTGAAGTGCGCGCTGCTCGCAAAGCCCCACGAGCGGGCGATCTCCGCAATGGGTTCCTGGCGAAGCCGGACGTCCTGCAGGTCGCGCCGGCAGGCGTCGAGCCGCAGGTTCATCACGTGGCCGGCCAAGCTGTCGGGCTCGCCGGCGAAGGCGTTGTGCAAATGGCGCTTGCTGCAGTTGAGCGCGCGCGCCACCTGGTCGATGGACAGGCGCGGATCGCGCAGGTGGCGGCGGATGTAGTCGGTGGTGCGGTCGCGCAGCGCCTCGCGCAACGACAGGCCGGTAGGCTGGCCATTGCGCTCCAGCAGCGACTGGATCACGAGGCCCGAGATCGCATCGGCCACGCTGTCGGCCGCGCCGTCGTGCAGCGTGTCGATCTCGTCGAAGGCCGAGCGCGCTGTCTCGAACGCGAGGCGCGACACGCCGGCCGAGCCCGAGAAGCGCTGCACCATCAGCGGATCGAGCGCCAGGCGCTGCTCGGGCAGCACGTCTTTCGGCACCATGAGCACGAGCTGCTCCACGTTCTCGGGGTTGGTGACGGAGTAGGCGCGCGTGGTGTCGTACACGCTCCATTCGCCGGGCGAGAGCCACACGTCGCGCCCGTTCTGCTCGAAGCAGGCGCGCCCGCGCAGCTGCGCCACGATCTTCAGGTAGCCGCGCTCCGAGCGCGAGATGAGGCCCGGCGTGCGCACCACGCGGTGCTTGGTCACGCGCAGGCGGCAGATGCGTACATAGCCCACTTCGCCGTGTTCGATGTGGCCGTTGAAGTTGTCGTCGCCGAAGGCGTCGGACTGCAGCCCGCCGATGAGCTTCCACACCGAATCGCCCCACAGGTGGAGCCGGTCGCGCACCGCGGCGGCGGTGCCTTCGGTCGAGATCACGGTGGTCTTGGTCATGCAGTCCTCCTGCCGGCGGGGATTGTCGGCCAGGCCGGGGCTCGGGTTTGTCCGGAGCGGCGTGCGCTCACAGGCAAGCAGCTTGTGCACGCGCAGCCAAGAGCGCAAGCGAGACGGCCCTAGTCTTGCCGCATTCGCCCCCAGGAGACCGACGATGCACACCACCCGACGCAAGCTGCTGACCCAGGGCGCCGCCCTCGGCGCCACCACCCTCGCGCCCCTGGCGCTCGGCTCGCGGGCCTTTGCGCAGGACGCGCCGATCCGCATCGGCTACGCCATCTCGCGCTCCGGCCCCATGGCCGGCGGCGCGCAGGTGAGCCAGGAGCCCAACTACATCATGTGGGCCGAGCAGGTGAACGCCGCCGGCGGGCTGGACGTGCAGGGCAAGAAGCGCAAGGTCGAACTCATCGGCAGCGACGACCGCAGCGAGATCGAGACCGCGGTGCGCACCTACGAGAAGCTGATGACCAGCGACAAGGTCGACCTGATCCTGCCGCCCTGGGGTTCGAGCATGAACTTCGCGACCGCGCCGCTCGCCAACCGCCACGGCTACCCGTTCATCGCGCCGACGGCCCTGTCGCGCAAGATGATCGACATGAAGATGCCGTACTTCTTCTCGATGCTGCAGCAGCCCGACCAGATGATGGGCGCGCTGGTCGACCTGCTGAAGGCGCAGGGCGTGAAGTCGGTGGCCATCGTCTACATGGACGACCTGTTTGGCCTCGAGAACTTCGCCGCGCTGAACGCCGCGCTGAAGGGCACCAACATCGAGGTGGTGGAGCGCAAGAGCTACCCGCTGGGCGTGAAGGACCTGTCGCCGGTGCTGCGCGCCATCAAGGACCGCAACCCCGACGCCTTCATCGGCATCACCTACCCGCCCGACACCATTCTTGCCAGCAAGCAGTCGAAGGAAGTGGGCTTCAACCCGAAGTTCTTCTATGCCTCGGTGGGCACCGCCTTCCAGCTCTACAAGAACGTGCTGGGCGAGAACGTGGACGGCGTGATGGGCATGGGCTCGTGGAACGCCAAGACCAGCGCCGGCGCCAAGGCCTATTTCGACGCGCACGTGGCACGCTGGAAGAAGGAGCCGGACCGCTGGGCCAGCGGGCATTGCTGGGCGGGGCTGGAGATTCTTCAGCAGAGCGTGGCGAAGGTGGGGTTGAACCGCAAGGCGATCCGCGACCACATCGCCGCCACCGAGTTCGACACCATCATCGGCAAGGTGAAGTTCAAGGGCAGCGAGATCTCGGTGCCGGGGAGCGTGAGCCAATGGAACGGCGGGGATTTCGAGGTGGTGTGGCCGCAGAGCATGGCGACGTCGAAGGTGGTAGCGCCGAAGCCAGACTGGAAGTAGGGGTAGGTTTGCGCTGCGCGGCGCTTCGATACCTCAGCGCGAACGGACTACACAACCGTTCGGGCTGAGCCTGTCGAAGCCGCGCGTTCGCACCGAGGCACTTCGACAGGCTCAGTGCGAACGGTTCTCTGGTCGGACCGCGCGGACCAACCCCCACCCGTTCGCCCTGAGGTGTCGAAGCGCAGCGCGCCAAACCACCCTCGCCGCGTTTTCTTTATAGAAGTCCCCGTGTCCCTCACCTTCTGGCTAGAACTCATCGCCTCCGGTCTCATCACCGGCGGCATCTATGCGCTCGTCGCGATGGGCCTGAACCTGCAGTACGGGCTCATGCGCATCATGAACATCTCGCACGGCGAGTTCCTGATGCTGGGCGGCTACCTCACCTTCGTCGGCTTCACGGTGCTCGGCATCGCGCCGCTGGTGTTCATGCCGATCGTCTTCGCCGCGATGTTCGTGCTCGGCGTCATCGTGCACCTGCTGTGCTTTCGCCCGCTTGTGCGCGATGGCGGTCCGGTCGAGGTGTTCGAGGCGCGCAGCCTGATGATCGGTTTCGGCCTGATGTTCATGGTGCAGAACGCCGCCTTCCTGATCTGGGGCGGCGAACTGCGCGGCTACGACTACCTGTCGCAGCCGGTCGAGTTCGCCGGCATGCGCTTCACGGCCAACAAGCTGATCGTGTTCGCCGTCGCCGTGGCGCTTAGCCTCGGCCTCATCGCGCTGCTGCGCTTCACGCTGCTCGGCAAGGGCGTGCGCGCGCTGATGCAGTCGCCCACCGGCGCGCAGCTCGTGGGCATCGACACCAAACGCCTGCACCCCACGATGTTCGGCATCGGCCTCGGCCTCTCCGGCGTCGCCGGCGGGCTGCTGTCGATGACCTACACCCTCTCGCCGTCGATGGGCGAGCCCTACACCATCACCGCGCTCATCGTCATCACCCTCGGCGGCTTCGGCAGCATGGCGGGCAGCCTCGCCGGCGGCCTGCTGCTCGGGGTGGTCGAGGCGCTGGGCATGCACTTCACGAGCCCGTCTCTCAAGATGCTGCTGTCCTACAGCGTCTTCATCGCGGTGCTGATCTGGCGGCCCAACGGGCTGTTCACCAAGAAATGAAGCGCGTCTGGATCTTCATCGCGATCGGCACTGCTGCCGCGGCCTGCGTGCCGTGGCTGGTGTCCGACTTCCTCGTCTCGGTGGCGCTCACCTGCCTGATGTACGTGGCGCTGGCGACGAGCTGGTCGCTGTTCTGCGGCGCCACGCGCTACCTGTCGCTCGCCACCTCGGCCTTCTTCGGCGTGGGCGCGTACACCAGCGCCATCCTGCTGAACACGCTGCCGTGGCCGCTGGTGATCGCGAGCGGCGCGGCCATCGCGGCGCTCGTCGCCATCGTCATGGGCGCGGCCGTGCTGCACCTGCGCGGCACCTATTTCGCCGTGCTGACCTTCGGCATGACCGAGCTGATCCGCCACGCCATCACCTACTTCGAGAAGCAGATCTCCGGCACCGTCGGTCGCGTGCTGATGGAGGTGCCGTCGAACCAGGTGGTCTACCTCACGGTGCTGGCGATTGCCGCGCTGTCGGTGATCGTGGCGGTGTGGGTGCGCGCCAGCCGCTTCGGCCTGGCGCTGTCGGGCATCGGCTCCGACGAGCAGCGCACGCAGACGCTCGGCGTGCACACCCGCCGCGTGAAGATCGCCGGCTTCGCCATCACCGCCGCCTTCGCCGGCGCGGTGGGCGCGGCCATGGCGGTGCGCTGGACCTACATCGACCCGCACGCGGTGTTCAGCCCCTTCATCGGCTTCCAGACGGTGCTGATTGCGCTGATCGGCGGCGCGGCGAGTTTGGCCGGTCCGCTGGTGGCGGCCATCGTTTTCAGCGTGCTGGCCGAGACGCTGCGGCTGCAACTGCCCTATGCCTACATGATCATCCTGGGCGTGCTGCTGATCCTCTCGGTGCTGTTCCTGCCCAATGGCCTCGCGGCGCTGTGGCAGCGCAAGGCGAAGGGAGGCTCGCATGGCTGAACCCCTGCTGGTCGCCCAGGGCGTGACCGTGCGCTTCGGCGGCCTGACCGCCGTGGATGCGGTCGACGTGCGCTTCGACGCGCACGAGCTGGTCGGCATCATCGGCCCCAACGGCGCGGGCAAGACGACCTTCTTCAACGCGCTGTCGGGCGTGATCGCGCCGACCAGCGGACGGCTCACCGCCGGCGGCCACGACCTCACCGGCCAGTTGCCGCATCGCTACGCCGAACACGGCATCGCGCGCACCTTCCAGACGCCGCGCGTGTTCGCCGAAATGCGGGTGATCGACAACGTGCAGTTCGCGCTCGAGTTCGCCGGCCGTCACCGCGAGGCGCCGGCCACGCTGAAGACGGCGCACGACATCCTCGCGCTGCTGGGCCTGGAAAAACTCGCCGCATTGCCGGCCGCCGCCGTCACGCCCTCGCAGCAGCGCCTGCTGGAAATCGGCATGGCGCTGGGCACCCGCCCGCGCGTGCTGTTGCTGGACGAAGTGGCGGCGGGCCTGACCGAACACGAGCTGGAAGCGGTGGCGCAGCTGATCCGCCGCCTGCGCGACGAATTCGGTCTCACGGTGGTGTGGATCGAGCATGCCGTGACCACGCTGCTGCGCCACGTCGAGCGCGTGCTGGTGCTGCACCAGGGCCGAAAGATCGCCGACGGCACGCCGGCCGAGGTGGTGAAGAACCCGGAAGTGATCGAGGCCTACCTCGGCGACGAGATGGAGGCGCACGCATGAGCCCCCGCACGGCCGCTCCGAAGGGGGCTCGCACCGCAGTGCGAAGCACGGAGGTTTCCCGATGACCGGCGCAACCTTGCAGGTGCGCGCACTCACGGCCGGCTACACCGGCTTCCAGGTGCTGCGCGACATCAGCCTCGACGTGACGCCGGGCCTGACGGTCATCGTCGGCCCCAACGGCGCCGGCAAGACCACGCTGCTCAAAGCGCTTGCGGGCCTGCTCTCGCGCACCGGCAGCGTGATGCTCGACGACGCCGAACTGCCCGAACGCAAGGCCGCGCTCGCGGTCCAACGCGGGCTGGCGCTGGTGCCCGAAGGCCGCCAGCTCTTCCCGCAGATGAGCGTCACCGACAACCTCGAACTCGGCGGCTGGCTCGTTACGCCCGCGCAGCGCCGCGAGCGGCTGCAGCAGGCGTTCAAGGATTTCCCGCGCCTGCAGGAACGCGCCCAGCAACTCGCCGGCACCATGAGCGGCGGCGAGCAGCAGATGGTGGCCGTGGCGCGCGCCATGGTCAGCGGCCCGCGCCTCTTGATGCTCGACGAACCCTCGCTCGGCCTCGCGCCCAAGATGGTCGACGAACTGCTCGCCATCGCGCGGCGCATCGCCGACAGCGGCACCACCGTGCTGATGGTCGAGCAGAACGTGCGCAAGGCGCTGGCCGTGGCCGACCGCGGCTACGTGCTGGAGCGCGGGCGCATCGCGGCCCAAGGCAGCGCCGACGAGCTGCGCCGCTCCGATCTCATTCATCAGGCCTATCTCGGCGCGCCGGCCCCGGCGCGCGTTTCTTCCACCCCGTGAACCCTGGAGAGAAGTCATGTCCGACATCACGATGCTGATCAATGGCGAACGCGTGAAGGCGCGCAACGGCGCCACTTTCGAGCGCCGCAACCCGCTGTCCGGCGACGTCGCCACGCGCGCCCCGGCGGCCACGCCCGAAGATGCCGTGGCCGCGGTCGAGGCCGCGTCCAAGGCGTTCCCCGCCTGGGCCGCGATGGGCCCCGGCGCGCGCCGCGCGCTGCTGATGAAGGCCGCGCAGGCGCTCGAAGCACGCACGCCCGCCTTCGTCGAAGCCATGGCCGGCGAGACCGGCGCCAGCGCCATGTGGGCCGGCTTCAACGTGCACCTCGCCGCCGGCATGCTGCTCGAAGCCGCATCGCTCACGACGCAGATCTCGGGCGAGCTGATTCCCTCCGATGTGCCCGGCAACCTGGCGATGGGCGTTCGACAACCCGCGGGCGTGGTGCTGGGCATCGCGCCGTGGAACGCACCGGTGATCCTCGGCGTGCGGGCGATTGCCACGCCGCTCGCCTGCGGCAACACGGTCATCCTCAAGGGTTCGGAGCTGTGCCCCGCGACGCACGGCCTGATCATCGAAGCGCTGCAGGAAGCCGGTCTGCCGCCGGGCGTCGTCAACTTCATCACCAACGCACCGGCCGATGCGGGCGCCGTGGTCGAGGCGATGGTGGCGCACCCCGCGGTGCGGCGCGTCAACTTCACCGGCTCCACCAAGGTCGGCAAGATCATCGCCGGCACCTGCGCCAAGTACCTCAAGTCCGTGGTGCTGGAACTCGGCGGCAAGGCGCCGCTGGTGATCCTCGACGACGCCGACATCGACGCGGCGGTCAACGGCGCGGCCTTCGGCGCGTTCGCCAACTCGGGCCAGATCTGCATGTCGACCGAGCGCGTCGTGGTCGACCAGAAGGTGGCCGACGAGTTCGTCGCCAAGTTCGCCGCCAAGGCGAAGGCACTGCCGCTGGGCGATCCGCGCAAGGGGCCGGTGGTGCTGGGCTCGGTGGCCGACGCCATCACTGTTACGCGCTGCAACGCGCTCATCGACGACGCACTCGCCAAGGGCGCCAAGCTAGTGTGCGGCGGCAAGGCCGACAGCACGCTGATGCCCGCCACCGTGCTCGACCATGTGACGCCCGCGATGGACATCTACCGCGTCGAGACCTTCGCCCCGGTGAAGGCGGTGGTGCGCGTGAACGGCGTCGAGGAAGCCGTGGCCTGCGCCAACGACAACGAGTTCGGCCTGTCGGCGGCGGTGTTCGGCCGCGACGTGGCGCGTGCGATGAACGTGGCGGCACGCATCGAATCGGGCATCTGCCACGTCAACGGGCCGACGGTGCACGACGAGGCGCAGATGCCGTTTGGCGGCGTGAAGGGCAGCGGCTACGGGCGCTTCGGCGGCAAGGCGGGCATCGCCGAGTTCACCGAGCTGCGCTGGATCACGGTGCAGACGACACCGCGTCACTATCCGTTCTGAGGGCCGCAACCTCGTTCGTCCTGCGGTATCGAAGGGTCCGTTGCTTGCAAACCCGTTTGCGCTGAGCCTGTCGAAGCGTGCGGGTTGTTCGCGGTTTGTTGATCGAGGCTCGGCGCGTTGTTGAAGCAGGCCGGGTCTCGCCCCGGCGGGCGAGTCCCTTCTTTTGCTTCGCCAAAAGAAGGAACCAAGAAAAGGCGACCCGGAGGCGTCGCCCCTCGCGGAGCGAGGGGTGCGCTGCGATGCTCGGGCTTTGCCGCCTCGCGCAGAACTCGCTACGCGCCCTGCGGGCGCTGCGCTCGGACAACCGCGCGAAGTCAGAAGTGGAGGGGCGCTGGCGCGCCCGGCTGCAAAGCCCTGCGCTTCTCGCCGACGCCTACGGGAAGTGATACGGCTCGCTGCGCATCGCCCGGAGGCTTCGCTCACCAAG
>JAKFDI010000028.1:0-2363 GCA_036676235.1 Rhizobacter sp. | reverse complement strand
GATCGAGAACCTCGACGGCCTGCTGCTGCCGGTGCGCATCCTCGGCGGCAAGCCGAGTGCGGAGAACCTGCGCGCGGTCGAGCAGGCGCTGCACAACGAGGAATGCGTGATCGTGTTCCCGGCCGGCGAAGTCTCGCGCTTCGGCCCGCGCGGCGTGCGCGATACGCGCTGGCGCCGCGGCTTCCTGCGCTTCGCCCGCGCCTGCCATGCGCCGGTGCTGCCGGTGCGGATCGCGGCGCGCAATTCGGCGCTGTTCTATGGCATCTCGGCGATGTTCAAGCCAGCCGGAACCGCGCTGCTGGCGCGTGAGATGTTCACCCGGCATGCGCGTCGCGCCGCATTGCGGGTGGGCCATCCGATCGTGATCCCCGCACAAGGCGACGCCGAGGTCCAGCTGCGCAACGTGCGCAACGCGCTGTATGCACTCGGCACGCGCCGCGAGGAGACGCCGGCCGGCCCGGAACCGCTGGCGATGCCGGTGGCATCGGACCTGGTGCGTGCGGAAGTGGAGCGCCTCGCACCGCTCGGCATGACCGGCGACGGCAAGCGCATCTGCGTCGGCCGACTGCCCGCAGATTCGCCGCTGCTGCGCGAGATCGGTCGCTTGCGCGAACTGACCTTCCGCGCGGTCGGCGAAGGCACCGGTCGCAGCCTCGATCTCGACGTCTACGACAGCTGGTACGAGCACATCGTGCTGTGGGACGAGGCGCAGTCGAAGATCGCCGGTTCCTACCGCATCGCGCGCGGGGCGCCGGTGCTGGCCGAACACGGCCTCAAGGGCCTCTACACCGCGACGCTGTTCCACTACGCGGACGACGCGCTGCCGCGCATCGCGCAGGGCATGGAACTCGGCCGGAGTTTCGTCGTGCCCGACTACTGGGGCGGCCGCAGCATCGACTATCTGTGGCAGGGCATCGGCGCCTACCTGCGCCTGCACCCGCGGGTGCGCTACTTGTTTGGCGCGGTGTCGATCAGCGCCGCGTTGCCGATCGAAGCACGCGAGCAGATCGTCGCTTACTACGCACAGTTCTATGGCGCGCAGGACATCGAAGCGGTGTCGAAGCGGCCGTTCGCATACCGCGCCGCACCGCCACAGTTCGGCGAACTCGACGCCGACACCAGTTTCCGCGTGCTCAAGGCCAACCTGGATGCGGTCGGTGCCACCGTGCCGATGCTCTATAAGCAATACACCGACCTGTGCGAACCGGGCGGGGCACGGTTCCTTGCCTTTGGTGTCGATCCGGATTTCAGCGACTCGGTCGACGGCCTCATCGAAGTCGACCTGCAGCGTGTGCAGCCGAAGAAGCGCAAGCGCTATCTCGAGGCTGCGGCGCCGGCGGAGGCCGTGGCATGAGCCCGGCGACCGCGCCTCCCAGCTATCGGCGCGCGGTCTTCCTCTCCGACGTGCACCTGGGTTCCAAGCATTGCCATGCGGCGGAGCTGGCGGATTTCCTCGGCAATCTGCAATGCCAGCGCCTGTACCTCGTTGGCGACATCGTCGACCTGTGGTGGATGGCGCAACGACGCGCGGCATGGGGTGCGGCGCAGAACCGCGTGATCGAGGCGCTGCACCGGCTGCGCCGCGACGGCACCGAGATCATTTACGTGCCTGGCAACCACGATCGCCCGATCCGTCGCTTCTGCGGTCTGGTGCTGCCGCGCATGTCGATCCGCCGCCGCACCATCCATACCACTGCCGACGGTCGCCGCCTGCTGGTCACACATGGCGACGACTACGATTCGGTGACGCACTTCGGCAGCTTGCAGGAGAAGTTTGGCGACTGGCTGTACTACCGCATCCTGACCGGCAACAAGTTGTTGAACCTGGCGCGTCGACGCCTCGGCAAGCGTTATTGGTCGTTGTCCGAATTCCTCAAACGCCAGAGCGGCGCCGCCGAGCGCTACATCGCCCGCTACGTCCAGGCCGGCCTCGACGATGCGCGCAAGCGCGGCCTCGACGGCATCCTCTGCGGCCATATCCATCGCGCCGCGTTGATCCAGCAGGACGGCCTGGTCTACGCCAACGACGGCGACTGGGTCGAAAGCCTGACCGCACTCGCGGAAGATCCCGATGGCACCTTGCGGTTGTTGTCGCACAACGGCGAGACGCTGGCATCGCTGCCGCCTAGGTTGCAATTGGTGATGGAAGAGTCGTGGCCACGCGCAGCGTGATCTAAGCCGCGGGCAGGTCGAGGGCCGGTTAGCATGCCGGCATGGATTCCCTGACCCATCTCTTCGTCGGCGGCGCGATCGCTGCCGCCATCGCACCGCCGCAGCATCGGCGTGCGGCCCTGCTCGCCGGCGCGGCGCTGAATTCGCTACCCGATCTGGACGTGCTCCCGCTACTGCTGAGCGACGATCCG
>JAKFDI010000027.1:0-3979 GCA_036676235.1 Rhizobacter sp. | reverse complement strand
CTTGACGCCGTCGAGCATTCGCTCAGCGCCGGCTTACGCCACCTTGAAGCGAACCCTCAACGGGTCCGATCCATGACAGGATTCAAGTGGATACGTTCTATATCTTTGAACGCGAATTAGTATGAGTATCGTCAAGCGCATCGTCGAGCGCCACGGCGGCCGCGTGTGGGCGCAGTCGCAGCCCGACGCCGGCGCGACCTTTTTCTTCAGTCTCGGCTGCCGCTGATCCGCGCCGAGCCGGCCACCAGGTCGAAGCGGAACAGCCGGCACTCGATCGGGCCGTTCCACATCGGCACGCGGCGGTTCTCCTTGAGCCGCATGGCGCCGGGCAGCTTCATGTCGGGGCTGAGCACCCAGGCGGTCCAGCCGGCCGGATGGGCCGTGTAGGCGCGCTTCCAGTGGGCGGAGAGCTTTGCGAAGAAGTCGTCCGGCATGGCGCGGTTGTCGGTATCGGCTGGCCGGCGTTCGGCCGCGCGCGCGCCTTTCGGGTCGATGCGCTCGCCGTAGGGCGGGTTGAGCATCAGCGTGCCGTGCAGATCGGCCGGCAGCGACGGCGCCGGACGCTCCAGCGCATCGCCGCCGTGGAATTCGATGGCACCGCTCACCCCCGCGCGCTCGGCATTGCGGCGGGCAAAGTCGACCATGCGGAAGGACACGTCGCTCGCGACGATGGGTACGGCGCTCGCATGAATGCGTGATGTGGCGTGGCTCTTGAGCCGCTGCCACTGCGCGCGCAACTCGGCGTTTGCGAAGGGCAGCAGGCGCTCGAAGGCGAAGCGGCGTTTCAGTCCCGGTGCGATGCCGCAGGCAATCTGCGCGGCTTCGATGGCGATGGTGCCGGAGCCGCAGCACGGGTCGTGCAGTGCGCCGCCGGCGTCGGGCGTGCCGCGCCAGCCGGCGGCGGCGAGCATGGCGGCAGCCAGCGTTTCCTTCAGCGGCGCGTCGCCCTTGTCCTCGCGCCAGCCCCGCTTGAACAGCGGCTCGCCGGAGCTGTCGACATACAGCGACGCGCGTTCGGGGCCGACATGCAGCACCAGCGCGAGGTCGGGGGAGCGGATGTCCACGCTCGGGCGTTCGCCGGTGGCGTCGCGCAATGCGTCGCACACCGCATCCTTGACGCGCAGGGCGGCGAAGTTGAGGCTGCGCAGCGGACTGCGCTGCGCCGTGGTGTCCACGCGCAGCGTGTGCTGCGGCATGATCCATTGCAGCCAGTCGACGCTGCGCGCGAGTTCGTACAGATCGGCCTCGTCGCGGTACGGCCCTTCGGCCACCTCGATCAGCACCCGCTGCGCGAGCCGCAGTTCGAGGTTGAGCACCATCACCTCGTCGGTGCCGCCTTCCAGCGCAACGCCGCCGCGCGCGGCACGCACCGCCGCCTCGGGCAGCACGCGCTGCACCTCGTCGGCCAGCAGCGCCTCGACGCCGGCGGCGCAGGGCAAGAACAGCGGCAGGGCCATGTCAGAGCGTCTTGCGCTGGCTGGCCGGCGCGATGCGCAGCGCCTCGCGGTACTTGGCGACGGTGCGGCGCGCGACCTGGATGCCCTGCTCCTCCAGCATGGCCGAGAGCTGGCTGTCCGACAGCGGCTTGGCGGGGTCCTCGGCCGCGACGAGCTGCTTGATCAGCGCGCGCACCGCCGTGCTCGACGCATTGCCGCCGGCCTCGGTGTTGAGCGAGGAGCCGAAGAAATACTTGAGCTCAAAGGTGCCGAACAGCGTCGCCATGTACTTGGCGGTGGTCACGCGCGAGATGGTCGATTCATGCAGGCCGAGTTCATCGGCGATCTCGCGCAGCACCAGCGGCTTCATGGCGATCTCGCCGTGGGTGAAGAAGCTCTTCTGCCGCTCCACGATGGCCTGCGACACGCGCTGGATGGTGTCGAAGCGCTGCTGGATGTTCTTCATGAACCAGCGCGCCTCCTGCAGCCGCGAACTCAGGCCCGCGTGGCCGGCCGGTGCCGGCGTGCCGCGCGTGTGGCGGATGGCCTGCGCGTACAGGTCGTTGATGCGCAGCTTGGGCATCACGTCGGGGTTGAGCACCACCTTCCAGTTGCGCCCCGATTTCTGCACGATGACGTCGGGCACGATGATGTTCGCCTCGGCTCGCGCGAAGGGTCGCGCGGGCTTGGGCTCCAGCGTGACGATGAGCTGCTGCGCGGCTTTCAGCAGCACCTCGTCGGCGCCTGTTGCGGCCATCAGCCGCTTCACGTCGCGCCGCGCCAGCAGCTCCAGGTGCTGCTTGCAGATGATGATGGCCACCATCTGCGCCTCGCTGCGCGGCAGGGTGCGCAACTGCAGCGTCAGGCATTCGCCGAGGTCGCGCGCGCCCACGCCGATCGGGTCCATGCTCTGCAGCCACTTCAGCGCGCACTGCAGGCGCTCGGTGAGTTCTTCGCGCTGCTCGCCTTCTTCGGCCAGCAGTGCGGCGATGTCCTCGATCGGGTCGGCCAGGTAGCCGTCTTCGGTCAGCGACTCGATCAGGATGTGTAGTGCCGCCGCGTCTTCGCCGGACAGGCGCATGCCGAGCAACTGGCCGCGCAGGTGGTCCTGCAGGCTGGGGCCGGCGGTGTTGCGGTCCTGCGGCTCGAAGTCGTCGTTGTCGTTGTTCGTGCCGGCGGAGCCGGGCGTTTCGCGGATGCCGTCGAAGTCGTCGCGTTCGGTGCCGTTCTCCCAGTCTTCGCGCTCGGTGGCCCCTACTTCATCGCGGTCGGCGCCGCGATCGGCGTCGGCGGCATCGGCGCCCGCATCGGTGCCCGCCGTTTCCGTCTCACGCTCGGCCGCGCGCTCTGCCGGGCTC
Source organism: Rhizobacter sp. (assembly GCA_036676235.1). Classification (GTDB taxonomy): domain Bacteria; phylum Pseudomonadota; class Gammaproteobacteria; order Burkholderiales; family Burkholderiaceae_C; genus JAKFDI01. Next base: position 1,185 of record JAKFDI010000027.1, on the reverse strand, counting down.
AGCCGCTCGGCCAGCGGCTCCGCGCTCGGCGTGTTGTCTTCCTCCGCTTCGAGGAAGGGGTTCTGGTCGAGCATCTGCTCGACTTCCTGCTGCAGCTCGATCGTCGACAGTTGCAGCAGCCGGATCGACTGCTGCAACTGGGGCGTGAGCGCCAGGTGCTGGGAAAGACGAACTTGGAGTGACGGCTTCACTGCTGCACCCAGACATTCTGTCGAGCCGCAGCGCCGGGCCACCCCAAGCAGCGGCGAGCCCACCCTTGGGGGGGTGGGACACGGAACGTGGACCGGGGGGCAAACATGACTACATGCGGAAGTGCTCGCCCAGGTACACCTTGCGGACATCGGCGTTCTCCACGATGTCCGTCGGCGTGCCTTCGGCCAGCACCCGTCCTTCACTGATGATGTAGGCGCGGTCGCAGATGCCCAGCGTCTCGCGCACGTTGTGATCGGTGATGAGCACGCCGATGCCGCGGCTCTTGAGGAAGCTGATGATTCGCTGGATCTCGATCACTGCGATCGGATCGACCCCGGCGAAGGGTTCGTCGAGCAGGATGAAGCGCGGCTGGGTGGCGAGCGCGCGCGCGATCTCCACCCGCCGGCGTTCGCCGCCCGACAGCGAAGGCGCCGGCGAGGCGCGCAGCTTCTCGATGCTCAGGTCGCGCAGCAGGCCCTCGAGCAGCTCCGCGATGCCGGCGGTTCCGAGCGGGCGGCCGTCGGCGCCTTCCTGCAGCTCGAGCACGGCGCGGATGTTTTCCTCCACCGTGAGCTTGCGAAAGATCGACGCCTCCTGCGGCAGGTACGACAGGCCCAGGCGCGAACGGCGGTGGATGGGCAGGCGCTCGACGCGCGCGTTGTCGATGGTGATCTCGCCCGCATCGGCGCGCACCAGCCCGACGATCATGTAGAAGCTCGTGGTCTTGCCGGCGCCGTTGGGGCCGAGCAGGCCCACCACCTCGCCGGCATCGACGGCCAGGTGCACGTCCTTCACGACCATGCGCGTGCCGTAGCTCTTCTGCAGGCCGCTGGCGACGAGGCGGCCCTGCAGCAGGGCGGTCGGCGCGAAGGCCGTGGCGGGTGCCGTCATGGCTTCGCGGCCGGCGCCTCGCCGGAAGGCGGGGCGCCGGCCGGTGCTGCCGGCGCGCTCGCAGTCGCTGCCGGCGCGGATGCCGCCGGGGCAGACGCCGCC
>JAKFDI010000026.1:0-2364 GCA_036676235.1 Rhizobacter sp. | reverse complement strand
CGCGCTGCATGGCCTGGGCCAACAACCAACCCTCCAACAGCGCGAGGCGCGTGGCGGGATCCTCGTGTTCGAGCATTCGCTGGCGCAAGGCGTGCACGCGATCGCCGAGGACTGCATCCAGGTCCAGCACCTGTCCCGCCAGTTCATGCTGGGCGATGCCGAGTACGCGCCAGGCGCCGAGCGGACGGAAGCGCACGCCGATGATCGTGCTGGCGCCGATCGCATCGACATCGAGATAGCGCTGCTGCTGGCCGGAGATCCACGCCTCGCGATACAGCACCGGTTCGCGCACGCCGTGGATGTCGAGCAGCCGCTGCGGCGCGCCGAGGTTGAACATCAGATGCGCGTTGCCGCGCGGCAGGATGCGTGCGACTTCGAAGGCGTTGCCGCCTTCCACGCACCAGGCGAACTCGACCGCATCGGCCAGCGTCGGCGGCGGCAGCAACACCGCCAGTCGCCACTGCCCGAGCGGCGAATCGTGCTGCTGCACCAGCAGGCGTTGCGCGAGTCCGGCCAAGCGTGCCTCCCGCTTCGACGTGGCACTCAGTGCCAGAAGCCGAGGATCAATCCGTACAAGGTGAACTGCAAGGTGTGGTAGCCGCCGTCGATCAGCCACAGCTTCAACGAGCGGCCGGCGAACAGGTAGTTGATGCCGAAACTCGCCGCGACCCAGCACAAGCCTGCCGAGAAACCGGCGCCGAGCGCGAAACCAGGCGCAGGATTCGGACCGAGGAACAACGCGAACACCGCGGCCGCGATCAGGCTGAGTACGAAAGCGCCACCGAAGATCCGCGCTGGATGGGCGGGCGCGTTCGGATCGACGCCGGCCTCGCGACACCAGGCGTGCTTGAACAACGGCCCATACCAGAGTCCGCCCAGCACGAAGGCCGACACGGCTGCGGCCAGCACCGCCCACACATGGATGCCTTCCATCACGTTCTCCCCGAGCCCCACGCCCCGCCGCGCAGCTTACGCCCGTACGCGCGCAGGGATTGGAGAAATGTCACCTGCGGCCGTGTCTAACGCGCGCCAGCTGGATACGCGCGCGGCAAGCCGTTGTCGCCGCGCAGGTATCGATCGCGCAATTCCGATTGACGCGAACGCATCGGCATCGCGTGTCCGTCCATCCAGACCTGCTCGGCGACGGTGCTGACTTCGAGCGGATCGCCGCTCCACAGCACCAGGTCGGCACGCTTGCCCGGCGCGATCGTGCCGATGTCGCCGGCGACACCGAACGTTTCCGCCGGCACGCGCGTCAGTGCGGCCAGGCCGTCTTCCCACGGCAGTCCGTTGGCGACCGCGTTGCCGGCGAGTTGGCGGATCTTGCGCGCGTAGTGCGACGCCTGGTCGGATTGCATGAAGCCGACCTGCACGCCGGCCGCACGCAGGCGTGCCGCGTTCTCGAGCGTCGCGCCGAGCTGGTCGAAATCGCCCGGCAGGTTGGCGAGCGGATCGACGAACACCGGGACCTTGGCCGCAGCGAGTCGCGACCCGAGTTTCCATGCTTCGGCGCCACCGGCGATGACGATGCGCACGTTGTGGCGCTGGCTCCACTTCAGCAGCTGGTGGATGTCGGCGGCGCGATGCACGCCGACGACGATGCGACCGTTCCCGTCGAGGTATTTCGCCAGCGCGGCGCGTCCGGCCGGCGTCAGCAACGCATGCTTCGAATCGCTGGAGATGCGGCCGCGCGCTTCGGCGACGAGCTGGTCGAGGATCATCCACTGCGCCGCCCGCGATTTGCCGGTCAGGTCGGCCGCGCCTGCGCCGAGTTGCACGAACAATGCCCGCGGGCCGATCGGATCGATGCTGCCGTCCAGCCGTACCACGCCGCCCTGGCCACCGACGATGGATCCGCCTTGCGCGCTGCCGGCGGAGAGCAGAGTGAAGCCGATGCCCTCGACCCGTGCGATCGGCACCAGCACCGATTCCGGGTTGTAGGCGAGCGTCACGTCGAACTCCGGTCGTACGGTCATCTCGTGGCTTTCGGCGCCGAGGGTTTGCGTCCCATCGGTGGTCGCGTCTTCCAGCGACACTTCTTCCAGGCCGATATCGGCGATGCCGCCGAACAACGCCGGCGTCAATGCGCGGCCATTGGCTTCGATGACCTGCGCATTGCCTGCGGCAAGCCCGCTGCCGACCGCACTGATGCGGCCGTTGCGCACCAGCACGTCGGCGTTGTGCAGCGTGCCTTGTGTGCCGGCGGTGTGGACGGTGGCGTTGCGGATGAGGATGTCTTGTGCGGAGGCGTTTGCGGCCAAGCCGATCAGTAACGCGGCGATGACGCTCTTGCTCGTCATTCCCGCGAAGGCGGGAATCCAGCGCCTTTCGCGCTTCGTACGTTCAAGCGAAGTCACTGGATCC
>JAKFDI010000025.1:0-103006 GCA_036676235.1 Rhizobacter sp. | reverse complement strand
GACGGCTCTGCCGCCTTCGCGGCGGCGAACGCTGCCGGCACATACGGCGACTTCGTCATCGATGCTGCGGGTGCATGGACGTACGCGCTGCGCAATGGCGACGCCAACGTGCAGGCGCTGACCAGCGGCTCGCATCCGACCGAGACCTTCACGGTCGCCACGGCCGACGGCACGACGCACACCATCACCATCGCCATCAACGGTGCCAACGAAGCACCGACCGCCACGGTCACTGCCGCATCCGGTGCGGAAGACGCGCCCATCCCGGTGAACCTCGCCGGCTCGGACGTGGACGGCTCCATCGCCGGCTTCACCCTCACCGCACTGCCCGCCAACGGCACGCTTTACTTCGGCAATGTCGCGCTGGCCGTGGGCGCCACTGTGCCCGCCACCGCCAACGTCGCCACCTTGTCGTTCGTGCCGAACGCCAACTGGAACGGCGGCACCTCGGTCAGCTTCACAGCCGCCGACAGCGAGGGCGCAATCTCCGCTGCCGTCACGCAGTCGATCACCGTCACCGCAGTAGGCGATACCGCCGTCATCGGCGGCGTGGCTTCCGGCGCAACAGTGGAAGACACCACGCTCGCAACCTCGGGTCAGCTGAGCGTCACCGACCCGGATACGGGCGAAGCCTCGTTCGTTGCTCAGACGGTGGCCGGCGCGCACGGCAGCTTCACAATCGACGCCGCGGGTGCTTGGACCTACAGCCTGCACAACAGCGACCCGTCGGTTCAGGCTTTGGCGCAAGGCGCAACGCTGGCGCCGGAGACCTTCACGGTCACCACGGTTGACGGCACGCCGCAGACCATCACGGTCACCATCACCGGCACCAATGACGGGGCTTCGATTACCGGAACAGCCAACGCTTCGCTCACCGAAGATGCGAGCCTCGTCGCCGGCAACCTCGTCGCCAACGGCACGTTGACGGTCAGCGATGTCGACAACGGCGAAGCCGTCTTCCAGACGCCGAGCACGCTCGCCGGCACCTACGGCAGCTTCACGTTCAACACCGGCACCGGCGCGTGGACGTACACCGCCGACAACTCGCAGACCGACATTCAGGCGCTGAATTCGTCCAGCGCCCCGCTCACCGACTCGATCACGGTCACCAGCCTGGACGGCACGGCTTCGCAGACGATCAGCGTCACCATCGCCGGCGTCAACGACGCGGCCGTCATCACCGGCACGAGCATCGGCAGCGTCACGGAAGACGGCACGATCACCACCAGCGGTGCGCTCGGCGTTACCGACGTGGACGGCCCGGCCGTCTTCACGGCGGCTAACGTCGCCGGCACCTATGGTGACTTCGCCATCGATGCCGCAGGTGCATGGACCTACACGCTGCGCAACGCCGACACCAATGTGCAGGCGCTGACCAGCGGCTCGCATCCGACCGAGACCTTCACGGTCGCCACGGCCGACGGCACGGCGCGGGTCATCACCATCACCGTCAACGGTGCCAACGAGGCGCCGACCGCCACGGTCACGGCCGCTTCGGGTGCAGAAGACTCGATCATCCCGGTCACGCTCACCGCGTCCGACGCGGATGGAAGCGTTGCCAGCTTCACGATCACCGACCTGCCGGCCAACGGCACGCTGTCCTTCAACGGCGTCGCGCTGGTTGTGGGCAGCACGATCGCGGCCGCGGCCAACGGCGCCACGCTGTCGTTCACGCCGAACGCCAACTGGAACGGCAGCACGTCGATCAGCTTCACCGCGGTGGACAGCGAGGGCGCGGTTTCCGCGCCGGCGACCCAGTCCATCAACGTCACGGCCGTCAATGACGCGCCGACCAGCAGCGACGGCAGCGCGCACATCAGCGACGGCATCCACGTCTACACATTCGGCGCAGGCGATTTCCCGTTCGTCGACGCGGTCGAGGGCCACGCGCAAAGCGGCGTGGTCATCAGCACGTTGCCGAGCGAGGGCGCCCTGCTGCTCAACGGCCAGTTCGTGACGCTGAACCAGACGATCAGCCTGGCGGACATCGAAGCCGGCCACCTGTCGATCGTGAGCGGCTCGGCCGGCACCATCGGCTCGTTCGGCTTCAAGGTGAAGGATGTGGGCGGCACGGCCAACGGCGGGGTGGACACGTCGGGCGAGCACGTCTTCACGGTGCACACCGATCGGCTCGTCACCACGAGCAATCCCAACGGTGACAACACGCTGAACGGCGGGTCGGGCAACGACGTGGTGCTGGGCGACACGGGCGGCATCATCCAGACCGTGGAGGCAGGAAAGAACTACAACATCTCGCTGATCGTCGACGTGTCGGGCAGTATGAGCGAGACAACTGATGGCGTGCAACGGATCACGTTGCTGAAGAACGCGCTGGTCCATCTCGCCGGGCAGTTGAGCCAGCACGACGGCACTGTGAACGTCAGCCTGATCGCCTTCTCCGAGCATGCGACGACGTTGAACATTCCGAATCTTCGTGCCGACAACGTCGGTACCTTGATCAACGCCGTCAACGCATTGACCGCCGCGAACGGAACCAACTACGAAGCCGCCTTCCTCACGGCTGTGAGTTGGTTCACCGGACAGGTCAACTCTGGCAAGAACGCCGCAGCGAACTATCAGAATCTGTCGTTCTTCCTCACCGACGGCGACCCGACGCTGTACTACTCAGGCAAGAACAACAACAAGCTCGGCGGCTCTGGCAGTTCGACCTCCGACGAGGAGATGTCTGAATCGATCATGGCCGCCAAGCCGCTGGTTGATGGAGCCGGCGTTCTTGTTGGCGACAACAAGGTTCGCATGCACGGCATTGGCATTGGCAGCGGCGTGAACTCCGACTACCTGCGCTTCTTCGACAACACCGACGCCACGGGCACCGACTCTCAATGGGCCGGTGGTTGGTTCACTGGAGGGTGGGTAGAGGGCACCGTGGGCCAGCCGCAGATCGTGCAGTCCGCCACACAGCTCACAGCTGCATTGGACAGCGGTTCGATCAACGAAGAACTCGCCGCCCTCGGCCACGACACCATCCACGGCGGTGCCGGAAACGACGTGATCTTCGCGGACGCGATCAACACCGATGCGCTGAGCTGGACCGGCCACGCCGCCGGCACGCACGACGGCCGCGGCTACCAGGCGCTGATCGACTTCCTGACAGTCACCAACGGCCGGGCACCGAGCAACACCGACGTCTACGACTACATCAAGTCCAACCCGGACCAGTTCAACGTAGCCAGCGACACACGCGGCGGCAACGACGTGGTGCACGGTGATGCGGGCAACGACATCATCTACGGCCAGGGCGGCAACGACACGCTGCACGGCGACGCCGGCAACGATCGCCTGTACGGCGGAACCGGCAACGACACGCTCGATGGCGGCGCTGGCAACGATGTGCTGATCGGCGGTGCCGGCAACGACACGTTGACCGGCGGTGCCGGGCAGGACGTGTTCCGCTGGGAACTGGCCGACCGCGGCAACTCTGGCGCGCCGGCGGCCGACGTGGTGACCGACTTCAACCTCGCAGCGCCCGCCGACGGCGGCGACGTGCTGGACCTGCGCGACTTGCTGCAGGGCGAGACGACGGCGGGCGGGACGGGCAACCTGACCAACTATCTGCACTTCGACACCAGCGGCGGCGACACGGTGATCCACATCAGCAGCACGGGAGGCTTCTCCGGCGGCTTCAACTCCGGCGCGGTGGATCAGACGATTTCGCTGCAGGACGTGGACCTGTCGTTCGGTGGGCAGCACAGCACCGACCAGCAGATCATCCAGGAACTGATGAACAAGTCGAAGCTGCTGGTGGATTCCGGGACGTAGTGCGCGCTGGGGATAGCCGCTGACGGGCGCGTGTTCGATCCGCCGGCGCGCGCTCACTGTCCCTCACCCCCGCCCTCTCCCGCACGCGGGAGAGGGAGTGGCCCGGCTTCCGCTCGACCGTCTTCGGGAGACCTGTTGGCGTGAGGCCCGACGGCTGCGCTCAGCCGCCGCCCGCCGGATGCCGCGCACTCACATACGGCCCGGTCTGGCCGTCGATGCCGCATTCCCACAGCCGCTTCGCATCGCCCTCGTCGATCACACCCTCGGCGTAGACCTGCAGCGACAAGCCGTGCAGCAGCGTGATGGTGCCGCGCACGAAGGTGGCGCGCTGGTCGTCGTGGCCGGCACCGCGCACCACGGCGGCGTCGAGCTTGACGTAGTGCAGCCCGGCCTCGAACAGGCGCGGGATGCGCCCGAGCCGCTCGCCGGCGTGTTCGAGCCCGAGGCGAACGCCGGTGGGCCGCAGTTGGCGGCCGAGTTCCTGCAGCAGCGGGAAGTGATCGACCGCGGCGCCTTCGGCCACTTCGAGCGAAATCAGCCGCGCCACCTGCGGCACGGCCGACAGCAGCGCGCGCAGCCGCGGCGCGAAGGCGCTGTCGACGAGTGACGCCGGCGCCAGGTTCACGCAGCGCGGCTGGCCGTCGCGCGCGGCGTCGGCCAGGGCCAGTTCGAGCGCGCGTGCGTCCACGTCGGCGGTGAGCCGCCCGCGCAGCGCCAGCGGCAGCCAGCGCGCGGCCGGCTCGAAGGGGCCGTCGTCCTCGAGCTGCATGCGCAGCGGGCATTCGAGGTGGATGAGCTGGTTGTCCGCGTCGACCACCGGAAAGGCAACAAGCCGCGCGCCATCGCCGCGCAAGGCCTGGCCGATGCGCTGACGCCAGGCGGTCTCGCCGAGCGCGGCCGCGCGGCGCGGCGCGGCGTCTACATCGCCGGCCAGCTCGACGCTGAACGGCCCGTGGCTTTCGGCGCGTGCCAGCGCGGTGTCGGCCGCCGCCATCACCTGCGCCACCTCGCGCTCATGCTGCATCTCGACTGCGCCGAGCGCGACACCGATGCCCGGCCCGAAAGCCGGCAGCACCGCGCTCAGCGCCTGCGAGACCGCCTGCGCCGTCTCCTGCGCCAGGCCGCCTACCGGCAGGCACAGCGCGAAGTCGGAACCGTTGAGGCGGCCGATGCGGCAGCCGGGCACGCGCTGGTGATAGGTCTGCAGCGCGTTCGCCACCGCACCGATCATGCGGTCGGTGGCGGGCCGGCCGAGCGTGCGATTCACCTCGGCGAGTTCGAGCACGCGCAGGAGCACGAGGCCACCTTCGGCCTGGCCGTCTTCACGATGCAGCACGACCGCCAACTGCTCCATGAAGTGCGCACGGTTCGACAAGCCGGTGAGCGGGTCGGAATGGGCCTGCCGGCGCAGTGATTCGATGTGCGCCATCTGCGCCTCGAAGGTGAGCTTGAGGCGCGCGACCATGGTGTTCATCGCCTGCGTGAGCCGCTTCAGCTCGGGCACCGGCGGCTCGGGCACGCTCACGAACTCGCCGTCGACGAGCGAACGCGCCTGCTCCACCGCGCGGTCCAGCGGCCGGCGGATGCGACCCACCACCAGGTGCGCGAGCAAAGCCGCGACCAGACCCACGACGGCCAAGGCCGCGGCCGCGCGCACGCTGCCGCGCCACAGGTCGTCGTGCGCGAAGGCGGTGTGGCTGACCACCTGCACCGAGCCGAGCGCGCGCCAGCCGTCGGATACCTGGGCCACGCCCACGGTCGAATCGATCGGCAACAGCGAGACGAACCACTGCGGCGCGTGCAGCGGCTGCATGTCGGCCTCGCGCGTGAAGCCGGGCTTGCCGCCCGCGCCGACGAAGCGGATGCGGCGGTAGAAGCCGGTGTCGAACTGCGCGGCCATCAGCAGTTCCATCAGCGCGGCATCGCCGCGCTGCTGCGAGAGCGCCAGCGCCAGCGCCGTGGCGTTGTCGCTGTTCTTGAGCTGCAACTGCGTCTGCAGCGCATCGCGCGTGGCGCCCACCACCACGCCCACGCTGCCCACGAAGGCGAGCAGCAAGGTCGCCAGCAGCAGCGCCCAGATCTGACGAATCAGCGACATGTTGTTTTCTCCCTCTCCAGATATCGACGAGCGCTCACTGGAAGCCCTCCGCTGTCGCCTTGCCGAGCACCTCGCGCCAGCGCGACAGCCGCGCCACCGGATCGCCCGCACTCTGCGCGCCCACACCCTGCCACAAGCCTTCGCCGTTGAAGCTGAACACCGGGGCCAGATCCGGACGGCGCGAAGCGACGCGGATCTCGGTGACCAGGTTGTCGAGAATCAGCGGCTCGGCCTCCGGCGTCGGGTAGTAGGCGAGCACCATGTGCGCCTGCACGCCCCCGTTCAGCTGCGCCCGCACGTAGACGAGCCGCAGCTTGGCCACCGGCACGCCCACTGCCGTGAGCGCGAAGTACTTGGCGATGGCGTAGTCCTCGCAGTCGCCCTGTCCCTTGTCCAGCGTTTCCAGCGGGCTGGCCCAGTGGTCCACGCGCTGCCAGATCTCAATGTCCTCGTAGAAGGCGATGCGCCGATTGAAGAACCGGTTCACTGCCTCGAGCCTTCCCTCTTCGTCCAGCCCGGCCGATGCGGCGAGCACCCGCTGCAGCGCCGTGGCACCCGCCGCGGCGCGCGGCCCGAGCTTGCTCGCGGCGGCCTGCATGCGCGTGGCATCCCAGGCACCGGGCTGCGCTGCGCCGAACAGCAGCGCCCCGCAGAGCCCGGCCGCGGCAAGCCCTCGCACGGCGTGCGCCGCCCGTTCGCGCCAGGCTGCGGCGCCCGGCTTGGAACGATCTCGCAGTGACTTGGCGGAAGGTGATGGAGCGGCAGACGGCACGGCGACTCGGACGAGGAAACCTATTGTGTCGGCCGCGCCCTGCGCAGGGCTTGCGCGCTCGCCGGTTCGCTGGCCGGGTGTGCGTTGCATCACGCTCATGCGCACTGCCGGCACACCAATCCGCAGGGGTCACTTCGCTGCCGGTGCGCACTACCGCACGCAATCAAGGCGAACGGGGCGCTTGCAGTCAAGCACCCACCAATGCCGGCCGATTAGCTCCCTAAACTCGCGTCGCCCAACACCCAATACATACAGTTACATCGTCGGGACTGCCGGCTGATCCACATTCATGACGCCCTTTCACCTTCCGGTTTCAAAGCTTGCATCGGGCGTCGCCCTGGCCCTGTGCCTGATGACCGGCGCAACGGCGCAGACGACGCTCGATCCGCTGAAGGCGGCGGTGGAACAGGCCGTGAAAACCAATCCGGACGTGACGGCGCGCTTCAACGCCTACCGTGCCTCGGTGGACGCCATCGACATCGCCCGCGCCGCGTTCCGCCCGCGCGTGGACCTGCAGGGGTCGGTGGGCCGCGACAGCGACAAGATCGACACTCGCGCCCCGCAAAGCCAGTCGTTCAGCCGCTCCGGCTTGAGCCTGAGCGTGACCCAGCTGCTGTGGGACGGGCTCGCCAGCCAGCGCGACGTGGCGCGCTTCGGCCATGAGAGCCTTGCGCGCTGGTTCGAGCTGGTCGACGCGACCGAGCAGACGGCGCTCGAGGCCGCGCAGGCCTACTACGACGTGCAGCGCTTTCGCCGCCTGGTGGAACTGGCCGAAGACAACTACGTGCAGCACAAGTACGCCTCGCTGCAGATCGGCTCGCGCGTGCGCGCCGGCGTGGGCCGCGGCGTCGACCTCGAACAGGCCAACGCACGCCTGGCGCTTGCCGAATCCAACCTCGCCACGGAACTGTCGAACCTGCACGACGTGACGGCGCGCTACCAGCGCATCGTGGGCGAAGCCCCGCCGGCGAAGCTGCCCGCGAACACGCCGCTCGCGCAGCACCTGCCGGCCACGCCGGCGGACGCCGCGCGCGGCGCCATCGAACGCAGTGCGGTCATCAGCGCGAGCATTGAGAACCTGCGCGCCGCGCGCTCGGCCGTGGAACTACGCCGCGCCGCCTACCAGCCGCGGCTCGAAGCGCGCCTGCGCAGCGGTGCCGGCAACAACTTCGACGGCATCCGCGACCAGCGGCGCGACAACAGCGCGGAGCTGGTGCTGAACTGGAACCTCTACAACGGCGGCGCCGACCAGGCGCGCGTGCGCCAGCAGGCCGACCTGCTGAACCAGGCGGCCGACCTGCGCGACAAGGCCTGCCGCGACATGCGCCAGACGGCCGCCATCGCCTTCAACGACACGCGCAAGCTCGTCGAGCAGCTCGACTACCTCGACCGCAACACCCTCGCCATCGAGAAGGCGCGCGACGCCTATCGCCAGCAGTTCGACATCGGCCAGCGCAGCCTGCTGGACCTGCTCAACGCCGAGAACGAGGTCTACACCGCGCGGCGGGCCTACGCGAATGCGCAGCACGACCTGAGCGTGGCCTATGCGCGCATCCACGCGGCGCTGAACCAGCTGAACGCTGAACTCGGCATCGCGCGGCCCGTTGGCGAAGACGATGCCGCCGCCGGCTGGACGGCCGCGGGCGATGAGCCGGGGCGCTGCCCGGTGGAGCCGAACGTCGTGGTCGGCACGAGCCGCACGCAACTCGATGCCCGCGCGCGAGAGATCGCGGCGAGCGTGGCACCGGCGCCTCCCGCTCAACCGATCAAGCGCTGATCAAGCACTGATCAAGCAAACGCCGCGGATCCGGCTCCGCCGGTCCGCTGGTGTTGCCCCCTTGAGGGGGCGCGCGAAGCGCGTAGGGGGTGGGCCTATCTCTTCGGTGGCACGTCGGTGCACATGCCGTGCGCCACTTCGGCGGCCAGGCCGATGCTTTCGCCGAGCGTTGGGTGCGGATGGATGGTCTTGCCGATGTCCACCGCGTCCGCCCCCATCTCGATGGCCAGCGCAATCTCGCCGATGAGATCGCCTGCATGCGTGCCCACGATGCCGCCGCCCACGATGGCGTGCGTGGTCTCGTCGAACAGCAGCTTGGTGAACCCCTCGTCGCGCGTGTTGGCGATGGCGCGGCCCGAGGCCGTCCACGGGAACAGCCCCTTCTTCACCTTCACGCCGCGCGCCTTGGCTTCGTCTTCGGTGAGTCCCACCCACGCCACCTCGGGATCGGTGTAGGCCACGCTCGGGATCACGCGCGCATCGAAGGCGCTGCGTGCGAGCTTCTCGTCGCCGAGCTGTTCGCCCGCCGCCACTTCGGCCGCCACATGGCCCTCGTGCACCGCCTTGTGGGCGAGCATCGGCTGGCCGACGATGTCGCCGATGGCGAAGATGTGCGGCACGTTGGTGCGCATCTGCACGTCCACCGGAATGAAGCCGCGTTCGCCGACCTTCACGCCGGCCTTGTCGGCGCCGATACGCGCGCCGTTGGGCGTGCGGCCGACGGCCTGCAGCACCAGGTCGTAGACCTGCGGCTCCTTGGGCGCACTCTCGCCCTCGAAGTGAACGGCAATGCCCTTCTTCGTCGCCTCGGCGCCCACGGTCTTCGTCTTCAGCAGGATGTTGTCGAAGCGCGGCGCGTTCATCGTCTGCCACACCTTCACGAGGTCGCGGTCGGCGCCCTGCATCAGGCCATCGAGCATCTCCACCACGTCGAGCCGTGCGCCGAGCGTGGAGTACACCGTGCCCATCTCCAGACCGATGATCCCGCCGCCGACGATGAGCATGCGCTTCGGGAGCTGGCGCAGTTCGAGCGCGCCGGTGGAGGTGACGACGCGCGGGTCGTCCTTCGGCAGGAAAGGCAGCTTCACCGCCTCGGAGCCCGCGGCGATGATGGCGCGCTGGAAGCGGATGGTCTTGGTGCTGCCGTCTTCGGACTTCACGCTCAGGTGGTTCGGATCGGCGAATTCGCCCGCACCCTGCACCACCGTGACCTTGCGCATCTTCGCCATGGCCGCGAGGCCGCCGGTCAGCTTGCCGACCACCTTCTGCTTGTGGGCGCGCAGCTTGTCGAGGTCGATCTTCGGCGTGCCGAAGCTGATGCCCAGCGACTCGAAGTGCTTCGCTTCGTCCATCACCGCGGCGACGTGCAGCAGCGCCTTCGACGGAATGCAGCCGACGTTGAGGCACACGCCGCCTAGCGTGGGGTAGCGCTCGACGATCACGGTCTTGAGGCCGAGGTCGGCAGCGCGAAAAGCTGCCGAGTAGCCGCCCGGGCCAGCGCCGAGCACCAGCATGTCGCACTCGATGTCCGCGTTGCTCGGCTGGCTCCCTCTCCCGCTCGCGGGAGAGGGCTGGGGTGAGGGTGACGCCGCAGGCGGCTGCGCCGCCTCCCTCACCCCCTGCCCCTCTTCCGCAAGCGGGAGAGGGGTGGAAGAGGCCGCGCCTTCCGGCTTCGTTTCCGCCCCTTGCTGCGCGGCTTCCGCCTCCAAGGTCAGGATCACCGACCCCTCATTGACCTTGTCGCCGAGCTTCACCTTCAGCGCCTTCACCACGCCCGCATGCGAAGACGGAATCTCGATCGACGCCTTGTCGCTTTCCACGGTCACGAGCGACTGCTCGGCCTTGACCGTGTCACCCGGCTGCACCAGCAGCTCGATGACGGCCACGTCCTTGAAATCGCCGATGTCCGGCACCTTGATGTCGATTTGAGCCATCGGGCGTCCTGAAGAAGAAAGAGTCACTCGCTCTTGGCGAGCTTGAGGGTGTACACGCGCACCGGGCCGCTGGAGTTCTTGTCGAACTCGCAGCCGGCACGCACGCCGATCTCGGCCAGTTCACGTGCGGTCTTCACGCGGTCATAGGCGGTGTACATGGCGCCGAGTGCGAAGGCGCGGCCGGTGCCTATGCCCCAGAAGCGGTCGAACTCGAACACCTCGCGGTACGAGTACACGCCGTAGATGCCGCTCGTGTTGGCGATGAGCGCAGTGAACTGCGAACTCTCGTACGGATCGGCGTCTTCTTCCTTGGTGTTCAGGTAGAAGGTGTCCTTCAGCTTCGGGTGCAGGCGCAGGAAGGTGTCGAACACCTGGTCGCGCGAGCCGAGCAGCAGTTCCTCGGGCGCGAGGCTGTTGAGCGCGCGCCGCAGCACCGGAAAGTGCGCCGTCGTGCCCGACATGCCGATCCACGAATCGCCCGCCTTGAAGAGCTTCTCGTTGGCTTCGTAGCCGTGCGCGAGGCGCGTGTCGCCGAAGGTCACCAGGCTGTCGGCGGCAATCGCCACCTGACCGCCCTTTCTTGCCACCACCACGGTCGTCATCGGCTGCGGCTCCTACAGAAGCACGCGGCGGAAGTCCGCCAGGATCTGCGCCAGATAGGCGTTGAAGCGCGCCGCCGCGGCACCGTCGATCACACGGTGGTCCCAGCTCAGGCTGAGCGGCAGCATGAGGCGCGGCTGGAAGGCCTGGCCGTCCCACACGGGCTCGGTGCTGCTGCGGCACACGCCGAGGATGGCCACCTCGGGCGCGTTGATGATGGGCGTGAAGTAGCGCCCGCCGATGCCGCCGAGCGAGCTGATGGAGAAGCAGCCGCCGCTCATGTCGCCCGGGCTCAGCTTGCCGTCGCGCGCCTTCTTGGCGAGTTCGCTCATCTCCTGGCTGATTTGCAGGATGCCCTTCTTGTCGGCGTCTTTCAGCACGGGCACGACCAGGCCGTTGGGCGTGTCGGCCGCGAAGCCGATGTGGAAGTACTGCTTGAGCACGAGTTGCTCGCCGTCGAGGCTGGCGTTGAACTCGGGGAACTTCTTGAGCGCCGCCACGCAGGCCTTGATGAGGAAGGCGAGCATGGTGACCTTGATGCCGGCCTTCTCGTTTTCCTTGTTGAGCTGCACGCGGAAGGCCTCGAGCTCGGTGATGTCGGCATCGTCATGGTTGGTGACGTGCGGGATCACCACCCAGTTGCGGTGCAGGTTGGCGCCGGCGATCTTCTTGATGCGGCTGAGATCGCGGCGCTCGATGGGGCCGAATTTCGCGAAGTCGATCTGCGGCCAGGGCAGCAGGCCGGGCAAGGCGCCGCCCGAAGCAGGGCCCACGCCGCCCTTGGCGCCCTGCGCCTTGGTGCTCAGTTCGCCGGCCATCACGCCCTTGACGAAGCCCTGCACATCGTCTTGCGTGATGCGGCCTTTCGGGCCGCTGCCCTTCACCTCATCGAGCGGCACGCCGAGTTCGCGCGCCAGCTTGCGGATCGAGGGCGAGGCGTGCGGCAGAGGGCCTTGCGGCGCGGTGGGCTCGTGGGCCGGCAGCGCGGCGGTGGGGGAGATGCGCTCCTGGGGGCGCGGTGCTTCGGCCTCTTTGTCCAACGGTGCGGGTGCGCCCTGGGCCGCGGGCGCGGCCTCCTTGGCTGAGGCCTGCGGTGCGGGCGCGGCGCCTGCCGCTTCGATGCTGACGATGGGCGAACCCTGCTTCACCTTGTCGCCGACCTTGACCTTCACGTCCTTCACGACGCCGGCGTGCGAGGACGGAATCTCCATCGAGGCCTTGTCACTCTCCACGGTGATGAGGCTTTGCTCGGCCTTGACGGTGTCGCCGGGCTTGACCAGAACCTCGATGACGGCGACTTCGTCGAAGTCGCCGATGTCGGGAACGGTGATCTCCACCTCCGTTCGCGCTGAGTCTGTCGAAGTGCCTTTCTCGGCGGGGGCTTCGACAGGCTCAATCCGAACGGGTGCGGGTGACGATGCCGCTGAAGGTGCAGGTGCAGGTGCAGGTGCAGTTGCAGGTGCAGGCTCTGGAGCGGCCTCTTCCGCCGCCTCCAACACGACCAGTAGCGACCCTTCCGCCACCTTGTCGCCAAGCCCGACCTTCAACTCCTTGACCACGCCCGCATGCGAGGACGGGATCTCCATCGACGCCTTGTCGCTCTCCACCGTGACGAGCGACTGCTCCGGCTTCACCGTGTCGCCGGGCTTGACCAGCAGCTCGATGATTTCCACGTTCTCGAAGTCGCCGATGTCCGGGACCTTCACCTCGACCAATGCCATTTCTTGTGCTCCGGCGTTCTTGTGCATCGGGGCGGCGCGCGCCCGCATCGTTCTTCACCGCCCGGCGCACCGGGCGGCCCGCGTCAGGCGTGCAGCGGGTTCATCTTGTCGGCGTCGATGCCGTACTTCTTGATCGCATCGGCCACCTTCGCGGCAGGAATCGTGCCCTCGTCGGCCAAGGCCTTCAACGCCGCCACGGTGATGTAGTGGCGGTCGATCTCGAAGTGCCGGCGCAGCTTGCTGCGGAAATCGCTGCGGCCAAAACCATCGGTGCCCAGCACCTTGTAGCTGCGGCCCTTGGGCATGAAGGCGCGGATCTGGTCGGCGTAGTTCTTCATGTAGTCGGTGGACGCCACCACCGGCCCCGGGTACTTCTCGAGCTGTTGCGCGACGAAGGGCACGCGCGCCTTCTCGGTGGGGTGCAGCAGGTTCCAGCGCTCCACGTCCTGTCCGTCGCGGGCCAGTTCGTTGAAGCTCGGGCAGCTCCAGATGTTGGCGGCCACGCCCCAGTCGTCCTTGAGCAATGCCTTGGCCGCGATGCTCTCGCGCAGGATGGTGCCGCTGCCCAGCAGGTTCACGCGCGGCGTCTTCTTCGCGCCCTCCTCGAGCAGGTACATGCCCTTGATGATCTGCTCTTCGGTGCCGGCCTTGAGCCCCGGCATGGCGTAGTTCTCGTTGAGCAGCGTGATGTAGAAGTACACGTTGTCCTGCTGCTCGACCATGCGCTTCAGGCCGTGGTGCAGGATCACACCCACCTCGTGCGCAAAGGTCGGGTCGTAGCTGATGCAGTTGGGAATGGTGCTCGCCTGGATGTGGCTGTGCCCGTCTTCGTGCTGCAGGCCTTCGCCGTTGAGCGTGGTGCGCCCCGAGGTGCCGCCCAGCAGGAAGCCGCGCGCCTGCATGTCGCCTGCTGCCCAGGCCAGATCACCGAAGCGCTGAAACCCGAACATCGAGTAGTAGACGTAGAACGGAATCATGATGCGGTTGTTCGTCGAATACGACGTCGCAGCCGCCATCCAGCTCGCCATGCCGCCGGCTTCGTTGATGCCCTCCTGCAGGATTTGCCCCGCCTGGTCTTCGCGGTAGTACATCACCTGCGACTTGTCGACCGGCGTGTACTTCTGGCCTTCCGGGTTGTAGATGCCGATCTGGCGGAACAGCCCTTCCATGCCGAAGGTGCGCGCCTCGTCCACCACGATCGGCACCACACGCGGCCCGAGCGCCTTGTCGCGCAGCAGTTGCGTCAAGAAGCGCACATAGGCCTGCGTGGTGCTGATCTCGCGGCCTTCAGCGGTCGGTTCGAGCACCGCCTTGAAGGTCTCGATCGGCGGAATCTCGAACTGCTCGTCGGCACGCGGGCGGCGCTTGGGCAGGTAGCCGCCGAGTGCCTGGCGGCGCTCGTGCAGGTACTGCATCTCCGGCGTGTTGTCGGCCGGCTTGTAGAACGGGATGTCGGCCAGCTTCTCGTCCGGGATCGGGATGTTGAAGCGGTCGCGGAAGGCCTTCACGTCCTCGTCGATCAGCTTCTTGGTCTGGTGGGCGGTGTTCTTGCCCTCGCCGATCTTGCCCATGCCGAAGCCCTTGACGGTCTTCACCAGCAGCACCGTCGGCTGGCCTTTGTGGTTCACCGCGCGGTGATAGGCGGCATACACCTTCTGCGGGTCGTGGCCGCCGCGCTGCAGGCGCCAGATGTCTTCGTCGCTCATCTTGGACACCATCTCGAGCAGCTTGGGGTGGCGGCCGAAGAAGTGCTCGCGCACGAAGGCACCGTCGTTGGCCTTGAAGGCCTGGTAGTCGCCGTCGACGGTGTCCATCATGACGCGGCGCAGGATCTCGTCCTTGTCGCGCGCGAGCAGCGGGTCCCAGTAGCTGCCCCAGATGAGTTTGATCACGTTCCAGCCGACGCCGCGGAACTCGCCTTCGAGCTCCTGGATGATCTTGCCGTTGCCGCGCACCGGGCCGTCCAGCCGCTGCAGATTGCAGTTGACGATGAAGATCAGGTTGTCGAGCTTCTCGCGTGCCGCAAGGCCGATGGCGCCCAGCGACTCGGGCTCGTCCATCTCGCCGTCGCCGCAGAACACCCAGACCTTGCGCTTCGAGGTGTCGGCGATGCCGCGCGCGTGCAGGTACTTGAGAAAGCGCGCCTGATAGATGCCCATCAGCGGCCCGAGCCCCATCGAGACGGTGGGGAACTGCCAGAACTCGGGCATCAGCTTCGGGTGCGGGTAGCTCGAGATGCCTTTGCCGTCGACCTCCTGGCGGAAGTTGTTCAGCTGCTCTTCGCTGATGCGCCCCTCGAGGAAGGCGCGCGCATAGATGCCGGGCGACGAATGGCCCTGGATGTACAGAAGGTCGCCGCCATGGTCTTCGCTCTCGGCATGCCAGAAGTGGTTGAAGCCGGCGCCGAACATCGTCGCCACCGACGCGAACGACGAGATGTGGCCGCCGAGGTCGCCGCCGTCCTCGGGGTGCATGCGGTTGGCCCGCACGACCATCGCCATCGCGTTCCAGCGCATGAAGCCCCGCAGGCGCTCTTCCATCTCCACGTTGCCGGGGCAGCGCTCTTCCTGGTCGGGCTCGATGGTGTTGACATAGCCGGTGGTCGCCGCGAAGGGCAGATCCACGCTGTTCTGGCGCGCGCGCTCGAGCAAGTGCTCCAGCAGAAAGTGGCCGCGCTCGGGGCCTTCGTTCTGAATGACGGCCGTCAGCGCGTCCAGCCATTCGCGGGTTTCCAGCGGATCGGCGTCGTTGGCAGCGGCCCCGAGAAACGAATCAGGCATCGCGGACATGGTGTCTCCTGCAGGTATGGAAATCGTGTGCGGCGCGAGTCTCGCACAGCTTCTCGATGCTTCCAAATTGTGCGACTAGATTGCGCATTACGGGATTCATGCGAATCACCGCGGCAAACCCGTAGCGTCCACGCCGATTGCGTGATGGGGCGCCCTCGATAATTCGGCCATGCCCTCACCCTCGAACCCGACCGGTCGACAGTACCGCAGCGGTACGTCCACGTTGCCGCGGCGGTTGTTCGGCCGCTGGTGGCGCAAACAGTCGCCTTCACGCCAGGACCGCTTCGCCACGCTCGGGCCGCTCGTCTCCGTGCTGCTGTTTCTCGCGGCCATCATTTCCGCCTTCTGGTACCTGCGCAACGAAGAGTTCCAGCGCGAACAGGAAGCGGTGCAGCGCGACACCGAGATCGCGCAGCAGCAGATCCGCCTGCGCCTGATCGAAAACCAGGAGCAGTTGGTGCGCATCGCGCGCGAGATCGTGACCCGCGCCATCGACCGCGAGGCCTTTCTCGAGCAGGCGGCCGGCTTCACGCGCGAGCGCCCCGAGATCAACCATCTGCTGTGGCTCGGCCCGACGCGCGTGCGCCGAGCCGACTATTCCTCCATCAGCTTCCATCCCGAGACGGGCCTGACCGGCGAGGAAGGCGGCGCCACGCTGCCCAAGGAAGGCTCGGACAACGCGCCGGAAGCCGCCTTCCAGAGCGCGCGAAGTTCGCGCCAGCCGGTGTACTCGACGCCGTTCAAGGACAGCTACGGCAGCCCGGTGATCCAGATCCACGTGCCGCTCATCGACCGCAGCGCGTTCAGCGGCGTGCTCGTGGCCGAGTACTCGATCGCCAGCCTGATGCGCTACTTCGTGCCGGCCGAGGTCTCGAACCGGCACGCGATGACGCTGCTCGACGCGAGCGGGCGCGTGCTGGCGAGCACGGTCGTCATGCCGCAGGGCAAGCAGATGCCCCCGGCCGCGATCGTCTATGACGTGGCCATCGGCCCCGCCGGCAACGGCCTGGTGCTGCGCGGCCAGGGCTACCGCACCTCCATCGGCCTGGTGAGCAACGGCCTGTTCTGGATGGTGGCGGCGCTGTCGGTCCTGACGGTGTGGATGCTGCTCGGCACCTGGCGCCACATGCGCCGGCGGCTGCAGATGCAGAGCGCGCTGGTCTCCGAGGCGAACTTTCGCCGCGCGATGGAGAACTCCATGCTCACCGGCATGCGCGCGATGGACATGGAAGGCCGCATCACCTACGTGAACCCGGCCTTCTGTGCCATGACGGGCTTTTCCGAGGGCGAACTCATCGGCCGCCAGCCGCCCTTCCCGCACTGGCCACCCGACCGCGTCGACGAGAACCACCGCCTGTTCCAGCAGGAGCTGCAGGGCCGCAGCCCCGCCGGTGGCATCGAGGTGAAGGTGATGCGCAAGGACGGCACGCTGTTCGACGCGCGCATGTACGTCTCGCCGCTCATCGACCCCAAGGGGCAGCAGACGGGCTGGATGACCTCGATGACCAACATCACCGAGGCCAAGCGCATCCGCGACCAGCTCTCGGCGTCGCACGAGCGCTTCACCACCGTGCTCGAAGGATTGGATGCCTCGGTGTCGGTGTTGTCGGTGCAGCAGGGCGAGCTGCTGTTCGCCAACCACTCCTACCGCCTGTGGTTCGGCGCCGAAGCACACGGCCACGCGCTCCTCGCGGGCGACGACCCGGCGTTTCCGCGGCTGACCGAACTCGACGATTCCGTCGACAGCTTCGGCGGCCTGCCGACGCAGCATCTGACGGACGCCGGCTCCGCGCCGCACGAGGTCTTCATCCAGCCGCTCGCCAAGTGGTTCGACGTGCGCTCGCGCTACCTGCAGTGGACCGATGGGCGCCTCGCGCAGATGCTCATCGCAACCGACATCACCGCACGCCGCGCGGCCGAGACCCTGGCCGCGGCGCAGGCCGAGAAGGCGCAGGTGACCAGCCGGCTGATGACCATGGGCGAGATGGCCTCGTCGGTCGCGCACGAACTGAACCAGCCGCTCACCGCCATCACCAACTACTGCAACGGCATGGTGTCGCGCGTGAAGGGCGATGCGATCGACAAGGACGCCCTGATCACGGCGCTCGAGAAGACCGCCAAGCAGGCGCACCGCGCCGGCCAGATCATTCACCGCATCCGCAACTTCGTGAAGCGCAGCGAGCCGCAGCGCCAGCCGTCGCAGGCGCGCGCGATCGTGGAAGACGCGGTCGAACTCGCCAACCTCGAACTGCGCCGCCGCAACGTGCAGATCAACGTCTACGTGGCGCAGCGCCTGCCCACGCTGATGTGCGATCCGATCCTGATCGAACAGGTGGTGCTCAATCTGCTCAAGAACGCGGCCGAGGCCATCGACTCTGCGCAGTTGCCGCCCGCGCGCCGCCACATCGAGTTGCGCGTCATCCCCAAGCACACGCCCGAAGAAGGCGGCGTGATCGAGTTCAGCGTCACCGACACGGGCCCCGGCATCAACGAGGAAATGATCTCGCGGCTCTATGAAGCCTTCTTCTCCACCAAGGCCGATGGCCTGGGCATCGGCCTCTCGTTGTGCCGCTCGATCGTCGAGTCTCACCGGGGTCGGATGCGAGCACAGAACCTCTACAATGGCGAGTCCGTCTCGGGCTGCAGATTCACCTTCACGCTGCCCGTCGAGAGCACACGCTCCGAGGCTCTTTCCTCCACCAACTCTGCTGTCACTTCATGAGCTTGATTCCGAAGAAAGGCACGGTCTACGTTGTCGATGACGACGAAGCGGTGCGCGACTCGCTGCAGTGGCTGCTCGAAGGCAAGGACTACCGCGTCAAGTGCTTCGATTCATCCGAATCGTTCCTGTCGCGCTTCGATCCGCGCGAGGTCGCCTGCCTCATCGCCGACATTCGCATGGAAGGCATGACCGGCCTCGAACTGCAGGACCGGCTGATGGAGCGCAAGAGCCCGCTGCCCATCGTCTTCATCACCGGCCACGGCGACGTGCCGATGGCCGTGACGACCATGAAGAAGGGCGCGATGGACTTCATCGAGAAGCCCTTCAACGAAGAAGAGTTGCTGAGCCTCGTGGAGCGCATGCTCGACCAGGCTCGCGCCGCGTTCAGCCAGCATCAAGAGGCCGCCAGCCGCGACGCCCTGCTGTCGCGCTTGACCACGCGCGAAGCGCAGGTTCTCGAGCGCATCGTCGCCGGCCGGCTGAACAAGCAGATCGCCGACGACCTCGGCATCAGCATCAAGACGGTGGAGGCGCACCGCGCCAACATCATGGAAAAGCTCAACGCGAACACAGTGGCTGATCTGCTCAAGATTGCACTCGGCGCGCAAGCCAAAACGTGAGCCGCCCGGTCGCTGCGCTCCTGCCCCCCAAGGGGCGCCGTCCGGCTTGGGGCGGCCCGGCGCCGGACCAACTGACCCCTTTAGAAGGCCGCTGACGAAGCGGCCTTCTGCATTTGGAATATCCGCATCTGGAACATCCTTCGGAGCACTCGAACATGACCGCCCAACTGATCGACGGCAACGCCCTCTCCAAGCAGATCCGCACTGAGGTCGCCCAGCGCGCCGCCGCACTCACCGCGCACGGCCACACGCCCGGCCTCGCGGTCATCCTCGTCGGCGACAACCAGGCTTCGGCCACCTACGTTCGCCACAAGGTCAAGGACTGCGAGGAAAGCGGCTTCAACTCCGTGCTCGAGAAGTACGACGCCTCGCTCACCGAAGCCGAGCTGCTCGCGCGCATCAA
Source organism: Rhizobacter sp. (assembly GCA_036676235.1). Lineage (GTDB taxonomy): Bacteria > Pseudomonadota > Gammaproteobacteria > Burkholderiales > Burkholderiaceae_C > JAKFDI01. The sequence goes on along the minus strand of JAKFDI010000025.1, from coordinate 83,790 downwards.
CGCGCTCAACAACGATCCGACGATCGACGGCATCCTGGTGCAACTGCCGCTGCCCGCGCACATGGACACGAACAAGGTCATCGAGACCATCTCGCCGCTGAAAGACGTGGACGGCTTTCACGTCGCCAGCGCCGGCGCGTTGATGATCGGCCAGCCCGGCTTCAAGGCCTGCACGCCCTACGGCTGCATGAAGATGCTCGAATCCATCGGCTGCAACCCGCGCGGCAAGCATGCGGTGGTCATCGGGCGCAGCAACATCGTCGGCAAGCCCATGGCGATGCTGCTCTTGCAAGCCAGCGCCACCGTCACCATTTGCCACAGTGCCACGCCGGATCTGGCGTTTCATACGCGCTCGGCCGACATCGTGGTGGCCGCCGTCGGCAAGCGGAATGTGCTGACGGCCGACACGGTGAAACCCGGCGCGGTGGTGATCGACGTGGGCATGAATCGCAACGACGAAGGCAAGCTCTGCGGCGACGTTGATTTCGCCGGTGTGTCGCAGGTCGCCGGCTGGATCACGCCGGTGCCGGGCGGTGTCGGCCCGATGACGCGTGCCATGCTGCTCGTCAACACCATCGAGGCCGCGGAACGCGCAATCACCGCGGCAGTCTGAAGACTCTCAGCCACAGGACGATCCGACGCATGACCAACCCCCTGCTCCAGACTTCCGGCCTTCCCGCGTTCGACGTCATCCGGCCCGAGCACGTCGAGCCAGCCATCGACACGCTGCTGAAATCAGCCGACGAGGCGCTGGAGCGCGCGGTGAGCGACGCCGTGCCCGCCGACTACGACGCGCTGTCGGCCGTGCTCGACGTGGCCGGCGAGCGGCTGCGCTCGGCGTGGGGTGCCGTCGGTCACTTGAAGTCGGTGGCCGACACGCCCGAGCTGCGCACCGCCTACAACGCCGCGCTGCCGAAAGTCACCGAGCTGTCGACGCGGCATGCGAGCGACGAGCGCCTGTACGCCAAGTACAAGGCCATCACCGTATCGCCCGCCGCCGCGAACCTGAGCGCGCCGCGCCGCAAGGCGCTGTCGAACGCCATGCGCGACTTCGTGCTGTCGGGCGCCGAGCTGCAGGGCGAGGCCAAGGCGCGCTTCCAGCGCCTGCAGGAAGCGCAGGCCGAACTCGCGCAGAAGTTCTCCGAGCACGTGCTCGACGCGACCGACGGCTTCGCCTACTACGCGAGCAACGAACAACTGGCCGGCGTGCCCGCAGACGTGAAGCAGGCCGCGCGCGCCGCAGCCGAGGCCGAGGGCAAGGACGGCCACAAGATCACGCTGCATTTCCCGAGCTACTTCCCGGTGATGCAGTACGGCAGCGACCGCGCGATGCGCCAGACGCTCTACACCGCCTACGTCACGCGCGCGAGCGAACTGGGCCAACCCGAGCACGACAACTCGGCGCTGATGCGCGAACTCATTGCGCTCAAGCAGGAAGAGGCGAAGCTGCTCGGTCACGCGAGCTTCGCCGACGTGTCGCTCGTGCCCAAGATGGCCGATTCGCCGCAGCAGGTGATGGACTTCCTGCGCGATCTCGGCCGGCGTGCGCGCCCCTACGCCGAGCGCGATCTCGCCGAACTGCGCGAGTTCGCGACCACCGAACTCGGCATCGGCGATCTGCAAGCCTGGGACATCGCCTACGCCAGCGAGAAGCTCAAGGAAGCGCGCTACGCCTTCAGCGACCAGGAGGTGAAGCAGTACTTCACCGAACCCAAGGTGCTCGAAGGCCTGTTCCGCATCGTCGAGACGCTGTTCGAGGTGAGCATCCGCCCCGACAGCGCGCCGGTGTGGCACCCGAGCGTGCGCTTCTTCCGCATCGAACGGGGCGGCGAGTTGGTCGGCCAGTTCTACCTCGACCCGTACGCCCGCAGCGGAAAGCGCCCCGGCGCCTGGATGGACGATGTGCGCGGCCGCTGGGCGCGGCCCGAAGGTTCGCTGCAGACGCCGGTGGCCCACCTCGTGTGCAACTTCACGCCGCCGCTCGTGGTGGATGGCGTGGCGCGGCCGGCGCTGCTCACGCACAACGACGTGACCACCCTCTTCCACGAGTTCGGCCACGGCCTGCACCACATGCTGACGCAGGTGGACGACATCGGCGTGGCCGGCATCTCCGGCGTCGAATGGGATGCGGTCGAGCTGCCCAGCCAGTTCATGGAGAACTTCTGCTGGGAATGGGAAGTGGTCAAGCGCCTCACCGCCCATGTGGACACCGGCGAGCCGCTGCCGCGCGCGCTCTTCGATCGCATGCTCGCGGCCAAGAACTTCCAGAGCGGCCTGCAGACCTTGCGCCAGGTCGAATTCGCACTCTTCGACATGCGCCTGCACGCCGAGCCCGGCGCGGAAGCCGACATCCAGTGCCTGCTCGACGCCGTGCGCCGCGAGGTGGCGGTGCTGATCCCGCCGGCCATCAACCGCTTCCAGCACAGCTTCTCGCACATCTTCGCTGGTGGCTATTCGGCCGGCTACTACAGCTACAAGTGGGCCGAGGTGCTGAGCGCCGATGCGTGGAGCGCCTTTGAAGAATCTGCGCAGAACGGCAACGTGCTCAACGTCGACACCGGACGCCGCTACCGTGAAGCAGTGCTCGAAGCCGGCGGCAGCCGGCCCGCGATGGACAGCTTCAAGGCCTTCCGCGGCCGCGCGCCACGCATCGATGCGTTGCTGCGACACCAGGGCATGGGTTGAAGCGCCTCGCACCAGCGGTTAGATTGCGTCGATCCACGAAGCGGAGCCCTTTCGCCATGAGCACACCGACCGGCGCGGCCCTGCGCGCAGCAATTCGCAGACTTCCGCTGGCCGCGCTGCTGTTCGCCGCAGCGGCACAAGCGCAGTACAAGATCGTCGGCCCCGACGGCAAAGTGACCTACACCGACCGCCCCCCCGCCTCGGTGCCCGCCGAGCGCGTGGTGCCGATGCAGCGCGGCGCCGCCGACGAATCCTCCGGTAACGCCGCGCTGCCGCTCGAACTGCGTCAGGTCGCGTCGCGTTATCCCGTGACGCTCTACACGACGGCCAACTGCGCCCCCTGCGACACCGGCCGCCAGTTGCTGCAACAGCGCGGCATTCCTTACGCCGAGCGCACCGCTTCCACCACCGAGGACACCCAGGCGCTTGAGCGGCTGAGCGGTGGACGCGAAGTGCCGGTGCTCACCATCGGCGGCCAGGTGCTGCGCGGTCTGCAATCGGATTCGTGGAATTCGTATCTCGATGCGGCCGGCTATCCGCGCGAATCGAAGTTGCCCGCCGGCTACCGCCAGCCGTCCGCCACGGCGCTCGTGCCGCCGCCCACCGCGCCGGCGCGCTCGCAGCCCATCCAGGTCCTGCCCGCCGGCCCCGAGATGCGCCCGACACCGCAGACCTCGCCAGAAGGCATCCGCTTCTGAGTTCCAGCTACGGTCCGGCCGTCGGCGCGCCGATGCGCCGCGCGAGCAGGCTGCCCGCGGCCACGACGGCACCCATCACCCAGAAGATGGCGCCAGCGCCGATTGCCGCGCCCGCCACACCGAACATCAGCGGCATCGTCGTGCTCGAGAAGTTGATCGCCATCGAGCGAAAGGCGATCGCCTCGCCGTGCCGGTCGGGTGGGGTGACCTGGTGCAGCGTCGACATCACCATCGGCTGCACCGACCCGAGCACAAGCCCCAGCACCAGCGCGCACACGCCCATGCCCCAGGCCGTCGGCACGAAGGGGTAGACGGCGAACACCGCCGCGGTGCACAGCATGGCGCCCATCAACACCTGCCGCTCGCTCAGGCGGTGGGCCAGCAGGGGGATCACCAGCCGCACGGCGGTGACCGACAGCGCGAAGGTGCCGAGGATGGCGCCGATGGCCGAGGCGCTCATGCCGCGGCTGTGCCCGAGGATGGGTACGACGAAGCTGTGCGAATCCCAGCTCGCCGAGATGAGCCAGTTCACGATCAGCAGCCGCCGCAGCTCGGGCAGCCGCAGCAGTTGCCATGACGCGCGGGCGCGCCCTCTCACGGCCGAATGCCGCGGCGCCTCCACCGGCACGCGGCGCGCGAACAGCAGCGCCGCGATCGGCAGCAGCATCAGCACGGCAAACGCCGCGCGAAAGCCGGCCGCGTCGATCAGCAGGCCGGCCGTCACCGGGCCGACGACGTTCGAGAACGCGGGCGCGAGGCCCAGCCAGCTGAAGACACGCATGCGCTGCGGGCCGTCGACCGCGAGGCGGCCCGCCGTGCGCTGGATCGTGATCAGGCCGATGTTCGCGCCGGCGCCGGTGAGTGCGGCGGCCACGCACATCGCCGCGAAGTGGCTGGAGACCGCGGCGGCGAACCCGCCCGCGAAGGTGAGCGCCACCGCCAGCCGCAACGGCCGGTGGTAGCCGTGCCGATCGGCCAGGCGCCCCGCCGGCAGCGCAAGCAGGATCGGAAAGGCCGCGAACAGCGCGAGCAGCACACCCACTGCCCATTCGGCGCGCCCCTGCTGCAGCGCCTGCAGCGGCGCCGCCACGCGCACACCGGCCATGCAGGAATGCAGGCTGACCTGCCCGAGGATGAGCGCGAGCAGCGGCCCCGAGAAGCTCAGCGCCTGCGGCGGTGTACTGGGCGGCTCGGGCGGCGGCTCAATGGGCGACTGCGAAGGCAACTGCGCGAGCACCTCACGCATCCTCCTCGTCGGTGTCGACGGGTTCACCCTCTATCGCGGGCACCACCGGGATCAACTGCTGTGCGCGCGCATCGGGCAGCGCCTCCACGCCGCGCAGGCTGCGCGCCATGGCGCGGGTGCGTACCTCGGCCGCGTCGATGGTGCGTGAGGCTTCGTCGAGCTTCTTCTTGGTCTTGGCGAGCACGTCGCCGAACTTGCCGAACTCCGTCTTGACGGCGCCCAGCACCTCCCACACCTCGGCCGAGCGCTTCTCCAGCGCCAATGTGCGAAAGCCCATCTGCAAGCTCGTGAGCGTGGCCAGCAGCGTGGTCGGGCCGGCCAGCGTGATGCGGCAGTCGCGCTGCAGCGCCTCCATCAGGCCCGGTCGGCGCAGCGCCTCGGCGTAGAGGCCTTCGGTCGGCACGAACAGGATGGCGAAATCGGTGGTGTAGGGCGCGGCAACGTACTTGTCGCGGATCGACCGCGCCTCCAGTCGCAGCCGCGCCTCGAGCGCCTTGGCCGCGGCCTCCACGCCGATCGGATCGGCGCGCTCCTGCGCATCCAGCAGCCGCTCGTAGTCTTCGCGCGGAAACTTGGCGTCGATCGGCAACCACATCGGCGCGCCGTCCTCGCGCCGCCCCGGCAGACGGATGGCGAAGTCGACCAGCGCCTTGCTGCCGGGAATCGTCTCCACACTCGCCGCGTACTGCTCGGGCGTGAACACCTGCTCCAGCAGCCCGGCCAACTGCACTTCGCCGAAGGTGCCGCGCGTCTTGACGTTGTTGAGCGTGCGGCTGAGCGAGCCTACGTCGCGCGCCAGCGTCTGCATTTCGCCGAGACCGCGGTGCACCTGCTCCAGGCGCTCGGCCACCTGCTTGAAGCTTTCGCCGAGACGCGCCTCCAGCGTGGCGTGCAGCTTCTCGTCGACGGTGGCGCGCATCTGCTCGAGCTTCTGCTCGTTGCCTTGCTGCAGCGTTGTCAGGCGCTGCTCGACGGCGGTGCGCACCTCGACGAGTCGCCGCTCGTTCGATTCGGCCACGGCCCGCAGTTGTTCGGCCAGCGTTTCGGAGAAGCGCCGCAGCGCCATGTCCTGCGCCTCGCGCGAGGCCTGTGCCTGCGCGGTCTGCGTGCCCACGGCCGACTGCAGCGTCTGGCCCACGGCCGTCTGCATCGCGGCGAGCTGCGTGCGGAAGCTGTCGATCTGCTCGTTTTGGGTGCGGGCCACGTCGCCCTGCTGGTTCAGCAAGGTCTGCTGGAACACGCCCAGCGTGGTGGCCATCTCGCTGCGCGTGCTCTGGGCGCTGCGGCCAACCTCGTCGCGCAGCTCGCGTTCGAGCCGCTCGAAGCCGGTGCGGAAGTCGTCGGCCAGCTTTGCCGAGGCCTCGCGTGACTCTTGCCGGGCCGCTTGTTCGGCTTCCTTGCCGGCGCGTTGCCGGAGCCCGAACCACAGCACCAGCAGCACATTCAGAGCAACGAGCGCAACGATCAGCCAGGGCATCCAATCCATGCCCCGGATTGTCTCAGGCCGCGCGTCTGCGCCGCCCCGCGAGCCCGCGTTCGAGCAGCGCAAACACCGCCTGCACGACCAGCGCCAGCGCCGCGGCCGGCAAGGCACCGGCCAACATCGCGCCGGTGTCGTTCACGGCCAGCCCGGCGACGATGCGCTCGCCGAAACCGCCGGCGCCAATGAAGGCCGCCATGGTGGCCGTGCCGACGTTGATGACAGCCGCCGTCTTGATGCCGGCCAGCACCGTCGGCAGCGCGAGCGGCAGCTCGACGTAGCGCAGCACCTGCGGCCCGCGCATGCCGAGCGACCGCGCCGCATCGCTCATATCGCGCCCCACGCCACGCAACCCGGCGTGGGTGTTGCGCACGATGGGCAGCAGCGCATAGAGAAACAGCGCGATCAGCGCCGGCACGAAGCCGATGCGGCCGACGAAGACGATGAGGAACGCGAGTAGCGCCAGCGACGGAATCGTCTGCAGCACGCCAACCACGGCCAGCAGCGTGCCGGCGCTGCGCGGCCAGCGCCACGCCGCCACGCCGAGCGGCACGGCCACGAGCACCGCCAACAGCACCGAGCCGAACACCAGCAGCAGGTGCTCGAACGCGAGCCGCGTGAAGTCGGGCGCGAAGATGCGTTGCCACAGTGTTTGCGGACCACTGTCGGCCGCTGCCGCCGCTGCGCCGCCGGCCATGAAGCGCTGCGCCACGGCGGCAAAGCTCTGGCCGTCGAGTTCGACCTGCGCGTTGAGCGCGATCATCGTGCGCTCGTCGATGCGGCCCTGCAGGCCGGCCAACGGCGCGGCATCCAGCTCCGCGCGCATCAGCAACACCGCGTCATAGGCCGGGAAGAAGCCACGGTCGTCTTCCAGCACGCGCAGACCGAGCCGGCCCACCTTCGCATCGGTGGAGTAGATGTCGATGAGGTCGACAGTGCCGGCAGTGAGCGCGTCGTAGGCCAGCCCATGGTCGAGGCCGGTCGGCTTCTGCGGCAAGCCATAAGCCGCGGCCAGCGCCGGCCAGCCGTCGGCCCGCGCAAGAAATTCATGCGACAGGCCGAAGCGCAGTTCCGCGGCGGCCTGCTGCAGATCCGAGACGCGGTGGATGCCCAGCGCCTCAGCCCGCGCTTCGGTCATCGCCAGCGCATAGGTGTTGTTGAAGCCGAGCGGCACCGCCACCTTCAGCCCACGCGGCGCCAGCCATTCGTTGAGCTGGTCGAGCGAAGGTGCCGGTGCACCAGGCGGCGGCGTGCGCTTGAGCAGCTCGCGCACGATGGTGCCGGTGTACTCGGGGTAGACGTCGATGGCCCCGGTGGCCAGCGCCTGCTCGAGGATGCCGGTATTGCCCAAGCCTTGCGTGTGAACGGCCTCGACGCCGCCGCGCACGAAGGTCTCGCGCACGATCTCGCCGAGGATGTACGACTCGGTGAAGCGCTTGGAGCCAACGACGACCGGCTCGGCCCATGCCGCGCGAGCGAAGCCCGCAATCAGGAGAAAGAACGCCAGCGCGATCGAGAACAGATGCCGTGCGCGCCTCATCCGTTCGTGCCTCAGGCGCCGGGCGCCAGCAACGCGGCGTTGATCGGCGTCGGTGGCCGCCCGGCATTCGGTCCGCAGCCAAGCGCGGCGATCAGGTTGTCGGCCGCCAGATCGGCCATCGCGCGCCGCGTGGCGACCGTGGCGCTGGCGATGTGCGGCGTGAGCACGACGTTGGGCACTTTCAGCAGATCCGGATGGACCGACGGTTCGCCCTCGAACACGTCGAGCGCCGCTGCGGCGATGCGCCGTGCGGCGAGCGCTTTCGCCAAGGCCGCATCGTCGACCACGCCACCGCGCGCAATGTTGGTGAGCGTGGCGCTCGGCTTCATCAGCGCCAGCTCGGCCTCACCGATCGCGTGATGCGATGCCGGCGAATACGGCACCACGATCACCAGGTGATCGGCCTCGCCCAGCAGCGTCTCCTTGCTCACCAGCGTGGCGAGGCAGCGCGTCTCGATGTCGGGCGCGAGACGCGAGCGGTTGTGGTAGATCACCCGCATGCCGAAGCCGTGCGCGCCGCGGCGCGCGATCGCCTGGCCGATGCGGCCCATGCCGAGGATGCCGAGCGTCGCGCCGTGCACATCGGAGCCGGTGAACATGTCGTAGGACCACTTGGTCCATTCGCCGCGGCGCAGCGCGTGTTCCGCCTCGGCCATGCGCCGCGCCGCCGCCATCATCAGCGCGAAGCCGAAATCGGCGGTGGTCTCGGTCAGCACGTCGGGCGTGTTGCTGCAGAGCACGCCGCGCTCGGTGCAGGCGGCCACGTCGATGTTGTTGTAGCCCACCGCCATGTTGCACACCGCGCGCAGCTCGGGGTTGGCGTCCAGCACCTCGGCGTCGATGCGCTCGCTGCCGCTGATGAAGGCGCCCTGCTTGCCGCGCAGGCGCTCGCTCAGCTCGGCCTTGGACCACACGCGGTCGTCCTCGTTCGCTTCCACCTCGAAGTGCTCGCGCAGGCGCGCCAGCACCTCGGGGAACACGGCTCTCGCCACCACCACGCTCGGTTTCATTCGATTTCTCCTTTACAGCAGCCAGATGAAGGTCATCACCACGAACAGCGGCACCAGGATGCCCACCGACCACAGCATGTAGCCGAAGAAGCTGGGCATGCGCACGCCGCGCTCTTCGGCGATGGCCTTGACCATGAGGTTGGGCGCGTTGCCGATGTAGGTGTTGGCACCCATGAACACCGAGCCGGCCGAGATGGCGGCCAGCGTGGTGGCGAGTTCGGTCATCAGCACCTGCGGATCGCCGCCCGCGGTGTTGAAGAACACGAGATAGGTCGGCGCGTTGTCCAGAAAGGACGACAGCACGCCGCTGGCCCAGAAGTACATCGCCGGAATCGGCTGGCCGTCCGGTCCCGTCACCGCCGCGACGACGGCGCCGAACGGCCCGTCCACGCCGGCGCGCAGCATGGCGATCACCGGAATGATGGTGAGAAAGATGCCTGCGAAGAGCTTCGCCACCTCGGCGATCGGCCCCCAGGAGAACTGGTTCTGTTCCCGCGCGCTGCCCGGCGTGAGCCGCAGCGAGGCGATGCACAGTGTGACGAGGCCGAGATCGCGCACCAGCGCCGCCCACGTCACGTCGGCACCGGCCACGCTGAACGTGACGCCCGACTTCCAGAAGCCGCTCAGCAGCACCAGCGCGATCACGCCGCCGAGCAGCAGGAAATTGATGCGCCCCTCGAAGCCGATGCCGCGCGGCGTGTCGGGCGTCGGATCGACCGGCATGACGCCTTCGCTGCGGTAGCGCCATGTGTCCAGCACGTAAAAGATGACCAGCAGCGCGCCGATCATGAACAGCGTCTCGGGAAAGATATGCGAGGCCGTCCAGAAGAAGTCGACACCCTTCAGGAAGCCGAGGAACAGCGGCGGGTCCCCCAGCGGCGTGAGCGAGCCGCCGGCGTTGGACACGATGAAGATGAAGAACACCACGATGTGCGCCACGTTCTTGCGGTGGTCGTTGGCGCGAATCATTGGGCGGATCATCAGCATCGAGGCGCCCGTGGTTCCCATGAAGCTCGCGAGCACCGCGCCGATGGCGAGCATTGCCACGTTCAGGCCCGGGCTGCCGCGCAGGTTGCCGCTGATGTAGATGCCGCCGGCCACGATGAACAGCGTGGTCAGCAGCACAATGAACGGGATGTACTCGGCCACCAGCGCGTGAAGAAACCCGCTGGCCGCCGCCGCCGGGCCGTAGATCACGGCGAAGGGCACGAGAAAGGCCGCGGCCCACGCCATCGTCACCTTGCCGTAGTGGTGATGCCACAAGTGCGTGAACAGCAAGGGCATCAGCGCGATCGACAGCAGCAGGCCAGCGAAGGGCAGGCCCCACCAGGCGGAGAGCGCGGCGCCGTCGATCTCGGCAGCGTGCGCAGCGGTGGGAAGAAGCGCGGCCAGAGCGCAGGCCGCGATGGCGCAGGCGCGCGCCGAGGTCGGTCGTGGTGTAGTCATCGGCGCATTCTCCGTGCGCGCCGCGTTCAAAGCAGTCGGTGCAGCACCTGACGCAGCGTCTGCGGCAGCGCGGCCGGTCGGCGCGTCGCGCGATCGACGTACACGTGCACGACGTGACCGCGCGACGCGGGCAACGCTAGAGGAAGCACCCTAGATTGCTGCAATGCAGCATGAAACGCTTGATTTGTCATCTCCCGCCTCTATACTTCAGGTCATGGTGCAGTGCAGCAAAACATCTGTGCCAAGCCTTCCAGTCTTTATCAATGGAGAAATGCACATGCTGACCCCCGACCAATTGCTCGCCGCCCACAAGGCCAACATCGAAACCCTCTTCGGCCTGACCAACAAGGCCTTCGAAGGTGTGGAAAAGCTCGTCGAGCTGAACCTGCAAGTCGCCAAGGCCGCCATCGGCGAAGCCGCCGAGAACACCCGTGCCGCGCTGTCCGTCAAGGACGCGCAGGAACTGGTGGCCCTGCAGGCCGCCCTGCTGCAGCCGACCGCCGAGAAGGCCGCTGCCTACAGCCGCCATCTGTATGACATCGCCGCTTCCACGAGCGCCGAAGTCAACCGCGTGGCCGAAGAAACCTCGGCCGAAGCGCAACAGAAGTTCTCGGCCGTGATCGACAGCGCCGTGAAGAACGCGCCTGCCGGCACCGAAAACGCCGTGGCGCTGGTGAAGTCGGCCCTGGCCGCTGCCAACAACGCCTACGAAACCGTGCACAAGGCGAGCAAGCAAGCCGCGGAAGTGGCGGAAGCCAACTTCCAGGCCGTGACCTCGACCGCCGTCAAGGCCACGCAAGCCGCCACCCGCGGCAAGCGCGCCACGGCAGCCGCCTGAATCACACGCACTTGAACTTCCAGGGGGTCGGCCGCCATCTGACAAATGCCGCAAGCAGTTGTCGCGGCCTTCTCTGAAAGGTTGTCTCCTCGGTACCTCTTGTAGTTTCTAGGTACCTTCAAGGCCCGGTTTCGACCGGGCCTTTTTTATTGCGCGCGCTGTTCTTGCGCGTCGATTCGGCTCGGGCTCGCATATGCGCCCCGGGCATATATATCCGCCGATTCTGTTCTTCGCATATCTATCACCGGAGCCTAGAGTGCCGCGTTTCCACGCATCAGCACGCCCGGCGACTGATGGCGCGCCGATGCCCGACGCGATCAAGCGAGAACAGACGATGTACCAATACACCGAGTTCGACACCCAGTTCGTCAAGGACCGCGCGGCACAGTTTCGCGACCAGTTGGAGCGCCACCTGGCCGGCGAGTTGAGCGGCGACGACTTCGGCCACATGCGCCGCCAGAACGGCTGGTACGTGCAGCGCCACGCGCCCATGGCGCGCATCGCCGTGCCCTATGGCGAGCTGAGCAGCCGGCAGCTGCGCACGCTGGCCAGCATCGCGCGCAAATACGACCGCGGGTATGGCCACTTCACCACGCGCACCAACCTGCAATACAACTGGATTCCGCTGGACCGCGCCGCCGACGTGATGGACGAGCTGGCCGAAGTCAGCATGCACGGCATCCAGACCTGCGGGAACTGCATCCGCAACATCACGGCCGACGCCTTCGCCGGCGTGGCGGCCGACGAACTGGCCGACCCGCGCCCCTTCTGCGAAATCATGCGCCAGTGGTCGAGCCTGCACCCCGAGTTCGCCGCGCTGCCGCGCAAGTTCAAGATCGCCGTCAACGGCTCGCGCGAAGACCGCGCCGCCATCGGCTGGTACGACGTCGGCCTGCAGCTCGTGCACAACGAAGCCGGCGAACTGGGCTTCCAGGTGCTGGTGGGCGGCGGCATGGGCCGCACGCCGATCAACGGCGTGGTGATCCGTGAGTTCCTGCCCTGGCCGCAGTTGCTCACCTACCTCGAAGCCATCCTGCGCGTCTACAACGAGTACGGCCGCCGCGACAACATCTGGAAGGCGCGCATCAAGATCATCGTCAAGGCAATGGGCGCGAAGTTCGTGCAGGAGGTCGAAGAGGAGTTCGCTGCGCTGATCGAGAACGACGGCGACGGCGTGGCCCCGCTCATCACCCAGGCCGAACTGGACCGCGTGTCGGCCTACTTCCAGCTGCCCGAGGGCGTGAGCCCGCTGCCCGCCGGCTCACCGCAATCCGCACCCGTGCAGGGCGCGCCGCTCGGCTACACGCGCTGGCTCGAGCGCAACGTGCATGCACATCGGCTGAACGGCTACCGCAGCGTGACGCTGTCGCTCAAGCGCGCCGGCCAGGCGCCGGGCGACGTGACCGACACGCAGATGGAACTGGCCGCGGATCTCGCCGACCGCTACAGCGCCGGCGAGTTGCGCGTCACGCACCAGCAGAACCTGGTGCTGCCCTGGGTGCGCGAGGCCGCCCTCTATGCGCTGTGGCAAGCGGCGCGCGACGCGAGCTTCGCCACGCCCAACATCGGCCTGCTCACCGACATGATCTGCTGCCCCGGCGGCGACGTGTGCTCGCTCGCCAACGCGCGCTCGATTCCCGTCTCGGCCAGCATCACCGAGCGCTTCGACGACCTCGACGAGCTCTACGACATCGGCGACATCGCGCTCAACATCAGCGGCTGCATCAACTCCTGCGGCCACCACCACAGCGGCCACATCGGCGTGCTCGGCGTCGACAAGGACGGCGACGAGTGGTACCAGATCACGCTGGGCGGCTCGGACGGTTCGCTGAACAACGGCAAGGCCACGCCGGGCAAGGTGATCGGTCCGGCCTTCACGGTCGCCGAGGTGCCCGATGTGGTGGAAGCGCTGATCGACGCCTACCGCGCGCAGCGCACCGGCGGCGAACGCTTCATCGACACCTTCCACCGCGTGGGCGTCGACCCGTTCAAGCAGGCGGCCAACGCCGCTCGCCATGCCGTCGAAGAGAAGGCGGTGGCGGCATGACCGAGCGTTCCCTGCAGTTCATCACCGCCAACAACGACACCTGGGCACGCGTGCCCGACGATCAGCCCGTGGCACCCCGCGATCGACTGCTGCTCACCTGGGCGCAGTGGCTGGCCGTGCGCGACGAGTGGCCGCAGGGCTTGGGCGTCGGCGTGGTGTTCCCGAACGACGCCAACGTGAAGGAACTGCTGCTCGACCTGCCCCGCCTCGCGCTGGTCGCCCTGCACTACCCCAAGTGGACCGACGGCCGCGCCTACAGCCAGGCGCGCCTGCTGCGGGTGCGCCACGGCTACGCCGGCGAGTTGCGCGCCATCGGCGAGGTGATTCCCGACATGTCGGCGCAGCTCTACCGCACCGGCTTCGACGCCGTGGCGCTGCGCGCCGGCGAGAGCATCGAGACGGCGCAGCGCATGCTCAACCGCTTCCCGGTCTTCTACCAGGCCGATGTCCATCAACCGCGCATACGTTTCGCGCGCGAGGCCACCGCATGAGACACCTCCCGTCAAGCTGCCGGCGGGCCGAGCGCCGGGCCGCTCCCAAGCCGGCCCGCGTCCCTTCGGGGGACCGGCCGATGTATTCATCGGACGAGGGGTCAACATGAACGCGATCGGCCTGTACGCCCGCGCGACCGAGGGCCATGACGAGCGCGTGGCAAGCGCCCTGCAGGTGCTGCGGGACGCCGCCGCGGCGCACACCGGCCAGGTGGTGCAGTCCACCAGCCTCGGGGCCGAGGACATGGTGGTCACCGACCTGATCGCGCGCCACCGTCTGCCCATTGCCGTGGCCACGCTGGACACCGGCAAGCTGCACGACGAGACGCTCGCGCTCATCCCGCGCATCGAAGAACGCTACGGCTTGGCGGTCGAGGTGTTCCGCCCCGTCGCCGAATCGGTGGTGCACTTCGTCAAGGCCAATGGCGACGACGCCATGTACCGCAGCCTCGAACTGCGCAAGGCCTGCTGCCACATCCGCAAGATGGAGCCGCTCGCGCGCATGCTGGCCGGGCGCAGCGCCTGGGTCACGGGCCTGCGCCGCGAGCAGTCGAACAACCGCGGCGCCGTGCCCTTCAGCGAAGCCGACGACAAGGGCCGCACCAAGTTCAACCCGCTTGCCGACTGGAGCTGGGCCGACGTGTGGCACTACATCGAACACCACGACGTGCCCTACAACCCCCTGCACGACGAGTTCATGCCCAGCATCGGCTGCGCACCCTGCACGCGCGCCATTGCCGTCGGCGAAGACTTCCGCGCCGGCCGCTGGTGGTGGGAAGACGAGACCGCCAAGGAATGCGGCCTGCATGTGAAGGAAGCCCCCGCCGTCTCGATGATCGGAGCCCACGGATGAACGCCCCGCTGAAGATCGACCAGCTCCTGCCCGAGCTGGACACCCGCCACCTCGATGCGCTGGAAGAAGAAGCCATCTTCATCCTGCGCGAGGTGGCCGGCGCCTTCGAGCGCCCGGCGCTGCTGTTCTCCAGCGGCAAGGATTCGTGCGTGGTGCTGCACCTCGCGGAGAAAGCGTTCAAGAAGAGGCTGTCTGCCGCCGGCGAGCGCCCGCGCTTCGAGGGCCGGTTGCCGTTCCCGCTGCTGCACGTGGACACAGGCCACAACTTCCCCGAGGTGATCGAGTTTCGCGACCGCCGCATCGCCGAGATCGGCGAGCGCCTCGTCGTTGGCCACCTCGAAGACTCGATCACGCGCGGCACCGTGCGCCTGTCGCATCCGCTCGAATCGCGCAACGGCCACCAGACGGTGACGCTGCTCGAAGCCATCGAGGACAACCGTTTCGACTGCCTCATGGGCGGCGCGCGGCGCGACGAGGAGAAGGCGCGCGCCAAGGAACGCATCTTCAGCCACCGCGACAGCTTCGGCCAATGGCAGCCCAAGGAACAGCGGCCCGAGCTGTGGAACCTGTTCAACACCCGCATCAAGCCGGGCGAGCACTTCCGCACCTTCCCGATCAGCAACTGGACCGAACTCGACGTGTGGCTCTACATCGCACGCGAGAACATTCCGCTGCCCGATCTCTACTACACGCACGAACGCTCGGTGATCCGCCGCAAGGGTCTGCTGGTGCCGCTGACCGACGTGACGCCGCCCGCCGCCGGCGAGACGGTGGAGACCGCGCAGGTGCGCTTTCGCACCGTCGGCGACATGACCTGCACCTGCCCGGTGGAAAGCGATGCGACCAACGCCGTCGACATCGTCGCCGAGACGCTGCAGGTGACCGTGAGCGAACGCGGCGCCACCCGCATGGACGACCGCACCTCGGATGCCTCGATGGAGCGGCGCAAGAAGGAAGGCTATTTCTGATGAGCGCTCATTTCGACACCAGCCATCCCGAAACCGGTCACCTCGACTGCAGCGAAGAACTCGCCCACAAGGCGCTGCGCTTTCTCACCGCCGGCAGCGTCGACGACGGCAAGAGCACGCTGATCGGCCGCCTGCTGTTCGACAGCCGCGCCATCCTCGCCGACCAGATCGACGCACTCGAGAAGCGCGCGGCCGGCGCGCCGGTCGACCTGTCGCTGCTCACCGACGGCCTGGAGGCCGAGCGCGAACAGGGCATCACCATCGACGTGGCCTACCGCTACTTCGCCACCAAGCGCCGCAAGTTCATCATTGCCGACGCACCCGGCCATGAGCAGTACACCCGCAACATGGTGACGGCCGCCGCCGGCAGCGACGCCGCCGTGGTGCTGGTCGACATCACCAAGCTTGACCTCACGCAGGACGCGGTGACGCTGCTGCCGCAGACGCGCCGCCACTCGCTGCTCGCGCACCTGCTGCGTGTGCCCAGCATCGTGTTCGCGGTGAACAAGCTCGACGCCATCGAGGTCGGCACGCAAGCCGCGTTCGAGGCCGTGTCGCGCGCGCTGAACGCTTTTGCCGACCAGGCACGCATCAGCGTGCGCGGCATCGTGCCTGTCTCGGCCCTGCGTGGCGACAACGTGGCCACGCCCTCGGCCAACTGGCCGTGGTACGCCGGCCCGACCTTGCTGCAGGTGCTCGAATCGCTGCCCGTCACCGACGAGCGCCACGACGGCAGCCTGCTGATTCCGGTGCAGTACGTCGCCCGCGAGCCCGGCAAGAACGGCGACGGCGCCGGCCACCTGCCGCGCGTGCTGTGGGGCCGCATCGCCCACGGCAGCGTGAAGGCGGGCGACAGCGTGCAGATCCTGCCGAGCGGCGAAACCGCCATCGTGGCCGAAGTGCGCCACGCCGGATCGACGGTCGCCGGCTGCGAGGCGGGCCAGTCGGCCGGCGTCGTGCTCGACCGCCAGGTCGATGTCTCGCGCGGCGACTGGATCACCACGCCCGAGGCCGCGAATCCGGTGCAGGAGTTCAACGCGACGCTCGCCTGGCTGGACACCGAACCGGCCATCGTCGGGCGCAAATACTGGGTGCGCCACGGCCACCGCTGGGTGCAGGCACGCATCACCGGCATCCAGAGCCGGCTCGACATCCACACGCTGCAAGGCATCGCCGCGCACCAGCTCGGCGTCAACGAGATCGGCCGCGTGACCATCCAGACGCAGGCTGCGCTGCCGGTGGAAGCCTACGAGGCCAACCGCGTCGGCGGTGCGCTCATCGTCGTCGACCCGGCATCCAACCGCACCAGCGGCGCGCTGCTGGTGGGCGAGGCGGCCTGAGCTTCGACGCTGGCATGGGGCGCGTCTTCTTCATCGGTGCCGGGCCGGGTGCGGCCGATCTCATCACGATGCGCGGCGCACGGCTGCTTGGCGAAGCGCGCGTGGTGCTGGCCGACGCGCTCGCCGACTCGTCGCTGCGCGATCTGGCGCCGCAGGCGCGCTGGATCGACGTCGGCAAGCGCGGGTTCGAGGACAGCACGCGCCAGGCCACGATCAACGCGCTGCTGGTCAAGCATGCGCGCGAGGTCGGCATCGTCGTGCGCCTGAAGGGCGGCGACCCGAGCGTCTTCGGCCGGCTGGAGGAAGAACTCGCGGCGCTCGCGGCCATCGGCATCGAGTGCGACGTGGTGCCGGGCGTCACCGCCGCACTGGCGGCGGCCGCAGCCACGCAGCGCCCGCTCACGCGCCGCGGCACCGGCCGCAGCGTGAGCCTCACCACCGCCATGACGCGCAGCGGCGCCCTGCACGCGGCACGCACGGCCGATACCGAGGTGTTCTACATGGCCGGCCGGCAACTGGTTGCCCTGGCGCAGCAACTCATCGCGGTGGGCTGGGCCGAATCGACAGCCGTCAGCGTGGTGTCCCGCGCCGGTTGGCCCGACCAACTGCATAGCGACCACACCGTCGCAACGCTGCCGGAAGCCAGCCTGCTGCACGCCGGACGCCCGACCGTGGTGACGGTCGGCGCCGGCGCGACCACCGCCCTTCACGCCCCGCCGATTGACGCGGCTCAAGGACGGGTAGAAACCCTCAAGCCCTAAAATTCCTGGTTCGCCTTGCCGAGCCGAAACCTCTTTCCCAACCCAGATCAGAGCCCCGCGTCATGACCCATGTCGTCACCGAATCGTGCATCCGCTGCAAGTACACCGACTGTGTGGACGTGTGCCCCGTCGACTGCTTCCGCGAAGGCCCGAACTTCCTGAGCATCGACCCCGACGAGTGCATCGACTGCGCGGTGTGCATCCCGGAGTGCCCGGTGAACGCCATCATGCCGGAGGAGGACGTGCCCGGTGACCAGCAGCACATGATCGCGCTCAACGTGGAGCTGTCGAAGAATTGGCCGAGCATCACCAAGCGCAAGCCCGCGCTGCCCGATGCCGACGAATGGAAAGACCGCGACGGCAAGCTGCCCGAACTGATCAAGTAAATCGCTCAAGGCAGCGCGCATTCGCCGGCCGCCGCCACCACCGAAGACGACACCATGGAACCGAAGGCCAACGCCGAGATATCGAACACGGCTCAATCGCATGACGGCCCCATCGAGACGGATGCGGTCATCGTCGGCGCCGGCCCGGTCGGCCTGTTCCAGGTGTTCGAGCTGGGGCTGCTCGAGATCAAGGCCCACGTCATCGATTCGCTCGCCTACCCTGGCGGCCAGTGCATCGAGCTCTACCCCGACAAGCCGATCTACGACATCCCGGCCGTGCCGGTGTGCACCGGCCGCGAACTCACCGACAACCTGCTCAAGCAGATCGAGCCCTTCGGCGCCACCTTTCACCTCGGCCAGGAAGTGACGGTGGTCGACAAGCGCGAAGACGGCCGCTTCCATGTCGAGACCTCCAAGGGCACGCGCTTTCTCACCAAGACGGTGTTCATCGCCGGCGGCGTGGGTTCATTCCAGCCGCGCCTGCTGAAAGTCGACGGGCTCGACAAGTACCTCGACAGCCAGCTCTTCTACCGCGTGAAGAACCCGGCGCAGTTCGCCGGCAAGAATCTCGTGATCGTGGGCGGCGGCGACAGCGCGCTCGACTGGACGCTCAACTTCGTGCAGGACGGCCCGAACAAGGCCGAAAGCGTCATCCTGCTGCACCGCCGCGACGGCTTCAAGGCCGCACCTGCGAGCGTGGCCAAGATGCGCGAGCTGTGCGAGGCCTACGAGATGCAGTTCGTGGTCGGCCAGATCACCGGCATCGAAGAGGCGAATGGCAAGCTCACGCAGGTGAAGGTCACCGGCAGCGACGGCGTCACGCGCCTCATGCCGCTCGACATGCTGCTCGTCTTCTTCGGCCTGAGCCCCAAGCTCGGACCCATCGCCGAATGGGGGCTGGATCTGGAGCGCAAGCAGATCAGCGTCGACACCGAGAAGTTCGAGACCAACGTGCCGGGCATCTTTGCGGTGGGCGACGTGAACACCTATGCGGGCAAGAAGAAGCTCATTCTTTCGGGCTTCCACGAAGCGGCGCTCGCGGCCTTTGCGGCAGCGCCCTTCGTTTTTCCGGACAAGCGCATCCACCTGCAGTACACGACCACCAGCCCGAAGCTGCACAAGGTGCTGGGCGTCGAGACGCCGACGTTTGATTGAGCCCCCCAGTCGCTTCGCTCCTGCCCCCAAGGGGCGCCACCTGGCGGACCGGCAGAGCCGGACCCGCGGGTGTTGCTTGAGGGGGCACTGCGCTTCGCTCGTGCGGCGTCCACCACCGTTCGCCTGAAACCGTTCGCGCTGAGGTATCGAAGCGCCGCGCGTTGCAGAGCATTGCGCGCGGCTCCGGGAATCGACAGATAATCCGCACCGCTGCGCGTACTGCGCAGCACTCGCTAGGGGTGTTGAACGTGGACACACGTTCGACTGAGAGAGTCCCTTTGAACCTGACTGAGGTAATCCTCGCGCAGGGAAGCAAGCAGCGGCTCGACGTCTTCGGGCCGCGGCACGCCGACCTGCCATCGCTTCATGAGCATCACGATGGCAACCACCCGAACCTTCTTCTTCTCTCCCATCGCCGCCGCCGCATGGCTGGCAGCATCGTCGGTCTGCGCGCAGACCACCACCCTGGCACCGGTCACCGTGACCGCGCCCAGTTCGCCGCCCGTCAGCATCGGCGGCTTCGGCAACACGCCGCTCGCCAAATCGCCCTTCCAGGCCAGCGTGCACGACAGTGAATCGCTGGAAGACATGGGCGCCACGTCGATTGCGGCACTCACCTCGCTCGACGCCTCGGTGAGCGACGCCTACAACGCCAACGGCTACTGGCAGTACCTGAGCGTTCGCGGCTTCACACTCGACAACCGCTTCAACTACCGCCGCGATGGACTGCCGATCAACGCCGAAACGGTGATTCCGCTGGAGAACAAGGAAGCGATCGAGTTGCTCAAGGGCACGAGCGGCATCCAGGCCGGCACCAGCGCGCCGGGCGGCCTGGTCAACCTCGTCGTCAAGCGCCCCGAAGGCCGCGTGCGCTCGGCCAGCCTCGGCTTTCGCAGCAGTCACACGTTCGGTGCGGCGGTCGACATCGGCGACCGATTCGGCGTGAACGATGCGTTCGGCCTGCGCCTGAACGCTGCCGTCGAGCACCTCGATCCGCCGCTGCGCGATTCCGAAGGCCGACGCCATCTCTTCGCGCTCGCCGGCGACTGGCGCGTTTCATCCGACACGCTGATCGAAGCCGAGATCGAAACCAGCCGTCAGAGCCAACCGAGCCAGGCCGGCTTCAGCATGCACGGCAACAACGTGCCGGCGCCGGTCGATCCGCGCATCAACCTCAACAACCAGCCGTGGTCGCTGCCGGTCGAACTGGAAAGCCACACCGCCTCGCTTCGCCTGCGCCAGCGCATCAACGAGAACTGGCGCTTCACCGCGCACGCCATGACGCAGCGCCTGCGCATGGACGACCGCATGGCCTTTCCCTTCGGCTGCGGCGCCGAAGGCAACTACGACCGCTTCTGCAGCGACGGCACGGTCGATTTCTACGACTACCGCAGCGAGAACGAACGCCGCCGCAGCGACGCACTCGATCTGAACGTCGACGGCAGCTTCGCCACCGGTGGGCTGCAGCACGCCCTGACCGCCGGCGTGCTGTTCAGCCGCTACCGCGGCCGTCCGCCGCGGCAGGCCTATAACTACGCCGGTACAGGCCCTACCGACGGCACCGCCGTCGTGCCCGCCGCACCGGCGCTGACCGAAGAGAACACCCTGCGCACCGAACGCTCCACCGAGCTGTACGTGCGCGATGCGATTCGTCTGAACGAACGTTGGAGTGCGTGGGCGGGCCTGCGTCACACGCGGCTGGACCGCGCCAGCGTGCGCACCGACGGCTCGCGCCCGACCGACTACTCCCAGTCCGTCACCACGCCCTGGCTGGCGCTCAGCCACACGCTCACGCCGCGGCACATGGTGTACGCGAGCTGGGGCCAGGGCATCGAATCGGACGTGGCACCGAATCGCGCCCGCTACGCCAATGCCGGCGAGCCGCTGCCCGCGCTGAAGAGCCGCCAGTTCGAGATCGGCATCAAGGCCGACACGCCCACGCTCGACTGGCAGCTCGCCTGGTTCGACATCACCCGCCCCGCCAGCGGCGGCATCGGCGCCAACTGCGCAGACGACACCACGCCGGGCAGCTGCACGCAGGCGATCGACGGCGAGGCGCACCACCGCGGCCTCGAAGCCGGTGCCACCTGGCGCATCGACGCCTGGACGCTCGCGGCCAGCGCCCTGTGGCAGAACGCCGAGCGCCGCGGCAGCGCCGATGCCGCGCTCAACGGCCGCCGCCCACCCAACGTGCCCGAGCAGACCTTGAAGCTGCACGCCAGCTACCGCGTCGCGGCGTTGCCGGGTCTGCGGCTCATCGGCGCACTGGTGCACGAGGGCGACCGAACGCTGCTGCCCGACAACGACAGCGTGCGCATCCCATCATGGACGCGGCTCGACCTGGGCCTCGTGCACCGCCACAAGGCGGCCGGCACCGAGCTGACCTGGCGCGCCGGCATCGACAACGTGACCGACAAGCGCGCCTGGCGCGAGTCGCCCTACCAGTTCGAGCACGTCTACCTCTACCCGCTCGCCCCGCGCACGTTCCGCATCTCCGTGGAAGCGGCCCTGTAAGCGGCCGAAGAAGCCACGCTATAATCTGCGGCTCTGTTCCTCGATAGCTCAGTTGGTAGAGCGCCGGACTGTTAATCCGTAGGTCCCTGGTTCGAGCCCAGGTCGGGGAGCCAAAGAACAGAAGACGTGACAAGGCCTTGGCGGCGCAAGCTGCTAAGGCCTTTGTCCTTTCTGGCCCGAAACACGGTCAAGTCAGTAGATCAGTCAGTAGAACGCTCCCTACCAAGGACCGCTCCGTGTCGTGCGAGGTCGGCCGCAGCGAGTCTGCGCGTCACTCCGATCGGCTGAGCCGCATCACTCCGTTTCAGCGACAGCGCCCGCTTGGTTCGCGAACGCGGGGTACGTCACGTCGCCCTTCGCGCCGACCGACGCCACGCCGGCTGCGAACAGGTTGCCAAGTGCCACCTCGATCGACTGGTCTGCTGTCTCCGCGCCAAGGAACGACTTCAGCGCCCGCCGCAACGACGCAGGCTTCACCGGCCGCTTGTCACCCATGTTCCGCAGGTTGTCAGTGATCTTCTTGAGCGAGTCTGCAGACACTGTCGCCGATGCAACCGGTGGCGGCAACGGCGAGCCGGGCACGTCAGCGGCGGCGACTGTCCCGGCCGCCGTGACCTCCTTGCCTGCTGCCTGACGGGTCAACTTCGGGTTCGCCGGCTTGGCCGGGGCAGCCTTCTTGACCCCTGGCGTGGCCGTGGCCTTCTTGGCCACAGCCTTCTTGGTGGCCACCCGCTTGACCGCAGGCTGCTGGACATCGGCCTTCTTTCCCGGAGCCTTCTTTGCAGCCGCCGTCTTGGCCAGAGACTTGGCCTGGCCATGTCCGACCTGACGTACGGCGAACCCCATCGCCCTGGCATGCGCCAGCATGGGCTCATAACCCTTGTCGTTCGCCACGACGACGATGGCCGAAGCCGGGTTCCGCGCGGCGATGTAGCCCACGTAGAACGTGAGATGGAAGTCAAGCGCGTTGTTCCCGGTCTTGCTGATCGGCACCGCCGTCACCTTGGCACCGAAAGAGGCAAACCGCTGCTCGACCTGCCGCTGGTGCGGCCCATGAAATACCCACAGCTGGCTCACATCCGGCACCTTGGCCCGCAGCTCGGTCTCGGTCGGCTGGACGTTCTCGTAGTCGAGCAAGACATGCGTGCCCGGCGCTGAGGCGCGAACCGACGAGACCCGCACGATCGTCTGCTTCGCCGGGTACTTCATTGCGTTGCGCGCCAACTTGGACTTGACCGCTTGCGCAAGGTCGATCTCGCTGTGGTCCGCCACCTGGAGCAGGTAGAGCAACACATCCGCAACCTCTTCGCCGATACGCTCCTTGGACCTCGCATCCTGGTGTGCAAGCCGCGACTCTTCAGGCGTCGCCCACTGAAAGATTTCCGCCAGCTCGGCCGCCTCGACCATCAATGCGGTCGAAAGGTTCTTCGGCGTGTGGAACGACTGCCAGTCGCGTTCCGCTGCAAAGTGGCGCAACTCGGCCTGCAACTCGAAGAGATTCATCCCGGCGTCTCCCATGATTCTTGGTTGCGAATATTGCCAGCCTTGCTCGGCGGCGCCGGCGCACCACCCACCGGACAATTGCCAAGCAAGCTGACAGGCCCTGCTCGGCAGTAGCCGCGCCAAGCATCGGCGGCAGACACTGGCGCCCGGCCGACCGACGAGACCCATGACGGACACCCCTTTGAAACATGACACCACCGTCACCACCCTGCCCAACGGCGTTCGCGTCGTCGCCATGCGACTGCCGCACCTGGACAGCGTCAGCGCCAGCGTCTTCGTCCGTGCGGGAAGCGGTCACGAAAGTGCCCGGCTGAACGGCATCAGCCATCTCGTCGAGCACATGGCCTTCAAGGGCACGGCGACGCGCACCTGTCAGCAGATCAACCTCGACGCGGAGCAGCTCGGCGCCGAGGTCAACGCGCACACCGACCGCGACCACACGGCCTTCCACATGCGTGGCCTCGCGCGTGACGCGCTCGCCTTCGTGCGCATGCTCGGCGACATCGTGCGCAACAGCACTTTTCCCGCAGACGAACTGGCGAACGAGCGCCGGGTGATCCTGCAGGAGATGGCCGAGGAAGAAGACGACGGCGTGGAGATCGCCAACAAGCTGTTCGACACGCTGTGCTTCGGCACGCACCCGATCGCGCAGCCCATCGTCGGCACGCGCCACAGCATCGAGCGCATCACGCGCGACGACCTGCTCGCTTTCGTCGAGCGGCTGTACACGGGCAGCAACGTCGTGCTCGGCGTGGCGGGAAACATCGACCCAGCCGCTGTCGCGCGCGAGGCGGAAGCCGCGTTCGGTGCGATGCCGGGCGGCGCGGCGAACCACATCGAGCCGACGCGGTACGTCGGCGGCTTCGCGTCGCGACGCCTGCCCGGAAGCACGCAGACGCACATCGTGCTCGGCTTCCCCGCACCGAGCCTCGCCGGCCCGCACGCCGCGAGCGTCGTTGCGGCGGCCCTGTTCGGCGAGGGCATGAGTTCGCCGCTGATGGACGAGATCCGCGAGCGCCGGGGCCTTGCCTACTACACCGGCTGCACGGCGGATCTGACCGCGGCCTCGGGGCAGTTCGTCATCGACGCGTCCACCGCGCCCGAACATGCGCTGCCTTTCCTCACCGCCGTGGCCCGATTGCTGGCCGATCACGCGGCGTCGATCGCCCCGGCAGCGCTGCAACGCGCGCGCAATCAACTGGCCGTGCGCAGCCTCGACCTGATCGAACGCCCGGCACGCGGCATCGAGGGTGCGGCGCAGGATCTGTTCGTGCACAGGCGCTTGCGCTCGCGGGCCGAGTGGCTGGCCAGCGTGGACGCGGTGACGCCGGACGCGGTGCGCCAGGTGTTCGCGACGATGCTGTCGACGAAGGCCGCAGTCGCGGTGACGGGCAAGGTGCCGCGAACGATGAACGAACGCGTGCTCGATCTTTTCGTGCGGCACGCGAGCTGAGCCAGCGCGGCATCGCTGGCCGCATCAGAACTTCGCATGCGCCAGATGAAAAGCCTGCATGCCGGGCGGCCCCGCGCACGCGCCGTGCGAGGCACCATGCAGCGACATTGCATGGAGCCCGCCGTGACCACAGCCGCCCTCACCTTCGACAACCTGAAAGACTTCGTCGGCCAGCCCATCGGCACCTCCGCCTGGGTGCCGGTGCCGCAATCGCGCATCGATGCGTTCGCCGACTGCACCGAAGACCGGCAGTGGATCCACATCGACGTGGAGCGTGCCACCCGCGAGAGCCCGTTCGGCGCGCCGGTCGCGCACGGCTTTCTCACGCTGTCGCTGCTGCCCATCACCACCTATGAGGTGTTCGCCGGCCTGAAGGCGAAGAAGTCGGTGAACTACGGCATGGACAAGCTGCGCTTCATTGCGCCGGTGCGTGCCGGCGCGCGCGTGCGCAACCACATCAAGCTGCTGTCGGCCGAGGCGCGGGCAGACGGCTTTGTGCTCATCCGCACCGAGAACACCGTCGAGATCGAGGGCGAGGACAAGCCGGCGCTGGTCGCCGTGTCGCTCGGCCTGTTCTCGCCGACCTGAGCTTCCACCGATTCAACAAGGAGCGACCCATGGATTTCGAGTACACACCCAAGGTCGAAGCACTGCGCAGCAAGCTGCTGCAGTTCATGGACGACCACATCTACCCGAACGAGAAGCGCCGCGAGCAGGAGCTGGCGCACAACGCCCGCGACGGCCGGCCCTACGCGACCGTGCCGCTGATGGAGGAGCTGAAGGAGAAGGCGCGTGCCGCGGGCCTGTGGAACCTGTTCCTGCCCGACGACGAACACGGCGCCGGGCTCACCAACCTCGAGTACGCGCCGCTGTGCGAGATCATGGGCCGCCGCTACTGGTGCGCCGAGGCCTTCAACTGCAACGCGCCCGACACCGGCAACATGGAAGTGCTGGCGCGCTACGGCACGAAGGCGCAGCAGGAGCGCTGGCTCACACCGATGCTGCGCGGCGAGATCCGCTCGTCGTTCGCGATGACGGAGCCGGCAGTGGCGTCATCGGACGCGACCAACATCGAGTGCAGCATCCGCCGCGACGGCGGCGACTACGTCATCAACGGCCGCAAGTGGTACATCACCGGCGCGATGAACGAGCGCTGCGAAATCTTCGTGCTGATGGGCAAGACCGACCCGGACAACGCCGATCGCCACAAGCAGCAGTCGATGATCCTGGTGCCCAAGAACACGCCGGGCGTGACGCTGGTGCGCGACATGGCGCTGCTCGGCGTGCTCGACCCGCCTTTCGGCCACCCCGAGGTGCTGTTCGAGAACGTGCGCGTACCGGCTTCCAACATGCTGCTCGGCGAGGGCCGCGGCTTCGAGATCGCGCAGGGCCGGCTCGGGCCGGGGCGCATCCACCACTGCATGCGCATGATCGGCATGGCCGAGGCGGCGCTGGAGATGATGTGCCAGCGCGTCGTCTCGCGCGTGGCCTTTCACAAGCCGCTGGCCGACCAGGGCGTGTGGCGCGAGCGCATCGCCAACGCGCGCATGCTCATCGACCAGACGCGCTGGATGGTGCTGCGAACGGCGGCGCGCATGGACACGGTGGGCAACAAGGTCGCGGCCAAGGAGATCGCGATGATCAAGGTGCTGGCGCCGAACAACTGCGTGCAGGTGATCGACGACGCCATGCAGGCCTTTGGCGCGGCGGGCCTCAGCCAGGACACGCTGCTGACTTCGTTCTATGCCTATGCGCGGCATCTGCGCGTGGCGGACGGGCCGGACGAGGTGCATCGCAATGCGATTGCGAAGCATGAGTTGGCGGGGTATCGGGCGGCAGGATGAACCACCCCCTACGCGCTTCGCGCGCCCCCTCAAGGGGGCAGCCGCTGGCGGGCCGGCAAAGCCGGACCCGCGGCGTCCACTTGATCGCGCCCGTTGCTCTCAGCGATACGCCGCGCGCAACCCCGCCGGCGTACCCGCCACCGGTTCCCGCAACATCCGCCGCAGCAGCTTCCCCGAGCCGCTGACCGGCAGGCCGTGGCGCAGGAACACGCTGCGCGGCACCTTGTAGTGCGCCATGTGCTTGAGGCACCACTCGATGATCTGGTCTTCGGCCTTGTGCCCGCTGCTCAGCATGGCCCGCGCGGCCGCCGCGGCGCTGAGCACCACGTAGGCCTGCAGCGCTTCGCCGCGGTTCGGGTCGGGGCAGCCGACCACCGCCACCTGGCGCACGTCCGGGTGCGTGGCGAGGATGGCTTCCACCTCCTCGGGAAACACGCTCCAGCTCCAGACCTTGATCATTTCCTTCACGCGGCCGAGGAAGGTGAGGTAGCCCTCGTCGTCGATCACGCCGATGTCGCCGGTGCGCACCCAGCCGCCGGTGCACACCGCTTCGGCCGTGGCCTCGGGGCGGCGCCAGTAGCCCTTGAACGCGGCCGGGCCGCGCAGCAGGATCTCGCCGCGTTCGCCGCAGGGCAGGTCGCCGCCGTCGTCGGTATCGACGATGCGCACCTCCACCCCCGGCACCGGCTTGCCGTTGGTGCCCCACTTGATGGCGTCGCGCGGCATCAGCGTGTCGCAGGTATGCGTCTCGCTCAGGCCGTAGCCGGCTTCGTACACGAGGCAACCATGGGCGAAGCGGCTCCAGCGCTGCGCCAGCGGCTCGGTGAGCTGCACGCCGAAGCTCGTGGCCACCGTGGTGCGCAGCGACGACAGGTCGAAGGTGTGTGCGTCGTCGGCACCCATCGCCGAGGGCAGGCCCGGCGCCATGGTGTACCACCAGCTCACGCGGCAGGACTCGATCGCCTGCAACGCGGCCACGCCGTCGAAACGATGCAGCAGCACCAGCGTCGCGCCGGCGTAGATCGGAACCGTGAGCCCGGTCGTCATGCCGGAGATGTGGTGCAGCGCCGTGTCCGACAGCATCACGTCGTCGGCCGTGAGGGCGAATCCGTCGGCGCTCACGGCGGCCTTGAAGATCACGTTGTGGTGGCTCAGCATCGCGGCCTTCGGCAGGCCGGTGCTGCCGGAGGTGTAGGCCATCAGCGCCACGTCCTCGATGTCGATCGCCGGCCGCGCCTGCAGCGGGCCGGCGGCATCGACGGCGGCATTGAAGTCGATCGCGAACGACGGCAGCCGTGGCCGCGCGTCGCCGGGCATGCGCACCTCGCCCGGCACGTCCATCGCCAGCACCCGCGGCAGCATGCGGCCGTAGTCGACGGCGAACACATGCTTGACGCTTCGCAGCACGCCGGAGAGTTCGACCACGCCCATCAGCTCGTCGCCGGCGACGATGGCCGCCGCATCGAGTTCGCGCGCCTGATGGCCGAATTCATAGGCCTTGCACAGCGGGTTGCACGGGCTGACCACGGCACCGAGCTTCTGGATGCCCAGGTGTGCCACGAGGTACTGCGGGCAGTTGTGCATGAACAGCATCACCGCATCGCCCGGGCCGATGCCGCGTTCGTGCAGGCATTGGGCGAAGCGGTCGCTCAGCGCGTCGAGTTCGGCGTAGGTGACGCGGCGGCCGTACCAGATGAGCGCCGGCTTGCGCGGCGTCGCGCGGGCATGCAGGCGCAGGTACTCATGCAGCGGTCGGCACCCATGCCGGTAGGTCGTCATGCGCTCGTGTCTCCATGTCGGCCCTCCGACGGCCTGGAGCGCGTTGCGCCGTCAAGCCGTTCGCGGCGCTGGAGCCTGTGCCGACCCCTTCGCCGCGCGTTCGATCATGCAGGCAACGGTAAGCCTGAGCGCGATCGAGGCCCAATGAAAATTGGGCATGGAGATGGATCGTGTGGATTCATGGAGGTCGAGTTGGCGCGCGGCACCCTCACCCCAACCCTCTCCCGCAAGCGGGAGAGGGGGCAACTCCCCAGCCCTCGCCCCCGCAGGGGGAGAGGGCTGGGGTGAGGGGGCGTGTGCGACGAACCGGCGCCGCCTACACCACCACCGCCGCCCGCCGCGCACGCCCCGCCGGCGCCACGCCCGACTGCTCCCGCAGGTACGCCAGGATCGGCGCAGCCGTACGCTCGATCTCCTCGTGCACGCCCTGCCGCGCCAACTCGCCGTCCGCCCGGCGCAACCCGCGCAGCACGAGCAGATGCGGATGCTGCTTGCGCGGCTGGCTCATCGCATGCGTGTCCAGGCCTTTCATCAGCGGCCCACACAGCAGCCAGAGGCTCTCGACCATGCGCTGCAGCACCGGCATGCCTGCAAGCCGGTACACCTCCATGTGGAAGCGCTCGGCCTCCAGCCGCGCAGCCGCGTCGTCGCCCGCCTCGCGGTGGGCCGCCATCTGCTCATGGCTTTCGGTGAGCCGGCTCACGTCCTGCGGGGTCGCACGCAAGGCCGCGCGGGCCGCGGCCTCGCCCTCCAGCGTCATGCGCAGGTCGCGCACTTCGCGAAAGCGCTCTTCGCTCAGCACCGGCACGCGCACCGAATGGTGGCCCACCTGCTCCAGCGCCTGCTCGGAGATCAGCCGCGCCAGCGCCTCGCGCACCGGCGTCGGGCTGATGCCCATCTCCTGCGCCAGGTCGCGCAGCTTGAGCTTCTCGCCGGGGGCGAAGCGGCCGGCCTTCAGGTCGCGGCACAGCCGCACATAGGCTTGGCCATTGAGACTTTCTCGCGCCAGGGGGGTGTCTTGCATCTCGTCGCCTTCCTGTGTTGTCCCGTGGCGCACGGGCTGGCCTGCACCTGCAGGCCGGAATTTGTTATATCGTATTCCCTTATCGCCGAGCTGTCACCGCCCGGTAAAGGCGGGTTCGCGCTTTTCGAGGAAATGCGCCACGCCTTCGCGGAAATCGTCGCTGGCGAACGAGGCCGCCATGTCGGCGTCGGCCCGCTTCCAGGCTTCATCGAGGCTCTGGAACAGCCCGTCGAAGACCTGCCGCTTGATCACGCCGATGGACCGCGGCGATGCCGTGCGCGTCATCTCGCGCGCGATGGCCTGCACCGCTTCGCGCACGCCCTGCGCCGGCAGCGACTTCACGAGGCCCATGGCCGCCGCTTCCTGCGTCATCACCGTTCGCGCCGAGTACAGCAGGTCGAGTGCGTTGGTCAGCCCCACCAGACGCGGCAGCATCCACGAGGCGCCGTGCTCGGCGATCAGCCCGCGCTTGGCAAAGGCGGTGGTGAGCTTCTGGCCCTCGGCCATGTAGCGGAAGTCGCAGAACAGCACCATGCACAGGCCGATGCCAGCGATCGGGCCGTTGATGGCGACAAAGATCGGCTTGGGCACCTGCAGCAGGTAGCTGAAGCGATGCGCGTAGTTGGCATTCAATCCCGCGGGTGCCGGTGCAGCGGCCTGTGCGGCGCCGGAGGCCGTCTTGCCCCCGCCGGCCACACCCGCTTCGAGGATCGACATGTCGGCGCCCGAGCAGAAGCCGCGGCCCGCCCCCGTCACCACGATGGCCCGCACGTTCGCATCGGCGGCGGCCGCCTCCACCGCGTGGCGGAACTCCGACTCCATGCGTGCCGTCCAGGCGTTGAGCTTGTCGGGCCGGTTGAGGGTGACAGTGCACACCGCTTCGGCGGTGTCGACAAGGATTTCCTGGCAGTCCATGCGTAGCTCCTCGATCGTTCAGGCTTCGCCGCGCACCGTGGCGCCGCCGTCCACCACGAGGGTGGTGCCGGTGATGAAGCGCCCGGCGTCCGAACCCAGCAGCAGCGCCGCGCCGGCGATGTCTTCCGGCTCTCCGATCATGTTCAGCGGGCTCGACGCCAGCGCCGCGGCCAGCGTGTCCGGGTTGTCCCAGAGCGCCTTGGCGAAATCGGTTTTCACCAGCCCCGGCGCGATGCAGTTGGCGCGCACGCCCTGCTTGCCCCATTCGAGCGCGAGGTTGCGCGCGAGCTGCATGTCGGCCGCCTTGGAGATGGCGTAGGCGCCGAGCACGCGCGAACCCGTGAGGCCGGCGATGGAGCTGATGATGACCACCGATCCGCCGCCGCGCTTGGCCATGCCCGGCGCCACGCGGTTGACCAGCCACAGGTTGGAGCGGATGTTCACGTCCAGCACCTTGGCGAACGCATCGTCCGGAATTTCCGACATCGGTCCGTAGTACGGGTTCACCGCCGCGTTGCACACCAGCACGTCGGCCGGCCCGTAGGCGGCTTCGGTCTGGTCCACCAGCGCATGGATCTGCTCCTTGCTGGAGATGTTGCAGGGAATCGCCATCGCTTCCAGCCCTTCGGTCTTGATCTGGTCGACGACGGCGCGGCAAGCATCGGCCTTGCGGCTGGTGATCACCACGCGCGCACCGGCGCGGGCATAGGCCACGGCAATGGCGCGGCCGATGCCGCGCGAGGAGCCGGTGACGATGGCGGTCTTGTTCTTGAGCGAGAAGCGGTCCATGGGTGTCTCCTGCGTTGTGGCGATGTTTGCGTGCGTTCAGCGGTTGTGGAAGATGGGCGTGCGCTTCTCGACGAAGGCTCGCGCCGCTTCGAGATGGTCTTCGGTCATGCCGCAGCGGATGTGGCGAATGGCCTCGTGGTCGAGCGCCTGCGCCAGCGTGCAGCCCTGCTCCGCCGCATTGAGGTTGGCCTTGATGTGGCCGAGCGTGATGGTCGGCCCGTCCGCCAAGCGGCGCGCGAGCGCTTGGCCTTCGGCATCGAGTTCGGCATCGGGCACCACGCGCGAGACAAGGCCGAGCTGCTGTGCCTCGCCGGCCTTGAGCACCGGCGACAGCAGTGCGAACTCGCGGGCGCGCGGGCCGAGCAGCTTGGTCAGGAAGTAGGTGCTGCCGAAGTCGCCGGACAAGCCGACCTTGACGAAGGCGGAGGTGAGCTTGAGGGTGTCGCTCGCGATCAGCAGGTCGCAGGCCAATGCGAGCGACAGCCCGGCGCCGGCCACCGCACCGCGGGCGACGGCGATCGTCGGCTTGGGCATCTCGTGCAGCAGGCGCGAGCATTCCATGTGCTCGCGCAGTTGCTGCGCGCGCGCCTCCAGTGTCTTCGGCTCGCCGGTGTCGTCGGCCATCGCCTTCACGTCGCCGCCGGCGCAGAAGCCGCGGCCGGCACCGGTGAGCACGACGGCGCGCACCTCATGGTCGATGGCGGCGCGGCGCAAGGCGTCGAGCAGGGCTTCGGTCATCGGCACCGTGAGCGCGTTCAGGCGCTCGGGGCGGTTGAGGGTGAGCGTGAGGACGCCGTTGTCGCGGGTTTCGATCAGTTCTTGGGTCATCGCTTATCTCGCTGTGTGGGGTGAATGAGCGGATTGCACAAGGCCCTTCGACAGGCTCAGGTCCTTCGGCAGGCTCAGGATGCACGGGCCCTTCGACAGGCTCAGGGCGAACGGGGCGGGGTGTAGGTACTCATGCCGCACGTGTTGCACCCTGCCCCAGCCACTCCCGCAACACCTCCGCGTTGTGCTCGCCCACCTGCGGAATCGCGCGGCGCACCGTGAGTGGCGTGTCGGACAGATGCATGGTCACCCCCTGCACCGGCACCGTGCGGCCGGCAAACGGAATGTCGACGATGTGGCCCCGGTGGCGCAACTGCTCGCTGCGGGCCACCTCGTCGATGGTGGCAACCTTCGCGCAGGGCAGCCCTTCAGCCTCCAGCATGGCCACCAGCGCATCGGCATCGTGCTGCTTCATCCATTGCGCCACCACCGCCTCGATCTCGGCCGTGTGCGCCAGCCGGTCGGCCATGGTGGCGAAGCGTGGATCGGCCAGCAGATCCTCGCGGCCCATCGCACGAACAAGGCGCGGGAACATGTTGTCGTCGCCGCCGACGATGAGCACGTAGCGGCCGTCACCGGCCTCGAAGGTGTTGGACGGCGCCACGTAGCGGTCGCGGCTCCCGCGGCGCGTCATCGTGGTGCCGAAGAGCGCATGCTCGGGGATCGCCGTCATCAGGAACGAGGTGGCCGATTCGAGCAGCGACACATCCACCACCTGCCCCACGCCGCTCGCGTGGCGCGAGTTCAAGGCCGCGAGCACGCCCATCGCCGCGTACATGCCGGTCGTGTAGTCGACCATGAACGAGCCGATCATCGTCGGCGGCCCGTCCTCCGACCCGGTGAGGTCCATCAGCCCGCTCATGGCTTGCGCCACGCCGTCGAAACACTGCTTGTGCGCCAGCGGCCCATCCTGGCCGAAGCCCGAGATGCGCGCCATCACCAGGCGCGGGTTGAGCGCATGCAGCACGTCCCAGCCGAAGCCCATGTCCTCCATCGTGCCGGGGCGGAAGTTCTCCACCAGCACGTCGGCCGCCTGCACCAGCTCGCGCAGCAGCGTCCGCCCCTCGTCGCTGCGCAGGTCGAGCGCCACGCTCTTCTTGTTGCGGTTGACGATGAAGGTGTAGAGGCTGGTGCCGCCCACGGCCGGCAGTGCGCAGCGCGCGTACTCGCCCGCGCCCGGCGGCTCGATCTTCACGACCTCCGCGCCCATGTCGCCCAGCAGCATCGCGCAGTACGGGCCGGCGATGTAGCGCGACAGGTCGAGAACTTTCACGCCTTCAAGCGATGTCATGGCATGGTCCGGATGTGCACGGCAGGTTTCGCGGTCGGGCGCTGCGGCCTATCGTTTGTGCTTACGCTTGCGCAAGATGGTGTTTGTTATATCATATTCGTGAGTGCCGGCACACGGCGTCAACAAGGAGACAACCCATGTCCACGTACCTGCGTCTCAGGCAGCTCTGCCTGGTGGCGGCCCAGCTCGAACCCGTGGTCGACGACCTGTCGGCGGTGTTCGGTGTCGAGGTCTGCCACCGCGACCCCGCGGTCGGCCAGTTCGGACTGCACAACGCCCTGCTGCCCTTCGGCACCAGCTTCGTCGAGATCGTGGCACCGGTGACAGCAGGCACCACCGCCGAGCGCTACCTCGAACGCCGCAAGGGCGACGGCGGCTACATGGTCATCCTCGACAGCGAATCCCTGCCGCGCTGGCGCAGCCATGTGGCCGAGATCGGCGTGCGCATCGCCGCGCCGCTGGCCTTCGGCGACTACGAAGGCATGCAGCTGCACCCGCGCGACACCGGCGGCGCGCTGCTCGAGATCAACACCACGAAGCACGGCGCCGACCTGCACGGCCCCTACGGCCCGGCCGGCCCGCACTGGCAGCCGGCCATCCGCACGGAGCGCGTGCAGGCCGTCGTCGGCGCGGTCCTGCAAGGCGCCGACCCGGCCGCGCTGGCGGCGCGCTGGGCGCAGATCCTGCAGCGCGAAGCCACGGCGCACGGCGACGAACACCGTATCGCGCTCGACAACGCCACCTTGCGCTTCGTCACCGCCACCGATGGCCGCGGCGAGGGACTCGCCGGGATCGACGTGCAGGTGCGTGACGTGGGCATCGTGCTCGCCGCTGCCAAGGACCGCGGCTGCACGACCGACGCCGAGGGCGTGACGATCGGCGGCGTGCGGTTCCGGCTCCAGGCCGCGCA
The DNA here is from genome assembly GCA_036676235.1 of Rhizobacter sp. GTDB lineage: Bacteria > Pseudomonadota > Gammaproteobacteria > Burkholderiales > Burkholderiaceae_C > JAKFDI01. The sequence goes on along the minus strand of JAKFDI010000025.1, from coordinate 49,996 downwards.
GGAGTGACCGCATGGAACTCACCTTCTCCACGGAAGAGCAAGCCTTCGCCCAGGAGGTTCGCGCCTTCATCACCGAGAACCTGCCGCGCGACATCGCCGGGCGCGTGGCGCACGACTTGCACCTGCAGCGCGGCGACTTCATGCGCTGGCAGCAAATCCTCGGCCGCCAGGGCTGGCATGCCTACACCTGGCCGAAGGAACAGGGCGGCCCGGGCTGGAGCGCGGTGCAGCGCTACATCTTCGAGACGACGAGCGCCGAGCTGAACTGCCCCACCATCCAGCCCTTCGGCCCGCGCATGGTCGGCCCGGTGATCTACAACTTCGGCACCGAGGCGCAGAAGGCGCAGCACCTCGCCGGCATTCGGGACTCGACGACCTGGTGGTGCCAGGGCTACTCGGAGCCGGCCTCGGGCTCCGACCTCGCCTCGCTCGCCACACGCGCCGAAGACCGCGGCGACCACTACCTCGTCAACGGCCAGAAGATCTGGACCTCGTACGCGCACTACGCCGACTGGATGTTCTGCCTGGTACGCACCAGCCGCGAATCGCGCCCGCAGCAAGGCATCTCCTTCGTGCTCATCGACATGAAGATGCCGGGCATCGAGATCCAGCCGATTCCCATGCTGGAAGGCACGCACTCGTTCAACGCGGTGTTCTTCACCGACGTGCGCGTGCCCAAGGCCAACCTCGTCGGCGAGGAAGGCAAGGGCTGGAGCTACGCCAAGTTCCTGCTGGAGCATGAGCGGGTGGAGAACTCCAACATCGGGTTCTCCACCTTCGCGCTCAACCGGCTGAAGCGGATTGCCTCGGAGGTTCATTCGCAAGGTCGCCCGCTGCTCGACGACGCGGTGTTTCGCGCCAAGGTGTCGGCCGTGGAGGCGCAACTGAAGTCGGTCGAGGTGATGACCTTGCACGCGCTGTCAGCGATGGGCTCGGGCAGTTCGCCCGGCGCGGGGCTTGCGTCGGCGCTGAAGATCCGCGGCACCGAGGTCGGCCAGCGCATCACCGAGCTGATCTTCGAGGCCGCCGGGCCGCAAGGGCAGCCGCTCGAGCCGGAACTGATGAGCGGCCGCGGCGACATGGCGGCCATCGACGCCAGCCTCGTCGGCGCACCGGCCAACTACTTCTGGCGGCGGGCGATGTCGATCTACGGCGGCAGCAACGAGATTCAGCGCAACATCATCGCCAAGCACGTGTTGGGACTCTGATCGAACGCCGGAGTGCACGGGACTCTCCGTACTCCCGTTCGCACTGAGCTTGTCGAAGTGCCAGGGTGCGAATCCGGGGCTTCGACAGGCTCAGCCCGAACGGTTCCTATCGTTCGATCGCGAATCCGTATGAGGCGCCGACAGGCTCAGGGAGCGGCCTGGTTACCCCTGTCGTGCACGAGACATCGCCGCACCGGTTCCAATGCCACGATGCGTGGCACCACCAGGAACCCGGATCGCATGACTCCCCTGCCCGACGGCCTCATCGTCATCGCCAAGCGCGAATGCCCCACCTGCGTGTTGGTCGAGCCGCTGCTGCACGAGCTGGCGCAGGGCGAGCTGCCGCTCACGGTCTACGTGCAGGACTCGGACGATTACGCCGCCGGCCTGCCCGGCACGGTGCACGACCAGACCCTCGAACAGTCCTACCGCCTCAAGACCGAGTTCGTGCCGACGCTCATTCGCGTAGAAGGCGGCCGAGAAGTAGCGCGCACCTTCGGCTGGCACCGCGGCGACTGGCAGCAGATCAGCGGGCGGCCCGAACTTGGCGCGAGCCTGCCCGAGCTGAGACCCGGCTGTGCCTCCAAGACGCTGGACCCCGGCATCGCGGAAGCCTTGCTGCTGCGCTTCGGCGACCCAGGCCTCGAGTCCCGCCGCGTGGAGATCGGCGCCGCCGAGGACCCCATCGAAGCCTGCTTCGACCGCGGCTGGACCGATGGCCTGCCGGTTGTGCCGCCCACGCCCGAGCGCGTGCTGCGCATGCTGCAGGGCACGACCCGCGCGCCCGACGAGATCCTCGGCCTGATGCCGCCCGACCTGGCGCCCTGCACGGTGGAAAAGGTGGCCGTCAACGCCGTCATGGCCGGCTGCAAGCCGGAGTACCTGCCGGTCGTGCTGGCCGCCGTGGAAGCCGCACTCATCGACGAGTTCGGCACGCACGGCGTGCTGTGCACCACCATGTTCGCCGGCCCGGTGGTGATCGTGAACGGGCCGGTGGCACAGCGCGTCGGCCTGAACTCGGGCGTGAATGCGCTGGGCCAGGGCCACCGGGCGAACGCCTCCATCGGCCGCGCGCTGCAGCTCGTCATCCGCAACGTCGGCGGCGGGCGCCCCGGCGAGCTGGATCGTTCGACGCTCGGCACACCGGGCAAATACAGCTTCTGCTTCGCCGAGGCCGAACATCCGGAGTGGGAGCCGCTGTCGGTGGAGCGCGGCTTCGCGCGCGACGCGTCGACCGTCACCCTCTTCGCCGGCGAAGGCGTGCAGGGCATCGTCGATCAGAAATCGCGCACGCCCGAATCGCTGGCGCGCAGCTTCGCGCTGTGCCTGCGCGCGGTGGACCACCCCAAGCTCGCGATGGCGGGCGATGCGCTGCTCGTCGTCTCGCCCGAGCACAGCCGCGTCTTCATCGAGGCCGGCTGGTCCAAGGCCCGGCTGCGCGAAGAACTCGAACGCCTGCTGCTGACACCCGCCGATGAACTGCTCGCCGGTGTCGGCGGCATTGCCGAAGGCCTGCCCGCCGCGCTGGCCGGTCAACAAGTGCCCAAGTTCCGCCCCGGCGGCCTCATCATCGTGCGCGCCGGCGGCACGGCGGGATTGTTTTCGGCCGTCATCGCCGGCTGGGCCGCCTCCGGCCCGACCGGCTCGACCCCTGTTTCCAAGGAGATCACCGAATGAGCGATCCACTCACCCTGCTCGACCCGACCTCGGAGCGCTCGCCCGTGGCCCGCGCGCTGAGCGTGCGACCGCCATCGCTCGACGGCCTCACCGTCGGCGTGCTCGACATCTCGAAGGCGCGCGGCAACGTGTTCCTCGACCGCATCGCTGAGCGGCTGGCCGAGCGTGGCGTGCAGGTCAGGCGCTACCGCAAGCCCACCTTCACGCGGCCGGCGCCGACCGCGCTGCGCCAGCAGATCGCGGCCGAATGCCGCGTCGTCATCGAAGGCCTGGCCGACTGAGGGTCCTGCACGTCGTGCTGTATGCATGACATCGCAGATCTCGAAGCGCGTGGTCTTCCCGGAGTGGCGGTTGCGTCCACCGAATTCGTGCAGGCGGCCGCATTGCAGGCCAAGGCGCTGGGCTTCGACCCGGCGATGGTGTTCGTCGCGCATCCGATCCAGGACCGCAGCGACGACGAGTTGCGCGCGCTTGCCGACGCGGCGCTGCCCGGCATCCTGGCACGCATCACCTCGAGCTGAGCTTTTCGCTCGGCGGATGGCGCCGTGACGCGCGAGCCGCCGTCGTTTCGGCCACCGGCGGTCGATCGCGTGCTGGGCTGGCCGGGCTGCGCGGCACTCATCGCGGCGCACGGCCGGCCCCTCGTGCTCGAAGCCGTGCGTGCCGAACTGGCGGCACGGCGCGACGCGGCGATCCCGTGCAACGAGGCCGACCTACTGCACGGCATCGAATCGCGCGTGCGTGATCTGGTGCAGCCTTCGCTGCGCCGCGTGTTCAACCTCAGCGGCACGGTGCTGCACACCAACCTCGGCCGCGCGCCACTGCCGGAGCAGGCGCTGGACGCGATCCGCGAGGTGGCGGCGGGCGCCTCCAATCTCGAATTCGACCTGCAGACCGGCCGACGCGGCGACCGCGACGACCATGTGGAAGACCTGCTGCGCCGCCTCACTGGCGCCGAAGCCGCCACGGTCGTGAACAACAACGCCGCGGCGCTGATGCTGGTGCTGAGCACCCTCGGCAAGCGGCGCGAGGTCATCGTCTCGCGCGGCGAGCTGATCGAGATCGGCGGCGCCTTCCGCCTGCCCGACATGATGGTGCAGGCCGGCTGCCGGCTGCGCGAAGTGGGCACGACCAACCGCACGCACCTGCGCGACCACGCCGCCGCCATCGGCCCGCGCACGGCGCTGATGCTCAAGGTGCACACCAGCAACTACCGCATCGAAGGCTTCACCGCCGCGGCGGATGAGCGCGAGCTCGCCGCGCTGTGCCGGCAGCACGGCCTGCCCTTCGTGGTCGACCTCGGCAGCGGCTCACTCATCGACCTCGCGCGCTTCGGCCTGCCGCACGAGCCCACGCCCGCCGAGACGCTGGCGGCCGGCGCCGACCTCGTCACCTTCAGCGGCGACAAGCTGCTCGGCGGCCCGCAGGCCGGCATCGTGGTGGGGCGCGCCGACCTCATCGCCAAGCTCAAGAAGAACCCGTTCAAGCGCGCGCTGCGCTGCGACAAGCTGAGCCTCGCGGCGCTGGAGGCGGTGCTGCGGCTGCATGCCGATCCCGAACGATTGGCGCAGCAGTTGCCCACCTTGCGCTGGTTGACGCGGCCGGCCGGCGACATCGAAGCGTTGGCGCATCGCCTGCAGCCACTGCTTGCCGCCTGGGCCGGCGAACGCGCGGCGGTCGACGTGGCGCCGGTGCACAGCCAGATCGGCAGCGGCGCGATGCCGGCCGACCTACTGACTAGTCACGCATTGCGGCTCACGCCACCCGGCAAGGCATCGGGCAAGGCGCTCGACCGGCTGGCGGCCGGCCTGCGTGCGCTGCCGACGCCGGTGATCGGCCGCATCTCCGATGGCGCCCTGCTGCTCGATGTGCGCTGCCTCGAAGACGAGGCCGGCTTCACCGCGCAACTCGCGCTGCCGTCCGCCCCGTGATCGTCGCCACCGCCGGCCATGTGGACCATGGCAAGACGAGCCTGGTCCAGGCGCTGACCGGCATCGACACCGACCGGCTGGCCGAGGAGAAGCGTCGCGGCTTGTCCATCGACCTCGGCTTTGCCTATGCCGATTTCGGCGGCGCGCGGCGCATGGGCTTCGTCGACGTGCCGGGCCACGAGCGCTTCGTGCGCAACATGCTGGCCGGCGTGGGCGGCGTCGACCTCGCGCTGCTCGTGGTCGCCGCCGACGACGGGCCGATGCCGCAGACGCACGAGCACCTCGCCATCCTTCGCCTGCTGGGCGTGCCGCGCTGCGTGGTGGCGCTGACCAAGATCGATCGCGTGGCGCCCGAGCGCGTGCGGCACGCCGAGCGCGATATTGCGGCCCTGCTTGCCGCCGGCCCGTATGCGCAGGCGCCGGTGTTCCCCCTTGCCACACCCAGCAGCGACGGCGTAGCGGCACTGCGCGAACACCTGCGCGAGGCAGGCGAAGCCTTGGCTGCACGCGCCGGCACGGGCCACTTCCGAATGGCCGTCGATCGCAGCTTCGCGGTCGCCGGTGCGGGGCGCGTGGTCACCGGCATGGTGCTGTCGGGCGCCGCCCGCGTGGGCGATGCGGTGATCGTGTCGCCAGGCGGCGCGGCGGCGCGCGTGCGTGCCATCCACGCGCAGAACGAGAGCGCCGAATGGGCGCGGGTCGGCGAGCGTTGCGCACTGAATCTGGCGGGCCTCGAACTGCGGCGCACCGAGCCGGCACGCGGCGACTGGATCGTCGCGCCCGAGGCGCATGCGCCGACGACACGCCTGGACGTTCAGCTCGAGGTGCTGGCCGATGCGCCCCGCGCCCTCACGCAGCGCAGCGCGCTGCACCTGCACATCGGCGCCGCAGCCTGCGGCGCGCATGTCGCACCGCTGCAGGCCGGCGCGCTCGAACCCGGCGCGAGCGGCCTCGCGCAACTGGTGCTCGACGCCCCCGTGGCCGCGCTGCGCGGCGACCGCTTCATCCTGCGCGATCCCACAGCGCACGGCACCGTGGCCGGCGGCTGGGTGATCGACCCCTTCGGCCCACCGCGCGGGCGCGCCCGGCCGGTGCGCCTGCAGCAGCTGGCGGCGCTCGCGCTGCCCACACCGGCGCAAGCCCTCGCCGCCCTGCTCGAAGGCGAGTCCGCGGGCATCGATCTGGCGCGCTTCGATCTGGCGTGCAACCTCACCGCCGCCGAGTCAACGGCCGTTCATGCGGCGGTGCCGCTGGTGCAGATCGCCGGCGACGGCGGCGCACGCGCCCTGTCTTCATCGCACTGGCAAGCGTGGTGCGAAGCCATCCCTGCCGCGCTGGCCGGCTGGCATGCCGACGACCCGGCGAGCGTCGGTCCGTCGTCAGCAGACCTCGCGGCTCGCATGAATCCGCGTCCGCCGACGGCCGTGCTGCACGCCGCCCTCACGGCGCTTGTGCACGACGGCACGGTGGCGCGCGACGGCTTGCGCGTGCGCCTGCACGCGCACCGCGCCGTTCTGTCGGAGGCCGACGCCGCGCTGCTCGCGCGCGTGACGACATTGCTCGAGCCCACCGGCCTGCGCCCGCCCATCGTCGGCGAGCTCGCCACAGCGCTCGCCCTGCCGCTGCCCGAACTGCTGGCGTCCCTCATGCGCGCCGCACACCTCGGCCAACTCGTGCGCGTCGCCCCCAACCGTTACTACCTGCCGCCCACGGTGGACGAGCTGGTGCAGATCGCCCACGCCCTGGCCGGTGAGTCCGACGACGGCGGCTTCGATGCCGCAGCGTTCCGCGACCGCACCGGCATCGGCCGCAACCTCACGGTGCAGGTGCTCGAATTCATGGACCGCGAGCACCTGATGCACTTCGACGGCGCGCGCCGCAGGCCCGCGGTGCGCGAGGCCGCGTGCTAAGGTTTTCGCAAGGAAGGCAATCGCATCCCGGTGGAGCGCCCGGTCTTCAAAACCGGCGAGACGCGCTCAAGCGTGTCTGGTGGGTTCGACTCCCACTTCCTTCCGCCAGTCCCTTTCGTCGATCGCCACGGCGAGGGCTCCGCACCTCGGCGACTGCGCATACTGCGGTGTCGCAACAGTCTTCGCCGGAGGCGAAGCGATGGACATGAAGGACATCCTGCTTCGAGGAATCGCCGAGGCGCTCGACGGGCTCGAGGTGGCCTTTTGCGCGTTCGACGCCGACGACCGCACCTTGGCCTGGAACCGCTCGTTCCTGGAGTTCTTTCCGGTGCACGCCGGGCATGTACACAAGGGCGAAGCCTACGAGGCGAACTTGCGCCGGTTCTACGGCACGCTGCTCGACAAGGACGAGATGCATCTCCTCGAACGGCATGTCGCGGAGGGGATCGAACGGCACCGAACCCAGAAGCGCCCGTTCGAGTTCGAGTACGGCGGCCATCGCGTGCGGGCGTCGTCCATGACCATCGGGCCGCTCGGCCGTGTTCGCATGTGGCGAAGAGTGGCGGCGTCGGATCCGGACCCGGAATCGCCGGCGACGATTCCGGCCGACTTCGACCCGCAAGCCGCCAGCGTGCTCGAACGACTGTCGGACGGAGTTCTCATCGTCGACGCGGCCGGGCGCATTCTTTGGGCCAACCGGGCGTTCCTCAAGCTCTACGGTCTGTCGTCGCTCGACGAGGCCGTCGGATCACCGTTCGCGCTTCTGTATCGCAACGCCTGGAGCGAAGCACCGACGGCGCCCGAGTTCCTGCAAAGCGTCGAGACGCTCAAGGACAAGCAGCGGTATGTCGATTCACCGTTCGAGCTGTCCCTGCCGGGAGGGCGGTGGGTGCGCGTGACGAAGCAGGTGGGCTCGGAGGCGGATGAGTGCGCGTACTTCGTTCATGCCGACATCACCGGGTGGAAGGGGCCGGCGGGGCGCACGACGTGATGCGCGCAGGCCAAGCCCGCCCTACAGCAGCTCCTCCACCCGATACACCGGCCCTGTCGGCTCGCGGTGGCCGATGCCGACCGCCAGCAGGCGGTTGAGCCACGCATAGGCCGGCGCCGCGGTCTCGAAGGTCGGCGTGATGCGGAAGTAGTAGCTCGACGCATCGACTGCTTCGCCGCGCGCCAGCCGCTCCATCACGTCCGCCGCGCCGTGGCGCAGGCCGCGATAGGCCATGTAGATCAAGGCGCCGTCGTCGGTCTTCAGCACGATGCGCACGTCCAGCACCAGCACGCCATCGGGCCGCTGCAGCAGCCAATCGCCGCCCGGAGCCCCGAGCACGCTGCCGCGTAGCCGCTCGCCCTCGAAGCTGCCGCCCGTCACCGCCGCGATGCGGCGCCGGCCGTAGGGCGTGTCGCCGAGGTCGATCAGCGGAGGTACCTCGAGGCGAAGTTCGAAGAGGGGGCGGGTGGCGAGCATGGTGGGACCTTGCGAGGAGCGGGCGTCGGTGATTCTGGAGCCAAGTGGCAGGAGAGCGCACGCGATGGCGCACTGCGCGTTCGGATGAACGAAGCGTTCGCCACTGGAGCGACGACCGAACGGGGAGGCGACGAGCCGCCTCTTTCGCAAGCCGCCAGTTCACGCTTGCGAATCTACAATCGCGGCCGCCATGCCGGCAGCCACCAGGCTGCCGGCATGGCGGCCGCTGGGGGTGTTGGCACGACCGCAAGGCGCGCGCCGACTGAGAGAGTCCCTTTGAACCTGATTGAGGTAATCCTCGCGCAGGGAAGCACGTTCAAGGGCCTGCCGGCTTTCTCTTTCTCGCGCCGGCATGGCGGCCCCGAACGCTCGCCGACCTGCCATCTGCATGAGTTGCACATGGCACATCCATCGTTCTCGCCGTCGTTCTCGCGTTCGCCTCGTTTCCGGACTTCGCTTTTGTCGCTGTCGCTCCTGGCCTGCGGCGCGGCCTGGGCGCAACAGGCGCCGCAGCAGGCGCCATCCGCCGCCGCCACTGCGGCCCCGAGCCGGCACATGATTGCCGAGATCCAGGTTCTTCCTCGGCCGGCCGGCACGGCGGACGACCGCTACAAGCATGTCGACGCCGCCATCGCCGTCATCCAGGCCTCCGGCCTGCGCTACGAGGTGCACGGCATGGGCACGGTCGTCGAAGGCCCACCCGAGAAGATTTGGCCGCTGCTGCAAGCCGTCCACCAGGCCACCCTCGAAGCCGGAGCCGCGCACACACTGAGCATGATCAAGGTCTCCGGCGCAGCCCAGGCCGGCGGGCCGAGCGTCGACGACCTGGTTCGCAAGTTCCGGAAGTGAGGTGACCGAGCGGGCCGTACCGCCGCGCGTTCTGCTCCCGCGCGACGAAGAAGCCAGTCGTGCGCGTGGGACGCAGCGCCTGCCATCGTTCTCCAGTTGCGCGCATGTTCGTCATTCCACGTCTCCCTCGACGAACGGATTCTCGGCCTCGTATTCGGCCCGGGTTTTGCGGTGGTGGTCCCCAGCGAGATGGACCGAGGCCATGGCCCGGTCGACGTAGATCTCGGATCGAAGCGGCCAGTTGCGGGCCGCGTCGAAGAGGCCGGGCATGAGTTCGTAGCTGCGGGGCTCGCCGCCGTCCTCGACATCGTTGAACCACAGGTGCGAGCCGCAGCGCGGGCAGAAGGCGCGCTCGGCGAAGGCGGAGGAGCGGTAGCGCGACACCTCGCCGGTGACAGTGACGGCGGTTGCGTCGGCCGTGAAGCACAGGAACAACCCGCCTGACCACCGCTGGCACATCCGGCAGTGGCAGGCGCCAACGCGCGGGTCGTGCTCGCCTTCCACCGTGATCGTCACGGCGCCGCAGAGGCAGTGACCGGTTACCGCAGACGTGGAGGGGCTTGTGATGGAAGCGGGCTTGGATCCGACGGTTGTTGGCTGCATGTTCACGGCTCCTGAAATCGACATCCATCAGGGGCAACCGGCGCGCCAGGCTGGTGGACTGCTGCGCCGCGCCATGCTGCCTGTCACAAATGCGGGCGAGACCGCTTCAGACTGAACAGAGTGAGTCGCCGCGGTCGCCGCAACCGGCATCGGCGGCCACAACGGTCAGTCGACGGTCGGCGCTCCCGTCGACCGCTGTACCTCGGACACCGTGCATTCGACGGAATGTGGACGCGGCACGGCCATGAACGACCGGTTGGCGCCGAGGCGACGAGCCAGGTTCCTGCCAGGCCAAAGCAAGCGTTCCCGTTGCACTGCCGCCAGGCCGGGGCACGTTCCCACCCCGTCCCTACCTCTTACCCATAGCCGCGTGCGCGATGGCGCGGACCTGGTCCATCTGAACCTGAAAAGCGCGGAATCGGGCATCGAGATTCATGCTGGCCACCAGCTTTTCGTGGTCGGCCTTCACTTTGGTGATGATCGCGGCAGCGTCCTTCTTCTGCTGGTCCTCGATGGACTTGACGTCCTTTTTGGTGGTGGCCAGTAGCGCAATGGACTTCTCCAAGGCGGTGATGCGATTGGCAAGCTTGGCAAGGTCGTCGCGAGACGCCACGTTCTTGCTTGCGTCGCCAGTGGCTCGTACTTCCTTCTTCGTGGTGTCGAGTGACTTCTCGAGCGCTGTGACGCGCTTGTCCAGGGCCGCCTGCTGAACCTCGATCTTGTCTGCCATGCTGTGTCCCGTTGCATCCGATTTCCGGACGACGTGCACTGTACGGTGCTGCTGCGAGCGCGCGCAAGGGTTTTGCTGCGCCGCGAATCGGGCCCGCTGTGAGGGCAAGCTGACTACGACGGGGAGGCCGAGCGCTCAGGGCTTGGCTTTGGCCCGAGCTTCGATGCGCACGATCAACACTGCGCGAAGTCCCCTTGGCTCTTGGCGACGACCTGATCCCTGGCCTTCTCTGGAGAGATGGTCTTGACCTCGACGAGCTTGCCGCCGATGGTGCCGTCAGAACCAGCTCAATGAGTGCCATGCCCGGCACAGGCCGAACTTGACCTCCGCGTAGATCTCTCCGAGTTCTCCCCACACCTGCAGATACCTGCCCGCATTCTTGAAATCGCGCTCGGCACAGTCGACGAGATCCTCAAGGATTTCGGCCTGTTCGACGACCGAGAACGGAAGCCATCCCTGCATGCGCCCCCTGCCGTCAACAACCGTTTAGGTTTGTTCGACACCTGCCCGGATCAGAGGCGATGCCGCGCACGACACCGACCGAAGGGCAGGTGTTGGACAAACCTCGAGGGAGGAAACCGCGGCATGTGTCGCCGTGGTTTGAGAATGCGCGCAGCCTATGGGGATTCGGCAGATCGTCTCGAGGGCTCGGCATCGAGCGAGTTGAAGAACCACGGGCTGCTGCCGCCGAAGCGCTTGGCGTGCGCGCTCACGCATGCGGGTTCACTGAGGCGCCGTTGCCCCCGATCACGACGATCGTGCCGTTGGGCGCATGCCGGCCTTGCCGGCCATGAACGGATCATGGCCTGCGCGCGGATCGAGTGCCGGCGTTCGACGGCAGTCATGGCGAATCTGCCGGATTCGGCGGTGCACGAATGGACGGCGTGCGCGTCAGAACCTCCACGACGCGCATCGCGCTGCCGCAATGCCAGCACACGAAGGTCGGGCGCTCGCGCGGCTGTTGTGCCGCGGGCTCGGCGTTCGGTGCGTCCGCGGCGGGCGCCACGTGCAGCAGTTCGCGCGCAAGTGCCAGCTTGCTTTTGCGTACACCGTTGGCGAGCAGCCCGTAGTGACGGATGCGATGAAAGCCGCTGGGCAGCACATGCAGCAGGAAGCGGCGCATGAACTCGTCGGGGCTGAGTGTCATCGTCTTGTGGCGCGTCCGGCCCTTAGCCCGATAGTCCTTCCAGCGGAACGTGACGCCGCGCTCGTCCATCGCGACGAGTCGACTGCTGGAGATCGCCACGCGGTGCGTGTAGCGCGACAGGTAGGCCAGCACGGCTGAAGGCCCGGCGAACGGCCGCTTGGCGTAGACCGCCCATTCGCACTTGCGCAGCGGCGCCAGCCATCGCGCGAACGCGCGTGCGTCGCGAAGCGCGGTGTGCTCGCCGAAGAACTGCAACCGCTCGCAGGCGTGCGCATGGCCGAGTTCTTCGAGGAAGCGCCGCCGGAACAGCCGTGACAGCACGCGCACCGACAGGAAGAAGCCCGGCTTGCACGAGATCCAACGTTGGCCGTCCAGTGATAGCCCACCGCCCGGAACGATCCCGTGCACATGCGGGTGGTGTGTGAGCGCCGAGCCCCAGGTGTGCAGCACCAGCGTGACGGCGATGCGAGCGCCGAGGTGCTTGGGGTCGGCAGCGATGGTCTGCAGCGTCTCGGCTGCCGCGTCGAACAGCAGCTCATAGATCACGGCCTTGTTGTAGTACGCGATGTCGGCAATGGGCGCCGGCAGCGTGAAGACCACGTGGTAGTAGTCGACCGGCAGCAGATCGACCTGTCGCGCCTCGAGCCAGCGTTGCGCCGCGCTGCTCTGGCACTTCGGGCAATGCCGGTTGCGGCACGAGTTGTAGGCGACCGTGTCCGTGCCGCAGCCCTCGCAGCGCAGCACGTGTCCGCCCAGTGCCGCGCTGCGGCACTGCTCGATGGCCGACATGACCTTGAGCTGGGCCAGGCTCAGATGACCGCAGTGCGCTTGGCGCCAGGCCGGTCCGTGGATGCGGAAGATGTCGGCGACTTCCAGGGCGGCACGCCCCACGGGCCGCCTATGTCGGTGGCAGGCTCTCCAACGGGCTGATCACCTTGCGCAGCACTTCGGTCGCCACGTGCGTGTACAGCGCAGTGGTCTCCAGTCGCTTGTGGCCAAGCAGGACCTGGATCACACGGATGTCGACCTTCTGCTCGAGCAGGTGAGTGGCGAAACTGTGCCGCAGTGTGTGCATCGACACGCGCTTGTCGATGTGCGCGGCTTCGGCCGCGGCGTGGATGGCGCGGTTGAGTTGGCGCGTGGTCAGCGGGTCCGTCACGTTCATGCCGGGGAACAGCCATCCGTTGGGCAGCATCTTGCCTTGCGCGTGTCCAACGCGCCACCACGCGCGCAGCCGCTCGAGCAAGATCGGCGAGAGCATGGCGTAGCGATCCTTGCGGCCCTTGCCCTGCTCGACGCGCAGCGTCATGCGCTCGCTGTCGATGTCGGTGACCTTCAGGGAGATGACTTCGCTGGCACGCAGCCCCGCGCCGTACGCCACCGACAGCGCCGCCTGGGACTTGACGTTTGGCGCCGCGGCGATCAGGCGTGCGACCTCCTCGCAGCTCAGTACGACGGGCAGCTTGCGCGGCTGGGGCACCGGCTGCATCTTGACCAATAGCTCGGAGCGACCGAGCGTGATGTCGAAGAAGAACTTCAGTCCGCTGAGGGTGCCGTTGATCGTGGTCGGCGAGGTCCCGGTGTCGACCATGTGCAGCTGGAAGCGCCGCAGTTCGTCGGCGTCGGCAGTGTCCGGCGAACGCTTGAGGAACGCAGCGAGTCGGCGCACCGCGCGGATGTAGCCGACCTGGGTCTTGCCTCCCATGTTGCGCATGCGCATGTCTTCGATCATGCGTTGTCGCAGTGGCGAGACGTTGGGCGTCAATGAGACCATGGCTCTGCTCCAGTCGATAGACGAGGCGGATTGCCTCGCCCATCAACATGGCAGAACCACGGGCGCCACGATCACACTCGGCTTCGTCGAAGGGTTACCGCGCGAGCGGTTTAGTCCCGCGCTGCAGAACAGACCTCCACTTCGGAGTACCTGCTCCAGACTGACTGCTGACGCTCCACCGCGGCGGCCGAACGGCTGCTCCGCGTAAGACCGGCCCTACATCGGCCGCGACGGTGGCGATCTGCGTGTCAGGCGTGCCACTGAAAGCGAACGTCAGATCAGGGCGTGATCTGCGCGCCGATCCGTTGCGCCTCGTTCTTGCATCGCTCTACAAGCTTGGCAAAACGGGCGTCCGTGAGCGCCTGGGTCTTTCTCGCGTTGATCGTCAAGGCCCCGTACAGCCCCCCGTCAGAAGCACGAATCGGGTACGCGACGCCCTTGAACTCGGCGGAGTACTCTGCGTCTGCCACGCACCAACCGTCCTGACGCGCTTGGAAGATGGCTTCGCGAATCTGAGCTTTGTCGGTCCGTGTGCTCTCGGTACGGGCAGCAGGCGTGATACGGCCAAGGAACGCATCGATCTCCGCATCGGTGCGGTACCCCCACATCAAGCGTCCGCCGGCAGTCATGTACGAGGGGATCCTTGATCCGGAGCCGAGCGCAATGCCAACGAAGTTTGGCGGGACGCCGAATGCCACATGCAGTTGGTCATCGCCGTCTAGTACAGAAACGGTGACGATCTCGGAGAGCGTGTTCGCGAGCTCGTCGCAGCAGGTCTGAAGTAGTCGTGAGCGCCCCGCCGTCCCCATATACGCCGCGGCGAACCGTGTGACCTGCGGCGTGAGCGAGAACGCGCGCCCGTGCTCGCTCGCATAGCCGAGCCGCACCAGCGTGTAGAGCACACGTCGCACGCTGGGCCGAGGCAACCCAGTAGCCTTCGCGAGACCAGCAATCGTGCTACCACCTTGCCCCATGGCAAGCATCACCTGCAGCCCCCGAGCCAACGTCTCCAAGTAATCAGGATCGCTAACGCGCGGCGTCGCTGGCGCCTGTTCGCTCTCCCCTGCGACAGGAAGCTCGGGTTGCGGCTCCAGCGACGACAGATGTTTGGTTGCTCCGATCAAGATGCCGGCATTCTAGGCAGCGACCTTGCCGCCGCGAGTCAGGAGGTGCTGGCGAGGTTCAGTCGAGTGACTAGCTTCGCCCAGGCGTCGTGTGTGGCAATTACCTCCGAAGCCGCGTCCTGCAGGAAGCTTGGCTTGCCTGTCACGTACGCCTTCTTCATGATCTGCTGCATCGTCGGCTTGGCGAGCGCCCTTCTGAAGGCGTCGGACAGCGTCACCGTCACTTCCTGCGGCAAGTTGGCGGGGCCGAACAGCCCGATGAACCCACCGCCCCAGTTGAATTCCGGCGGGTACTTGAGGTCCCCGAACGTCGGGACCGTCGGAAACTCTTCGATGCGCTTTGGCGAGAGAAGGGCGAGAGCCTTGATCGCGCCCGCCTTTATTTGCGGTGCCAGCGTGTTCATGGTTCCCATCGCACAGGGAATTTGGCCGCCCAGCAAATCACTGAGCATCGGCGCCTCACCCTTGTACGGAATGTGCACCATGTCGAGCTTGTGGTGGTCGGAGAGCAGTTGCTGGAAGGCGTGGCTCGTTGTGCCCGGCCCATACGTGCCGAAGGCCAGTTTTTTGTCGCGCGCGTAGTTGACGAATTCGGCCAGCGTGTTTGCCGGAGAGGATGCCGGCACCACGAAAGGCATGACGGTGCTTCCGACAGAACCAATCGCCGTGAAGTCCTTGAGCGCGTCGTATTGCGCCTGCTTTGTTACCAGCGGCGCCTGCACCAAGCTCGAAGAATTGAATAGCAGCGTATAGCCATCCGGCGACGAGCGCGCAACGTCGGCAGAGCCAATCATCCCACCTGCGCCAGACTTGTTTTCGACGACGATCGTCTGGCCCAGCTCGGGACCGATGTGCTGGGCCAGTGCGCGAGCGAGCACGTCGATCACGCCGCCGGGCGGAAAGGGGCAAACCAAGCGGATCGTCTTCTCAGGAAAGTTTGCGGCGACTGCCGCGCCAGGCAGAGCGCCCGCACCGGCGAGGAGAAGCAAATGGCGACGGTTAAGCATGAGAGGGTCCCTTCTGTACGATTAGCGTACCTTTGTCCGATACGCGACTATCGTAAAGCTGAAGATGACGGGATGCAATACCCGACAACCCGGAGAGGATATGTAGCGCGGCACCTCACAAGCGTCCGATAATCGTACCGATGTACGCTATACGGACACGAAAATGAGTCAACAGACAAGGCTTGCAGTCGACATCGGGGGGACGTTCACCGACGTCGTACTCGACGTCGGCTCAAGGCGGTTTACGCAGAAGGTGCTTACCACCCCCCACGCGCCAGAGGTTGCGTTGATCGCTGGTTCGAAGGAACTGCTCCGCACCGCGGGCGTGGCGTTCAGGGACGTGGACGTTTTCGTGCATGGCACGACGCTAGCCACAAATGCAATCTTGGAAAGACGCGGCGCGCGCACCGCGCTTCTCGCGACCGAAGGCTTTCGCGACGTGCTCGAGATCGGCACTGAGAGCCGCTTCGACCAGTACGACCTGAACATCGAACTGCCCAAACCCCTCATTCCGCGCGAGTTGCGGTTCGGCGTGCACGAGCGGCTGGATGCATCAGGTGCCGTTCTTCGACCATTGGAGCTGTCCAGCCTGGCCGCTCTCGTGCCCACACTGCGCGACGCGAAGGTCGAAAGCGTGGCCATTGCCTTCCTGCATGCGTACGCCAACCCGGCGCACGAACAGGCGGCAGCGAACTGCCTGCGGGACGCCATGCCGCACTTGGCTGTCACCCTGTCCAGCGAGGTCTGTCCGGAGATCAGGGAGTACGAACGCACTTCCACTGCAGCGGCCAATGCCTACGTGCAGCCTCTGATGGACCGCTATCTCGGCAAGATGCTCGCAAGCTTGGCCGAAGAGCAGTTCCGCGGCTCGCTTTACCTCGTCACATCGAGCGGAGGCCTGACAAGCGTCGAAACGGCGCGCCGGTTCCCGGTCAGATTGGTCGAGTCGGGGCCGGCAGGCGGGGCAATCTTCGCGTCCACGCTGGCGCGCGCGCTGAACGAGGCGAAGGTGCTCTCGTTCGACATGGGCGGAACGACCGCGAAGGTTTGCATCATTCGCGACTTTGCGCCGCTCAAAGGCCGCATGTTCGAAGTCGATCGGACCAAGCGATTCAAGAGGGGCAGCGGCTTGCCCATCCGGATTCCAGTCACTGAAATGGTGGAGATTGGAGCAGGTGGCGGCTCGATCGCCGGCGTGGATTCGATGCGCAACGTCACGGTGGGTCCCGAAAGCGCGTCCTCGGAGCCAGGGCCTGCGAGCTTCGGCCGCGGGGGGAACCGGCCAACCGTGACAGACGCGGATCTCGTGCTTGGGCTGCTCGATCCGGAAGCATTTGCAGGTGGCTCGGTTGATCTCGATAGGGCCGCCGCCATCTCCGCCTTTGAGAAGCACGTCGGCTCGAAGGCGGGAATGGATGCAGACGCCTCGGCCTTTGCGGTGTACGAAATCGTGTGCGAGAACATGGCGTCTGCCGCAAGGGCGCACGCAGTGGAAATGGGTGAATCGCTTGCCGAGTTCACGATGATTGCTTTCGGTGGAGCGGCACCCCTGCACGCCGCGCGAGTCGCGGAGAAGATCGGGATCAAGCGGGTTGTTGTGCCACCGAACGCAAGCCTTGGATCCGCGGTCGGCTTCCTGACAGCACCGATCTCGTACGAACTGGTTCGCAGCACCTGGATGACGCTGGCCGACTTCGACGTCGGCGCGGCTACGAGGCTTCTCGAGGACATGGGTACGGAGGCCAATCGGATCGTGCGACCTGCGCTTCGCGGCGCTGCGTCGGTCGAAACGCGAGCTGCGTTCGTGCGCTACGCGGGTCAGACCAACGAAATCGAGATCCCCTTGCCGCTGCGACCCCTCGAGGCGCAAGACGCCGGTGAGTTGCGCGCTCGCTTCGAAGAAGCGTATGTCCGCCAGTTCTCCCGAGTTATTCCCGGTGCGCCGCTTGAGGTCTTGAACTGGTCGGTGCGCGTGTCGGGCCAGAACATGGAGCAGACCGACGACGCTGCACGACCGAGCGCCACGGCTGACCTTGGCGAGATCAGCCCGGAGCGCCGTGTGTTCGAACCCCAACGCCGCGAATGGCTGCGGGTGCCGGTCCGGCGTCGAGGTGATCTTGTGCTGGGCGAAGACCTTGCGGGCCCGGCGTTGATCGTCGAGAAGGACACGACCACCTTCATCACGGCCTCCTTTGAAGCCGTTGTCGGCTCCACAGGCTGCATCACCCTGAACGCGAAGCTCGCGGAGAACACCCCATCATGATGGACAACATCCAACTGCAAGTGCTCTGGATGCGGCTTCTGGCTCTCGTGGAGGAGCAAGCTCAGATTCTCAAGCGTACTGCCTTCAGCCCGATCGTCCGCGATTGCGGCGACCTTTCCGTGGGAACCTTCGACACCCGCGGGCGAATGCTTGCGCAGGCGGTAACGGGGACGCCCGGGCATGTGAACGCGATGATCGAATCGGTCGGTCATTTTCTGCGGCACTTCCCGGTGGAAACCATGCAGCCCGGCGATGCCTTCATCACCAACGACCCCTGGATGGGAACCGGGCACCTGAACGACTTTGTCGTGCTGACGCCGTGTTTTCATCGTGGACGGCTGGTTGCGCTCTCTTGCTGCACGAGTCACATCACGGACGTCGGCGGCATGGCGGCAGGCGCGGATGGCACCGATGTTCATGCCGAGGGATTGACCATTCCGATGCTCAAGCTCGCGGATGGGGGCCGCATGAACGAGACCCTGATCGAGTTCGTGCGCGCGAACAGCCGTTTGCCCAGCGATGCCGTCGGAGACGTGTACTCGCTGGCTGCGTGCAACGATGCGGGCGTGAGCCGACTCGCAGAGTTGCTTGAGGATGCCGGCCTCGACGACTTGTCGGAACTGGGTGAGTTCATCCTGGGGCGCTCCAGGCAAGCGATCCAGGAGGCCATCGGCCGCGTGCCACCTGGCAACTGGGCCTACGAGATGGTGCTGGATGGCTACGACGCACCAATCACGATACGTGTACAGGTCACGGTCCAGGAGGACGGTGTCCTTGTGAACTTCGACGGTACCTCTGCTCCAGTCAAAAAGGCGATCAACGTTCCGCGTTCCTACGCCGTCGCATATGCAGTGTTCGCCCTTTCGTGCGCGATTGGCGGCGGCGAAGTGCCAAACAACTCGGGCTCGCTGTCCGCCTTTGAAATCATCATCCCTGAGGGCTGCATCCTCAATGCGCCGAGACCGTTGCCTGTGGGCTACCGACATATCGTCGGCCAGACCATCCCGGATGCAATCTTCGGTTGTCTTGCGCATGCGTTGCCCGACCGGGTTCCTGCAGAGGGCACGTCCTGCATCTGGAACATCAGCTGCCGCGGGACACGCACGAACAGCGACGGAAGCATTGCTCCTTTCGCCTTGTCGATGACGACCAACGGCGGGACCGGGGCGCGTCCGTCACTCGATGGTCTGTCCGCCACGGCCTTTCCGAGCGGAGTTCAGGCGACGTCGGTCGAAATCTTCGAGACGCGAACGCCATTGGTGGTCTGGCGCAAGGAGTTGCGTGCGGACAGTGGCGGAGCGGGAGCTAGTCGAGGTGGCCTGGGACAGAGCATCGAGATCGCCAGTCGCGAAGACTCGCCATTCTTCCTCAATGCCGCCTTTGATCGCATCGTCAATGCTCCGCGCGGACGCGCAGGCGGCGAGAACGGCAGCCCGGGATATGTAGGACTGGCCTCGGGCAGTGCGCTGCGTAGCAAGGGGCTGCAAACGATCCCGGCGAGCGAAACAGTCGTCATTCATACGCCCGGGGGCGGAGGAATCGGCGCCTCCACTGACAGACGCCGCAATCGCGTTGCAGAAGACCTGCAGCAAGGCCTGATTTCTCCCTTGATCGCAAAGGAAACGTTCGGACTCGATGCCGAGCAGCCCCATCATGCATGACGATCTTGCTCGCCGCCTCGCTTCCATACCTACCGGAACACTTGCAACAGTGCTTCGACAGAAGGGTCTGTCGCGGATCTGGATGGACGGCCCCTTGCCGCTCCGGCCGGATCAACCGCGAATCGCGGGACGCGCC
The DNA here is from genome assembly GCA_036676235.1 of Rhizobacter sp. GTDB lineage: Bacteria > Pseudomonadota > Gammaproteobacteria > Burkholderiales > Burkholderiaceae_C > JAKFDI01. The sequence continues at coordinate 30,508 of JAKFDI010000025.1, read as the reverse complement.
ATTACCGTGCGCTTCGTCCCCGCGCGAGAAGACATCACAACCTCTGCCGCACTCAACGGCCCAAACTCCTTTCGCGCATTCATCGATGAGCCGCACACCGGGGCCGTGCTGGTGGCCTCCACAGGCGGGGTGCGCAATGCAGGAGTTGTCGGCGACATCCTCGCTGCCCGCTTGGCGCGCAATGGTGTCGCAGCCCTGGTGACTGATGGCGTCGTGCGGGACATGGCCGCGCTGGCTGACTCCGGGATGACGATATGGGCACAAGGAGCTGCGGCGCCGCCTTCCGTCGCGGGCCTTCACTACTGCGAGTCGGGGACGATCGTCGCCTGCGGCGGAGTGACGGTTGTGCCCGGCGATTTCATCGTCGCGGACCGAGACGGCGCGATCGTCATCCCCGCCGCCATTTCTGAAGACGTCACGACAGCGGCTGAGAGCAAGGAGCGTTTCGAGGCGTGGGTTCTAGCAAAGGTGCAAGCGGGCGAAGCCTTGATCGGGCTTTATCCACCGTCCGCCGAGACCAAGGCGCGCTACGAGCGCGAATCCCCAGTCGGCAATGAGCAGGAATGAACAGATGAGATTTCTCTCAAGCACACTCGATCGGATCAAGCCTTCCGCCACGTTGGAGTCAGGCCGGCGAATCGCGGAGCTGCGGGGCATGGGCCGTAACGTTCTCGCCCTCAATGCGGGCCAGCCCGACTTCGACACACCGGCTCACATCAAGCAGGCGGCTATCGCGGCCATCCAGCGCGGCGAGACGAAATACACGCCGGTCGCAGGACTGCGGCAACTGCGCGAGGCGATCGTTCGCAAGCTCGAGCGCGAGAACGGTCTCAAGTACGCGGTCCAAGAGACGATCGTCGGAACCGGTGGGAAGCAGGTCATCGCCAACGGCATCCTCGCAACGGTGGAGCCGGGCGACGAAGTGATCATTCCGGCGCCGTACTGGGTGTCGTACCCGGAACTCGTATCGATGTGCGGAGGCACGCCCGTGATTCTTTCGGCATCGGCGGCGGACGGTTACAAGGTCACGCCCCAGCAGCTGGAGTCGGTCATCACCGAGCGCACGAAGTGGATCATTCTGAATTCGCCGTCGAACCCGACGGGCGCGGTGTACACCGAGCAAGAACTCCGTGCCCTTGCAGCAGTGCTGCTGCGCCATCCGCATGTCTGGACGATGACGGACGAGCTCTATGAGCACCTGATCTACACGGGCGAGCCCGCAGCAAACCTGGTGGCAGTGGAGCCGTCGCTTCGCGACCGCACATTGATCGTCAACGGCGTATCCAAAGCGTACGCGATGACCGGCTGGCGCATCGGATATGGCGCAGGACCCGAGCACCTTATCCGAGCGATGGACGTGATCCAAAGCCAGGTGACCACCGGGGCATGCACGATCTCGCAGTGGGCTGCGGTTGAGGCGCTGGATGGCGATCAATCATTCCTCGGCGAGTGGAGAGAGATCTTCAAGCAACGCCGCAACATCGTGCTTGACTCGCTTCGGGAAGCTCCGGGCATCGACTGCGGAAACCCTGACGGCGCGTTCTACGTTTTCCCCTCGTGCGCCCAGCTGTTGGGGTTGAAGGCGCCCGACGGCAGCACGCTTGAAACGGGGCAGGACTTCGTGCGCGAGCTGCTCGAACTGGAGGGCGTCGGACTTGTCGGAGGCGCGGGTTTCGGCGCGCCGGCGAACTTTCGCATCTCATACGCCGCCTCGGAGCAACAACTGCTTGAAGGCTGCCGCCGCATCGTGCGGTTCTGCAAGGCGATCACGGCATAGGAGACGAGCAACAATGAAGCTTGGAATAGAAGGTAAGCGAGCCCTGGTGTTGGCTGGAGGCGGCGGCTTGGGAGCGGCCATTGCAGCAAGCCTGGCCGCCGAGGGTGCAATCGTGATCGTGTCCGACATCGACTCCGCGTCTGCGAACGCCGCGGCGCGCGGGATCACTGAGGCAGAGGGCAACGCCTTCCCGCTCCAATGGAACATCGCGGACAGGAGCCTCCTGCAAGAGCGGCTCAAGAGCTGTATGGATCTTGCCGGCGGACCGATCGACATCCTGATCAACAACACCGGAGGTCCGCCGCCGGGCCCCGCGACCGGAGTTTCTGCGGAGGCATGGATTCGGCATTTTGAGTCCATGGTGCTCTCGGTCATCAGCATCTCGGATGCCGTTCTGGCTGGCATGCGCAAGAACGGGTGGGGCCGAATCATCACAAGCACGTCTTCAGGGATCATTACTCCGATCCCCAATCTGGCCTTGTCGAACAGTTTGCGATCCGCGCTCGTCGGCTGGTCCAAGACACTTGCTGGAGAAGTCGGCGCGGACGGGGTGACGGTGAATGTCGTGGTCCCTGGCCGGATTGCGACAGCCCGGATCGCAGAGTTGGACGAGAAGAAGGCCATGCGAGAGGGACGTACCGTCGAGGCGATCCGGGCCGAAAGCACGGCCTCCATCCCTCTGAAGCGCTATGGCAAGCCGGCAGAGTATGCGCAAGCCGTCACCTTCCTCGCGAGCGATGTCGCGTCATACATCACTGGGAGTGTGATCCGCGTCGACGGCGGCTTGGTCCCAAGCGTTTGAGTTGCTTGAGTGCGTCACCGCAGCAAGCGGTACGCCTGCTTTGAGCGACAGGAGCGCTGCGATCAGCCTGTTGGGACGAACTCGCAGCGAACGCGCAAAACAGGGTGAGCGACGACCGCTCCTGGCCGCATCCTTCAGCCCGCCCGCCCGCCCAGCAGATCGAGACGGTCTGCGACGACCGTCGCCCGCCCAGAGTCGTCGGCTCGGCGGATCGGCGAATTGCGCCGCACCTATCCGATTTCGGTCTGTTCGGAGATCCGCCGGCCGGCGGCTCGAGACTGGTCTGCGACGTTCAGCCTCGGTCGACGAATGTCGGCGGCGTCCCGAAGCGGTCAGTACGAAAGCCGAAGGAGTAGCCGTCCATGCCGGGCGTAGCAACATCGGACATCTATTGACGCTCGCTGGCCCGCGAACACTGAATGCGAAGCCTAGGAGGCGTCCAGGTGCTCTGCGCTTCATCAAGCAGCGTCAGCCCGATCGCCAGGATCGCGGGTATCGCCGCCAAGATGCTCAAGCCGCTCTCGGAGAACGGCACGACCTTCGGTTTGAACTCCAGCGGGGAGGCCGTCCTCCGTATCGCTTTCGTTCTTCTTGCCTGCGCTGAACCGTTCCATAAGGGCGACGGCTTTCGGGAGCGATGACAGTGTGAAATCTTCCAGCAAGAGCAAGTGGCTCGCCGCTGGACCGTAAGCGCCCGGCGAACCCATCTTGACGATGGGATGCATACGAGCAGGTCAGGCTGACGTGGCCTGCTGCCAGTGATGCGGCAGCAGTTCGACGACCCTGCTGGCCGGCTGCGTAGGCAGCCGCTCGAGCACCTCGCGCAGGTAGACGTACGGGTCGAGCCCGTTGAGCTTGGCCGAGTGGACCAGGCTCATGACGGCGGCGGCCCGCTTGCCGGCGCGCAGGCTGCCGGCGAACAGCCAGTTCTGCCGTCCGAGTGCAATCGGCCGGATGCGGTTCTCCACCCAGTTGTTGTCGATCGGCAGATCGCCGTCGTCCAGGAAGCGCGTGAGCGCCACCCAGCGCTTGAGGTTGTAGTCGATCGCCCGCGCCGTGGCTGAACCGTCCGGGATCTTCTGCCGCTGCTGGCGCATCCACTGGTGCAGCGCATCGGCCACCGGTCGCGATCGTCGCCGGGCCTCGAGCCGGTCGCGGCTGTCGACGTTCGCCACCTCACGCTCGACCTCGTAGAGCTGGCCGAAGAACTTCAGCGCCTGCTCGCCGACCTGGCTGCCGTGGTTGGCCCACAGTTCGTGGAACTTGCGCCGCGCATGCGCCATGCAGCCGACCTCGGTCACGCCCAACTCGAAGCAGGCCTTGTAGCCGCTGAAGTCGTCGGTGACGAGCTTGCCCCGCCAGCCGGGCCGCTCCTTCGTTCCCGGCAGCCCCAGGAAGCCGCGCACGTGCTGGCCGCCGCGGCTGTCGGCGAAGTCGAAGACGACGGCTTGGATCGGGTTGAAGGGCGTCGTGCAGTAGCTCCACAGGTACGCCCGGTGCGTCTTGCCGTGGCCCGGCTTGAGCATGGCCACCGGCGTCTCATCGGCATGCAGCACCGGCTGGCGCAGCAGTTCCGCGGCGAGCGCGTCCACCAGCGGCTGCAACTGCACGCCGCACTCGCCGACCCACTGCGCCAGCGTCGAGCGGGCGATCAGATGGCCGGCACGCTGGAAGATCGCTTCCTGCCGGTACAGCGGCAGGTGGTCCAGGTACTTGGCCACCAGCACCTGGGCGAGCAAGCCCGTGGTCGGCAGGCCCTTGTCGATGACGTGCGGCGCCACCGGCGCTTGGGTGATCTTCTCGCAGCACTTGCACACCCACTTGCCGCGGATGTGGCGCTCGACTGTGAACACGCCGGGCTGGTAGTCCAGCTTCTCGGCCACGTCCTCGCCGATGCGCTGCATCGGTGTGCCGCAGCCGCAGGTCGTGTCCTCGGGCTCGTGGCGGATCTCGCGGCGAGGCAGGTTCGCGGGCAGCTTCTCGCGCTTGGGTTGCTGCCTGCCGCCGACAGCCTTGCTCGCGGGCTGCATCGCCTCGATCTCGGCCGCCACGGCCGCCAGATCGCTGTCGAGCGTCTCGTCCAGCAGGCTCTTCTGCTCGGCGTTGTAGGACTCGCTCTTCGCCGCGAACTTCAACCGCTTGAGCACGGCGTTCTCGTGCGTGAGCTTGTCGATGACCGCTTGCTTGAACGCCACCTCGGCGCGCGAGGCGCGCAAGGCTTCGCGCAGTTGTTCGGGCTCCAGCGTGTCGAGGTCTTCGGCGATCACGGACGCTGATCGTGCCAACCGACACGCATCGACGCCACCCGCACATGCCGCAATGGACGCGCCAATGGACGCACTACAGCAAGGTGATCACGCCGGCTTCGCCGATGCGTTGCCAGGGCAGGCCGAGCACCAGCGCGTCGAACTGCGCCCGGCTGAGCGTGAGCGTGCCGTCCACATCCCTGGGCCAGACGAACTTGCCGCTGTTCAGTCGCCGCGCCGCCAGCCACACGCCGATGCCGTCGTGCACGAGCACCTTCATGCGGTTGGCGCGCCGGTTGGCGAACAGGTACGCATGGTGCGGTCTGGCCGCGCCGAACACCGTGACCACGCGCGCCAGCGCCGCTTCCGTGCCGGCGCGCATGTCCAGTGGCTGCACCGCCAGCCACAGCGCGTCGACGCGGATCACCGCAGGATCTCGCGCATCCAGCCCGCCAGGTCCATCGCCGCGCTCATCGGCCAAGCCAGCTTGACCGTGATGCCGCCGCGGCGCAGTTCGATCTCGATGGCGCGCTCGTGCGCCACAGGCGGCACGACCGGCGCGACAGTCACCGGCACGAACCGCTCGGGCACTGTCGCTGTACCGGCCTCGCGTGCCAGCTTGCGCCAGCCGTGCACGATGTTGGCGTTGATGCCATGCGCCATCGCGACCTTGGCCACCGATGCGCCAGGCTGTTCGCACTCGGCGACGATCTGTGCCTTCAGCTGCGCCCCGTACCTGCGGCGCTTACGACTGCTCTCCGTTTCCATCGTGTCCAGCTATTCGTTAACTGGACAGGATCGTTATCGCCAGACAGCCTCAGTGCAAGACGGGTTCGCCGGACGCTTACGCTGGACCGGCGGTCGCAACAGTAGCGAAGTACATCGAGCTCGGGAGATCACCCCGAGCCACTCCACAGTGAGGGCATTGCTCATCGGAGAACGCCGAGCATTGCTTCAGTAGTTCTGGCTCGGGAAGCACGTGAAAACCCGCTGATGAAAGTCCAGCGAAGCGTAGTGACGACCCTACAGGAGCCCATTGACTTGCCTCAAGGGGACGGTCGAGCCGAGCCCATGACCTCGTCGGAAGACCCACTGATGCGGAGTGCGTCACGGCAGCGGCAGCTTCTACTAGGTCGCTCGCAGCAGACGGTACCCCCTCCCCCGGCTCGAAGCGAATGCCGATCTCCCGTCACACGGCCAGCCCTAGCCGTTCATCGCACCAGCCGCCGAGTGCCTATTCCTGACACCTGAATCACGGTTCAGTACGTCACGCGCGGAAAGCATGATCTGAATCAATGGCGGCGGCTAAGCCGGACCGCCATTCGGTCGACAACGCAATGCCGGCCGGAAGCAGTTTGCCAGCCACAACGACGCGCCAGGTGCGTCAGAAAGCGCTCTATGCAGCATCAAGTTACGCTAGTCGACTCTCATACCCAAGGCAGCCCGTTGCCTGCACGCGCACGACGCGCGTCTTCCCCAACAGATGCCGCGCGAGCGGTGCCCGCCTCTCTGCACGAATACCTCACCTTCCGGATCGGAAGCGAGGAATACGCGATCGACATTCTCCGAGTGCAGGAAATACGTGGCTACAGCCCATTGACGAGGATCGCCCATGCACCTGCAGCCGTGAAGGGTGTCGTGAACCTCCGTGGCGTGATCGTTCCGGTCGTGGATCTGCGCATCTGCCTGCAGACAACCGAAATCGCGTCGCACGACGAAGAAACGGTGACGATCGTTCTTGACTTGGGGGACCGGGTCATCGGGACCGTGGTTGACGCAGTGACGGACGTTCTAACACTGAACTCTGCCGACATTCGGCCGGCCCCGGAACTCGGCCGCGAGACCACGGCCGATTCCATCATCGGCATTGCCTGCCCGGGCGAAGGCACTGATGCGCAACGCATGCTGGTCCTTCTGGATATCCAACATCTTCTCTCTGACGCCGACATCGGCCTCTAACAGCATCACGAATCGAGCATTTGATGAACAACCTCAAACTTTCCACTCGCCTGGCAGCAGGCTTTGGCCTCGTCCTGGCACTACTGGTGCTCGTGGCCGCTATGGGCATCAGTCGCATGGCCCAAATCAACCAGCAGTTGGACGACATCGTCAACATCAACAACGCCGAATCGCGGTTTGCTGTCGCGATGCGCATCGCTGTCAATCAGGTTGCCACCTCAACTCGCAATCTAGTCCTCATCACAGACGACGCTGGCATGAAGTCCGAGGTGGAACGGCTGCAGAAGTCCCGCGCCGACTACGACCTCGCAGAGGAAAAGCTGGGCGGAATGTTGGAAGCGGTCGCAGCAACGTCCACCGAGGAGAAGGCACTTTTCACGCGTGTCAAAGAGCTCAAAGCTGCCGCGAGGCCAGCCCTCGACCGGGTTGTCGAACTGGGCCTCCAGAACAAGAACGAGGAAGCAACCTCGGTCCTGCTCAAAGAAGTTCAACCGACGCAGGGGCAATGGTTAGTCGCCATCGGCGAGCTGGCCGAACTTGCGGATGAACTCAGCGAGAAGGCTGCTGCCGAGGCGCAATCCGCGTACGGCACCGGACGGGCCACCATGCTGGCATTCAGTGTCATTGCTCTGATTGTTGGCGTGGGCGCGGCAATCTGGTTGACGCGCGGCATCCTGCGGCAGCTTGGCGGCGAACCGATGTACGCCGCGGCAGTCGTGCAACGGATTGCCGGAGGTGACCTTTCGGTCCCCGTCGAGGTGCGCGCCGGTGATACCTCCAGCTTGCTCGCGTCGATGAAGCGTATGCAGCAGTCCTTGGGCGACGTGGTTCAGACCATCCGTAGCAATTCCGACAGCATTGCGACCGGTTCAGGCCAGATTGCTTCGGGCAACGCAGACCTGTCCCAGCGGACGGAAGAGCAGTCCAGCAATCTCCAACAGACCGCCGCCTCGATGGAGCAGTTGACGGGCACAGTGAAGAACAACGCCGACACGGCACGCCAGGCAACGTTGCTCGCCACCTCGGCAAGCACTGTCGCCGGCAAGGGCGGCGAGGTGGTGGGCAAGGTGGTTCATACCATGGAGGAGATCAGCACTGCTAGCAAGCGGATCGCCGACATCATTGGCGTCATCGACGGCATCGCGTTCCAGACCAACATCTTGGCCCTCAATGCAGCGGTCGAAGCAGCGCGCGCTGGTGAGCAGGGTCGCGGTTTCGCGGTGGTTGCTGGCGAGGTGAGAACCTTGGCATCTCGCAGCGCCGAAGCGGCCAAGGAGATCAAGACGCTGATTGGCGCAAGCGTCGAGAAGGTCCAGGCCGGTACGGGTCTTGTCGCAGAAGCCGGCCGTACGATGGACGATGTCGTTGGGCAAGTTCGCCGCGTGAGCGACCTCATCGCCGAGATCAGTGCCGCCACGATGGAGCAGACGTCCGGCATTAGTCAGATCAATGACGCAGTGGCACAGCTGGATCAGGTCACGCAGCAGAACGCCGCCCTTGTTGAGGAGAGTGCTGCCGCGGCGGATAGCTTGCGCGCCCAGGCAGCAGGGCTCGTGCAATCGGTGTCGGTCTTTACGATCGCAAGCGGGGCTTCATCGATGCCAATGGAGGCTGCCACGACAGCACAGTCGGCCGTGCCGGCGAGGCCTGGAGCGACGAGCCGTGTGAAGCCTTCGGAGAGGAAACCTGGCGCTCGTTCGTTGACTGGTCTCAATGCAGTCAGCGACGACTGGGAAACGCTCTAACCGTCTCTGCGATTGCTTGTCACAGCCGGATGCGCCCCGTGCAACTCGGCTGATCCGGGCATTGCCAAGTGACAGCGCCAGATCGCCGACCTTGCGGCGCAAGGTCGCCCATGCGGTGGCAGAGGCTGCAACTCCGCGACGAGCAGTTGCTGGCAACCACACACGTCGCCCACCCGGCCGGTATCGACGACGTCCTTCAACCCGGACCGTGTAACCGGCGCGACGATGTGGGTCGCGACAACGATCGCCGGTTTACCATCCATGGACGGGCGTCTCGTTTGTTGCTCTCGGGCGCAAGGCAAATCAACGACTTGGCGGGTCCAGCGTCTCAGCATTTCCAGGACGGCCCAGGAGTTCGTGCGACTGGCCTACGTTTGCGCCCGAGTGGTTGCACATCAAAGCGCGTCCCGAAGGCCGAAGTCCTGGGGCAGCGGCTGTGAGTGATCGTTCAAGCGGCGGAGCATCAGACGTCCACTCAGCCACGGGGTTCAAACGTCGGCAGAATTGGGTTGGTTATCGTCTGGCGAGCCCATGGGCGCTCGGATCGCCGTGCGGTGTCCGCCGAACCCATACTGCCGCCTGCGGCGCTGAAATCCACGGTCGTGAGTGGCAGCAAAACGTCGCAGACCGTGCGTCGGAGGGCCGTCGGCGACCGTCAGCAACCGCTGCAAAGTTGTCATTACCGCAGGCGCCGTCAACAGCAATTCGAGAATCAATGCGCCCCCGAAGCACCGCCCGTCCGCTTCCCCCTACGCCGCCTCGCGCAACAGCCTCCGCAACACCTTCCCCGTCCCCGTCGCCGGCAGCGCATCGAGCACCTTCACCTGCCGCGGCACCTTGTAGTGCGACATGTTCTCCCGCGCCCACTCCACGAGCCGCGCTGAATCGATTCCGCCGTTCGCCTTCGCCGCCGCACTCGGCACGACAAAGGCCTTGACCACCTCCCCCTTGTCGGCATCCGGCACGCCGATCACGGCCACCTGCCCGACGTCGGGATGCAGGATGAGGATGGCTTCCACCTCTTCGGGGAACACGCTGAAGCCCGACACCTTGATCATTTCCTTCACGCGGCCGATGAACGTGACGTAGCCGTCTGCATCCACCGAGCCGATGTCGCCGGTATGCACCCAGCCGTTGCGCAGCACCTCGGCAGTGGCCTCGGGCTTGTTCCAGTAGCCCTTGAAGACGCCGGCGCTGCGCACCACAATCTCGCCGCTTTCGCCCGGCGGCAGGCTGCGGCCTTCTCCGTCGATGATCTTCAGCTCGACGCCGCGGCACGGCACGCCGTTGGTGCCCCAGCGCACACCGTCGCGCGGCATGAGCACGTCGTTGGTGTGCGTCTCCGAGAGACCGTAGCCCGCCTCGTACACCAGGCAGTCGTTGGCGAAGCGGCTCCAGCGCTGGGCCAGTTCTTCGGTCAGCTTGATGCCGAAGCTCGTGCCCATCGTGGTGTGCAGCGAAGAGCGGTCGAAGCTCTCGGCGCCCGGCTCGTTCATCACCGACACCAGCATCGGCGCCATGGCATACCACCAGCTCACGCGGTGGCGCTCCATGGCCTGCAGCACGGCCAGCGCGTCCATGCGGTTGAAGAGCACGAAGGTCGCGCCGGTGTAAGCCAGCAGCGTCACGCCGCAGATCATGCCGGCGATGTGATAGAGCGGCGCCACGGCCAGCACCACGTCGCTGCTGCGGATGCGGAACATCTCTTCGCCCACCGCGGTCTTGTAGAGCGCGTTGCGGTAGCTGAGCATCGCGCCCTTGGGCATGCCGGTAGTGCCCGAGGTGTAGGTCATCAGCGCCACGTCGTCCATCGTCAGATCGTCGACGGGCGCCGGCTTCGCGCCGCTCGTCACGGTGGCGTGAAAGTCAATGGTGCCGGGGGGCGTGTCGCGCCGCGCAGCCACTTCGTCGGGCACGCGCAGCGTGGGTTCTTCGGGCAGAAAGTCGCGGTAGCGCACGCTGTAGACATGTTCGACGGGCACGCGGTCGCGCACCGATTGCACGATGGGCACGAGGTGGTCGGCCGCAACGATGGCCTTGGCGCCCAGGTCGCCCACCTGGTAGGCGAACTCGTGGGCCTTGAACATGGGGCTGCAGGGGCTGACGATGGCGCCGAGCTTCTGGATGCCGAAGTGGGCGATGAGGTATTGCGGGCAGTTCTGCATGAACAGCGCCACGCGGTCGCCGCGGCCGACGCCGATGCCTTGCAGCGCATGCGCGAAGGCATCGCTCATCGCGTCGAGTTCGGCATAGCTGATCTCGCGGCCGTACCAGATGAGCGCAGCCTTGCGCGGCTGGGTGCGCGCATGCTGGCGCAGGTACTCGTGCAGCGGCTTCTCGCCTTGAAGGTAGGTCATGGGTTCGTCGTTCATCACAGTCCCAACACGTGCTTGGCCATGATGTTTTTCTGGATCTCGGTGCTGCCGCCGTAGATCGTCATGGCGCGTCGCCAGAAGTAGCTCGAGGCCGGCGTGATGGCATGTTCCGGCCCGATGGGCGCGGGCTCGTCGGTGCCGAACAGCAGTTCGGGTTGATAGGGCTGCGCGTCCGGCCCGGTGGCTTCGAGGATGAGTTCGAGCACGCGCTGCGCGATCTCGGTGCCGCGCACCTTGATGAAGGACGACGCGCCCGCACCGGCCGGTGCGCCGGCCTGCAGGTCGGAGAGCACGCGCAGCACGCCGATCTCCAGCGTCTTGAACTGCGCTTCCACGGCGCTCACCTTGGCGGCGAACATCGGATCGTCGATCAGCGGTCGGCCGTGGCTCTTCACCTCGCGCGCGATGCGCTTGAGCTTGTTCAGTTCCTGCGTGATGAAACGCAGGTTGGCGTTCTCCACGCGCTCGTGTTCGAGCAGAAACTTGGCGTAGGTCCAGCCCAGGCCTTCCTCGCCGATGCGGTTGCCCTTGGGCACGCGCACGTCGCTGAAGAACACGGCGTTGAGCGAATGCGTGCCGTCCATCATGCGGATCGGCTGCACCTCGATGCCGGGCGTCTTCATGTCGATCAGCAGAAAGGAAATCCCTTGCTGCGGGCGGCCTTCGCGGCTGGTGCGCACGAGGCAGAACACCCAGTCGGCCCAGTGGGCGTAGGAGGTCCAGATCTTCTGGCCGTTGACGAGGTAGTGGTCGCCGTGGTCGTCGGCGCGGGTAGAGAGCGCGGCGAGGTCGGAGCCGGCGGCGGGCTCGGAGTAGCCCTGGCACCACCACACGGACGAGTCGCGGATCTTGGGCAGGTGCTCGGCCTTCTGCTCGGGCGTGCCGTAGGTGTAGATCACGGGGCCGACCATGGCGGGGCCGAAGACCTGCACCTCGGGGCAGTTCATCTCGCCGGCGATGGTGTTGAAGAGGTAGGTCTGCACGCCGCTCCACTGCGCGCCGCCATGCGCCTTGGGCCACGCGCCGGTGAACCAGCCGCGCTCGCCGAGGATCTGCTGCCAGCGCATGTAATCGTCACGGTCGAGGTGGCGGTCAAGGCGGACTTTCTCTTCGATGTCGGCGGGGAGCTTGGCGGCGATGAAGGTGCGGACTTCGTCGGCGAAGGCTTGTTCGGTGGGGGAGAGTTGGAGGTGCAAAGGGTTCTCCGGGAGGTTGGTCGGTCGAGCGTCGTGCGGCGCTTCGATACCTCAGCGCGAACGGTTGGGAGCTGGCGGGAGGGCTTCGACAGGCTCAGCCCGAACGGGATGGGTGAGGGCGCGGTTCCTTTGAACCGTTCGCACTGAGCTTGTCGAAGTGCCGGGCATCAAGAAAAAGGGCTTCGACAAGCTCAGCCCGAACGGGGTGTGAGTGAGGGCGCACGCCTCCCCACCTGTTCGCACTGAGCTTGTCGAAGTGCCCGTGCATCCTGAGCCTGCCGGAGGGACTGAGCTTGTCGAAGTGCCGTGCATCGAAGGAGAGGGCTTCGACAAGCTCAGCCCGAACGGGAGGGGTGCGGGTGTGAGTTCCTCCAACCCACCACCACCGTTCGGGCTGAGGTTGCATTTCCGACTGTCCTGAGCCGGTCGAAGGAAGCCCCGCGCCACAAGCCCTTCGATACCTCAGGGCGAACGGTTCGGGGTGGCTACGAGGCTTCGACAAGCTCAGCCCGAACGGGTGGTTTGAGAGGCAGTGGGCCTCACCCCTGCCCCGCATGCCGCCGCAGATGCCAGCTCGCATCGCCAAAGCTCACACCGATCATCGACAGGCGCTTGAAGTAGTGCCCCACCGCCAGTTCCTCCGTCACGCCCATCGCGCCGTGCAGTTGCACCGCCTCCTGTCCCACCAGCCGCGCCGTGCGGTCGATCTCGATCTTGGTGGCCGACAGCGCCTTGCGCCGCAGCGCCGCATCGGGCTCAGTGAGCATCAACGCGCCATACAGCGCCATCGACCGCGCTTCATCCAGCGCGATGTGCATGTCGACCATGCGGTGCTGCAGCGCTTGATTCGTGCCGATGGGCCGGCCGAACTGCACGCGGGTCTTGAGGTACTCGAGCGTGGTCTCGACCAGCGTGCTCATCGCGCCCACCGCTTCAGAGGCGACGGCGGCAATCGCCTGGTCGAGAACCAGGTCGAGCGCCGGCAGCGCCTCTCCTTCGGCGCCGAGGCGATGCGATTCGGCAACCACCACACCGGCGAACATCACATCGGCAGCGCGCGTGCCGTCGTGCAAGGCGTAGCGGCGAACGCTCAGGCCCTTGGCGTCCGCCGGCACGATGAAAGCCGAGAGCCCGCTCGCGTCGACAACGTCTCCGGCGGTGCGCGCGACGACGACGAACGCATCGGCCACACCACCGCCGTAGACGAAGCTCTTCTTGCCATCGAGCACATGGCTCTTGCCCTTCTTCACCGCACGCGTGGCGCAGTGGGCGATGTCGTAGCGCGCCTCGGGTTCGGCATAGGCCAGCGCCAGCTTGTGCTCGCCGGCCATCATCGGCTGCAGCCATTCGGCCTTCTGCGCCGCGCTGCCCAGCGCAGCCAACATGCCGCCTGCCAGCACCACATTGGCGAGATAGGGCTCGAGCAGCAGCCCGCGGCCCACGCCTTCCATCACGATGCCGGTGTCGGTGGCGTCGCCGCCGATGCCGCCGTCGGCTTCACTGAACGGCACGGCCAGCCAGCCGAAATCGGCGTACTGCTTCCAGCAGGCCTCGTCGTGGCCGGGGTCGGCGGCGCTGAGCTTGCGCCGCCGCGCGAAGTCGTATTCGTCGCGCACGAAGCGCTCCACGCTGTCGCGCAACTGCAGTTGTTCGGGGGAGTACTGAAGGTCCATGGGTCGTGTTCCTGAAGCTCAAGAGCTACAGCGCGAGGTAGCGCTGCTGGATCTGCGGATTGCGGTCGAATTCGTCCCAGCCACCGTCGAAGACGATGCGCCCGGTGTCGATCACCACCACGTGCTGGGTGCAGCGGCGCGCGAACCAGATGTTCTGTTCGCACAGCAGCAGCGCCACCTGCTTCTCGCTGCAGGTGCGCACCACGTCGCGCGCCATCTCCTCGACGATGATGGGCGCGAGGCCCTCGGTCGGCTCGTCGAGCAGCAGCAGGCGCGGGTTGGCCGCCATCGCGCGCGCCACCGCCAGCAACTGCTGCTGGCCGCCGCTCAACTGGCCGCCGTAGCGCTGCTGCAGCGGCGCGAGCATGGGAAAGCGCGCCACGATGTCGTCCACCGCGATGGCCGGCCGCGCCGGCACGCTGCCGTAGCGCGCCATCGCGATGTTCTCGGCCACGGTGAGGTGGGTGAAGATGCGCCGGTCCTCCGGCACCAGCGAGAGGCCGAGCCGCGTGCGCTGGTGCGGCGGCAGCGGCGCCAGGTCGCGGCCGTCGAAGCGCAGCACGCCCTTGGCGCGCGGGCCGGCGTTCATCACGCTCTTGAGCAAGGTGGACTTGCCGGCGCCGTTGCGCCCCAGCATCGCCACGCGCTGGCCAGCACCGACCGACAGGTTCACACCTTGCAGGATGTGGCTGTCGCCATACCAGGCGTCGAGTTCGCGGATCTCAAGCATCGACCATCTCCTTGCCGAGATAGACCTCGCGCACCTTCGGATCGCGCCGCACCTCTTCCACCGAGCCGGTGGACACGACCTCGCCGTAGTTCAGCACCATGATGCGATGGGCGAGGCCGAACACCACGTCCATGTCGTGCTCGGTCATCACCACCGTGATGCCGCGCTCGCGCTGGGTGCGCGAGACGAGTTGCGCGATCTCGGCGCGGTCGCTGGGCGACATGCCGGCGGTGGGCTCGTCGAGCATCAGCAGCGTCGGCCGGCCAGCCAGCGCGATCACGAACTCGAGCCGCTTCTTGTCGCCATGCGACAGGTAGCGTGCGTCCTGCGCGGCCAGCGCCTCCAGCTTCACATCGGTGAGCAGCGCCATGGCTTCATCGAGCACGTCCTGCGACGGCGCACAGTGCCGCCGCGCGCCGAGCGCTTCGCCGGTATGGCGGCGGCGCGCTTCGATGGCAACCACCACGTTGTCGAGCACGGTGAAGTCGCGGAACACCCGCGCCACCTGGAAGGTGCGGCCAAAGCCGGCGCGCACGCGCTGGTAGGCCGGCAGGCGCGTCACGTCGCGCCCGTCGAAGTGGATGCTGCCGCCGCTGCACGGCACCTCGCCGGTCATGACCTTGAACATCGTGGTCTTGCCGGCACCGTTCGGGCCGATGATGGCGAACACCTCGGCGCGATTCACGGACAGGCTCACCCCGCGCAGCACCTCGATGGCGCCGTAGCTCTTGCGCACGCCGTCCACACGCAGCAGTTCGCTCATTGGGCGGCTCCTTCCTTCAGGCGGCGCAGTGGCGCCGCGGCATCGTGCGCATCGGGTGGCGCACCGGCGCGGCGGCCCCACAGCCGCTCCTCGAACTGCCGCCACATGCCGACAGCGCCGTTCGGTGCGAGCAGGATGATGACGAGCAGGCCGCTGCCGACGATCAGCTCAGACAGCCCGATCAGCGTGCGCGTGGAATACGCGATGGCCGCGAACAGGCCGGCCCCGACCACCGGCCCCCAGAACGAACTCACACCGCCGAGCAGGGTGTTGAGCATGGGCTGCGCCGAGGCCAGCCAGTGCACCTCTTCCACCGTGACGATGCGCGCCCACGGCGCATACATGGCACCCGCCACCGCCGCCACCGCGCCCGAGATCACGAAGGCCGACAGCCGGTAGCCCGCCACGTTGGTGCCCATGAAGGCGGCGCGCTCCGGGTCTTGCCGGATCGTCTGCAGGGTGCGGCCGAAGCGGCTGTGCAGCAGCCACCACATGAAGGCGGTGATGAGCACCGTGGCCGCGAGCAGGAACCAGTAGTAGGCCTCGGAGCTGCCGATGTCGATGGCGAACAGGCCGAAGTCGAGCATCGGGCGCGGAATGTCGGTGATGCCGTCTTCGCGCCCGAGCCACGAGCTGAAGCCGATCACCAGGCGCAGCGCTTCGGCCAGCGCCACGGTGAGCACGGCGAGAAACACGCCCGTCATGCGCCGCAGCGCCAGCACGCCGACGACCCAGGCCGCCACCGCACCGAACAGCGCCGCACCGGCCAGCACGCCGAGAAAGGGCACGCCCTCGATGTTCTTGAGCGCCAGCGCCGCGAGGTACGCGCCGATCGCATAGAACGCCGCGTGGCCGAAGGACACGAGGCCGGTGTAGCCGAACAGCATGTTCCACGACAGCGCGAACACCACCTGGATCAGCACCGTGCCGACCACGTACAGCGGCCCGGCGTTGATCCACAGCGGCAGCGTGGCCAGCAGGATCACCGTGGCCGCGCCAATCACCTGCCAGGTGCTGCGCGGGATGCGCGAGCGGCGCGACACGCCGGACGCATGCGTCTCGCCCGATTCCTCGTGCGTGCCCACCGAAGGGAACAGGCCATTGGGCTTCCACAGCAGGAAGGCGGCCAGCACCACGTACACCGCCAGCCCCGGCACCGAAGGCAGCAGCACCGTGTTCAGGCTTTGCACCAGGCCGAGCACCAGCGAGCCGATGAACGCGCCGCGGATGTTGCCGAGCCCGCCGATGATGACGGCGAAGAAGGCGAACAGCAGGTACGAATCGCCGAGCCCCGTGGACAGGCTCTGGTTCGGCAGCAGCAGCCCGCCGGCAATGCCCGCGAGAAAGAAGCTCAGCATCACGCTCGCCGCGATGCCGAATGAGACGTTGATGCCGAGCACGCCGGCCATCCACGGATCGGCCGCCAACGCCTGCATCAGCTTGCCGAACCACAGCCGGTGGATGGCCAGTTCGAGCAGCAGGAAGGCGACGATGCCGGCTCCGATCACGAACAGCTGGTAGGCCGAGAAGAACAGGCCGAAGGGATTCATCGGCTGGTCGAGCACCGGCGGCGGCAGCACCGAGAAGAAGTCGACGCCCCAGATCAGCTTGGTGACGCCGGTGCACACCATCATCAGCGCGAAGGTCGCGATCAGCACGTAGTGCGGGTCGACGTTGCGCAGCCGGCGCAGCACCAGCCGGTCGGTCACGAGACCCAGCAGCGCCACCACCACGCCACCCACGAGCGCGGCGAACAGGAACAGGCCGAGCGACTGCACGTCGCGCCCCATGACCGAGTAGGCGGTGTACGCGCCGATCATGAAGAAGCCGCCCTGCGCCATGTTGAGCAGGCGCAGCAGGCCGAAGATCAGCGTCAGCCCCGCGGCCACGAGGAAGATGGCCATGCCGAACGCCGCGGCGTTGAACACGGCAAACAGGAGGTCGTTGATCACTGGGGCGTCCTTGGGGCTGGGCTCGGCGGGGTCGCGCGCCGATCAGATCTGGAACTTCTTGCCCGGAGAGGCCGGCTCGATCACCTGCGACTCGTCCAGGCGCATCACTTCCTCCAGCCCGTAGCCGGGTGCGGCCTTGCGCGCGGCGATCTTGGCGAAGTAGGCCGAGCCGAAGCCCTGGTGGTCCTCGCGGCGGATCTGGTACGGGCCGGCGGCGGTGTCGAAGGCCAGGCCTTCGAGCGCGTGGATCACCGCATCGGTGTCGGCGGCGCCGGCCTTCTTCACGGCGTTGAAGACGGCGAGCGCCGAACGGTGCGTGGCCTGCACGATGCCCGGCGGGTGCGGATTGCCGCTCACCTTGATCAGCGCCTGCATCAGCTTGGCGCTTTCCGGGAATCCGCTCTTGAACGGCTCCAGCTCCGGCGCCCAGAAGCTCAGGCCCCAGAGGTTGTCAGGCGTGGCATCGCGCATCGCCTTGGCGATCAGCAGCTCGGTGCCGGCCTCGCCGATCACCTTGAACTTCTTGTCGAGCCCGACTGCGCGGCCCTGCTGCAGCAGGCTCACGCAGGGTGCCGCGGTGAGGCCGACGAACAGGCCGTCGGCGCGCGAGCGCATCAGGCTGTTGATCTCGACGCGGTAGCTTGGCTTGTTGAGCGACACGTACACCGGCTCCAGCACCTTCATCGGCCGGTCGGCCTTGGCCGCGGTGCGCTCCAGCCCGAGCTGGAAGTAGCGCGCCATGTCGCGGCCGTTCTCGCTGTCGGGCAGGATCGTGGTCCAGGTGCCGATGTCCGGAAAGCGCTGCGCCAGCATGCTGCCGATGCCGCCGAAGGCCATGTAGGCGTTCGAGGCGGCGCGGAAGAAGTGCCGGTTGAAGTTCTCGTGCGTGAGCGACATCGCAGTCGGCGCCGGCGCCACCAGCACCGCGCCCAGCTCCGGCAGGATGGGCGAGACGGCCAGCGCCATCGGCGACTGCGCGGCGCCGACGATCAGCTTCACGCCCTCGCCCGCCAATTCACGCGCGGCCGCCACGGCGCCGGCGCTGTTGAACTTGTCGTCGCGCACGACGAGTTCGATCTCACGCCCGAGCAGCCCGCCGGCCTCGTTCCACTGCAACTGCGCGGCCTGCAGGCCGGTGAGCCAGGCGGCGCCCGCCTCGGCGCCGATGCCGCTCATGGGCAGCATCACGCCGAGACGGATCGGCGCGGGCTTGGCGCGCACGATGCGGGTGGTGCCGAGGGTGAAGGCGGCGCCGCTGGCGGCTTGGAGGATGGTTCTTCGGGAGAGTGTCATGGCATGTCCTCGTTTGCAGATGCGGCGCGTCACAGATCCGCGATTGATCGATAAGAACCGTTCGGGCTGAGCCTGTATTCCGACCGTCCTGAGCTTGTCGAAGGGAGCCCCTGCAAGTCGAGCCTGCACTTCCGATCGGCCTGAGCCTTCGACAAGCCCAGGACCAAAGGCAAGGCTGCGTCTTGTCGAAGGAAGCCCCGCTTGTGCCCACTGGCACTTCGACAGGCTCAGTGCGAACGGTGGTGGGGAAAGTTCTTCACCTCGATTGCGAACTCGCAGTTCGTATCAGATCTCGAACTTCTTGCCCGGCGTGGCAGGCTCGGCCACATCGGCCTCGGTGAGCACCACCGTGTCGGTGATGCCATAGCCCGGTGCTTCCTTGCGCACGCCGACCTTGGCGATGTAGGCGTTGCCCAATCCCTGGTGGTCCTCTTTGCGGATGTGGTATGGCCCCATCGCCGTGTCGAAGGTGAGGCCCTCGAGCGCGGCGATCACCGCCTCGGTGTCGGTGCTGCCCGCCTTCTTGACGGCGTTGAACAGCCCCAGCGCCGAGCGGTGGCTTGCGTGCACGATGCCCGCCGGGTTGGGGTCGCCGGTCACCTTCGCGTAGCCCTTGTGCAATTGCTCGCTCAGCGGGTACTGCTCGGCCGCGGGAATGCCCGGCACCCAGAAGCTGATGCTCCACAGATTGGCCGGCAGCGACTTCTGCATCGCCTTGGCGATCAGCATCTCGGTGCCGGCGTCGCCGATCACCTTGAACTTCTTGTCGAGCCCGACGGCGCGGCCCTGCTGCAGCAGGCTGATGCAGGGCGCCGCGGTCAGGCCGACGAACAGGCCTTGCGACGGCGCGTTCATCAGGCCGTTGATCTCGACGCGGTAGCTCGGGCTGTTGAGGCTTGCGAACACCGGGTCGAGCACCTTGACCTTGCGCCCCGCCTTCTCGGCCGCGCGCTGCGCACCGAGCGCGAAGTAGCGCGCCATGTCGCGGCCGTTCTCGCTGTCGGGCACGATGCACGACCAGGTGTTCACCTCGGCGAACTTGTCGGTCAGCAGGTTGCCGATGCCGGCGAAGGCGATGTAGGCGTTCCACGAGAGGCGGAAGAAGTTCTTCTGGAAGCCTTCGTGCGTGAGCGACATCACCGTCGGGCATGGCGCGACCATCGCCGCCTTCAGCTCCGGCAGGATGGGCGCGGTGGCCAGCGCCATCGGCGACTGCGAGCCGCCGATCAGCAGGTTCACGCCGCTGCCTGCGAGTTCGCGCGCGGCGGCCACGGCGCCGGCGCTGGTGAACTTGTCGTCGCGCACCGCCAGTTCGATCGGCCGCCCGAGCAGCCCGCCGGCCGCGTTCCAGTTCTCAACCGCGACCTTCACGCCGGCATGCCAGGCGGCACCCGCCTCGGCGCCGATGCCGCTCATGGGCAGGATGAGGCCGATGCGCACCGGGCCGGACTGGGCGCGTGCGAGCGGCACGCCGAGCGTCGCGGCGCCGGCTGCGGCTCCCTTGAGAACGGAACGCCTGGACAAGGTCATGGTGTCTCCTTTGGCTGTCTCGAGTACCGATGCGGCGTGAGCCGCGTGTTGCTCTGTCGATCACATTTGATATAACAGATGACTTATGGTGAGGCAGCGGGCGGGTGGCGTCACCCCGCATAAACCCGGAGATGTGGTGAGGGGTGCGGAAGGTCGTGGGGCGCCGGGAGACCCTCACCCCAGCCCTCTCCCGCCAGCGGGAGAGGGAGAGGACGCGCGCCGCGGCCAGCCGGAAGCGATCGGGTGTTGCCCCCTCTCCCCCACTGAGGGAGAGGGTTGGGGTAAGGGGGCGGATGGGGTCAGCCAGCATCCCGGAACCACCTCGGATCCCGTACCGGCCAACGCGCCGGCACGCCCCGATCAATGCGCGTACGACCGCAACATCAATCCCCGCAGCCACCGATTCCCCGCATCGTTGTCCGTGCTCGCGTGCCAGTACAGGTAGGCGTCCATCGGCGCCAACGGCGCCGGAAACGGCAGCACCTGGTTGCCGAACTGGCGGCTGGCCATGTGGGCGTAGCTCTCGGGCATCGTGAGCAGCAGGTCGGTCTGCGAAACCGTGCGGCACGCCGCGAAGTAGAACTGGCAGCGCAGCGCCACCCGCCGCTGCAGCCCCTGGCGGTGCAGCTCGATGTCCTCGAACCCCGGGCCGGCACGGCGCGAACTGACGAGGATGTGGCGCTCCGCGAGATAGGCGTCCATGTCGAGACTGCCCTGCACCCGCGGATGATCGCGCCGCGCCACGACCGCCATGCCGTCCACACCGATGCGCGTGAACTTCACCGGCGCGGGCACGGGCAGCAGCACGTCCACCGCCACGTCCAGCGTGCCGGCCGCGAGCTCGCCTTCGAGGTTGCGGCGGTTCACCCGCACGGTCGACAGCTCCACCTCCGGCGCCTCAATCGCGAGCGACTGCATGAGGCGCGGCATCACGGTCGATTCCATGTAGTCGCGCAGGCCCACCACGAAGCGCTTCTTCGCCGTGGCGGGCTCGAAGCTCTGGGTGTCGTTGAGGATGGCGCCGAGCTGCTGCAGCGAGTCGCGCAGCGGATCGATCAGGCGCTTGGTGAGCGCGGTCGGCACCATCTTGTAGCCCTGGCGCTCGAACAGCGGATCGTCGAACATGTCGCGCAGCCGGGCCAGCGCATGGCTGATCGCCGGCTGCGTGAGGTGCAGCTTCTCGGCCGCCTTGGTGATGCCGCCCTCGGTGTAGATCGTGTCCAGCACCACCAGCAGATTCAGATCGACCCGGGAGATATGCATTCGCTGTATCCAGCTCCATTCCGAGCATTCATTGGCCGGCGTCGGCTGCCGCCTCTACGCTCGCAGCTTTGCCGACGACCGATGATGCGCCGCGATGGTCGCAATGGATTTCACCTGGGAGACATGAGCGCCATGACCGCTGCGTCCGACGAACGATTCACCGGCACGGCCCCCGTTCAGGCGCGGCACGGCTTCGATGCGGCCGCGCTGCAGCGCTGGTTCGAGCGCCATGTCGATGCGCGCGTGGGCACGCTGCGGGTGGCGCAGTTCCGCGGCGGCCAGTCGAACCCGACCTTTCTCGTCGAAGGCGACAGCCGCCG
The DNA here is from genome assembly GCA_036676235.1 of Rhizobacter sp. Taxonomy (GTDB): domain Bacteria; phylum Pseudomonadota; class Gammaproteobacteria; order Burkholderiales; family Burkholderiaceae_C; genus JAKFDI01. Next base: position 8,884 of record JAKFDI010000025.1, on the reverse strand, counting down.
CTACGTGGTGCGCCGCAAGCCGCCCGGCGAACTGCTGCCCTCGGCGCACGCGGTGGACCGCGAGTTCCGCGTGATGCAGGCGCTGCAGGGCCGCGGCGTGCCGGTGCCCGAGGTGCATGCACTGTGCGAGGACGACAGCGTCATCGGCAGCGCCTTCTACGTCATGGCCTACGTCGACGGGCGGGTGCTGTGGGATCCGAAGCTGCCGGAGCTTTCACCTGAAGAGCGCGTGCGCATCTACGACGAGATGAACCGCGTACTCGCCGCGCTGCACGATGTCGACGTGCAAGCCGCTGGCCTCGCCGACTTCGGCCGCCCCGGCAACTACATCGCCCGCCAGGTGGCGCGCTGGACGCGCCAGTACCGCGCCAGCGAGACCGAGCACGTGGAGGCGATGGAGCGGCTCATCGAATGGTTGCCCGAGCAGGTGCCGGACGCGACGGGCGCGTCTGTCGTCCACGGCGACTACCGCCTCGACAACCTCGTCTTCGCGCACGACGAGCCGCGGCTGATCGCGGTGCTCGACTGGGAGTTGTCGACGCTCGGCGACCCCATCGCCGACTTCGCCTACCACTGCATGGCGTGGCACCTGCAGGCGCCGTTTCGCGGCCTGGCCGATCTCGATGCGCAAGGCCTGGCCTTTCATTCGCTGCCGAACGAGGCCGACTACCTGCGCGACTACTGCGAGCGCCGCGGCGTGCCGCCCGTTCCTGCCGCGCACTGGAACTTCTACATGGCCTTCAACCTGTTCCGCGCCGCCGGCATCGCGCAGGGAATCATGGGCCGCGCCCTCGCCGGCAACGCCTCGAGCCCGCATGCGCTGGAGGCCGGCCGGCAGGCGCGGCAACTGGCCGAACTCGGCTGGCAGCAGGTGAGGCGGGCAGCCGCAGGCTGAACTTGAATCGCGCGCCACCGACCGTGATGCCCCTCGCGTCCGCGGCAAGCGCGGCACCCGCGCTGCGCAGCGTGTGCCTCGTCGTGCCGCAACTCGATCCCGTCGTGCGGATGCTGCAGCGGCTGCTCGACGTGCCCGACGTGCACCGCGACCCGCGCGCCGAACTCTGGGGCATCGAGAACGCCGTGCTCTCCCTCGGCGCAACCGCACTGGAGGTCTGCGCACCCATCCGGCCCGGCGCGGCCGCGCATCGCTTTCTCGCGCGGCATCCGAACGGCGGCGGGTTCGCGCTGACCTTCGGCTGCGACGAGATGGACGAGCGCAGGCGCCGCGTCGAGCGGCTGGGCGTGCGCGTCGTCGCCGACGTGGACGAGCCCGGCCTGCGACTGCTGCAGCTGCATCCGCGCGATTGCGGCGGCTGCATGCTGCAGTTCGACGGCATGGCCGCACCGCCTGCACGCGACAACGCACCGATCGCCATGACCGCGGTGGAGCTGCGCACGAAGGCCCCGCTGCGCGTGGCCGAGCAGTGGTCGACGCTCGCGCAGATGCGCGTGTCGCGCCGGCCGGCGCATGTGTCCCTGGCGGCGGCCGGCGGTGTCGAGATCCGCGTCATGCCGTCCGACGAGACCGCGCCCGACGGGTTGGCCGCCATCGATCTCGCAGTGCGCGATGTGGCCGCCGTACTGGCCCGCGCAAGCGAAATCGGCATTGCACACGAGCGCGCGGATTGCGCGGTAGCCATCACGAACCTGCGCCTTCGCTTCGTGCCGATGGCGACCGGCTGAAGAACCGGCGGTTAAGATACCGCTCGTAACGAAGTCGGCACACCGTCGATTTCGCGACATCGCGGATCGAGCCCTGCTCGACTCACCCGAATCGTCGAACGCCTCTGAACAGAGGCGTTTTCCTTCAGCAACCGCAGCAGGCGCCAGAGCGCATGTACCGCGGTTGCCGCGCCGGCGCGGCGCGCATCGCCTTCTTCGCAAGGCGGCTTGTCGACAGCGCCCTCCTCGCCCGCCTCGGGCACCGAAGACGCACCGTCGCGCGCCGATCAATTCGCCCCGACGCATCGCCGCTCGCCCACGGGCCGGCACCGCCTCGGAATCCCGCATTCCGTTTCCTTGCCTGCGTGCGACTGCGCAAGCATCGACACGGTCTACGCGGCGGCAGTCATTGCGCTGCCGTTCGCGCTTCTTTCACTCACTCTTCCGGAGAAACGCAATGAAAAACTGCTCGACCACCCTCGCCGTCGGCGCCGCACTCCTCGGCCTCGCCGCTTCCGCCCACGCCCAATCGAACATCACGATCAGCGGCTTCGTCGACGCCGGCGTCTACAGGAACTTCGACGAGTCGAAGAACGTGGGCACGATCCAGCGCAGCTATCTCGCGTTCTCGGGCAGCGAAGACCTCGGCGGCGGCATGGCCGCGACCTTCCGCCTCAGCCACCGCTTCGACATCGAGTCGGGCAGCATCGAGAGCGGCGGCAAGCCGTTCTGGCACGACGAAGCGACGGTCGGCCTGAAGGGCGATTTCGGCCGCATCCGCCTCGGCCGTGCGCTCTCCGCCGTCTGGAGCCAGGACTGGGCGTTCGACCCCTGGGGCAACTTCAACCGCATCGCCTCGCCGGCGTGGCAGTTCTGGCACTACTACGCGCCGACCGATCGCGTGAGCAACGGCGGCAACGCCGAATACGGCCGCGTGAACAGCGGCGTGTTCTACGACTCGCCGAGCTTTGGCGGCCTGACCGTGCACCTGAGCGGCAGCCCCGAGCGCACCGCGGCACCGGGCAACGGCCGCAGCCGTGCCGGCTCGCTGGTCTACGCGAACGGCGCCGCGGGCGCGATGCTCGGCGTGGAGCGCAACGGCAGTGGCGACCGCGATGTGTTCCTCGGCGGCAAGTACGGCTTCGGAGCGCTGACGGTGATGGGCGCCTACAACGAGAGCCGCCAGAACGGCACGAACAACGAAGCCAAGGTGACGAGCGTCGGCGCCACCTACGCGATGGGCGCGACGACGTTCAAGGCCAGCTACGCGCAGCTGAATCTGAACCACGGCGGCGACGACCGCGACTTCATCGGCCTCGGTGCCGACTATTCGCTGTCCAAGCGCACGACGGTGTACGCGAGCCTCGGCCACATCAGCCCGGACACCGCCTCCTCGCAGACGGCCTACGGCGTCGGCATCTCGCACGCCTTCTGACCCCGCAGCGACGGCGCCTTCGGGCGCCTGTACCGGATGCCGGCCAACCCCACTCGGTTGACCGGTATCAGACCCAAAAGTTATACTGTTACCTCTTCTAACGACCAACAAAGCATGTTGGTCTTCCCTGCGCTACTCGCGGATCCACAGCGGTCCCGTCGCGGCGCAGGGTTTCAATGCCGGGCCTTGCCCGGCGCCCGGTCGGACTTCCGGCCCCCATTGCCACGTCACGCTCGTCCAGACGGCGCCCCTCGATCAGGCCCGCCGTACTGCGAATGAAGCGCCCGCCGGGCACTGGTGTCGTCTCCCATGTCGTCTTCAGTGTTCACGGGCCGCCCTTCGGGATGGCGCGCCGCCGTTTGCCGCGCCGCCTTCGGGGCCGGTGACATGGCGCCGTCGTCTTTGGCGACGTCCGATCGACCTCACAAGGAGCACAGCCGCATGGCAAAAGGAATCCTCGTCGACCACGTCTTCAAGGTCTTCGGCGACCAGCCCGAACAGGCGCTCACGCTCGCCCGCGAGGGCCTGAGCAAGAGCGAGATCCTCGCCAGGACCGGCCAGTCGATCGGCGTCTTCGACGCGAGCTTCGACATCCAGGCGGGCGAGATCTTCGTGATCATGGGCCTGTCGGGCTCCGGCAAGTCGACGCTGGTGCGGCTGCTCAATCGCCTGATCGAGCCCACCGCCGGACGCATCGTCATCGACGGCGACGACATCAACGGCCACTCCGACGCCAAGCTGCGTGCGCTGCGGCGCAAGGACATCAGCATGGTGTTCCAGTCGTTCGCGCTGATGCCGCACATGACGGTGCGCGACAACACCGCCTTCGGGCTCGAACTCGCGGGCGTCGGCAAGCAAGCGCGCCTCGAACAGGCCAACCTCGCGCTGGAGCAGGTGGGTCTGGCGGGCTGGGGCGACAGCTACCCCGACGAACTGTCGGGCGGCATGCAGCAGCGCGTGGGCCTTGCGCGGGCGCTGGCCTCGGACCCATCGGTGCTGCTGATGGACGAGGCCTTCTCGGCGCTCGACCCCATCATCCGCACCGAGATGCAGAGCGAGCTGCTGCGGCTGCAGCAGGTGCAGCGCCGCACCATCGTCTTCATCTCGCACGACCTCGACGAGGCCATGCGCATCGGCGACCGCATCGCCATCATGAAGGACGGCTACGTGGTGCAGGTGGGCACGCCCGAGGAGATCCTGCGCAACCCGGCCGACGACTACGTGCGCAGCTTCGTGCGCGGTGTGGACGCGACGGCGGTGTTCAAGGCGGGCGACATCGCGCGCAAGCGATCGATCGTCGTGGAGAGGGACCCGGATCGCGGCTGCCGCGCGGCGCTCAAGACGCTGGAAGACGAGGACCGCGACTACGCCTACGTGGTGTGCCCGCGGCAGAGGTTCCTCGGCATCGCCTCGGCCGATTCGCTGCGCGGGGCGCTGACAGACCACGTCGGCCCGCTCGGGCTCTCGCACGCCTTCCTGCCCGAGGTGAAGCCCATTGCCGCAACCGATGCGGTGGCCGATCTCTTCGGCCAGGTGGCGCAGTCGCCCTTCCCCGTGCCGGTGGTCGACGACGACGGCCGCTACCGCGGTGCCATCAGCAAGAACACGCTCCTCAAATTCCTCGACAAAGGCTCCGCGTGAGCTTGGACCACCCCCTACGCGCTTCGCGCGCCCCCTCAAGGGGGCAACACCGACGGCCCGGCAGAGCCGGATCCGTGGTGTTTGCTTGGGAATACCTCTGACTCATGCAAGGGAGCAATCGAGATGGAAGAACCCGCAGCCATGAATGAACAAGCCACTGACTTGATGCAACCCGCAACCCCCGAGCCGACGCCCTGGGATGCGCCGGCCGCACCCGCCGCGCCGGCAAGCGACGCCGCACCGGCGAGCGAGGCCTCGTCCGCCTGGGGCGGCATGCCCGCCGAATCCACCGCGAGCGACAACTGGCTCGATGCCCCGGCCGCCGATGCATCAGCCGCCGCAAGCGACGGCTTTCAGATCAACCAGCTGTGGGACGGCACGCTGCCCGTCGAAGACTGGATCAACGCCGGCCTCGACTGGACGGTGCTGCACTTCCGCCCGTTCTTCCAGAGCGTTCGCACGCCGATCGACGCGACGCTCGCAAGCGTCGAAGGCCTGCTGCTGAGCGTGCCGGCGCCGCTGATGATCGTGCTGCTGGGCCTGCTCGCCTGGCAGCTCGCCGGCCGCGCGCTGGCCGTGGGCAGCATGATCTCGCTGCTGGTGGTGGCAATGCTGGGCATCTGGCCGGAGGCAATGGTCACGCTGTCGCTGGTGCTGACCTCGCTGATGTTCTGCCTCGTGATCGGGCTGCCGCTGGGCATCCTGCTCGCCAACAGCGACCGGGCCGAGCGCATCATGCGCCCCCTGCTCGACGCGATGCAGACCACGCCCGCGTTCGTGTACCTCGTGCCGGTGGTGATGCTGTTCGGCATCGGCAACGTGCCGGGCACCATTGTCACCATCATCTTCGCGCTGCCGCCGCTGGTACGCCTCACCAGCCTGGGCATCCGCCAGGTGCGCCCGGACCTGATCGAAGCCGCGCGCGCCTACGGCGCCTCGCCGTGGCAACTGCTCGTCAAGGTGCAGCTGCCGCTGTCCATGCCGTCGATCATGGCCGGCGTCAACCAGACGCTGATGCTGTCGCTGTCGATGGTGGTGATCGCCTCGATGATTGCCGTCGGCGGACTCGGCCAGATGGTGCTGCGCGGCATCGGCCGCCTCGACATGGGTCTGGCGACCGTCGGCGGCCTGGGCATCGTGCTGCTGGCCATCGTGCTCGACCGCATCACGCAGTCGATGGGCCGCCCGCGCCGCGGCGTGCGCCACTGGTACCAGACGGGACCCATCGGCCTCGCGCTGCGCCTGCTGCGCCGCAAGCGCGCGGCGGCGCCCACCGATTCATCGACAGCTTCACCGGCCGTCGCGCCGCGTGCGCCATGAGCCGCGCCGCGCACCCTCGCTCCACCCTCTTTTCCACCACCACGAAAGGCAACACCCGCATGACCTTCACACGATCCACGCCCCGATTCGCCACGCTGTTCGGCGCCGGCCTGCTCGCATGCGCCCTGAGCGCCCCCGCGTTCGCGCAGGACAAGCCCGGCAAGGGCATCGAAGTTCAGCCGCTGAAGAGTTCCATCGCCGAAGAGACCTTCCAGACCCTGCTCGTGTCCCGCGCGCTCGAGAAGCTGGGCTACGACGTGAAGCCCATCAAGGAAGTCGAGTACCCGACGGCGCACATCGCCATCGCCAACGGCGACGCGACCTTCATGGCCGACCACTGGAACCCGCTGCACAACGACTTCTACAAGAACGCCGGCGGCGACGCCAAGCTCTCGCGCGCAGGCACCTACTCCACCGGCGCGGCCCAGGGCTACCTGATCGACAAGAAGACGGCCGATGCGCACGGCATCAAGAGCATCGACCAGCTGCGCGACCCGAAGATCGCCAAGCTGTTCGACACCGACGGCGACGGCAAGGCAGACCTCACCGGCTGCACGCCGGGCTGGGGCTGCGAGGCGGTGATCGAGCACCACCTGGACGCCTACAAGCTGCGCGACCACGTGACGCACGTGCAGGGCAGCTACGCCGCGCTGATGGCCGACACCATCACGCGCCACAAGGAAGGCCAGCCGATCTTCTATTACACGTGGACGCCGTACTGGGTGAGCGGCGTGCTGCGCCCCGGCAAGGAAGTGACATGGCTGCAGGTGCCGTTCTCGTCGCTGCCCGGCGAGCAGAAGGGCCTGGACACGAAGCTGGCCAACGGCAAGAACTACGGCTTCGTGCTGAACAACCAGCACATCCTCGCGAACAAGAAGTTCGTCGCCGAGAACCCCGCCGCAGCCAAGCTGTTCGAGATCATGCGTCTGCCGGTGGCCGACATCAACGCGCAGAACCTGCGCATGCGTGACGGCGAGAACAAGGCCGAGGACATCGAGCGCCACACCGACGGCTGGATCAAGGGCCACCAGAAGACCTTCGACGGCTGGATTGCTGCGGCGCTGAAGGCGGCTGGCGAGTAATTTCTCTTTGCGTTGCGGCGCGGGTCACATGGCCCGCAGTCGATCAAGCCGGCCAACGTTCGCGGTGGCCGGCTTTTCTTTGGGCTGAACGCAACTGCCGGGACGGCCGCGCTACTTCGTCTGCCGAGCCGCCACGGCCGCCGCCAGCGCCGCCTGGAACAGCGCGCTTTCGGCGGGCACCATGCGTCCCTTCACGGTGTACAGGCCGATCGGACCGGACGGCGAGCGCAGCACCACGCGCAATCGCACCAGCCCTTCGCCCAGCGGCGGCGCGAGGGCGCTCTTGCCCAGCAGCCCGAGGCGGCGTCCGGCGCGCGCTCGGCCGTGAAATGGCGGCGGGGCTCGTGCAGACAGTCATCGTGGTCAACCAGCCCGGTGCCGCCGGCAACCTGGGCGGCAAGGCGGCGGCGCAGGCCCAGCCCGACGGCCACACCCTGCTGTTCACGCTGGATGCGGCGCTGACCTCCAACCCCGTGCTCTACGGCTCGCGCATGGGCTTCGATCCGGCGAAGGATCTGCGCCCGGTCACCACGCTGGTGTCCTTCGGCCAGACGCTGGCGGTGCATCCGTCGCTCCAGGTGTCGACGCTGCCGCAGTTCCTCGAACTCGCGCGCAAGCAGGACCTCACCTACGCCTCGGCCGGCAACGGCAGCACCGGCCATCTCGGCATGGCGCTGCTGGCCGACATCGCCGACCTGAAGATGACCCACATTCCCTACAAGGGCGCCAACCCGGCGCTCGTCGACATGATTGGCGGCCAGGTGCAGTCGGGCTTCCTGGTCACGTGCGGGTGGCGCCCCACGTGGCCTCCGGCAAGCTGGTGGCGCTGGCGGTGTCGGGCAAGAAGCGTTCGGGCCTGCTGCCGCTGCAGAAGCTGCTCAAAGACAACGACTACGGCGTCGTCTCAGACACGCCGGAGCAGGCCGCCTCGCGCCTCGCTGCCATGGCCAAGCGCATGGCGGGCCTGATCACCAAGCTCGGCATCAAAGCCGACGGACGATGACATCGCGGCCGAACCTCGTCTTCGTGCTGGCCGACGACCTCGGCTATGCCGATCTCGGCTGCTACGGCGCGCGGGCCGAGTCGCCGGTGTCGCCCTGTCTCGACGCGCTGGCCGCGGCAGGCCTGCGCTTCACGCACGGCTACGCCAACTCGCCGGTGTGTTCGCCCACGCGCTTCGCGCTGATGACGGGCCGCTGGCAGTACCGCCTGCGCGGCGCGGCGGAAGAGCCGATGACCGCGCGCGCCCGCGGCGACAAGGTGCTGGGCCTGGACCCCGCGCACCCCACCCTGCCCTCGCTGCTGCGCGGTGCCGGCTACGCCACCGCGCTGTTCGGCAAGTGGCACCTCGGCTACCCGCCGCACTTCAGCCCGCAGCTGAGCGGCTACCAGCACCACTTCGGCCCGCTCTCGGGCGGGGTCGACTACTTCTCGCATCTCGATGCGAGCGGGCGCCACGACCTGTACGAGCAGGGCGAGGAAGTGATGCGCCACGGCTGCCTCACCGACCTCATCAGCGATGCCGCGGTGAACTTCGTTGCGCAGCAGGATGACAACCAGCCCTTCGATACCTCAGCCCGAACGGGACTCTTGATCGACGGTTCGAGAATCGGCATCAGGTCCTTCGATACCTCAGAGGGTGTAGACAAAATGTCGACCTCCACGAGCGCAAGTACGAATGGGCGGTTTATTGCTCGTGATTGCTCATGCTGAAGTTGTCGATCCATCAGGTTGCCAGCCCTGA
>JAKFDI010000024.1:0-39946 GCA_036676235.1 Rhizobacter sp. | reverse complement strand
CGACACCTCCAAGGTCGTGAAGGAAGCCGGCGGCACCGTGGTGGGCGCCGTGCGCCACCCGCTGGCCACCAGCGACTTCTCCTCCTACCTGCTGCAGGCCCAGGCCAGCAAGGCCAAGATCCTGGGTCTGGCGAACGCCGGCGGCGACACCATCAACTCCATCAAGGCGGCCAACGAGTTCGGCATCACCAAGACCATGAGTCTGGCGGGCCTCTTGATGTTCATCACCGACATCCACTCGCTCGGGCTCAAGCAGACGCAGGGCATGTACCTGACCGACAGCTGGTACTGGAACATGAACGACGAGACGCGCGCCTGGAGCAAGCGCTTCTTCGAGAAGATGAAGCGCATGCCCACGTCAATCCACGCGGCCGACTACTCCGCCACCATGCAATATCTGCAGGCGGTGAAGAAGCTGGGCACCGACGACCCGGCCAAGATCAACGCCCACCTGCGCACGGTCAAGCTCAACGACATGTACGTCAAGGGCGGCTGGGTGCGTGCCGACGGCACCATGGTCCACGACATGTACCTGATGCAGGTGAAGACGCCGGCCGAATCGAAGCAGCCGTGGGACTACTACAAGGTGGCGCAGGTGATCAAGGGCGAAGCCGCCTGGACCACGAAGGCCGAGACCAAGTGCGCCCTTTGGAAGTAATTGACGGCCCCCACGTCGCTGCGTTCCCCGCCCCGTCGGCGCGCCCACGGGTCGCCCGGAAAACCCGGGCTCGCGCGGCGGCTTGAGGGGCGCCGCCGCATACGAATAGCGCTCAAGTTCGACGGTGCCCTGCCGATTCAGTGGCGATGGCTCGTTGTCTTTCGAGCGGACTGGAGTATGTCGAGCGAACCGACGCCGGCGGCCGAACGCGCCGGACCACCTGCTGCAGCGCGGCGCGGCGCGCAACGCCTGGCGCGGGTGGAGCGGCTGTACCGGGCACTGACCACCACGGTCGAGGCCATCATGCGCGCGCCCTCGCCGCAGGCCCTGTTCGATTCGGTGTGCGATGCCTCGGTGCACGGCGGCCGCTTCGTGGCGGCCGCGGTGTTCCTGCATGAGCCCGGCGAACCCTGGCTCAAGTGCGTGGCCGGCACGGGCGCCGGGGCGCAGCCGATCGTGGGCGTGCGCGTGTCCATTGACGAGACCCTGGCCGAAGGCCGCGGCGTTGTCGGCGAGGCCTTTCGCAGCGGCAGCACCTGCATCGGCAACGACATCCGCAGCGACGAACGCTTTCTCCCGTGGCGCCGGCAGTTGCGCCAGGCGAATGCCGAGGCCGGAGCCGCCTTCCCGCTGATGCGCGCCGGACAGTGCGCCGGCGTGCTGGTGTACTACGCGAGCCAGCACGGCGAGTTCGACGACGAGATGGTGGCGCTGCTCGAACGCATGAGCACCAACGTGTCGTTCGCGCTCGATCGCTTCGAGCAGGAGGCGCAGCGCGCCAGTGCGCAAGCGGCGCAGCGCCGTGCCAGCCGCATGTACGCCTCGCTGAGCGCCATCAACGAAGCCATCATGCGCGTGCAGACGCCGCAGGCGCTGTTCGACGAAGTCTGTCGCGCAGCGGTCGAGGGCGCCGGGTTCGTGCTGGCCGCCGTGCTGCAGCCGCGGCCGCACAGTTCCTGGTTGGAGGCGACGGCCATCACGGGCGGCGACGCCGCGCTCAGGCGGCTGCTGCAGGCGCCGATCTCGGTCGACCCGGATCTGGCCGAAGGCCGTGGCACCGCCGGCAGTGCGTTCCGCAGCGGCCTCACCCAACTGTCGAACGACTATCTCCATGACGAGCGGCTGCGGCCCTGGCACGAACGCGCGCGTGCCGCCGGGGTGCGTGCCAGCGCAGCCGTGCCGCTGATGCACCAGCGGCGCCCGGCCGGTGTGCTGGTGTTCTTCGCCAACGAGGTCAACGCCTTCGACGGCGAGATCGTCGCGCTGCTCGAGCGCCTGAGCGCCAACGTGAGCTTTGCGCTCGACAGCTTCGACCGCGAGGCCGAACGCCAACAAGCCCGCGAGCGCATCGAATACCTGGCAACGCACGACGACCTGACCGGTCTGCCCAACCGGGCCATGTTCTCGCAGTTGCTGAGCGCGACGGTGAACGTCGCCCGGCGCTATCGGCAGGGCCTGGCGGTGCTCTTCATCGACCTGGACGGCTTCAAGGCCGTCAACGACTCGCGCGGACATGCGTCGGGTGACCAACTGCTGCAGGAGATCGGCCGGCGCTTTCGCGGCGTGCTGCGCGACAGCGACGTGGTGGCGCGTGTGGGCGGCGACGAATTCGTGGCGCTGGTGCGCGCCGCCGACACGCGCGAGCAGGTCGAGCCGGTCGTGCGCAAGCTGCTGCAGGCGGCCAGCGAGCCGGTGTCGATCGACGGCCGGGCCTGTGCCGTCTCGGCCAGCATCGGGATCGCGATGTACGGCGCCGGCGATGCCGACGAAGAGACGATGATCCGGCAGGCCGACGATGCGATGTACCGGGCCAAGCAGCAGGGCAGGAACACCTTCGCGTTCCACGCGTGAGGCCGGCGCGCCGGCATGTGTCCCAGATTGCGCCATGCGCGCGGCAGGTTTGCGCCGCGCGTGCCGGGCTGCGCGTTTTCCATAGGGAATGCCACAACTTGCGGTTGTGCGGCGCTTGCCAAGAATGGGCCGCAACCCTGCGAGCTCGCCGGGGCATTCGATCGAGGAGACTTCCGTGACTGTTTCGCTTTCTCTGACGGTGAATGGCAAGGCGGTGAAGGTCGACGTCGACCCGCGCACGCTGCTTGTGCAACTGCTGCGCGAGCAGCTCCAGCTGACCGGCACGCATCAAGGCTGCGACACCGCGCAGTGCGGCGCCTGTACCGTGCACCTGAACGGCCATGCCGTGAAGTCGTGCTCCATGCTGGCGGTGCAGGCGCAGGGTGGTGAGGTCACCACCATCGAGGGGCTGGCCGCCGATGGCGCGCTGCATCCGATGCAGGAAGCCTTCCGCGAATGCCACGGCCTGCAGTGCGGCTTCTGTACGCCCGGCATGGTGATGTCGGCGGTGAAGCTGCTGGAGACCACGCCCAACGCCACCGAGCAGCAGATCCGCGAGGGACTGGAGGGGAACATCTGCCGCTGCACCGGCTATCACAACATCGTCCGAGCGATCCAGACCTGCGGGGCCAGCCAAAAGAGCGGCAAGGTCCCGGCCGCGGCGTGAAGCAAAGGAGAACGTCATGACCGACATGTCCGTCCCGCCCCAGGCCGCCGTCAGCCCCATCGGCCAATCGCTCAAGCGCCGCGAGGACCAGCGCTTTCTGACAGGCACCGGCCAGTACACCGACGACGTGGTGCTGCATGGCCAGACCTACGGCGTGTTTCTGCGCTCGCCGTATGCGCATGCCCGCATCCGTTCGATCGACACCAGCAAGGCGAAGGCAGCGCCCGGCGTGCTGCAGATCTTCACCGGCGCCGATCTGGCCGAAGCCAAGGTCGGCGGCCTTCCCTGTGGCTGGCTGATCCACAGCAAGGACGGCTCGCCGATGAAGGAGCCGCCGCATCCCGTGCTGGCGCAGGGCAAGGTGCGCCACGTCGGCGACCAGGTGGCGCTGGTGGTGGCCGAGACACAGCTGCAGGCCAAGGATGCGGCCGAGCTGATCGAGGTCGACTACGAGGAACTGACCCCGGTGATCGACACGGCGACGGCCGCCGGCGCCGCCTCGGCGGTGCACGATGAGGTGCCGGGCAACGTCTGCTACGACTGGGGCCACGGCGACAAGGCGGCGGTGGACGCGGCGTTCGCGAATGCGGCGAAGGTGAGCACGCTCAGCTTCGTCAACAACCGGCTCATCCCCAACGCCATCGAGCCGCGCGCCGCCAACGCGCAATACACCAAGCACGACGACAGCTACGTGCTGTACGTGGCGAACCAGAACCCGCACGTCGAGCGGCTGCTGATGTGCGCCTTCGTGCTGGGCCTGCCCGAATCCAAGGTGCGGGTGATCGCACCCGACGTGGGCGGCGGCTTCGGCTCCAAGATCTTTCTCTACGCTGAAGAGACGGCGCTGGTATGGGCCAGCAAGCGTGTGGGCCGCCCGATCAAGTGGACGGCCGAGCGCAGCGAATCCTTCCTGACCGACGCCCACGGCCGCGACCACGTGACCACGGCCGAGCTGGCGATGGATGCGCAGGGCAACTTCCTCGCGCTGCGGGTGAAGACCATCGCCAACATGGGCGCGTATCTCTCCACCTTTGCCTCCAGCGTGCCGACCATCCTGTACGCCACGCTGCTGGCCGGGCAGTACAAGACGCCGGCCATCTACGCCGAGGTGAAGGCGGTGTTCACCAACACCTCGCCGGTCGACGCCTACCGCGGCGCGGGCCGGCCCGAGGCCACGTATGTGGTGGAGCGCATCGTCGAGCAGGCGGCGCGCGACATGAACATGAACCCGGCCGAGATCCGCCGCAAGAACTTCATCACCGAGTTCCCGTACGCCACGCCCGTGGGCCTGACGTACGACACCGGCGACTACGCGGCCCACCTCGACAAGGCGCTGCAGATCGCCGACGTGGCAGGCTTCCCGGCGCGCCGTGCGGCATCCGAGGCCAAGGGCAAGAAGCGAGGTCTGGGCTACAGCTGCTACATCGAGGCTTGCGGCCTGGCGCCGAGCAACATCGCCGGGGCCTTGGGCGCCCGCGCCGGCCTGTTCGAGGCCGGCGAAGTGCGGGTTCACCCCACCGGCACCGTGACCGTGTTCACCGGCTCGCACAGCCACGGCCAGGGCCACGAGACCACCTTCGCGCAGGTGGTGGCGGCCAAGCTGGGCATTCCGGTCGAGAACATCGAGATCGTGCACGGCGACACCGGCCGCGTGCCCTTCGGCATGGGCACCTACGGCAGCCGCTCGCTCTCGGTGGGCGGCACGGCCATCGTCAAGGCGGTGGACAAGATCATCGCCAAGGGCAAGAAGATCGCCGCGCACCTGCTGGAGGCGAGCGACTCCGACATCACGTTCGAGAACGGCGAGTTCAGCATCGCCGGCACTGACAAGAAGGTGCCCTTCGGCGCGGTGGCGCTCACCGCCTACGTGCCGCACAACTACCCGCTCGACAAGCTGGAGCCGGGCCTGAACGAGAACGCCTTCTACGACCCGACCAACTTCACCTACCCCTCGGGCTCGCACATCTGCGAGGTCGAGGTCGACCCGGAAACCGGGCAGACGAAGGTGGAGCAGTTCGTTGCGGTGGACGACTTCGGCAACATCGTGAACCCGATGATCGTCTCGGGCCAGGTGCACGGCGGCATCGCGCAAGGCCTCGGCCAGGCCATGCTCGAAGCCTGCGTGTACGACACGGAATCGGGCCAACTGCTCACCGGCTCGTACATGGATTACGCCATGCCGCGCGCGGCCGACCTGCCCAACTTCACCGTCGACCACACGGTCACGCCCTGTACCCACAACCCGCTGGGCGTGAAGGGCTGCGGCGAGGCCGGCGCCATCGGCTCGCCGCCGGCCTTCATCAACGCGCTGACCGATGCGCTGGGTGTGCGCGACATGGCGATGCCGGCCACTGCCGAGCGCGTGTGGCGCGCAGCCAATCAAGCTTGAGGAGAACGGGCATGTACAGCTTTGACTACCAACGTCCGAACTCCACGGCGGCCGCCGTCTCCGCGCTGCAGGGCGACGCGCGCTTTCTTGCCGGCGGGCAGAGCCTGGTGCAGGCCATGCGGCTGCGCCTGTCGAGCAGCGAATGCCTCGTCGATCTGGGCGGCGTGACCGAACTGAAGGGCGTTCGCCGCGAGGGCGACAAGCTTGTCGTCGGTGCGATGACAACGCATGCTGCGGTCGCCGCGTCCGCCGAGGTGAAGCAGGCGATTCCCGCGCTCGCCGAACTGGCCGGCGGCATCGGCGACCCGATGGTGCGCAACATGGGCACGATCGGCGGCGCCATCGCCAACGCCGACCCGGCCGCGTGTTATCCCGCCGGCGTGCTGGGTTTGGGCGCCACGGTGCAGACCAACCAGCGCACGATCGCAGCGGACGACTTCTTCACCGGTCTGTACGAGACGGCGCTGAAGCCGGGCGAGCTCATCACCGCGGTGAGCTTTCCCATCCCGCAGCGCGCCGCCTATGTGAAGTACAAGCAGCCGGCCTCGCGCTTTGCGCTGGTGGGCGTGCTCGTCGCGCAGACGGCCGGCGGCGTGCGCGTGGCGGTGACGGGCGCGAAGGGCAGCGTGTTTCGCGTGCCCGAGCTGGAAGCGGCGCTGGCTGCCAGCTTCACGGCCGATGCCGCGAAGAACGTGAAATTGAGCGCCGACGGCATGAACACCGACCTGCATGCCTCGGCCGAGTACCGTGCGGCGATGATCAGCGTGATGGCTTCGCGGGCGGTGGCGGCGGCGCTGGGGCGGTGAGCTTGTTCCGCGGGTTCGCGGGGCTTCGATACCTCAGCCCGAACGGAGTTTTGAGTCCCCGAGAACAACACGTGTCCCGTTCGGCTGAGCTTGTCGAATCCCTATCCCGAAGCACACACCCAACCCGTTCGGGCTGAGGTATCGAAGCCCAAGCACCGATCTCGCAGCCGCAGTGATCACTGATTCCCTTCCACTCCCCGACTCCGTCGACGCCGTCATCACCCTGCTGGCGCGAGAGAACTACGTCTGCGACCGCCGCCTCGCCACCGCGCTCTTCGTCAGCCTCAAGCTCAAACGCCCGCTGTTCCTCGAAGGCGAACCCGGCGTCGGCAAGACCGAGCTCGCGAAATCGCTCGCCGCCGCGCTCGGCGCCACGCTGCTGCGCGTGCAGTGCTTCGAGGGCCTGGACATTGCGCAGACCGCCTACGAGTGGAATGTCGCGCGCCAGATGATCGAGATCCGCCTCGCCGAAGCCGCGCACGCCATCGCGAGCGACGCCGAACGCGAGCGCCTCGCACGCAGCCTCTACACCCGCGAGATGCTGATCGAGCGCCCATTGCTGCAGGCGCTCACGCAGACCACCTCGCCCGTGCTGCTGATCGACGAACTCGACCGCGCCGACGAACCCTTCGACGCCTTCCTGCTCGAAGCCCTGGCCGAGAACCAGATCACCATTCCGGAGTTGGGAACCATCCGCGCCACCGCGCCGCCCATCACCCTCATCACCAGCAACCGCACGCGCGAAGTGCACGATGCGCTCAAGCGCCGCTGCCTCTACCACTGGGTCGACTTTCCCGATGTCGAACGGGAGCTTGAGATCGTTACGCGCAAGGCACCCGGCGCCTCGGAGCGCCTGTATCGGCAGGTGGTGGAGTTCGTGCAGCGCATGCGCACGCTCGACCTCTTCAAGGCGCCCGGCGTGGCCGAGACCATCGACTGGACCAACGCGTTGATCGCGCTCAACGCCATGCGGCTCGACCCCGACACCGTGCACGACACGCTGGGCGTGCTGCTGAAATACCAGGACGACATCGCCAAGCTCGAGCACGGGGACACGGCCAAGCTGCTGGACGAGCTGAAGGCGCGGGCCTTGCTGGATTGAAGTGCTGCGGACACGGCGGTTGGCTCCCTCTCCCGCTTGGCGGGAGAGGGCTGGGGTGAGGGTGGCCGTGGAGCAGCCGCAATTCGTCGACGCACCGAGATGTCGCCATCGCCCCCTCACCCCAACCCTCTCCCCCTGAGGGGGAGAGGGAGTCTGCCCGACGCCTCGCACATCCCATGCTCGCCGACAACATCGTCCACTTCTCCCGCGTGCTGCGCCGCGCCGGCATTGCCGTCGGCCCGGACCGCGTGCTCTCGGCCATCGCCGCCATCGAAGCCGTCGGTCTCGATCACCGCACCGACGTGCATGCCGCCCTCTCCGCCGTGATGCTCGAACGCCACGAGCAGCAGCCCATCTTCGACGCCGCCTTCGATGCCTTCTGGCGCGACCCCAAGCTCCTCGAAAAGCTCATGCACGCGCTGCTGCCCAAGATCAGCGGCCGCGGCGACCGCCCGAGCGCGCCGCGCAACAACCGCCTCGCCGAAGCCCTGGCCGCCCAGCAGCCGCCCGTGCCGCCGAACCCGGCCAACCAGAGCGCGCAGGAGGAGGTCCAGTTCGAGACGACGTTCAGCTTCTCCGAACGCGAGCGCCTGCAGCGCGCCGACTTCGAGACCATGACCACCGCCGAGTTCGAGCGCGCCAAGCAGATCGCGGAGTGCGCACCGCTGCCGGTGCAACCCGTGCGCCGCCGACGCCACGCCCGCGCCGCGCGCGGCACGCTCGACCTGCGCGCCTCGCTGCAGCGCATGGCGCGCCAGCCGGAGACGCTGACACCGGCGTTCTCTCACCCGCGCAGCGAACTGCCGCCGCTCGTCGTGCTGCTCGACATCTCCGGCTCCATGGACCGCTACGCGCGCCTGTTCCTGCACTACGTGCACGGCCTCACGCGCCGTCATCTGCGCGTGCAGACCTTCACCTTCGGCACGCGGCTCACCAACATCACGCGCAGCCTCAGGCACCGCGACCCCGACGTGGCGCTCGCCAAGGCCGACGAGCAGGTGCAGGACTGGAAAGGCGGCACCCGCATCGGCGCGTGTCTGGCCGAGTTCAACCACCGCTGGGCGCGGCGCGTGCTCGGTGCCAACGCGGCGGTGCTGCTGGTGACCGACGGCCTCGACCACGACGATGCCGGTCAACTCGCCGAAGCCGCCGCACAACTGCACCGCCGCGCGCACGAACTGGTGTGGCTCAACCCGCTGCTGCGCTACGACGGCTTCGAGCCCCGTGCTGCCGGCGTGCGCGCGCTGCTGCCGCATGTGGATCGCATGCTGCCGGTGCACAACCTGGCGAGCCTCGACGATCTTGGACGGGCGTTGCGCGGCGTTCGGTGGTGAATTTCAATCCGGAAAGCGCTCGACATGTGTCTCGCCGTTGCGCCCGTGGTACGCCACGTGGCGGCCGCCGAGCCACACGGTGTAGCTCACGCAGCCGGCGGCCTGCGACAGGCGCTTGAACTCGGGGTACTTCACG
The DNA here is from genome assembly GCA_036676235.1 of Rhizobacter sp. Classification (GTDB taxonomy): domain Bacteria; phylum Pseudomonadota; class Gammaproteobacteria; order Burkholderiales; family Burkholderiaceae_C; genus JAKFDI01. Next base: position 31,003 of record JAKFDI010000024.1, on the reverse strand, counting down.
ATGCCGCGCTGCGCCCCGCGGATGGCCGCCTGCAGGGCCGCGGCGTCGAAGGCCTGCGTGATCGTCGCCCCGGGCGGGCCGAGATCGAGCGTGGTGCTGCCGTCGTCGTGCGTGTAGTAGGTGGTGCGGCCTGCGCGGTAGTCGACGTGGTAGGACTCGACACCCGCCTCGACGAGCATGCGCACGACGGCGGCGAAGTCGATGCGGCCCTCCCGCGATGCGTTGGCGGCTTCGGTGATGGCGTGTTGCGTGTCGGCATCCATGAAGGGCTCCTTGTCGTGGCGTGGCGTGAGTCGACGGGGGTCCGGCTCAGCTGACGGGCAGTTCGTGCAGTTGGTGGTGCTGGACCAAGTCGCGCAACAGCGACTTCAGCGCGTCGCGCTGCGCCGGGTCGAGATGGCCGAAGAAGTGCGCCTCGTTGTCGTCAGCGACCTTCGCGAGGCGCGGCACGAGGCGCAAGCCCGACTCGGTGAGCGACAGCACCTGCTCGCGCGCGCGGCCTTCGGCCAGCGCGCGGCGTGCCAGGCCCTTGTCCTCGAGGCGGGTGAGCACCTTCGAGGTCGCGCCCTTGGTCATGCCCAGCGCCTGGATCAGCTCGCCATGGGTGCGGGGCTGCTCGAGCAACGTGCGCAGCGCGACCCACTCGCTGACCGTCACGCCCTCGGCTTCGAGCAGCGTCTGGAAGCGGCCGGAAACGTGGTTCGAGACATAGCGCAGCCAGAAGCCGAGATGGGCGTCGAGCGGGCTGGCGGAGACGGGGCGGCTGCGAGACATGCAGGTTTCCATGGAAACACGGCAGGCATGATAGTTTCTTTGGAAACCTGCGTCAATGATGTGGGAAGCACGGCTCGCTTGCCGCGGCGAGGGGGCGGTCGGTGTTGCGAACACGCCCTGTGGCGGAGACGGTGAGATTCGAACTCACGAACGGGTCACCCCGTCGGCAGTTTTCAAGACTGCTGCCTTCAACCGCTCGGCCACGTCTCCTCTGAGAGGCCGCATTTTGCCCGAGCGCGAATGCGCCCGGGTGCCAGGACGCGGCTCAGGCGTCGGGCCGCGCGCGACGCCTCGCGGCGAAGACGAGCACCACGCTGCCCATGCCCATCAGCAGCCAGGTCGACGGCTCGGGGATGGCCGTGATCTGCGCGTAGGCGACGTTCTGCAGGCCGACCGCCACGTCGGGCGCGATGCCCAGGTCCATCGCCGCCTGCTCGCCGGCGCCGAGCGTGCGCGGGTCCACGCCGGTCAAGGTGCCGAAGATCGTGAGCGCTTCGAGGTAGCTGCCGTACTGGCTGGCGTGGTATTCATCGTCGGCCCACAGGCTCACCATGCCGGGCGCGATGCCGTCGTACGGATTCGGGTCGGCGACGCCCGCTTCCATGGCGCGGTTCCACGCGGCGCCGACCTTGATGAGCCGGTCGTTGACCAGCGGTGAGGCGAAGGCGGCCTGCTGATAGCCCGCCTGTACGTCCGCCTGCATGGCGGCGATGGGCTGGCCGTACCAGTGGCCCGTGGGCAGGTAGGTCTGGTCGGCGCGCGACCAGGTGGCCATCAGGTTCACCTCGACCGCCGGGTTGTGGCTCAGGAATTCCTGCGCCAGCAGGTTGGCGTAGGTGGTGATCTTGGTGGGATCGCCGGGGTTGGCGAAGTCGAGCGTGCTCTGGCCGTGCATCACCACCCGGTCCCACGCCTGGCTGATGAGGCCGAGCCGGTTGTCGTAGTGGAAGTCGAGGTTGGAGCCGGGTTGTGTCTCGAGACTCACGTCGTAGTCGAGGCCGGCCTGCACCGCGAAGGACTTGAACAGCGCGGGGACGCCGCCGATGCCCGTGCCGTTCAGGTCGGTCACGCTGCCGGGGTTGTAAGTCTGCACATCCGATCCGGCGCCGTAGGTGAAGCTGTTGCCGATGAAGAGAATGCTGACCGCCTGCGCCTGGGCGCAGTAGAGGCCGAGGGCGGACACGGCCGCCGTGAGCGCTGCGCGGCGGCGCAGGCTGGCGCGCAAGCGGCCGGTGGAGCGGTTGTTCGTCGTGAATGACATGCGGATCTCCTCGTGGCTGTTGGAACGGCGCCGAGCGCGACAGGCGTTCGGGCGCGCGCAATCCGGCAGGGCGTGTTCCCGCGAGCCGGTGAATGGCGCCGAGGCGGCGTCGTTTTAGTGTCGGAGCGCAAGCGCCGGTGTCGGGCCGTTGCAGCGGCACGGCCGTGCCGCGCGTCGCCGCCAAGCTACCGGGCGAGTTCGAGGATCTCGCGCACGTCGGCCGCCCCGCGGATGGGGCGCGGGTTCATCTTCACCGGCTTGTAGGCCATGGCGCGTTCGGCGATGTCGTCGAACTGCGCCTCGCCGATGCCCACCGCGCGCAAGGTGCCGGGCTGGCCGAGCTGCGCGACGAGTTCGGCCACCAGGTCCGCCGCATCACGGCTGGCGTCACCCATCGCCTGCGAGAGCGCGCGCTGCCGTTCGGCGTTGACCACCGCATTCCAGCGCAGCACGGCGGGCAGCAGCACGCACGAGGTGTGGCCGTGCGGAACGTCGAAGGTGGCGCCAAGCGCATAGCCGATGCCGTGGCTCGCGCCCGTAGGCACGCCGGATGCGGCCGCGGCGATGGCCTGCCACATGCCGAACTGGGCGTCGAGCCGGGCCTTCAGATCTTGCGGGTTCGCTTGGATCGACGGCAGCGCACGTGCCAGCAGAGCCAAGCCCTGCAGCGATTGCGCTTCGGTGGCGGGGTTGGCGAGCGGCGAGCAGTAGCTCTCGATCGCGTGGTCCACGGAGCGGATGGCAGTGGAATAGAGCAGCCATGCAGGCGTGTCGAGCGTGGCAGCCGGGTCGAGGATCACGGTACGCGGCGCGAACAGGCGGTGGCCGAACGACTGCTTGGCGCGCGTGGCCGATTCTGTGACGCCGGCGTTGGAGGTGAACTCCGAAGCCGACAGCGTGGTGGATACCGAAATCATGCGGATCGCATCGGCCGGTGCTTCGATGCGGCGCCCTGTGCCTTTGGGCAAGCCATTGCGCCACGGCTCCATCGCGGCGGGCGTGTCGAGCCGGAGCCACAGGCACATCAGCACGGCCTTGGTGGCGTCGATCACCGAGCCGCCGCCCACGGCCACCAGCAGGTCGGCGCCGGCTTCGCGTGCGGCGTTGGCCGCGGCGATCACGTCTTCGCGCGGGCTGTGGGCGGTGATGGCCGCGAAGCTGCCGGCATGCCGTGCGCCGAGTGCGTGTTCGATGCGCTGCAGCGGGCCGTCGGCCAGCCGCGCGAGCGAGCGGCTGGCGGTGAGGAAGACGCGCTGCGCGCCCAGCCGCTCGGCCTCGCCAAGCACGGCTTGTGCGGCGGGCTGGCCGAAGAGGATGGGCTCCTGGGCCTGGATGGTGAAGCTGCCGTGGGGCAGGCCGGCGTAGGGCGCGGTCATCGCGTGCTGCTCTCGTTCACACTCTCGTTCACATCTTCTCGGTGCGGATCGAGACTCCAGCGCGAACCGCCGAGCGTCGGTGCTTCGGTGGGCGCGGCGGCCATGCCGTCCAGCCGCACCGGAAAGCGCACCAGCGTGCCGGCCGGCGTGGCATGCATCAGTTTGCGCGTGCGCACATGCGCCGAATCGGGCAGCTCGGCCGGCACCACCACTGGCATGGCCGGTATGTCGGCGTCGCTGCACAGGCGCAGCGCCTCGTCGAGGGTCAAGGCCGACACCGCCTCGTCGATGCGGGCATTGATCGCATGCGCCTTCGCGTGGCGGGCGGCGTGGTGTTCGTACGCGGGCGCATCGAAGGGCGCGAGGCCGAACACGCGCACGAGGCTTTTCCAGAAGTGATCTTCCAGCGCCGCGATGCTGAGGTACCGGCCATCGGCACAGCGGAACACGCCGTAGGCGGCGCGGCTGAGCGCCATGCGCCGCTGCTCGTGCGCGTCGGTCACGTGGTTGTGATGGAAGACCGCAAGCCGCGGGTTCATCCAGTGCGCCATGCAGTCGGTGATCGAAACGTCCAGGTGCTGTCCCCGGCCGCTGCGTTCGCGCTGCAGCAGCGCGGCGTTGATCGCGGCGAGCGCATAGGTCGCGCCCACCAGATCGGCCACCGGCAGGCCGATGCCGGCGCCGGGCGGGCCGTCCGCGTCGCCGGAGATGGCGGCCACGCCGCTCGCGGCCACGTAGTTGATGTCGTGCCCCGGCACCTGCGCGTTGGGGCCGGTCTGGCCGAAGCCGGTGAGCGAGAGGTAGACGAGGCGCGGGTTGAGTTCGCGTACGTCGCTCCAGCCGAGGCCGAGGCGCGCCATCACGCCGGGGCGATAGGCTTCGACCAGCACGTCGGCCTGCACGATCAGTTCGCGCACCTTGGCCACGTCGGCCACGTCCTTGAGGTTGGCGACGACGCTCAGCTTGCCGCGGTTCACTGCGTTGAACAGGCCGACCGAGAGCTGGCGCGTGTTGTCGCCGTGCGGCGGGCGCTCGACCTTGAGCACGGTGGCGCCGAGTTCGACCAGGCTTTGCGTCATGAAGGGGCCGGGCAGCAGTTCGCTGAAGTCGAGGACGCGCAGGCCGGCGAGGGGCGGGGCGGGGGCTTCGACAGGCTCAGCCCGAACGGGGTTGGGGCGGGGCGCAGCGTTGGCAAACATCACAGTTGCCGCCCGACGATCACCGCGTCCAGCGCCATGGCGCCCTGACCTTCGGCGCCGACCCACACCGGGTTGAGGTCGAGTTCGTCGATCACCTCGGCGTTGGTGGCCACGAAGTCGGAAACCTTCAGCAGCAGCGCCTTGAGCGCCGCGAGGTCGGCGCGGGGTCGGCCGCGTGCGCCGTCGAGCAGCGCAAAGCTCTTGATCTCGCGAACCATCGCGTCGGCCTCTTCGGGCTGCAGCGGCAGCAGGCGGCGCGACACGTCCTTGAACACCTCGACGTAGATGCCGCCGAGTCCGAAGGTCATCACATGGCCGAACACCGGATCGCGCGAGACGCCGACGAAGGTCTCGACGCCGCCGGGCGCGGCCATCTGCTCGATGAGCAGGCCGTCGATCGTGGCGTTGGGCAGTGCAGCCGTCACCGAGGCGTGGATGCGGTCCCAGGCTTCGCCCACCGCTTGGACATCGCGCAGGTCGACGATCACGCCGCCGACATCCGACTTGTGCGTGATGGCCGAGCTGGCGACCTTGGCGACGACCGGGAAGCCGATCTTCATCGCGAGCTTCTGCGCGTCGTCGCGAGACGATGCGACGCCGGATCTCGGCACAGCGATGCCCGCCTTCGCAAGCCATTCCTTCGCCTGCTGCTCGCCCAGTGCCAGCGGTGTGCCGCCTTCGGGTTTGAGCCGGCCCAGCGTCGGCAGCGGCGTCCAGTCGAGCCGGTGTGCCTTTTGTCGCCATTGGCCGTGGGCGATCCAGCGGCGGATCGCCTTCACCGCCTTGCCTGCGCTCTTGGCCGGCACCATGCCGGCGTCGCCGTAGGTGGGAAAGGACGAGCCGATGCGGTCCGTCATCCAGATCGGCAGGATGGGCACGGGGCTCTGCTTCTGCACCCGCACGGCGCTGTCGGCGATGCGCTCCGTGGTCACGCCGTAGTCGATGGTGATGGGCAGCACCACGAGCGCCACGTTCGGGTCGCGGCACACGGCCAGCAGCGTCTCGTCGACCAGCTTGGCGTTGGCGAGGATGGCCGTGGTGGTGTCCACCGGATTGCCGATGGCGGCGTAGTTCGGCAGTGCCCGCGCAAGCGCCTGCGTCGTCTCGTCGCTGAAGGTCGCGAGCCCCACGCCTTGCTGGCCGATGATGTCGGCCGTCAGCGCCGCGGCGCCGCCCGACGAGCAGTAAACGGCGATGTCGTTGGCTCCGGTCGGCGTCTGGCGCGCGAGCAGCCAGGCGGTGTCCACGAGTTCGTCGATGTCGTCGACCTCGATCACGCCGAGCTGCGCGAGCGCCGCGCTGTTGACCTCGGCCGAGCCGGTGATGGACGCGGTGTGCGAGGCCGCAGCGCGCTGGCCGTAGGCGGAGCGGCCCACCTTCAGCGCCACCACCGGCTTGCCGTTGCGTGCGGCCTTCTGCACCGCGTCCACGAACTTGCGGCCGTCCTTGATGCCTTCGATCAGCGTGACGATCACGGTGATGTCGGGCGCCTCGGCCATGTAGGCGATGAAGTCGGCCACCTGCAGGTCGACCTCGTTGCCCGACGAACTCCAAAGCGCCACGCCGATGCCGCGGTCCATGGCCTGCATGATGTTGCGACCGAGGCCCCCGCCCTGCGTGGCGATGCCAATGGGGCCGGGCTTCAGGTCGTGCCTGAAGGAGGGCGAGAACGTCATGCCGATGCGCTGGTTGACGTTGCAGACGCCTGGGCAGTTGGGGCCGTAGATGCGCATGCCCGACTTCGCGCCGATCTTCTTCATCTGCGCTTCGAGCGCTGCGCCTTCCTCGCCGGCTTCGCTGAAGCCCGAGGTCAGCACCACGGCGAACTTCACGCCGCGGTCGGCGCATTGCTGCAGCACGGCGAGAGCGGCGCTGGCTGGCACCACCACCATCGCTACGTCGGGCGTGGCGGGCAGGTCGGTGATGCTGGCGTAGCAGCGGCGGCCGGCGAGTTCCTTCTTCGTGGCGCTCACCAGATAGAGATCGCCCTTGAAGTGCGAATGCTCGACGAGGTTCTCCAGCGTGCGCTGGCCGATGCTCTCGGGCTTGTCGGATGCGCCGACGATGGCGATGGAGCGGGGGTTGAAGAGAAGGTGCAGGTCGGTCACGTCGTGGTGTCTCCGGTCGCGGTGTGTTGCTCCCTCTCCCCTGGGGGAGAGGGCGGGGGTGAGGGTGGCGTCGACGAGGCGATGCGTGCAGTCTGCTCGATCGCTGCCCTCACCCAACCCTCTCCCCGAGGGGAGAGGGCTCATGCAGGTCCGTCACGCAATGGCATTCAACCCCAGGATCTCTCGCCCCACGATCAGCGTCTGGATCTCCGTCGTGCCCTCCGGAATCATGCCGCCCCGCGTGTCGCGAAAGATGCGCTCGATGGGGTAGTCCTCCGAATAGCCGAGGCCGCCGTGCACCTGCAGCGCCATGCTCGCGACCTCATGCGCCGACTCGGTGGCGTAGAGCTTCGCGATGGAGCAAGCCTGCCGCACGTCCTGCCCGTTCTGCAGCGCCCCGGCCGCGCGCATGCCCAGCGCCCGCGCCGCCTCCACGCGCACCGTCATGTCGACGATGTGTTTCTGGATGAGCTGGAAGCTGCCGATGAGACGGCCGAACTGCTTGCGCGTCTTCACGTAGTCAATGGACAAGTCGAGCGCGCACTGCGCCGCGCCCACCGCGCCCATGGCGATGTTCAGCCGCGCCGTGTCCAGGCCCTTCAAGGTGCCGGCGAGCGCCTTGCCTTCGGGGCCGACGAGGTTGTCCTTCGGGATCTTCACGTTGTCGAAGCCGAGTTCGGCCGTGCCGGTGCAGCGCAGCACCATGGTGTCGAGCTTGCGCACCTCGTAGGGCGAGGCCGCGCGCTCCACCACGAAGGCCGAGAGCGCGCCGTCGCAGGTGGGGCTGTAGGTGCGCGCCACGATCATTGCCACGTCGGCATTGGCGCCGTTGGTGATCCACAGCTTGCGGCCGTTGATGACCCAGTGGTCGCCCTGCAGTTCGGCGCGGGTCTGGATGCCGGCGATGTTGGAGCCGGTGTTCGGTTCCGTCAGCCCGGTGCAGACCTTCAACTCGCCGCGCAGCACGGGCGCGAGCCACTTCTTCTTCTGTTCGGGCGTGCCGTGCGAGGCGAGACGGTTCACCGAGCCGTTGGTGATGTTCACCATCGTGCGCAGCGACAGCCAGGCGTAGCCCAGCTCTTCCATCATCATGGCCCACGTGGGGTGGTCCAGGCCCATGCCGCCGTCGGCCTCGGGCAGCATGCCGCCGAGGTAGCCGAACTGCGCGAGCTTGGGCATCAGCTCGAAGGGGAAGGTGCGGGCCGCTTCGTGCTGCTGGATCAGCGGCGTGACCTCGGCCTTCATGAAGCGGCGGATGCTGTCGCGCAGCGCGGTCTGTTCGGCATCCCACTCGAAATTCATGTACTTCTCCTGTGTCGCCGAGTCGAGGATCGATTCGGCTCTTTCCTACGATATATTGAACGCTACCACGGCATATCGTTGGATTCAATGGTGGATTCCGGCGCGCCTCATGCCATCCGCACGCAAGGAGAGACGAATGGATCTGGGTCTGAAAGACAAGGTGGCGCTGGTCACCGGTGCCGGGCAAGGCGTGGGCCGGCGCATCGCGATGGACTTCGCGGCCGAAGGCGCGCGGGTGCTGGTCAACGACCTGTTTCCCGAGCGCGCCGAAGCGGTGGCGCAGGAGATTCGCGCGGCCGGCGGCGTGGCGTTTGCAGCCGCGGCCGACATCACCGACGCGGCGCAGGTCGAGCGCATGGTGAGCGAAGGCGCTGCACAGGCCGGTGCGCCGGTGAGCATCCTCGTCAACAACGCCGGCATCATTCCCGAGCGGCGCGCCAAGGGCGGCATGGCGCCCACCTTTCTCGAGACCGGGCCGGACGACTGGAAGAAGATCATCGATCTCAACGTCTACGGCATGCTGCATTGCTGCCGCGCGGTGCTGCCGGCGATGCGCGAGCAGAAGTGGGGCCGCATCGTGAGCATCATTTCCGAAGCGGGCCGCGCCGGCGAGGCGCGCCTGGCGGTGTACTCGGGTGCCAAGGCGGCGATGCTCGGCTTCTCCAAGGCCATCGCGCAGGAGCACGGGCGCGACCGCATCACGGTGAACTGCGTGGCGCTCGGCGCCGTCTCGCACGAGGGCATCAAGAGCGGCCCGCTCGCGCCCGACGCCACGCCCGAGACCAATGAACGCCTCGGCAAGATGCTCGGCGCCTACCCGGTGGCGCGCGGCCTGCAGCGCCTGAGCCGGCCCGAAGACATCGCCGCCCAGGTGCTGCTGCTGGCGTCCGAACGCGCCGCCTACACCACCGGCCAGAGCATCGGCGTGAGCGGTGGGTTCGTGATGCAGTGAGGGCGGCGCCCACGCAACGCGCGCAAACCCCGCCCATATACTCGCCGCGCCCAAACGAGAGGAGCCCCCGTTGCCTGCCGTCGTCCCTGCCTGCACCCGCACGATGGCCGTGTTCGAGATCTTCGCGCGCGAGCGCCGCGAGCTGTCGAACTCCGAGGTGGCGCGCCTGCTGGGTGTGGCCGAAACGAGCTGCCTCGACCTGCTGCACACGCTCGTGAAGTGCGGCTACCTCACTCGCACCGCGCGCACGCGCCGCTTCTATCCGACCGGGCGGCTGCTCACGATTTCGCGCCAGGTGTCGGCCAACGATCCGTTGTTCGCGATTGCCAACGACGCATTGGAGATGCTCACCGAGCAGACCGGCGAGACGGGCCTGTGCGGGCGCATCCAGGACGGCGCGGTGGGCATCGTCGCGCTGCGCGAAGGCCGGCATTCGCTGCGCTACATCCTGAACGTGGGCGACCGCATCGCGGCCTACGGTTCGGCGCTGGGCAAGGCGCTGCTTGCGGCCATCCCCGAAGACGAGGCGCGTGCATTGCTCGCGCGCCGGCCGATGAAGAAGCTCACCGAGCACACCATCGTCGACGTCGAGCGCTTCATGGTCGAACTCGCCACCGTGCGCAAGCGTGGCTGGGCGTCTGTTGCGAGCGAGGGCAACGAAGGCGTGTCGAGCCTGGCCGTCGCGGGCCGCGTGGGCGAGGAGATGCTGGCCTTCGCGGTGACCGGCCCGTCGGCGCGCATCGAGTCGAACAGCGCCATCTACGCGAAGGCGCTGCAAGGCATCAAGGCCGAGGTCTTCGACGGGGCCGATTCGCGCGTGGCCTGAACCCATGAATCGCGGCCCGAGGCGCTGGTCGCTGCGAACTCTCGCCGCATTGGCGTTGGCCGCGTTGGCCGCGCTGGCCGCAGGCTGCGGCACTTGGCCGCCCGGCGGCGAACGCATCGTCGACCTGCGCAGCGGCCGCACGATCACGCGCAGCGAACTGATCGGGGCCATGCGCGCGAGCGATGTCGTGCTGCTCGGCGAACGCCACGACAACGTCCATCACCATGCGGCGCGCGGCGCGCTGATCGAAGCGCTGGGCGCCCGGACCGCCGTCGTGGCCGAACACCTGCCGCGCGGGCGGCGCGTGCAGTTCGGGCCGGACCTCCTGGTCAGCCTGGAGGCGGCAGGGTTCGAGCCCAAGGCCTGGCGCTGGCCGCTGCATGAAGCGCTGTTCGCCGGTGTGGCGCAGGCCGGCGTGCCGCTCGTCGGCGGCAACCTGCCGCGCGATGTGGTGCGCCGCATTGCCCGCGAGGGCGAGGCGGCGTGGCCCGAAGAATTGGCGGCCCTGCTGGCTCGTGCGCCGCTCGACGACCAGGCGCAGGCCGCGCTCGATGCCGATCTGCTCGCCGGCCACTGCGGCCATCTCAGTGCGCAGCGCCTGCCGGGCATGCGCGCCGCGCAGCGGGCGCGCGATGCGTCGATGTTCGCGGCGCTGCGCGATGCCGCCGCGGCGCCGGCCATCCTGCTGGCCGGCAACGGCCATGTGCGGTTGGACTACGGCGTGGGCCAGTTGCTCGCCGCGCTTCGGCCGCAATCACGCGTGCTGAGCGTCGGCTTCCTGGAAGCGGGCGAGCGCGTCGAGCCTGGGCTTTACACCCACGCCTGGATCACGCCGCCCGCCGAGCGCGGCGACCCGTGCGCCGGTTTCGCGATGCCGCCGCGGCGCTGAGCCGCCCGCACGACGTGTCACACAGGCGACGCAGCAAGCGCCGATCGCGGGCGTAGCCTGCTGCTCCTCGAACCATCACGAGGAGACAAGCCATGAAGTTCCTGCGTACCGCGGCCGTTGCTCTGGCCTCGCTTGCACTGGGCGCCTGCACGTCGACGCCGCCCACCCGACCCGCGGCCTGGGCCGCGCCTGAGGTGCTGGTCGCGCCCTCGTCCTTCACCGGTATCCACGGCCTCGCGGTCGATGCGCAAGGCCGCCTGCTCGCCGGCACCGTGGTCGGCTATTCGATGTGGGAGGTCGATCGCCGCACGGGCGCCGCCAAGGTGCTGATCGGTGCGCCGGAGGGCCAGGCCGACGACATCGCCATCGGCCCCAAGGGCGAGATGGCCTGGACCAACTACCTGATGGGCATGCTGCGCTACCGTGAGAACGACCGCGCGCCGATGCGCGTGCTCGCCAAGGACCTGCCGGGCCTGAACTCGACCGCCTTCGACCAGCGCAACGGCAGGCTGTATGCCTCGCAGGTGTTCCTCGGCGACGCGCTGTGGGAGATCGACGTGGCGGGCCGCATGCCGCCGCGCCTGATCGCCAAGGATCTCGGCGGCTTCAACGGCTTCGAGGTCGGCCCCGACGGCATGCTCTACGGGCCGCTGTGGTTCAAGGGGCAGGTGGTGAAGATCGATCCGGCGAATGGCGCTGTCAGCGTCATCAACAGCGAGTTCAAGATTCCCGCCGCGGTCAATCTCGACGGGCGCGGCAACCTGTGGGTGATCGACACCGCCACGGGCGAACTCTGCAGGGTCGAACTCGCGAGCGGGCGCCGGGCGGTGGTGCGGCAGTTGTTGCCCTCGATCGACAACCTCGCCATCGCGCCAGACGGGACGATCTATGTGTCGAACATGGCCGACAACTCGATCCAGGCCTTCAACCCGGCCACGGGCGATCTGCGACTGCTCACCGGCGGCGAGGTGGCGGTGCCGGCGGGCCTGAAGGTCGAGGGCAACCGCCTCTACGTGGCCGACATCTTCAGCTTCCGCGAGGTCAACCTGCGCTCGGGCGCCGTGCGCGACATCTTCCGCATGCACGCCACCGACTCGAAGATGGAGTACCCCTTCGCCGTTGGTCTGTCGGCGAAGCACTTCGCGCTCGCCTCGTGGTTCACCGGCACTGTGCAGCTCGTCGATCGCGCCAGCGGCAAGACGGTGGTGATGGCGCACGGCTTCAAGGCGCCCACCGATGCGCTGCCGATGCCCGATGGCAGCGTGCTCGTCGCCGAGATCGCCGCCGGCACGATCACGCGCGCGAGCGGGGATCACCTTGGCGAGCGCCGCATCGTCGCGAAGGATCTGGCCGGCCCGGTGCAGATGGTGCTCGGGCGCGACGGTGCGCTCTACGTCACCGAGGCCGCGGGGCGGCTCACGCGCATCGACCTGTCCAACGGCAGCCAGCGCGTGGTGGCCGAAGGGCTTGCGATGCCGGAGGGTGTGGCCGAGACACCGTGGGGCAGCTTCATCGTCGCCGAGACGGCGGCGCGGCGGCTGACGGAGATCGATCCGGCGAGCAGCGCCAAGCGCACGGTGGCTGACCAGTTGCCGATCGGCCTCGAAGCCGGCCCCGGCATGCCGCCGAGCTATGTGCAGACCGGCGTGGCGGTGGGCGGCGACGGCACGGTGTACTTCAGCGCGGATCGCAACAACGCGATCTACAAGGTGCGGCCGCGGCGGTGATGGTGGTGTGGCCGGACCCTCACCCCAGCCTCCCACGGCACGGCTTGCAAGCCGTGCCGGCTACGGCGGGACATCCGTGCGCAGGCACGGATGTCGACTCCCGCCTTCGCCTCACCGCAGGGCGGGAGAGGGAGTTGCGCCTGGCGCTTCGAGGCCGCTGCATTGGCTCCCTCTCCCGCTCGCGGGAGAGGGCGGGGGGTGAGGGCAGGGGGTGAGGGCCGCGCGCGCCGGAGCTACTCCTCGTGCACCTGCGACTCCGCACACTGCACCTGCGTCACCTCCCGCCGCCCGCCGTCCACCCGCACGGCGGTGAGCTTGCCGCCCCACACGCAGCCGGTGTCCAGCGCCAGCAGCTCGTCGCGGTTCATCAGCCCGAGGGCCGACCAGTGGCCGAAGGCGATCGGGATGCCGCGCGTCTTGCGATCGGGCGCGTCGAACCATGCCACCAACCCCGGCGGCGCCGAGTCGAGCTTGCCGGAGTTCTTCAAGTCGATGCGCCCTTCGGCATCGACGAAGCGGATGCGCGTGAGCGCATTGACGGCATAGCGCAGCCGGTCGTGGCCGGTGAGCGCCGCATCCCACAGCGACGGCTTGTTGCCATACATCACGGCCAGGAAGTCGTGCAGATCGTCGCCGCGCAGGTGCGACTCGACCTCTGCCGCCAGCGAGAGCGTGGTCACCACGTCCCACTGCGGCGGCACGCCGGCATGCACCAGCAGCCAGCCGTCCTGGTGCAGCGCAAGCCGCCGCTGGCGCAGCCAGGCGAGCCAGTCCTCGCGATCGGGCGCGTTCAGGATGTCCTGCAGCGTGTCGCGCGCGCCGCCGCCGCGCAGGCCGCTGGCCACCGCGAGCAGGTGCAGGTCGTGGTTGCCGAGCAGGCATTCGACCGAGCCTTCGAGCGAGCGCAAGCGGCGCAGCGTGGCAAGACTTTTCGGGCCGCGGTTCACGAGATCGCCCAGCACCACGATGGTGTCGCGCGAGGGAGAAAAGCCGATTTCGACGAGCAGGCGGTCGAAGGCATCGCAGCAACCTTGAAGGTCGCCAATGAGGTAATGCATGGGTGCAGGCGGGTGAGAGTCTTCGGTCGATTCTGCTACCCTCGTCCGCCCCTTTCATGACCCGCCCCGGATGGACGTTGCCTTACTGGTTTTCCTGATCCTGCTGAACGCCGCGTTCGCGATGTCGGAAATGGCGCTCACCGCGAGCCGCAAGGCGCGCCTGCAGGTGATGGTGGAAACGGGAGAGGCGGGCGCGCAGGCCGCGCTCGACCTGCACGACAACCCGACCAAGTTTCTTTCGGTGGTGCAGATCGGCATCACCTCCATCGGTGTGCTCAACGGCATCGTCGGCGAAGCGGCCTTCTCGGCGCCGTTCGCGTCCTGGATGCATGAGACCTTCGCCGTCGGCGACCGCGCGGCCGGCATTGCCGCCACGGCCATGGTCGTCATCGTGATCACCTTCGCCACCATCATCTTCGGCGAGCTGGTGCCCAAGCGCGTGGGCCAGATGTACCCCGAGCGCGTGGCGCGTCTGGTGGCGCGGCCGATGGAGTGGCTTTATCTCGTCGCGCGCCCCTTCGTGCGGCTGCTGTCGTTCAGCACCGAAGGCACCTTGCGGCTGCTGGGCATTCGCGACGAACCCAGCCGCGCCGTCACGGAAGAAGAGATCGCGGCCAGCCTCGAAGAAGGCCTGGACGCCGGCATCATCGAAGCGCAGGAGCACCAGATGGTGCGCAACGTGTTCCGCCTCGACGACCGACAGGTGGGTTCGATGATGATTCCGCGCGCCGAAATCGTGTGGCTCGATGCCGCCGCGCCCCTCGAAGACATGCTGCGCGTGATGGCCGAGGAAGAGCATTCGCGCTATCCCGTGTGCCGCGGCGGCCTGCACGATGTGCTGGGCGTCGTCTCCGCCCAGGGCCTGCTGAACCAGCAGCTGCAGGGCCGCGAGTTCTCGCTCACCGAGCGGCTGCAGCCGCCGGTGTTTGTGCCGGAGACGCTGTCGGGCATGGAGCTGCTCGAGCACTTCCGCGGCTCGGGCGCGCAGCTCGTGTTCGTGGTCGACGAATACGGTGAGGTGCAGGGCGTGATCACCGTGCGCGATGTGCTGGAAGCCATCACCGGCGAGTTCAAGACCGCGCGTGAAGAGGATTCGTGGGCGGTGGAGCGGCCCGATGGCGGCTGGCTGTTCGACGGACTCATTCCCGTGCCCGAACTCAAGGACCGGCTCGACCTGAAGGAATTGCCGGAAGAAGACCGCGGCCGCTACAACACGCTCGCCGGCATGGTGATGCTGCTGCTCGGGCGCCTGCCCCACACCGCAGATTCGGTGGAGTGGGACGGCTGGCGCTTCGAGGTGGTCGATCTCGACGGCAAGCGCGTCGACAAGGTGCTCGCCACCCGCCTGGCCGAGGACGGGCCGGCGCCGTGATCGGCTCAGCGCTCTACCGGCAGCCGGTGCTGCTGGACTCGACCCTGCACCGCACGAAGCGCCTCGCGCCGCTGGCCGACTTCTCGATCGCGCGGCATCTGCACGCCGTGGCGCTCACGGCGGCCGAGTTCCCGCACGCGAGCCTCGATTTCCCCATCATCTTCGTGCCCACCGGCGAGCGCCTCGCGAACGGGCGGGCGATGGTTTCACCGGCAGCGCTGCTCGGGCTGTCGGCCGCGGAGAACCTGTGTCTGGACGGCGCCCGCTGGGATGCGCGCTACCTGCCCGCGTTCATCCGCCGCTACCCATTCCTGACAGCGCCGCTGGCCGGAGCCGAATCGCCCGGCGTCTTCATCGACGCGGCGTGGAGCGGCTTCAGTGACGAAGCGGGCGAGCCGCTGTTCGCGAACGACGGCGCGCGCACGCCGGCGCTCGAACGGGCGCTGGAGTTCCTGCGCGAGTTCGATGAGGAAGCGCGCAAGACGCGCGTCTTCTGCGAGCGCCTCGTGGAACACGACCTGCTCGAAGACATGCAGGCCGACGCCACGCTGCCTGGCGGACAGACGCTGAAGGTCGATGGTTTTCTCACGTTGAACGCGCGGCGCTTCGCCGACCTGCCCGACGAGGTGGTGCTCGACTGGCACCGCAACGGCATGCTGATGCTGCTGCATGCGCATCAGGTGTCTTTGGCCAATGTGCGCCATCTTGTCGAGCGCAAAGTCAACCGGATCAGCAAGGAGCGGTGATGTCACAGCAAGACGATTTCGACCGCGGCGTGAAGAACCGCCGCGCTGTGCTGGGCGATGCCTACGTGAGCCAGTCGCTCGACGGCACGACCGGGTTCAACGCCGAGTTCCAGAGCCTCGTCACGCGTTATGCGTGGCACGACATCTGGGGCCGCCCGGGCCTGGACCACACCACGCGGCGCCTGCTGGTGCTGGGCATGACGATGGCGCTGGCGCGCTGGGAGGAATTCGAGCTGCACTGCCGCGCCACGGTGCAGCACGGCGTGCCGATCGAGAAGATCAAGGAGGCGCTGATGCAGGGCGCCATCTACTGCGGCGTGCCGGCGGCCAACACCGCATTCAAGATCACCACCAAGATCCTGCGCGAGGAAGGCCGGCTGCCGCCGGCCGAGCCGCTCACGGCCGGCGTGCGCGTCGCCACGCACCACACCTTCAGCGCGCCGCAGGTCAAGCTGCGCGTGCAGGGCGAAGGCGTGCCCGTGGTGATGAGCCATGCGCTGGGGCTGGACGGACGTTTGTGGGACGGCCTTGCCGCATCGCTCGCGAGCGCACATGAAGTGCTGCGCTACGACCACCGCGGCCACGGCGGCTCGGCGGTGCCGGCGGGGCCGTATTCCCTCGATGACCTGGTGGACGATGCGGCGCGTGTGATCCGCGAATGGGGCCGCGGGCCGGTGGTCTTCATCGGGCTGTCGATGGGCGGCATGGTGGGGCAGGGCCTCGCCATCCGACATCCGGAACTCGTGAAGGCGCTGGTGCTTGCCAACACGACGGCGCAGTACCCGCAGGCGGGCAAGGCGGTGATGACCGAGCGCATCGCGAAGGTCGAAGCGGCCGGGCTCGAAGCCATCGCCGACTCGGTGATCGAGCGCTACTTCGACGCGCCGTTCCGCGCGTCGCAGCCCGAGACGGTGCAGCGCTTTCGCGAGGTGCTGCTGCGCACCGATCCCAAGGGCTACGCGGCCTGCTGCCACGCGGTGGCCGGCGTCGACTGGCTGGATCGGCTCGGCGAGATCCGCTGCCCGACGCTCGTCATTGCCGGTGCCCAGGACGTGAGCACGCCGGTGGCGATGGCGAAGCAGATCGCGCAAGGCATTTCGGGCGCCACGCTGGAGGTGATCGAGGGCGCGGCGCACCTGAGCGTGGTGGAGCAGCCGGCGGCATTCGAGGCGGCGGTGAAGCGGCTGCTGGCGAAGGTGGCGCACGCCTGACGAGTCCCTCACCGACGCCACCAGGCCAAACCACCCGAGACACCATGCACCTGCTCGCTGAACAGACCGTCGCCATCGAATGCCCGGTATCGAAGGCGTACGACTTCGCGACCAACATGGAGCACTTCGGCGACTGGTTTCCGGGTGTCCTGTCGATCCGCTCGGCCAACGAACAGGCGCACGCCGAGGTCGGCAAGGCCTACCTCGAGACCGTGCAGGTACCCGTGAGCGGAAAGCGCGACATCCGCCTGCTCGTCAAGGAGGCCCGGGCCAACGCCTTCTTCGCGACCGAAGGCCACTTCAAGCCGCTGCTGCCGCGCATGGAGATGGTGTTCGAGCCGACCGGCGCCGAATCCTGCCGCGTGACATGGCGCATGTTCAGCCGCAACCGCAGCTTGCTCGCGCGCGTGACAGTTGTTCCACTGGCCAGGCGCGTGCTTGCGAGACGATCGGTTCAAGGTGTGGCGGCGCTCCGGCGCAAGCTGGAAGGCTGAGAGGCGCGAGACGCCTTCCTCGGCGCGGCCGCATGAGAAAGCCTCTCACTCTCTGATGCACGCGGCAGTGCCGTACCCATAGCGGCCTGCGCGGTGGTCCCTCGGAGCGGCCGTCTGAACGCTCGCTCGGGGCTGCGGTTCAGCTACCTGCTCGGCGCTCCCAGCCGCGCCGACACCTCTGCCGCTGCATGCTTCAAGCCGCGCGCCACGGCGCCGTCGGGCGTCGAATCGAAGATCGCCGTCGGCCCGATCGCCGTGAAGCTCATCACCATGGCCCCGGCTTCGTCGAACACCGGCGCCGCCATCGCGCTCACGCCGGGCACGGCGCCGTCGCTGATGCGGCTCACGCCGTGGCGGCGGATGTCGTCGAAGCTTTCTTCCAGCGCCGCATCGATGCTCACGCGCAGCTTGGCCGGCACGGCTTGCCCGCGCAGGCGCAGCTCGGCGGCTCGCTGGTCGGCCATCGCCTCGAGCACTTGCTCGCGCGGCAGGTGCGCGGCGAACAGCAGGCCCGAGGCGGTGCCGCGCAGGCTCACCACCGTGCCGTGGCGCATGTTCACGTGCACCGCGGAGGGCGCCTCCTCGATGCGAACGATGGTGGGGCCGCGATTGCCCCAAACGGCCAGCGCCACCGTGTGGCCGAGCGTCTGTGCGAGCGGGGGCAGCAGCGGCGTGGCCAGCCGCACCGGGTCGAACTGCTGCAGGCTGATCAGGCCCAGCTGCAGCGCGAGCGGCCCGAGGCCGTAGCGGCCGGAGGCCTCGTCCTGTGCGATCAGGCCGAGCTTGCCGAAGCTCACCAGGTACGGATGCGCCTTGGCGGGCGTCATGCCGGCGTCGCGCGCGAGGTCCTTCAGTGCCAGCGGCCGGCCCTGGTGCGTGAGGGCCAGCAGCAGCCGCCCGCCCACCTCCACGCTCTGGATGCCGCGCTGGCTGCGCACTGGTGCCGCGGCGGCTTTGCGTGCCACCGGCTCTCGGCTCTTTCGGGCGGGCGTCATCGAGATCCTTGATCGGTCGGTGTTTTTACTTAGGCGAATGCATTCGACATTAGCGAACACGCTGACTAAGATCAAGCCCTGTGTTCGGCAAAGACGAATCTCTTTGTGTTTGACGAATACGCGAACACCCCGACCCGAGGAAGTACCGATGAGCAAAGCCTTCGCCAGCCAGGCCGATCTGCAAGAGAAAGAGATCAGCTTCACCCGCCTGTCCGACAACGCTTACGCGTACACGGCCGAGGGCGACCCCAACACCGGCATCGTCATCGGCGACGACGCGGTGATGGTGATCGACACCCAGGCCACGCCGGTGATGGCGCAGGACGTGATCCGCCGCATCCGCGAAGTGACCGACAAGCCGATCAAGTACGCGGTGCTGAGCCATTACCACGCGGTGCGCGTGCTGGGCGCGTCGGCCTACCAGCCGCAGGAAATCATCGCGAGCCAGGACACCTACGACCTCATCGTCGAGCGCGGCGCGCAGGACATGAAGAGCGAGATCGAGCGCTTCCCGCGGCTCTTTCGCGCGGTCGAGACGATTCCCGGCCTCACCTGGCCGACGATGACCTTCAAGGGCGAGATGACGCTGTGGCTGGGCAAGCTGGAAGTGAAGCTGATCCAGCTCGGCCGCGGCCACACCAAGGGCGACACGGTGGTGTGGCTGCCGCAGCAGAAGATCCTCTTCAGCGGCGACCTGGTGGAGTTTGACGCCACGCCGTATGCAGGCGACGCCTACTTCAAGGACTGGCCGCAGACGCTGGACAACATCGCGGCGCTCGAACCCGTGGCACTGGTTCCCGGACGCGGCGCGGCGTTGACCACGCCGGAGATGGTGAAGAAGGGCCTGGCCGGCACGCGCGCGTTCGTGAGCGACGTGTATGCCGCGGCGCAGGCGGGTGCCGCCGCGGGCAAGGACCTGCGCACGCTCTACAAGGAAACGCATGCAGCGCTGAAGCCGAAGTACAGCGAGTGGGTGATCTTCGACCACTGCATGCCCTTCGACGTGACGCGGGCGCTGGACGAGGCGACCGAATACCCCGATCCGCGCATCTGGACGGCCGAGCGGGACAAGGCGATGTGGGAAACATTGGAGGGCTGAGGCGGCGCTAGAGATCCGTTCGCACTGAGCCTGTCGAAGTGCCCGCGCCAACCCTCCGTTCGCCCTGAGGTATCGAAGGGCCTGTTGCGCGCCACAAAGGCTTCGATACCTCAGCCCGGTCCTTCGATACCTCTGGCCCTTCGACAAGCTCAGGACGAACGGGTTTGCGATCGCGACACACGTCAATGAAACCCGACGACCTTCCACCGCAACCCGAGCGCGACTACCAGTCGCTCGAGTTCGCCTACGCCCGCTCGCCGGACCAGGGCGCCGCGACGCCCGCACGCCATCCGGTGATCGTCGTCGGCGCCGGCCCGGTGGGCCTGTCGCTTGCCATCGATCTCGCCCAGCGCGGCGTGCGTGTGCTGCTGCTCGACAACGACCACAAGCTCTCGCACGGTTCGCGCGCGATCTGCTTTGCCAAGCGCACGCTGGAGATCTTCGACCGCCTCGGCTGCGGCCAGCGCATGGTCGACAAGGGCGTGTCGTGGAACCGCGGGCGTGTGTTCTTCAAGGATCAGCCGGTCTATCAGTTCGACCTGCTGCCCGAGACGGGCCACGAGCGGCCGGCCTTCATCAACCTGCAGCAGTACTACGTCGAGGGCTTTCTCGTCGAACGGGCGCTCGCCCTGCCGAACATCGAGATCCGCTGGAAGAACCGCGTCACCGCCATCGACAACACCGCCGATGGCGCCACGCTCACCGTCGACACGCCCGATGGCACCTACACGCTGCAGGCCGACTGGCTCGCCGCCTGCGACGGCTCGCGCTCCACGCTGCGTTCGCTGCTGGGCCTGGAAGCCAAAGGCCGCGTGTTCCGCGACCGCTTCCTCATCGCCGACATCGAGACGACCGGCGACCTGCTGCCGGGCGGCGCCATCGAGCGATGGTTCTGGTTCGACCCGCCGTTTCATCCCAATCAGAGCGTGCTGCTGCACCGCCAGCCCGACAAGGTATGGCGCATCGACTTCCAGCTCGGCTGGGATGCCGATCCAGACGAAGAGAAACAGCCCGAGCGCGTGCTGCCTCGCGTGCGTGCGCTGCTGGCGCATGCGGCCATGGCCGATGCCGAATTCACGCTGCAGTGGGCCAGCGTCTACACCTTTGCCTGCACGCGCATGGAGCGCTTCCGCCACGGCCGCGTGCTGTTTGCCGGCGATGCGGCCCACGGCGTCTCGCCCTTCGGTGCACGCGGCGCTAACTCGGGCGTGCAGGACGCAGAGAACCTGGCGTGGAAGCTCGCGCGTGTGTTGCGCGCTGAGGCTGGCGAAGCGCTGCTCGACACCTACGCCGCCGAGCGCGAATGCGCGGCCGACGAGAACCTGCGGAGCAGCACACGATCCACCGACTTCATCACGCCCAAGAGCGAGGTGAGCCGGCTGTTCCGCGACGCGGTGCTCGACCTGTCGCGCCACCACGCCTTCGCGCGGCGGCTGGTGAACAGCGGCCGGTTGTCGGTGCCTTGCGTGCTGCGCGATTCGCCGCTGAACACGCCCGATGTCGATGTGTTCGATTGCACGATGGCGCCTGGCGCCTCGGCGGCCGACGGCCCGCTGCGCTGCGATGGCGCCGATGCCTGGCTGCTGCGCCGTCTGGGCGACGACTTCACGCTGCTGGTGTTCGGCGCCGCGCCCGCGTGGGCGAACGAGTTGCCCATCCGCACGCTGTGCATCGATGCCGATTCCACCGTCGACCGCGACGGCTGCCTGCAGCAACGCTACGACGCGCAACCCGGCACGGCCTATCTCTTCCGCCCCGACCAGCATGTGTGCGCACGCTGGCGCGCGCCGACGGCCGACGCCGTGCGCGCCGCGCTCGCACGCGCCACTTGCGCGAAGGCCACTGCATGCTGATCACCGAACCGAACCTCGACGCGCCCGACGATTTCTACGAGGCGCTGATCGAGGCCCACCGCGACCTTTCCGCGGCCGACAGCCATGCGCTCAATGCGCGACTGGTTCTGCTGCTCGCCAACCACATCGGCCATCTCGATGTGCTGAAGCAGGCGCTGCAGGCCGCGCGAGCGAGCGCGGTACCGACGACGAAGGACTCCGACGCATGAGCACTGAACTGAGCTACCAATCCGGCTTCGGCAATGAATACGCCAGCGAGGCCATCCCCGGCGCGCTGCCGCAGGGTCGCAACAGCCCGCAGAAGGTGGCGCACGGCCTGTTTGCCGAATTGATGAGCGGCACCGCCTTCACCGCGCCGCGCGCCGCCAACCAGCGCACCTGGATGTACCGGCGCCAGCCTTCGGCCGTGGCCGGCGGCTACGAGCCGCTGGCGCATGCCACGCTCAAGACCGGCGCCAAGGACGGCCTCGTGGTGCCGCCGAATCCGATGCGCTGGAACCCGACGCCGATTCCCGAGGCGGCGATGGATTTCGTGCAGGGCCTGCACACGGTGGCCCTCAACGGCGATGCCGACGCGCAGGTCGGCATCGCCGTTCACCTGTACCTCGTCAACCGTTCCATGGTCGACAGCGCTTTCGTCAATGCCGACGGCGAGATGCTGATCGTGCCGCAGACGGGCGCGCTCACGATCACCACCGAACTCGGCGTGCTCGACGTGGCGCCGGGCGAGATCGCGCTGCTGCCGCGCGGCATGGTGTTTCGTGTGGCGGTGGACGGCCCCTCGCGCGGCTACGTGTGCGAGAACTACGGTGCCGCCTTCCGCCTGCCCGAGCTCGGCCCCATCGGCAGCAACGGCCTGGCCAACCGGCGCGACTTCCTTGCACCCGTGGCTGCGTTCGAGGAGCCCGGCAACACGTGCCGCATCGTGCGCAAGGTGGGCGGTGCGCTGTGGGCGGCCACCTTGCCATCCACGCCTTTCAACGTGGTGGCATGGCACGGCAATCTCGCGCCGGTGAAGTACGACACGGCCAATTTCATGACCATCGGCTCGATCAGCTTCGACCACCCCGATCCGTCGATCTTCACCGTGCTGACTTCGCCGTCCGACACGCCGGGCTGGGCCAACTGCGACTTCGTGATCTTCCCGCCGCGCTGGATGGTGGCCGAGGACACCTTCCGCCCGCCCTGGTACCACCGCAACATGATGAGCGAGTTCATGGGGCTGGTGCACGGCCAGTACGACGCCAAGCCCGAGGGCTTCCAGCCCGGCGGCATGAGCCTGCACAACTGCATGGTGCCGCACGGCCCCGATGCCGAGGCCTTCGAGCGCGCAAGCAATACGCCGCTCGCGCCGCACAAGCTCGACAACACCCTGGCCATCATGTTCGAGAGCCGCTGGCGCTTCCACCCCACCGAGTTCGCGATGAACGGCGGTGCGCTCGACGCGCGCTATGCCGACTGCTGGGCGCCGCTGGCCGCCAACAAGGGATGACGATGCTCGATGCAACCCACGACCCGGCGCTGAGAAGCTGGGTGGAGAGCGCCAACGACGGCGCGACCGATTTCCCGATCCAGAACCTGCCTTACGGCCGCTTCCGTCGCGCGGGCACGCAGGAGGCATGGCGCATCGGCGTGGCCATCGGCGACCAGGTGCTGGACCTGCAGCGTGCGGGCCAAGCCACATGGAGCGGCGACGTGCAGTCGCTGCTCGCGCCACTGGCCGCGGGCGACCTGAACGCATTCATGGCGCGGGGCGCGCAGGCCAGCCGCACGCTGCGCGCCGCGCTGGCGCAAGCGCTGCGCGAAGGCAGCCCGATGCAAGCCGCGCTGCAGGGCAGCCTCGTGCCGCAGCGTGAGGCCGAGCTGACCTTGCCCTGCACGGTCGGCGACTACACCGACTTCTACACCGGCATCCATCACGCCACGGCGGTGGGCAAGCTCTTCCGCCCCGACAACCCGCTGCTGCCCAACTACAAGTGGGTGCCCATCGGCTACCACGGGCGCAGTTCGTCGCTCGTCGTCAGCGGCACTGCAGTGCGCCGCCCGCGCGGGCAGTTGAAGGGCGAGGCGGCGCAGCCGACGCTCGGTGCCAGCGCGCGCCTGGACTACGAGCTCGAACTCGGCGCGCTCATCGGCGCCGGCAATGCGCTTGGCGAGCCCATCGACATCGCGCAGGCCGAATCGCATCTGTTCGGCGTGCTGCTGCTCAACGACTGGTCGGCGCGCGACGTGCAGGCCTGGGAGTACCAGCCGCTCGGGCCGTTCCTCGCGAAGAACTTCGCGTCCACCCTGTCGCCGTGGGTGGTGACGATGGAGGCGCTCGCGCCGTATCGAACGGCCTTCACGCGGCCGGCCGACGATCCGCAGCCGCTGCCCTATCTGGACAGCGATGCCAACCGCGCACAGGGCGCGCTCGACATCCGCCTGCAGGTGCTGCTGCAGACCGAGGCGATGCGCGCGCGCGGCGAGGCGGCGGTGCAACTGTCGCAATCGAATTTCCGCGATGCCTACTGGACGCTCGCGCAACTCGTCGCGCACCACAGCGTGAACGGCTGCAACCTGCGTGCGGGCGACCTTCTGGGCACCGGCACGCAGTCGGGGCCGGGTGAAGGCGAGGGCGGCTCGCTGCTTGAACTCTCGCAAGGCGGCAAGCGGCCGATCACGCTGCCGAATGGCGACACCCGCAGCTTCCTGCAGGATGGCGACACGCTCGTCCTGCGCGCCTTCTGCGAAGCGCCGGGCCGCGCACGCATCGGCTTTGGCGACTGTGCGGGCACCGTACAGGCCGTCGCTTGATAGTCGTCAACCCTGTAGCGATCGGCTCCACGCCGCTCCTACCATCGTCAACCTCCCTCTCGAACGATCACCTCCGGAGACAGCCATGAAGTTCTCGCTCAAGCCTCTTTTCGCCGCCGCCTTCGCGCTGGCCGCCTTCACCGCGCAAGCGCAGGAAATCACCCTCAAGGCGCATCACTTCTGGCCGCCGAGC
The DNA here is from genome assembly GCA_036676235.1 of Rhizobacter sp. Taxonomy (GTDB): domain Bacteria; phylum Pseudomonadota; class Gammaproteobacteria; order Burkholderiales; family Burkholderiaceae_C; genus JAKFDI01. The sequence continues at coordinate 6,772 of JAKFDI010000024.1, read as the reverse complement.
GGCATGCCGCCGAATGAGATCCTGAAGCCCTTCTGCGATCAGATCGCGGCCGACTCGAAGAACCGCATGACGTGCCAGATCTACCCGTCGATGCAGCTCGGCGGCAAGCCCAGCCAACTCATCGACCAGGTGAAGGACGGCGTGGTCGACATCGTGTTCACGCTGCCGGGCTACACCGCCGGGCGCTTTCCCATCATGGAGGTGTTCGAGCTGCCGTTCATGATGAACTCGGCCGAGGCCGGCTCCAAGGCGGCGTGGGACTACTACCAGAAGTACGCCACCAAGGAGTTCCCGGGCATCAAGCCGCTGATGTTCGCGGTGCACGACAACGGCTACCTGCACACGCGCGACAAGCAGATCAAGCAGTTGTCCGACCTGCGGGGGCTGAAGATGCGCGCCCCCACGCGCCAGACCAACAAGCTGCTCGCCTCGCTCGGCGCCACGCCGGTGGGCATGCCGCTGCCGGCCGTGGCCGATGCGGTGAGCAAGGGAACCATCGACGGCTTCGCCCTGCCGTGGGAAGTGATTCCCACGGTCAAGCTGCACGAGATGGTCAAGTACCACACCGAGACGCCCGACTCCAAGCCGGCGCTGTACACCGCGCTGTTCATCATCGCGATGAACCAGGCCAAGTACGACAGCCTGCCGGCGGACCTGAAGGCCATCATCGACAAGCACAGCGGCGCGGTCCTGTCGGCCAAGGCCGGCGCAGTGTGGGACCAGAGCAAGGCCGTCGGGCGCAAGCCGGCGGTCGATCGCGGCAACGTGTTCTACACGCTCACCGACGCCGAGACCGACAAGTTCATCAAGGCCAGCGCCCCGCTGTACGAACAGTGGGTGGAGGACATGAACAAGCGCGGCCTGCCCGGCCAGCAGATGCTCGACGACGCGCGCGCGCTGCTCGCCAAATACAAGAAGTGACGGATCACCCCCTACGCGCTTCGCGCGCCTTGCAGGCCGCGCCGGGCCAGGAGGCCCGGCCCTTCGCCAGGCACGAAAGGTCCAGTGGACCTTTCGTGTCCGGGCTCAGCCCCCTCAAGGGGGCGCCGCTGGCGGCCGCTTGATCGCGCATTCGTGCGTCGCCGGGCGGGCAGCGCCCCGCCTGTCTCACCGGAAGAACGATGCCCCCCATCCTGCGCCGTCTCGCGGTGCTGTTCGCCATGGCCGGAGGTCTTGCCGGCTGCGCCGTGGCCCTCATGACGGTGATCAGCGTCACCGGCCGCGCCATCACCTCGCAGCCGATTCCCGGCGACATCGAGCTCACGCAGTTCGGCACCGGGTTTTGCATCGCGCTGTGCCTGCCGTGGGCGCAACTGCACGGCAGCAACATCATCGTGGACTTCTTCACCCAGGGCGTGCGTGAACGCACGCTGCGCCGGCTCGACGCCTTCGGCGCCCTGCTGCTCGCCGTGATGGTGGGCGTGCTGGCCTGGCGCACGGCCGCCGGCGCGCTGTCGGTGCGCGACAGCTTCGAGACCACCATGATCCTGGAGCTGCCGATGTGGATCGCCTACGCGGTGCTGGCGCCGGGCTTCGCGCTCACGGCCGTCATCGCGCTGGTTCAGGTCAAGCTGCACCTCACGGGGCAGGAACATCACCTGGGGGTGCGGCCATGACGCCTGCCACGATAGGGCTGTTCATGTTCGGCGCCATGCTGGTGCTGATGGCCGTGCGCGTGCCGATTGCGGCCGCCATGTTCATCCCCGGGGCACTGGGCTACTGGGCCATGACCAACGACATGGCGCTGCTCAACACCTTGAAGGGCTCGGCCGTGGCGCGGCTCACGGTCTACGACCTGAGCGTGATTCCACTGTTCCTGCTGATGGGCCAGTTCGCCACGCAGGGGGGCCTCAGCCGTGCGCTGTTCAAGGCGGCGGCGGCGTTTGTCGGTCACATCCGCGGCGGGTTGGGCATGGCGGCCATCCTGTCGGCCGCAGCCTTCGGCGCGGTGTGCGGCTCGTCGGTCGCGACCTCGGCCACGATCACGCAGGTGGCCTACCCCGAGATGCGCGCACATGGCTACCACGGGCGGCTGTCCACCGCGGTGCTCGCCACCGGCGGCACGCTGGGCATCCTGGTGCCGCCGTCGGTTCCGCTCATCGTCTACGCCATCCTCACCGAGCAGAACATCGCCAAGCTGTTCGCCGCGGCGATGGTGCCGGCCATCCTGGCGACGCTTGGCTACATCGTCGTGATCGGCCTGTACTGCCGGCTGCGCCCGAAGCTCGCCACGCCGAGCGAGCCGCTGCCCTGGGGCGCGCGCTTCAAGGCGCTGCTGGGTGTGTGGCCGATCGTGGTGATCTTCTGCATCGTCTTCGGCGGCATCTACGGCGGCCTGTTCTCGCCCACCGAGGGTGCGGCGGTCGGCGCGGTGGGCACGTTTCTCGCGGGCGTGGTGCAGCGTGAACTCGGCATCGAGGGCATCAAGCGCAGCTTTCTCGGCACCGCCGAAACCTCGGCGATGGTGTTCATGATCTTCCTGGGCGCCGACATGATGAACTCGGCGCTGGCGCTCACGCAGATGCCGGCGGCGCTGGCCGACTGGGTGAGCCACCTGCAGGTGGCGCCGCTGGTGATCGTCGGCTGCGTGCTGCTGTTCTACGTGGTGCTCGGCTGCGTGATGGACGAGCTGTCGATGCTGCTGCTCACCATCCCCGTCATCTTCCCGACCATCATGGCGCTGGACCTGTGGGGCCTCACCCAGGAGATGAAGGCCATCTGGTTCGGCATCCTGGTGCTGATGACGGTGGGCATCGGTCTCGTCGCCCCGCCCGTGGGGCTGAACGTCTACGTGGTCAACAGCATCGCCAAGGACGTGTCGATGAACGAGACCTACAAGGGCGTGCTGCCGTTCCTCGTGTCCGACGTGCTGCGCGTGCTGGTGCTGCTGTTCTTCCCCATCCTCTCGCTCGGGTTGGTGGAGTTGTTCTACTAGCGCCGGCGGCGCCAGCGCGATTCCGAACGCGCTGCAACGCGCGGACGGGGCGCTTTCACCTAGAACGCACGTGTAGAGGCGACTCTAGAATTCCGCGCACCGCAGCTGCTGCGCGACGCCGTGCCGATCGAGACCCCACTGCCACCGAGCGCCGTTGCCTCCGGAACGATCCAGCGCCACCTGCGCGCATCGTTCGGGCTCGCGGCGGTGCTGCCGCTGGCGCTGGTGCTCGCGCTGAGCTTTCTCAGCTATCAGCAGGCCGAGCGCGCCGCGCACGAGCGGCTGGAGCGCAGCGTCGACGTGGCGCTCGAGAACGCGCTGAAGGTCTTCGAGTCGAGCCGCCAGCTCATCGGCCGCGTGAACGACCTGATCGGCGACCGCTCCGACGAGCAGGTGACGGCCGAGGAGCCGATGCTGCACGGGCGATTGAATGCCTTCGTCGAAGGCATTCCGCAGGTGGCGTCGATCAACATCATCGGCCGCGACGGCCGCATCCTCGCCAGCAGCCGCTTCCACCCGCCGCCGGCACAGGTGAGCGTGAGCGACCGCGCCGACTTCCAGCACCACGTGCGCAAGGTCTCGCCGGTGCATGTGTCGCGCCGCATGGCAGGGCGCGTCAACGGCGAGCAGATCTTCAACCTCAGCGTGCCGCGTGCTTCCTCCAATGGTGAGTTCAACGGCGTGCTGATGCTCTCGCTGCGGCCGGGCTACTTCGCGGCGCAGTACGAGCGCATGGTGAAGAGCGATCCGGGCGTGGCGATCTCACTCATGCGCAGCAACGGCGAGGTCATCGCGCGCGTGCCGGCGGTGCCCCTGGACACGCGGCTCCCGCACGGCAGCCGGCTGCAGCGCGCGATGGAAGCGGCCATCGAGAGCGGCGGCAACAGCGGCGGCAACAGCGGCGGCAGCCTGCGCGCCGTGTCCACCATCGATGGCGAAGACCGCATGGCGAGCTTTCGTACCGTGGGCGGCTATCCGCTCGCCATCGTGGCGGCCACCGACATGTCGGTGTGGCAGGCGCAGTGGCTGGGCACCGTGGGCATCCTCGTCGCCTTCACGCTCATCCCTACCGCCGCCTTGTGCGCCACGCTGCTCATCGCGCTGCGCCGCCTGCGCGGTGAGGAGGATGCGTGGACGCGCTACCGCGCCGAGGTCGCCTCGCGCGTGGCGCTCGAAGCGGCCTACCGCCAGTCGCGCAAGCTGGAAGCCCTGGGGCGCGTGACGGGCGGCATCTCGCACGACTTCAACAACATCCTGATGGTGGTGGGCACCAGCACCGAGGTGCTGCGCCGCATGCTCGAAGGCAAGACCGGCTTCGACCGGCCGCTGGCGGCGCTGCAGCGCGCGGTGAACTCGGGCACCAACCTCACGCGGCAACTGCTCGCCTTCGCGCGGCGCCAGCCGCTGCGCCCGCAGATCGTCGACCTGGCGGCGCGCATGCCCGAGTTCGCCTCGCTGCTGCGCGCGACGCTGGGCAGCCGCGTGACCATCGACCTCGTGGTCGCGCCCGACGTGCGGCCGGTGCACGTCGACGAGGCCGAGCTCGACCTCGCGCTGCTCAACCTCGCGCTCAACGCGCGCGACGCCATGCCCTCGGGCGGGCGCCTCACGATCACGATTGCCAACACCGATGTGGCGGCCACGCCGCAGTCGCCGCTGACCGGCGCCTTCGTGCGCATTGCCGTCGGCGACACCGGCGAAGGCATCGCGCCCGAAGACATCGAGCGGGTGTTCGAGCCCTTCTGGACATCGAAGGCGCCCGGGCAGGGCACCGGGCTCGGGCTGTCGCAGGTGCATGCGTTCTGCGAGCAGTCGGGCGGGCAGGCGCTCATCGCCAGCACCCGCGGCGAAGGCACCACGGTCACCCTGCTGGTGCCGGCCGCGCCGGCCACGATGGCCGAGGCCGATGTGTTCGCGTCGACCCTGCCGCCGCCGCAGGCGCAGGGACGCATCCTGCTGGTGGAGGACAACGCCGACGTGGCCGCCTCCACCCGCTCGCTGCTGCAGATGCAAGGCTTCGAGGTGGACCTCGCGGTCTCGGCCGACGAGGCGCTGGCGCGCCTGCGCCGCGGCATCGCGTGGGACCTGGTGCTTTCCGACGTGGTGATGCCCGGCAACGCCAACGGCATCGAGCTCGCCCGCACGCTGCGCCGCGAGGCGCCGCAACTGCCGCTGGTGCTGATGACCGGCTACACGCCGGAGCTGGCGGCAGCCACGGCCGAAGGCTTCGCCGTCATCGCCAAGCCCTTCGACACGCGGGTGCTGCGCCGCGCGCTCGACGAGGCCATGCAGCGCAGCCGCCTCGCCGAGCGTGACGGCGCGGCATCGCCGGCCTGAGCGTCTTCACCTCGGTCGGCGGCCGCTGATCAGGCCAGCCGGTGTCCGCAGTGGCCGCAGAACGCATCGCCCGCAACCGTCGCGCCTCCGCACGCGGGGCAGGGCACAGCGGCCGGCTCGGCTGGCAGCGCGGCTTGCGGCGGTGGCAGCGTGTCGTCGCCGGTTGAGGCCGCTGCGCCAGCGGCAGCCGCGGCGGCGGGCGTCGCCGCTCGGGCACGCTGCGCGTAGTCCTGCGCCTGCGCTTGCATCTCACGCGCCCGTGCCTTGGCGCCGGCGACCTTGGCGCCGATCTCTGCCTGGGCTGCATCGAGGTCGAGTCCGTCGATCGCGCGCAGGTAGACCGTGCTCGCGCCGCGCAGGTAGACCATGCCCGGCAGCGTGAAGGCGACGGCAAAGAGCAGCCCGCCGCCGATCATCGCGGCGACGGCGTGCCCACCCATGCCGCCGCCCATCAGCAAGCCCATCGGCCCCATGCCGTCCAGACCGCCCATGCCGCCGGTGCTCAGGATGCCCGCCGACAGCGAGGTGGTGATCGCCGTGCCGCTGAAAAGAACCATGCCGATCAGCGCGCTCATCACCGCCGAGAGCAGCGTCACGGCGATCATCAGCAGCAGCACCAACACCAGCCGCTTGCGCGCGATGGCGACGAGCTGGCCCACGCAGGCCATGACGCCGGCGCCGCGCCAGACGGCCGGTGCGGCCAGCGGAAAGATCACCGTGGGCAGCGCGAAGAAGGCAATGCCCGAGACGATCACCCCGAGCGGAAACACCACCACATACAGCAAGGGTCCGATGAACGGGATCTTGCAGATGAAGAGCACCGCGGCGAACGCGATCAGGCCGGCGACATAGAGCGCGAACACCAGCAGCAGCACCAGGATGAGCCGGTGCGAGGTGGCGAGCGACGCAGCGAGCGCGGCGCCGATGGAGCGCGACGGTTGGCCGCTCGCCTCGTCGAGCATCATCATGCCGACGGCGTTGCCGCCGTAGAACGCGACGGCCCAGGCCGCCAGCCCGAACAGCGGCAGGAACACGAAGCTCGCGCGCGCCATGAGCCCCGCGAGTGCGAAAACGAGCGCCGCCGCCGCGAAGGTGGCGAACAGCAGCAGCACGGCGCGCCAGTTGCGAACGGCCTCGACACTTTCCAGCAGCGAAGCGCTGCCTCTGATCTGTTGGGCCAGCATCGGATCCTCCGTGGGGTTGTCGTTGTGTCGTTGTCGATGGGCGGCGCTCAGCCGCCCGCGCCCGTGATCGATTCGATCTCGCGCCGGCGCTGGTCTTCGCGCAGCTTCACGCACTGCGGGTGCGAGGTGAAGCGCGAATGCAGGCACTGCTCCGTGATGCACAGGGTGCGGGCAATGAAGTTGCGCCCGGCGCAGGCGTCGCTCGGGCTTGACGGCGCGGCGGCTTGCGGGGTCGGGGCCGGTGCGGGGGAGCGTGCCGGCGCCGGAGCAGGCGCGGCGGCAGCCGGTGCCGGCGCGACCCGGGCGGGCGGCGGCG
>JAKFDI010000023.1:0-42290 GCA_036676235.1 Rhizobacter sp. | reverse complement strand
CGCTTGCTTGAGCCTCTCGGCCAGCCGCTCCACGGTCGCCTTGTCGCCCACGATCAGACTCTTCATCCACGACTCCTCAAAGTCCGTGGATCGACATCATATCTATATTATTGAATGCGACTTAGTATGAAGCCTCTGCGATCGAGCACGACTTCGACGCCACGCCGCCGCCCGAGCGGCCGCCTGCCGACGAAAGCTCGCTGGCCGAAGGCACGCGCCTGGGCATCGTGCCGTTCGTGATGACGGCGGAAGACACCGGGCAGTGGCTGGACGATCTGCGCGAGACCGACCCGATCTACCGGCGCGAGCGGCTCGCACATCCCGCAATGCTGCTGCGCGCAGCCAACTGGGTGCTGACGCAGAACGTCGTGCTCGGCCCCTGGATCCACGTCGGCAGCCGCGTGACCAATTTCGCCGCCTTGCCGGTTGGTGCCGAACTGAGCGCGCAGGCGCGTGTCACGCGGAACTATCTGCTCAAGGGGCACCGTTTCGTTGAACTCGACATCCGCCTGCTGCTCAATGGCCGCCGGGTGGCGGCGCGGATCGGCCACACCGCCATCTACCTGCCGCGGCAGGTCGCCGAAGCCGCGCTGTCGCACTGACGGGTTGGGTAGATGGCGCGGAACGGCGACGCACTGTCGGTCGCCACCGTGCGGCCGACGCCAGTGTCGACCACCTACCATCCCGAATCGTCGATGTCCGCAAGAGGTGAATCCAGTTCATCGCCTCGGCACCGGATCCGGACACATGCCGTGTCCTCACCTGCACCGGAGATCTGCTTGAAGTTCCAGATGGCGAAGAACTCGCTTTTCGCGGTCTTGCTGCGCTCGCCGTGGTGGATCAGCGTGGCCATCGCCTTGGCGCTGTGCGTGCTGGCCTTCGCGCTGCTGCCCCATGAGTACCGTGTGATCGGTGCGCTGTCGGGCCTGCCTTTCGTGATCGTCGGCGTCATCGCGGCCTGGCGGCAGTGGCACCAGCCCAGCGCAGCGCGCGTGGCCGAGACACAGCAGGCCCTGGCCACGATGGCCTGGCCGGCCTTTGCGCTGCTGCTCGAGCAGGCCTTTCGCCGCGATGGCTACACGGTGCAGCGCGCGGTGCAGCGCGGCAAGACAGCGGCCGCCGCCGACTTCGAGCTCGAGCGTCAAGGCCGCCGGATGCTGGTCAGCGCGCGGCGCTGGAAGTCGGCCCGCACGGGCCTGGAGGTGTTGCGCTCCCTGCAAGCGGCGCGCGACGCCACCGACACGCCGGATGCGCTGTACATCGGCTTGGGGCCGATCAGCGAGAACGCGCAGCCCTTCGCCGCCGAACATCGCATCGCGATCTGGCAAGCGCCCGAGTTGGCCCAGGCGCTGCGTGGCTTGCCGCTGAAGGAGACCGGGGTGCGCTGAGGGGCGTCCGACGCGAGTGCAGCGTCACGTCCTCAATCAGAAAAGACGGCCGGTGCCGAACCCGTCGAGCCTGAGCAGTCGAGATGGGTCTTCTGCGCGGAAGAACTGTCCGTTCGTCGGACCCAGTTTCGGAATTTCAGTTTCTTCCTCGTCTGGGAAGTTGCAGCGCCAGGATTTCGGAGTTTGAGGAATTTGCTCATGCGACGCGGCCGTTGTGGCATAGTTTCGTATTTTCAGAAATGCTCCTATGCAGGTGCGAAAACATCGACTCATTCCTGGAATTCCGAAATGATCACAGACACACTCCTCTTGACTGCTCCGCTGCGTATTGCAAGCGCTGCCGACCTCGGTCCCGCCGTACGGTCGCGTCGACGCGAGCAGTCACTCCGGATTGACGACGCTGCGGCTCTGAGCGGCGTCTCGGTCGACCTGCTCTCCCGCCTGGAAAACGGCAAGGGGTCGGTGAGGGTCGACAAGCTTCTGACTGTGCTTGACGGGTTGGGCCTGGCACTGGTGGTCGGACCCAAAGACCACCCCTGGATGCAATCCGTGTCGCAGCCCGGCGGCGAGCATTCGGAGCAGCCATGACGCTGGCGACCGCCGCCTCGCACGCGCTCACCCTCTGGGCAGACGGGCAACAGGTCGCCACGCTGGGCTACGAACCGTTGAACGACCGTTGGTCGCTCGACTACGAACGCGACTGGATCGATACGCCGCAGGCGTTCCCGCTCTCGCCCGCGCTGCCGCTCGAGCCGCCCGCGACCGGCTACGCCGCCGGCGCCGTGAAACGCTTCGTGGAGAACCTGTTGCCCGAGGGGCGCGCGCTCGACATCACGGCCACGACCTACCGCGTCTCCAAGTCGAACATCTTTGCGCTCATCAACGCGCTCGGCACCGAGACGACGGGCGCGTTCAGGTTCTGGCGGCCGGGCGAAGCGCCGCCGGCCATCGCCGCCACGCCGCCGCGGGAAGTGACCCGCGATGAGTTGAACCAGCGCTTGAGCGAGCGTGACGCGATTCCGCTGGCCGTGTGGGACGGCAAGGTCCGCATGTCCATCGCGGGCGTGCAGGACAAGCTGATGGTCTACCTCGACCGCTCGCTCGACGAGGGCGGGCGCATGTTCCTGGCCGAGCCACCGCTGGCATCGACCCACATCCTCAAACCGGATCCGGGCCGCACGGTGACCCCGCATCTCGTGGTCAACGAGCACTTCTGCATGTCGCTCGCCAAGCGAATGGGCCTGCCTGCAGCCGACGTCGGCATCCATCGAACGCCCAGGCCGGTGCTGGTTGTCAGTCGCTTCGACCGCGTGGTGGCGCAAGAGGCAGCCGGGGCCGTCGTCAAGCGGCTGCACATCATCGACGCGTGCCAAGCTGCGGACCTGCCGGCCACCTACAAGTACGAGCGGAACTTCGGAAGCGGCGAGCACGTTCGCAACATCCGCGAGGGTGTCAGCTTCGAAGTGCTGTTCGACCGCGTGGAGCAGACGGTGAACAAGGCTGCCGCGCGCCTGACCCTGCTGCGGTGGGCGCTGTTCCAGTTCCTGATCGGCAACAGCGATGCGCACGGCAAGAACTTCTCGTTCCTCGTTCGCCGGCAGGGCTTGGAGCCGGCGCCGTGGTACGACCTGGTCAGCGTGGCGCAGTACCCGGGCATCGACCACGAACTGGCGATGGCCTATGGCGATGCGTTCACGCTTGAAGAGCTTGGGGCGTTTCAGCTGGCGGACTTCGCCAAGCGCTGCAAGGTCGACCGGCGCCTGCTCAAGCGCGAGGCCACGCGCCTGGCCAAGCTTGCGACCGAGCACGCGCCGCCTCAAGCGCTCGTGAACGACTACGTGGGCGAAGAGCGCGCTTTCGCGGCGCAGCTTCGCGACTTCATTGCAGGCCAGGCGGCACGGCTGACCACGCTGGCGAGCGATGCGTCCAAGATCAAGGACGAGTACCTGTAGGTCAGGTGACCGGCGCGACGACACGGGAACTCGACGCGCCGCCGGAAGTGAGCCGCCAGAAATAGGCCGCTAGAAGTAGGCCGCTAGAAGTAGGCTGCCTGAACGAGCAACGGGCCAGAAACCGAAGCTTCTGACCCGTTGATTCCTCACATGAATTCTGGTGGCCTGGGGCGGAATCGAACCACCGACACGCGGATTTTCAATCCGCTGCTCTACCAACTGAGCTACCAGGCCCCGAGCTTTCTCGGCAGCCGGCGATTATAGCCAACGACGAATCACAGACCGCCGCGCTTGTTGCGCGTGAGGTCGACGCCGAGCTGCTTGAGCTTGCGGTACAGGTGGGTGCGTTCGAGCCCGGTTTTCTCGGCGACGCGCGTCATGCTGCCGTTCTCTTGTGCGAGGTGGAACTCGAAGTAGCTCTTCTCGAAAGCGTCGCGCGCCTCGCGCAGCGGACGGTCGAGGTCGAAGCTCTGCTCCGCCTGGGGGCCGAGCGCGAGCGGGGCCGCAGCGTGGTTCAGGCCGCCGATGCCGATGGCCGGCCGTTCGCCGGGAAATGCGGCGTCGTAGCGCGCCACCGCCTGGTTCGCGGCAGGCCGGGGCGCGGGCTTGGCGAGCCCCTGCTCGACGGCGCGCAGCAGCTTCTGCAGCGTGATCGGCTTCTCGAGAAAGGCCATCGCACCGTGCTTGGTCGCCTCGACCGCGGTGTCGATGGTGCCGTGGCCGCTCATCATGATCACGGGCATGGTCAGCAGCGCGTTCGCGCTCCACTCCTTGAGCAAGCTGATGCCGTCCACGTCGGGCATCCAGATGTCGAGCAGCACGAGGTCGGGGCGCATGCGTTCGCGGCACAGGCGGGCCTGGGCTGCGTTCTCCGCCAGTTCGACGGTGTGTCCCTCGTCGGTGAGAATTTCGGCGAGCAACGCCCGGATGCCGAGCTCGTCGTCGATAACAAGAATGGTGGCCATGAACCCTCAGTGCGCGCGTACTTCGGCGTTGGATGCGGTGGATGCGCCTTCGCCGGACGCGAATCGCGAAAATGATAGCGAAACTTGTGCGCCGGCCACTTCGGGGCTGCCCGGGGCGCCCGGCCCCACGTTGGCCAGCCGCACGCGTGCGGCGTGCTCGTCGGCAATCTTCTTCACCACCGCGAGGCCGAGACCCGTGCCCTTGCTCTTGGTGGTGACATAGGGCTCGAAGGCGCGCTTGAGCACCTTGTCGGCGAAGCCCGCGCCGTTGTCCTGCACCTGCAGCCGCACCGCACGCAGCACACCCTGCTCGCTGCGCGCGATGGAAGTGCGAACGCGCACGAGGCCATCGGGCCGCTCGGCCACGGCGTCGAGCGCGTTCTGCACGAGGTTGTGGATCACCTGCCGCAGCTGCGTGGCGTCGCCGATGATGGCCGGCAGTTCCGGCGCGCATTCGGCCACCAGATGGCCGGCCTCCTGCGCCGCGCCGTACAGGGCGAGCACTTCGTGCACCAGCGCATTGAGGTCGAGCGGCTCCATCTGCGCAGACGGCAGCCGCGCGTAGTCGCGGAACTCGTTGACCAGGCTCTTCATCGCCTGCACCTGCGTGACGATGGTGCCGACCGAGCGTTCCAGCATCGCCTGGTCCGTGCCTTCGAGCTTGGGCGCCAGCTTGTGCTGCAGCCGCTCGGCCGACAGCTGGATCGGCGTGAGCGGGTTCTTGATCTCGTGCGCGAGGCGCCGCGCGACTTCGGCCCACGCTTCGCTGCGCTGCGCGGAGACGACTTCGCTGATGTCGTCGAACACCATCAGCCGCGCGCCCTGCGGCATGGCCGCGCCGCGCACCAGCAGCGTGAGCTTGTCGCGCTCCGGCGCGGTCTGCAGCTCGAAGGAGTCCTGCCACTGGTCGCGCTCGCCGGCTTCGGGGCCGGCCGCGTGCAACTCGAAGCGCTGCCACACGGCGGGGGCGAAGTCTTCGAGGCCCGGCACTTCATCGAGCCGGTGGCCGCGGTACACCGACAGCGGCAGGCGCAGGATGCGCGTGGCGCCGGGGTTCACGGTGTCGATGAGGCCCGCGCGGTCGAACACGATCACGCCGGCCGTCAGGTTGTCGAGGATGGTCTGCAGGTTGGCGCGCGCGCCGTCGAGCTGCGCCACGCTTCGCTGCACCATGGCGCGCGCGTCGGAGAGCTGGTCGGTCATGTCGGCGAACGAGCGCGTGAGGCCGCCGAGCTCGTCGCGCGAGGCGAACACGGCCTTGCGCGTGAGGTCGCCGCGCGCTACCTGGCGCACGCCTTCGGCCAGCAGCAGCAGCGGCCGCGCGAGCTGGTTCGACAGCGCCACCGCCATCAGCAGCGCGCCGAACACGGCAAGGATGAGCGTGAGCGTGAGCGTGCCGATGTACATGTTGCGCAGGCCCTCGCGCCCGAGCGCGCGCTGCTGGTACTCGCGGTAGGCGCTCTGCACCTGCATGGCGTTCGCGGCCATCGCGGCCGGCAGCCGCTGCGTGGCGAGCAGGAAGCGGTCCTGCTGCGCCAGCTCGAAGCCGCTGCTCGGGATGTGGGCCACGGCGCGCACCCGCGCGGTGCCGGCGGCGGCGTCCTCGTCGAGGTTCTCGGCCTGGCTCGTCACGCGCGAGGTGCGCGCGCTGCGCAGCATCGCCGTCGACGGCCGCTCGGGCATCAGCGAGGCGGCCGAGCTGCCGGCGGACAACAGGATCTGACCGTTGCTGCCGACGATGGCCACCTCCTGCGCCGACAACTGCTCGCGCAGCCGCTCGAGCGCGATCGGGCGGATCTGCTCGCGCTCCTCGCCCAGCCGCTCGGCGGCCTGGCGCGTCTTGTCGGCGAGGTCGTTGACCTGCGCGTCGATCACGCCGCGCCCGAGGTTCAGGCCGGCGTCGAGCGCGCCCTCCACCTTCACGTCGAACCAGCTCTCGATGCTGCGCGAGACGAACTGGAAGCTCACGGTGTAGATCACCACGCCGGGCACCACACCCACCAGCGCAAAGATGGCCGCGAGCTTGAGCAGCAGCCGGCTGCCGAACTTGCCGCGCTGCACGCGCAGCAGCAGCCGCACCGCCGCGATGCCGATGATGAGCACCAGGAAGCCGGCCACCGCCACGTTGACCCAGAACAGCCACACGTAGTGGCGCTCGTAGAACGCGCGGTCGTTGGTGGTGATCGACAGCAGAAAGGTCAGCACCAGCCCGGTTCCCACCAGCGCCACAAGCGAGATGATCCAGGTCCAGCGCCTGACTTTGCTCATGACAGCCCCCCGGCCGACGGGTACGTCGGCCGACCCCCCGCGGGGGTGCGGGCCGGCTTGGGAGCGGCCCGGCGCTCGGCCCGCCGCATCGCGACTCGTGCCATGGCTAGTTCAGACGTTGCGTCTTCTCGATCACCAGCGTCCACTCCGGCTGCCCGCCGATGCCGATCTGCATCGGGCGCGGCAGCAGCGTGGTGTCGAGGCGGTAACTGAACTCGACGTAGTGGCCGCCGCCGGGCTCGACCTGCGCGGCCTCGGCGATCTTCCAGTGGTTCACGCGCCGTACCACTGCCAGCGCTTCGGCCAGGGTGTCGAAGCTCTGGTTCGAGCCGCCGATCGTCACGCGATATTTGCGCGTGAGCGGCTGGTAAGCGAGGCGCCACACGCGCGAGGCGCGCGCCTCGCGGCGGTCGGTCCAGTACCAGCGGTCGCTGTAGAGCGTGGCCTCGACGACGAAGTACAGCGGCACGCCCTTGCCGAGCGCGTCTTCCACCGCGCGGGGCAGCTCGAAGCGGACATCGAAGCTTGCGAACAGGCCGTCCTCGTTGCGCACGACCTGCAGGTTGTCGAAGGCCGGCGCCTGGGCACTGGCCGGTGCAGGCCAGCACAGCGCCGCGAAGGCGAGCCACACGGCCAGCCACACGGCGGCAAGGCCATGCCGGCGCCGCACCGCTGCGGCGCCGAACGAATCGAAGGCGCACTCCGTGCGAAGGCGCGGCGGTCGCAAGTCAGCCAATCAGTTCTTCTCGAGCAGCGCGTGAAAGAAGCCGTCGGACGGCACGGCGGGCGCTGCATCGCCCGCGTCCGGGTCATTGTGTGTCAGTGGCAGCAGATGACCGGGCGATGGCGGGTGCGCAGCCAGCCGCGCCTGCGGCTGGCGTTGCAAAAATGCGTCGATCTGCTGCTGGCCTTCGGCCTTGAAGACTGAGCAGGTGCAGTAGAGGAGGTGGCCGCCCGGGCGCAGCAGCGGCCACAGCGCATCGAGCAGGCGCGCCTGCGTCTGCGCGAGCGCGGCGATGTCGCCGGGGCGGCGCAGCCAGCGCACGTCGGGGTGGCGGCGCACGATGCCCGAGGCGGTGCAGGGCGCGTCGAGCAGGATGCCGTCGAAGGGCTCGTTGGCCCACCAGCTTTCGGGCTGGGCGGCATCGGCGGCGATGGTTTCGGCCGTGAGCGACAGCCGCGCCAGCGTTTCGCCCACACGGGCGAGGCGCTCGGGGTCGCGGTCGATCGCCACCACGTCGGCGTCCGCCAGCTCGAGCAGATGCGCCGTCTTGCCGCCGGGCGCGGCGCAGGCGTCGAGGATGCGCAGTCGCGCGCCGGTGGTGGACGCGGCGGCACCGAGCAGCAGTGGCGCGGCGATCTGCGCCGCTGCGTCCTGCACCGACACGTCGCCCTCGGCGAAGCCGGGCAGGCGCGCCACCGGGCAAGGTGTGTCCAGCACCACGGCCTGCGCGCCGATGGCCCGGCCCACAAGGCCAGCCGCTTCGAGTCGCGCCACGTAGGCATCGGCCGTGCTGCGGCGCGCATTCACACGCAGCGTCATCGGCGGGCGCTGGTTGTTGGCGGCGAGGATCTCGCGCCACTGCTCGGGCCAGTCGCGCTGCAGGCGCTCGACCCACCAGACGGGATGGTTGTGCTGCGCCACCGGGTCGCGGCAGGCCGCTTCGACGATCGCATCGCGTTCGCGCACGAAGCGCCGCAGCACGGCATTGATGAAGGAAGCGCTCGCCTTGGCGCGGGCGCGTGCGGCGGTCACCGCCTGGTCGACCAGGGTGTGGTCGGGATACGGCGGGTCGTCGCTCGGCCAAAGCAGGGCGATGGCGGTGAGCAGCAGCGCATCGACGGCCGGCGCGGGCGCCTTCGGCACGAGCAACGTGCGCGCCGCCTGCGCGCTGCCGAGCCAGCGCAGCACCCGGAAACTCAGCGCCTGCGTGCCGGGCCGCGCATCCCCCGGGCAGCGCGCCAGCGCATCGGTGAGCGACTGGCCGGCGCGCACGGCCTGCACGGCATCGGCGGTGTGCGAGAGCAGGCGTGACAGAGGCAGGGAGGACGGGCTGGCGGAGGAGGCGGGACGGCGGTTCACCGCGCGAAGTCTACGGGCTCAATGCGTGTGAAAAAGTGTCGGCCGCGCCGCTGGGGTACGCTCGACGACCCGCTGTTCACCGAGGTGGCCCGTGCTGACCGAGACAACGCAACCGATCTTTCGCAACGAGGACGAACTCGCGCGCATGCCCGCGTCCGAGCGCATCCGCTACCGCCTCGTCGGCGCCGACTGCCGCTACCACGCCAACGACAACATCGCCGGCTTCATCGAGGACGGCGAGCTCGACGAACTGCAGGCCGAGGTGGCGGCCAAGATGCAGGGTGTGCTGGAGTCGCTGGTGATCGACACGGTGAGCGATCACAACACCGGCGACACCGCCCGCCGCGTGGCGAAGATGTTCGTGCATGAGGTCTTCCGCGGGCGCTACGTGCCGATGCCGGCGGTCACCGAGTTCCCCAACGCCGAGCGGCTCAACGAGCTGATGATCGTTGGCCCCGTCACCGTGCGCAGCGCCTGCTCGCACCACCTGTGCCCCATCCTCGGCAAGGTATGGATCGGCGTGCTGCCCAACGAGCATTCCAACCTCATCGGGCTGTCGAAGTATTCGCGCATCTGCGACTGGATCATGAGCCGCCCGCAGATCCAGGAAGAGGCCGTGACCATGCTCGCCAACGAGCTGCAGGAGCGCGTCAAGCCCGACGGTCTCGCCATCGTGATGGAGGCCGACCACTTCTGCATGCAGTGGCGCGGCGTGAAGGACAACGACTCGATGATGATCAACAGCGTGATGCGCGGCGCCTTCTTGAAAGACGCCAATCTGCGGCGCGAATTCCTCTCGCTGCTCAACCGCAAGCGCTGAAGGAGAACATGATGTTGGTGCGACTGATGTATGCAAGCCGCGCCGTCGGCGCGATGGCGCACGACGACCTGGCCGCGATCCTGAAGCAGGCCAAGGCCCACAACGCGAGCGCCGGCATCACCGGCCTGCTGTGCTTCTGCGCCGGCAGCAACACCTTCATGCAGGCGCTGGAAGGCGGGCGGGCGCAGGTGAACGCGCTCTACAACCGCATCGCGCAGGACGAGCGCCACACCGACGTGGTGCTGCTCGGCTACGACGAGATCCGCGAACGCCGCTTCGCGGGGTGGTCCATGGGGCAGGTGAACATGTCGCGGCTGAACGCGGCGCAGGTGCTCAAGTACGCGGAGACGGCGACGCTCGATGCGTTCTCGATGTCGGGCGAGGCGGCGATGGCGCTGTTCGAGGATCTGGTGGCGACGGCTTCGGTGATGGGGGAGCGCTGAGCCGCGCTGCGCTGCGCCTTGTTCAAGCGCGCACCGAGGATCCGGCTTCGCCGGTCCGCCGGTGCGGCCCCCTTGAGGGGGCGCGCGAAGCGCGTAGGGGGTGGGCCGTTTACGCCCGCTCGAACTTGAAGACAGCCACGCTCGCCATCAGGTTCGGCCAGCGCCGCACCACCTCGGCGTTCTGGATGCCGAACGAATCGAGCACACGAAAGCCTTCCTTGCGCGCCAGCACCTCGAAGTCGGCATAGGTGCCGACGCGAATGTTGGGCGTGTCGTACCACTCGTAGGGCAGGGCCTTGGTCACCGGCATGCGCCCGCTCACCACGCGCAGGCGGTTGGCCCAGTGGGCGAAGTTGGGGAAGCTCACGATGCCGATGCGTCCCACGCGCGCCGTCTCGCGCAGCATGCGCTCGGTATTGCGCAGGTGCTGCATGGTGTCGAGCTGCAGCACCACGTCGAAGCTCTGGTCCTCGAACATCGCGAGGCCGTCCTCGAGGTTCAGCTGGATGACGTTGACGCCGCGCTGCGTGCAGGCGAGCACGTTCGCGTCGGCGATTTCCACGCCGTAGCCGCTGCAGCCGCGCGCATCGCGCAGGTGGGCCAGCAACTCGCCGGTGCCGCAGCCGAGGTCGAGCACGCGCGAGCCGCGCGGCACGAGTTCCGCGATCAGCTCCATGTCGCGACGTTCGCTCATGCCTGCGACTCCTTCGCGATCTGATCGAAGCGAGCCGCCAGCACCCCGTGATAGCGCGCATCGTCGAGCAGGAAGGCGTCGTGCCCGTGCGGTGCGTCGATCTCGGCATAGCTCACGTCCAGCCGGTTGTCGAGCAGCGCCTTGACGATCTCGCGCGAGCGTTCGGGTGAGAAGCGCCAGTCGGTGGTGAAGCTCACGAGCTGGAACTTGCAGCGCGCCGCTGCGAAGGCCGCCGACAGGTCGCCGCCGTGGGCCAGCGCCGGGTCGAAGTAGTCGAGCGCGCGCGTGATCAGTAGGTAGGTGTTGGCGTCGAAGTACTCGCTGAACTTGTCGCCCTGGTAGCGCAGGTAGCTCTCGATCTCGAACTCGATCTCCTGCGTGCTGTAGTGCGGCGTGTCGCCGCCGCGCAGGCTGCGGCCGAATTTGGCCTCCATCGAGTCGTCGGAGAGATAGGTGATGTGGCCGATCATGCGCGCCACGCGCAGGCCGCGCTTGGGCACCACGCCATGGGCATAGAAGTGGCCGCCGTGGAAATCGGGGTCGGTCACGATGGCGCGGCGCGCGACTTCGTTGAAGGCGATGTTCTGCGCGGAAAGATTCGGCGCCGTGGCGATGGCGATGCAGTGGCGCAGCCGCGCCGGATGCCGCAGCGCCCAGCCCAGCGCCTGCATGCCGCCGAGGCTGCCGCCCATCACCGCGGCAAGCTGTGAGATGCCCAGCCGGTCGAACAACCGCGCCTGCACGTCGACCCAGTCTTCCACGGTCATCACCGGAAAGTCCGCGCCATAGGGGCGGCCGGTGTCGGGGTTCTCGCTCATCGGGCCCGTGGAGCCGAAGCACGAACCGGGGTTGTTGATGCCGATGACGAAGAAGCGATTCGTGTCCAGCGGCTTGCCCGGACCGATCAGGTTGTCCCACCAGCCTTCGCTCTTCGCCTGGCCTTCGTAGGTGCCCGCCACATGGTGCGAGGCGTTGAGCGCGTGGCACACCAGCACCGCGTTGCTCTTGTCGGCATTGAGCGTGCCGTAGGTCTCGAAGGCGATGGTGTAGTCGCGCAGCGACTTGCCGCTTTGCAGCGGCAGCGCCTTCGCGAAATGCATCGTCTGTGCTTGAACGTGGCCGACGGAGCCCATGTGGCATGCCCAACAAAAAAACCCGGCGCCGCCAAAGGGGACACCGGGTTCTTGGGTCCTGTCTTTAGCGGAATTTATAGAGCGCTCGCAAGCCGGAACAAATCAGCGCTGAGCGGGCAGTGTAGCAGCGCAGGAACGCGCTTTCGATGCATGAGCAGGCACGCGCGCCAGTGGCATCGCACATGGGCCAGAATGCGCCCGCACTGCGAGCCACGACCAACCATGAACATCATCATCCTCGGCGCGGGCCGCGTCGGCGAGAGCGTGGCGGAAAGCCTGGTGTCCGAGCGCAACGACATCACGATGATCGACACCGACCCGCGCCGCCTGCGCGAGCTGCAGGACCGGCTCGACCTGCGCGGCGTGCCGGGCAACGGCATCCAGCCCTCGGTGCTGCGCGAAGCCGGCGCCGAAGACGCCGACATGCTCATCGCCTGCGCGCCGCTCGATGAAACCAACCTTGTCGTCTGCAAGATCGCGCACGAGGTCTTCAACATCGCAACCACCATCGCGCGCGTGCGCTCGCCCGAGTTCCTGCACGGCAGCCCGCTGATGGAGCGCTCGGGCTTCGCCGTCGACCAGGTGATCTGCCCGGAGGAATCGCTCACGCGCTACATCCACCGCCTGATCGAGTTTCCCGAGGCGCTGCAGGTGCTCGAGTTCGCCGGCGGCCTGGTGAGCCTGATCGCGGTGCGCGCGGTCAGCGGCGGGCCGATGGTGCGGCACACGCTGTCCGAACTGCCGCAGGTGGCGCCCGACGTGCCGATGCGCTTCGTTGCCGTCTACCGCCGCGACGAATTCGGCAAGGAGCAGCAGATCGCCTGCGAGGGCGAGACGCGCGTGGAGCCGGGCGACGAGGTGTTCGTGCTCGCCGCCACGAAAGACATCCGCCGCGTGCTCGAAGCCCTGCGCCGGCGTGAGCGGCCGGTCAAGCGCGTGATGATCGCCGGTGGCGGCCGCGTGGGCCTGCGGCTCGCGCGCCAGCTCAAGGGCGACCGGCGCGTGAAGCTCATCGAGCACGACGCCATGCGCTGCGAATACCTCACCACCCAGCTGCCGGCGGACACGCTGGTGCTGCACGGCGACTCCACCGACGGCGAACTGCTGGAGCGCGAGTACGTGCGCGACGTCGACCTCTTTCTCGCGCTCACGAGCGACGACGAGGACAACATCATGTCCTGCCTGCTCGCCAAGCGCCTGGGCGCCAAGCGGGTGCTGGCGCTCATCAACCGCCGCGCCTACGCCGACCTGGTGCAGGGCACGCAGATCGACATCGCGGTGTCGCCGGCGCAGACGGTCATCGGCGAGCTGCTCGCCTACGTGCGCCGCGGCGACGTGCAGGCCGTGCACAGCCTGCGCCACGGCGAGGCCGAGGCGCTGGAGGCGGTGGCGCGCGGCGACCGCAAGTCGTCGAAGGTGGTGGGCCGCCCGATTGGCGAGCTGCCGCTGCCGCGCGGCGCGCAGATCGGCGCCATCGTGCGCGGCGAGGGCGAGGCGGCGCGCACCCTCATCCCGCGCGACGACACGGTGATCGAGACCGACGACCACCTCATCGTCTTCCTGCCGCGCAAGCGCATGGTGCGCGAGGTGGAGAAGCTGCTGCAGGTCAGCGCGACCTTCTTCTGAAATGAAACAACCCCCACGCTCACTTCGTTCGCTGCCCCCAAGGCCCTGGAGGGGCCTCTTCGTGGCCCTTGGGGCGCCTCAGTCCCTTGGGGCGGCCCGGCGGGACTGAGGTCGCGCGATGCCCTCGTTTCGTGCGGTCCTGAACATCCTCGGCGGCGTGGTGATGGCCTTCGCCGTCGCCATGCTGGTGCCGCTGGGCGTGGCAGCGTGGGTTGGCGAGTCGCACATCGCGCTGCGTGCCTACGAGGGCGCCGCGGCGCTCACTTTCGGCTCGGGGCTCGTGATGTGGCTCGGCAGCCGCCGCGCGCCGCGCGACCTGGAGCCGCGCGACGGCATCCTGCTCGTCGCCCTGGTGTGGACGGTGCTGCCGCTGTTTGCCTCGGCGCCGCTGCTGCTGTACTTTCACCTTGCCGGTGCGCCGATCTCATTCACCGATGCCTACTTCGAGGCGATGTCGGGCCTCACCACCACCGGCGCCACCATCCTCACCGGGCTCGACCAGCTGCCCGACTCGATCAACCTGTGGCGCTGCCTGCTGCAGTGGATCGGCGGCATGGGCATCCTGATCCTGGCCGTGGCCATCCTGCCGCTGCTGGGCGTGGGCGGCAGCCAGCTCTTCCGTGCCGAGGCCGCGGGGCCGATGAAGGAGGCCAAGCTCACGCCGCGCATCGCGCAGACGGCCAAGGGCCTGTGGATCGTCTACTCGGGCATGTCGCTCGCGTGCCTGCTGGCTTACTGGTCCGCGGGCATGTCGTGGATGGACGCGTGGACACACATGTTCGCGACGGTGAGTCTGGGCGGCCTGTCGTCGCACGACGCGAGCTTCGGCTACTTCCAGTCGGCCGAGCTCGAGTGGATCTGCGTCATCTTCATGCTGATCGCGAGCTGCAACTTCGCGGTGTACTTCATCGCGCTGAAGAGGCGCGCGCCGGGGCACATCTTCGGCGACCCGGAGGTGCGCGGCACGCTGATCGCGCTGGTGGGCGCGAGCGTGCTGGTCGCGGGACTGCTGCTGCTCGGAGACCCCCAGGAAGGCACGGCGCAGACGATCCGCCATGCCTTCTTCAACGTGGTGTCGATCGGCTCGACCACGGGCTTCTCGACGCTGGACCACACGGCCTGGCCGCCGGTGGCCTCGGTGCTGATGCTGGCGCTGTCGGGCGTGGCGACGAGCGCGGGCTCCACCGGCGCCGGCATCAAGATGATCCGCGTCATCATCCTGTTCAAGCACGCGCGGCGCGAGATGCGGCGCATCCTGCACCCGCGCGCCGTCACGCCGGTGATGCTCGACGGGCGGCCGGTCGCCAACGAGACGATCTTCGCGGTGCTCGCCTTCATGCTGGTGTACGGCGTGGCCATCATCGTCTTCACGCTGGTGCTGATGGCCTCGGGGCTGAGCTTCGACGTCGGGTTCTCGGCGGCCGTGGCCAGCATCAACAACATGGGGCCGGGCCTGGGCGCCATCGGCCCGGCGGGCACCTTCGAGCCGCTCACCGATTTCCAGACCTGGGTGTGCGCCGCCGCCATGCTGCTCGGGCGGCTGGAGCTGCTGTCGGTGTTGGTGCTGTTCACGCCGCAGTTCTGGCGGCAGTAGCGCAGGGCATGCGGTTTGCCGGGTGTGCAGGCGGCGCGCCGGCCGCGCGACCCGAAGAGGCACCCCCATGGCTACCGAACCCGCGTCCAAGCACCCGAACCGCGACCCGTCGCGCGAGCACCCCACCATCACCGCCGACGACGCGGCCACCGCCTCGCCGATCGAACTCGACGACCCGCCCGAGTCTGCTGTCGGCGAAGAAGACCCCGGCGCCGCCGACGACGTGGCCGCCGACGACGGCAACGTGCCGCGTGACCGCAAGACCACCCCCGGGCCGGACACCCGGCGCTGATCTCTTGACCGCATGACCGGTCGCGCCGGCGACGCGCCCGCCCCGCCGATCGAAGACGAGATCGCGCGCGCCGCGCTGGTGCTGCAGCACCCGCCGCGCACGCATCGCCTGTGGACGCGGGCCAAGCGCTGGCTGGGCGTGGCCCTGGCGCTCGCCGGCGCGGGGCTCCTGGCAGCGCATCTGGGTTCGGTCGACTGGGCCAGCACGCTGGCCGCGCTGCGGGGCCGAGCCGACGCCACGCTGTGGGGCGCAGCCGCGCTCACGCTCGCGAGCTACGCGGTGTATTCCTCGTTCGATCTGCTGGCGCGCCGCCATCTGCGCCAGGGCCTCGCCCGCCTGCGCGTGCTCGAGGCCGCTTTCGTGAGCCACGCCTTCGCGCTCAATCTGGGGCCGATCGGCGTGGGCTTTCGATTTCGCGCCTACATGCACTCGGGCATGCCGGCGCGCACGGTGGCGGCCGTGTGGGTGCTCAATCTCATGACCAACTGGGTCGGCTTCATGGGGGTGGCGGGCGCCCTGTTCGTCGTCGGCGGCGTGGCATTGCCGGCGGGCTGGGGCTATGCGGGCGGCGCGCTGCGCGTGTTCGGGCTGGCCCTGCTCGCGGCCGCCGCGCTGTATGTGGCGGCCTGCGCCGCGGCGCATGGGCGTGCGCTGTCATGGCGCGGGCGGCGCTTCGCCTTGCCGTCGTGGCGGCTGGCGCTGCTGCAGCTCGCGCTGTCGGCGCTCAACTGGAGCCTGCTCGCGGGCGTGTGGTTCCTGCTGTTCGACGCGCAGGTGCCGGTGGCCGACGTGCTGGCGGCGGTGGTGGTCAACGCGCTGGTGCTGGCGCTGGTCGACGTGCCGGGCGGGCTGGGCGTCACCGAGACGGTGTTCATCGCACTGCTCGGCTGGCGCCTGCCCGCGCACGAGTTGATGGCCGGGCTGGTGGCGTGGCGCGGGCTGTATCTGCTGGCGCCGCTGGCGCTGGCGGCACTCGCCTTTGCCCAGATCGAGTGGCGCGCGCATTCGAGCGACCGTCGTTGAATTGACCGCGGGCCACGCCCGCGCATGGCCCGCCGCGCTTCGGCCGCGTGGCTCCTTTGATGGATGCCCGCGCGGGCTGTCTTCCCAGAATTCGCTTCCTCGATCCGCCGTGTGGCGGAGCGCACGACTTCAGGGAAGACAAGACCATGAGCACGAACCCATCGATCCGGCTGCGCCCTCCGCCGCCGCCGAGTTCGTCGCGCTCGGCAGCTCGGCGCGCACCGTCAGCCTCGGCTGGACGCCGCAGGCCGGCGCCACCGCCTACACCGTCGAGCGCAAGAACGCGGCCGGTGTCTACGAGCCCGTCGCCACGCTCGATGCGAGTGCCGGCCAGTTCATCGACGATGGGCTGGCGCGCAACACCAGCTACGGCTACCGCGTTCTCGCCGTCGACGCCGAGGGCAACGCCGCGGTCATCGGCGAACAGACGGCCACCACCGGCGAGGACGAAGCCGTCGTCACGCCTGCCGGCCTGCCCGTGGGCAAGGCCGTGTAGCAGACCGTCGGCGCGGCCGGTGCGCGTCTCGCGCTCGGCACCGCCGCGCTCGACGTGCCGGCCGGCGCCCTGCCCGGCGACACCGCGATGAGCCTGCAGCGCATCACCAACAGCGCGCCCGACGGCTTGGGCGAGGGCCTGCAGATCCGCCTCGACGCCGCGCCTGTGGCGCCGCTCGCGCTGACGCTGGGCTACGACGCCGCGATGGACGACAACGCCGATCCACTCGGCGTGGCCATGCAGCGCGGCGACGGCACGTGGCTCTCGCTGCCCGTGCTGCAGATCGACAAGACGGCGCGCACGCTGTCGGTCCAACTGCCGGTGGAAGCCGCGGCAGCGGGCCTGCGTCAAGCGCAGCGCGCGCGTGCGGCGGCCGCGGTCTCGCTGCAGTACCACGTGGTGCAGTACCTGGGCTTCCGGCTCGTGCCGAAGCAGGCCACGGTGGAGGTAGGCCGCACGCAACTGCTCGTGCCCCACGCGCGCACCCGCGCCTGGCGCGTCTGGGCCGAAGAAGGCGGCGACGCGGTGTCGGGCACCGTGGTGCCGCGCGCCGGTGCGGCCGGTGCGATCTACACCGCGCCGCAGCAGGTGCCCGACCCGAAGACCGTGCCGGTGACCTTTCGCTCGGTGAACAAGAAGACGGGGCGCAGCGTCACGCTCGCGTCGAACATCACCATCGTGGAGCCGCGCTGGACGGGCATCTTTCGCGGCACGCTGACCGCGCCCGGCGGCGACATCGGCTTCGCGATCACCGGCCAGGCGACATGGCGCCCCGATGCGCAGGTGGCCGGCGGCGGCACCTACCGCGCCGAAGGTACGCAGACGCTGTCGGTGCTGGAATTCACCTGCACCGCGACCGTCTCGCCGTCCAGCACCACGCTGTCGCCCGGCGCGCTCGTCATCGACCGCAGCACCACGCCGGCCACCTACACGCTGGACGTGGGCGCGGTCTGGAACAGCACGGTCACCGGCACCTGCCCGGGACAGGGCAGCGCGAGCGTGGGCATGGCGGTGCCCGGCCGTTTGCAGGCGAGCGGCACCGTGGGTGCCAACGGTTCCATCAACGGCACGGCCACCATCGGCGGCGTCGCGTGGGATTGGGCGCTGACATCGGCGCTGTAGCGCGAAGCGCGAGCCCATCAAGCGAACGCCGCGGATCCGGCTTTGCCGGTCCGCTGGTGTTTCCTTGCAGGCCGCGCCGGGCCAGTGGCCCGGCCCTTCGCCAGGCATGAAAGGTCCACTGGACCTTTCATGCCCGGGCTCAGCCCCCTTGAGGGGGCGCGCGAAGCGCGTAGGGGGTGGGCCTAGTCGCCGAGGGTGGTGTCGACGGCCATCACGGCGGGCCTCGGCCCGCTGCGCACGTTCAGCCACACCGACAACGCGCCCGCTGCGGCGATGACCACCATGCCGAGCATCGCCCAGCGGTCGGGAAGATGCGCGAAGACGATGGCGCTGAACGCCGCGGCGAAGGCGATCTGCGTGTAGGTGAAGGGCATGAGCACCGCCATCGGCGCGATGCCCAGCGCGTTGATGAACGCGAGGTGGCCCAGCGTTCCCAGCAGCCCGGCCACGAGCATCAGCATCCACTGCAGGCTGCTCACCTCGGCGAGAGCCGCACCCAGCGGCAGCGGCGACAGCGGGAGTGCGAGCGTCACCAGCACCGCGCCCACCAAGCCGGTGCAGAAGTGCGTCGTGAGCGGCGATTCGAGCGAGGCCATGCGCCGCGTGAGGATCTGGAACATCGCGCCCGACAGCGCCACCAGCAGCGGAAACACCGCCCCGGCGCCGAACAGCCCGCTGCCCGGGCGTACCACGATCAGCCCGCCGGCCAGGGCCAGCAGCACCAGCGCCCAGCGCAGCGCCGACACGCGCTCGTGCAGCAGCAGCGGCGACAGCAGCGTGACCATCACCGGCGCGAGCATGGCGATGGCGGTGAACTCCGCCACCGGCATCGCCTGCAGCCCGAGGAAGGCGAGCACGCTCATCGCGACAAGCAGCGTGCCGCGCAGCGCCTGGAACTTCGGATGCGCCACGCGGAACAGCGAGCGCCCGCCGGCCAGCGCCAGCCACAACGCCATCACGCCCGCCTGCACCGCATAGCGCACCCACACCACGACCAGCAGCGGCACGAAGGCGCTGAGGTACTTGACGGTGCCGTCCAGCAGCGCGAAGCCGAGCACCGCCAGCAGCGTGAGCGCGATGCCGAGGCCGATGCGATCACCTCCCGGCACCGCAGTGAACGACGAGGCGGGCGAACGCGGCAGGCGGGGCATGAAACGGCGGGGGAGGACGGCAAGGCGGGGCCGGCATCGTATCGGGGGGCGCACCGCCACGCCGCCGTGCGGGCATGCCGGCCGTACAGTGCGCGCCAGGCCCGCCGGCGAGCGGCCGACAACAACACAAGGGGGCAAGACATGAGCGGACGCAATCTCGTCGTGTGCTGCGACGGCACGAGCAACATCCTCGGCAACCAGCGCGACACCAATGTCGTGAAGCTGATGCGCCTGTGCGAGAAGAGCGAGCGGCAGCTCGTCTACTACGACCCCGGCGTCGGAAGCGCCAACACATTCCCCGGCGTGGCGTTCCTCGATCGCCTGCAACTGCGGTTGAACCTGCTGAAGGGCCTGGCCTTCGGTGGCGGCATCTACGAGAACATCGCCGAGGCCTACACCTTTCTCGTGCGCAACTACCGCGCCGGCGACCGCATCTGGCTCTTCGGCTTCTCGCGCGGCGCCTTCACCGCGCGCTCGGTGAGCGGCATGGTCAACCTCTTCGGCATCGTGCGACCGAGTGCCGAGACACTGCTGCCCACGCTGCTGCGCGCCTACTTTTCCGATCCGAAGCGGCCCGGCGCCGAGGGTCGGTACCGCAACGACATCGCGCGCGACATGCGCGAGCACTTTGCCGACGATGCCGGGCGCGAGGCCCGCATCCACTGCATCGGCGTGTGGGACACGGTGGCAACCGTCGGCGGGCTGCGCCGGCGCCAGATCAGCAGCGACAACTCGGTCGAGGGCAAGCGCTTCGACCACATCCGTCACGCCGTCGCCGAAGGCGAATACCGCGCGAGCTACGAGCCGCGGCTGTACAGCGGCGTGATGAATCAGCCGCCGGGCTTCATCACGCGCGAGGTCGACGGGGAGCCGGAGCAGTGCTGGCAACCTTCGCTGAAGCAGCTGTGGTTTCCCGGCGCGCACAGCGATGTCGGCGGCTCCTACACCGAGACCGGCCTGTCCGACCTGGCGCTGCGCTGGATGGTGCTGGAGGCCCACGCGCTCGACCTGGCGCTCGTGCCCGGCTGGCAGGCGGCGGTGCCGGCCGGCAACCCCGATGCGCCGCAGCACGACCCGGCCTACGCCGCGCCGCTGTGGGCGCTGGCCGGCCTGCAGCAGCGGCAGATTCCGCCCGGCGAGGCGCTGCATCCGGCGCTTGCGGCGCGGCTCGAACGCGAACGAGCGGGCGAGCCGGCACCGATCTACCGCACGCGCACGCATGCGCGCCTGTTTCGCGCCGCGCTTGCCGTTGCGGGGCTGACGATGGTGGCGCTGTGGTGGCTGACGGCGCGCATCGGGGCAGGCACGGGCGGAGGGCATCTCGCCCTGGCGCAGGTGTTCGCGCTGTGGTGTCCCGTCGAACTGGCGCGCTATACCGGCAAGGGCCTCGACACGGTGCTGTGGCTCGACGGCGTGCTGATCGCCGCCTATGCCTATCTGATGTGCAACGCGGCGGTGTGGGCGGCGCGCCGGCTGCATCTGGCGCACGAAGGCAACCGGCGCTTTCACCGGCGCATGAAGTGGGCCTTGATGCTGCCGGTGTGGATTGCCGTGCCGGCCGACGTGGCGGAGAACCTGCTCACGCACGCCGTCGTGCAGCCAAGTGCGCCTGCGTGTGTCGCGTGGGCGTTGTCGGCCGCCGCCGCGATCAAGTGGACGGCCCTCGGCGCGGCCGTGGTGGCGTGGATCAGGGCGGCGCGGTCGCGGCCGGCGGCAACGGCATAGGCAGGCGCAGGCGCGCCAGCCACGCGCCAATTGCCCGCTCGCTCGCACCGGCGGGCATCGGCAGCAAGGCGATCTGCGCCGGGCCGCCGTCGGCTTCGATCACCACCCGGTCGGCCGGGCGCAGCGCGACACGTTCGCCGGCCTGCACGAAGTGATCGTCGAGGTCGTGCGCATGCGTCACCCACACGCGGCCGCGGCGCACGGCGAGCGTCACGCCTTCCAGCTGGCGCCAGCCGATCACCCGATGGGTGTCGAGTTCCAGAACAACGGGGGGATCGAAGGTCAGCATGGTGGGCTCGCAGTGAATCGACGGCAGGCCAGTATGCGAATCGCACCTTGCACGCGGTAGATCCAGTGCCGCGCAATGCGTGGCATCACAGTGCGCACCCCACGCCGCTGTACCGGCAACAGATGCCGACATCTGTACCGGTACGCGCGCGGCAGCGAGGCACAGAATGGGTGCCGACCGAAGGCCCCCCGCCATGGACGCCCGCACCGATTCCGCCGTACCGCTGTACCACCGCATCGCCGCGCAGATCGAGGCCGGCATCGCGAGCGGCGCGCTGGTGGTGGGCGCGCGCCTGCCGTCGGTGCGCGAACTGAGCCGCGTGCACGGCGTGAGCATCAGCACCGCGCTGCAGGTGTACCGCCATCTCGAGAACCAGGGCGTCGTGCAGGCGCGGCCGAAGTCGGGCTACTACGTCGCGCCGCGCGCGCCGGCCCTGCCCGAGCCGCAGCTCGACCTGCGCATCGAGGACGCCGCGCTCGTCAACATGGACCAGGTGCTGCAGGAGTTCCTGCTGATCGTGGACGACCCGCTGGCCGTGCCCGGATTCCACGCCCTGCCGGCGCGCTCGCTGCTGCCCGAAGCCAAGCTGCAGCACCTGATGGCCGGCGTGAACCGGCGGCATCCGGAGTACGCATCGAACTTCCATCTCGGCGGCAGCCCGGCGCTGCGCCAGGAGATCGCGCGCCGCGCCGTGCTCTCGGGCGCGCACCTGCACCCCGACGAGATCGTCATCACCAACGGCGGCATGGAGGCGGTCTACCTCGCGCTGCGCTCGGTGGCGCAGGCCGGCGACACCATCGTGCTGGAGTCGCCCACCTACTTCAACCTGCTGCAGGCGATCGAGAGCCTGGGCATGCGCGCGCTCGAGGTGCCGAGCCACCCGCGCGACGGCCTGTCGATTGAAGCACTCGACTTCGCCACGCAGAAGCCGGGCGAAGTGAAGGCCTGCGTGGTGCTGCCCAACTTTCCCAACCCGCTCGGCAGCCTGATGCCCGCGGCGAACAAGCAGCGCCTCGTGCAGATGATGGCCGAGCGCGGCATCGCGCTGATCGAGAGCGACATCTACGGCGACATCCACTTCGGCGAGCAGCGCCCGCCGGTGCTCAAGAGCTTCGATGCGACCAACGACGTGATCCTGTGCTCGGCCTTCACCAAGACGGTGGCGCCGGGCTACCGCATCGGCTGGATCGCGCCCGGCCGGCACTTCCTCAAAACGCACGCCTTGAAGGTGCGCACCTCGGTCGCCTGCCCGATGCTGCAGCAGGAGGTGCTGGCGCAGTTCATCCGCGACGGCGGCTACGACCACCACCTGCGCCGCCTGCGCGCTGCGCTCAAGACGCAGGCGCACCAGATGGCCGATGCGGTGGCGCGCTGGTTCCCGATGGGCTGCCGCCTGAGCATTCCGCAGGGCGGGCTGATGCTGTGGATCGAGCTGCCGCGGCATGTCGATTCGCGCGAGGTGTTCGCCATGGCGCGGCTGCAGCACATCGGCGTGGCGCCGGGCGCGGCCTTCAGCACCACGCGGCGCTTCGACCATTTCATCCGCATCCAGTACGGCGATCCGTGGTCGCCGCAGATGGAAGAGGCGATGCGCCGGCTGGGCGGCATCGTCTCGCGGCTGGCGGAGGCCGCGCCAGCGGTGGTGGGCCGGGCGGATGAACGCCGCGCCGCCCTTGCGAAGCAGTCGGCGTAGCGATCAGCCGCGCGTCGGTGCCACCAGCCCCAGCCGCTCGAAGGCCTCGGGCGGCGCGTCGTTGAGTTGCATGATCTGCGCCATCGACTGCTTGAGCCGCCGCTCGATGGCTTCGTCGCGGAACGGCTGTTCCTGCGCGTAGTCGGCTTCCAGGTCGTACAGCACCGTCGTCGTGTCCTCGAAGCCGCCGCCCTGGCCCTGGTGGCCGGTGGGCTGGCCGCTGTCGTTGCGGCGTGCCGGCACCTTGAGCAGCGGCACGCCCTGCGTGAACGAGAACGGCGGCGCGAGTTGCGCGCCGCGCAGTTCATCGACGTGGAACAGGCTCTTCAGGTGCATGGGCATCAGCGTGTACTCGTAGAGCATCTGCCGAGTCATGTCTTCCGGGTAGAGGAAGTAGGTGTAGCGGCCGTCGGTCACGTTGGTGCCCGCGCCGAACATGCCGTACAGCGCCGCCTCGCGAATGCGCCCGTCGCCCGCCAGCAGCGGCAGCAGCGAATGGCCTTCGCAGGTGGCGGGCGCTTCCACGCCGTGCAGCGCGAGCAGCGTGGGCATGAGGTCGATGGTCTGCGTCAGGGCCTGGCGGCGCTGCCCGGCCTGCGCCATGTGCTCGGGGTGGTGAACCATCAGCGGGATGTGCGCCAGCTCGTTGAAGAACGGCATGCGGTTCTTGCCCCACCAGTCGTGCTCGGCCAGCAGGAAGCCGTGGTCGGTGGTGAGGATGACCGCCGTGTCGCGCCACATGTCGTGCGCGTCGAGGTAATCCATCAGGCGGCCGAAGTAGTCGTCGCACATCGTCACCAGCGCGGCGTAGTTGGCGCGCAGTTGCGCCACCTCGTCGGCCGATTCGGCGCTGCGCTTGTAGCGCGGCCAGTCGAGGATGGGGCCGTCGTAGCCCGTCGGGTACATCGCGCGGAAGCGCTCCGGCGCATGGAAGGGCTCGTGCGGGTCGAAGCACTCCAGCTGCAGCAGCCAGTTGTCGGCGTCGCGGTTGCGGTCGAGGAACTCGAAGCCCGCAGCAAAGGTGCGCGGGCAGCAGTAGTCGGCCTCGTCGTTCATGAACTCGCGGTTGACCATCGCCTGCAGCCGCCCGTCGGCCTTGCCGGCGGGCTGCTGCATCGGGTGGTACATGGTGCGAAACCGCTCCAGCGGCGGCTCGACCATGGCCTTCCACTTGTCCCACTCCTGGCCGCGCACGAAGTCCCAGGACGCATAGCGGTTGTGATAGGTCGCGCCGCCGTCCTCCCAGTAGTGGTAGTGGTCCGAGACGAGGTGGGTGTACACGCCTGCGGCGCCCAGCACCTGCGCGAACGACTGGTCGAAGGGCTCCAGCGGCCCCCAGCTGCGGTGCAGGAAGTTCAGCCGCCCGGTGTGCATCTCGCGCCGCGCCGGCATGCACGGCAGGCTGCCGACGAAGTGCGTGTCGAAGGTGACGGCCCGCTCGGCGAAGCGCTTGAAGTGGGGCGTGTGGATGTCGCTGCCGCCGTAGCACTCGAGCGCCGAGCGCACGAGAGAGTCGAACAGCACGAAGATCGTGCGCATCGGGGTCGGTCCAGTCCTGTCAGTCGAGCTTGATGTCGGCGGTCTTCACCACCTTCGTCCATTTGTCGAGGTCGGCGCGCACCACGCCGCCGAACGCCTCGGGCGATGTGGGCGTTGCCGGCACGATGCCGGCGCGCGACATGGCCGCGCGCACGTCGGGCGCGGTGATCGCGTCGCGCACCAGCTCGTTCAGGCGCTTGACCAGCTCCGGCGGCGTGCCCTTCGGGGCCAGCAGGCCGATCCACTGCTCGGTGTCGAAGTCCTTCACGCCGGCTTCGATCATCGTCGGCACCTTGGGCAGCTGTTCGAGCCGCTTCGGGCTCGCGATGGCCAGCGGCGTCACCTTGCCGGCGGCGATCTGCGGCAGGCCCACGGCAGCGTTCGAGAAGTGGAAGTCGACGCGGCCCGCCACCTGGTCGAGCATCGCCGGCGGCGCGCCGCGGTAGGGCACGTGCACGACGTCGATGTCCTGCGTCGCCTTGAACCACTCGGCGGCCAGGTGCGCCGGCGTGCCGTTGCCGGCCGAGGCATAGGTCAGATTGCCCGGCGCCTTGCGCGCCTTCGCGATCAGGTCGGCCACCGAGTTCACGCCCTTGCCCGGCGTGGTGACAAGGATCAGCGGCGCGGTGGCGAAGATCGCCACGGGCTCGAAGTCCTTGATCGGATCGAAGGGCTGCTTGATGCCCAGCGCCTGGTTGATCGACATGGCGCTGGTCGTCACCAGCAGCGTGTAGCCGTCGGGCGCGGCCTTGGCCACCGCATCGGCACCGATGGCGCCGCCGGCGCCGGTCTTGTTGTCGACCAGCACCTGCTGGCCGAGCGCGGCCTGCAGCTTCTCCCCCACCAGGCGCGCCGGCAGGTCCACCAGGCCGCCGGCCGGCCAGGGCACGACGATGCGGATCGGCTTGTCGGGGAATGCCGCGTGCGCGAAGCCGGCCGTGCCCAGCAGTGCCGCGGCGGCCAGCGTGCCGATCGCCGCTCTGCGGGTGGTGCCGCGGCCTGCGCCGCGCGTCGTGGAATGGGTCATGGCAAGGCTCCTGTACAGCGAAAGGGTGTGAAGAAGGCGAAACGTTCTATGAACCATACGACCGTACTGCGAGCATCGTCAATGCGGGTTGGCGCGGCTTCGGGCAGCGAGGGCGCCGCGTGCGTGCCGTATTGCCGCTGCTCGATTCGGTTCAGGTCCCGCAGGCGTCGCGCAGCGCGGCGAGATCGGGCTCGACGCCGATGCCCGGCAACTCGCCGAGACACGCGACGCCGTCGACGATCCGGTTCAGCTCCGCGCACAGCAGCGTGCGCAGCGGGTTGTCGTTGGAATCCACTTCCAGCAGGCCGTCGCCGCCGGTGGCGGCCAGGAGATGCGCCGAGTGCAGCAGCCCGATGCCCGCGCCGAGGAAGTGCGGGCAGTGCCGCAGGCCCGCCGCTCGGATGCGGCGGATGACCGGCAGGCAGCCGGAGATGCCACCCCACTTGGCGACGTCCGGTTGCACCACCTCGACGGCGCGCGCGGCCAGCAGCGCGTCGAAGCCGGCGTCGCCGGCCACGTTCTCGCCGCCGGCCAGCGGCACGCTGGCGCGCGCATGCAGCATGAACCACTCGCTCCACGGCCGGTCGGCGCGCAGCGGCTCCTCCAGCCACGACAGGCCGAAGCCGGCCAGCCGCTCGGCCATGTCCGCCGCCGTCGGCAGGTCCCAGGCCTGGTTCGCGTCGACCATCACCTCCTGCGTGCTGCCGGCGGCGTCGCGCACGAGCCGCAGGTTGGCGAGGTCGCGCTCGGCGCCGAAGCCGATCTTGAGCTTGAACGCCCGATAGCCCTCGGCCTGCTTGCGCGCCACCGTCTCGTGCGGCGCTTCCGGATTGATGCCGCTCGCATAGACGCCGACGCGGTCGTTCGTGCCGCCGAGCAGCCGCCACAGCGGCTGGCCGGCGCGCCGCGCCGTCAGGTCCCACAGCGCGAGGTCGATGCCCGCTATCGCCTGGGCGATCGGCCCCGGCTCGCCGGCCTGCAGCGCCAGCACGGCGGTGCGCGCGCTCAAATGCTCGAAGGCTTCGCGCGGCGATGCGAAGGTGCTGCCGCACAGCAGCGGCGCAAGCACCGATTCGACCAGCCGCGCCCGGTGCTCCGCGCCGCAGGACGGGAAGTTGCACCACACCTCGCCCCAGCCGTGCGCGCCGTCGGCGTCCTCCACGCGCAGCAGCAGCGCCGGCCGGTCGTGCATCACGCCGAACGAGGTGCGCACCGGCCGGGCCACCGGATGGCGGAACACATGCGCCGTCACCTGGACAGGGCGCAGCGCGCAAGAGGGATCGACAGCGGCGTCGTGGGGCAGCGAGGAAGGGTTCAAGGAGCGGCTCGCTTCAGGGTCTTCAGGGTTTGAGGTCCATCTCGAGATGGATGAAGTCGCCGCGGTAGGTCACCTCGCCCAGATAGATCACGCGGCCGCGCGCATCGGTGAAGACGCGGCGCACGTCGGCCACCGGCGCGTTGACCGGCACATGCAGCAGCTTGGCGACCTCCATGTCGGCCGTGCCGATGGTCAGCACCTGGCGCGCATTCGCGATGCCGATGGTCTTGGGCATGGCCGCGAGCAGCGGGATGACGGTCTCGTTGCGAAAGCGCTTGGGGTGCTTGCGGAAGATGCGCTCGTCGAGATAGATGTTGATCACGCAGTAGGGCTGGCCCTCGCGCGAATGCACGCGGCGCATGTAGACGTACTGCTCGGCCGCGATGCCGTCTTCGTCGCGCAGCGGCGCGCGGGCGATCGATTCGTCGGTGTTGACGATCTCCGGCTTGGTGTCGCTGTAGACCTTGGCGAGTTCCTCCAGCGAGGTCTGAACCTTCAGCCATTGGTTGGACACCGGGCGCGCCGTCACGAAAGTGCCGCGGCCCTGCTGCGGCGACACCAGCCCGTCGCGCGAGAGCAGGTCGACCGCCTGGCGCACGGTGACGCGGGCCACCCCGAACTCCTCGACCAGCGCTTCGAGCGAGGGCAGTTTCTGGCCCTCGCTCCACAGCCCGCGCGAGATGCGCTGGCGCATCAGGTCGGCAATCTGCAGGTAGCGGGGGATGGCGCTGTCGTTGAAGGTAATGGACATTACTGACTCGACGAAACGTATGGTTGATAGTACGATCATCCGACAAGATGAGCAAGACGACGATGACCCTGACTGCTGCTTCCCGGCCCCCGACTCGCGCGTGGCCGCTCGTGCCCCTGCTCGCGCGCACGGGTCTGATCCTGGTGCCGTGGGCGCTGATCGTAGTGGCGTGGTACGCCGTGCGG
The DNA here is from genome assembly GCA_036676235.1 of Rhizobacter sp. Lineage (GTDB taxonomy): Bacteria > Pseudomonadota > Gammaproteobacteria > Burkholderiales > Burkholderiaceae_C > JAKFDI01. The sequence continues at coordinate 14,713 of JAKFDI010000023.1, read as the reverse complement.
CTCAGCGGCCTGGTGAGCCCGGCGCTCGTGCCGGCGCCGCATCAGGTGTTCGCCAAGTTCATCGAGCTGCTGGGCGACCGCCTGCTGATGGACATGTGGATGTCCACCCAGCGCGTGTTCGTCGGCGTGGCGCTCGGCGTGGTGCTGGCGGTGCCGGTGGGCTTCATGCTCGGCTGGTACCAGCGCCTGCGGGTGTTCGTCGACCCGGTGATCAACTTCTTCCGCGCGCTGCCGCCGATCGCGCTGATCCCTCTCGTGATCGTCTACTTCGGCATCGGCGAGAGCGCAAAAATAGCGATCCTGTTCTATGCCTCGTTCTTCGCCGGCGTGATCGTGATGTACGAGGGCATCGCGCAGATCAGCCCCATCTATGTGCGTGTGGCGCGCACGCTGGGCGCCACCGACCTCGAGATCTTCCTGCGCATCATCGTGCCGCTGACTTTTCCGCACATGCTCACCGCCGTGCGGGTGGCGCTCGGCGTCGCGTGGGCCACGCTCGTCGCCTCCGAGCTGATCGCGGCGCAGCAGGGCCTGGGCGCCATGATCCAGAACGCCTCGGCGTTCTTCCAGCTCGACATCATCTACGTCGGCATCATCTGCATCGGCTTCATCGCGCTCGCCATGGACGTGGCACTGCGCGCGCTGACCCGCCGCATGGTGGCCTGGCAGGACCGCATCGCATGACGACCTCAGCCGAAACCATCCAGGCTCCTCCCGTGCGCATCACCTTCGACAAGGTGTGCGTGGAGTTCCCCACCGCGCACGGCCCGATGCGTGTGCTCGACAAGGTCTCGCTCGACATCCGCCAGGGCGAGTTCGTCTCCATCATCGGCCCCTCGGGCTGCGGCAAGACGACGCTGATGAACCTCGTCGCCGGCTTCGTGCAGCCGACCGAAGGCGCGGTGCTGCTCGACGGCCAGCCGATCACCGGCCCGGGGCCGGAGCGCGGCGTGATCTTCCAGGAGTACGGCGTCTTTCCGTGGCTCACGGTGAAGCAGAACATCGCCTTCGGTCTGGGCCTCTCCGCCAACCGCGTGGGAGACGCCGAGCGCGAGGCGATCTGCCAGCGCTACATGGCGCTGATGGGGCTCACCGACTTCGCCAACCACCATCCCAAGCATCTGTCGGGCGGCATGCGCCAGCGTCTGGCCATCGCCCGTGCCTACGCCGTCAAGCCGCAGTTCCTGCTGATGGACGAGCCCTTCGGTGCGCTCGATGCGCAGACGCGCAGCGCCATGCAGGACCTGCTGCTGCAGGTGCTGGAGGCCGAAGGCAAGACGGTGATGCTGATCACGCACTCGGTCGACGAGGCGATCTACCTGTCATCGCGCATCGTCGTGGTGACGGCGCGGCCGGCGCGCATCCGCGAGGTGGTCGACCTGCCGTTCGGCTATCCGCGTTCCGAGAAGTTGCACGAAGACCCGCGTTTCGTCGAGCTGCGCTCGCACATCCGCGACCTCGTGATGCAGGAGTACGAAGCCCAGGCACGCCAGACGGTGCGCCTGTCCGATTGAGACGATCCGAAACGAGATCCAACCCAGGAGACGAGACCATGAACACGCCCCGCAGAACCCTGCTCAAGACCGCCGCCGCTGCTGCCGCCGTGGCCGCCACCGGCTTTCCCGCCTTCGCGCAAGGCCGCACCAAGGTGAAGGTCGGCTACCTGCACACGCCGGCGGTCGACGCGCAGATCTGGACCGGGATCGAGACCGGCGCCTTCACGAAGCAGGGGCTCGACCTGGAGATGATCCAGTTCACGACCGGGCTCGAACTCTTCCAGGCCATGATCGGCGGCAGCCTGGACATGCTGTCCACCGGCGCCGTGGTGTCCAACTTCCCGGCGCGCGGTCAGGGCAAGGTCTTCCTCATCAACAACATCGAGTACGCCACTGCGCAGCTGTGGGTGCGCGAGGACATCAAGTCGCTCGCCGACCTCAAGGGCAAGAAGATCTCGACCACGGCCGGCACCACCGCGCATGTGTTCCTCGACAACGCGCTCAAGAGCGCCAAGCTCGACCCGGCCAAGGACGTGCAGATCGTCAACCAGCGCATGGCCGAGGCGGTGACCTCGTTCATCTCGGGCGCGGTGCCAGCGGTGGCGCTGTGGGTGCCGTTCGACGTGACGGTGCGCGACAAGATGCCCGGTGCGCGCAAGCTGATCGACGCCTCGGCCTTCTACCCCGAGGCGGCCATCATCGGCGGCTGGGCGGCGCGCAACGACTACTACGACAAGAACCAGCCCGTCATCCAGAAGCTCATCCGCGGCTGGGCGGAAGCCAACGACCACCTGCTCGCCAAGACCGATTCGGCGCTCGAAGCGCTCCAGAAGAACCACTACCAGCGCGTGCCGCTGCCCGATCTGAAGGAGCAGTTCAAGGCATCCAAGTACTTCACTTCGGAGGAATGGCGCACACGCTACACCGACGGCACGGTGACCAAGTGGCTGCAGCAGGTGACCGACTTCTTCGTCGAGAGCGGCAACATCGCCAACCCCGTGCCGGCCACGAAGTACTTCGACGCGAAGCCTTACCTGCAAGCGACCAAGGCATGACGCTGGCGGACGCCTACCGCTTCGGTTGCCTGATCGACGGGCAGTGGATCGAGGGTTCGGGCGGCGACTTCGCCACGCACAACCCGGCGCATCCCGAGCGGCAGGTCGGCGCCTACACGGCGGCCGGCGCGGCGCAGGTCGCGCAAGCGGTCGCGTCAGCACGGCGTGCGCAGCGCGCGTGGGCCGCACGCGTGCCGCTGGAGCGCGCAGGCATCGTCGCTGCCTTTGTTGCCGAGGTCGAGGCGGGTGCGCCGGAGATCGCGCGCGCCATCGTGCTGGAGCAGGGTAAGCCGCTGGCCGAGGCCAACGGCGAGATCGCGAAATCGTGCGCCGAGGCGCGCACCATGCTGGGCCTCGCCGCGCAGGCGCAGGGCGAGGTGATGCCGGCGGCGCGTGCCGGCTTTCGCAACCTGGTGCTGCGCCGCCCGCGCGGGGTGATCGCCGCGGTGTCGCCGTGGAACTTTCCGGTGATGACCCCGCTGCGCAAGCTGGTGCCGGCGCTGATGTTCGGTAACGCGATGGTGATCAAGCCGTCGGAGTTCACCCCGGCCGCGGCCTGCCTGGTGGCGCAGATCGCGCAGCAGTTCTTCCCGCCCGGCCTGGTGCAGCTCGTCAACGGCGATGGGCGCGTGGGCGCCGCGCTGGTCGGCGATGCGGGGATCGACGGCGTCACCTTCACCGGCTCCATCGACACCGGCCGGCGCATCTACGCGGCGGCTGCGCCCTCATTGGCCGAGCTGTCGCTGGAGCTCGGCGGCAAGAACGCGGCGGTGATCCACGATGCCGTTGACCTCGACGCCGCGCTCGATGCCATCAGCGGCGCCGCCTTCGCGGTGTGCGGCCAGCGCTGCACGGCCATCAGCCGCATCGTGGTGCAGCACGCACTGCACGAGCGCGTGGCCAAGGGGCTGGTGGCGCGAGCGCGGCGCCTGCAACTTGGCGATGGTCTCGTCGCCGGCACCACCACCGGCCCGCTGATCCACGGCGCGCACCGCGACAAGGTGGCCGGCATGGTGCAGCGTGCGCGCCGCGACGGCGCCGATCTGCTCACCGGCGGCGGCTTCGCGCAGCCCGGGAGCGCGCCGGAAGGCTTCTTCTACGAGCCCGCGGTGCTGGCCGGCGTGCGGCCCGAGATGGAGATCGCACGCGACGAGATCTTCGGGCCGGTGTTGACCCTGCAGCCCTACGACGACTTCGACGAGGCGCTCGCCATCGTCAACGGCGTGGAGCACGGCCTGACCGCGGCTCTCTTTTCCGACAGCCACACGCTGGTGCAGCGCTTCCTCAGCGAATGCGAGACCGGCATGCTGCACATCAACCACGGCACCGTGCCCGACAACCACATGCCCTTCGGCGGCATCAAGCACTCGGGCGTGGGCGCGTATTCATCGGTAGGCCACTCGTCGATCCAGTTTTACACGACCGAGCATTCGGCCTATCTCAAGTACCTCTGAATCAACTCTGAACAGGCGCCGATCGAGCGCAAGGCAATGACAGCGAAAGGCTGGGACTACATCATCATCGGCGCCGGCTCGGCCGGCTGCGTGCTCGCCAACCGCCTGAGTGCCGACCCGCAGTGCCGCGTGCTGCTGCTCGAAGCCGGCGGCGAATCGCGCAACTTCTGGCTGCGCCTGCCGGTGGGCTACTTCCGCACCATCTACGACAAGCGCTTCTCGTGGCAGTTCGACACCGAGCCGCAGCCCGAGACCGGCAACCGCCGCATCGTCTGGCCGCGCGGGCGCGGGCTGGGCGGGTCGAGCACCATCAACGGCCTGCTGTACATCCGCGGCCAGCGCGCCGACTACGACGACTGGGCGCGGCTCGGCGCCACGGGCTGGGGCTACCGCGAGGTGCTGCCGTATTTCAAGCGCTCTGAGAACTATTCGGGCGGTGAGTCCGAGTACCACGGCACCTCGGGCGAGCTGTGCGTGTCGAACCTGCGCAACGAGCACCCGTACTGCGAGGCCTGGCTGCAGGCCGGCGTGCAGGCGGGCTTTCACCGCACAGCCGACTTCAACGGCGCCGACGACGCGGGCCTCGGCGCCTACCAGCTCACCTTGCGCGGCCATTGGCGCTGCAGCGCGGCCAACGCCTTTCTCGAGCCGGCGCGTGGGCGGCCCAACCTCACGGTGCAGACCGGCGTGCACGTCACGCGCATCGTGATCGAGCGCGGTGTCGCCACCGGCGTCGAATGGACGGTGGACGGCCGCATCGACCGCGCCCACGCAGACCGCGAAGTGCTGCTCTCGGCCGGCGCGCTGCAGTCGCCGCAGATCCTGCAGTTGTCGGGCGTCGGCCCGGCCGCGCTGCTGCGCCAGCACGGCATCACGGTCGCGGTCGATGCGCCCGAGGTCGGCGGCAATCTGCAAGACCACTACCAGGCCCGCGTGATCGCGCGGCTGAGGCAGCGCATGTCGCTCAACGACGATGTGCGCAACCCGATCAAGCTGGCGCAGATGGGCGCGCAGTGGCTGCTGCAGCAGCGCGGCCCGCTCACCGTGGGCGCGGGTCAGGTGGGCGGGCTCGTCGCCACTGAGCACGCCGAAGGCGAGCGGCCCGACGTTCTCATCAACGTGATGCCGCTGTCGGTCGACAAGCCCGGCGATCCGCTGCACCGCTTCTCCGGCTTCTCGGCCTCGGTCACGCAGTGCCGGCCCGATTCGAGCGGCAGTGTGGAGATTCGCTCGTCCAATCCGCACGAGGCGCCGCGCATCGTGACCAACTACCTCACCGCACCGAAGGACATCCAGGTGATGGTCTCGGGCCTGAAGATTCTGCGCGACATCTACCAGCAGCCGGCCTTCCGCTCGCTGCTGGCCGAGGGCGAATACCTGCCCGGCGATGAGGTGCGCTCCGACGCCGAACTGGAGAACTTTGCGCGCACCAAGGGCGGCACCGTGTTCCATCCGGTGGGCACCTGCCGCATGGGCAGCGACGAGCGCGCGGTGCTCGACCCGGCCCTGCGCGTGCGCGGCGTCGAACGCCTGCGCGTGATCGATGCGTCGGCGATGCCGCGCATGGTGTCGACCAACACCAATGCCGCGGCCGTGCTGATCGGCGAGAAGGGGGCGGCGCTGGTGCAGGGACCTACCCGCTCATCCTGATACGGCTTCGCATTCAAGAGAAGAGAACTCTCCCAGGAACCGTTCGCACTGAGCTTGTCGAAGTGCCATTCGGCACACGCGCGGCTTCGACAGGCTCAGCCCGAACGGTTCTTGAGGATCGATCGCAAATCGACAAGAGGTATCGAAGCCGCTCGGGCTCGCGCGTTCACAACTCGAGCGGCGCGTGTCAGCCCGCGTCCCGCGCGCACCTGAACCCGATGTCCGATGCGCGTGTGTCCGGCGCCGCATGCCAGCGCCGCGCCGAGGCGAGACGCTCGCCGGCGTCGGGCCAGCCGCCGCCGCGGATGACACGATCAGTGCCGCTGGCCGGCCCCTTGGGGTTGCGCACGCTGCCGCGGGCGAAGCCTTCGGCGAACCAGTCGGCCACCCATTCGGAGGCATTGCCGGCCAGGTCGTGCACGCCGCTGCCGCTCGCGCCTGCCGGATGACTGCCCACCAGCGCCAGCCCGCCGGCATAGGCATTGTCGGCCGACTTCATCGCGGCGGCGTGCGCGGCAGTCGGCTCGTCGTTGCCCCACGGGTAGCGACGCTGGTCGCTGCCGCGCGCGGCCTTCTCCCATTCGCTCTCGGTCGGCAGCCGCTTGCCGGCCCAGCGGCAGTACGCCTCGGCATCGTCCCAGGCGACGCCGACCACCGGCAGCTCGGCGTGCGTGGCCGCGTCGCGGGGCCAGCCGTCAGGCGGCTGTACGCCGCCGGTGGCTTTCAGGAAGGCGGCGTAGCGCGCGAGGGTGACCTCGAACTTGTCGATGTAGAACGCATCGAGATGAACCTCGCGCAGCGGCGAGTGCTCGTCATCGCCCATCACGAAAGGGCCTGCGGGAACGAGCATCGCCGGCGCGCCGTCCTGTGCCGTGATCTCAGCGGCCGGCGCCGACGAGAACCACGCCTCGCGCTGTTGCCAGACGAGCGCAGCAATCACCAGCAGCGCGATCGACGCTGCGGCGCCGAACGCGGCCCGCTTGCGCAGCGTCCGCTGGTGGCCGGCGGCGATGCGCGCCACCGCATCGGCGACATCGGCGCTGAGGTTGCCCGAGGGCGTGAGCAGCGTCACGGCCTTGAGGTAGGCCGGCAAGGCGTCGAACGGCGTCTCGCCGATCACCACCGGCAGCACGCGACCGCTCGGGTGCGGCCACTTCTGCGCGGCCATCGCCAGCTCGCTGAGCGTGTAGCTGCCGGCATCCACCGCATCCGGGCTCACGAAGAACACGAACAGATCGGCGCGCGCGATGGCCTCGCGGATGCGGGCGTCGTAGGCCTCGCCGGCCGGCAGGCTCGCGCGGTCGAAGAACACCTCGTGGCGGCCCTGCGCCGTCAGCGCCAGATGGACCGGCTCGACCTTGTCGCGGTCCTGGGAGGCGTAGCTGAGGAAGATGTGCAAGGAGATCGCCCTTCGGAAATCGCATCGGCGCACGCCGCGCAGTATGCGTCGGGCGGTGCTCACAAACTCCGCGCGAACTGCGTCGCCGCGTGGATGAGCAAGCCCACCAGGCCGCCCACCAGCGTGCCGTTGATGCGGATGAACTGCAGATCGCGCCCGATGTTGCGTTCCAGCTCGACGGTCATCTCCTCGGCATTCCACTCACGAACGCGCGAGACGATGTACCGGCGGATGTCTTCGCGGTAGCGCTCGATCCAGCGCGGTGCGACGTCGGCGAGTTGCGCGTCGATCCACTGGCGCATGTCGGCATCCGCCTGCAGCCGTGCGCCGATGAGCTGAATGGCCCCGGCCACACGCTCGCGCAGCAGCGAATCGTCCTGCGCCAGATCGCGCTGCATCCAGGCCACCCCGTGGCCCCAGAGTTCGTGCAGGTAGTCGGCGATCACCGGGTTGTCCAGCAGCTTTGCTTTCAGGTCATCGACGCGGGCGATCAGGTCCGCGTCGGTGTCCAGGCGCTGCACGAGCGAGGCGATGGCTGCGTCGAACTCGCCGCGCAAGGGATGCTGCGGGTCCTCGGCCATCTCGTGCACCAGCCGCACGAGCCCCGCCAGCGTCTTGCTCGTCGCATAGCGGCCGGCCACGTTGTCGAGCCCGACGTAGCGCAGCAGCTTCACCTCGCCGGCGATGGCATCGGCCAGCCGCGCCTTGAGCGGCTCGTGATCGGCCAGGGCCGCGAGCTTGCGCAGGGCCGCGTCGACGAGCGGCTGGTGGCGCTGGTCGCGCGTGAACAGATGCAGCCAGCGGCCGATGCGCGGCGCGGTCAGCATGCGGGCGAGAAAGTCGGTCGCCGTGCCGCCGACGAAGTGCCGCACGCGCTGGTCGTCGAGCGCGCCCAGCGCATAGGCGAATGCCGTGCCCACATGCGCGGCCGCCTGCTGCGCATGCCGCGGCGTGCACAGCCAGCGCGCGAGCTTGCCCGAGGCATCGAAGCTGCGCACTTTTTCCAGCACCTGCGGTGTGCTCAGGAAGTTGGCGCACAGAAAGGTGGCGAGGTTCTCGCCGATGCGGTCCTTGTTGGCCGGGATGATGGCGGTGTGCGGAATCGGCAGCCCGAGCGGATGGCGGAACAGCGCCACCACCGCAAACCAGTCGGCGATGGCGCCCACCATCGCGGCTTCGCCGAAGGCCGCGAGGTAGTCCCAGGCGGGGTGCCGGCCGTGCATCAGCGAGCCGGTCACATACAGGACCGCCGCGCCCGCGAGGAGGGCGAGCGCCATCCATTTCATGCGGGCGAGGCCGGGGGGTGGCATGAGGCGTGATATCTCGGCGAGGTGTGCGCCGAGTATCGCGGCCCCTACCTGCACTCGCGAGCTCGCGCCGCGCTCGCCCCCGGATTACGCGAGCCCGACGATCAACGCTGCGCCGGCCCGTGCCGATCACGCGCACCGAACTTCGGCAACAGCATCCCCACCTGCTGGCGATACAGGCGATAGCGCTGGCCGTATTGCGCGATGAGATCGCGCTCCTCGAACCAGATGCCGATCAGGATGTAGCCCGTGCAGGCCGCCGCGAACAGCAGGTGGCCGGCGGTCATGTGCGGTGTGGCCCAGAAGGCGAGCACGAAGCCGAGGTAGATCGGGTGGCGCACGTGGCGGTAGAACAGCGGTGTGCGGAATTCCGGCGTTGGCAGCGCCTGGCCGCGCAGGTTCGCCCACACTTGTCGCAGGCCGAACAGGTCGAAGTGGTTGATGAGGAAGGTGCTGGTCAGCAGCACGCCCCAGCCCAGCCAGAACACGGCGTGCAGGGCGACGCGAGCGACGGGGTCGTTCACCGACCACAGCACCGGCTCGGCGATGGGCCGCCATTGCCACAGCAGCAGCGCGAGCGCAGCGGTCGCCGCGAGCACGTAGGTACTGCGTTCCATCGACTCGGGAATCAGTTTCGTCCACCACCGCTTGAAGCCGCGTCGCGCCATGACGCTGTGCTGCACGGCGAACAGCCCCAGCAGCGCGAGATTGACGGCCAGCGTTTCGACGAGCGGCGCGGCGGCGCCGCTGTCGATGGTCTTGGGCAGCAGCGGCAGGTTGCCGACGAAGCCGATGGCGTAGACGAAGGTGGCGAGGAAGAAGAGGTAGACGACCAAGCCGAAGAGGGCGATGAGGATTGCCATGAAAGTCTCCCGGAGCAGAAACCTGAGGACGAACGGGATTCGCGGCCCGTCTCGCAACAACAGGTCGATTGAGAGGAAGAAAAAAGGGAACGGGGGCTCGTTGCCCTAGGGCACTTCGCCGCCCGGCGGCGTGCGCGGCGGACGGCAGATGGCGGCTGGGGCCTTCATCGCGCCCACCAGCGGTTGTCCAGCACCTGCGCAATGCGCAGTGCCGCTCGCGCCGCGCCGTCGGTTTCCACCGGCCGGTAGCGCACGGGTTCGTGCATCGCGGCCAGCGCGCGCTGCGCCAGCACATCCGGATCGAGCGTCGCCGCATAGTCCATCGAGCGGTCGGCGGCGTAGTTGGCGAGGCGCTGGCGCACGTGCACGCATTGCTCGAAATGGCGCTGCAGCGGAAAGCTCAGGAAGGGCCGGCGCGCAGCCACCAGTTCCATCGTGGTCGACAGCCCGCCCTGCACCAGCGCCAGGTCGCAGCAGGCCAGGTGCTCGTACAACTTGTGCACGTAGGGCCGCAGTTCGAGCCCGGCTTGCGGCTCGAATTCGTCAGTGGAAAGTCGCGGCCCGGTCACGAGGATCAGGCGCAGCTCCGGCATCTCGCGCTTCATGCGCGGGAAGGCCGCCGCGATGCGTTGCAGCAGGTGCCGGCCCGTGGCCGTGCCGCCGACGGCTGCGATGGCGATCTTTTCGTCGCTGCGGTAGCCGTGCTCGGCGCGCAGGCGCTCGGTGTCGGCCAGCGCGCGTGGATCGAAGGGCAGGCAGTAGCCGCAGTAGCAGAAGTTGCGATCGGTCCACTCGCGGATGACCGGCAGCCCGGGGCCGAAGGGCTGCTCGGTCACGTCCTCGCGGTTGCCGACGAAGATCGCGGCATCGCGCAGGTACGGGTAGCGCGCCACGTGCTCGATGTCGTCGGCATTGCGGTCGGCGCACAGTGCGGCCTCGCGTTCGTTGCCGGGTTCCATCGGCAGGCAGCCGACGAAGTCGGTGAGGAAGACGAAGGGCTGGCGCTTGAGCTCGGGGTTCTCGTGGTAGTGGTAGTCCACGTCCCAGGCCTCGTCGCCGATGACGAGGTCGTAGTGTTCCGCCTCGATCAGGTCAACGAAGGTCATGAAGTTGTGGCTCATGATCTCGTCCATCGTGCGCAGCGCGAAGAAGGCCGACAGGTCGTGCTCGCCGGCCACCTGCTCGAAGTGGCGGCTCTCGTTGGCCAGGCGCTGGGTGATCGGATGCAGGCGTTCGCCTTCGCGTTCGAGAAATCGTGCCGCCGGGTCGACGGTGAACCAGTCGATCGCGAGATCCGGCTGGAGCTTGCGCAGCTCCTGCGCGATGGCCAGGTCGCGCTGCACGTGGCCAAGGCCGATGGGGCTGGAGATGAACAGCGCGCGGCGCGGGCGCGCCATGGCGCGCGTCCAGGTGCGCCGTTGCGGCGCGGCGCCGATGAACTCGCGCAGCGCGCGGTTGAAGACCACCGGATCGCGCACCGCCGTGACGTGGCCGCCGCCGGCGATGGTCAGCAGCTTCGCGCCGGGCACCAGCGCATGGACCGCCTGGCCCTTGGCGTACGGCACGCGGGTGTCATGGTCGCCGTGGATCACGAGCGTCGGGCAGCCGACGCGGCGCGCCAGTTCGCGCACGTCGTTGTGCATCCACGCATTGCGGCACCACCCCAGCCATTCGGCGTTGGTGGCGAAGGCGTAGTGCGCGCCGTCTTCATACGGCTTGGTCGAATGCGGCTCGCTGAAGATGGTGCCCATGAACCAGTCGACGTAGGCCGGCCAGTCGCTGCGCAGCAGATCGCCCTCCATCTGCAGGCGCTGCGCGAGCTTCTCGTCGCTCGGCAGCGAGTCGGCGAAGCCGCCGGCAGTGATGAGGTGCGTCACGCGCTGCGGCCGCTCGGCGGCGAGGCGCAGCACGGTCAGCGCCGCCGCCGAGATGCCGACCAGGGCCACGCGCTCGGCGCCGACCGCATCGAGCACGGCCACGAAGTCGGCGTGGAAGTGGTCGAAGCTGTACGCATCCTGGCCCGTGGGCCGGTCGGAGCGGCCGTTGCCGCGGCCGTCGGTGGTGATGACGCGGAAGTGCCGCGACAGGTAGGGCACCGTGCCCTTGAGCATCTGGCTGTGCACGATCTGGAACGGCGGCGCAAAGGCGACCCACGGCCCGCCGTCGCCCCACACGGCGTACCAGATCTTCACGCCGTCGCGTTCGATGAAGCCCTGCTGCGCGGGCTGCACGGTGTCGTACGGCGAGGTGTCGGCACCCGGCGCCACACCGGGTTCGGGCAGCGCACCGGCGATCTGGTCGAGGCGCTCGGGCAGGGGGCGACCGGGCTTGTTCATCAGCGGCTCCTTCGGCGGGCAACGGCGGGTTCGGTGGCCTTGCCGGCCTTGGCATCCAGCGATTCCAGCAGCCACTGCACGGCATCCAGCGCCGCGCGATGCTGGACTTGTTCTTCCTTCACGCCCAGCAGGTCGGCGAACTCCATGCCGAGCCAGAACTCCGAGATCCAGCAGGCGATGACCTCGGGCGTGAAGGGCGGCGGCAGCTTCGTGCCGTCGGCCTGCAGCGCGGCAACGGCCTCGCGCACGGCGCCCAGCACCAGCTTCTTCCACGCCAGCAGGCGCGGCAGGAACTTCTCGCGCAGCCCCGGGTTCGACAGGCTGGCCGCCCACAGCTCGGCCTGCAGGCGCACGAAGCCCGACGCGAGGTCGTCTTCGTAGAAGCGCCGCGCGCTGGCCCACTTCTGGGCGAACCCCCCACCGCTTTCGTACATCGACGCCTGGCGCAGCAGCAAGCGCTGGTTCACCGCATCGAGCACGTCGATCACCAGCTGATCCTTGCTGCCGAAGTGGTAGTTGATCAGCGCATGGTTCACGCCGGCGTCCCTGGCGATCTCGCGCACGCTCAGTGCGGCGTAGCCCTCGGACACCAGGCGGCGCAACGTCGCATCCAGGATGCGCTGGCGCGTGTGTGTCGAGTCATCACCGTGCAGACCCGATGTCGTGGAAGGGGGCCTGCCGGCTGCGGGGGTCGACGTCATGGCTAACCACATGGTTTAAACAGTCGTTCAAATTTAGGCGAGCCAGCGGCGATGTCAACCCCCACGAAGGGAGAGCGCCCGCGGCGCCCCCATCCACGGTCGGTCCCGTCCTCTCAGGGAAGGGGAATGCTTGCCGAACGGCCTGCCTCAGTCGACACGCTCGGTGGTGGGAGGGAACCGCCCCGCGCGCGCCAGGCAGCGCTGGTAGCGATCGTCGACCCGATTGGCGAACCACGCGGTCGTCAACTGGCGCGTGATCTTCGGCCCGCTCAGCTTGATCTGCGGCAGCACCGCGCGCGGCAGCGCACGGCCGGCGGCCTGCTCGGCGAGGGCGAACACCTGCCGGTACAGCGTGGTGCGCGCCAGGTCGGCGCCGTCGCCTTCTTCAAGGTCGCGCCGCACGGCGCTGTGGCTGATGCCCAGCCGCGCGGCCAAGACCCTTGCCGCTGTTTCGGTCTGGCCGGGTTGATCGCTGCCCACGCCGCGGCGTATCAGGTCGCCGTCCTGCACCAGCGGTATACCGGACGCGATGCTGATCGCGTTCTGCAGCGCCGCATTGCGGCTCGCGTAGTGGCCGGCATTGAAGTCGGCGAAGCGGTACAGCGGCTTGTCGTAGTCGGCGGGGTAGTCGAGCAGGTGCGCGATGCCGAAGTACATGCCGCCGCGGCGGGTGAACACCTCGTGGCGGATGTCAGCGTCCATCGGATAGGGATAGGGCCGCTGCTTCGCGTGCTGTTCGGCAAACTCGATGCTCACCTGCATCGCCCCACCGGTGGCCACCGGGTTCCAGCTCGCGAACAGGCGGCGGCCCATGGGCACCATGCCGATGAAATCCTCGAAAGTCTCGCTCAGCTCGCGCTCGGTCTTGGCGCGGTCGATGCGCTCGCCGTAGCTGCGACCGTCCGGCGATGACACCTGCAAGGCGCCACGCACGAGGAACATCGGCACGCCGGCGCTGTCGGCCCGCTGTTCGATCTGCTTCCACGCAATGGCGCTTAAGCCCGGCACCACCGGGTCGGCGCGAAAGCCCGACTCCTGCGCGGTGACCCCGACCACGGCGCACACGTTCGAGGGCGTCGGCGCGAGCTGCAGCGTGGCGAAGGCGGCGTAGATGTCGATGGCCCAGCCCGCGCGGTCACTCGTCTTGGCGGGCAGCGCCTTCGCGATGAACGCGCGCGCCTCGGCGGGGCGAACCTGCGGCGTGTCGAAGGCCGGCTCGCGGCTTGCGCATCCGGCAAGAAGCGCGATCGACAGCAGAGAGAGGAAGGACGACGAGCGGGAGCGGGGCCACAGCATGCGGCCGATTCTGCGGGAAGGGCCGATGCGGTGAGGCGGCGCGCAGGCTCGACCGACTCGGCTGCAAGCCGTCGTCGATGAACCGCTGCGTCGGTTCAGCGCTGCGCGCCCATGCCCATCGTCACTTCGCGAACAGCATCTTGATGTCGCTGAAGGCCTTCAGTTCGAGCGCGTTGCCGGACGGGTCGAGAAAGAACATCGTCGCCTGTTCGCCCGGCTCGCCCTTGAAGCGGATGTAGGGCTCGATCACGAACTCGATGCCCGCCGCCTTCAGGCGTTCGGCCGCCGCCTCCCACTCGACCATGGGCAGCACGATGCCGAAGTGGCGCACCGGCACCCCGTGTCCGTCGACCGCGTTGCGCTGGGCCGACCCCGTCTCGCCGGGCGCGAGGTGGGCCACGATCTGATGGCCGTAGAAGTTGAAGTCGATCCAGTCGTCGGCACTGCGCCCTTCGGGACAGCCGAGCGTGCCGCCGTAGAACTTGCGCGCGAGCGCGAGGTCGTGCACCGGAAAGGCGACGTGAAAGGGAGAGAGCGGGCCGGGGTTGGTGGTCAGAGCGTGCATGGCGGGGTCCTCGGTTGATCAGCGGGTCAAGAATCGCTGATCGTGGGCTCGCCCGGCGCGACCATGGTCAATCTGCATTCGACCTGCTCATCAGTGGCGGCTGTGAGTGATCGGTGAATTCAAGACCTTCGCGGCGGTTGCCCGCGAAGGCACGTTTGCTGCCGCGGGCGAACGAGTCGGCCTGACCCGGACCGCCGTCAGCGCGCAGATGCAACGGCTGGAAGCAGAGCTGCGCGTCGAGCTTTTCATCGCGAGATCGGATTGGTACGCCGGGCGGGCCGAAGCTCGCGCGAGAGGGCGCGGGATGGTGTGTGGGGCATATGCGGTGGTGCCGATCTGAGGCCGGACGGGGTTGTCGACAATGGATGTGATCGGCCAGGAGCAGCCGCCCACACTGGTCGCGAAAGCTGACTTTCACTGCGCCTGCTGGCCGTAGCGCGCTTTGAGGTCATCGATCAGCCACCGGCTTGCCGGCCCCGGCGGCTCCGATGCCCGGTGGAATGCAGCCAACATGAGCGTGACACCCTTGAGCCGCATGTCCTCGATGTCGAGCGCCACCAGCGTGCCGTCTGCAAGATCGCTGCTCACCAT
>JAKFDI010000022.1:0-77070 GCA_036676235.1 Rhizobacter sp. | reverse complement strand
ACCTGGCTCGTCAGACCTGCCCAGTGACGCACCGCGCGGCGACCGTTCACGGCCTGGCCGAAGCGCATGGATGACTCGCTCATGTGTGGCAGCACTGGTGCATAACGTTTGAGGTAAGCGGACTGCAACGGCGTGGATGGCCTGGCCGGAGCGAACCGATGCGACCCGCCGTTGCGGGTCCGCTTGACCGACAGGTTATGCAAAGCCACGCTCGAAGCGCCCGACGTGGGCGCGAGGGACGGCAAGTTGAACGCGAGCCACGCTGCGCGAAACGGACGGCGCCAGTGCTCGTGTTTGATGACGCGGCGGTTGAGTTGCCTGAACACTACGACCGACGAGCGCGCCGACGACGGATGAACACGCCGACCGCGAAGAGCAACTGGAACAGCGCGACTGCGCGCGACAACCCGGCCTGTCAGGCCTGCCCGGCGACACACCGCGCGGCGACCGTTCACAGCCTCGTCGAAGCGAACGGATGACTCGCTCATGCGCGGCAGCACTGGTGCATAACGTGGAGGTGAGCGGCGCCGCGCAGCGGTGACCGTTCCACCGCCCGGTTAGGCCTGGGTGCAGAGTACTCCGTGGCGGAGTAGCGCCTGCTGTTCACGATGAACAGCACGGGCTGGGGCCACCCCGGGCGCTCCGGCGCCGCAAGCGGGCACCGGCCGTCATCAGCCGGCCGCTGCAGGCCCTGGCCACGGCGCCCGGCCGGATAGCCGGCAACCCTCGCCGGCCCTTCACTCCGAGTTCCATCAAGGCCCAGCCGTTCTGCACAGCGGGCGGCCTGGTGGGGCGGTGCTGGGGTGGCGCAGCCACCCCGGCACGGCCCCGCCGGGCCGGTCTTTCGGGTGTTCGGGCTGGTGCCGCAGGCACGAGCACCCCTGCGGCCGTGGGTGGAAACCCGACCCCTCCCGACGCGCGCCGCGGGTACCGGGCGCGAAGCGGCCGGTGGGCTTGTCCCAGTTCCAACAACTGCTAAAGCGGTCGGTGAAACGACCCTGACGCCCGGTAAAGTGGCCCGACCCGACGGCGCGCCTGGGCGGGGGCGCGTGGGGCAGCCCGCAGGGCGCCCCCGCCCGCAGGCCCGGCAGTCGGCACGGGTTCTTCTCCTGGATCGACCCTCCCGCCCCTCGCCCCCTGGAAGGGGCGGGGGGGTCGATCCCTTCGCCAGTCCGGGCGCAGCCAGCACGGGTCAAGCGGGGCAGGAGCGGGTGGCGTGCCGGGCTTGCCCGGCGCGACGCCTGCGGCCCGCGCACGGGCGACGGGGCAGGCCTAACGTTTGACATGAGCGGCAGCTTGCGGCCGCAGGCCGGAAGCTGTCCGCTCGATGGAAGGGTTGGGCGTCATCGCGTCAGAAGCAGTCACCGAAGCTACAGGCCACCAAGAGCCCTGTGTAGAAGCCGAAGAACCAGAGACCGACAAAGCCGACCACCGCGGAGACCAGCAGACTGCTCAGCGTCAGGCGATAGCGGAAGCCGGCGTAGATGAAGATTCCGAGGTAGACGGCGACAGCGAGAAGAAGGTTACCCGCAGCTTCCTTGACGGCTCGCAGCGGAGGAAAGGCGTAGACCGCGTACGTTGCTGCGGCGAGAACAAGCAAAGCCGCGCCAAGGGCGACTGAGCCGACCGCAAGACTGGACGGCGGACGCGAGGTCGCTTTCAAATTCATGACGCCCAACGTTTGACATGAGAGGCTCGACCCGGCTTGCCGGGGCGAGTCCTCTCGATGGAAGGGTTAGGCGTCACTTTTCAGATCTCGCTTTGCCTCTGCAATGAGCAGCTTTAGGTACTTCTCTGTAGTTGAATAGTCGTGCTCAAGGTGCTCATGCCAGGACTGAATGTGATCATCGTCAGCCGACTCACTTTGATACTTGGCCAAGAGATCGAGTGCTTGCGCTGATAACGTGAAGCTTCCAATGTCGGTCGCTCTCGCGATCTCCTCGCGTGCTTCGCTGGCCAGCTTCCGAAGCTCGGTGTCTCGCTCATCAGAGAGTTCTCGGTTGACGTACTGGGCATCGAGGTGTTCGCTGGAAAACTTCTTCGACTTGTGAAACGCCTCGATGATCCGTTCATAGGCGAGTACTTTTCGGTCCCACATCCGCTCGTCTCTGAATTTCCTCTGTGAGAGCTTGACTGTGATCCAGGCGCTGAGCAGTGCGATGAGCATTGCGCCAAATGCTTGCAGCGCAATGGTCCCGAGTGACGGTTGTGTTGGCATTTGTGACGCCTAACGTTCGACATGAGCGGCATGACCCGGCTTGCCGGGGCATGTCCGCTCGATGGAGGGGTTAGCCGCCATTTCGTGGCACAGCCTTAACTTGCAAGACAGTTCCCTCCTCATCGCCGATGACTACCTCGGAGAAGAACGGGCATAGCGCTGCAGCGCTTCCCAACTGCTCGAGTGCCGCTTCCGAGAAGCGAAACGTGGAGTCGAACACGACTACGCAAGGCTTCTCGGTGGAAAACGAATCCTCAACTAGCCAAAATTCACCTTCGCCCAGCGCGCTGTTTTGACCGTACTTGGCCAAGACCTGACGCATCGCCGAATACGCCTCTTCGCGTGTTGGATGCCGCACGCCCGAGGATAAAAGGACGAACTCGTTGTATGCCTCTACAAACGCAGGCACTCGCTCCTGCAAACCCCAGCTTCCAAAGGGCTCGGTGAGCAATTCAGTTCCCAGTTCACTGTTCAGTTCGGACTCACCGTCGAGCCACGGACACTCCTCAGAGAGATAGTCGGCAAACCCTGGCGCGGCCCCTTGCGAGGCAGACCATTCCTGGAGAAACGACGCGATGGTTGGCATGGCGGCTAACGTCGGAGTTGACCGGCGACCGGTGGAGAGGACCGGAGCGAAGCGAAGGACCGCCGCCGGGCGTCCGTGTCGAACGACCTGTTAGACATCATCCCCCGGCGGTTTGATTGCACCAATGTACGCTGCTACGGCAACTACAACAACTAAGAGTCCGATGAATACCTCAGCGAGCGCCATGGTCCGCGACACTGCTCCTACGGGCACCACATCGCCATAGCCGAGCGTCGCTAGGGTGACACCGCTAAAGTAGAACGCTTCAAGGAAGCTCGCAAGTTGCGAAGCGTCACCGACCTTGAACTGGGCCGCCATCGGAGCAAAGTAGTAGAGAACTGCGAAGTTGGCAGCCACACCGAAGTAGCTGCGCATCGCCATGCGCACCCGGTCCGTTGGCGTGAGGTCGGACTCTTTCGTCGGGCTCAGCGGGTCGCGGTAGAAGGCATAGGCGATCTCGCAAACGCGAGACACCGAATACCAGATCAGCGGGACTGCGAGTACTACGAGTTCGCCTGGAGCGGGTTGCCGGCAGATGATGCACAGAGCGGCAAGAGCGATTGCCTCTCCATAGAAGAGTCTGCGGCTCCAAGTCCGAAGCGCGTACCCCCTGTGTTCCCGCCCACCTTCGGCTTTCCAGCGATCAATGTACTTTCGGGTTGGCGACACGAGCCACCCGAGATCGGCTAGTGATAGTCGCACGCGCTCCCCCAATGATGTCTAACGTGTTGTCGACATCCGAACATCCGCGTATCCAACCGCCGTGCTGCGTAACCTGGATGCGAGTGGTGCGCTGAAGGGCGCTTGAACACTGGCGTTGGAGCGTATACACTGTACGTTCATCCAGTAATATTCATGATGAAGCATTCGGGCTCTCCCTTGCCGCCGCTGAAGTCCGCACGCCTGCTCGATCAGGTGCGGGAGCGGATTCGTTATCTTCACTACAGCATACGTACCGAGCAGGCCTACGTCCATTGGGTGCGGGCCTTCGTGCGCTTTCAGGGGCTGCGCCATCCGCTGGAGATGGGCGGCAGCGAGGTCGAAGAATTTCTCAGCTGGCTGGCCAATGAACGCTCGGTCGCCGTGTCCACGCACAAGCAGGCCTTGTCGGCGTTGATGTTCCTTTACCAGAAGGTGCTGGGTGTCGACTTGCCGTGGATGAACAAGATCGGCCGCCCGAAGTCGACAGTGCGCTTGCCGGTGGTCTTGACGACTGATGAGGTGGCGCGGCTGTTCATGCGGCTGGAAGGCGGCCACCGGCTGTTGGCGCAACTGCTTTACGGCACGGGCATGCGCATCATGGAAGGGGTGCGGCTGCGGGTGAAGGATGTCGATTTCGAGCGGCGTGCCATCGTCGTGCGCGAAGGCAAGGGCGCGAAGGATCGGGTGGTGATGCTGCCGGCCTCTCTGGTGCCGGCCTTGCGTGCGCAGATGTCTCGTGCCCGCCTGCTGTGGGCGGCCGATCGCGAGGCGGGGCGCGGCGGCGTGCAGTTGCCCGATGCGCTGGACCGAAAGTACCCGCGCGCCAATGTCTCGTGGACATGGTTCTGGGTCTTTCCGCAAGACGTTCTGTCGATCGATCCGCGCACGGGTGTCGAGCGCCGCCACCACGTGTATGAACAAGGCCTTCAACGCGCATTCAAGGGCGCTGTCGAGCAGGCGGCCATCCACAAGCCGGCCACGCCTCACACCTTGCGCCATTCGTTCGCCACACATCTGCTGCAAAGCGGCTATGACATCCGTACCGTGCAGGAGCTGCTGGGCCATGCCGACGTGAGCACCACCATGATCTACACGCATGTGTTGAAGGTGGCCGGCGGCGGCGTTCGCAGCCCGCTCGATGTGCTCGACGCCTCGCTGAACATGGCGCTCGACGGCACGCTGGTGCCGCGGCGCGCAGCCGATGCCGCCATCGAAGATGAAGCTGGCAGCGAGCCGCCGGACGACCCGGGTTCTGCACCAGTCGATGCTCCGCGATGGCCGCCAGGGGCACGCATGCCGCTGGGCCGCTACGCCGTGGCGGCGAACGCCGCCTGAAGCGCTGAGCCGCTGCGCAGCACCGTCTCGAAGTCTTTCGCGTTCATGGCCCGCGCCATCACGCCATGGCAACGGCACTTCCACCCTACGCCGAGCTGCACTGCCGCAGCAACTTCAGCTTTCTGACCGGGGCCTCGCAGCCGGCGGAGTTGGTGGAGCGCGCGAAGGCGCTGCGCTATGGCGCGCTGGCAATCACCGATGAATGCTCGTTCGCCGGCGTGGTGCGCGCGCACGAGGCGGCGAAGGAGCATGCGCTTCACCTGATCATCGGATGCGAGATGCGGCTGCAACGCGCATCGCCGCAACGCGCATCGCTCTTCGACGTGCAGACCTCGCACGCTGCGCCCGATGGCCACGGCCATGCCCAGGCGCAGGCCGACACGATCGCCGCAGCGAAGAACACAAGGCCTGAACGAGAGGTTGCACTACGCACGCGATCTGCTCGTGCCAACGACTCGCCGATCCGCCTCGTCTTCCTTGCCCAGACCCGGCGCGGCTACGGCAACCTGTCGCACTGGATCACGCTCGCGCGCCGGCGTGCGCAGAAGGGTAGCTACACCGCCCGGCGCGGCGATGTGGAAGGCAAGGAGCCGAGTGCGCCGATGCTCGCCGGCCTGCCCGGTTGCCTGGCCCTGCTGGTACCCGATTCGTCCCAGCCCTTCGAGCAGGTGTTTGCCGATGCGATGTGGCTCAAGACCTGGTTCCAGGACCGCGCCGCCATCGCCATCGAGCTGCTCAACCGTGCTGATGACGATGCACTCGTCGCCCGCGTCGAACGCGTGGCCAGCTTCGTCGGCCTGCCCATCGTCGCGGCCGGTGACGTGCTGATGCACGTGCGCTCGCGCAAGCCGCTGCAGGACACGCTCACCGCCACACGCCTGAACAAACCGGTGGCGCAATGCGGCGCCGAGATCGCGGCCAATGCCGAGCAGCACCTGCGCGCCCGTTCGCGCCTCGCTGCGCTCTACAAGCCGGCGTGGCTGGAGCAAAGCGTCGCGATGGCCGCGAGCTGCACTTTCTCGCTCGACGAGCTGCAGTACGAATACCCGCAGGAGCTGGTGCCGCCGGGTGAGACGCCCGCCAGCCACTTGCGCAAGCTCACCGAGGCCGGCATTCCGACGCGCTATCCGAAAGGTGCGCCGGGCGAGGTGCTCGCGCAGATCGACACCGAACTCGCACTCATCGCGCGGCTGAACTACGAGCGCTACTTCCTCACCGTGGCCGACATCGTGCACTGGGCGCGCGAGCAGAAGATCCTGTGCCAGGGGCGCGGCAGCGCCGCCAACTCGGCGGTGTGCTACTGCCTGGGCATCACCGCGATCGACCCGGGGCGCGCCACCCTGCTGTTCGAGCGCTTCATCAGCGCCGAGCGCAACGAGCCGCCCGACATCGACATCGACTTCGAGCACCAGCGGCGCGAAGAGGTCATCCAGTACATCTACAGGAAGTACGGCCGCCACCGCGCGGCACTGGCCGCGGTGGTCATCAGCTACCGGCCGCGTTCGGCAATGCGCGATGCGGGCCGTGCGCTCGGCTTCGATCTGCAGCGTGTCGAAGGCGTGAGCAAGAGCCAGCAATGGTTCGACGGCCGCAGCATCGACCCCGCGCGCCTGCGCGAAAACGGCTTCGACCCCGACGCGCCGCTGGTCAAGCTGTGGGTTGAACTCACGCACCAGCTCATCGGTTTTCCGCGGCATCTGAGCCAGCATCCGGGCGGCTTCGTCATCGCCGCCGAGCAGATGTCGCAGCTCGTGCCGGTCGAGAACGCCAGCATGGAAGAGCGCAGCGTGATCCAGTGGGACAAGGACGATCTCGAATCGCTGCGCCTGATGAAGGTGGATGTGCTCGCGCTCGGCATGTTGAGTGCGATTCGGCGCTCGCTTGAATTCATCGGGCAGAAACTCGACCACCCCTTCGCGCTGCAAGACATTCCCGACAAGGACGACGCCACCTACGAGATGATCCGCCGCGCCGATACGGTGGGCGTGTTCCAGATCGAAAGCCGCGCGCAGATGAGCATGTTGCCGCGCCTCGCGCCGCGCTGCTTCTACGACCTGGTGGTGCAGGTGGCGATCGTTCGGCCCGGCCCCATTCACGGCGGCATGGTGCATCCGTACCTGAAGAACCGCGGCATTCCCGATGACGAACTCGACTATCCCGAAGCGCTGAAGCCCGCACTCGCACGCACCAAGGGCATCCCGATATTTCAGGAACAGGTGATGCAGATCGCGATGATCGCGGCCGACTTCACCGCCGGCGAGGCCGATCAACTGCGCCGTGCCATGGCCGCGTGGAAGCGAAAGGGCGGGCTCGGCCCCTTTCACGACCGGCTTGTCGGGCGCATGGTGGAAAAGGGCTATGAACTCGACTATGCCGAGCGCATCTTCAAGCAGCTCGAAGGTTTTGGCGAATACGGATTCCCCGAAAGCCACGCCGCCAGTTTTGCGCTGCTCGCCTACGACAGCAGCTGGATCAAGTGCCACCATCCCGACGCCTTTCTCGCCGGCTTGCTCAACAGCCAGCCGATGGGCTTCTATGCGCCGGCCCAACTGGTGCGCGATGCGCGCGCGCATGGGGTCGAGGTGCGGCCGGTGGATGTGTGCGTGAGCGGGTGTGAAAGCGGGCTGGAGGGCGAGGGCGACGGCCTGCGCCCCGTGCGCCTCGGCCTCGACCGCATTCGCGGCCTGTCGGTCGAAGCCGCCAAGCGCATCGTGAGCGCGCGCAGCGATGCGCCGTTCGGCACGGTCGAAGACCTGGCGCGCCGCGCAAGCCTCAATGCGCATGATCTGCGTGCCTTGGCCGAAGCAGATGCGCTGGTGGCGCTCACCGGCCATCGCCACCAAGCCGCCTGGGCCGTGGCCGGCGTCGACACCCGGCCCACCGAGATGCTGCGCGCCACCCGCGTGCATGAGGTGCCCGTGCCGCTCGCGGCGCCGGGCGAATCGCAACAGATGCTGGCCGACTACCGTTCGGTCGGCCTCACGCTCGGGCGCCATCCGCTGGCGCTGCTGCGCGAGGCGCTTTCGATCTTTAAGGTGCAGCCGGCATCGGTGCTGCACGAATTTCCGACCGGGCGGCTCGCGCGGGCCAGCGGCCTCGTCACCCATCGCCAGCGGCCGGATACGGCCAAGGGCACCGTCTTCGTCACGCTCGAAGACGAGACCGGCACCGTGAACGTGATCGTCTGGCCGCGCGTGGTCGAATCGCAGCGCCGCCCGCTGCTTTCGGCCAAGCTGCTCACCGTCTACGGCCAGTGGCAGCGCGAAGGCGAGGTGATGCATCTCGTCGCCTCCCGGCTCATCGACCACACGCCGCTGCTGCAAGGGCTGGAAAGCCGCAGCCGGGATTTCCGCTGAGCGTGCCGGTAGAGTGCGGCTCGCCGCCGCCGGGCTCGCCGCGGCGCTTCTTCCTTCCCCTCCGGTCGCGCATCGTCATGCTTCTCCTGCTGTCCCCCGCCAAGTCGCTCGACTACGAAACGCCGAGCCCCGTTGCGGCCACCGCCACGCCGCATTTCGCCGCACGCGCGGCCGGGCTGATCGGCCTGCTGCGCGAGAAATCGGCCGATGACATTGCCGAACTGATGAACCTGTCGGTGCCGCTGGCCGAACTGAACGCGAAGCGCTATGCCGCCTGGTCGCCGCGCTTCACTGCGAAGAACAGCCGCGCGGCGGTGATCGCCTTCAACGGCGACGTGTACGAAGGGCTGGACGCACGCACGCTCGATGCCGACGACCTCGCCTGGGCCAACGAACACGTCGCGATCCTGTCGGGTTTGTACGGCGTGCTGCGTCCGCTCGACCGGCTGCAGCCCTACCGGCTGGAAATGGGCACGGCGCTGGCCGGCCCGCATGGGCGCAACCTCTACGATTACTGGGGCGACACGCTGGCGAAGCACCTGAACCGGCTGAGCGCGAAGACCGGCTCGCCCGTCATCGTCAACCTTGCCTCGCAGGAATACTTTCGCGCCGCCGATCGCAAGGCGCTGAAACCCCGCGTCATCGAGTGCGTGTTCGAGGACTGGAAGGGCGGACGCTACAAGATCATCAGCTTCTTCGCCAAGCGCGCGCGCGGCCTGATGGCGCGGCACCTGATCCGCGAGCGGGCACTGCATCCGCAGGCGCTGGAGCGCTTCAACCTCGACGGCTATGCCTACGTGCCCGAGGCGTCCGAGCCCGACCGGCTGGTGTTCCGCCGCCGGCTGCCCGAGGCGCACTGAGCCGCAGGACCTGCGGCGGCTCTTGCAGAATGGCCGCATGAGTTCGACCCAGCAAGTCACCGCTGAATTGCGTCAGTGGATCGTCGCGCAGGCCGCGGCCGGCCAGCCGCCCGAAGCCGTGCTCGAGGCCATGCTCAAGAGCGGCTGGGCCGAAGACGTGGCCATGGTCGCGCTGGAAGAGACGCTGCGCGACCACCTCGCAGGCGACGCCCGCGCGCGCGGGCTGCCGCTGCCCGTCGCGGTGCCCGAGCCGATGCTGCACGGCAACGAGCCCGTGCTGCACGCCGGCGACCGCGACGTGCAGGTGCTCGCCGCGATGCGCAACCCGCGCATCGTGGTGCTCGGCGGCCTCGTCACGCCGGACGAATGTGATGAAGTGATGGCACTGGCGGAGGCGCGCCTCGCGCGCTCCGAGACCGTGCAACTCGACACCGGCGCGAGCGAAGTCAACGCGGCGCGCACCAGCGAAGGCATGTTCTTCGGGCGCGGCGAACACGCGGTGTGCCGGCGCATCGAAGCGCGTATCGCCGCGCTGCTCGACTGGCCGGTCGAGAACGGCGAGGGCCTGCAGGTGCTGCGCTACAAGCCGGGCGCGGAATACAAGCCGCACTACGACTACTTCGATCCGGCGCAGCCCGGCACGCCCGCCATCCTGCGCCGCGGCGGCCAGCGCGTGGCGACCATCGTGATGTACCTGAACACGCCGGAGCAGGGCGGCGCCACCGTCTTCCCCGACGTGAACCTCGAGGTCGCGCCGATCAAGGGCAACGCGGTGTTCTTCAGCTACGACCGCCCGCACCCCATGACGCGCTCGCTGCACGGCGGCACGCCGGTCGTGGCGGGGGAGAAGTGGGTTGCCACCAAATGGCTGCGTGAAGGGCGATTTGATTGACGCCTGCTGCGCGCCGCTCTTCCGTACGCGAGTTCAGAAGTACGGGAGCGCTGCAAAGACCGTTCGCACTGAGGTATCGAAGTGCCTCTCTGCGCTCACGGGGGGCTTCGATACCTCAGCCCGAACGGTTCTTATCCATGATCGCGCGTTACTCAAGCCCGCTGGCGTCGGTTCTCTTCGGCAGCCGCGGTCGTGAACGCCCGCCCGCGCTCGATGCGGCGCCACTTGCGCTGTTCCCAGGTCTGCGGCCCTTCGAGCGGCCACTGCTCGATCAGCGTGGCCAGTTCCGAGCGCGGCACGCGCGCGTAATGCGGGCCCGAGAGGCCGAGCCACCAGCGCCCGCGGCGCAGGCGCAGCGGTAGTGGGGCACGCGCCTGCGGCACCCAGTACACGCAGGCGCGCTCGGCCCAGTAGCCGGTGCGCTCGAAATTCACGCGGCCCGCAAACCCGGTTTCCGCCGGAAAGACCAAGCATTCGCCGGCCGTCTCGGCCACGGCCAGCACCAGGTCGCCGGCCGATTCGCCGTTGCTGCGGTAGACGAAGATCACGCGTTCGATGTCGTTCGCCGCCACGCGGTCGGCCTCGGTGTCACCGCGAAACACCACGATGTCCTGGCCCCGCCACGCTGTGCGCCATGTACTGCTGCTCATTGCACTGACCTCCAGCCAAAGAGCCTAGCGCCGATCGATCCGAAGGGGTGTGACCAGTCGCATCGGCTCGGCCCGAGAAAGGATGGCGAAAAGACGTGTGAGCGCCGGGCTCAGCGGGTGGGTTGCATGGCGGCGGACGACAGAAGGCGAACGCCCGGCCGGCCTTCCAGCGTGGCGGCCAGCAGGGCGCGCGCAACCGCTGCGGCCTCGATCGGCCGCACGCCACGCGGCACCAGCGCCGCCACCGGCCCCAGCAGGCGGTTCACCCAGGTCTCGCCCGCACGTGTGGGCTGCCCGATCGCCGTGCGGTCGCCGATCAGCATCGAGGGCTGCGCGATGACCACCGAGTCGTAGCCCAGCGTGGCGATGGCTTCCTGCATCTCGCCCTTGACGCGGTTGTAGAACACGCGCGAATGGGCATCGGCGCCGAGCGCAGAGACCACGGCGAGCCGCGTGGCGCCGGCCGCGCGCGCGGCGCGTGCGGTGTTCAGCACCGCGTCGAAATCGACGCGGCGAAACGCCTGCTGCGAGCCGGCCACCTTGATGGTGGTGCCGAGCGCGATGTAGACGTCGTCGATGGCCGGCAACTGCGCGAGCGCATCGAAGTCGACCACCTCGAGCGAAAGCCGCGGCGTCTGGGGCAGGCTGGGCGCGGGCCGCCGCAGCAGCGCGTGCACATGGGCGTAGCCGGGCGAAGCGACGAGCAGCGGCAGCAGGGCGCGCCCCACCAGACCGCTGGCGCCGGCCACGAGTGCCACCCGTGCGTTCGACGCGGTCGCGCCCTCGGGGATGGCATTGGAACGGGCGCTGCCGACACGGGTTTCAGTCATGCGGGCAATGTACTGCGCGCGGCCGGCGCAGCGTGCGGTCCGGCCACGCAAGGTCCGGCCACGCGCAGTGGCCGGACGCAGGTTCAGCGCTTGGGCTGGGTCAGGCGCGGTGCGGGACGCGCGCCATCACGGCGCGGTTCGCTGCGCTGTGCCGGCTGCTGCGTGCGTGCAGGCGCGGCCGCATCGCGCGGTGCCGGCCGAGCGCCGCCATGGTGAGCCGGGCCGCCGTGGTGCGGTGCTCCACCGGCACGCGCGGGCTGGGCCGGGCGCGAGTCGTGACGACCGCGATGACCGCCACCACCACCACCGCCGCCGCCGCCGTGGGCGCCGCGGCTACCACCGCCGCCGCCGCCACGACCACCGCGGCCGGCGCCTTCGCCGATCACCATGCGGCCGAGCACGATCGGCTCGGCGCGTTCGCCGCTCGGCGGCTCGAAGCCGGGCACGGCCTCTTTCGGAATCTCGCGCTTGATGAGCTTCTCGATCTCGCGCAGGAAGATGTTCTCGTCCACGCACACCAGCGAGACCGCTTCGCCTTGCGCGCCGGCGCGGCCGGTGCGGCCGATGCGGTGCACATAGTCTTCGGGCACGTTGGGCAGCTCGAAGTTGACGACGTGCGGCAACTGGTCGATGTCGATGCCGCGCGCGGCGATGTCGGTGGCCACCAGCACCTGCAGGTCGCCCTTCTTGAAGTCGGCCAACGCCTTGGTGCGTGCGCCCTGGCTCTTGTTGCCGTGGATCGCCATCGCGGTGATGCCGCTCTTCACCAGATGCTCGGCCAGGCGGTTGGCGCCGTGCTTCATGCGCGTGAACACCAGCACCTGGTTCCAGTTGTTTTCCTTGATGAGGTGGATCAGCAGGTCCTTCTTCATCTCGCGGCCGACCGGGTGCACCTTCTGCTCGATCAGCTCGGCCGTCTGGTTGCGCCGCGCCACCTCGATCAGCGCCGGCTTGTTCAGCAGCCGGTCGGCGAGGTTCTTGATGTCGTCGCTGAAGGTGGCCGAGAACAGCAGGCTCTGCTTCTTGGCCGGCAGCACGGCCAGCACCTTCTTGATGTCGTGCACGAAGCCCATGTCGAGCATGCGATCGGCTTCGTCGAGCACGAAGATCTCGACGTTGCCGAGGTCGAGGTTGCGCTGCTGGTGGTGGTCGAGCAGGCGGCCCGGTGTGGCGACAAGGATGTCCACGCCCTTGCGCAGCCGGTCGATCTGCGGCTGCATGCCGACGCCGCCGAACATCACCATCGAGGTCAGCTTGGTGTACTTGCCGTACAGGCGCACGCTTTCTTCCACCTGCGCCGCGAGTTCGCGGGTCGGCGTGAGGATCAGGGCGCGGATGACGATGCGCCCGCGCGCATCGCGCTTGGGTTCACCGGCCATCAGGCGTTGCAACATGGGCAGCGTGAAGCCGGCGGTCTTGCCGGTGCCGGTCTGGGCGCCGGCCATGAGGTCACCGCCCGAGAGCACGGCGGGAATGGCCTGGGCCTGGATCGGCGTGGGCGTGGTGTAGCCCTGTTCGTGAACGGCACGCAGCAGCGACTCGGCAAGGCCGAGGGTGTCAAAAGACATGAGGGGAGTCCGGAGGGGATCGGCCTGTCGCTCGCTGTTGGAGCGCCAGTCGCAGGCAGAAGAGGCGGGGAGCGCGAAGGCTCGTGTCAGAACTGACAGCAGCACGCCGACTGGTAGGGGCGCTGGTGGGCGGCATTCTACCCGGGGCACCCCGGGCCTTGTGCGGCGCAGGGCACGCAGCCCGCGTGCAGCGGCGACAATACGCACATTCCCCCGAAGAAACACGGCATCGCCGGCCATCCACGTGCCGGCGGTCCGCTTCACCTTTACCTGGTAGACCATGGCTCAGTACGTTTTTACGATGAACCGCGTGGGCAAGATCGTCCCGCCCAAGCGTCAGATTCTCAAGAACATCTCGCTCAGTTTTTTCCCCGGCGCGAAGATTGGCGTGCTGGGTCAGAACGGTTCCGGCAAGTCGACGCTGCTGAAGATCATGGCCGGCATCGACCATGACATTGAAGGCGAAGCGACACCCATGCCGGGCCTGAAGATCGGCTACCTGCCGCAGGAGCCGCAGCTCGACCCCGACCAGACCG
The DNA here is from genome assembly GCA_036676235.1 of Rhizobacter sp. Taxonomy (GTDB): domain Bacteria; phylum Pseudomonadota; class Gammaproteobacteria; order Burkholderiales; family Burkholderiaceae_C; genus JAKFDI01. The sequence continues at coordinate 63,537 of JAKFDI010000022.1, read as the reverse complement.
TGCGCCAGGCGGTGGAAGAGGGCATCGGCGGCGTGCTGAAGGCCAAGGCGCGCCTCGACCAGGTGTATGCCGAATACGCCGAGCCCGATGCCGACTTCGACAAGCTCGCCGCCGAGCAGGCCGAACTCGAAGCCGTCATCAGCGCGGCCGGTTCCGAGAACACCGACGTGCAGCTCGAACTCGCCGCCGACGCGCTGCGCCTCGCGCCCTGGGATGCGGTGATCGGCAACCTGTCGGGCGGCGAGAAGCGCCGCGTTGCGCTGTGCCGTCTGTTGCTGTCCAAGCCCGACATGCTGCTGCTCGACGAGCCCACCAACCACCTGGACGCCGAATCGGTGGATTGGCTGGAGCAGTTCCTCGCGCGCTTCTCCGGCACCGTGGTGGCGATCACCCACGATCGCTACTTTCTCGACAACGCCGCCGAGTGGATTCTCGAACTCGACCGTGGATCGGGCATTCCGTACAAGGGAAACTACTCCACCTGGCTGGAGCAGAAGGAAGCGCGCCTCGAGCAGGAGCAGAAGACCGAAGACGCCCGCACCAAGGCGATGAAGAAGGAACTCGAGTGGGTGCGCCAGAACCCCAAAGGCCGCCAGGCCAAGAGCAAGGCGCGCCTGGCCCGCTTCGAGGAACTCTCCGACGTCGACTACCAGAAGCGCAACGAGACCAACGAGATCTTCATTCCCGTGGCTGAGCGCCTCGGCCATGAGGTGATCGAGTTCGAGAACGTCACCAAGAGCTTCGGCGACCGGGTGCTGATCGACGACCTCAGCTTCAAGGTGCCGGCGGGCGCCATCGTCGGCATCATCGGCCCCAACGGCGCCGGCAAGTCGACGCTGTTTCGCATGATCTCGGGGCAAGAGAAGCCCGACTCGGGCAACGTGAAGATCGGCCCGACCGCGAAGATGGCCTTCGTCGACCAGAGCCGCGCTTCGCTCTCCGCCGACAAGACCGTGTGGCAGGACGTGTCGGGCGGGCTCGACAACATCATCGTCGGCAAGTTCGTGATGCCCAGCCGCGCCTACCTCGGGCGCTTCAACTTCAAGGGCAACGACCAGCAGAAGCTGGTGGGCAACCTCTCGGGCGGCGAACGCGGGCGCCTGCATCTGGCGAAGACGCTCTCGCAGGGCGGCAACGTGCTGATGCTCGACGAACCTTCGAACGACCTCGACGTGGAAACGCTGCGCGCGCTCGAAGACGCGCTGCTCGAGTTCGCCGGCAGCCTGATGGTCATCAGCCACGACCGCTGGTTCCTCGACCGCATCGCCACGCACATCCTGGCGGCCGAGGGCGAATCGAAGTGGGTGTTCTTCGACGGCAACTACCAGGAGTACGAAGCCGACAAGAAGAAGCGCCTGGGCGAAGAAGGCGCGCGGCCCAAGCGCATGCACTTCAAGGCGCTGAAGTAGGGCGCTCCGCTTTCGACCCGCACGACGCCGGCCCATGCCGGCGTCGTGCTTTGCAGGATCGAAAGACCGCGAGTTCCACACGCTTTTCGCGACCGCCTGCCGATCGCGGGGAACCGGGCGGCGCGCGATGCGTCAGAAGTCGCGACCGGGCGGGGCAGTACGGATGTCCAAGGACGTCGCAGCGCCGCAGAATCCCGTCACAAGGCGGTGCAGTCGGGCACTGCAGCGGGTGGCGCCAACGATGCGCGCCCGGCCTCGTTTCTTCTCACAGCAGTTCGAGACCATGAAACAGAGTCTTCTCGCCCGCGGCGTGCGGCTGGCGGCGCCGCTCGGGCTGGCCGCCCTCGCCGGATGCGCCACGCTTGCCAGCGGCCCCGGATCCACCCCCGAAAGCAGCACCGACCCCGCCTTGACCGCAGTGAGCGCCAAGCCCGCCGCGTCGGCACCGGAGAGCCGGGCCTCGGCGAGCAGCCTGCGCCCGTTTGCCGAGGTGGTGCGCGGCGCCAAGCGCCAGGGTGGCCTGCTCGCCACCTGGCAGCGCGACGACAAGGTGTGGATCGAGCTTCCGCCTGCGGCGCTGAATAAGCCCTTCTTCCTCTCGCCCAAGCTCAAGAGCGGCATCGGCGAAGGCCGGCTGTTCGGTGGGCTGATGCGCGACGAGTTCGTGATCGAGTTCCGCCGCGTGCACAACCAGGTGCAGATGATTGCGCGCAACACCGCGTACGTCGCGAGCGCCGGCACGCCCACCGGGCGCGCCGTCTCGGCCGCGTTCTCGCCCAGCCTGCTGGCGAGCACGGCGGTGGCGAGCCGGCCGCATCCCGACAGCGACGCGGTGCTGGTCGAGGCCAACGCACTCTTTCTCACCGACCTGCTGGGCACCGGCGCGCAGCTGCAGCGCCAGTACAAGCAGGGCTATTCGTTCGACGCGCGCAACTCGGCCATCACCGCCGTGCGCTCCACGCCCGAGCTGACGGTGCTGGAGGTGCTCAACCATTTCGCCGACTCGTCCATCTCGGCGCCCAAGTCCGGCGGCGCCAGCGTGCCGCGTTCGCTGCCCGATCCGCGCAGCCTGTTCGTCACCTATCACTACTCGATCGCCAAGCTGCCCGAGCAACCGATGACGCCGCGCCGCGCGGATGCGCGCATCGGGCATTTCTCGACGGTCGTGAACGACTTCAGCGACGACCTTGCGCGTTCGCCGCGCCAGCGCTTCGTCAACCGCTGGCGCTTGGCGAAGAAGGACCCGGCGGCGGCCATGTCCGAACCCGTCGAGCCCATCACCTTCTGGCTCGACCGCACGATTCCCGAGAAATACCGCGCCGCCATCAGCGCCGGCGTGCTGGAGTGGAACAAGGCGTTCGAGCAGATCGGTTTTCAGGGCGCCATCCGCGTTGCCGAACAGCCGGAAGACGCCGACTGGGACACGCTGGACTTCGGCCGCGCCTCCATCCGCTGGATGACGAACGCCCGCCCGTCCTTCGGCGCGATCGGGCCGAGCCATGTCGATCCGCGCACCGGCGAGATCCTCGATGCCGACATTGGCGTGGAAAGCCTCTCGTCGCGCAGCCTGCGTGCGCTGCGCTCGCAGGTCATCGCCAAGCCGGTGGAATCGCTGCAGGCGCACGACGCCGCGCACGACCTCGCGCTGTGCGACTACGCCGACTACGCCGCCGAGCAGCTGAGCTACGCATTCGACGTGCTGGAAGCGCGCGGCGACCTCGACCCGGCGAGCCCCGAGGCGGAACAGTTCGTCGACGCCTACCTCAAGGACACGACCATGCACGAGGTCGGGCACACGCTCGGCCTGCGCCACAACTTCCGTTCCTCGCGGCTGTACACCGCCGAGCAGCTCGCCGATCGTGCCTTCACCGAGGCGCACGGCCTCACCGGCTCGGTGATGGAGTACGCGCCGATCAACCTGCCGCCGCCGGGCACGCCGCAGGCGCAGCACGGCACGCCGTTCAACACCACGCTCGGCCCCTACGACTACTGGGCCATCGAATACGCCTACAAGCCGATCGCGGCTGAGCGCGAGGCGGCGGAGCTTTCGCGCATCGCCGCGCGCAGCGTGGAGCCGCAGCTCGCCTACGGCACCGACGAGGACAACTTCCTCGGCATCGACCCCGAATCGCTGCAGTTCGACCTGGGCGCCGACGTGGTGGCCTTCGCCAAGCGCCGCGTGGCGATCGGCCGCGACCTGCTGGCGCGGCAGGAATCGCGCGAACTCGCGCCCGACGAGGACTATTCGGTGCTGCGCCGTTCGGTCTCGTACGCGCTGCGCGACATGAGCCGCGCGGCCGGCGCGCTCACACGCCAGATCGGCGGCGTGCGCACGCTGCGCCACCACGCCGGCAGCGGCCGTGATCCGCTGCAGCCGGTGCCGGCAACCGAGCAGCGCGAGGCGCTGGACGTGCTGGCGGCGAACTTCCTCTCGTCCGACAGCTTCGCCATTTCGCCGGCACTGCAGCGCAAGCTCGTCATCGACTTCCAGGAGCGCACCGACGCGGTGTTCAGCGGCGATGCCATCGCCACCACCGACTTCTCGCTTGCCACGCAAGTGATCGACATGCAGCGCAACGTGCTGGAAGCGCTGCTGAGCGACGACGTGGCCGCGCGCCTGCTCGACAGCCAGGCCAAGGCGCCGAAGCAGGCGCTGCGCTTGTCGGAGCTGTACGGGCGGCTGGACAAGGCGGTGTGGTCGGAACTGGGCAGCGGCGCCGACATCTCGGCTTCGCGGCGCGAACTGCAGCGCGACCACGTGAACCGCGTCGCCTCGCTGCTGCTGCGCCCGGGCGCGCTCAGCCGCTCGGATGCGCGCAGCCTGCTGCGCGCGCAGGCGCAGGGGCTGCTGGCGCGCATCCAGCATGCATCCAAGAGCCGCCGGCTTAGCGCCGACGCGCGGGCGCATCTGCGCGACAGCGCGGATACCTTGTCGCAGGCGCTGACGGCGAGGGTGCAGCGCGCGGGGCTTTGAGGGTATGGCTCCCTCTCCCGCTGGCGGGAGAGGGGTGGGGTGAGGGCGGCCGGCGCCGCCGGCTCTTCGTTCGGAGCACCGAGCTTCCACGCGGCCCCCTCACCCCAACCCTCTCCCCCAGAGGGGGAGAGGGAGAGATCACTCACGCCACAACCACGCCGCGCCGCGCACGCCGGAGGCATCGCCGTGCCGGCTGCGCACGAGCCGCGTGCGCACCGGGTCATCGGCGCCTGCGGTGAACACGAGGCCCGGCCACAGGGCCGGCACCTCGGTGTAGAGCACATCCATCTGCGACAAGCCGCCGCCCAGCACGATCACGTCGGGGTCGAGTAGATGGATGACCGGCGCCAGCGCTCGCGCAAGGCGCTGCATGTAGCGCCCCAGACTTTTGGCACAGCCCGCGTCGCCCCGTGCCGCGCCATCGTCGATCTCGCGCGCGCTGAGCGTCTGCCCCGTGTGCCGCGCGTGATCGCGCGCGAGTGCCGGCCCGCTCAGCCACGATTCCACGCAGCCGCGCCGGCCGCAGTAGCAGGGCATCGCCGCTTCTTCCGCATCGGCCCAGGGCAGCGGGTTATGGCCCCATTCGCCGGCGAGGCCGTTGGGGCCGGTGAGCAGCCGCCCATGCGCCACGATGCCGCCGCCCACGCCCGTGCCGAGGATGGCAGCGAACACCACGCCGGCGCCGGCCCCCGCGCCGTCCGCCGCCTCCGACACGGCCAGGCAGTTCGCATCGTTGGCGATGCGCACCGGCCGGCCGAGCGCGGCCGCGAGGTCACGCGCCAGCGGCTGGCCGTTGAAGCATTGCGAATTCGAGTTCTTGACGAGCCCGGCAGTTGTTAGGCTGCCCGGCGCGCCGATGCCGACGCTGCAGCCCTGCAGGCCCAATTCGCGCTCCGCCTGCGCCACCAGCGAAGCGATGGCCGCGAGCGTGCCGCGGTAGTCGCCGGCCGGTGTGGCGACACGGTGCCGCCACAGCGCAGCCCCGCCCGCATCGAGCACCACGGCCTCGATCTTCGTGCCGCCGAGATCGATGCCAAGGGCCGGCGCGAGCATGAGCGGTGAGGCAGATCGATCAGCCGAAGTGGCAGATGTAGTGCACGTCCTTCGTCACCTCGATGTCGAAGGACGAATTGCCCGGCACCTTGAACGACTGGCCGCCGCGATGGGGCGTCCACTCACTGCTGCCCGCGAGCTTCACGCGGCATTCGCCGTCGACGAGTTCCATCACTTCCGGCGCGCCGGTGCTGAAGGTGAGGGTGGCGGGCAGGATGACGCCCACGCTCTTCTTCGTGCCGTCGGCCAGCTCGATGCCGTGCGAGACGCACTTGCCGCCGAAGTAGACGTTGGCGCGGGTGCTGACGGTGGCCTGGATCTTGTCGGTCATGGTGCCGTTCTCATTCGTCGTTGGTCAGCTGCGGCAACCCGCCGCCCGAGGGCAGCAGCCCCGTCTGGCTGTAGGTCGCGAGCTTGGCGCGCGTGTCCTCGATGTCGAGGTTGCGCATGGTGAGCTGGCCGATGCGGTCCTGCGGCGAGAAGCTCGATTCGCCCTTTTCCATCGTCAGCCGCTCGGGCTTGTAGCTGAGGTTGGGCGACTCGGTGTTCAGGATCGAATAGTCGTTGCCGCGGCGCAGTTCCAGCGTCACTTCGCCGGTGATGGCGCGCGCCACCCAGCGCTGCGCCGTCTCGCGCAGCATCAGCGCCTGCGGGTCGAACCAGCGGCCCTGGTAGAGCAGCCGGCCGAGGCGCCGGCCGCTGTCGCGGTACTGCTCGATGGTGTCTTCGTTGTGGATGCCGGTGATCAGCCGCTCGTAGGCGATGAACAGCAGCGCGAGGCCCGGGGCTTCATAGATGCCGCGGCTCTTGGCCTCGATGATGCGGTTCTCGATCTGGTCGCTCATGCCCAGGCCATGGCGCCCGCCGATGCGGTTGGCTTCGAGCAGCAGCTCCACGGAATTCGCGAAGGTCTTGCCGTTCAGCGCCACCGGCTGGCCTTCCTCGAAGCGCACCGACACCGTCTCGCGCTTCACCTGCACGTCGTCGCGCCAGAAGGCCACGCCCATGATGGGCTGGACGATGGTGACGCCGCTGTTCAGCTGCTCGAGGTCTTTCGCCTCGTGCGTCGCGCCCAGCATGTTGGAGTCGGTGGAATACGCCTTCTCCGAGGACATCTTGTAGGCGTGGCCGGCCTGGTTCATGAAGGCCGACATCTCGGCGCGCCCGCCCAGTTCGTCGATGAAGGTCTGGTCGAGCCAGGGCTTGTAGATCTTGAGCGACGGATTGACGAGCAGGCCGTAGCGGTAGAAGCGCTCGATGTCATTGCCCTTGAAGGTGCTGCCGTCGCCCCAGATGTTGACGTCGTCCTCCTTCATCGCGGCCACGAGCATGGTGCCGGTGACGGCGCGGCCGATGGGCGTGGTGTTGAAGTAGGTGACGCCGGCCGTCGAGATATGGAAGGCGCCGCACTGCAGAGCCGAGATGCCTTCGGCGACGAGCTGCGCGCGGCAGTCGATCAGGCGGGCGAGTTCGGCGCCATAGGCCGTCGCCTTGCGCGGGATCTCGTCGTAGTCGGGCTCGTCCGGTTGGCCCAGGTTCGCTGTGTAGGCGTAGGGAATCGCGCCCTTCTGGCGCATCCACAACAGCGCAGCGCTGGTGTCCAGGCCGCCGGAAAACGCGATGCCGACCTTCTGGCCGGCGGGGAGGTGCTGAAGAATCGTGCTCATGGTCTTGGGAGGGGTCGCGGTACGGGCGCGGCGGTGCTTCGCCGAAGCGGCAATTGTCGGTCCATTCACGGCTCGCTCAAGGGCCGCGCTGGTCGCCCGGTGCCGCAGAATCCGCCGGTCCGCATACGGCGCGATCTTCCACGCGCTTTCACCGCCATGACGACCGCTGTGCCTCCACCGCCCGCCGGCGACGACTCGCTCGACCACGAGGCGCTGCCCCCCGGCACGCGCTTCGGCGAGCTGGAGATCCTGCGCGTCATCGGCGTGGGCGGCTTCGGCATCGTCTACCTCGCGCAAGACCACGCGCTGGAGCGCCCCGTCGCGCTCAAGGAATACATGCCCGGCTCGCTGGCCCGGCGCGGTGGCGACCAGCAGGTGTCGATGCGCTCGGGCGCGCACGAGGAGACCTATGCGCTCGGCCTGCGCTCCTTCGTCAACGAGGCGCGGCTGCTGGCGCGCTTCAACCACCCGTCGCTCGTCAAGGTGTATCGCTTCTGGGAGGCCAACGGCACGGCCTACATGGTGATGCCCTACCTGCAGGGCCGCACCCTGCGCGAGACGCGCCGCGCCATGAGCGAGCCGCCGACCGAGGCATGGATTCGCGCGCTGCTCGATCCCTTGCTCCAGGCGCTGGCGCTGCTGCACCGCGAGGACGTGTTCCACCGCGACATCGCGCCCGACAACATCCTGCTGCCGCCGGGCGAGCCGCCGGTGCTGCTCGATTTCGGCGCGGCGCGCCAGGCCATCAGCGGCCAGACGCAGACCTTCACCGCCATCCTCAAGCCGAGCTACGCGCCGATCGAGCAATACGCCGAAGTGGTGCGCATGCGCCAGGGACCGTGGACCGATCTGTACGCGCTGGGCGCCGTGGTGCACTACCTGCTGCGCGGCACGCCGCCGCCGCCGGCGACCACGCGCGCAGTGCTGGACGAAGAGTCTCCGCTGCTGCCGCATGCCGATTTCCCGATCGTGTCGCCGCGCTTCATCGGCGCTGTCGAATGGATGCTCGCCATCCGCCCGAGCGACCGGCCGCAAAGCATCGAGGCGCTGCGCGACGTGCTCGACGGCCGCGCCGAAGTGCCGCCGCGCGGGCGGCCGGGGATCACGCTGCCACCAGTGTCGCGCCAGCCGCCGGCGATGGGGGCTTACGACAGGACGCAGATCGACGATGCTGGTGCGGCTGAAGCCACCGCCATGCACATCGAGCTGGAGCCGGACCGCGCGGGCGGCCCCCCGGCTGATGCCGAGCCGCGCACCTTGGTGACGCCGCCGGAGCGAATGCCGCCTCGGCATCGCGTGGGCCGGTGGATCGCCGCGCTGGTGGTCGCGGGTGTAGCCGTGGGCTTTGGCGCATGGTTCGTGGGCAGCCGCCTGGCGCCGCCGGTCGTCGAAGCGCCGGCGGAAGCCGCGGGTACGGCCGACGCGGCGCCGGATCGTGCGGCCGCTGCGGCGGCTGCACCGCCCGTGGAGCCGGCCGCATCTGCGGTACCGAGCGATGCGCCCGGTCCGCTGGGCGCCTTGGCGCCCAAGCCCGAGCCGGCGCCGACCAAGGTTCCGGCGGAGGCACCTGTTGCCCCTGCGGCGGCGCCGGCCGCGAAACCCGCGCCCGCGGCGCCTGTTGTTCGTGCGCCGGTCGAGCGCGAGGCGCCACCGGCCACCCCGGAGCCGCCGCGCATCAGCGAGCCGCCGGCCGAGCCGCGCCGTGCGACGGCACCGCCGGCAGCGGCCACGCCCGCACCCGCGCCGCACACACCGGCTGGCCCCAGCGGGCCGGAAGAAGCCTGCGGCAGCCGAGTCTTCCTTGCGCTGGCGCTGTGCATGGAGCGCGAGTGCGCCAAGCCGCGGTTCAAGAACCACCCCGAGTGCGTGCCGGTGCGCGAGATGCAGCAGCGGCAGCGGTCGCCGGCGCCCTACTGAACGCCGATCCGAACGATCGAGCTTCGCGTCAGCACGTACAGCGCGCCGTCGAGTCCCACCCGAAGGTCCACCGGATTGCCGCTGACGCTCGCGAACGTGTAGGCCGCGTGGCCGGCGGTCGGGTCGAGCCGGGCGATGAAGCGGCTGCCGAAGTCAGCGAAGATGTAGTTGCCGCGATAGGCCGCTGGGAAGTTGCCGTTGTTCGGATAGAACGCGCCGCCCGCGATGGCCTGACCGGTGAAGAAGCCGCCCGGCCCGGAGCCCGGCGGCGAGGCCGGCGTCTGCGCATAGGCAAACAGCGGGGCGGTGATGCCGCTGGTGACGTTGTCCGGCCCCTCCGAGTCGGGCCAACCGTAGTTGGCGCCGGCCGCGCCGAGGTTGATCTCTTCCCAGGTGTCCTGGCCCACGTCGTTGATGTGGATGCGGCCGCTGGCCGGGTCGATGGCGAAGGTGAACGGGTTGCGCAGGCCCAGCGCCCACACAGCGCCGGCGAAGGGGTTGTCGACCGGGATCGTCAGGTCGTCGTTGAAGCGCAGCAGCTTGCCGAAGGGATGGCTCGGGTCCTGCGAGCGAAAGCCCTGCGCGTTGTCGCCCACGCCGACGAAGAGCTTGTTGTTCGCGTCGAAGTGCAGGGCGCCGCCGTTGTGGTTGGTCGCACCCGAGAGTTGGGGCAGATCGACCCACACGGTCTCGGGATCGTTGGCCGTGTCGCCCGTCACCTGGATGCGCGCGATGCGGTTGTGCGTGCCGCCCGCCGTGGTGGTGTAGTGCAGGTAGAGCCAACCGTTGGCGGCGAAGTCGCGGTGCACGGCAATGCCGATCAACCCGCGCTCGCCGGTCGAATCGACCCCAAAGAGGGTCCGCGCCGGCGTGGGCAGCAGCACGCCGTTCTTCACCACGCGGATCGCGCCGTGCTGCAGGGCGACGAACCAGCGGCCGTCCGGTGCCTGGGCGAAGGCGGTGGCGTTGCCGAGCCCGGTGACCCACGACTCGTCGCGCGTGAAGCCCTGCGTCACCGGCTGCGTGCCGCCCACGCGCACCGTCGCCGCCGACCACGGCGAGCGGTTGCCCGCGGCATCGCGTGCCCGTGCGCGCACCACGTGCTGGCCGCTGGCGAGCGTGCGGGTATCAAGCGTCGCGGCGTAGGGCGCGGTGGTGTCTTCGCCGCCGAGTGCGATGCCGTCGACCTGGAACTCGACGCCGGCCACGCCCGTGTCGTCGCTGGCGGCGGCGGAGACGGCCAGCACGCCGCCCAGGCCGTCGGCCAGATGCGCGGGTGCGCTGAGCGTGGTCTCGGGCGCCTGCGTGTCCGTGCCCGGTGCCGGTGCAGGCGCCCCGCCCACGGGTGGCGGTGCACCGGGCACAGGAGCTGAAGTTGGCGGAGCAGGCACCGGCGCCGAATCGCCGCCGCCGCCACAGGCCGCCGCAGTCAGGCTGAACAGAACGGCGAGGGTGGCGCGGGTCGGGAGGCGGGACAAGGGCATTCGGATCTCCGTCTGTGGGGCCGGCCCGAAGGCCGCATCGACGCATGGTGCGACAACCTCGATGGAGGGGAAAAGCCCTAGCCGACGCGGGGCGGTGCGCACCGGTTCCTCGGTGGCTTTGCTGATAGCCCCGCCCGCCGCGATAGGCGATGCTCGGGCGACGAATTGCCCACGCATCCAAGGAGACCCCACGTGAACACCGCCGCCCCGATCCGCCCGCAGCAAAAGAGCTGGCCCAAGCGCCTGCCGCGCGATCTGGTCATTCCCGAGACAACGCTCTGGTTCAACCTCGAGGTGAGCGCGGCGCGCTTTCCCGACAAGCCGCTGTACCTGTTCTTCGGCCGCGCGATGAGCTTCTCGCAAGCCAAGGCGCAGGCCGAGGCCGTGGCCGGCTGGCTGCAGAGCGTGGGCGTGAAAGCGGGCGACCGCGTGCTGCTCGACATGCAGAACTGCCCGCAGTTCGGCGCCGCGTTCTACGGCATCCTGCGCGCCGGCGCGGTGGTGGTGCCCGTCAACCCGATGAACCGGGCCGAGGAGCTGAAGCACTACATCACCGATGCCGACGCCAAGGTGGCGATCTGCACCGTCGACGTGGCCGCAGCACTCGCCGAAGCCAGCGCCGGCCTGCCGGAGGCGCAGCGGCTGCAGCACATCGTCGCCACGCGCTACACCGATGCCATGCCCGAAGGCCCGCTCGACGCGGCCGATGCGCCTTCTGCCGCGATGGAAGCCTGGCTGCGCGCCGACCCGCCGCTGCCGGCGGGCACCGTGCGCTGGACCGATGTGCTGGCGCAGAAGCTGCAACCCGGCCCGCTCACCAGCCAGCCCGACGACATGGCGATCCTGCCCTACACCTCGGGCACCACCGGCCATCCGAAGGGCTGCATCCACACCCACCGCACGCTGATGGCCAACGCCGTGGGAACGAGCTGGACGCACTCCGGCCCCGAGACGGTGGGCTTAGGCGTCGTGCCGTTCTTCCACATCACCGGGCTGATGTACAGCGTGCACGGCGCCATCTACGCCGGAGCCACGGTGGTGGTGATGCCGCGCTGGGACCGCGAACTTGCCGGACGCTGGATCTCGCGCTACGGCATCACGCACTGGACCTGCATCCCGACGATGGTGATCGACCTCTTCGGCAGCCCCAACTACGCGAGCTTCGACCTGTCGAGCCTGAAGTTCATGAGCGGCGGCGGCGCGGCCATGCCGCAGGCCGTGGCCGAGCGCCTGCGCGACCAGTACGGGCTGATGTTTGCCGAAGGCTACGGCCTGACCGAAACCGCCGCGCCCACGCACGCCAACCCGCCCGAATCACCCAAGCTGCAGTGCCTGGGGATTCCGATCTACGGCGTCGATTCGCGCGTGGTCGACCCCGACACGCTGCGCGAACTGCCGCCGGGCGAGACCGGCGAAATCGTGACGAACGGGCCGATGGTGTTCAAGGGCTACTGGAAGCACCCGGATGCGACGAAGGCGGCCTTCGTCGACATCGACGGCAAGTCCTTCTTCCGCACCGGGGACCTGGGCCGCATGGACGAGGACGGCTACTTCTTCATCACCGACCGGCTCAAGCGCATGATCAACGCGAGCGGCTTCAAGGTGTGGCCGGCCGAGGTGGAGATGCTGCTCTACAAGCACCCGGCGGTGCAGGAGGCCTGCATCATTTCCTCGCGCGACGAATACCGCGGCGAGACGGTGAAGGCGGTGGTGGTGCTGCGCACCGAGGCCAAGGGCAAGACCACGGCGGACGACATCATCGGCTGGGCGCGCGAGCACATGGCGGCCTACAAGGTGCCGCGGCTGGTGGAGTTTGTCGACGCGCTGCCGAAGTCGGGTTCGGGCAAGGTGATGTGGCGGCTCTTGCAGGACGCCGAGGGGGTGAAGAAGGCGGCTTGAGATGGCTTGCTCGTCGACACCGCGAGCGTTCTCCGCCACCCCCTCACCCCCACCCTCTCCCCCTGCGGGGGGCGAGGGGGCGAATACAAGCCGGCCAGCTCCCTCTCCCGCTTGCGGGAGAGGGGTGGGGTGAGGGCTCTCTCAGAACCGCGATCCGGGTTGTTCGAGGAAGCTCAGTTCCTCCGCCGTCGACACCCGCCTCACGATGGCATTGCGATGCGGAAAGCGCCCGAATCGCTCGATCACTTCGCGATGGCGGATGGCGTAGTCGAGCATCGACTCGAAGCCCGATGCCTGTGACGCGAGTTGCGTGAACAGCCGCACCGCCTCGTCCTGCGCCGCCCGATCCTCGGCGTGCTCGAACGGCATGTAGACGAAGGCGCGCTGCAGCGGCGGCAGCGCCTCGTCCTCGCCGGTCGACACCAGCCGGCGCGCGGCCTCCAGCGCCAGTGCATCGCCTGCGAAGGCGCGCGGCGTGTCGCGGTGGACGTTGCGGGTGAACTGGTCGAGCAGCAGGATGCGCGCGAGCGCCGGGGCCGGCGCATCCATCCAGTCGCGCAACTGGCCGGCGCAGGCTGCGTCGATCAACGGGGCGAAGCGCTGCCGGATCTCCTCGTCGAAGGCCGGCTTCTTCACGAACCACTCGGGTCGCGCCTGGCCGTGCTGCGGCGTGCCGGGCGCGCCGAACCAGAAGTCGAGAACGGCTTGAGCGGAATCGGAAATGTTCATCACTGCGACCTCACGCTTGCAGCGCCAGCGTTTCCGGATGGCGCTGCATGTACGCCCGCACGTACGAGCACACCGGCTTGACGCGCAGCCCTTGCGCCTGCGCATGAGCGAGGGCGGTGCGCACCAGTTCGGCGGCGATGCCGCGGCCGCCGACCGGCGCCGGCACGACGGTGTGCGTCATGTGCATCTCGCGGCCGTGCAGTTCGTACTCGGCCACGCACAGGTGGCCTTCGACCGTGGCCTGGAAGCGCGACTGTTCGGGGTGGTGTTCGATGTGGACGTTCATGCGTGGATGCCAATGAAGTGAGAGGGGAACGCGGCGGCTCAGCGCTCGGCTGCTTCACGTCCTTGAGCAATGTGCGTGCGCATGAGCTGCTGCGCGTGCTGCGCGTCGCGTGCGCGCAGCGCCTCCATGATGCAGCGGTGTTCCGCGAGCGACGCCTGCAGCCGCCCCTGCTTGAACAGCGAATGGTGGCGGTACAGCTTCATCACCTTGCGCAGATCGGCCACCGTCTGGTTGCGCCAACGGTTGCCGGCGATCTCGAGCAGGTGCATGTGGAATCGCTCGTTGGCTGCGAAGAACGCGTCGCGGTCGTCGACGGTCGCCTCCAGCACCGCGTGCAGTTCCGCCAGTTCGGCGATCTGGGCATCGCTCGCCTCCTGCGCGACGATGGCCGCGGCATCGCTCTCCAGCAGGGCCAGGAGGTGATAGACCTCGACCAGATCGCGTTCCGACACCTCGGTGACGTAGGCGCCACGGCGCAGCTTCATCGTCACCAGACCCTCGGCCGCAAGAACCTTCAGCGCCTCGCGCAGCGGCGTGCGGCTGATGCCGAACTCGGCGGCTAGCGTCTGCTCGTCGATCCAGCTGCCGGGCGCCAGCGTGTGCGAGACGATGCGTTCGCGCAGCCGCACGGCCACACGCTCGTAGAGCGCGCCTTCCAATAGGCGCGGCTCCTTCGCGGCGGCTCGCGGCGTGTGGAGGTCGGCAGATTCGCTGGACGTTGCCATCGGGGGTCCGGGTTCGCGCCTTGCACGCATCCGATCAGGGATGCAGCCCGGCTTTGCGTCTGAACCGCCGCGCGCACTCCCACTGGACGAAACGCGGCACTCCAAACATATAATTCAATTTTGAATTATGGCCTACGCGCTGGCGACGACGCAAACCCGCGAACGCCTCGCGGGGGGTGGCCGGGTGGCGCACGGCACGCGGCGACCTGCGCCACTTGGAGCATTTGAATGTCCGACAACAAGTTTCACGATTCGGCCTCGATCGACGCCTGGCGCCAAGCCGCGGCCAAGTCGGCGCCCGGCGGCAAGGTCGAAGCGCTGAACTGGCACACGCCCGAGGGCATCGAGGTCAAGCCGCTCTACACCGCGGCCGACACGGCGGCGCTGCCGCATGTGGACACGCTGCCCGGCTTCGCCCCCTTCCTGCGCGGCCCGCAGCCCACCATGTACGCCGTGCGGCCGTGGACCATCCGCCAGTACGCGGGCTTTTCCACCGCCGAGGAATCGAACGCCTTCTACCGCCGCGCGCTCGCCGCCGGGGGGCAGGGCGTGAGCGTCGCCTTCGACCTGGCCACCCATCGCGGCTACGACAGTGACCATCCGCGCGTGACGGGCGACGTGGGCAAGGCGGGCGTGGCCATCGACTCCGTGGAGGACATGAAGATCCTGTTCGACGGCATTCCGCTGGACAAGGTGAGCGTGTCCATGACCATGAACGGCGCGGTGCTGCCGGTGCTCGCCGGCTACGTGGTGGCCGCCGAAGAACAGGGCGTGCCGCAGGACCAGCTCTCCGGGACCATCCAGAACGACATCCTCAAGGAGTTCATGGTCCGCAACACCTACATCTACCCGCCGGGGCCCTCGATGCGCATCGTCGGCGACATCATCGAGTACACGGCGACGCACATGCCGAAGTTCAACTCGATCTCGATCTCTGGCTACCACATGCAGGAAGCCGGCGCGAACCAGGCGCTGGAGCTGGCTTTCACGCTGGCCGACGGCAAGGAGTACGTGAAGACCGCCATCGCCAAGGGGCTGGACGTCGACGGCTTCGCCGGGCGCCTGAGCTTCTTCTGGGCGATCGGCATGAACTTCTATCTGGAGATCGCCAAGATGCGCGCCGCGCGCCTGCTGTGGCACCGCATCATGAGCAGCTTCGGCGCGAAGAACCCGAAGAGCCTGATGCTGCGCACGCACTGCCAGACCAGCGGCTGGAGCCTGACCGAGCAGGACCCGTACAACAACGTGGTGCGGACCACGGTCGAGGCCATGGCGGCGGTATTCGGCGGCACGCAGTCGCTGCACACGAACAGCTTCGACGAAGCGATCGCGCTGCCCACCGACACCTCGTCGCGCATCGCGCGCAACACGCAGCTCATCATTCAGGAAGAGACGCACATCACCAACGTGGTCGACCCATGGGCCGGCAGCTACATGATGGAGTCGCTGACGCAGGACATGGCCGACAAGGCCTGGGCCATCATTGAAGAGGTGGAGGCGATGGGCGGCATGACGAAGGCCGTGGACAGCGGCTGGGCGAAGCTCAAGATCGAGGCCAGCGCGGCCGAGAAGCAGGCGCGCATCGACAGCGGCCGCGACGTGATCGTGGGCGTCAACAAGTACCGGCTCGCGAAGGAAGACCCGATCGAGGTGCGCGAGGTCGACAACGTGGCGGTGCGCGAATCGCAGATCGGGCGGCTGAAGAAGATCAAGGCCGGGCGCGATGGGGCGCGGGTGCAGGCGGCGCTTTCGGCGCTGACCGCCGCGGCTGACAAGGGCGACGGCAACCTGCTCGCGCTCAGCATCGAGGCCATTCGCGCGCGCGCCACGGTGGGCGAGGTGAGCGATGCCTTGGAGAAGGTCTTCGGGCGCCACCGCGCCGACATCCAGAAGGTGACCGGCGTGTATGCAGCTGCCTATGACTCGGCCGAAGGCTGGGAGAAGCTTCGCGGCGAGATTGCCGCCTTTGCCGAAGCGCAGGGCCGCCGCCCGCGCGTGATGATCGCCAAACTCGGCCAGGACGGCCACGACCGCGGGGCGAAAGTGGTGGCCACCGCCTATGCGGATCTCGGCTTCGACGTCGACATCGGCCCGCTGTTCCAGACGCCCGAGGAATGCGCGCGGCAGGCCGTGGAGAACGACGTGCATGCGGTGGGGGTGTCCACGCTGGCTGCGGGGCACAAGACGCTGGTGCCGGCGATCCTGGCCGAGCTGAAGAAGCAGGGCGCGGACGACATCGTGGTGTTCGTTGGCGGCGTGGTGCCGGCGCAGGATTACGAGTTTCTGTATGACGTCGGCGTGAAAGGCATCTACGGGCCGGGCACGCCGATTCCGGCGAGCGCGAAGGATGTGCTGGAGCAGATTCGCAAGGCTCTGGGCTGAACCGTCTTGAAGCCGTTCTTCGTCTACATGCTGCAGTGCGCCGACGGGTCGTATTACGTCGGGCATACGGACGAGCTGGAACTGCGCGTGGCCAAGCATCAGGCGGGCGAGTTGCCGGGCTATACGCAGGAGCGGCGGCCGGTGCGGCTGGTGTGGTCGCAGGAAACGGCGTCGCGAGACGAGGCGCTGGCGGCGGAGATGCGGATCAAGGGTTGGGGGAGGGCGAAGAAGGAGGCGTTGATCGCGGGGGACTGGGTGCGGCTCAGTGAGCTGGCGCGCAATCGCATGAGGCCCTCTTCCGCAGACTCAAGCAAACCCGTTCGCCCTGAGCTTGTCGAAGGGCCTGCGGATGCTCAGAAGGGGCTTCGACAGGCTCAGCCCGAACGGGTGGTGGAGGGCAGAGGTGGCGCCACATCCCCCGCCGTTCGCCCTGAGCCCGTCGAAGGGCCGGCGGGCGTGCGGCAGGGGCTTCGACAAGCTCAGCCCGAACGGGGTGGGGTGGGATTGAGCGATGGAGCAACACCCCCCGTTTGCCCTGAGCTTATCGAAGGGCCCGTGCATCGTGAGCCTGCCGAACGGCCTCAGCCTGTCGAAGGGCTCGCGCAGGCACTCCTCCACGGCCCCGCTCCCCAACGCCGCCGCGCCATCGCCAAATCCATCACCCTCCTCGAATCCACCCGCCCCGACCACCGCGCCCAGGCAGACGACCTCCTCACCGCCCTCATCCCCCACACCGGCAGGTCCCTGCGCCTCGGCATCTCCGGCGTCCCCGGCGTCGGCAAGTCCACCTTCATCGAAGCCCTCGGCCTCCTGCTGATTGCGCAAGGCCACCGGGTCGCCGTGCTCGCCATCGACCCGTCCTCCACCGTCTCCGGCGGCTCCATCCTCGGCGACAAGACGCGCATGGAGCAGCTCTCGATCAACGAGCACGCCTACATCCGCCCCAGCCCCTCCAGCGGCACGCTGGGCGGTGTGGCGGAGAAGACGCGCGAATCGATGCTGGTGCTCGAAGCCGCCGGCTACGACATCGTGATCGTCGAGACGGTCGGCGTCGGCCAGAGCGAAACCGCCGTGGCCGGCATGACCGACATGTTCGTGCTGCTGCAACTCCCCAACGCCGGCGACGACCTGCAGGCCATCAAGAAGGGCGTGATGGAGCTCGCAGATCTGGTGGCCATCAACAAGGCCGACCTCGACCCCGATGCCGCCCGTCGCGCCCGTGCGCAGATCAGCTCGGCGCTGCGCCTGTTCGGCCAGCATGGCAATCCGGCGCACGCCGCGCACGACGACAAGCTCTGGCAGCCGCAGGTGCTGGAACTCTCCGCATTGAAAGCACAGGGCCTGGGCGACTTCTGGCACGCCGTCACGCGCTTCCAGAAACTGCAGAACGAAAGCGGCCGCTTCGCCACACGTCGCCAACACCAGAACCGCGCCTGGATGTGGGAACGCATCGAGGCCGGACTCAAGGCGCGGTTTCGCGCCGACCCGCAAGTGAAAGAGGCGCTGGCCGCCACCAGCGCCGAAGTCGAAGCCGGCACGCTTGCCGCCTCGGTGGCCGCGCGCCGCCTGCTCGACCTCATGGACTGATTGACGACGAAAGACCAACAACCATGCACGACATCATCGAACAGCTCGAAGCCAAGCGCGACGCCGCGCGACTGGGCGGCGGCGAAAAACGCATCGACGCGCAGCACAAGAAGGGCAAGCTCACCGCGCGCGAGCGGCTGGACCTGCTGTTCGACGAAGGCACCTTCGAGGAATGGGACATGTTCGTGGAGCACCGTTGCCACGACTTCGGCATGGCGGGCAACAAGCCGCCGGGCGACGGCGTGGTGACGGGCTACGGCATGATCAACGGCCGCCTCGTCTTCGTCTTCAGCCAGGACTTCACCGTCTTCGGCGGCGCACTTTCCGAGGCCCATGCCGAGAAGATCTGCAAGGTGATGGACCAGGCGATGAAGGTGGGTGCGCCCGTCATCGGCCTCAACGACTCCGGCGGCGCGCGCATCCAGGAAGGCGTGGCTTCGCTCGGCGGTTATGCCGACGTGTTCCAGCGCAACGTGATGGCCTCGGGCGTGATCCCGCAGATCAGCATGATCATGGGCCCGTGTGCCGGCGGCGCGGTGTATTCGCCGGCCATGACCGACTTCATCTTCATGGTGAAGGACAGCTCGTACATGTTCGTCACCGGCCCCGAGGTGGTGAAGACCGTGACGCACGAATCGGTGACGGCCGAAGAACTGGGCGGCGCTTCCACCCACACCACGAAGAGCGGCGTGGCCGACCTCGCGTTCGAGAACGACGTCGAAGCCATCATCATGCTGCGGCGCTTTTTCAACTTCCTGCCGCTGTCCAACCGCGAGAAGCCGCCGGTGCGCTGGGCGGGCGATGCCGCCGATCGCCTGGACTATTCGCTGGACACGCTGGTGCCCGACAACGCGAACAAGCCCTACGACATCACCGAGCTGATCCTGAAGGTGGTGGACGACGGCGACTTCTTCGAGCTGCAGCCCGAGTACGCGCGCAATATCGTCATCGGCTTCGGGCGCATGGAAGGGCAGACGGTGGGCATCGTCGCCAACAACCCGCTGGTGCTGGCGGGCTGCCTGGACATCAAGAGCAGCATCAAGGCGGCGCGTTTCGTGCGCTTCTGCGATGCGTTCAACATTCCGGTGGTCACCTTCGTCGACGTGCCGGGCTTCATGCCGGGCACGTCGCAAGAGTACGGCGGCATCATCAAGCACGGCGCGAAGCTGCTGTTCGCGTATGCCGAATGCACGGTGCCGAAGGTGACGGTGATCACGCGCAAGGCCTACGGCGGCGCCTACGACGTGATGAGTTCCAAGCATTTGCGCGGGGACGTGAACTTCGCGTGGCCCAACGCCGAGATCGCGGTGATGGGCGCCAAGGGCGCGGTGGAGATCATCTTCCGCGAAGACAAGAACGACCCGGCCAAGCTCGCGGCGCGCGAGGCGGAATACAAGGCGCGGTTTGCGAACCCCTTCGTGGCCGGCTCGCGCGGCTTCATCGACGACGTGATCCAGCCGCACGAGACGCGCAAGCGCATCTGCCGGTCGCTGGCGATGCTGCGCGACAAGAAGGTGGAGAACCCGTGGCGCAAGCACGGCAATATCCCCTTGTGAGCTGACGAGGACCGAGAAAGAAACCGTTCGGGCTGAGCCTGTCGAAGCCCCCGCGGGTCCTGAGCCTGTCGAAGGAGCTGAGCTTGTCGAAGCCCTTGTACCCACCACCCACCCGTTCGCCCTGAGCTTGTCGAAGGGCCGCGCGCACCGTCCATGCTTCGACAGGCTCAGCACGAACGGTGTGTGAGGCCTGAACAGCGTGCAGTGCGGGAGACCGAAGAATGTTCAAGAAAATCCTCATCGCCAACCGCGGCGAAATCGCCTGCCGCGTCATCAAGACCGCGAAGAAGCTCGGCATCGCAACCGTCGCCGTCTACTCCGAGGCCGACCGCGACGCGCGTCATGTCGAGCTCGCCGACGAATCGGTGTGCATCGGCCCCGCGCCGAGCCGCGAGTCCTACCTCGTCGCCGACAAGATCATCGAAGCCTGCAAGCAGACGGGCGCTGAAGCGATTCACCCCGGCTACGGCTTCCTCTCCGAGAACGCTGCCTTTGCGCAGCGCGTGGAGGAGGATGGCCTCGTCTTCATCGGCCCCAAGCACCATTCCATCGCGGCCATGGGCGACAAGATCGCCTCGAAGAAGCTCGCGAACGCGGCCAAGGTCAACACCATCCCGGGCTACAACGACGCGATCGAATCGCCTGAAGCCGCGGTCAAGATCGCGCGCGACATCGGCTACCCGGTGATGATCAAGGCCTCGGCCGGCGGCGGCGGCAAGGGCTTGCGAGTGGCCTTCGACGACAAGGAGGCGCACGAAGGTTTCGCCTCCTGCCGCAACGAGGCGAAGAACAGCTTTGGCGACGACCGCGTGTTCATCGAGAAGTTCGTCGAGGAGCCGCGTCACATCGAGATCCAGGTGCTGGGCGACGCGCACGGCCACGTGGTCTACCTGCACGAGCGCGAATGCTCCATCCAGCGCCGCCACCAGAAGGTGATCGAGGAAGCGCCGTCGCCCTTCATCAGCGACGAGACACGCCGCGCCATGGGCGAGCAGGCGGTGGCGCTGGCCAACGCGGTGAACTACCAGAGCGCCGGCACGGTGGAGTTCGTGGTCGGGCGCGACCAGAGCTTCTACTTTCTCGAGATGAACACGCGGCTGCAAGTGGAGCACCCGGTCACCGAATGCATCACCGGGGTCGACTTGGTGGAGCTGATGATCCGCGTGGCGGCCGGCGAGAAGCTGCCGTTCACGCAGGAGCAGATTCCGAGACGCGGCTGGGCCATCGAGTGCCGCATCAACGCCGAAGACCCGTTCCGCAATTTCCTGCCGTCCACCGGCCGGCTGGTGCGCTACCGGCCGCCGACCACCACGATGGAAGCCGCAATGCCGATGCCGCCCGAAGGCGGCGTGCGCGTGGATACCGGCGTGTACGAAGGCGGCGAGATCCCGATGCACTACGACTCGATGATCGCCAAGCTCATCGTGCACGGGAAAGACCGATTCGACGCCATCGCGAAGATGCGCGAGGCGCTCAACGGCTTCGTCATCCGCGGCGTCTCGAGCAACATTCCGTTCCAGTCGGCGCTGCTTGCGCATCCGAAGTTCGTCTCGGGCGAGTTCAACACCGGCTTCATCGCTGAGCACTACGCCGACGGCTTCAAGGCCGAGGACGTTCCGCACGACGACCCGCTGTTCCTCGTGGCGCTGGCAGCGGCCGCGAACCGGCGTTTTCTCGAACGCGCCGCCGGCATCAGCGGCCAGATGCCCGGCCACGGCGTGCGCCTGCACGGCCGCTTCGAGGTGGTGGTGAAGGGCGTCGAGGGAAAGAACGTGCACCACGCCGTGGAACTCGAGCGCAACGGCGGGCTTCACGTCACGGTCGAAGGGCGCCTCTACGACCTGTCCGGCGACTGGCGCTTCGGCCACATCCGCACCAGCGGCACCTGCAACGGCCAGCCTTTCACGGCGCAGGTCGAACGCCACGGCGTGTGGCTGCGCATTGCGCACAACGGGCTCGCGATCGAGGCCATGGTGCTGTCGCCGCGCGCCGCCGAGTTGGCGAAGCTCATGCCCTACAAGCCGCCGCCCGACACCAGCAAGTTCCTGCTCTCGCCCATGCCCGGCCTGCTGGCCGACGTGGTGGTGCAGGTCGGCCAGCAGGTGCAGGCCGGCGAGCGCCTGGCGGTGATCGAGGCGATGAAGATGGAAAACATCATGCTGGCCACGCGCGCTGCGGTCGTGGCCGAGGTGTTGGCGAACAAGGGCGAAAGCCTGTCGGTGGATCAGCCGATCCTGCGTTTCGAGTGAGGCCGGCCATGAACGACAAGCCGTTTCGCATCCTCGGCATCCAGCAGATCGCCATCGGCGGCCCAAGCAAGGAGAAGCTCAAGTCCTTGTGGGTCGACATGCTGGGCCTCACGGTGAAGAGCACCTTCGTCTCGGAACGCGAGAACGTTGACGAGGACATCTGCGCGCTCGGCACCGGCCCGCATGCGGTGGAGGTGGACCTGATGCAGCCCATCGACCCGAACGGCAAGCCGGCCGTGCACACCACGCCGCTGAATCACGTCGGCCTGTGGGTCGACGACCTGCCGCGTGCGGTGGACTGGATGACAGCGAACGGCGTGCGCTTCGCGCCGGGCGGCATCCGCAAGGGCGCCGCCGGTCATGACATCTGCTTCATCCACCCCAAGGGCAACGAGCAATTCCCGGTGGGCGGTGAGGGCGTGCTGATCGAGCTGGTGCAGGCTCCAGCCGAGGTGATCGCCGCTCTCGGCCACTGAAGTGGGCGTGTCGGATCGGTTGACACGCCGTTACTGAAATCCGCATTTCGTTCCAAAAATCCCCTTGTAAATCAACGAGTTGTTGACATGGCCTCGCCTTTGCTTAAGAGCGCCGGCAGTAGTCACACGACATTCAATCGATCCAAAGGGGAACGGACATGGGCATTCATAAGTGGGCAGTGGGCGCGATCAGCGCACTGGCTCTTGCATCAGCCTCGCACGCCGCGGGCTTCGTCAACGGCGCTTTCGAAGATGGCAACACCAACGGCTGGACCGTGGGCACGGAGACTCGCAACGCCGACCTGTCGGCCCTCGTTCCGAGCGACTACCTGAACGGTGCCACCGGGCGCTCGGCGATCGTCGCCGCAGGCACCGTGGATCCGGTCGTCGGCGCTGCGCTGGGCACTACCGTCTACTCCGGCAACTCGTCGTACCGGGTAGAAGACACGACGGATGGCGGCTATCTGTCGGTGATCAGCCAGACGGTGAACAACTACACCGACGCCGACATCTTCTTCGCCTGGAAGGCCGTGCTGGAAGGCGCTCACAGCGCCGAGCAGGCGGCCGGCATGAAGATCGAGCTGGTCGACCTGACGGCAAACGGTGGCTTGGGCGAAACCGTCATCTCGCGCATCTACAGCGCCGAGTTCACCAGCGCCGGGGGCGACAACCGATTCAGCCAGTCGGGTGTCTATTACTACACGCCGGATTGGCAGATCGAGCAGCTGACGATCGGCGCCGCGCGCCTGGGCCATGATTTCCGCCTGACCGTGCTCGCCACCGATTGCGACCCGACCGCGCACCTCGGCTACGTCTACCTTGACGGCTTCGGCTCGGTGACCCCGCCGCCGACCGACGTGCCGGAACCCGCCAGCGCGCTGCTGGCCGGCACGGCGCTGCTTGCGCTGTACGGCGCGCGTCGTCGCAAGCAGGGCTGATCGTTTCTGTCCCTGTGACGAAGGGCCGGCTCTGCCGGCCCTTTTCCATTGGCCGGCCGTTTTCATGCGTGCGCGGGCGCGAAGAAGCTCACGCACCCCGGCTCCGCAGTGACCCCGCCACGCGGTCGGGGGGCGCCTTTCGAGGCATGAAAACCCAGAATAGCCGCGCCGCTGCCACCGAGGTTCCCATGCGCCACCATCACCTGCACCTCTCGACGCCTGTCCTTGCCCTCCCTGGGCGCACCGTCTGGATCTGCTGCGTCCTGCTCGGCCTGCTGTCCGCATGCAGCCAGGGCGATCCGGCCGCCTCGGGGCGAGAACTGCTGGCGAAAGGCGACTATCAGGGCGCCGTCATCGAGTTCAAGAACGCCGTTCAGGCGCAGCCGGAATCGGCCGAAGCTCGCGTGCTGCTGGCCGACGCGCTGGAGCGCGTGGGCGACATCACCGGTGCCGAGCAGCAGCTCGTCAGAGCCGTAGCCAACGGCGGCGACGAGAACGTGCTGGTGCCGCGCATCGCGCTGATGTTGCTCGACCGCGGCGACCACGAGAAGCTCGTTCGCGAGTTCAAGGACCGCAAGCTCGCCAGCCGCGAGGCCGACAGCACGCTGCGCGCGACGGTTGCGCTCGCCGCCGTCGGGCTTCGGCGCATCCCGCTGGCACAGGCCCAGCTCGAAGCGGTGGTCGACACGCCGGCCGTCGCCATCGCGCGCGCCCAGTTGCTGGTCGCATCAGGCAAGTTGCCTGAGGCCGTGAGCCAACTCGGCAGCGTGCGCGCCGAGGCGGCCACGCCGTGGTGGGTGCTTCGCGCCGCCAGTCGCATTGCCGTCGCGGGTGGCGACGGCGCACGCGGGCTCGAACTCCTTCGCCTGGCGCATGAGGCGGTGCCCTGGAACCGCGGCGTCACCGGCGAGTACGGCCAGGCCTTGATCGGCGCGGGCAAGGTCGAGCAGGCCGCGGCCATTCGCGACCAGTTGCGCAAGAAGGCGCCCAATCAGTTCTGGACGGTCTATCTCGATGCGCTGCTGCTGGCCCGCGACGGACGCACGGACGCCAGCCATGCCGCGGCCCTCAAGGTGCTGGCGGTGGCGCCGGACCATGCGCCCACGGTGCTGCTGGCCGCATCGGCCGAACTGCAGTCCGGCGACGTGGCGATGGCCGACAAGCGGTTGCAGGCACTCGTCCACAAGGAGCCGGATTCGCTGCCGGCGCTGCGTCTGCTGGCGCAAAGCCAGTACCGCCTCGGCAAGCTGGCCGAGGCGACCGAGATCGTGGAGCGCGGGCTGCGCCTGGCGCCCGGCGATGCGCAACTGTTCGCGCTGCGCGCCGAACTGGAATGGGCGCGTGGCGAGCGCTCGCAGGCAGCCACCACGCTGGCCGCCGTGCTGGATCGGCGCCCGGACGATGCGTCAACGCAATTGCGCTTGGCCGAGATGAAGGCAGCCCTCGGCCAGCGGGCTGAAGCCAGCCAGTTGCTCGAGCGTGCGTCCGTAGCAGGGGTTCGCGACAGCGTGCTGCACGACCGCATCGTTGCGGCCAGCCTGCGCATGGGTGACGTGGCGCAAGCAAGGCGCGTGGCCGATCGTGGCGTCGAGGCGAATCCGGCCGATCCGCGGGCTCGGCTTGCCCTGGCGGCCGTTCAGCACGCGCAGAAGGACGCCGCCGGCGCCTGGGCCACCACGCTCGCCGTGCTCGACGCAGCGCCAACGCAGCCGCAGGCGCTCACGGTATTGGCCGCGATGTCGCGCACGCCGCAGCAGCGGGACGAAACCCTGGCTCGCTACGCCCGCGCGTTCGATGCGAGGCCCGAGAGCGCGCAGGTGTTCCTCCAGTACGCCGACCTGCTGCGTCTCGCGCCCAAGCCGGCCCACACGCGGCTTGCGGTGCTCGAACGCGGCGTGACCGCGCTGCCAGTCGTCGTGGCCCTGCGCGAAGCCCTGGTCGAGGAATACCTGCGCGCCGGTGACGTGGACAAGGCCCTGTCAGTGGCGCAGTCGGGCGAGGCGACCCACAACGCCCCCGCCGCCGCCGGTGCGCTGCTGGCCGCGACCTATGAGCGGATCGGCAAGACGCAGCTCGCGACCGAGAGCTATCGCAAGCTGGCCGCCAACTATCCGCAGCGCGCGGAATGGCGGCTCGCGCTCGCGCGGCTGGAGGCTGCGGCGAATCGGCGTTCGGAAGCCACGACGATTCTTCGGGCGCTGATCACCGAGCGACCGTTCGACATTTCCGCGTACCTGGCGCTGGTGGAGCTGTCGATGAAGGACAACCCGGACGAGGCGCTGTCCATCGCACGCCAGATGGGGCGGCGCGACGAGTTCAAGGGCGCCGCGTTGCTGCTCGAGGGCGACATCCTCGCCGGCTTGGGCAAGCCCGATGCGGCGCTGAAGCAGTTTGCGCTCGCGTCCAAGGCCGGGGCGGAATCGCTGGCGGCATTGCGCATCGTTCGGCTGCTCGACGGCGAGGGCCGCCGCGCGGCCGCCGATCAGGAAATGGCCGGCGCGCTCAAGCGCTTTTCGTCCGATCCGTCGATCGTGAGCGCGGCGGCCGGCCGGGCGCTCGCCGCCGGCGACGCCGCGCGCGCAGTTGGACTCTTGCAGCCGCTGGCCGCCAGGCCGGGCGTCAGCGCCGTGCTGCTCAACGATCTCGCGTGGGCGCAGGTCCAGGCCGGCCAGCCGCAGGCGCTGGCGACGGCGAAGCGCGCAGCGACCGCGATGCCGAACAACGCCAACGTGCTGGATACGCTCGCGATGGCGCAGGTGGCGGCCGGCCAGCGTGCGGATGCCATCGCCAATCTGCGCGTCGCGTGCAACCTGTCGCCGCTGTCGGCGTTGCCGCGCCTGCACTTGTCCGAGCAGTTGCTGGCGTCGGGCGACCGCAGCGGCGCATCGGCCGAAGTGCAGAAGGTCGACGCCGGCCAGCTCGGCGAGAAGGATCGTGCGGCGCTTGCGAAGCTGAAGACCGCGCTCGGCGGTTTGTGATGGCAGCCGTTCAGGCGGGCGAGCCGCTGATCGAACGATTCGAGCCGGCGCCCGTCAAACCGCCACCGGCGCCTTGATCGCCGGATGCGGGTCGTAGCCCGTGATCTCGAAGTCTTCCAACTGGTAGTCGAAGATCGAATCCGGCCGCCGCTTGATCGCAAGCGTCGGATACGCCCGCGGCTCGCGCGACAACTGCAGCTCGACCTGTTCGACGTGGTTGTCGTAGATGTGGCAATCGCCGCCCGTCCAGATGAACTCGCCCACCTGCAGGTCACATTGCTGCGCCAGCATGTGCGTGAGCAGCGCGTAGCTCGCGATGTTGAAGGGCACGCCGAGGAAGATGTCGGCGCTGCGCTGGTAGAGCTGGCAGGAGAGCCGGTCCTCGGCCACGTAGAACTGGAAGAAGGCGTGGCAGGGCATCAGCGCCATCTTGGGCAGGTCGGCCACGTTCCAGGCGCTCACGATGATGCGGCGCGAGTCGGGGTTGGTCTTGAGTGTCTTCACCACCTCGGCGATCTGGTCGACGTGGCCGCCGCCGGGCGTGGGCCACGAACGCCACTGCACGCCGTAGACGGGGCCGAGGTCGCCGTCGGGCGCGGCCCATTCGTCCCAGATCGTCACGCCGCGTTCCTGCAGCCACTTCGCGTTGCTGTCGCCGCGCAGGAACCACAGCAGTTCCAGGATCACCGCCTTGGTGAACACCTTCTTGGTCGTCACCAGCGGAAAGCCCTCGTTCAGGTCGAAGCGCATCTGGTGGCCGAACACGCTCTTCGTGCCGGTTCCCGTGCGGTCGGCCTTGGCCACGCCGTGCGTGTGCACGTGGCGCATGAAGTCTTCGTACTGGCTGCGGATCGGGGTGCTCACGGGGCGGCTTTCCAGGAGGGCGGACATCGAAACCGGCCATTCTGGCCGATCACTCGCCAACAGCCGAACGTGCCGATCAAGCAACCGCCGCGGATCCGGCCTTGCCGGTCCGCCAGCGGTGCCCCTGGGGGCGCGCGAAGCGCGTACGGGGGGCCGATCTACGCTTGCGGTTCTCGCAGCAGGATCTCCACGCGCCGGTTCTGCGCGCGGCCTGCGTTCGATGTGTTCTCGGCGACCGGCTCGCGCGAGCCGCGACCCACGGTGCGCACGCGCGACGGCGACACACCACGCGCCGCCAGGTAGTCGCGCACGCTCTGCGCACGCTCCACCGACAACGGGTTGTTGATCGCGTCGCTGCCCGTGCTGTCGGTGTGGCCGATGATGGTCAGCAGCGCGTTCGGGTCGCCCTGCAGGCTGGTGGCGAACGGGTCCAGCACCGCGCGCATGTTGGGCTTGATCGCCGCGCTGCCGGTGTCGAACGAGATGTCGCTCGGGATGTTGAGCTTCAACTGGTTGTCGGCCGTGCGGCTGACCTCCACGCCGGTGCCCTGCGTGGCCTGCTCCATCTGCTGGCGCCGCTCTTCCTGGCGCTTGGACCACACGTTGCCGGCCACTGCGCCGATCGCGCCGCCGACCACGGCGCCGGTGCCGGCCTTGCCGCCGGTGGCCGCGCTGAGGACCGCGCCGATGCCTGCGCCCGCGCCCGCGCCGATGGCGGTGCCGCGCTGGCGTTCACTCATGTTCTCGCAGCCGGTGAGAAAGAGGGCGGATGCGGCCACGGCGACAAGCGTCGAGCGGGTGAGGGTTGCTGCTTTCATGTGTTTTCCTTCGAGGGTTTGTCTGCCCGTTTGTGTCCGACTGCTTCGGGGCTGGCAGAAGTATTGAAGCCGGCGCACTGCGGCTTCGTCGGACGCCGACTGCTTGCCGTGTCGGGCAAGTCCTACGCCGTCGGCTCGGCGTCGAATTGCATCGCCGCGAGGCGCGCATAGAGCCCGCCCTTGGCAAGCAGTTGCGCATGGGTGCCGACTTCGACGATCTCGCCAGCCTCCAGCACCACGATGCGGTCGGCACGCTGCACAGTGGACAGCCGATGCGCGATGACGAGCGTGGTGCGGTCCTTCATCGCCGATTCCAGCGCCGCCTGCACCATGCGTTCGCTCTCGGTGTCGAGCGCGCTGGTGGCTTCGTCCAGCAGCAGCAGCGGCGGGTTCTTCAGCATCGCGCGCGCGATCGAGATGCGCTGGCGCTGCCCGCCCGACAGGCGCACGCCGCGTTCGCCGAGAAAGGTCTGGTAGCCCTCGGGCAGCGCGGTGATGAACTCGTGCGCGAAGGCGGCGCGCGCCGCGGCGATCACCTCTTCGTCGCTCGCCTGCGGGCGGCCGTAGCGGATGTTCTCCATCGCATCGGCCGAGAAGATCACGCTGTCCTGCGGCACGATGCCGATGCGTGCGCGCAGCGCATCGAGCGCGATGTCGCGCACCGCAACGCCGTCGACCTCGACCCGGCCGTCGCCCACGTCGTAGAAGCGCAGCAGCAACTGGAACACCGTGCTCTTGCCCGCGCCGCTCGGGCCGACCAGCGCCACCGTCTCGCCCGGCGCCACTTGCAGGTTGACGTGCGACAGCGCCGGCACCTGCGGACGCGACGGGTAGCGAAAGCTCACGTCCGCGAGCACCACCGATGAGCCGCCGCGCGTAGCGGGCAATGCGATGGCGTGCGCGGGCGAGGCGATGGGCGAGCGCGCCGCCAGCAACTCCATCAGCCGCTCGGTCGCGCCCGCGGCGCGCAAGAGGTCGCCGTACACCTCGGCCAGCACTGCCACGCTGCTCACAAGAATGATGACCAGCACCACCGTCTGGCCGAGGTGTCCCGGGCTGATCTGCCCCTGCAGCACCGCCTGCGTGCCCTGGAACAGCCCCCACAGCAGCGCGCCGAAGGTGGCGGTGATGATGAAGGCGACGAGGTACGAGCGCATGCGGGTGCGCTTCACGGCGGTGCCGAAGGCGTTCTCGGTCGAGCGGTCGAAACGCGCCGCCTCGCGCGATTCCTGGGTGTAGCTCTGCACCACCGGAATCGCGTTGAGCACCTCGGCGGCGATGGCGCTGGAATCGGCCACGCGGTCCTGGCTCGCCCGGCTGAGCTTGCGCACGCGCCGGCCGAAGTAGAGCGAGGGCAGCACCACCAGCACCAGGATGCCCAGCACCTGCGTCATCACATACGGATTGGTGACGATGAGCATGACCATCGCGCCCACGCCCATCACCGTATTGCGCAGGCCCATGCTGAGGCTGGAGCCGACGACCGTCTGCACCAGCGTGGTGTCGGTGGTCAGGCGCGACAGCACCTCGCCCGTCTGCGTGCTCTCGAAGAACTCGGGGCTCTGCTTCACCACGTGCGCATAGACGGCGTTGCGAAGATCGGCCGTGATGCGCTCGCCCAGCCAGCTCACCATGTAGAAGCGCAGCGCCGAGAACAGGCCCAGCGCCGCGCCGACGGCAAAGAGGGCAAAGAAGTGCTCGCGCAGCGCCAGCATGCGCTCGCCTGGATCGGCGGCGACGAGGCCCTGGTCGATGAGCGACTTGAGCGCGAGCGGAAAGACGAGCGTGCTGAGCGCCGCCATCGTGAGGAACACGAGCGCCAGGGCGATGCGGCCGCGATAGGGGGCGATGAAGGGCCGCAGCCCGCTCAGCCCGGCCACGCTCTTGGCGGCCGGCGGTGTGCCGGCGCGGGCCGTCGGTGCGGCGGCAGGCAATGGGGAACTCGGTGTCGGCATGGGCGGAAGTCTAGTGGGCGGGTTTGAAGGTGCAGGCGGATGCGGGAGGCGGATGTGCGTCCGCCGACCCTGCAAATCGTAGGGAATTGAATGCGACGGCAAACTTTGCCCAATCAAATATTGATGGGGGCAACGTTGACCCAGCCGGCCAGACCCTCCGAACGAACCCGCCGATCCGGCGGCCAGCCGTACGACATGACGCAAAGCCTCGGCCATGCCGCGGCGCTGCTGGTGGCCGCCATCCGCCGCGAGGTGGAGCACCGCATGGCGCCCTACGACCTGACGGGCGCGCAATGGAAGCCGCTGCTGCTGTTGCGGCAGGGGCGCGCCGGCACGGCGCTCGAACTCGCGCGCGAAGCCTGCATCGATGCCGGCGCCGTGACGCGCCTGCTCGATCGGCTCGAAGCCAAGGGGCTGATAGCGCGCATGCGCTCCGAGACCGATCGCCGCGTGGTCAACCTGCACCTCACGCCCATCGGTGAACGTGCGGCGGCGCAGATTCCGGAGGTGGTGGCCTCGGTCAACGACGATTTCCTGCACGGCTTCACGAAGGCGGAGCGCACCCAGTTCCGCGACTTCCTCGATCGCGCGCTGGCGAACTGCCGCGTGCTGCACGACGCGCGGGAGGGCGAATGAGGGCGGCCGCGCTCTTGCCGCTGGCGCTGGTGCTGGCCGGCTGCGCCAGTACCAGCGGCATCGCGCCCACGCAGGCGATGCACACGCCGGCGCAGGCCGGCGCCGTGGCCGCCATTGACACGACCTGGCCCGAGGCGCGCTGGTGGACGGCCTGGGGCGATGCCCAACTCGACGCACTGATCGCACACGCGCTCGCCGAGCAGCCGGGCTTGGCGGCGGTGCAGGCGCGCATCGTCCAGGCCGAAGCGGCGGTGGATGCCGCCGGTGCCGCGCGCCGCCCGCAGGTGAACGCGGCCGTGGACCTGACGAACCAGCGCTTCACGAAGAACGGCATGGTGCCCGCGCCGCTGGCCGGATCGATCGAGTGGAACAACAGTGCGCAGTTCTCGGCGAGCTGGGAGATCGATCTCTTCGGCCGCCAGCGCGCCGCGCTCGATGCGGCCATCGGCCGCCTGCGCGCCGCGCAGGCCGAGCGCCATGCGGCCGAGCTGCTGCTGGCCGGCAACATCGCCACCGCGTACGTGAATCTCGGTCGCCAGCTCGAATTGCGCCGGTTGTTGCAGCACGGCCTGCACCAGCGCGAACAGGTGCTGTCGCTGGTGCGCCAGCGCATAGCCGCGGGGCTGGACACCACTGTCGAGCAGCGCCAGGCCGAAGGCGTGATCGCGCAGACGCGGGTGCAGATCGAAGCCCTCGGCGAGCAGATCGCCAGAACCCGCCATGCCCTTGCCACCTTGAGCGGGCAGGGGCCGCATGCGCTCGCGGAATTCGCGCCGCCGCTCGCGGCCGTCACGCCCCATCCTTTGCCGCAGGGGCTGCCGGCCGATCTGATCGGGCGACGCGCCGATCTGGTCGCGCAGCGCTGGCGGGTCGAGGCGGCGCTGAAGGACGTGGATCTGGCGCGCACGCAGTTCTATCCCAACATCAACCTCGTCGCCTTCGCGGGGCTGTCCAGCCTCGGCCTCGACCGCCTCGTGGAAAGCGGCAGCCAGGTTTACGGCGCCGGCCCGGCGCTGCGCCTGCCGATCTTCGACGGCGGGCGGCTGCGGGCGAACCTGCAAGCGCGCAGCGCCGAGGTGGATGCCGCGGTGGACGGCTACAACGATGCGCTCCTGCAGGCGCTGCGCGAGGTGGCCGACGAGGTGTCGTCGCTGCAGTCGCTCGAGCGCCAAGAGGCCGAGCAGGTCAAGGCACTGGCCGCCGCCGAATCGGCCTTCGATCTCGCGCTGCAGCGCTACCGCGCCGGGCTCGGCAACTTCCTCGTTGTGCTGACCGCCGAAGGCAACGTGATCGCGCAGCGGCGCGCGAGCGTGGAGCTGAAGGCGCGGCACCTGGCCGCCGAAGTGGCGCTGACCCGCGCGCTCGGCGGCGGCTACCGGCCGGGCGCCGATGCCGCGCTGCCGGCTGTTGCGGCCGTGCCGGCCTCCACACTGCGCTGAACCGAACACGAACCGAAAGATCACCGATGAGTCAGGACACTCACGACGCAGCCGCGCCCGCCGCGCCCGCCACTTCGCCCAAGCGCCGCCCGGCGATGCTGATCGCCACCGCCGCCGTGCTGCTGGCCGGCATGGCCTACGGCGGCTACTGGTGGCTGCATTCGCGCCATTTCGAGTCCACCGACAACGCCTACGTGCAGGCGCCGGTGGTGCAGCTCACGCCGCAGATCGCGGGCACGGTGGTCGCAGTGCTTGCCGACGACACCGACACGGTGAATGCCGGCCAGCCCCTCGTGAAGCTCGACCGGCGTGATGCACAACTCGCGCTCGAACGCGCCGAGGCGCAGCTTGCGCAGACGGTGCGCGAGGTGCGCACGCTCTACGCCAACAACGCGGCGCTTGCGGCCACCAGCAGCCTGCACGAGGCCGAGGTGGCGCGCGCCCGGGCCAACCTCGCGCGCGCCGCCGCCGATGTCGAG
The DNA here is from genome assembly GCA_036676235.1 of Rhizobacter sp. GTDB lineage: Bacteria > Pseudomonadota > Gammaproteobacteria > Burkholderiales > Burkholderiaceae_C > JAKFDI01. The sequence goes on along the minus strand of JAKFDI010000022.1, from coordinate 31,037 downwards.
CGGCGGCGGCCGCTGCTGGCCACCGGCGCCGTCGGCGGCGAGGAGATGAAGCACGCCGAAGACACGCTCACGGCGGCGAAGAGCGCACTCGCCGGGGCGCAGGCCGCCTGGGCGGCGGCGCGCGAACAGGCGGCGAGCAACCGTGCGCTCACTGACGGCACGAACGTCGACCAGCATCCGAACGTCCAGCGCGCCGCCGGCGCGGTGCGCGAGGCGTGGCTGGCACTGGCGCGCACCGAGGTGGTCGCGCCGCTCGCCGGCCAGGTGGCCCGACGCAGCGTGGAGGTGGGCCAGCGCATCGCCGCCGGAGCGCCCTTGATGTCCATCATTCCGCTTGATCAGGTGTGGGTGGAGGCGAACTTCAAGGAAGCACAGCTGCGCCGCATGCGCATCGGCCAGCCGGTGACGCTGAGTGCCGACCTCTACGGCGACACGATCGAGTACCACGGCCGCGTGGCCGGGCTCGGTGCCGGCACAGGCGCGGCCTTCGCGCTGCTGCCGGCGCAGAACGCGACCGGCAACTGGATCAAGGTGGTGCAGCGCGTGCCGGTGCGCATCGAACTCGATGCAGAGCAACTGGCTGCCCATCCGCTGCGCGTCGGGCTGTCGATGCTCGCCACGGTGGACATCGCCGCGCAGGGCGGCGAGCCGCTGGCTGCCGCCGCCTCGTCGCGCAGCGCGCGCACGCAGGTGTTCGAGCCGCAGCGCGAGAGCGCCGACCGCATCGTGGCCGACATCATCGCGGCCAATCTCGGGCGGGCGGTGACGACCCGCGCCACGACCGCGCGTGCCGCGGCGCCGAAGCCGGCGGTGGGTAGAGCGCAGCCCGCCGACGCACGGGTGGTCGCTGCATCGGCCGCGAAGCCGGCGCAGCAGCCCTGAGCGTGCGGACGTGACGAACGCCGCCAACCCCGCGGTGCCCGACGGCGCATCCCCGCCCGCCGCGCCGCCGCGGCATCCGACGGCACAGCAGGCCTTTGCGCCCCTCACCGGCGGCAAGCTGGTGCTGGGCACGCTCGCGCTGTCGCTCGCGACCTTCATGAACGTGCTCGACACGTCGATCGCGAACGTGTCGATCCCGGCGATTGCCGGCGACATGGGCGTGAGCCCGGCGCAGGGCACCTGGGTCATCACCTCGTTTGCCGTCGCCAACGCGATCTCGGTGCCGCTCACCGGCTGGCTGACGCAGCGCTTCGGGCAGGTGCGGCTCTTCACCGCTTCCATCCTGCTGTTCGTGCTGGCGTCGTGGTTGTGCGGCATGGCGCCGAACATCGAATCGCTGATCTTCTTTCGCGTGCTGCAGGGGCTGGTGTCGGGGCCGACGATCCCGCTGTCGCAGACGCTGCTGCTCGCCAGCTACCCGCCCGCCAAGGCCGGCGTGGCGATGGCGATGTGGGCGATGACGGTGCTGGTTGCGCCAGTGGCCGGGCCGCTGCTCGGCGGCTGGATCACCGACAACGTGTCGTGGCCGTGGATCTTCTACATCAACATCCCCGTGGGCCTGGTTGCAGCCGCCATCACCTGGTCGATCTACCGCACGCGCGACCCCGGCCCGCGCCGCGTGCGGCTCGACGGCGTGGGCCTGGCGCTGCTGGTGCTGTGGGTCGGCTCGCTGCAGATCATGATCGACCTCGGCAAGGAGCACGACTGGTTCGCCTCGAGCCAGATCGTGACGCTGGCCGTCGTCGCGGTTGTGGCCTTCGTGTTCTTCCTGATCTGGGAGCTGACCGACGCGCATCCCATCATCGACCTGCGGCTGTTCGGCCAGCGCAACTTCACCACGGCCACCTTCGCGCTGTCCATCGCCTACGGCGTGTTCTTCGGCAACGTGGTGCTGCTGCCGCTGTGGTTGCAGCAGTACATGGGCTACACGGCCAGCCTCGCCGGCATGGCGCTCGCGCCGGTGGGGCTGCTGGCCATCGTGCTCTCGCCCTGGGTCGGCAAGAAGGTGGCGCACGTCGACCCGCGTCGGCTCGCCACCGTGGCGTTTCTCGGCTTCGCGCTGGTGCTGTGGATGCGCTCGCGCTTCAACACCGACACCGATTTCGAGACGGTGCTGATCCCCACGCTCCTGCAGGGTGCGGCGATGGCGTTCTTCTTCATTCCGCTGCAGGCCATCGTGTTCTCCGGACTCACGCCCGAGCGCATGCCGGCGGCGGCGGGGCTGTCGAACTTCGTGCGCATCACGGCGGGTGCAGTGGGCACTTCGCTGTTCACCACCTTGTGGGAGCGGCGCGCAGCCATGCACCACGCGCACCTGGCCGAGGCCATCAACCGCGGCAACGAGACGGCGATGCAGACGCTCGCGCAACTGCAGGCCGCGGGCAACACGCGCGAGCAGGCGCTGGCGATCGTCAACCGGCTCATCGACCAGCAGGCCTTCACGATGGCGGCGACCGACCTGTTCTACCTGTCGGCGGGACTGTTCGTGGTGCTGATCGTGCTGGTGTGGCTGGCGAAGCCTGAGCCGGGGCCGGGTGGGGCGGGCGCCGGCGGTGGCGCGCATTGACGCTGATATTGACTCCCTCTCCCTCTGGGAGAGGGTGGGTGTGAGGGCGCGCGAAGCGCGACGGCCGTCGGATCGCCCCGGCCCCTCACCCCAGCCCTCTCCCCAGCGGGGAGAGGGAGATATTCACTCCGCGCCGAGCACGAAGCGTGCGGGCAGTGCCGGCATGCGGGGGGCCTCGGAGGTGCGCAGCGCCTGGCGAGCCTGCTCGATCGCGGCATCCAGCGAGCCGCCGTGCTGTTGCCAGCGTGCGCGGCCGACGCTGCAGGTCACGCGAAGGCCAAGCGTGCGGTACTGCACGGGGCGCGACAGTTCGGTTCGGGCCCGCGCAGCGAGCTGGTGGCCGAGCGCCTCGGCCTCGGCCGGCGCACAGGGCAGCAGCAGCACGATGGCGTCGTCGTTGTCGGCGCAGCGCCCGGCCACATCCTGCGCGCGCGTGCAGCGCAGCAGGCGGCGGATGAGTTCGGTACAGAGATAAGTGGCCGTGGCGTCGCCGTGGCGTTGCCGCAGGTCGGCCAGGCCATCGAGGCGCAGCAGCAGGGTGCAGACCTCGATCTCGCCGGCCTCGACCCGCTCGGCCAGCGACTGGCCGGCACGTTGGATGTCGGTGCGGTCCACCGGCAGCGCGGGGCGCGCGCCGAGTACCGAGGGTTGCCGCTGCGCCGATGCGCCGGTGCCGGCGGAACGCCGTTCGGAGACGAGTTGCGGGGTCGGGTTCGGCAGCATGGCGAAAGGCTTCGGGCTCGTTCGATTCTTGTCCGATCACGGCTCTCGCGATAGTCGGAAAAACGCGGCAATCGCGGCGCAGTTGCTGAGGGGCATAGACGCGGCGCGCTTAAGATCCCCGCGGGGCGCCGCCGCCGGCGCCGGAACGCCGTGCCCGATGAACCTGAAGCAGCTCGAATACTTTGTCCGCGTCGCGGAACTGGGCAGCTTCAGCAAGGCCGCGATGGTGCTGCAGATCGCGCAGCCGGCGCTCAGCCGGCAGGTGCGGGCGCTGGAGACCGACCTGCGCGAGACGCTGCTGCTGCGCAACGGACGCGGCGTGTGCCTCACCGATGCCGGCAACCGCGTGTTCGAGCACAGCGTGGCCATCCTGCAGCTCGTCACCCGCGCACGCGACGATATCGAGGCGCGCCGCGGCGAGCCGGGTGGTCGCATCGTGATCGGCCTGCCGCCCAGCATCGGCCGCCAGCTCACGCGTCCGTTGATCGACGCCTTCAAGCGCCAGTTGCCGCGTGCGCAGCTCGCCGTGGTGGAGGGTCTGTCGGCGCACATCGCCGAATGGATCGCGAGCGGCCGAGTCGACATCGGCCTGCTGCACAACCCCGAGGGGCAGGCGGCGATCGAGACCACGCCGATCCTGGAAGAAGAGTTGTGCCTCGTCGGCCCGGTGCCAAAGACACGGCGCGGCAAGCGCAACGCGGCCGAGCCCGTGCCGATGGCCGAGCTGCCGCGTTATCCGCTGATCGTGCCCGAGCGCTCGCATGCCATCCGCAAGCTGCTGGAGACGCAGGCGGCGCTGTCGGGCATCAAGCTCGACATCGCGTGGGAGGTGTCGAGCGTGTCGTCGATCATCGAGCTGGTGTGCGCGAGCTACGGCTATGCGGTGCTGACGGCAAGCGCCGTCACGGCTTCCGGCCATGCCGATCAGCTGGTCGCCCGGCCGCTGGCCGAGCCGCGCTTGACCAGCGTGCTGTGCCTCGCGGTGTCGTCGAGCAAGCGGCCGACGGCGCTTGCGAAGCAGGCGATGCAGCTACTGCCGAAGCTGGCTCGCGAGGCCAACGCCCCGACGAGCTGATGCCGCCTTGCGATCGATCGGCGAGAACCGTTCGAGCTACCCGAGAAACGCCCCCTGCGCCGTGAGCGCGACCTGAAGTTCTTCCGCCGGCAGCGCGTGCGGCGTGACACCGCGGCGCAGCGCCAGCGCCGCCGCCGTGCCCGCGGCCTGGCCCATCACGAAGCAGGCGCCGCTCACGCGCGCGGCCGACTGGCCCTCGTGCGTCATCGAGGCGCAGCGCCCGGCAACAAACAGGTTGCTCGCGCCGCCGGCCGTCGCCAGGCGCGGCAGCAGCATGCGCAAGGGCAGCTGGTTGTAGCCGCGTGATTCGGGAATCGGCGGCCAGCCCCAGTGCACGTCGCCCGCCACGTGCTGCTCCAGCGGCCAGCCGTTGACGCCGATGCTGTCGGCGAAGCTCGCGCAGCCGAGCACGTCGTCGCCGCTGAGCATGGCCTCGCCGACGAGGCGTCGCGTCTCGCGAATGCCCAGTTGCGGCGCGATGTCGAGCGCATAGGCGCGCTCGAAGCCCGGCACCCGCTCGCGCAGGAAGCGCAGGTAGTCGACGATCTGCCGCCGGCCCTCGACCTCGCCGGCACTGAGCGATGGCGCATCGGTGCCGTCGGTCGCCGAGCCGTCCGCGTTCTTCATCTGCGTCACGTTGACGCGCCATTCGTAGGCATGGCGCTGCGGCCGCACGATGGCGCCGCGGCGGGGGAAGTGGAAATCGCCGCTCGCCTCGGCCTTGTCCATCAACTGCGGGATGCTGCGCCAGGCCTCGCCGGCGCGCTCGGCGTCGACGTTGCCGACGCGGAACATCAGCGTCGGGTAGAGCAGCTGCCCTTGCGCATCACCCTTTTCGGTAGGAACGCCGGCCCAGTGCGCGAGGTCGGCGTCGCCCGAGCAGTCGATGAACAGGTGCGACCGCACGGCGACGCGGCCCGACTTGGTTTCGAGCAGCAGCGCGTCGAGCCGGCCGTCGTCGTGCTTCACCACGCCGGCGCCCAGCGCATGGAACAGCAGTTGCGCGCCGGCGTCCAGCAGCAGCGCGTCGGCGGCGCACTTGAAGGCCGACATGTCGTAGGCCTGTGCGTGGATCTTGCCGAGCACGAGGTGCGGCTCGTTCAGGCCGTCCAGTGCACGCATGCGATCGAGCAGGTCGTCGGCGATGCCGTGCACCACCTGGCGGATCTCGCCGTGCACATTGGCATGCAGGCCGCAGAAGTTGGTGACGCCGGCCGCCGTGCCCATGCCGCCGAGAAAGCCGTAGCGCTCCACCAGCAGCGTGCGCGCGCCGTTGCGCGCCGCGCATGCCGCGGCGGCGATGCCCGCCGGCCCGCCGCCGAGCACGACCACATCGAACTCGCCGTAGAGCGGCGTGGCGCGGGCGGGCTCGAGGACCGGAGTCATCAATCGACCTTCAGGCCGGCGTGCTTGATCACCGGCGCCCAGCGCGTGCGCTCCTCGACCATGAAGTCGGCCAGTTCCTTGGGCGTGGAGCCGATCGGCTCCATGTAGGCGACGGCGAGCTTCTCGCGCACCTCCGGGTCCTTGAGCACGGCCACGATCTCGCGGTTCATGCGCTCGATGATCTCGGGCGGCGTCTTTGCCGGTGCCATCACCGCCATCCACGCCATGGCCTGGATCTCGGGGAAGCCGGCTTCGCGCATCGTCGGCAGTTCCGGCGCGAGCGGGCTGCGGTTCTTGGTGGTCACGGCCAGCGCCTTCACCTTGCCGGCCTTGGCCTGCGGCATCACGGCCACCGGCGGCACGCAGGCGAAGTGCACGTCGCCCTGCATCACGGCCATGACCGCTTTCGGCGACGAGGAGTACGGCAGGTGCACGGCGAACGAGTTCGTCTTCAGCTTGAGGATCTCGATGGTCAGGTGCGACATGGAGCCGACGCCGGTCGACGAATAGTTGAACTTGCCCGGTTCGCGGCGCATCGCCGCCACCCATTCCTTGACGTTGTTCACGCCCAGGTCGTTGGACACGGCGCACACGTTGGGCTGGCCGCCGGCGAGCGTGACAGGGGCGAGATCCTTGAACGGGTCGTAGGGCAGCTTGTGGTTGAACACGGTGCTGTAGACCAGCGGGCCGTTGGTGCTCACGAGGAAGGTGTAGCCGTCGGGCTGCGCCTTGGCGACGTGGTCGGTGCCGGTGTTGCCGCCGGCGCCGGCGCGGTTCTCGATGACGATCGGCTGGCCCAGTCGCGGCGCAAGCTTCTCGCTGATGATGCGCATCAGCACGTCGGGCGACGAGCCGGCGCCGTAGGGCACGACGATGCGTACCGGATGCGTCGGCCACGCCGTCTGCGCGGCGGCCGGCGCGGCGACCAGCATCGTGAGGGCGGCCAGGGCAAGCAGCGAGCTTCGGCGGTTGCGGATGCTGTGGAACATGGTGTGTCTCCGTGTGGTGGGGATTCAGGGTTCGAGCCAGTCGAGCGCCGCGGCGAGGCAGCGCCGGCCCGCGGCGTGGCGCAGCGACACCGTGGCGTCCGGGCGGAACAGCAGGGCGACGGCGCGCCTGCCCGCATGGCAGGCGGCGACAACGCGGCTGTCGGCGCCTTGCGCGGCGAGCGTCCAGCCCGGCGGCAGGGCGGTGATCCGCGAGGTGGAATACAGCCCGGCATCGAAGTCGCCGAGCGCGGCAAGCGGCCCGTCGGCCGCGGCCGTGCTCGCGAGCGCTCGGCCGAACTGCGGCTGCGCCAGCGCTTCGAGCACGGCGCCGTCGCGCGCCAGCAGCGCGAGCGCGGCGTTGTTGAGCGCGAGCAGCGGGCCGGCCACGGGTTCGCGTTCGCGCAACGCCTCGAGCGGGCCGTCGCCGAGCACCGTCAGCGCAGCGCGCTCATCGAATGTGGCGCCGGCCTGCACCAGCGCCTCGCGCGCCAGAGCCGCCAACGCATCGCCGCCGTCGACATAGCGCACGGCATGGCCACGCGGCGCCGCGGTTGGCGCGGGCGCCGCTGCGCGCGGCGACTGGCCGGCGAGCACGCGGAACATCGTCTGCGCCTTGAGCTGTGTCTCTTCTTCTTCGCGCACCGGGTCGGAATCGGCAAGCAGGCTGCCGCCGGTGCGCACCTCGGCCCAGCCGTCGACGAGGCGCGCGAAGCGCAGCATGGTGAGCGCCTCGCAGCTGCCATCGGCGCCGATGCGCACCGCCGCGCCGGCGTACCAGCCGCGCCAGCCGGGCTCGATGTCGGCGATCGCCAGGCGCGCCGCGCGCTTGGGCATGCCGGTCACGGTGGCCGGCGTGGCGTGGGCGAGCACGATGTCGAAGCCATCGACGTCGGCGCGACGACGGCCGCGCGTGTGGTCGATGGCGTGGATGATGGTCGAGAAGAAGTGGATGCGCCGCCGCGACACCTGCTCCACGCTGCCGGGCACGCACACCAGCGCCTTGTCGTTGCGGTCGGAGTCGGCGCACACGGCGAGCGACGCTTCGTCGACCGCCGAGGTGACGAGGCTCTTGGCCTGCGCGTAGTCGTCTACGGCATCGGCACCGCGGCGGAAGGTGCCGCACACCGGTGCCGTCTCCACCCATTGCGCGTCGGCGCGCACCTGGATGTCGGGCGACGCGCCGAACACGCGCTCGCCGCCGCCGGCGTTGACGAAGAACATCGCCGGATAGGCGTTGTCGCGGCGCAGGCGCGTGAAGGCGTCGGCGGCGTCGACCGCGGTCTCGCGACGGAAGGTCTGCGACAACACCAGCGAGCACAGCTCGCCGCGCTGCATCAGCTCGACGCCGCGCGCCACCGCCTTCGCATGGCCGCCGGGCGGGTGGTCGTCCGCGTGGCGCTCGAACCGTGCGGCCGGTGCCTCGGCCTGCGGGCCGTCGACAGGCGCGAGGCCGGGGAAGTCGAACTCGACCCAGCGCGCGCCGGCATCGCTCGACAGCAGCACGCGCTGCGGCAGGATGAGCGCGACGCGGCGGCGCCCGTCATCGGGCAGCTCGTCGGCGCGCGAGAGGCGGTAGTAGTCGAAGGCGAGCAAGCCGTACAGGCCGAGTTCGGCCGGCTGCGTTTCAAAGAGGGCCAGCACGTCGCGCAGCAGCGTGATCGCCGGGTGAACGCCGTCCTGCCCCTCGCCGGCCGCGAAGCGCAGTTCGAGCCGGCCGTCAATGCGCTCGAACGGCGCCAGCGGCAGCAGCTGCGCGGCCAGTGCGCGGCCGAGGCCGCCGTGCGGCACGACGCGCAGCAGGCGGCCGTCGAGGTAGACGGCGAGCAGCGCGTCGAGCGCCGCCGACGCCTCGCGCCGGTACAGGCCCGGCACGTCGACATCGCAGCCGAGCCACACGCCGGGGCTGCGGTCGATGGCTGAGATGGCGGCGTCCACGTCGGCAGCCATTGCCGGCCGCTCGCTGCGGACCACGGCAATCATGCGCGCGGCTCCCGGTGCGCGCGCTCGGCGTCGGTGTAGGCGGCGATGAGGGCGCGGTAGCCGCGCTCGACCACGTCGGGGATCGCGCCTTCGTCGGCGGCCAGGCGCAGCACGTTGGCGATCACCTGCTCGACGCGCTCGGGCGCCTGCACTTCGGCCGCGTTGCGCTTGAACTGGGCGGCGGCCAGCACGTAGTGGCCGCGCTCGGCCAGCAGGCGCACGATGTCGCGGTCGAGACGGTCGATCTCGCGGCGCACGTCGGCCAGCGACGTGCACTGCGCGGGGGAAAGCGGGGAGGTCATGCGGCGGAACTTCGAGGGGCCATGCCAGCGGGCATTCTGCCCGCCTGAAACACGGCCTACCGTCTACCGTACGCCGCGCCGAACGGTCCCTATCGGCCGCGCAACGTCAATCCAGCACCATCAACCGCCGCCGCTTCTGCGTGAGGTCGATGTAGCGCTGCAGCGCCCGCACGCCGGCACTGCCGACTTCGGCCATCTCGCAGCCGAGCCGCACCGCGTGCGATTCCGGGTTCAGCGAGGTGACGTGCTGCACGCGCAGCGACACGTTCACCCGCGTGTCGGCATCGAGTTCCAGCAGCACGCCGTTGATGAGCACGCCGGGTGAAAGCGGCGGCACGTCGTCTGGCAGCAGCAGGGCGCAGCCACCGATGCTGACATCGAGCATGCGCAGCGCGAGCTGCATATCGGGAATCATCGGGTGGCGCAGCCGAGCCATCGGCGAGGCATTGAGCACCGGCCGCACGCGAAAGCCGTTGCGGCGCTGGAAGCGGTACATCTCGCGCGGGAAGGCGCAGCTCAGCGCGCTGGCCTTTGCGCCGTGCACCATCACCAGGTCGCCCACGTCGAACTGCAGCTTCACGCTGTCGAGATAGCCCACGACCACGGCTTCGTCGGCCTCGACGAAGCGCGCGAGGTTGGGGTCGTGCAGGTCGGGGTTGAAGCTGATGTGCCCGCGCGCCGAATCGATGGTCCACAGCGTCGCGCTGAGCGAGCTGCCGTCGGAGGCGTTCAGGCCGAGCGTCACGTTGCCGTCGAGCAGGCGCTTGAGCATGGCGCCGATCTCGGCGACGGACGTGAGCCGAAAGTCGTCCAGCCCACCATGCGCTGCGGCCACGGCGTCCAGCGGCATCGGCAGGGTGTCCACGGCGTGATCTGCTCGGTGCGGGCTCAGTGCAAGGCTCAATGCAACGTCTTGGGCCGCCCGGCCATCAGGTTGTCGAGGTCTTCGAGCCAGGGCTCGGCGAGCTGGCGGATCTCGGCGTCGTTGACGAGGATGCGCTGCATGATGCGCGACTTGAGCTGCGCTTCCTCGGCACCCAGCGCCTCCTTCGCGGCGGCGTGCTTGAGCTGCGAGATCAGCAGCGCGCAGGCGCCCTCGAGCTTGACCACGTGGTCCCAGTTGCCCGTGCGGGCGGCTTCGAGCATGTCGGAGCTCGCCTTTTCGATGGCTTCGTAGTAGTTCAGGAGACTGGCGTTCATGGTCGGCCCCGGAAGTGGTTGGGTCGAGAAGTGCAAACGGTTCAACGCGGGGCCGCCGCGACTTGCGGCGCGATCGAGGCCCAGGCCTCGCGCAGTGGTTCGATCAGGCGCTGGCATTCGTCGAGCGCGGCGCTGTCGTTGCGCAGGTTGGCGTAGGTCAGGCGTTGGACGACATAGCCGTAGAGCTGGCCCAGGTCGGCCGCCAGCGCGCCGCCGCCGTTCGCGTCCAGGCTGCCCTTCAGGCCTTCTTCGATGATGCGCACGGCACGGCCGATGGCGCGGCCCTTGGCTTCGATCTGTCCGGCCTGAATTGCGCCGCGTGCATGGGCGATGGACTCGAGCACGCCATCGAACAGCATCGCCACCAGACGGTGCGGTGAGGCGGCCTCGACGCCGGTCTCGAGACCCACGCTGCGGTAGCTGTTGGTGAAGCCTTGCGAGGCACGGGTGCTGAAAGGGGATGCGGCTGCGGCGTACATGGTGCTCCTGGGGGCCTGATTGCTGCGGTGTTGCAGGGTTATCGGCCAGCTACGCGCAGCGCTTGAGGGCTCGAAACCGCTGTTTGCCGCTGTTTTTCTGGCCGTTTGGCTGCTTCAGAACGCAAAAGAGGCGCCCGCCCCCAAAGGGCGCGGCGCCTCGTTGCCGATCAGGCTCACTTGTCGCGCGTGTACATGCTGCTCAGCATGTCCATCTGCTGCGTCACGTAGCTCGACAGATTGGTCAACACGCCCATCTTTGCGTCGAGCGCCTGGTACTGCCTGAGCAGGCGCTGTTCTGTGCGCGCCACACGGTCCTCGAGGCGGTCCTGGTTGTCCTCGTTGCGCTTGACGCTGGCTCGCAGGCCGTCGGCCCGCGACGTGAGCTGTCCTTCGACGCCGAGCATGCTGTCGGCCAGACCCTTGAAGCCGTGCGCCAGCCCGCTATCAGCCGTGGTGAAGGCCTTCGACAACTCGGCCGGGTCGGCCAGCGCCGCGGTGAGCTTCGTTTCACTCTCGACCTTCAGCGAGCCGTCGCGCTGCAGCGCGATGCCCATGTCGGACAAGCGCCCGAAGGCCGACGATGCGTCGCCCGACTGCGCCGCAAGGCTGCGCAGCTTGTACTGCAGGCTCACGGCCGTGCGGTCGCCCTGCAGCGCGCCGGCACTCTTGGTCGCTTCGTCGTACCGGGTCTGCGTACTGAGAAAGCTGTTGATGGCGTTGTAGGCGCTCACGAAATCATTGATGCCCTTGCGCAGCGCCGCGCTGTCGTTGCTCACCTTCACCGTCACGGGCGACTCGGTGATCTTGGACAGCGTGAGATCCAGCCCGTCGACCACGTTCTCGAGCTTGTTGCTGGCCGACGTGAGCGCCAGGCCGTTGACGGTGAACGCCGCATCTGCGGCGGCCCGGTTCTCCGTCATGCCGCCGGGATAGGCCAGCGCGCCGAGTTGCCCCGTCGCATCGGCAACGGACACCGTGACCGCGTTGGCCGCACCTGTTTCGGTGCCGGTGAACACGAGGCGCGGCCCCGCGCCATCCTGCACGATCGAGGCGGTGACGCCGGCGTCCGCGGCGTTGATCTTGTCTCGCATCGCTTCGAGCGAGTTCTCCCCAGCGCCGATCTCCACCTGCACTTCCACGCCGCCGCGCGTGATGCTGAGCGTGCCCGTGCCCACGTTCGTGGTGTCGGTGATCACCGCTGACGACAGGGACTGAGCCGTCGCCAGGTTCGTCACCTCGATGCTGTAGCTCGCCGGTGTGGCGCCTGCACGTGCCGACACGGACACGGACGCTGCATCGCTGCTCGTGGCGGCGTTCTTGGTCCAGAAGTCGCCCTGTGCCAGCACGCCGGCGGCCGACTGCAGGTTGCCCATGTAGCTCTGCAGCAAGCCGACCGACGACAGCTGGCTGTCGAGCTTGGTCTTCGCCGTCTCCAGCAGGGTGATCGGCCTGCGTTCGAGCGCGACCAGCTGGCTCACGATGCTGTCGACGTCGAGACCGCTGCCGATGCCGGGGGATGAAATCGCCATGGGAAGACCTCAGTGTGAAACGTCTTGATCGGCAGTTCGCGCAAGAACTTGAGCCCGCGCGTCCGGTGCGTATCGGCGCCGGAAGGGCAGGCTCGCGATTTGAAGGAGGGCGCGCACCGGCGCGCGCGCTCTCGGCGCTTTACTTCAGCAGCGACAGCACCTGCTGCGGCAGCTGGTTGGCCTGGGCCACCATCGCGGTGCCGGCCTGCTGCAGGATCTGGGCGCGCGACAGGTTCGCCGTTTCCATCGCGAAGTCGGCGTCCATGATCCGCCCGCGTGCGGCGGTCAGGTTCTCCGCTGTTACCTGGATGTTGGAGATGGCGTTCTCGAACCGGCTTTGCACCGCGCCCAGCGTGCCGCGCGCCGAGTTGATGTCGTTCAACGCGGCGTCCATTGCGAGCATGGCGTTGTTTGCGCCCTCCACGGTGGAGATGTCGAGCGCGGAGAAGCCGGTCTGGGCCGTGCCGTCGGTGTGCAGGCTGTCGGCCACAGTCAGGCCGGCCTGTACCGTGGCAGCGGTACCGGCGACGTTGATGTCGCCCGTGCCGCCGATGGAGGTGAGTTCGAGTGCTCCGCCGACGACTTCGGCCATCACGCCGGTCGTGTCGCGAGCGGCGTTGATGGCCGTGGCGAGGTCCGCCAGGCGCGTGGCGGCATCGGCGGCGATGCCGACGGTGATGTTGGTGCCGTTGATGGTCAGCTCGCCTGCGGCGATGGCCGAGAAGGTGGCGGCCACGGCCGGCACCTCCGGCGTGCCGCCGGTGTGAGTGGCAACGAAGCCCGCGCCGAACGTGCCGTCCGAGGTGGTGCCGGCAGCAGCAGCGGTCGAACCCACGGCATCGGAGAACGACGTGGTGATGGCCAGGTCGGTGCCGTCGGCCTTGGTGATCACCAGGTCGCCACCGGCCACCGTTCCGGCTTGCGTGTAGGCGCCGTTGCTGGCGGCCACGAATGCGGCGATGTCGGTGTCGATCTGGCCGGCAGTGGCCGAGGCGACCACGTTGTCGGAAACGACCGCGCCGTCGATGGACACCTGGAACGCATCGGTCGCGGTCGTGGACGCAGCGATCACATAGGCGCCCGAGACCGTCGAGTCGGTCGGCGTGGCAGCCACAAGGGCCGACCCGCCCGTACCCACCGGCGCGACACCGGTCACCGGCGCGGACGGCGTGTCCACGCTGGTCCAGCTGCCCAGTGCGCTGAGGCTGGCGTTGGTGATCTCCGCGATGGTGATCATCTGGCCTTGATTGGCGCCGATCTGGAAAGCCGCCGCCTGGAAAGTGCCGTCGAGCAACTTGGTGCCGTTGAACGAGGTCTGTTCGGCGACGCGGCCGATTTCTTCCTTCATCTGAGCGACTTCGGCCTGCAGGGCGGCACGGTCGTCGGCGCTGTTGGTCGCGTTGGCCGACTGCACGGCCAGTTCACGCACACGCTGCAGCATGTCGCCGATCTTGCCGAGCGCGCCTTCAGCGGTCTGTGCCAGCGAGATGCCGTCGTTGGCGTTGCGTGCCGCCACGTTCAGGCCGCGCACCTGGGTGTTCATGCGCTCGGCAATCGCGAGGCCGGCGGCGTCGTCCTTCGCACTGTTGACGCGCAGGCCGGAAGACAGGCGCTGCATCGAAGTGGCCAGCGAACTTTGGCTGGTGTTGAGGTTGCGTTGCGCATTCAGCGAAACGATGTTCGTGTTGATGGTCATTGGCATGAGGCGCTCCTGTTGAATCGATGTTCCGGCTCGAGCGCCGGGGTGCCGCGGTACGAAGCTCCATTCTTCGGCCAGGGCGCCGCGGCGATTCGGCGAAAAGCAGGCGAATCAAGGGCCAGTTCAAAACGAGAAAAGCCCCGCACCTTTCGGTACGGGGCTCGAAGCGGAGCTGAAAGAAGCCGGCTCGCGCCGGCCGCGGGCTCAGCGCAGCAGCGACAGCACTTGCTGCGGCAGCTGGTTGGCCTGGGCGATCATGGCCGTGCCGGCTTGCTGCAGGATTTGCGCACGCGACAGGTTGGCCGTTTCCGATGCGAAGTCGGCATCCACGATCCGGCCGCGAGCAGCCGAGAGGTTTTCCGACGTGGCCTGGATGTTGGAGATCGCGTTCTCGAACCGGCTTTGCACCGCACCCAGCGTGCCGCGTGCCGAGTTGACGTCCTTGATCGCGGCGTCCATCGCCAGCATGGCGTTGTTCGCGCCTGCCACCGTGGAGATGTCCAGCGAGGCGAAGCCGGTCTGGGCCGTGCCGTCGGTGTGCAAGCTGTCGGCCACGGTCAGGCCGGCCTGCGCCGTGGCAGCAGTGCCAGCGACGTTGATGTCGCCCGTGCCACCGGTGGAGGTGAGCGTGAGCGCACCGCTGACGATGGAGGCCGTCACGCCGGTCGTTGCCTTCTGGGCGTTGATGGCGGTCGTCAGGTCCGTCAGGCGGGTAGCGGCATCGGCGGCGGCGCCGACGACGATGTTGGTGCCGTTGATGGTCAGCTCGCCTGCGGCGATGGCCGAGAAGGTGGCGGGCACGGCCGCCACGGCCGGCGTGCCGCCGGTGTGGGTGCCGACGATGGCGGTGGCGAACGTGCCGTCCGAGGTGGTGCCGGCAGCAGCAGCTGTCGAACCCACGGCGTCGGAGAACGAGGTGGCGATGACCAGGTCGGTGCCGTCGGCCTTGGAGATCACCAGGTCGCCGCCGGCCACCGTTCCGGCTTGCGTGTAGGCGCCGTTGCTGGCGGCCACGAATGCGGCGATGTCGGTATCGATCTGGCCGGCAGTGGCCGAGGCGACCACGTTGTCGGAAACGACCGTGCCGTCGATGGAGAACTGGAACGCATCGGTCGCCGTCGTGGATGCAGCGATCGTGTAGGCGCCCGAAGCCGTCGAATCGGTCGCCGTGGCCGGCACGGCGGCTGCTGCGCCCGTACCCGCCGGCGCGACACCGGTCACCGGCGCGGACGGCGTGTCCACGCTGGTCCAGCTGCCCAATGCGCTCAGGCTGGCGTTGGCGATGTCCGACAAGCGGATCGTCTCGCCCTGGTTGGCGCCGACCTGGAAGGAGGCGGCCTGGAACGAGCCGTCGATCAGCTTGGTGCCGTTGAACGAAGTCTGCTCGGCGACGCGGCCGATTTCTTCCTTCATCTGAGCGACTTCGGCCTGCAGGGCGGCACGGTCGTCGGCGCTGTTGGTCGCGTTGGCCGATTGCACGGCCAGTTCACGCACACGCTGCAGCATGTCGCCGATCTTGCCGAGCGCGCCTTCAGCGGTCTGTGCCAGCGAGATGCCGTCGTTGGCATTGCGAGCTGCCACGGTCAGGCCACGAACTTGGGCGCCCATGCGCTCCGAGATCGCCAAGCCGGCAGCGTCGTCCTTGGCGCTGTTGACACGCAGGCCGGAAGACAGGCGCTGCATCGAGGTGGCCAGCGAGCTCTGGCTCGTGCCGAGGTTGCGTTGCGCATTCAGCGAAACGATGTTGGTGTTGACAGACATAGCCATGATCAGGTTCTCCAAAAAAGTAAAAGTGACTCCCGGCAGACGCCGGCATTGCCTCAGTGCTTGGGGCCTTGCGGCCTTTCACGCTGCGCTGCGGTTGTCCGCAGACTGCGCCCGGCGGCAGTCATCCGTTGATCGGGAGGCGAGAGGTCTGTGGTTGTGCTCTCGTCCAAACCATCGGCCGGCTGTTCCGGACCCCGGGTTCGATTTCTCTGGCCCGTTGGCTGGTTATCGGAGCGGGTCGAACGCGACTTGAGGGTCTTGTCAACAGAAATTTGGGCGAAGTTGTTGGCGCTGTTCGCGGCTTTGACTCGGCCAAGGGATGTTTTCGGCTACCGCTGGCGGGACTTGAGGCGTTGTTTCGGCTGATGTGATGGCGTCCGTGTAGGAAGTTGCCTGACACGCCCCACAGAAGAAACTGGACTCAAGCCACAGAACTGGCCTGATGTTGCGGTCCTGATCCGGTCTTCAGAATCCGTTCCACGTTGAGACGAACACCGGCCCGACGAACAGACCCGGAAACACCGGCCAGACAGTCAGACAAGCCAGCCACAGCGAACGGAGACCCGCCATGAACACCGAACAGATCCTTTCCGAAATCCGCGAATCGAATCTTTCGTACCTGATGCTGGCGCAAAGCCTCATCCGCTCGGACCGCGACCAGGCGCTGTACCGCCTGGGCATCAGCGAAGAGACGGCGGCGCTGATCGCGCTGCTGTCGCCGGCGCAGATGATGAAGATCGCCTCGGGCAACACGCTGCTGTGCCGCTTCCGCATGGACGACGACATGGTGTGGAACCTGCTCACCAACCATGGCAAGAGCGCGGCGAACGACACGACGTCGCGGCTGCACGCCAGCATCCTGATGGCCGGGCGCCATCAAGAAGCCGCCTGACTCCACAACCCGCACCGCAGTTCTTCCGACCGAGAGCATCGCCATGACGCGCACCAAGAGCATCCTCACTGAAGCCAAGCAGATCGACCGCGCCGTGACGCTGATCCATCTGGGCGCCCGCCTGCAGGTGCTGGAGTCGGAGACCGACCTGTCGTACGAGCGTCTGCTGCGCCTCTATAAGGAAGTGGCGGGCAAGTCGCCGAGCAAGGGCCAGCTGCCGTTCTCGACCGACTGGTTCATGACCTGGCAGCCGAACATTCATGCGTCGCTGTTCCTGAACATCCACGAATACCTGAACAAGGTGGCCGCGCTCGACGAGATCGACACTGTCATCAAGGCGTACCAGCTGTACCTGGAGCAGACCACGGCCCAGGGCCTGGAGGCGCTGATGTCGGTCACGCGCGCCTGGCGCCTGGTGAAGTTCGTCGACAACGGCATGCTCACCATGACCAAGTGCTCCAAGTGCAGTGGGCATTTCGTCACGCATCCGCATGAGATTGCGCGCCACTACGTGTGCGGCCTGTGCAACCCGCCGGCGCGTGCCGGCAAGGGGCGGGCGGCCGGCGGCATCAAGATGCACTGAACAAGGACAGAACACACCAGACAAGGGCGGCGGGGCCTCGGAGCGGGCAGACCTTCGGCGGTTCTCAAGTCGAGCGCGAACAGGCCGATACCGGAGCTGGACAACGAATCTTTTCTTGCTTGTCTCCTCCTGGCACAACAACTGTGCTTTCGGGCGGACCCTTCGGGGTCCGCTTTTTTCTTGGGGCTGACGGCGGGCGATGGCGTGCGCTGCTGCTCAAGTCGGAAGGTTCGCGCGCCGATAAGGAAGGCACACGCCGCCGGCCTGCTTGTGTTTTCCGCGCGGCGCCAGACACGGACCCCATTCCTATGTTCGTCATCATCGGCTACGTCGTTGCGCTCGGCTGCATCTTCGGCGCCTACGTCCTGCATGGCGGCAACATCGGCGTCATCCTGCATGCGCTGCCCACTGAGTTGATGGCCATCGGCGGCGGCTCGCTGGGCGCCTTCGTGGTGGCCAATCAGCCGAAAGTGCTGCGCGCCACGCTGAGCGCGCTGCCGGGCCTGCTCAAAGGCTCGAAGTACTCGAAGGCGCGCTACATGGAGTTGATGGCGCTGCTCTACGACATCTTGCAGAAGGCGCGCAAGGAAGGGCTGATGTCCATCGAGAAGGACGTCGAGGAGCCCGAGAACTCGGCCATCTTCCAGAAATACCCGACCGTCGCCGGCGACCACCACGTGGTCGAGTTCATCACCGATTACCTGCGCATGATGGTCTCGGGCAACCTCAACGCCCACGAGATCGAGAGCCTGATGGAAAGCGAGATCGAGACGCACCATCACGAGGCGAATGCACCCGCCATGGCGATCACGCGGCTGGCTGGCGCGCTGCCGGCCTTCGGCATCGTGGCCGCCGTGCTGGGCGTGGTGAACACCATGGGCTCGGTCGGCCAGCCGCCGCAGATCCTCGGCGCCATGATCGGCTCGGCGCTGGTCGGCACTTTCCTCGGCATCCTGCTGGCCTACGCGGTGGTCGAGCCGCTGGGCGGGCTGCTGGAGCAGAAGGTCGAGGACGGCAGCAAGGAACTGCAGTGCATCAAGACCACGCTGCTCGCCAGCATGCAGGGCTATGCGCCGCAGGTGGCGGTGGAGTTCGGGCGCAAGGTGCTCTATTCCACCGATCGACCCACGTTTCTCGAACTCGAGAGCCACGTCAAGGGCCGCAAATGATGCCGGCGATGACCAGCGCACAGCGGGGCGAGCGCCGGGCCGCCCGGTCCAGCGCGGTCTGCAAGACCGGCGAACGCACCCGTTCGGCGAGGGGCTGACATATGGCCGGTGATTCGAAGCGGCTGCAGCCGATCATCATCAAGCGCGTCAGGAAAGGCGGCCACAAGCCGCATGGCGGCGCGTGGAAGATTGCCTATGCCGACTTCGTGACGGCGATGATGGCCTTCTTCCTGCTGATGTGGCTGCTGGGCTCCACCACCGAGGGCGAACGCAAGGGCATCGCCGACTTCTTCAACGCGCCGCTGCGCGTGGCGCTGCTCAACGGCGGCAGCGGCTCGGGCGATTCGTCGCACATCATCAAGGGCGGTGGCAACGACCTGTCGCGCACCACCGGCAACGTGAAGAACGGCGCCGTGCCTGCGCCGCGTCGCACGGTGAGCCTGCAGGCGCTGGCCGCGGAGCGCGACCGCAAGGACGTGCGCGAGCGGCAGGCGCTCGAGAAGCAGCGGCTCGAGGACCTGAAGAAGAAGGTCGAGCAGGCGATCGAGGCCAATTCGCGCATGGCGGAGCTGAAATCGCAGATTCGCCTGGACATGACGCGCGACGGACTGCGCATCCAGATCGTGGACGAGCAGAACCGCCCGATGTTCGACAGCGGCAGCGCCGTGGTGCGGCCCTACATGCGCGAGTTGCTGCATCTCATCGGCGAGGTGCTGGCCGAGGTGCCGAACCGGCTCACGCTCGAGGGCCACACCGATGCGGCGCCCTTCCCGGGGCGAGAACGCGGCTACAGCAACTGGGAGCTGTCGTCCGACCGGGCCAATGCCTCGCGCCGCGAGATGCTCGCCGGCGGCCTGCCCGAAGGCCGGGTGGCGCGCGTGCAGGGGCTCGCCGCAAGCGTGCCGTTCGACGCCGCCACGCCGTTCAGCCCTGCCAACCGGCGCATCAGCATCATCGTGATGAACCGCGAAGCGGAAGACCGCGTCCTGCACGTCGGCGGCGGCACAAGCGAGCCGCCGATCGAGGTGCCGGCCCAGCCGCCGCTGCCCGGCACGGACGATGCCGGCATTACGCCCTCAACTTTGTCCGCCGACGCCCGATAAAACCACCAAACGCCCACCGGCGTCAGCCCCCACGCCTGAGCGAGGACCGTCCATGAGCACACCCAACGACATGAAGTTTCTGATCGTCGACGACTTTTCCACCATGCGCCGCATCGTGCGCGGACTCCTCAAGGAGATCGGCTACACCAACGCCGAAGAGGCCGAGGACGGCGCCGTGGCGCTCACCATGCTGAAGAACGCCAAGTTCGACTTCGTGGTGAGCGACATCAACATGCCCAACATGAACGGCTTCGACCTGCTGGCCGCCATCAAGAAGGACGATGCCCTGAAGCATCTGCCGGTGCTGATGGTGACGGCCGAAGCCCGCAAGGAAGACATCGTGCGCGCCGCGCAGGACGGTGCCGCCGGCTACATCGTCAAGCCTTTCACCAAGGCGACGCTGGAAGAGAAGGTGGCCAAGATCATGCAGAAACTCGCCACGACGGCCTGAAGGAAAACAGCTCATGCAAATGAACGATCTCGCCGTCGCCGCTGCACCCGTCGCCACGCACACGCAGGCTGTCGCCGCCGCGTCGCCCGAGGTGTTCCAGCAGCTCGGCCACATCACGCGGCAGCTGCACGACACGCTCACGCAGCTGGGCGTCATGCCCAAGCTGCAGCAGGCGGCCGACGGCCTGCCCGACGCGCGCAGCCGCCTCAACTACATCGCCGAGAAGACCGGCGCCGCCGCCAACAAGGTGCTCAACTCGGTGGACAACGCCAAGGCCGAGCACGCCAACATCGCAAGCGAAACGCGGCGCATGGCCGCGGCCATCGTGGCCGATCCGGTGAAGGCCGTGGCCTCGGGTTCGGTGATGAATTTCGTGGGCGATGTCGAAGCCGCGACGCAGCGCATCGACGTGCACCTGACCGACATCATGATGGCGCAGGACTTTCACGACCTGACCGGCCAGGTGGTCGCCAAGGTGGTGTCGCTTGCGAGCGAGCTCGAAGACAGCCTGGTGAAGCTGCTCGTGCAGGCCGCGCCGCCCGAGCAGGCCCACAAGGTCGAGCAGGCGCTGAGCGGCCCCGTGGTCGACCCCAGGGGTCGCACCGACGTGGTGGCGAATCAGACCGAAGTCGACGACCTGCTGGCGAGCCTCGGGTTCTAGGTCTCCCGGCGCCGCCTCATACCGGGTTGCCATCAAACGACAAGAACCGTGCGGCCTGAGAGCGCCGCAGTTCTTCGCTCCAGGATGCCATATGACCCGTTCGTCCTGAGGTATCGAAGGACCTGCCACGTGGGGCACGAGGCTTCGATACCTCAGCTCGAACGGGGGGTGTGCTCTGTAAAAAGCCCCCGCATCGGAGCCCGTCGAAGCCCCGCTGGCCCCGGACTTGTCGAAGGAAGCCTCCTGTGCGCCAAGAGGCACTTCGATACCTCGGTGCGAACGGGCTTCTGTGGCGTTCTTGTATCTCTGATGCGAGTCCGGATCAGGTGTCTCGCAGAAGATCCTTGATCAGCCGGCGCATGAGCAGCATCGCCGGCGCCTCGCTGCGGCCGGCCAGCGTGACGACGGCGAAGCGCGCGGTTGCGTTCAGCGCGGGCTTCATCGCCAGTTCGACCAGATCGGGTGCCGCAGCGCGGATGGCGATCAGCACGGTGTCGGTCTGCCGGGTCAGCTCGATCAGGCTCGGAAGCTCCTCGCAGCGCAGCGTGACGCAGTGCTGCGGGTGCGCCTCGGGTCCGTAGCGTTCGACCAGCACCCGCGCCACCTCGTCGCTGAGCGGGCTTGAGGCGATCGGATAGGCACGCAACTGGTCGAAGCTCACGCCGGCTCGTGTGCGAGCCAGCGGGTGGCCGGGCCGGCACAGGAACGTGCGGCGCATCTCGTAGGTTTCGGCCGCGTGCAGGTCGGGCGCCGGCTTGAGCGAACGGGCATCGACCACCAGCACATCGACCGTGTGCTCGCGCAGGCTGCGTTCCAGCATTTCGGTGCGGCCGCGCGAGATCTCCAGGTGCAGTTGCGGATGGTGCGTCGCCATGTGCCTCAGCAGCGGTGTCATCAGCATCGCGCCGGGCCCCGAGCCCAGCCCCACGCGCAATGAGCCGGCCATGCCGAGTGCCGTCTGCCGGCCGCTCGCGCCCAGGTCGTCGGCTGCCAGCACGAGCTGGCGCGCACGTTCCACGCCTCACGTCCGAAGGGCGTCACTTCGCTGTGGCGGCCGATGCGGTCGAACGCTGCAGACCATCGTCTCGCGCAACGTCGATCCGCTGGATGCCGCGGTGGTCACGGTCGGCGCATTGCACGCCGGCAAGGCGGTCGAACTGCTTGGCGCGGAGCGCGTCACCCCGCAAGGCCCGCCGCTGACCGGCAGTGAAGACTTCGCCTTCATGCTGGAGCGTGTGCCCGGCAGCTACCTGCTGATCGGCAACGGCACGGGCGTTGGCGGCTGCATGGTGCATAACCCCGGCTACGACTTCAACGACGACAACATCGCCGTTGGCAGCGCGTACTGGGTGCTGCTGGCCGAGCGCTTTCTCGCCGCCTGGGCGCGGCCCAGGGTTCGATGGGTCTTCGGCGCTGCACGCACGGGGCAAACCCGCGCAGCCGCTCGCGCTAGCGGTCATGGGCACGTGCCTTGCCTGCACAAGATTCCATCCACGGAGGGCTTCATGTCGTACCACCTTCCGAACCGGCGTCCGACGCCCGCAGGCGCTGTGGCGGTGAAACGTTTTGCAATGGGGGAAGACGCGCCGTCACAAGCTGTTGCAGCGGTCGGGCAACGGGAAAGCGTGCAAATGGCGACCCGGTGGTCTGCCGCCGGGGCCCGCTTCCATGCACGGTTCGCAGAGACGGCGCGAAAAACTTTCACGTAAGCATTGCCGAGCAGGTGTGTTCGTTTGCTACACGGGTCAACCCCGAGAAGGCCGTGTTTTGCGGTCCGCGCGGCCCCTGAGCAGGGGATTTGGCGGGCCGTCCCGCTCATGTAGGCGAGAAAAACTGCACGACCGAGCAGATATGACATTCCCGTGCTGTTCCCGATTGGAGGTTCATGCCGTTACAGCGGCCTGCGCCGCGCAGTCAAACTCCGCTTCGCCGATTGAAGGAGTGCAGTTTGGAAGGCAGTACGATCATCGGAGCCCCTTTCGAGGCTCACCCCCACCTCCGGTCCCTGCTCGCGGACCAGATGCAGCCCGCCTTCACCTCCGAAGAGGAGGGCGAAGGCAAGCGGCTCTTCAAGATACGCACCGCCGATTCTTCCGGCGAGCGCAGTTCGGCGAGCATCCTCATCAAGCGCATGTACGCCACGCGCGGCTACAACGCCCCGGCGCTGCCTGCGTTCGCCCAATCGAACCTCGTGACGCTGATGGCGACCGAGGGCGACATGACGATCGGCACCCTGTCGGTCGGCTTCGATTCGCCCTATGGCCTCTTGGCCGACGACCTGTTTCAGGCCGAGATCGACGAGTTGCGCATGTGCGGGCGCCGCGTGTGCGAGTTCACCAAGCTCGCGATGGATCAGGTGGTCAAGTCCAAGCGCGTGCTGGCCTACCTGTTCCACACCGCCTACATCTGGGCGCACCGCCTGCGCGGCTACCACGACCTGCTGATCGAGGTGAACCCGCGGCACGTGCGCTACTACCAGAAGATGCTCGGCTTCACCGTGATGGGGCCGGAGCGGCTGAACCGCCGCGTCAACGCACCCGCGGTGCTGCTGCGCCTGAACCTGGACGACGCCCACGCGCAGATCCAGCGCTTCGGCGGCAAGCCGCAGCTCTCCTCGCACGAACGCTCGCTGTACCCGTTCTTCTTCTCGATCCAGCAAGAGGCCGGCATCGTCGGGCGCATGCGCTGGACGCAGGCCGAGCCCGTCGCGGAGCGAGTCGCCGCCTGATGCCCGCCCGCTGCCGCGGCGCCTGCTGACGCGGCGTCATGGCGAGCTTTCCCTACGACGAAGCCTTCTCGAGAAACCTCGGCTGGGTGACGGCCGCCGAACAGGCGCGGCTGCGGGCCTCGCGGGTGTGCATCGCGGGCCTCGGTGGTGTGGGCGGCATCTACATGCTCACGCTGGCGCGGCTGGGCGTCGGCGCTTTCTCCGTCGCCGATTTCGACGAGTTCGCCCACGCCAACTTCAACCGCCAGGCCGGCGCGATGGTGTCCACGCTCGGGCGCTCCAAGCTCGAGGTGATGACCGAGATGGCGCACGACATCAACCCGGAAATCGACATCCGCCCTTTTCCCCAAGGCGTGGCAATCGACAACGTCGATGCCTTTCTTGCCGACGGCGACGTGTATGTCGATGGCCTGGACTTCTGGGCGCTGGAGATCCGCAAGGCGGTGTTCGCACGCTGCGCCGCGATGCGCATGCCGGCCACCACGGTTGCGCCGCTGGGCATGGGTGCGGCGCTGCTGAACTTCGTGCCCGGAGAAATGAGCTTCGAGGAGTACTTCCAGCTCGAAGGCCATTCGGCCGAGGACCAGTCGTACCGGTTCCTCGCCGGCCTGTCGCCGGCCATGCTGCAACTCGGCTACCTGGCCGACCCTTCGCGCGTGAACCTCAAGGAAAAGCGCGGGCCGTCGACCATCATCGCGGTGCAGCTGTGCGCCGGCATCGCAGCGGCGCAGGTGCTCAAGCTCATCCTGAAGCGCGGTGACGTGGTCGCAGCACCCTGGGGGCTGCACTTCGACGCCTATCGCAACAAGCTCAAGCGCACCTGGCGCCCGGGCGGCAACTCGAATCCGATCCAGCGGGTGCTGCTGGCGCTGGTCAAGCGCCGGCTGCAGGCCAGATGACGGGGCCGACCGCCGAGGCGCGACGCGCGATCCTGCAGGCCGGCCTTCAGGCACCGTCGGCCGAGAACCGGCACTACCTGCGCTTCGTGCGCTCGGATGACGGCGTCTGCCTCGACGCCACGTCCACCGAGGTGTGGGCCGATCAGCCGCATCAGAAGCCCATGGCCTTGATGTCCTACGGCGCGGTGGTCGAGAACATGCGGCTGCGCGCGCTCGAACTCGGTTTCGAGCAGCAGGTGCAGTGGTGGCCGCAGCCGGCGCTGCCCGCGCGCGTGGCCTGCGTGCAGTGGCGCAGCAGCGGTGTGCCGGCCGATCCGCTGTCGTCTGCCATCGACCGGCGCCACACCAACCGGCGCTTCTACGCACGCGAACCCTTGCCGCGGGAGGCGCTCGACCGGCTGGCCGCCGCGGCCCAGCCCGTGCGCGGCGCACACCTGCTGTGGATGAGCGAGCCCAAGCGCCGTGCGCTCGCGCTGCGGGCCATCCGCATCGCCGAGACCGAGCGCTTTCGCCGCGAGGCCCTGCACCGCGAGATGTTCGCCAACGTGCGCTTCGAGCTTGGCTGGCAGGCGAGCTGCGACGAAGGATTGCCGCCGGGTGCGCTCGAGATCGAAGCGCCGATCCGTCTGCCGTTCGCCGGCTTTCGGCACTGGGAATGCATGCGGGTGCTGAGCTGGTTCGGCACGCACTACAGCCTCGGCTTTCGCGCCGGCTACGTGCCGTGCGCCCTGTCGCCGCACCTCGGCCTCATCGCCGTGGCGCGCAGCGATTCGCCGGACCGGGACGCCGTGGCGGCGGGGCAGGCGCTGCAGCGCGTGTGGCTGGCGGCGGCCGACCTCGGGCTCGCGTTCCAACCCATCGCTGCGGCCATCGCGCTGTCGCACCAGCGCCCCGGCGGGGGCTGGGTTTCGGCGGCCACGCAGACGCGCCTGCGCGAGCTGCTGGACGACATCACGGGCGACGCGAACCTGCAGCCCTGGATGCTGTTCCGCCTCGGTCGCGCCAAGGCGCCGAGCGTGGTGACGGGCCGCCCCCCGGTCGAGCGCTACCTCGACTGACGGAAAGTTCCGTAGCGGGCGCATGCCCTGTGACGAGGTGCACAGCAGCGGCCGCAAAAACAGGAAAGTCGTACCGGTGTGAATCGAGTGCCAGCGTGTACCTTTTTCAGCGTTGACGAATGAAGTGAGTAGGGCCTTGCACTCGACAACACCCCCATGTTTGAAGAGAACGCGGCGCAAAACTGCACGGGCACACCCGTTGCCTTGTGACTCCGTGTTGTGACCTGTAAGTCAGGTTGCGACATGAATCGTTTCTCGGTTCCGGGAGCAGTCGTTGCCCCCGCCCCATGGGTCCTCTGCTCGTCGAGCGGCGGGCTCGCTGAGAGAAGCGGTGTTCTCTACGTCTGTTCCCTTCAAGCAAGGAGTGAGTTCAATGAAAAAACACGTTCAGGCGATAGCCAGCGCGGCGCTGCTCGGCGCTTCCGGCTACGCGATGGCTTTGGACATCGGGGGGCTCGAAGTCCCCTCCGGTCCGAATCTGCACGTCGCGTCGGTCTTCGAGAACGTCATCACGGCACAAGGGCAGGAGCTCGCGGGCTACGGTGAGGTCTCGCAGATCAATGGGGTCAACATCGGCAGCCTGTGCGCAGGTTGCGAATTGACGTACCAGTTCGGCGGCTACATGGTGTCCAGCCTCTCGGCCACGGACATCAGCTTCTCGGGCGGCTACATCAATTTCTACCTCGGCTTCGGCGGCGACGCGGACTTCAACCCGTTCACCAGCGCCGGTTCCGCGGTCGACTTTGCGGCAGCCACCAACGGGTCCTTGTTCCTGACGCTTGCCGGGCATGACATCGACGCCGCGGGCAACACCTTTGCCGGCAGCGGCAACAACATCGGCGGGCCGAACGCCGCGGGCAACGGCGCAGGTCTTGCCAGCGTCGACATGACCGGCATGATGAACGGCAACACCGCAGGGGCGGGCGCCATCGCGAACGTGTACTTCGACACGGACTCGATCCTGGCGACATTCGGCGGTGGCAACGCCGACGTGCAGCTCGGTTCTTCGTTCAGCAACGTGTTCCTGCCGCACCCGGGTGAATGCCCGGGCGGGCCGGCCTGCCTGACCGGCAGCACCGACCTGCGTGGCGTGGTGGGCGCGATCCCGGAGCCGGAGACCTATGCGCTGATGCTGGGTGGCCTTGGCATCGTGGGCTTCGTCGCACGTCGCCGCCGCAGGATGTGAACCACCCCCTGCGCGCTTCGCGCGCCCCTTCGTCCTGAACGCCGCGGCCGCGCAGTCATCTGCGCGGCCGTTTTCATTGGGAAGCCCATAGGCGGCGAACAGCACGGCCATCGCGGTGCTTATCCCGCCCGGGTTCGTCGGCCGGCCGGAAACAATCACGGGACGCGCCAAAGCGCTTCACCCCATGGCCGACGACAGCGCACAAGACAAGACACTTCCCGCCTCACCGCGCAAGCTGAAGAAGGCACGCGAAGAGGGGCAGGTCGCCCGCTCGCGGGACCTTGGTCACTTCTCGGTGATCGCGGCCGGCGGCGTGCTGATGGTGGCGCTCGCGCCGCAGCTCAACGACTGGCTGCAGCGCCTGCTGAGCGAGGGCATGCGTTTCGACGCGGCTTCGGTGGCCGACCCGTCCTTCATGCTCGAGCGGCTGGCCGACCTGTCGCTGCGGTTGCTGGTGGTCGTGGTGCCGCTGGGCCTCGTCATGGCTGGCGCGGCCGTGCTCACCTGCCTGCTCATCGGCGGCTGGAACTTCTCGTTCAAGCCGCTCATGCCGAAGTTCAGCAAGATCAACCCGATCAGCGGCTTCACGCGGCTGTTCTCGAAGCAGCACCTGATCGACGCCATCAAGGGGACGTTTCTCGCGCTCATCCTCGGCGGCATCGGCGCGCTCTACCTGCGCAGCCACATGGATGCGTTCAGCGGCGTCATCGCGATGCCGCTGCCGGCGGCGCTGGCGCAGGTCGGCGATACGGTGCTCGGCGGTCTGCTGCTGCTGCTGCTCGCGCTGGCACTGTTTGCGGCCATCGACGCGCCGCTGCAGAAGTGGCTGCTCTCCAACCAGCTCAAGATGAGCCACCAGGAAGTCAAGCAGGAGCACAAGGAGACCGAAGGCAACACCGAGGTCAAGGGCCGCATGAAGGCGCGCATGCGCGAGCTTTCGCGCAACCGCATGCTGGCGGCCGTGCCAACCGCCGATCTGGTGGTGATGAACCCGACCCACTACGCCGTCGCGCTGAAGTACGACGACGCGAAGATGGCCGCGCCCCGCGTGGTGGCCAAGGGCGCCGACCTGCTGGCGATGACCATCCGCGATGCGGCGCGCGGCGCCGAAGTACCGGTGCTGCAGGCCCCGGTGCTGGCGCGCGCGCTCTATGCGCACGCCGAGGTCGACCGCGAGATCCCCGCCGCCCTCTTCGGCGCCGTGGCGCAGGTGCTGGCCTACGTGTACCAGCTGCGTGCGGCGATGAAGGGCCAGGGCGCGATGCCGGGCGAGCTGCCGGTGCTGAATGTGCCGGCGGAGCTGGATCCGCATAACGAGACGTCGCATTGATGAGGGCGGGCGTTCATCGCCGGACCCTCACCCCCACCCTCTCCCGTGCGCGGGAGAGGGAGCAATACCGTCGGCGCGAGGTGACTTGCTCCCTCGCCCCCGCAGGGGGAGAGGGTTGGGGGTGAGGGGGCGGTGGCGCGCTTCGGCGCTGCGGAGAACGAACCGGAACCCGACGCTACGGCCACCTCCAGGCGTACCGGACCTGCAGAAAGTTCTCCCCCGGATTCGGCTCCTCGATCCCCCCGTTCGACACATGCTCCAGCCGCAGCGCCAGCTCATGCTGTCGCCTCTCGCCGAAGTTGCGCCCGACGGCCAGGTGATCGGAGAAGTTGAACTTCGTGCTGAAGCGCGTGTTGCCGTTGCGGTAGATCGGGGCCACCAGCGTGATGCCGATGGCCCCTTCGACGAACCACGGCGAGGCACCGTCGCCCGGCCGCCAGCGCAGCGTGGGTGTGAAGCTGAGTTGCGTGCTGTTCTGCGACGGCGTGCTCGCGCGCGCCGGGATGTACCACTGGCCGATGCCCACTTCCCAGTAGCCGCCGAGCCGTCCGTCGAACAGCGGCCACGACCGCTTCCACGGCCACATCACGCCGATCGTCAAGGTCCGGGTGTCACGGTCGGCGATGCCCGGCTGCACGAACACGGCCATCGACTGGCGCTGATCGGGCGCGGCCGCCGTGGTGAGCTGCGGCACGGGCAAACAGGCTGCGGCGAGGGCGCTCGCCCACCATCGGACGGGACGCCGAAAGCGTTGGAACGACATGACCCGAAAGTCAGCAACCGCCATGCCGCCCGCCGAACACCCGGGGCAACTGCCTTCTTTTCCGGCTTAAGTGCCACCCGGCCCGGCTGAACAATCGCGGCAGCCATGCCCACCACCTTGATCGATCTGCCGCACGTTCTGCCTTGCACCGCCCGCGGCCGGGGAGCCCGCGCATGAACGCGGCGACGCAACAGTTGCAGAAGTGGTTCGGCCCCAATGCCGGCGCCATTCGCGCGCTGATGGCGCCGCTGTTCATCGTGATGGTGCTCGCGATGATGGTGCTGCCGCTGCCGCCCTTCGCGCTCGATCTGCTGTTCACCTTCAACATCGCGATGGCGCTGATGGTGATGATGGTGGCCTCCTACATGTTGAAGCCGCTGGATTTCGCGGCCTTTCCCACCATCATCCTGCTGACCACGCTGCTGCGCCTGTCGCTCAACGTGGCCTCCACCCGCGTGGTGCTGATGGAGGGTCACACCGGGCCGGGTGCGGCGGGCTCGGTGATCGAGGCCTTCGGGCACTTCCTGATCGGGGGCAACTTTGCCGTCGGCCTGATCGTGTTCGCGATCCTTGTGGTCATCAACTTCATCGTCGTGACCAAGGGCGCCGAGCGCATCGCCGAGGTCGGCGCGCGCTTCGCGCTCGATGCGATGCCCGGCAAGCAGATGGCGATCGACGCCGACCTGAACGCCGGCCTGATCGATGAGAAGGAAGCCAAGCGCCGCCGCGCCGAAGTGGGCGAGGAGGCCGAGTTCTTCGGCGCCATGGATGGCGCCTCGAAGTTCGTACGCGGCGACGCCATCGCCGGCCTCTTGATCCTGTTCATCACCATCGTCGGCGGTTTCATCATCGGCATGGTGCAGCACGGCCTGTCGGCAGGCGATGCGGCCGACAGCTACATCCTGCTGGCGGTGGGCGACGCGCTCGTCGCGCAGATCCCGGCGCTGCTGATCTCGGTGGCGGCGGCGATGGTGGTCTCGCGCGTCGGCAAGGAAAACGATGTCGGTGGCCAGATTGCCAAGCAGGTGTTCAGCTCACCGCGGGCGCTGGCCATCACCGCCGGCGTGATCGGCGCGCTCGGCCTGATCCCGGGCATGCCGCACTTCGTCTTCCTGCTCATCGCGGGCAGCTTTGCCTACGGCGCGTACTGGATGCACGAGCGCGACAAGCGCGCTGCCGCCGCGCCACCGCCGCTGCCCACGCAGGCCGCAGCCCCCAACGCCGAAGCCAGCTGGGACGACCTGCAGCCCGTGGACACGCTGGGCCTGGAAGTGGGCTACCGCCTCATCTCGCTCGTCGACAAGGCGCGCGAGGGCGACCTGCTCGCGCGCATCAAGGGCGTGCGCAAGAAGTTCGCGCAGGACGTGGGATTCCTGCCGCCGCCGGTGCACATCCGCGACAACCTCGAGCTCAAGCCCAGCATGTACCGGTTGACGCTGCGCGGTGCCGTGGTCGGCGAAGGCGAGGCCTTCCCCGGAATGTGGCTTGCGATCAACCCGGGCGGCGCCACCACCAAGCTGATCGGCACGCCCACCAACGACCCGGCCTTCGGCCTGCCCGCGGTGTGGATCGAGGATGCGCAGCGCGAAGCGGCGCAGATGAACGGCTTCACCGTGGTCGACTGCTCGACGGTCGTCGCCACGCACCTGTCGCACCTGATGCAGCTGCACGCCGCCAAGCTGCTCGGCCGCGTGGAGACGCAGCAGCTCGTGGAGCACGTGACCAAGCTGGCGCCCAAGCTGATCGAGGACGTGGTGCCCAAGATGGTCGGCATCGCCACGCTGCAGCGCGTGCTGCAACTGCTGCTGGAAGAGGGCGTGCACATCCGCGACATGCGCTCCATCGTGGAAAGCCTGGCCGAGCATGCGACCAGCATCACCGACGCCGGCGAGCTGGCGCGACGCATCCGCATCCATCTCGCGCCGTCCATCGTTCACCAGATCTACGGCCCGGTGCGCGAACTCGACGTGATCGCGCTCGAACCCGAACTCGAGCGCCTGGTGACCCAGGCGCTGAACTCGCCGCATGGCTCGGTGCTCGATCCCGGCGTGGCCGACACGCTGACCAAGAGCGCGGCCGAATCGGCCAAGCGCCAGGAAGACCTCGGCCACCCGGCCTGCCTGCTTGTGCCCGACATGATCCGCGCCCCCATGGCCCGCCTGCTGCGCCGCGCGGCACCGCGGCTGAAGGTGCTGGGACACAGCGAGATTCCGGAGACGCACTCGATCCGCATCGGGTCGATCATCGGCGGGGCGGCGTGAGTGGGGCGTGTCTGTTCGCGGCAACTTCCGCCATAGGGGCTGAGCTTGTCGAAGCGTTCGCCCCACCAACCCGTTCGCCCTGAGGTATCGAAGGGCCGGTCGCCCAAGCCCGTTCGCGCTGAGCCTGTCGAAGCGTGGCGCGGTAAACGGTTGCTTGATCGAAGCAGAGCGCGTTGTTGAGAGGTGCCGGGACTCGCCCCGGCGGGCGAGTCACCTTTCTTGCTTGCCCAAGAAAGTTGACCCAAAGAAGGGCACCCCGACCTCGGCGGTCCGCTTGCAGCGGACTGCTCTGCGGTGCTCGGACTTTGGCGCTCG
>JAKFDI010000021.1:0-77170 GCA_036676235.1 Rhizobacter sp. | reverse complement strand
CATGATCGTGGACGTGGCGCTGGATCTGCTGCAGCAGGCAGGCAGCGCAGCTGGCGAGCAGGCGCGGGTCGACACTACGCCGACGCGGAGCCGATCGGCGCCGTCGTAGCGTCCATGCCGCGCCCCGCGAGCCGTTCAAACTCCAGCGGGTCGTGGGCGCTGAGCAGGCGGACCTCCTGCGCATGCTGGCGACGCAGATCGAGCAGCCGCTGCTGGTTGTGAAGGTGCATGCGGCGGTCCTTCTTCTTGTCCAACTGCGTCTGGTAAATGCGTAGCCGCGACGTGCACCGCGGCTTGTCGAGATCGATCTCGCCTCGACGACGTACGCACCGCCAATTTGCAGTACTCAAGCAAGGTCGGACGAGGAAGCACTCTCTTGCCAGCAACGACCGTTCGGTTCGGCGAGCCAGTAGCCGCTTCAGAATGAACTGAAGTCACTCGCCGGCGACGGCCTGAACGACCGCGGCGATGATCAGCGGGTATGCGACGGCTGTCCCTGATGTGACCGCTTCGCCGTTGTTACCGGCCACTCGACGGGTCACCGGCCGGGCGGTGACCCGCCAACGACTCCTTGCGTCAGGGTGACCGGCGGCACCCGACCCATCGCGGACATCAGCTTCCCCGAGCGGGGTGCCAGGAAGCCGCCCTTCGGCCCGACGCTCAATACTGGCGCAACTGTGCCGCCGATTGAGTCGCGAAGGGACTTCCTGCGATCTTTTAAAGAGGATCGAACGAACCGCCCTCCCGACTAGCGGCGATCGCATTTGCGACAGTCACTGTTGGGCTAGGAGGTTCTTCAGATTGGCGGTCAATTGGGCTTCGACAACCGCGAGTGGCTGGTCCCAAATCTGGGCCAGGACCGGGCCGATCGTCCAAGCGTCCCAAGGCATTAGCGGTTGACCTTGCGACGACGCGAAGGGGCCATCGGTCTCCGGGAGGACTCTGTGGGCGGGCATCCTTGCCAGCAAGGACCTGCCCTTTGCCCCGGCGACCATGGCAGGGCCGACACTGAACCAGCAACCCAGTCGTGTCGCGTCATGAAGCGCCCCCAAGCTCCCAGAGAACCAGTGAAGCACCGGGACACCCGATCGCGGATGGAGGGCGAGAAGCTCGACCACCCGTTGCTCCGCGCCGCGGGAGTGGATACTCAGGATTCGCCCGCCTTGTGCTGCGCATTCCCCGAGCGCCGCACGGAAAACCCGCTCCTGGAGCGGCAGGGTTCTGCGAAACCTGGGAGAGCCATCCAGGCCGATTTCCCCGACGAACCGCGCTGCGGCGACCCCGGCAATCAGGGCATCGAGCTCGGCGAACTTTTCTTCAGCCACTTCGGGGTGCAATCCCACTGCGACATGGACATTGCGCAGCCCCGAGAAAACGCGCGAGGTGGCCCGGTAGGCACGGGGGCTTGTAGTGACCACGAGCGTAAATTGGTTGCGCTCATTGGTCTCCTGCGCAAGTGCGAGGCCTTGCGGGTAAAGGTCCAGATGGCAGTGGAAGTCGATCAAAGCACGCCGTGCTGTCGTAGCAGGACGCCGACTTCCCCAAGCCCCCGCTCGACAACGCCCTCGAACTCCCGGCGCTGCGGAGGAGCCGCGAAAGCGAACTGCCCAGCCGTGAACGCTCGCACGCCGTGCTGTTCCAACTTGAGCACGGCCGTGGCGAGCGCTCTCACGTCATCAGCGCCCTGTTCGCGTTGGGCGGCACGTAGGTCACGGTGCACGTATTCCACGGTCGTGTCCGCCAAGCCGGCCTGCAGGAATGATGCGCGGCGGACCATGCAGGGCACGCATCTACCGCAGTGCCGCAGGCCGTGCTTTAGGAACCTACCGCAACTGGTGGACTGCCCGCCGAGTTCGGTAAGGACGGCTTGGTCGGCGCACGCGCGCAGCATCTCGCCCTTGGTTTTTGTGGAATAGGGCAGCCGCAGGACTGCGGGTATACGGAGGTTGCTCCACAGCGCCTGCAGCCGCTGCATGAAGACAGGATGGGTCGTCTTGGTGCTGAGGCTACCGGCGCGGCCCGCGTTCAGCGGAACGTTCAGACTAATGAGGCCATTCTCTGGAACGAAGACCTCTATCTGCGGCATGGCGCGCACGCGCGCGAGGTGGTCCGCCGCGATAGCCGCGAAGGCGAAGAACACGATCGAGCGTGCGCGGGTGGAAGGCTCGGCCTCGCGGTTAGGGGGCTTGAGCCAGATGTTCTGATTCCATTGCACATGGTTGCCCTCCCGTCCCAGACGAGCGGCGAACTCCAACTGCTTTTCCTTGTCGCCGCGGCTGACATGGGAGACAAACAAGGGCTGGCGCCCTTGCGTCGTGACGTCGATCGCCCCGATCAGGCTGTCAAGTCCTCCCGAGAGCAGTGCAACGCAGTCGGCATCATGAGCCACCGACACGCGCGGACGCGGTGGAGGGTAGCCTCCGTCGACGAACGTCAGGCGCCAGAAATCTCCCGTCAAGAAGCGCAGCGCTCGCTCGATGTCCTGCGTCGCCGCCTGGAAGGGTGCGGGCTCGCTGAGCGCGAGTTCTAGCTCAATCACTCGGGTCCAGCCGTCTGGGCTTGCGCTGCGCTCGAACACGTGATCGGCGGCGTTTACCGCAAGCGCCAAGCTGAGGAAGTCCCAAGCCGCCGCGCGGGGACTCATTCCTGCG
Source organism: Rhizobacter sp. (assembly GCA_036676235.1). Lineage (GTDB taxonomy): Bacteria > Pseudomonadota > Gammaproteobacteria > Burkholderiales > Burkholderiaceae_C > JAKFDI01. Next base: position 74,519 of record JAKFDI010000021.1, on the reverse strand, counting down.
TCCTGGATGTCTTCCAGCAGCCTCGAGCCCACGGTGCTGACGTCCTCGAAGCCGTCGTGGCCGTACATCGAGAAGTACTCGACGCCGGGGAGTCGCGAGGCAGGGATCCGGTCTTTCGGACCGCAAACCGTCTGGCTCATAGGCGCGACTCGAAGAGCTCGAAGGTCATTTTCAAGGTCTCCTGAAAAATGCCATCCAACTGCGTGCGGGTGGGATTGGCGCTGCTCCCGCGCAGCAAGTCGAGGTGCGCCCCGACCTCGTTTTTGACGAACAGTCGCATCTGCCTTTCTCTGGCCACGACGGTCGCGGGATCCACTTTGGAGGTTTCGAGCGCCGGCCCCATGTCGAAGATGAACCGGTTGACCACTTCGATCGCGAGATAGCCCTTCATCAAGTCCCAGATGTCGTCCGGACGCATTCGCATCAAGTCCAGCGTCGAGTCCTCCCGAGCGAGGTCGGACATCGCTCGGGCCATCGAGTCACGCAGGGACTCCTCGTCGGCGCTTCCCCCCGGCGGGGCGAGTTCGCGCACGACGGCGTCGACGACGTCCTCGGCAGAGGGGTTGGTGGCGCGCAGTTCGTCGACCCACCGCGCGGCCTGCGGCGTGGATCGCTGGCTGATCGCATTGAGGAACGAAAAAAGCTCCGCGCCCGCGCGTGTGGATGCCCGCATGCGTGTCGCGGCCGCGCCCGCTCCACCGCTGCCCCGTGCGGAATAGTGGCCCAAGGCATCGGACAGCTGCGGCGTGTTGCCGCTCTTGATGTATTTGCCCAGTGCGCGCCGTGCGTCCTTGTACCGCGCATCGGGTGCCGCGCCGGGGACGCCTGCCGGCGGCGCCGGGTCGCTGTCGCCCGCCGGCACGGCGCTATCCGCCCCGACGTCGGTGGCGACTTCGTCCAGCCATGGCGGATCCAGGCTGACGTTCGATCCAGGGCCGGCGCTTGCGGTGGACGTTCCCATTACTTGCCAGCCTTGCCCAGGTATTTGCGCGACACCTCCGGCGTGGCGGGGTCGTGTGCCCACAGCTGCAGGAGCTCGGCGGCCCAAGGCTTGGACTTGAGAATCGGGAGCACGGCGACATCGCGCTTCGCGCCGGGGATCTCTGCCAGTGCCGGAAGCAGGTACGCCGACAGGGCCGGGTGTGCTTCCGTGAAGTTCAGGCAGCGCAGGACGTCCTCCACGGCCCAGTGATTCTCCCGGCTCCTGCGGATCACACGGGTCAGCACACGGGAGGCCTCGCTCTCGCCCAAGGCCGCGAGTCGGCCCACGAGGGCCTTCGAGATCTCGGTCGCGCTCAGGGCGGCCTCCAGCAGTTGCTTGGCCTGCGGCAACAGTTCGTCATAGGCGGCCAAGCCCAGGCTGCGGTCACGGCTCAGATGCAGCAACGGCCGCAAGTCCTCGCGGGCCAAACGCGGTGCCAGCTTGATCCATTGCTCGAAGAACGGGTCCTTCCATGAGAGGTCGGGCGCTGCATACGGCTCGCCCGCGGCGGCCGCATTCTCTGCCGTTGCCATGAACTCGGCACGGCCGTCTTCGCCGGTGGCCACCGCCTTGGTGAAAAACTCGAAGGCCGCTGAAGAAGCGCAGCGTTCGAGCAGTTGCACCTTGACCAGCGCTTCGATGGCTAGGGGCATCTGCATGGCCTGGGCCATCGTGAGGCGGATCATCAATTGATTGAGGAACCGCTTGATCAGGCGCGGGTTGCCTGCGATGTCGGAGGCACTGACCAGCAGCGAAGCCAGCTGGTCGGCAATGTCCAGCTCTTTGGCCACTGCGTGCTTGGCGTCCCCGAAGGCGACGTCGAGCGCCTCGCGCGAGATGCCGCTTCCCCAGGAGGCCTTCAGAAGCTTCAACACCGCCTCCTGGCCTTGGATCTGCGCCTGCGCGGAGAGGCGTCCCTGGCGCGCCGCCAGCTCCGTCAGCAGCAAGGTTAGGTAGCCCTTGACTTCGTTAACCCCCAGCCGCGGCACGCGCAGCGGCACCTGGATCAGCTTGTCGAAGTAACTGGTGACCAGACCTTCCTCGATGTCTACGCCCTTGAAGTGCGCCCGCACGGCGCCGCGGATCATGCTCTCGTCGGCAGCAATGACGAACGCCGTCCTCTTGACGTGCAGCAGCAGGCGCATGGCCTCCAGGGTGGCGATTGCGGTGTCGGGAAGGCAGCGGTCGAGATCATCGACGAAGACGACCAGCGTGACGTCTAGCCCCTCAAGCAACTCCACGAACGCCGCGCGCAGCGCCTCGATCTCTTTCGGAAGTGAATCCTCCTTCTTCTCCTTGAGCAGCCCCTGGAGCTCGGGATGCAGTTCCCCGTAGGCGGCCTGCACCGCCTTCAGGTTCTCCTCGAGCTTGTCCGCATCGCCGATGCTTTGCACCAGCCCGGTCGCCGCGCCGAAAAGGGCACCCAGCGGGCCTGCGGCGACGGTGCCAACCGCGACATGCGTTAGAACGGGGGCTGCCAGCCGTCCCAGTTTGAGCAACTTGACGCGCTTGCCGAATTCCAACGCCTTGTCCACCAGCGTCCGACGCTTTTTGGCTTCCTCGAGCAGCCGGTCAGAGACCGACTGCAAGAGCGACTGGCGCGCATCCTCATAGCCCTGATAGAGCCAGGCGTTGAACTCCATCAGCAGGTAGGCGGGCTGCTTGCCCTGCATGGCGCCGTTGGCCTGCAGGTCGGTCTTGACGAGCTTGACCAGCGTCGACTTGCCGGTCCCCCAGCCACCCGATACGCCGATCGTCAAGGGCGTGCCTTTGGCGCTCCGGATCAAGTCCGCTGCCGCATGTGCGACCGTGCCGAAATTGAGCAGGTCAATCTCGGCCTCGATGTCGTGCCACATCCCGTATCTCCTCCGCCATGCTTCTGTTGTGCGAGCGCAGCGCTTGCTGCGGCGTCAGCGCACGTTGATCTTACTTACAGCGCACTCGCGTCCCGCACTCAATATCGAAGGTGGAATGCCCCCAAGCAAGGGTGGCGGCTTAGCCGCGGCATCCAGGATAGGAGCGCAGCACCACAGTGGTGAAGTTCGTGACTCACAAAGCCCGGCAGCATTGCGAAGCTATTTGAAGGCGCTAGAAGCGGCCGTAGGCCAGTGACCGCTCCTGGCCGGGTCCGTGAGTTGACGTCACCGCCCGGAAGCCGCCTGTCGTGGCGCGCAACGCTTCCCAGTGAAGTCGCATCTGCTGACGCTCGTCAGGCATGCGGGTAGGAAGAGAATCACTGCCGAACTGCCCGTGGTCTTCGAGACAGCCTGTCCCATCTGAAGCCGGTGCCGTCAGACCGCTCATGAACGACGCTCACTACACGACCTTGCCGCAGTGGCCCAGCGCCTATCCGCCCAGCGGCGCCAGCGCCACCCTGAAACTCCTCAATGAGGATTTCATCGTGACCGAACTGCCGCTGCAGCTTCCGTCCGGTGAGGGCGAACACATCTGGCTGGACATCGAAAAGAACGGTGCCAACACCGCCTTCGTCGCCCAGCAGCTGGCGGATGCCGCCGGCGTGCAGGAAAGGGACGTGGGCTATGCGGGCCTCAAGGACCGCTACGCCATCACCCGTCAGTGGTTCAGCATCTATCTGCCCAATGGGAAAGGGAAAGGCGAGACGCCCGACCTGACGCTGCTCCAGCACCCCGAGTTCAAGGTCCTGAGTCAGAGCCGCCACGTGAAGAAGTTGCGCCGCGGTGATCTGCAAGGCAACCGATTCCGCATCGTGCTGCGCGACGTGACCGGCGACCGCGGCGCCATCGAGGCCAGTCTGAAGGCCGTTGCGTCACATGGCGTGCCCAACTACTTCGGCGCTCAGCGTTTCGGCTTTGAGGGCGGCAACGTCGAGCAGGGCAGGGCAATGCTGGCGCGCGAAATCCGCGTGCGCAACCCGAAGAAGAAGGGCATCTACCTGTCGGCGGTGCGCTCCTTCGTCTTCAATGAAGTGCTGGCGCTGCGAATCCGGCAGGGACTCTGGGGCGAGACCCTGCCCGGTGACGTGATGGACGAGGCGGGCCGGCCCACCGGACCGCTCTGGGGACGGGGCCGCGTGATCGCCACCGATCATGCGCAGGCCCTGGAGAACGCAGTGGCTGAACGTCACGCCACCTTGTGCGACGGCATGGAACACGCCGGTCTGGACCAGGAGCGCCGCGCCCTGGTGGCGAGCCCGGTCGACATGTCATGGGAATGGCCGCAAGCCGATCAACTGGTGCTGACGTTCTCGTTGTCCGCGGGAAGTTACGCCACTGCCGTTCTGAACGAAATCCTCCGCACCACGGAGCCTGACCGGCACACGGAGAACGAGCCTGCGGCTGTCGAATGACGCTGTCCCCAGCTCGGGTTGAATGGCGCAGACCCTGTTCCTGGCACACCGTTTCCCGTCCGGCCGCTTTCCCGTCGGTGCGTGTTCACGCCTGATTCGGCAGGGGGCCTCCGCGGCGACCTGTTTTCAACCTTCAGAGCACCAGGGCGGTCGTGACATTCACCGGCGCCGTCACGGGTTTGCCGTTCACGAGTACGGGCCGGTGCTGATCGTCAGCGAGCAGGACGCCGATCACACCCATTGGCGCATGGGCCGCAACCCGCGTAGAAATTCTCTTTCCGGCAATAGCGCCCGAGGAGGCCTTGTCAATCGCCAGTTGCATTGCCTTCTTGGCCGGCTTCAGTCCGCCGGTTCGAATCCACAATGGGCAGGAAGCTGTCGCCTTCCGTCAACGGCGCGATTCGATACGTCGCCGGTGTGCGGCTCAGCTTGATGGGCGAAGCGATGCCGCGGCTGCCTTCGGCGAACTCCACGACCATGCCGCGATGCGCGGTGTGGGGATGCTGCAGGGCGGCCGGCACCGACAGCACGGGCGCGCACGGCACGCCCGCGGCAACCAGTTCGTCGGCCAGACGCGCACCATCGTGGCTGGCGAACAAGGCTTCCAACTTGGCCTTGAGCACCGCACGGTTCACCGAACGTGCGCCTGCGGTGGCAAAGCGCTCATCGTCGGCCAAGGCCGGTGTTCCCAGGTGTTGGCACAGCGCGCGGAACTGCCGGTCGTTGCCCACCGCCAGGAACACGGGCGCGGTCGATGTCGGCACGCTGTCATAGGGGTAGATGTTGGGGTGCGCGTTGCCCGTGCGCTCCGGCGTCTTTCCGTTCAGGAACCAGTTGGCCCCATGCGGGTGAAGCAGCGAGAGGCCCGAGTCGTACAGCGCCGCCTCGACGAACTGGCCGCGCCCGCTGGTCTCACGCTCCTTCAGCGCCATGACCACGCCGAGCGCGGCATTGAGGCCGGTCACCATGTCGACCACCGGCAGGCCGACGCGCAGCGGCGGACCCTCGCCTTCGCCGTTGATGCTCATGATGCCGGTGAGCGCCTGCACGGCTGCGTCGTAGCCCGGCAAGCCACCGAGCGGCCCGTCGGCGCCGAAGCCGGACACGCGGCAGTGCACGAGGCGCGGAAACCGGCGCGAGAGCGCGTCGTAGCCGATGCCCCACTTCTCCATCGTGCCGGTCTTGAAGTTCTCGACCAGCACGTCGGCGTCCGTCAGCAGCTCCAGCAGCACGGCGCGGCCCGCGTCGGTCGTGAGGTCCAGCCGCATCAGGCGCTTGTTGCGGTTGAGCCCGAGGTAGTACGACGCCACGCCGTCCTTGAACGGCGGGCCCCAGGTACGCGTGTCGTCGCCCTGCGGCGGCTCGATCTTGAGCACGTCGGCGCCGTGGTCGCCGAGGATCTGCGCGCAGTACGGCCCGCCGAGGATGCGCGACAGATCGACGACCCGGGTGCCGGCCAAGGCGCCGGTGACCGTGCGATCAGTCATGCCGTCAGTTGCTCACGGCGCCGGACTTCTGCACCACCGGGGCCCACTTCGCGACCTCGGACTTGATGAACGCGGCCAGTTCGGCGGGCGCCGTCGACGGCGCGAACTCGAGTCCTTGAGAGAGCAGGGTGCTGCGCACCTCGGGCTGCTTCAGCGCATCGGCGAACGCGCGGTTGAGCGTGTCCACCACATCCTTGGGCGTACCCGCCGCCACCACGAGCCCGAAGAACACCGACACGTCGAATCCCGCAAAGCCTTGCTCGGCCACCGTCGGCACGTCCGGCAGCGCCTGCGAGCGCTCCTTGGTGGTGACGCCCAGCACCCGCAGCTTGCCGGCCTTGATGTGGGGCAGGGCCGTCAGCACGTCGGTGAACGCCATCGCGACCTGGCCGCCGATCAGGTCGACCAGCGCCGGGCCGGTGCCCTTGTAGGGGATGTGAACGAAGTCGGTGCCGGCCACGTTGTTGAACATCACGCCGGCGAGGTGCGACGAGGCGCCGTTGCCCGACGACGCATAGCTCAGCTTGCCCGGGTTGGCGCGGCCGTAGGCCACCAGCTCTTGCACGGTCTTGGCCGGCACGCTGGGGTTGACGACCAGCACGTTGGGCAGGTGGCCCACGCGCATCACCGGCGCGAAGCTCTTCACTGGGTCGTAGCCGATCTTGCGGTACAGGCTCACGTTGATCGCGAGCGGACCGGAGGTGCCGAACAGCACGGTGTGGCCGTCGGGCTCGCTGCGCGCCACCTGTTCGGCGCCGATGTTGCCGCCGGCGCCGGGCTTGTTCTCGACGATGACGGGCTGGCTCAGCTTCACCGCGTTGGCCAGCGTGCGTGCCATCGCATCGGTGGGGCCGCCCGGCGCGAACGGAACCACCAGCGTGATCGGCTTGGTGGGGAAGTCGGCGGCCAGAACGGCTGCAGCGGGAACGAGGCAGGCCGCGGTCAATGCGATCCGGTGGAACAGTTTCATGGTGTCTCCTTTGTGTGGTGGTCAGAACAGGTTGACGGCGGCCACGTCGCTGCTGTCTTCGGCGTCGGCTTCGCCGAGGCCGAACAGCGCCGGCATCCAATCGGGTTCGGCCGGCGCACCGTCCAGCGGACCGGGCGCGTGCAGGCGATACCGCACGACCGCTTGCGCCAGCCGCATGCGCCGCGCCGACTGCATGCCACCGGCCTCCCAGGCCATCGCGATGGCGCTGGTGATGTGGTACAGCGACGATGCAACTTGGCGCGCGAGCACCTCGCCGTGCGCACCGGCTTCGGTGGCCTGGTGGGCCAGCGCCAGGCTGCGCTGCAGGCCGTCGTCGAAAGCGGCGCGTGCGGCGGGATGCAGCGGCGATTCACGCAGCAGGCCACGCAGGTGCGCCTCCAGGGCGGGCAGGGCGGCCTCGCGACGAATTGCGCGCAGCACGTCGAGCGCGACGATGTTGCTCGTGCCTTCCCAGATCGAGCCCAGATGGGCATCGCGCAGCAGGCGCGGGTCGCTCCAGTCTTCGATGTAGCCGCAGCCGCCGCGCACCTCCATCGCATCGCCGGTGACCTTGCGGGCATCGCGGCACGCGCGGAACTTGATGAGCGGCGTGAGGATGCGCGCCAGCGGGTAGGCCGCCGCTTCGCCGCTGTCGGAGCGGCGCAGCGCTTCGGCCGTCTGGAACACCATGCTGCGCGCCTGTTCGGTGGGCAGCATCAGCTTGAGCAACTGGCGGCGCATCAGCGGCATCTCCACCAGCCGCCGGCCGAAGGCCTGGCGTTCGCGCGCCACGAACAGCGCTTCGCTGAGCGCACGCCGCATCAGCCCCGCAGCGCGCACGCCGTTCGACAGCCGCGAGTTGTTGACCATGTCGGCCATCTGCACGAAGCCGCGGCCCGCCTCGCCGACCAGCCAGGCCCTGGCGCCGTCGAAGCGGATCTCGCCGCTCGCCATGGAGCGTGTGCCCAGCTTGTCTTTCAGCCGCACGATGCGATAGGCATTGGCGGAGCCATCTTCCAGCGTGCGCGGCAGCAGGAACAGCGACACACCCTTGATGCCGGCCGGGGCGCCGTCGATGCGGGCCAGCACCATTGCCAGCTCCGCGTCGGGGTTGGAGCAGAACCACTTGTCGCCGTGGAGCTTGAAGCCGTCGCCGTCGGGAAGGGCGCGGGTTTCGGTGGCTGCCACGTCCGAGCCCGCGCCCTGTTCGGTCATGAACATCGCGCCCTGGTAGAGCTCGTCGAAGACCTGAGTGGTGAGCTTCGGGAGAAAGCGCTCGACCAGTGCCGGCGCGCCGAACTTGCGCAGCGTGCGCGCCAGCGAGTCGGTCATCGACAGCGGGCAGCACAGTCCGAACTCGGCCTGCACGAAAAGATAGGTCAAGGCGTACTTGGCGGCCGCAGGCAGCGGCGCGTCCCAGCCGAGCACGCCCGCGCGGTGCGACATGGCGGCCAGCCCGTACTGGCTGAAGGCGACACGTTCCAGCTCCACATAGGCCGGGTGCTTGACGATGCGCTGCGCGTCGATGCCGCTGCGCGTGCGGTGCACCAGCTGCGGCGGGTTCTTGTCGGCCGCGAGCGCCAAGGTGTCGAGCACGCCGCCGGCGAGGCCGCCGAGATGCTCCAGGTGCGGCAGCAGGTGCGTGAACACCGGGGCCGGCAGGTACAGCGCCAGCAGGGCGCGCAGGGCCGGATCGCTGGTGAACAGGTTCGTGCCGTGCTGGTCTGGAACCGGGTGTTCGCTGGTCGTGGCCGTCGCGTTCATCTGCGTTCATCTCCTGGTGTTTGCCCAGTGTCGGCAGCGCAGCGATTCACGTCCAATTCAATAATCAGCTTCGTCCATACAGATCCTGTATTGCCATGGAATTCCGCCACCTGCGCTACTTCCTTGCGCTCGCCGACGAGCTGCACTACGGGCGAGCGGCCCAGCGCCTGTCCATCACGCAGCCGCCGCTGTCGCTCAACATCCAGCAACTCGAAGCCTCAGTCGGCGCGCGCCTGTTCGACCGTGACAGCAAGGGCGTGCGGCTCACCGCGGCCGGCCGCGCTTTTCGAGAGGCCGCCCAGGCGCTGGTGGCCGGTGCCGAAGAAGCGCGGCTGTTGGCGCGCGATATCGAAGCGGGCGCCGTCGGCCGGCTGCGCGTCGGGTTCGTGGGTTCAATGCTGTTTCGTGGCCTGTCGCAATCGCTGGCGAGTTACCGCGCACAGCAGCCGCGCGTCGACGTCACCTTGAAGGAGCTGAATTCGCAGGAGCAGATCGACGCGCTCCTGCACGACCAGCTCGATCTCGGTTTCATCCACACGCAGCGTGTGCCCGACGAACTCACAACCGCCTTCGTGCACGCCGAGCCCTTCCTGTGCTGCCTGAACGCCCGGCATCCGCTGCGCTCGTGCCAGCAGATCTCGCTTGGGCAGCTTCGGGATGAACCCTTCGTGCTCTTCTCGCGCGGCGCCTCGCCCGACTACTACCGACGCATCATCGAGATGTGCAGCGCCCAGGGGTTCAACCCGCGGGTGCGGTACGAGGTGCGGCATTGGCTGTCGGTGGTGTCGCTGGTGGCGCAGGGCATGGGAGCTTCGGTGGTGCCCGCATCGCTCGAAAAGTCGGGCATGCGCGGCGCAGTCTTCAGGCCCATTGCCGGCGCCACCTTGCCGTCCGAGGTCTATTGCGCCTGGAATGCGTCGCGCGAGGATCCAGCTCGTTCCAGGCTTCTCGAGATCGTGCAGCGGAGCGCAAAGGCGCACGTCTGAGAATCGGGCCGGCACGAGTTCGTTTGGCGAGGTCCGGTTTCGATGGTCAACCCGACAGGAGTTTCTCCCATCGTCAAGATCGGATTCGCCCGCCGCATACCGTCCCCTCAGAGGGGAACCGAGCGTTGTCGTTGGCACACTGGTGGCACAGTTGCGCCGGTAAAAGCAAGGAAAATGCGGAAGCTTCGAGAAAGCAAAAAAGCCGCCCGAGAGGGCGGCTTTCATGGCGAGATGTTGGTGCCGGTGAGAGGAGTCGAACCCCTGACCTTCGCATTACGAATGCGCTGCTCTACCAACTGAGCTACACCGGCGTGAAGCCCGCGATTATGCCACGCAGGCTTGTTCGATCAGGCGTAGGTGACCCATGTCTCATAGGCTGACGCGTCGAGGTGAGGCAGGGTGTTGTAGGTCAGCAGCATGTGCCGCTTGGGCGTGAAGGTGAACTCGGTCACCGAGCTGTTGCGGATGCGCAGATTGAGTTCGATCGTCGCCGCAGGCGACATGCCCAGCACCTGGCCGACGGCCGTGGAGATCGGTCCACCGCTGGAGACGACCAGCACCTTCTGCTCGAAGTGGTTCTCTCGCACGTGGTCGAGCACGCCGTTCACGCCGGCCACGAACTCGGCGTAGCTGGGCATGCCCAGCGGCGCACTGCGGCCGTCCATCCAGCGGCCGAGGCCGTCGCGCAGCAGGCGGAAGTGGTGGCGCACCATCTCCGTGGACGTGGGCTTGGCGAGCGGCTCGGTGTGGAAGGCGCTGATGACGGCGTGGCTGTCGTATTCGTTCAGCCCCGGCCGTGCGAGCGGCTTCGGGTCCCAGCCCAGCCCTTGCGCGATGCCGGCGAGCGATTCTTCCTGCCGGCGCAGCGTGCCGACGATGGCGGCATCGAAGCGCACGCCCTTGTCGCGGAAGTATTCGCCCAGGCGCACGCACTGGCGGTGGCCGAGATCGCTGAGCTTGTCGTAGTCGTCGGCGCCGAACGAGGCCTGGCCGTGGCGCACGAGGTAGAGGGTTCCCATTCAGAGTCGTCCGCTGCGCTGTGCCGTCACTTGGAAGTTTCCTTGGTGGCTTCGAGGTGGTAGCGCGTCACGCGCTCGACCTCGTTCTTCGAGCCGAGGATCACGCTCACGCGCTCGTGCAGCTTGCTCGGCACGATGTCGAGGATGCGTTCGCGCCCGTTGGTGGCCGCGCCGCCGGCCTGCTCGACGAGGAAGCCCATCGGGTTGGCCTCGTACATCAGGCGCAGCTTGCCGGGCTTCTGCGGTTCGCGCTTGTCCCAGGGGTACATGAAGACACCGCCGCGCGTGAGGATGCGGTGCACGTCGGCCACCATGCTCGCTATCCAGCGCATGTTGAAGTCCTTGCCGCGCGGGCCTTCCGCGCCGGCCAGGCATTCGTCGATGTAGCGTTTCACCGGCGCATCCCAGTGGCGCATGTTGCTCATGTTGATGGCGAATTCGCGGGTGTCTTCCGGAATGCGCACGTTCTCCTGCGTCAGCGTCCACGAACCCTGCTCTCGGTCGAGCGTGAACATCGCCACGCCGTCGCCCACCGTCAGCACCAGCATGGTCTGCGGGCCGTAGACGCAGTAGCCGGCGGCCACCTGCTGCGCGCCCGGCTGCAGGAAGTCGCGCTCGCTCACGCCCTCGTGGTCGGCCTTCTTGAGCACCGAGAAGATGGTGCCGATGCTCACGTTCACGTCGATGTTGGACGAGCCGTCCAGCGGGTCGTACATCAGCAGGTACTCGCCCTGCGGATAGCGGTTGGGCACGAGGTGGATGGTGTCCATTTCCTCGCTGGCGAGCGCCGCGAGGTGGCCGCCCCATTCGTTGGCCTCGATCAGCACCTCGTTGGAGATGATGTCGAGCTTCTTCTGCACTTCGCCCTGCACGTTCTCGGTCTGGGCGCTGCCCAGCACGCCGCCGAGCGCACCCTTGTTGACGCTGATGCTGATGCGCTTGCAGGCGCGCGCGACGACCTCGATCAAGAGCCGCAGCTGGCCCGGAATGTTGCCGTGCTGGCGCTGCTGCTCCACAAGATATTGAGTAAGGCTGATGATTTTCATTGGAGCCCCCCGTCCGTCGAATACGCCGGCCGGCCCCCCAAGGGGGGGCGGGCCGGCTTGGGGCTGAGTGCCGCGGCTCCATGCCGGCTGGCGCCGGCATGGACGGCACGAAGAGCCGGTCGTCCTCGACCGGCGCGGCCTGCAAGGCGGCCCGGCGCTCGACCCGCTGCTGAAATGATCGACATCGATAGGGTATTCATTGACCGGACTCCAGTGCACGCGTGACGATCTCTCGCACGTCGTTGGACAGATCGAACTTCGCCGACACGCGGGTCAGGGCCTCGCGGGCGGCACTGCGATAGGGCTCGGCAAGCCGCGCCCAGCGGTCCATCACGCGCGCCAGCCGGGCGGCGAGCTGCGGGTTGATGGCGTCGAGCTCCAGCACGCGGTCGGCCCAGAACACGTAGCCCGCCGCATCGGCACGGTGGAAGGCCGCCGGGTTGCCCATGCACAGCGCGGCCACGAGGCTGCGCGCGCGGTTGGGGTTCTTCATGCTGAAGTCGGGGTGCGACATCAGCGCTTTCACGCGATTGAACACGCGGCCGTTGTGCTCGGGCGCGGTCGCCTGGAAGCTGAACCACTTGTCGATCACCAGCGCCTCGCCGCGGAACAGAGCGTGAAAGCGCGCCAGGGCCTCGTCGGCCAGCGGCGAATGGCAGCCGAGCAGCGCCAGCAGCGCGCCCTGGCGGTCGGTCATGTTGGCCGCGTCCTTGAAGCGCTGGTAGGCGCGGCCCGGCCAGATGTTGTCGCCGCGGGTCACGGCGTCCAGGCACAGCATCGCGAGCGACAGGTTGGCGAGCGCGCGCCGGCCGGCCGAGACCGGATCGGGCGAGTAGCTGCCGGTCGTCTGGTTGGCCTCGAAGGTGGCTTCCCAGTCGCTGCGCAGCGCCTGCGCGAGCTGCAGCTTCATCGCCTCGCGTGCGGCGTGGATGCGCTGCGGGTCGACCACGTCCATCTGCTCGGCGATGTAGACCTCGCTCGGCAGCGTGAGCGCGAGTTCCTTGAACGCGGCGTCGAGTGCCGGGTGCATGAGCACGGCGCGCATCGCATCGATGAAGGGCGCGTCGAGCACCAGTTCGCCGCCGTTGCGCAGGCTGGCGAGCAGGCGCTCGAGGGCGAGGCGCTGGCCCGCTTCCCAGCGGTTGAAGGCGTCGGTGTCGTGCTGCAGCAGGGTGAGCAGTTGCGTGTCGGTGAGGCCGTCGGCCAGCGTCACCGGTGCCGAGAAGCCGCGCAGCAGCGAGGGCACCGGCTCGGCATCGACGTTGACGAAGGTGTAGAAGTTGCGCTGCTCGGACAGCACCAGCACGCGATCCGTGCCCACCGGCTCGCTTTCGCCTTCGAGCTGCAGCGGGATGGCGCGGCCGTTGGCACCCACGAGACCCATCGCCACCGGGATCACGCAGGGCTGCTTGTCCGGCTGCGTGGCCGATGCCATTGAGCTCTGCTCCAGCGACAGCGTGTAGCTGCGTGTCGGCGCGTCGTAACGTCCGCGCGCGGTCAGGCGCGGCGTGCCGGCCTGGCTGTACCAGCGCTTGAACTCGGGCAGCTTGCGGGCGAGCTGGCTCTCGGGGTTGGCATCGGCAATCGCCTGCGCGAAATCGTCGCAGGTGACGGCATGGCCATCGTGGCGCTCGAAGTACAGCGTGATGCCTTTGGCAAAGCCCTCGCGGCCCACCAGCGTCTGCATCATGCGCACCACTTCCGCACCCTTGTCGTAGACGGTGGCCGTGTAGAAGTTGTTGATCTCGACATAGCTGTCGGGGCGCACCGGATGCGCCATCGGGCCGGCGTCTTCGGGGAACTGGTTCTGGCGCAGCACGCGCACGTCGTCGATGCGCTTGGCCGCGCGCGCGGACGGCGTGCCGGCCATGTCCATGCTGAACTCCTGGTCGCGAAAGACCGTGAGTCCTTCTTTCAGGCTCAGCTGGAACCAGTCGCGGCAGGTGATGCGGTTGCCGGTCCAGTTGTGGAAGTACTCGTGGCCGACCACGCTTTCGATGCCGGCGTAATCCGCATCAGTCGCCGTGGCTGGGTTCGCCAGAACGTACTTCGTGTTGAAGATGTTCAGGCCCTTGTTCTCCATCGCGCCCATGTTGAAGTCGCCCACCGCGACGATCATGAAACGCTCCAGGTCGAGCGCGAGGCCGAAGCGTGCCTGGTCCCACACCACGCTCGCGATGAGCGAGTTCATGGCGTGCTCGGTCTTGTCGAGATCGCCGCGGCGCACGTAGACCTGCAGCAGGTGGTCGCGGCCCGAGCGCGTGCGCACCCATTGCTCGCGCGCCACCAGGTCGGCCGCGACCAGCGCGAACAGATAGCTGGGTTTCGGGAAGGGGTCGTGCCACTTGGCGAAGTGGCGGCCCTTGTCTATGTCGCCCTGTTCCAGCAGGTTGCCGTTGGACAGCAGCACCGGGTACTTCGCCTTGTCGGCGCGCATCGTGACGGTGTAGATCGCCATCACGTCGGGGCGGTCCAGGAAGAAGGTGATGCGCCGGAAGCCCTCGGCCTCGCACTGCGTGAAGAAGCCGCCGCTGGAGGTGTAGAGCCCCGAGAGCTGCGTGTTCTTCTCGGGCGCGCAGGTATTGCGGATCTCCAGCGTAAAGCTGCCTTCGGGCAGGTTGTCGATGATCAGCAGCCCGTCTTCATGGCGGAAGGAGACCGATTCGCCGTTGGCCTGCACACGCAGCAGCGTCAGGTCTTCGCCATGCAGCTTGAGCGACGCGGCGGCGACGCCGTCGTTGCGCTCGATCTGCATGCGGCTCGTGACCAGCGTCTTGGCCGGGTCGAGGTCGAAGGTGAGGTCGACGCTGCGTATCCAGAACGCCGGGGCCGCGTAGTCCTCGCGGCGGGTCAGGGGGGCGGTGCCTTCACGCATCGGGAATCTCCATGTCGTTCTTGGATGGGCGCGCGGTGGCGGAGGTCATCTAGACGCCCTGCTTGAGGCTCGCTTCGATGAAGGGGTCGAGATCGCCATCCAGCACCTTCTGGGTGTTGCTGATCTCGACGTTGGTGCGCAGGTCCTTGATGCGGCTCTGGTCGAGCACATAGCTGCGAATCTGGTGGCCCCAGCCGACGTCGGTCTTGGTGTCCTCCAGCTTCTGCTGCGCTTCCATCTGCTTGCGCATCTCGTGCTCGTACAGGCGTGAGCGCAGCATCTGCCAGGCCTCGTCGCGGTTGCGGTGCTGCGAGCGGTCGTTCTGGCACTGCACCACGATGCCGGTGGGCACGTGCGTGAGCCGCACCGCCGAATCGGTCTTGTTGATGTGCTGGCCACCCGCGCCGCTGGCGCGGTAGGTGTCGGTGCGCACGTCGGCCGGGTTGATGTCGATCTCGATCGACTCGTCGACTTCCGGGTAGACGAAGAGGCTGGCGAAGCTGGTGTGCCGCCCGCCCGAGGAATCGAAGGGACTCTTGCGCACCAGGCGGTGCACGCCGGTCTCTGTGCGCAGCAGGCCGAAGGCGTATTCGCCCTCGACCTTGATCGTGGCGCCGCGGATGCCAGCCACGTCGCCCTCGGTCTCTTCCATCACCTCGGCCTTGAAGCCCTTGCGCTCGCAGTACTTGAGGTATTGGCGCAGCAGCATCTGCGCCCAGTCGCAGGCTTCGGTGCCGCCGGCGCCGGCCTGGATGTCGATGAAGCAGTTGGAGGGGTCGGCCGGGTTGTTGAACATCCGGCGGAATTCGAGCTGGTCGACGATGGCTTCGAGCTTGCCCGCGTCGGCCTCGATGGCCGCCAGCGAGTCGACATCGCCTTCGTCGCGGGCCATGTCGTAGAGCTCGGCGTTGTCGGCCAGGTTGCTCGTCAGGTGGTCGATGGTCTCGACCACGGTATCCAGGCTGCGCTTCTCGCGCCCGAGTTCCTGCGCGCGCTTGGGCTCGTTCCAGACGTTCGGGTTCTCGAGCGCGGCGTTGACTTCGTTCAGCCGCAGAGCTTTGCGGTCGTAGTCAAAGATACCCCCGTAGCGCCGCGGTGCGGGCGCTGAGGTCGTCGATGGTGGCGCCAATGGCGTTGATGCGTTCGATGTCCATGGGGAGTCTTCCTTCGAGGGGGTGCGCATTTTCGCACGCAGCTTTCGAGCGGCCGGCGTGCGCGGCAACGCTCTCGGGCGCATGCTGAGCAAGCCGGTTGCCCGGGTGCCAAGGGTTAGTCCCGAATACGACGGGCGCACCGACGGGAACTTTGTCAGTCGCCTGTAAGTGCGCCGGCAAGAATCGCCTTCACACGGAACGGGGTCGCGCGCATTCATGCTGTTGATCGTGATGTCCATCAAGCTGGTCGCGGAGATTGCGCTGCTGGCTATCGCAGGCCAGTTCCTGCTCGGTCTGCTCGCCGGACGCCGGCGCGACAGCAATTTCTTCTACCGCCTGCTGCAGGTCCTGACCTCGCCCTTCACCAAGGGCGTGCGGCGGGTCTCCCCGAAAGTGGTGCTCGACCGCCACATTCCGTTGGCCACCTTCGTGCTGCTGGCCATGGTGTGGCTGGTCGTGACGGTGCTGAAGATCCAGTTGTGTCTGCAAGCGGGAGCGCACGCATGCCGTTGAATCGCCTTGCCAATCGCCTTGGCTATTGGCGCCTGAAGCTGCGTGCCATCGGCGCGCTGGTGATCAACCGGCGCGCAGCGGCCGAGACAGCGTTCTCGCAGATGCTGGCGCGCTGGCCCACCGATGCCTACGCGCTCGCGAGCCGGGCGCACCTGCGCGCCGAACTCGGGCGGGCCGACGAAGCGCTGGTTGACGCGCAGGCGCTGGTGCAGGCGCATCCGGCGGGACGCGCCGCCGACTGGTTCAACCTCGCCTTCCTGCTCGAGCGCGCCGACCGCCTCGACGAAGCCCGGCACGCCTTCGAGCGCGCCCTCGCGCTCGACGAGAAGCTCGACCGCGCCTGGTATGGCTTGGGGCTGGTGCTGATCCGCCTGCGCCGCTTCGACGAGGCTGTCACCGCCCTCGAACGCAACACCGAACTGCAACCCATGAGCCCCTACGGCTGGTACCAGCTGGCGCGGGTACACGTGGATCGCCAGGAGCCCGACAAGGCACGGCGGGTCATCCGCCACCTTCAGGGTTTCGAGCCCAAGATCGCCGCGCAGCTTCAGCGCGAAACCGGGCTCGCGGCGTGACAGGCACCGCGGCGGCGCTTCAGGCGCAGCCGCGAAGCGGAGGCCGCCAGGCACACGCGCGGAACACGCCGCGCGGCGGCATGAGAGGCGCCGGGGCGTTTCCCGGTGATGAGCACATGGAGACATGACATGCAATTGACGGACAGGCACCGCCGGTACTGGCAGAAGAACCTGCGCATCACCGGCATTCTTCTGGCCATCTGGTTCTTCGTGACCTTCGTGATCGGGTACTTCGCCCGCGACCTGAACTTCAGCTTCTTCGGCTGGCCGTTCAGCTTCTGGGTGGGCGCGCAGGGCGCGTTGATCGTCTACGTGGCGATCATCGGGTTCTATGCCTGGTACATGAACCGGCTCGACATCGAGCACGGCGTCGAAGAAGACGAGGAGCAATGACCATGGCGAGCACTACACCCAACGCGGTCGGGGTCGGCTCCCACCGCGGCTTCAAGCAGCAGCTGAACAAGGTCTACACCTGGTACACGGGCGGCTTCATCGCCTTCGTGGTCATCCTGGGCATCCTCGAGCAGATGGGCCTGTCCAGGCAATGGATCGGCTACATCTTCCTGTTCGCAACCGTGCTGCTCTATGCCGGCATCGGCATCATGAGCCGCACGACGGATGCGACCGAGTACTACGTCGCCGGGCGGCGAGTGCCCGCGATGTACAACGGCATGGCGACCGGCGCCGACTGGATGAGCGCCGCCTCCTTCATCGGCATGGCCGGCACGCTGTACCTCACCGGCTACGGCGGTCTCGCCTTCATCATGGGCTGGACCGGCGGCTACTGCCTGGTGGCGCTGTTCCTCGCGCCTTACCTGCGCAAGTTCGGGCAGTTCACGATTCCCGACTTCCTCGGCTCGCGCTACGAGGGCAACCTGCCCCGCTTTCTCGGCATCGTCGCCGCCATCCTCTGCTCGTTCACCTATGTGGTGGCGCAGATCTACGGCGTGGGCATCATCACCGCGCGGCTGTCGGGCTTCGCCTTCGAGATCGGCGTGTTCGTCGGGCTGGCCGGCATCCTGGTGTGTTCGTTCCTCGGCGGCATGCGCGCCGTGACCTGGACTCAGGTGGCGCAGTACATCATCCTGATCATTGCGTACATGATCCCGGTGGTGTGGCTGTCGGTGAAGCAGACCGGCGTGCCGGTGCCGCAGGCGATCTACGGCTACCAGCTCGCCAAGGTGGCGGCCAAAGGCGACGAGCTGCGCGTCGACCCGAAGGAACTCGAGGTCACCGGCATCTTCAAGGCGCGGGCGGCCGAGTTCGACGCCAAGCTGAAGGACGTGCCCGCCGCCATGGCCGCCGACAAGGCGGCTGCGCAGAAGACCCTGGCCGACCTGCGCGCCGCCAACGGCCCCGCGGCGGAGGTGCAGGCGGCAGAGAAGGCGCTGGCGGCACTGCCCACCAGCGAGGCAGACGCACGCCGCGCCTACGCGGCCGGCAAAACGGCCAACGAGGCCCGCGCCAAGCCGCTAGGCGGCATGCCGAACCACTCGCAGATCTACGCCGGCAATCCGGACGGCACGCCGGAGGAACAGGCGGCTTTCGATCTGTCCAGGCGCAACTTCCTCGCGCTGGTGTTCTGCCTGATGGTGGGCACCGCGGCCTTGCCGCACATCCTGATGCGCTACTACACGACGCCGTCGGTGCGGCAGGCGCGCGAGTCGGTGACGTGGTCGCTGTTCTTCATCTTCCTGCTGTACTTCACGGCGCCGGCACTGGCGGTGCTCGTGAAATACGAGGTCTTCAACGTGCTCGTCGGAACGCCCTTCACGCAGCTGCCGGCGTGGATCGCGAACTGGGCCGCGGTCGATCCGACCCTGTTGTCGGTTGCCGACATCAACAAGGACGGCATCTTCCAGTTGAGCGAGATGAAGATCGGCGGCGACATCATCGTGCTCGCCACGCCCGAGATCGGTGGCCTGCCGTACGTCGTCTCCGGCATGGTGGCGGCGGGCGGCCTGGCGGCGGCGCTGTCCACTGCCGATGGCCTGCTGCTGACCATTGCCAACGCGCTCAGCCACGACCTCTACTACAAGATGATCGACCGCAACGCCTCCACGGCGCGCCGCGTCACGATCTCGAAGGCGCTGCTGCTGGTGGTGGCCCTGGCCGCGGCGGCAGTCGCCGCTCAGAAGCCGGCGGACATCCTGTTCCTCGTCTCGGCGGCGTTCTCGTTCGCGGCCTCGGCGTTCTTCCCGGCGCTGGTGCTGGGCATCTTCTGGAAGCGCGCCAACCGCTGGGGCGCCTCGCTCGGCATGATCGCCGGGCTGGGCGTGACCTTCTACTACATGGCGACCACGCAAGCCTGGATGCGCGGCCTGTTCGGCGTGACCAGCCCGGTCGCCGACAACCTGTGGTGGGGCATCCAGCCGATCTCGGCCGGCCTGTTCGGCGTGCCCGTCGGCTTCGCGGTGATCATCGTCGTGAGCCTGCTGACGGCGCCGCCGCGTCGCGACACGCAGGAGCTCGTCGAGCACGTGCGTTACCCCGATCTGAGGATCAAGGCGGCCTGACTCGAAGCAGATCTGGTCCCTTGACGGGACATGCGGCCCCGCCCACCCGGCGGGGCCGTTTTTTCTTGGCGGACACAGGTGCGAACGATGAACAACCACGCCACGCCACGCGCCCCGGCGACGCCCGCGCCCAGCGTGATCGCGGCCCTGCGGGACGAACTCATGCACCACGCACCGTTCTCGCAGATGAGTGAGCCGCACGTCGACCAGTTCATCGCGGAAGCGACCGAAGCCTATTTCGCACCCGGTGAAACCGTACTGGCTCCGGGCGGCGCCGCGGTTTCGCAGGTGTTCATGCTGCGCAGGGGCGGCGTGAGCGGAGAGCCCGGCGCAGGCGAGGCCGCCGGGGCTTTCCACGTGGAGCCCGGGGAACTCTTTCCCATCGGCGCCGTGCTCGAAGGCCGCGCCGTCACGACCACCTACACCGCGCGTGCCGACACCTTCTGCCTGTTGGTAACCGCGGAGGCCTTCGCACGGCTGGCCGAAGACAGCGCGCCGCTTGCCGCGTTCCTGCGCCAGCGGCACCTGCGCTATCTGCGTCTGTCGCGCCAGGCGTTGCAGGCGGCGTACGCGTCGCAGGCGCTCACCGAGCAGTCGATGGAAACCGCGCTCGGCGCGCTCGTGCGCACGCCCGTCGTCGGCACCGCGCCCCAGACGACGCTGCAGCAGGCGCTTGCGACGATGCAGGCGCGAGGCATTGGCTCGATGCTGGTGCTCGACGACGCCGGCAGCGCGCTCGGCATCCTGACGCGCCACGACGTGCTCGGTCGCGTGGCCCTGCCGCAGCGGCCGCTGTCCACGCCGATCGCCGCGGTGATGAGCCAGCCAGTGCACACGCTCGGCGCCGAGGCCACGGCGCTCGATGCGGCCTTGCTGATGTCGCGCCATGGCATCCGGCATGTGCCAGTGACGCAGGGCGGCCGGGTGGTGGGCATGGTTTCCGAACGCGACCTGTTCGCCATGCATCGCCTGTCGCCCAAGCAGCTGAGCAGTGCCATCCGCGCGGCGCCCGATGTGCGGACGCTGCAGGTGCAGGCGCAGGGCATCCGGCGTTTCGCGCGCAACCTGCTGGCGCAGGGCGTGGGGGCGCGCCAGCTCACCGAGCTCATCAGCCAGCTGAACGACCTGCTCACCGACCGCCTGGTGCAGCTGCTGGCCGCCGAACACGGCGCCGACCTGACGCGCGCCTGCTGGCTCGCCTTTGGGTCGGAGGGGCGCAGCGAGCAGACGATCGCCACCGACCAGGACAACGGCCTGGTGTTCGCAAGCGACCAGCCGGCGCGCGACCGTGTGGCCTGGCTCGCCTTCGCCCGCCGGGTGAACGAGGCGCTCGACGCCTGCGGCTATCCGCTGTGCCGCGGCAACGTGATGGCGTCCAACCCCGACTGCTGCCTGACGAGCGACGAATGGTGCGAGCGATACCACCACTGGATGGAACGCGGCGAGCCGGAGGATCTGCTCAAGGCGTCCATCTTTTTCGATGCGCGGGCCATCGCCGGCCGGCACGAGCTGGCGCGGCCGCTCGCCGAACTCATGCAGGCCGTCGCGCCGACGCTGCCGCGCTTCATCCGGCAGATGGCGGAGAACGCGCTGCGCACCCGCGCGCCCCTGAACTGGCTCGGCGCCGTCGACACTCGCCGGATCGGCGCACGCGAGGTGCTCGACCTGAAGCTGCGGGGCACCGCGCTCTTCGTCGATGCCGCACGGCTGTACGCGCTGGCGCACGGCATAGCGGCCACCAATACCCGCGAGCGGCTCGAAGCGGCCGCGGACCGCATGGCGGTGCCGGCGCACGAGAGCGAGGCGTGGGTCCGCGGCTTCGAGTTTCTGCAGATGCTGCGGCTGGACGTGCAGATGGACCGCGGCGCGCGCGAGGCCGTCGACAGCCCGCAGGCGCAGAACCTGATCGACGTGGCCGCACTTAACACCGTCGACCGCCGGGTGCTGAAAGAGGCGCTCGGCATGGCCCGCCGGCTGCAGCAGCGCATCGAGCTCGACTACTACCGATGAACTGGACGGAGCGCCTGCGACGCGCGTGGCCCGGTTCAGCGCCGCGGGACGACTCTCGCTGGGTGGTCGTCGACACTGAATCGAGCGGGCTCGACCCTCGGCACGACAGGCTGCTGGCCATTGCCGGGACGGCGGTGCGGTGGCAGCCGGGAGCATCGGCGGCGACGCTGCGTCTCATGCCGGCCGACAGCTTCGATGTCGTGCTGCGACACGATGGCGACGTGGTGCCGGCTGACCGGCCAAACATCCTGCTGCACGGCCTCGGCCTCGGCGCGCAGCGCGGTGGGGTGACGCCCGAGGCCGCGCTTCAGGCGTTCGAGCGCTGGGTCGGCGACTCGCCGCTGATCGCCTTTCATGCCGCCTTCGACGAGGCGCTCGTCGCCCGAGCCATGTCGGCTGCGCTGGGCCGGCGCCTGCGCGGCCCCTGGCTCGATCTGGAACACGTGGCCGAGGTGGTGTCGCCCGATGTACCGGCGCGCACGCTCGACGACTGGCTGGCACATCTGCGCATCCCCTGCGCCCGGCGGCATCAGGCGGCGGCCGATGCCTTCGCCACCGCCGAGATGCTGCTCGCGCTCTGGCCGCGGGCGATGGCACAAGGCCGAGTCAGCGATTTCCGCGCGTTGCGGCGCTTTGCCGCGCAGCGGCGCTGGCTGGAGCGGCCCGCCTGAGCGTCAGGCGAGGAAGCGCTCCAGGATCGCTGCCAGCGCCTGCGGCTGGTCGTGATGCAGCATGTGGCCGGCGGGCGAGAGCAGGTGCTTCTCCACGCTCGCCAGCACGTTCAGCCGCGCGTCGAAATCGGCCCGCGTGTAGTTCTCGCCCCAGCGCTTGTGCTGGTCGGTCTGGTCGCCCTCGACCCACAGCACCGGCGCAGTGATGCGCTTCCAGCAGGCCAGCACCTCCTGCACCTGGTACTGCACCGGGTTGCGCCGCTTGTGCGCCGGATCGCCGAGGATTTCCCACTGGCCGTCGTGGCGCCGGCGCGACCAGTGCGGCGCCAGCCACGCGGCGCGGTCGGCGGGCAGCAGCGGGTTGTTCTGCTGCAGGCGCTGCGCGACCTGCGCCGCGCTGTCGTAGGTGCGCATGCGCGCGGGCTGCTTCAACTCATCGAGCCATCGCGCGTAGGTGCCGGGCGCGTTCTCGGGCTTGGAGGCCGGCAGGCCGAAGCCTTCGAGGTTGATCAGGCGTCGGATGCGCTCGGGCCGGATGCCCGCGTACATCGACACCACGTTGCCGCCCATGCTGTGGCCGAGCAGGTCGATGGGGCCGGGCGGGTTCAATGAGTCGAGCAGGGCGTCGAGGTCGCCCAGGTAGTCGGCGAACCAGTAGCTGTCGGCGCCGGGCCGTTCGGTGAGGCCGAAGCCGCGCCAGTCGATCGACACGATGTGGCGATCCTCGGCCAGGGCGTCGACCACGAACTGGAACGACGCCGCCACGTCCATCCAGCCGTGAAGCATGACGAGCGTCGGGCGCTCGGGCGACGCGAGGGCAGGGTCTCCCCATTCGATCAGGTGGTGGCGCAGGCCGCGCAGTTCGGCGAAGCGGCTCTTCGCGACGCGCCGTGGAACATAGGGCGTGAAAGTCATGGCGACGACTATAGAAGCGGGCCTGCCGTGGCGCTGTCGGCGCAGCGACAAGGCAAGCGACAAGGCCTCGGGCCGGCACGCCGCATCGGCCACGGCGACAATCGCGCGATGTCGAATGCCCCCACCGAACCTCCGTCGTTCATCCTGCGCAATGCCGAACTGCGCGATGTGAGCCCCATCGTCTCGCTCATCCGCGAGCTGGCCGAATTCGAGAAGCTCACGCACCTGCTGCAGGTCACGCCCGAGAAGCTGCGGCCCCAGCTCTTCGGCGAGAAGGCCGCCGCCGAAGCCGTCGTGGCCGAGGTGCCGGCGGCCCGCGCGGCACCCGGCGAGAGTACGGTCGTCGCCTTCGCGCTCTTCTTCACCAACTTCTCCACCTTTCTCGCGCAGCCGGGTCTCTATCTCGAAGACCTGTACGTGAAGCCCGCGCACCGCGGCAGCGGCATCGGCCGCGCCATGCTGACGCGGCTCGGGCGCCTGGCCGCCGAGCGCGGCTACGGCCGCTTCGAGTGGAGCGTGCTCGACTGGAACGAGAACGCCATCCGCTTCTACGAAAAGATGGGCGCGACCGTGATGCCCGACTGGCGCATCTGCCGCATCGCCGGCGACGAGCTGCAGGCGTTCAAGGGCGCCTGAACACGGTGGCCGGCCGTCAGGCGCCGCTTGCCTGCGCCAGCAGCGCCTCCTTCGGCACGCGCACCCGCACGCTCTTTTCGCTCACCACGCTGACGATGCCGTACTCGGGCTGGGCGCTGTCGCGGCGCACCGGCTCGACGACCGGCTCGCCGCGGATGCTGACCATCACCGCGACGACGGGTTTGGCGAGGTTGTCGCCGCGCTTGATCACCACGCCGATCTCGCCCGACGCGAGCGCCACGTAGCAGCCGGGCGGGTACACGCCGAACTCCTTGGCCAGCGCCGCCGCCATCGGGTGGCCGGCGTCGCGCTTGAACATCTCGCGCACCGCGTCGTCGGCCGACAGGGCGCCCCGGCTGGCACGCGCGCTGAGCCGGGCGGTGTAGACATCGGCTCGGCGCACCAGCTCGGCGAATTCGCACACCCGCTGCAGGCGCCGCGGATAGCCCGTGCCATCGGGCATTTCATGGTGCTGCGCCACGGCGTCGAGCCATGGCCCGTCGGTGACGCCGGCGTTCTCGAGCATCGCGACGCTGCGAAGCGGATGCGCCTCGATCGCCTCGCGCTGGCTCGATGTCGGCGGCGACATCTGCGTGGCCAGGCGCTGCTGAAGATCGAGCATGGAGATGTTCATCGTGAGCGCCGCCTTGAACACGCACAGCGTGTCGTCAGCGCTCCAGCCGAGGCGGGTGGCCACGAGATGGCTGGTGATGGCCGCATGCAGCGAGTGCGCGATGCCATAGTGCACCTGGCCCGCCGAGCCTTCACGGAGCACCTGGAAGATCGCAAGGTCCGGGTCGCGTTCGATCAAGCCGAGCACCGGCCTGATCGCGTCGTCCAGCGTGTCCAGGAAATCGTCGGGCGTGGCAAGCCGCAGTGCGCGATCGACACGCTCCATGCATACGTTCCACAGCACCGGTGCGGCATTCGACGTGGTGGCACGCGCGCCCGGGCGGCGACCGTTCAGTTCCCCCGTGTTCACCACGGCGCCGCGCTCCTGCAGGACGGTGAGCTGCTCCTGCGTATGGATCACCTGACCGCGCGCAAGAAGCACCGTGCGGTCGGGGTGATGGACGTCGAAGGGCAGGGGCTGCCCAAGCTCTATCCTGTGGCTGAAAGCCGCCAGCGGCGAATATTTCATCTCGAGTTTTTTTTGTGCCGCACATCGCCGGCTGGCGAGCCATGCAGCTTTTCATGGGTCTATCGGTCGGCCGGTGAACGACTTGATGTGGAGCATCGGGGTTTACGCCAGACGCTTCTCTGCGGGTGCGACTTCCTGCACACAATCGGTGCTGCGATCGGCGGCGAGCAGGCTGTCCGGCACGATGGAATCGAAAACAACGACACGATGACCAAGCGCACGAAGACAGAAGCGGGCGAAGCGAGCAAGCTTACCGACGACCACCACGCGGCGCTGCACGCCGACTTCCGCTGGCAGGTGCCACCCCAGTTCAACATCGCGGACCTGTGCTGCGCCCGCTGGGCGCGCGACACCCCGCAGGCCGTGGCCGTGATCCACGACGACGCCGGGCGCCTCACGCATCTGCGCTACGGCGAACTGCAGGCCGAGGCCAACCGCCTGTCGCATGCGCTGCGGGCGCTGGGCGTGCAGCGCGGCGACCGGGTGGCGATCGTCATGCCGCAGCGCTTCGAGACCGCCATCGCGCACATGGCCGTCTACCAGCTCGGTGCCGTGGCGATGCCGCTGTCGATGCTCTTCGGGCCGGAGGCGCTGGAATACCGCATCAACCACAGCGAGGCGCGCGTGGCCATCGTCGACGAAAGCGGCATCGACAACGTGCGCGCCGCGCGCGCGGCCTGCCCGGGGCTTGCGAGCGTGGTGGCGGTCGGCCGGGCCGAAGGCCGCGGCGACGTCGACTGGCAGGCCGCGCTGCTGCAGCAGTCCGCCGCGTTCGAGGCCGTGCGCACCAAGGCCGACGAAGCCGCCGTGCTCGTCTACACCAGCGGCACCACCGGCCCGCCCAAGGGCGCGCTGATTCCGCACCGGGCGCTCATCGGCAACCTGCCCGGCTTCGTGGCGAGCCAGAACTGGTTCGGCTTCGAGTCGCGCCTGGCGCCGGGCAAGGTCGAGTGGCGGCTGGACGGCCCGAGACTCGGCCTGGAGACGCACAGCGTCTTCTGGTCTCCAGCCGACTGGGCCTGGACCGGCGGGTTGATGGATGCGCTGCTGCCCACGCTGTACTTCGGCCGCCCCATCGTGGCCGGCTCGGGCCGTTTCTCGCCCGAACGTGCCTTCGAGCTGATGGCGCGCCACGGCGTGACGCACACCTTCCTCTTTCCCACGGCGCTGAAGGCCATGATGAAGGCCGTGCCGCACCCGCGCCATGACTACGCGCTGAACCTGCAGGCCATCATGAGTGCCGGCGAAGCCGTGGGCGATGCGGTGTTCGCCTGGTGCCGCGACGAGCTCGACGTGATCGTCAACGAGATGTTCGGCCAGACCGAGGTGAACTACATCGTCGGCAACTGCGGCCGCCACATCGACGCGCAGGGCCGTGTGCAGCGCGGCTGGCCGGCGCGTCCCGGCAGCATGGGCCGGCCCTACCCCGGCCACCGCGTGGCAGTGATCGACGACGAGGGCCGCGAATGCCCGCGCGGCACGCCGGGCGACGTGGCGCTGCACCGGCGCGACGTGCACGGCGCGCCCGACCCCATCTTCTTCCTCGGCTACTGGAAGAACGACGGCGCCACGCGCGCCAAGTTCACCGGCGACCCGGACGACTCGTGGTGCCGCACCGGCGACATGGCCGTGATGGACGAGGAGGGCTACCTCTGGTACCAGGGGCGCAGCGACGACATGTTCAAGGTGGCCGGCTACCGCGTGGGGCCGAGCGAGATCGAGAACTGCCTCGTCAAGCACGCGGCGGTGGCGAATGCGGCGGTCATCCCCAAGCCCGACCGCGAGCGCGGCGCGCTGGTCAAGGCCTTCGTGGTGCTGGCGCCCGGCTTCGACGCGAGCGAGGCGCTCATCGCGCAACTGCAGGAACACGTGCGCGGCAAGCTTGCGCCCTACGAATACCCGAAGGAGATCGAGTTCATAGCCGCGCTGCCGATGACGACCACCGGCAAGGTGCAACGGCGCGTGCTGCGGCTGCAGGAAGAAGAACGGGCACGGCAGCAGGGCTGAGTGGCCTGCGGCAAACTTGGCCGCATGCAAACCATCACCCTCGGGCGCAGCGACCTGCGCGTCACCCCCGTCTGCCTCGGCACCATGACCTTTGGCCAGCAGGTCGATGAGGCCACGTCGCACGCCATCCTCGACCATGCGGTGGAACGCGGCATCGACTTCCTCGACGCCGCCGAGATGTACCCCGTGCCGGCACGCGCCGAAACCAGCGGCGCCACCGAAACCATCCTCGGGCGCTGGTTCGCGAGCCGCCCTGGGATGCGGGCCAAGGTGGTGCTCGCGAGCAAGGTCGCCGGCCCCTCGCGCGGCATGCCGTGGATCCGCGAAGGCCGCCGCGATGTCACGCCCGCCGACATCGCCGCCGCCTGCGACGCGAGCCTGAAACGGCTGCAGACCGACTGCATCGACCTCTACCAGATCCACTGGCCGATCCGTAACGCGCCGACCTTCGGCTCGATCTACTTCGATCCGGCGAAGGACGAGGCGCTCACCAGCATCCACGAGCAACTCGACGCTTTTGCCGCGCTCATCAAGGCCGGCAAGGTGCGCGCCATCGGCCTGTCGAACGAGACGCCCCACGGCGTGGCCGAATTCGTGCGGCTGGCCGAACAGCACGGCCTGCCGCGCGTGGCGACGGTGCAGAACCCGTACTGCCTCATCAACCGTTCGCTCGACAACGGGCTCGACGAGACCATGCACCGCCACGACGTGTCGCTGCTCGCGTATTCGCCGCTCGGCTTCGGGCTGCTCACGGGCAAGTACGACGCGGCCGGCCTGCAGGGCGCGCCGGGGCGGCTCGCGACCTTCGAGAGCATGCGCAAGCAGCGCTGGGGCCGCCCTGAATCGCTGGACGCGGCGCGCCGCTACAACACGCTGGCGCGTGAACACGGCCTCACGCCCACGCAGCTCGCGCTCGCCTTCTGCCGCGACAACTGGCGCGTGGCGAGCACCATCATCGGCGTCACCACGCAGGCCCAGCTCGATGAGAACCTTGACGCTTGGGCCGTGCCGCCGCTCTCGCTCGAGCTGCTGACCGCCATCGACGCCATCCGCTGGACACAGCGCGACCCTGCGCAATGAGGCCGCGATGGCGAAGAAGCCGCCGCATGTGAGCGAGACGCCGGCCACGGCCTTCCTGCGCCGCCACGGCGTGGGCTTCACCGAGCACGTCTACGAATACGTTGAGCACGGCGGCACCGATGAATCCTCGCGCCAGCTCGGCGTGCCCGAGCACCAGGTCATCAAGACGCTGGTGATGCAGGACGAACGCGCGCAGCCGCTGATCGTGCTGATGCACGGCGACCGACAGGTGAGCACCAAGAACCTCGCGCGGCAGATCGGCGCCAAGTCGGTCGAGCCCTGCAAGCCCGAGGTAGCGCATCGCCACAGCGGCTACCAGATCGGCGGCACCTCGCCTTTCGGCACGAAGCGGGCGATGCCGGTGTACGTGGAAGAGAGCGTGCTCGCGCTGCCCTCGATCTGCATCAACGGCGGGCGGCGCGGATTTCTGATCGGCATCGAGCCGAAGGTGGTGGTGGAACTGCTGGGCGCGAAGGCGGTGAGCTGCGCGCTGGCATAGCGCATCGGCTCGGTCAGGCGCTTCGCGCGACGGGCAAGCCGTCACGCCAAGAACCCTCACCCCAGCCCTCTCCCGCAGGCGGGAGAGGGAGAGGGAGAGGGAGAGGGCGTGACCGCAGTGCCGCGGCGAGTTGCTCCCCCTCCACCGCAGGGGGAGAGGGCTGGGGTGAGGGGGTGGTGCCGAGAGCCCGCCGGTCCGGACACGCCGCCGCATCAGTTGAGATGTGAGGTGAGCAGCAGATCCAGGTTCTGCACTGCAGCGCCCGAGGCGCCCTTGCCGAGGTTGTCGAACACCGCTGCCAGCAGCACCTGACCGCGCGCGTCGTTGTCGAAGACACGCAGGTGCAGGTCGTTGCTGCCATTGAGCGCCTGTGGATCGAGGTGTTCCATCGTCTGCGACTCGCTGGCCGGCATCACGCGCACATGCTTCGCCTCGGCGTAGTGCGCCTGCAGGCAAGCACGCAGCCCTGCGCCGTCCACACCGCGCGGCAGCAGGCGCAGATGCAGCGCGATCGTGAGCACGATGCCTTGGCGAAATGCCCCGTAGGCCGGCACGAAGAACGGCCGCGTGGCGAGGCCTGCGTGCTGCTCGATCTCCGGCACGTGCTTGTGCTCGAGGCCGAGTGCGTACACCTGCAGCGGCGGGCCGCCGCCCGCGCCTTCGTGTTCGTCGAGGCCTGCGCGGCCGCGCCCGGAGTAGCCCGACACCGCATGCACCGTCGCCGGATAGTCGCGCGGCAGCAGCCCGGCTTCGATCAATGGGCGCAGCAGCGCGATGGCGCCGGTCGGGTAGCAGCCGGGGTTGGACACCCGCTTCGCCGCGGCGATGCGCGCCGGCTGGTCGGCCGTCATCTCCGGGAAACCGTAGGTCCACCCTGGGTCGACCCGATGCGCCGAACTCGCGTCGATGACACGCACGGCTGGATTCGTGACCAATGCCGCCGCTTCGCGCGCCGCGGCATCGGGCAGGCACAGGATGGCGATGTCGCAACTGTTGATGGCCTCGCTGCGCCAACGCGCGTCCTTGCGGCGCTCGGGCGGCAACGTGAGCAGCGCCAGGTCGCTGCGCGCCTGCAAGCGGGACATGAGCTGCAGGCCGGTGGTGCCTTGATCGCCATCGACGAACACGGTGGGCTTCATGAGAGCGTTCTCCTTTGAACAGCCTGGATCGTCGACCCAGGCGGTGCATCGGGCAAGTTGCATCTTCCGACCGGCGAATTCAGAATTCCTGAATCAACGCTCATCGATGGCGAATGCCCATGCGAGAACTGAACCTCGACCGATTGCGGACCCTGGTTGCCATCGCCGACCTTGGCTCCTTCGCGGCGGCGTCGAAGGCGCTGCACCTCGCGCCGCCCACCATCAGCCTGCACATCGCCGAACTCGAGGCCCGCTTCGGCGCACCGCTGCTGCTGCGCGGCAAGCCGCGCGTGGCGCCCACCGGCGTCGGCAGCACGCTCATCGAGCGCGCCCGGCGCCTGCTGGCCGATGCGGACGACACCCGCGACGCGGTTCAGCGGCAGGTCGCAGGCCACGCCGGCCGCGTGCGCGTGGGGGCATCGACGGGCGTGATCGCCCACCTGCTGCCGCGGGCGCTCGAAGCGTTGAACCGGGACCAGCCGGGCATCGAAGTGCAAGTGAGCGTGCTCACCTCCGAGACGGCGCTCGCGCGGCTGGCGGCCGGCACGCTCGACATCGGCCTCGTGGCGCTGCCGCAGCCGCCGCTCGGCGCCAAGGACTTGCGCATCGTGCCGTGGCGGCGCGATCCCGTGATGGCCTTCGTGCCGGCGGCCTGGGCCGATGTGCCCAAGCGTGCCACGCCGGCCTGGCTCGCGGCGCGGCCGCTCATCCTCAACGACAGCTCGACGCGCCTGTGGCGCCAGACGGCCGAATGGTTCGCGGCGGGCGGCGAACAGCCGCGGGCGCGCATCGAGCTGAACTACAACGACGCGATCAAGAGCCTGGTCGCCGCCGGCTACGGTGCCGCGGTGCTGCCGCACGAGGCCAGCGCGAACGCGCCCGACGTGCGCATCGCCATGCGGCCGCTGCGCCCGGCGCTGTGGCGCGCGCTCGGCATCGCGTACCGAGCGGGCGAGGCCGACGGCGCGACGCAGCGCGTGCTCACCGTGCTGCGCCAGACATAGGATCACCCCCTACGCGCTTCGCGCGCCCCCTCCAGGGGGCAACGCCAGCGGACCGGCGGAGCCGGATCCGCGGCGTTTGCTTGATCCCTGGCTCCGGCCAACGGTTCTCATCGCAAAATCGACCGGCACCGCTTCTCCTCGCACCATGCCCACCATCCTGTCCATCGTCCTTGCCGCCGTCGCGGCCTACCTGATCGGCTCGCTCTCCTTCGCCGTGATCATCAGCCGCGTGATGGGCTTGAGCGATCCGCGCAGCTACGGCTCCGGCAATCCCGGCGCGACCAACGTGCTGCGCTCGGGCAACAAGACCGCAGCCATCCTCACGCTGGTGTTCGACGCGCTCAAGGGCTTCGTGCCCGTGCTGCTGGTCGTGCTGTTCGGGCGCCGCTACGGGCTGGGCGAGGGCACGGCGGCGATCGTCGGCGTGGCGGCCTTCCTCGGCCACCTCTGGCCGGTATTCTTCAAATTCAAGGGCGGCAAAGGGGTGGCCACTGCGGCCGGTGTGCTGTTTGCGCTCAACCCGTGGCTGGGCCTGGCGACGCTTGCGAGCTGGATCCTCATCGCCGCGTTCTTTCGCTACTCGTCGCTCGCTTCGCTGGTGGCGGCGGTGTTCGCGCCCTTCTACCAACTGCTGATCTGGGGCGGCGGCCCCATCGCGATGGCCGCCGGCGTGATGGGCCTGCTGCTCATCGTGCGGCACCGCGCGAACATCGCGAAGCTGCTGGCCGGCACCGAGAGCCGGCTGGGTCGCAAGGCGCCCGCCGCTGCCGCGTTGCGCGCGCCGAAAGGTCACAAGCGATGAAGAGCAAGGCCCGCGAACTCGTGCTGCTGTGTGTGATCGCCGGCGCTGCGTGGGGCGCGGGTCAGGGCTTGAAGGCGTGGCAGAGCGGGCGTCTGGGCGGGCGCGTCGCCGCGAGCGCCGAACCGGGCGACATCGTGATGCTTTCCTCGGTGACCTGCGTGTATTGCCGTGAGGCGAGGCAGTGGTTCACGAAGCATGAGGTGGCGTTCGACGAGTGCTTCATCGAGCGGGATGCCGCGTGTGCCGAGGCCTATCGCCGGCTGATGGCGCCCGGCACGCCCACCCTGTTGGTACGCGGCGAGCGGCAGGTGGGCTTCGACGCGAAGCGCGTCGCGCAGGCGCTGCAGGCCGGCTGACGACCGGGCGCGACCCGGCCCAGGTGAAGGCCACCTGGTCGCGTCTCGTGTTCAGCGGCAAGGCCATGGCGCCGAAGGAACTGCCCGACGCCGCCGCGGTGAAGAAGGCCGTCGCCGCCGACCCGAAGGCCGTGGGCTACATCGACAGCGCCGCGCAGAACCCGCACTGGCCTGTCGGGCAGGGCGTCGGGTCATCGGAATGGGGTAAGTTGCCTGCGAGCACTCGTCGACTGACGAGCGCTTTCGGCCGTTGCCGTGTCGGCAGCGCCGATGGACCACGCAGCAGGAGCACCCCCATGAGCGATTCGAACAAGCGCGGCGGTTCCACCATGTCCACCGGCGCACCCGCGGCCAGCGACCGCAACTCGCTGACCATCGGCCCCGACGGGCCGGTGCTGCTGCACGACGTGCACTTTCTCGAGCAGATGGCGCACTTCAACCGCGAGAAGGTGCCAGAGCGGCAGCCGCATGCCAAGGGGTCGGGCGCATTCGGCGTGTTCGAGACCACCGAGGACGTCGCGAAGTACACCAAGGCGGCGCTGTTCCAGAAGGGTGCTGCAACCGAGATGCTGGCGCGCTTTTCCACTGTGGCGGGTGAGCAGGGCAGCCCCGACACCTGGCGTGACGTGCGCGGCTTCTCGCTCAAGTTCTACACCTCCGAGGGCAACTACGACCTCGTGGGCAACAACACGCCGGTGTTCTTCGTGCGTGATCCGATGAAGTTCCCGCACTTCATCCGCAGCCAGAAGCGCCTGCCCGATTCGGGCCTGCGCGACAACCACATGCAGTGGGACTTCTGGACCGGCAACCCCGAGAGCGCGCACCAGGTGACCTACGTGATGGGCGAGCGCGGCCTGCCGCGCACCTGGCGCCACATGAACGGCTACGGCTCGCACACCTATCTGTGGGTCAACGCGTCGGGCGAGAAGTTCTGGGTCAAGTACCACTTCCACACGAAGCAGGGCATGGCCTTCTTCAGCAACGCCGAAGCCGCCGCGATGGCGGGCGACGACGCCGACTTCCACCGCCGCGATCTCTTCGAGGCCATCGCCCGCGGCGAGCATCCGGCGTGGACGCTGTCGGTGCAGGTGATGCCGTACGCCGAGGCGAAGAGCTACCGCTTCAACCCCTTCGACCTCACCAAGACCTGGTCGCACAAGGACTACCCGCTCATCAAGGTCGGCACGATGACGCTGAACCGCAACCCGGAGAACTTCTTCGCCCAGATCGAGCAGGCGGCGTTCTCGCCGGGCAACACGGTGCCGGGCATCGGCCTGTCGCCGGACAAGATGCTGCAGGGCCGCGCCTTCGCCTACAACGATGCGCAGCGCAACCGCATCGGCACCAACTTCCATCAGTTGCCGGTGAACAAGCCCAAGGTGCCGGTCAACACCTATATGTTCGACGGCCAGATGACCTATGAGCACAGCGGCAGCGCGCCCGTGCACGCGCCCAACAGCGGCGGGCGGCCCTGGGCCGATACCACCGGCGCCGTGGACGACGGCTGGGAGGCGGACGGCGCGATGGTGCGCAGCGCCTACACGCTGCACGAGCAGGACGACGACTTCGGCCAACCCGGCACGCTGGTGCGCGAGGTGTTCAACGACGCGCAGCGTGCGAGGCTCGTCGAACAGGTGGCGGGCAGCCTGCTCGGCGGCGTGCGCAGCCCGGTGCTGGAGCGCGCCTTCGGCTACTGGAAAAGCATCGACGCCGACGTGGGGCGGCGCGTCGAAGAGAAGGTGCGCGCCGGGGCGGCCACCAAGCCGGCCGAGGGGATGGGCGAAGGGTAGCCCTGAATCACCGGGCTCGAAGGCGGCTCAGTCGTCGCCTGCGTCCTCGGTCTTGCGGATCGACTCGTTTCCGCGCGCATCGCGTGCGCGGCCGAGGGCCGAGTCGACCGCGCGCATCAGCTTCTCGCCCGCGCCGCGAAACGCATCGGCCACCGTGCCGGCATCGTGGCTCACCGCGACCGGCGGGCGCCCGTTCACGCGGGCTTCGAGCGTGCAGCGCTTGTCGTTGTCGCCGACGCGGCCGGCGTTGGCATCGCTCAGATGCACTTCGATGCGCGTGATGTGGTCGCGAAAGCGCGCGAGCTTGTCCTTGAGTTCGCTCTCGACCCATTGGGCGAGCGACTCGCGGTTCTGGATGTTGTCGTCGGTGTTCAGATGGACCTGCATGCGAATCCTCGGCGAGTGATCGATACAGGGTACGAGTACCGCGGCGCGCGAAGGTTCAGCGTCAGGTCTCGAACGCCAGCCCGAGCTGCGCCGGATCCCCGCGCCCGGCGCGCACCAGCACCGGCTCGTCGCCGGTGAGGTCGATCACGGTCGTCGGCTCCATCGCGCAGGCGCCGGCATCGACCACGCCGTGGAGCACCTTGTCGTAGCGGCCGATGATCTCCTGCGCATCGTTCAGCGGCTGCGTCTCGCCGGGCGGGATCAACGTGGTGGCGAGCAGCGGCTGGCCGAGCACCGTGAGCAGTTCCTGCGCCACGCGGTGCGTGGGCACGCGCAGGCCGATGGTGCGCCGCGAAGGGTGCGACACGCGCCGCGGTACTTCCTTTGTCGCCTCGAGGATGAAGGTGAAGGGGCCGGGCGTGCCGAGCTTGAGCAGGCGGTACTGGCGGTTGTCCACACGCGCGTAGCTGGCGAGTTCGCTCAGGTCGCGGCACAGCAGCGTGAGCAGGTGCTTGTCGTCCACGCCGCGGATGCGCCGCAGGTTCTCGGCCGCGGCCTTGTCGTCGAGGTGGCACACGAGCGCGTAGCTCGAATCGGTGGGGATCGCCACCACCCCGCCGTTGTGCAGCAGTTGCGCGGCCTGCTTGAGCAGGCGCGGCTGCGGGTTCTCGGGGTGGACGTCGAAGTGCAGCGACATGAGCGTCGGGCTGAGTGTCGGACTGTCGTCGTGCGCTTCAGGCCGGGTGATGCACGCGCGGGGCGAGCGCCTCCCACACCGGAGTGAGTCGATCCGGCAGCGGCGGCAGGGTGCCCAGATCGACGTGGCTTTCGTCGGGGCTGTGGAAGTCCGAGCCGCGCGAGGCCATGAGATCGAACTCGAGCGCGGTCTCGGTGTACTTGGCGAAGTCGGCGACGTTGTGGCTGCCGGTCACCACTTCCACGCCCAGCCCGCCGTGCGACTTGAATTCGGTGAAGAGCGCGTACTCCTCCGTCGGCGTGAACTTGTAGCGTCCGGGGTGCGCGATCACGGCCATGCCGCCGGCTTCGACGATCCAGCGCACGGCATTCGCAAGCGTCGCCCAGCGGTGCGGCACGAAGCCCGGCCGGCCTTCGACGAGGAAGCGGCGAAACACTTCCTGCGTGTCGCCGCACACGCCGGTCTCGACCAAGAAGCGCGCGAAATGCGTGCGCGAGATCAGCTCGGGGTTGCCGACGTAGCGCAGCGCGCCTTCGTAGGCGCCTGCGATGCCCACTTTCGCCAGGCCCGCCGCCATCTCGAGTGCGCGTTCGCGCCGCCCGCCGCGCGTGGCGCGCAGGCCGGCAACGAGTGCGGCGTTGTCGGCATCGAAGCCGAGGCCGACGATGTGCACCGTGTGGCCGGCGAAGGTGATGGAGATTTCGGTGCCGGTGAGATACGGCATGCCGAGCGCGAGCGCGGCCGTGCGGGCGCGGTGCTGGCCGGCCACTTCGTCATGGTCGGTCAGCGCCCACAGCGCCACGCCGTTGGCCTTGGCGCGTGCGGCCAGGGCTTCCGGCTCGAGCGTGCCGTCCGACACGGTGGAGTGGCAATGCAGGTCGGCGTTCATGCGCGAATTGTAGGGAGCGGGTCTCTGCCGACGCCCCGGCAAGGAGATGGCCG
This sequence comes from Rhizobacter sp., assembly GCA_036676235.1. Taxonomy (GTDB): domain Bacteria; phylum Pseudomonadota; class Gammaproteobacteria; order Burkholderiales; family Burkholderiaceae_C; genus JAKFDI01. The sequence continues at coordinate 39,228 of JAKFDI010000021.1, read as the reverse complement.
CCGCCTCATCGCGCGACGCGCAGCACCCGTGCGCGGCTGCTGTCGGTGAGCAGGTACAGCGCGCCGTCCAGACCCTGGCGCACGTCGCGGATGCGATCGCCGAGCGAGGCATACATCTCTTCGCGCCCGGTTGCCTTCGTGCCGTCGAGCGCCACGCGCCAGAGCGCCTCGCCGCGCAGCGCGCCGATGAAGGCATGGCCGCGCCATTCGGGAAACATCGTGCCGTCGTGGATGCACAACCCGCTCGGCGCCATGGACGTGGGCACCCAATAAGTCACCGGCTGCTCCAGCCCCTCGGCCGACGAGGCGCCGCCCACCGGTTCGCAGCGGCCCACCGGCGCGCCGTATTCGCAACCGTAGGAGATGCGCGGCCAGCCGTAGTTGCGGCCCTTGCGCACGACGTTGAGTTCGTCGCCGCCCTGCGGGCCGTGCTCGGCCACCCACAGCTCGCCCGTGGCCGGATGCAGCGCGGCGCCCTGCACATTGCGGTGGCCGTAGCTCCAGATCTCGGGCCGCGCGCCGGGCGTGTTCACGAAGGGGTTGTCGCTCGGCACGCTGCCGTCGGGGCGAATGCGCACCACCTTGCCGTGATGCGTGCCGAGGTCCTGCGCCTTGACGCGCTCGCTCGCGCTTTGCCGGTCGCCGAGCGTGATGAAGAGCAGGCCGTCGCGGCTGAACACCAGGCGCGAGCCGAAGTGGGCGTTGGTCGAGGCCTTGGGTGTCTGGCGAAAGATCACCTGCACATCGCGCAGCGCTTCGCCCACGAGCCGCGCGCGTGCGACCGCCGTGCCGTTGCGGCCCGCATCTGCGCCGCTGCCGCCTTCGGCGTAGCTGAGGTAGACCATGAGGTCACTGCCTTCAGGCCGCACGGCCACGTCGAGCAGGCCGCCCTGGCCGCGGGCGTGCACCTCGGGCACGCCGGACACCCGCGTCTTCACCGCGCCGCCGCCGGCGTCGATGAGCGCGAGGCGGCCGGCCTTCTCGGTGACGAGCGCGCGGCCGTCGGGCAGGAAGGCGAGGCCCCAGGGGTGGTCGAGGCCTTCGGCCCAGGTCTGCGGTTCGGGTGCGGCCGCGCGTGCGGTGCGGGCGATGGAGGAGCCGGCGAGGGCGGTGGAAGCGAGGGCGATGCGCCGCAGCGCGTCGCGACGTGAAGGGTGTTGCGGCATGGCGGACTCCGGCGGCGACGCACCAGTATCTCGGCTCGGCGGTGGGTGCACTGCGGCAGGGGCCATGACCAGTGGCTCCCCCAATTTCGTTACCCGGTGATCAAGCGAACGCCGCGGATCCGGCTCCGCCGGTCCGCCGGCGTTGCCCCCTTGAGGGGGCGCGCGAAGCGCGTAGGGGGTGGTCCTTCTAGCATCCCCGCCCATCCACCAGCGCCGCCTCCACCACCATCTGCAGCCGCTGCCGGCCGTTGTATTCGTCGACGTTCAGCCGATAGGCCAGCGTCACACGCTCGGGCAGCGGCTCGCTGCGGCCGAACCAGATGGCGTCGCGCAGGGTGCCGCCGTGCTTCACGGCGAGCTTGAGGTGCTTCTCGCCGACGAGGCGCTGCGACACGATCGTCACCTCGTCGCTGAACACCGGCGCCTCGAAGGCCTGGCCCCAGACCTGCGCGTCGAGCGACTGCACGGTCTCGACGTTGAAGTACTCAAGCGCCAGCGGGCCGTCGCACATCAGCTTGCGCGCGAGCGTGGCGCGGTCGAGCCATTCGCCGGCCACGCGCTGCAAGGCACTGTCGAAGGTCGCGAACTCCGCTTCATCGAGCGTCGCGCCGGCCGCCATGGCATGGCCGCCGAACTTCTTCAAGAGGCCGGGATGCCGCTTGCTCACCAGATCGAGCGCGTCGCGCAGATGAAAGCCGGCGATGGAGCGGCCCGAGCCCTTGAGCAGCCCGTCCTGGCCGCGGGCGAACACGAAGGTCGGGCGGTGCACGCGGTCCTTGAGGCGCGAGGCGACGATGCCCACCACGCCTTCGTGAAAGCCCTCGTCGTAGATCGCCAGCGCCGAAGGCGGCTCGCCCTGCGGCATCAGCGCGTCCAGCATGGCCTCGGCCTGCTCGCGCATGCCGGCTTCCACGTCGCGGCGCTCGCGGTTGATGGTGTCCAGCAGCGTGGCGAGTTCGCTCGCTCGCGCCGCATCGTCGGTGAGCAGGCATTCGATGCCGAGCGTCATGTCCGACAGCCGGCCTGCCGCGTTGATGCGCGGCCCGAGCGCGAAGCCGAAGTCGAAGCCGCTCGCACGCCGCGCGTCGCGCCCCGCCGCCGCGAAGAGCGCCGCCACACCCGGCTGCATGCGCCCGGCGCGGATGCGGCGCAGGCCTTGCGCGACGAGGCGGCGGTTGTTGGCGTCGAGCTTCACCACGTCGGCCACGGTGCCGAGCGCGACGAGATCGAGCAGCGCGTCCAGCCGCGGCTGCGTCTGCGCGTCGAACACGCCGCGCGTGCGCAGTTCGCTGCGCAGCGCGAGCAGCACATAGAACATCACGCCCACGCCCGCGAGGTTCTTGCTCGCGAAGCCGCAGCACGGCTGGTTGGGGTTCACGATGACGTGCGCGTCGGGCAACTGCACGCAGTCGTCGATGAGCGCGGGCAGGTGGTGGTCGGTCACCACCACGGCCATGCCGCAGGCGCGCGCATGCGCCACGCCGGCGAGGCTCGCGATGCCGTTGTCCACGGTCAGCAGCACGTCCGGGCGATGCGTGGCCGCGAGGTCGACGATGGTGGGCGTGAGGCCGTAGCCGTGCACGGCGCGGTCGGGCACGACGTAGGTCAGTGACTCGCGCGCGGCGCCCAGCATCGCCAGGCCGCGCAGCGCCACGGCGCAGGCGGTGGCGCCGTCGCAGTCGTAGTCGGCGACGACGCAGATGCGCTGCTTGGCGGCAATCGCATCGGCCAGCAGCATGGCGGCTTCGTGCGCACCATGCAGATCGGACGGTGCCAGCAGCTTGGCCAGGCCGTCGTCGAGTTCGTCGGGCGACAACACGCCGCGGCCCGCAAAGAGGCGTGCGAGCAGCGGGTGGATGCCGGCCTGCTCCAGCGCCCAGGCGGCGCGCGGCGGCACGTCGCGCAGCAGGATCGTCGGCGTGTTCAAAGAGACTCCAGCAGGGTGTGCAGCGGCACGCCGCGGCCGGCGCCGGTGAGGCGCTGCCACAGCGAGCGCGGCGCGGGCTCGAAGCGCTGCGCGTGGCGTTCGCCGCACAACGTGAGCGCGACGGGCTCGCCGCGCTTCGCCTGCGCGAGCAGCGGCGTGATGCGTTCGGTGTCGAGCGCACGCCAGGCGTCGGCCCAGGCCGCCCAGTCGTCGGCGAGCAGTGGGGCGCGCAGGCGCTCGTCCACCGTGGGCACTTCGCCCGGCGGGGCTTCGGCCTGCGCACGGCCGCAGCCGCTGAGCCAGAACGAGTTCACGGGCAGTGCGTCGCGCGCCACGCGGGCGTCGTGCGTGGGGTGGCTGTACAGCAGCATCTGCACCTCGTTCTGTAGCCGACGCACGAGGCGCGATTCGGTGCGTGCCGCCAGCCACAGGTCGACGTTGCGGCCGATCACGCGGTCCAGCGAGGCCGTGGGCAGGCCATCCAGCGAATCGTGCGCGACATACCAGCGCGTGGGCGCGCCGTAGGCGAGCGTGAAGCCTTCGCTCTCGAACAGGCTGCGGATCGCTTCGAGGTGCTCGCGCGATTCGGCCTCGGACAGATCGAGCGCGGCCGGGTCGAGCAGCGTCACCTGATCGCGGCTCACCGCCCAGTGCACCGGCGCCAGCAGGCCCCAGGCCTCGTCGCCCACCGCGATGCCGTCCAGGCGCGCCTGGCGCGCGGCCCAGGGCAGGCGGCCGTCTTCGCCGTGCAGGCCCAGCGCCTCGGCGAGGGCACGCTCGTGCGGCGGGGTGAGGGTGTATTCGTCGTCGCCGCTGCGTTCGGTGGGGGCGAGCAGCGTGAGCAGTTTCTGGAGGCGGGGCAGCTGAAGGTCGCGCAGCGTGTGCACCGCCGCTTCCGAAAGCGCTGATGCGAAGGGGATCAGCAAATGCATGGGCGCGATTATCCGCGCCGGGTTTTTGCCCAAGCCGCTAGAGAAAGCGGTCGAGCAGCTTGCGCGAGCCGCGGTCCAGCGCGCCGCGATCGGCGACGCGGAAGTGCATGCCCTGCGCGGTGGCAATAAGCAAGGCGCCGTCCGGCAGGCGGCGAATGTCTTCTTCGGCCTTCAGCACGAAGCGTGTGTCGCCGCGGTCGGTCTCGACCTCCCAGGTGCACGGCGTGACGACGCTCGAGACGCGCACCAGCCGCAGGATCTCGGGCGCGAGTTCGCGTGGGGCGAGCGCTTCTTCCACCAGCGCGCGTGCGGCGGGCGAGAGTTCGTCGAGACGCGGCACCCAGGCGAGTTCGCGGCCTTCGGCGCTGACGAGGGCGAGTGATTCGTCCGGGGCGGCAAGCGGGAAGGCACGCACGGGCAGCACGCCGGGGTGCTCCTGGCCGTCGGCGTCGGTGAGGACGATGCGGCCGGCGTTGTCGCGGTGCAAGGTGAAGGTGGTGTCGGTCATGGCTCGTGCGTCGATGAAGTCGGCTTGTGTGGCGTGGCCCTCACCCCAGCCCTCTCCCGCGAGCGGGAGAGGGAGAGGGAGCAAGACCCGCCGTGTCGTTGACTGTGCTGCTCCCTCTCCCCCTCCTCGGGGGAGAGGGCTGGGGTGAGGGGGCGTATGCGAACGCCCCTACCGCGACCCCGTCGCCGCCGCATCGTCATTCGCCGCCTTCCGCGCGATCGCCGGCAACACCGGCAGAGACGGCGGCTCCTGCTCCTCGACACGCGCCTGCGCCTGATACAGCCGCCAGTACGCACCGTGCCGCGCCATCAGCTCGTCGTGCGAACCGATCTCGACGACCGCGCCGCGGTCCATCACCACGAGCCGATCCGCGCGGCGCAGGGTCGACAGCCGGTGCGCGATGGCAATCGTCGTGCGCCCCTGCACCAGGTTGTCGAGCGCACGCTGGATCTCGCGTTCGGTCTCGGTGTCCACGCTGGAGGTGGCCTCGTCGAGGATGAGGATGCGCGGGTCGATGAGCAGCGCACGCGCGATCGAGATGCGCTGGCGCTCGCCGCCCGAAAGCCCCTGCCCGCGCTCGCCCACCAGAGAGTCGTAGCCCTGTGGCAGGCGCAGGATGAATTCGTGCGCATTGGCCGCGCGCGCGGCGGCCACGATCTCCTCGCGTCTCGCCTCCGGCCGGCCGTAGGCAATGTTCTCGGCGATGCTGCCGAAGAACAGAAACGGCTCCTGCAGCACCAGCCCGATGTGGCGCCGGTAGTCGGCCACGGCGAAGCGGCGGATGTCGGTGCTGTCGACCGCGATGCTGCCCTCGCTCACGTCGTGGAAGCGGCAGATGAGGTTCACGAGCGTGCTCTTGCCCGAGCCGCTGTGGCCCACCAGCCCGATCATCTCGCCCGGGTGGATGTCGAGGTCCAGCCCCTGCAGGATCGGCCGGCTGCCGTAGCGGAAGTGCACGCCGCGCAGCGCGATGCCGCCTTCCATGCGCGTGATCGGCTCCGGCCGCACCGGCTCCGGCACGTTGGATTGATGATCGAGGATGTCGAAGATGCGCTTGGCGCCCGAGGCGGCCTTCTGTGTCACCGAGACGATGCGGCTCATCGAATCGAGCCGGCCGTAGAAGCGGCCGATGTAGGCGATGAAGGCGGTGAGCACGCCCACCGTGATCTGGTTGCGCGACACCAGCCACACGCCGAAGGCCCACACCACGAGCAGACCCAGCTCCGTCATCAACGCGACCGTGGGCGTGAACAGCGACCAGGTGCGGTTCAGCCGGTCGTTCACCGCCAGGTTGTGCGCGTTCGCCGCCTTGAAACGCTGCGATTCGCGCGCCTCTTGTGCAAAGGCCTTGACCACGCGGATGCCGGGAATGGTGTCGGCCAGCACGTTGGTCACCTCGCCCCACACCCGGTCGATGCGCTCGAAGCCCGTGCGCAGCCGCTCGCGCACCAGGTGGATCAGCCAGGCGATGAAGGGCAGCGGCACCAGCGTCACGAGCGCGAGCCACGGGTTGATGGAGAACAGGATGGCCGCCGTCATGCCGATCATCAGCACATCGGTGGCGAAGTCGAGCGCATGCAGCGAGAGGAAGACGTTGATGCGGTCGGTCTCCGAGCCGATGCGCGCCATCAGGTCGCCGGTGCGCTTGCCGCCGAAGTAGTCGAGCGGCAGCTTGAGCAGGTGGTCGTAGGTGGCGGTGCGCAGGTCGGCACCGATGCGCTCGGACACCAGCGCCAGCAGCCAGGTGCGCGCCCAGCCCAGACCCCAGGCGAACAGCGCCGCGCCGAACAGGCCGCCCATGTACATCGCCACCAGCATCGGGTCGATGGCCTGGCCGTTCTGGAACGGGATCAGCACCTCGTCCATCAGCGGCATGGTGAGGTAGGGCGGCACCAGCGTGGCGGCCGTGGCGGCCAGCGTCAGCAGGAAGCCGGCGATCAACTGCCCGCGGTAAGGCCGGGCGAAGCGGCCGAGGCGCAGCAGCACCCAGGTGGACGTGGGTGTCGCCGCCTCGGGCGTGCAGACCGGGCAGTTGTCGTCGTCCGGCGACAGGGGGCCGTCGCAGGTGGGGCAGGTGGCGGCAAGGTCGGCCACGGGCCGGCCGGCGGCCTGCGCCTTGACCCGCTCGAACCGCTGAACAAGCCGCGCCGCGTCGCCATCGGCCTGCAATGTGAATCGCCATGACGCGATCAGGAGACCGGCGTCGCGCAGGTCGAGCTGGCCGACGCCGGCATGGTCCGACAAGTCCAGGGTCGTGGCGTCCGACAGCGGCCAGGCGGCCTTGTCGCCGGCCGGCGACAGAACGAGCAGCCGGCGCTCGGTCAGGCCGAGCACCGTGCGGGCGAAATGCAGGCGCTCGTCGAGGTCGATCACGAGGCGTGCGAGCAGGTTTTCGCCGGGCGCGAGCAGGGATTGCAGGGTGCTGTCCGTCGGCGTGGACGCGGCGGATTCAAGGTGGCGCGCGGATTGCATAAGCAGGGTGAAGGCGGCCCCTCGCGGGGCCGTTTGTCTGGGGCGAAAAGCCTTCGCCGGGATTGTGCGCCGCAGGGTGGGCGCCGGTTTCGCAGCGAAGGCAAGCCACGGATCGAATGCAAGGAACGAACCGGGCGGCGGCGCACGCTGCTTGCCGCACCGGTGGAACACAGCAACCAAGACCGCACGAATGCCTTACGCGACGGCCTCCGAACCTCTTCACGCCGCGGCGACGGACCGCGGCGACCCGCACGCCGACATCCGCATCCTGCGCATCACGCAGTTGCGCGGCCCCAACCTCTGGACCTTCCGCCCCACGCTGGAGGTGTGGCTGGACCTCGGCACGCTGGAACAGCACCCGTCCAACCGCCTGCCCGGCTTCAACGACCGGCTCACGGCGATGCTGCCGGGACTGGTCGAGCATCACTGCGGCGTCGGCGAACGCGGCGGTTTCCTGCAGCGGCTGGAAGAAGGCACCTGGGCCGGCCACATCCTCGAACACGTGGTGATCGAGCTGCTCAGCCTGGCCGGCCTGCCCACCAGCTTCGGCCAGACGCGCGAGACCTCGAAGCGCGGCATCTACCGCATGGTGATCCGCTCGCGCGATGAAAAAGTGACCCGCGAGGCGCTGGATGGCGGCCTGCAGCTGCTGATGTCGGCCATCAACGACAGGCCGCACGATGTGCTCGCCTCGGTGGCCCGCATTCGCGACGTGCTGGACCGCTGCTGGCTGGGCCCCAGCACCCAGGCCATCGTGGCCGCGGCCACCGAGCGCGGCATTCCGCACCTGCGGCTGAACGACGGCAACCTGGTGCAGCTCGGCCAGGGCGCACGCCAGCGCCGCATCTGGACGGCCGAGACCGATCTCACCAGCGCCATCGCCGAAGGCATCTCGCGCGACAAGAGCCTGACCAAACAACTGCTGGCCGCCTGCGGCGTGCCGGTGCCCGAAGGCCAGCGCGTGGACAGTGCCGACGAGGCCTGGGAAGCCGCCCAATCCATCGGCCTGCCCGTGGTGGTGAAGCCGCGCGACGGCAACCATGCGCGCGGCGTGACGCTGGAGCTGCGCACGCAGGAAGACATCGCCGCCGCCTATGCGCTGGCCGACGAACACGGCAGCGCCGTGATGGTCGAGCGCCACATCCGCGGCGACGAGCACCGCCTGCTGGTGGTCGGCGGCAAGGTCGCCGCGGCCACGCGCGGCGAATCGGTGTGGGTGACGGGCGACGGCCGCGCCACGGTGGCCGAACTGATCACGCAGCAGGTGAACAGCGACCCGCGCCGCGGCGACGGCGAAGACTGCCCGCTCAGCCCCGTGCGGCTGGACGACCCGGAGATTCCCGTCGCGCTCGAACTCAAGCGCCAGGGCCTGGACGGCGACGCCGTGCCCGCCGCCGGCCGGCGCGTGCTGGTGCTGCGCACCGGCAACCTCGCCATCGACTGCACCGACGAGGTCCATCCGGAGGTGGCGCATGCCGCGGCGCTGGCCGCGCGCGTGGTCGGGCTCGACATCGCCGGCGTCGACGTGGTGTGCGAGCACATTGGCCGCCCGCTCGAAGCGCAGGGCGGCGCCATCGTCGAAGTCAATGCCGGACCTGGCTTGCTGATGCACTTGAAGCCTGCGGTCGGCCAGCCGCGGCCGGTGGGGCGCGCCATCGTCGATGAACTCTTTCCCGCGGCCGAGAGCGGCCGCATCCCGGTCGTCGGCGTGGCCGGCTCGCACGACACCGCCACGGTGGCGCGCCTGGTCGCCTGGTTGCTGCACCTCTCCGGGCGCAAGGTGGGCCTGGCCTGCGGCGAAGGTCTGTTCGTCGGCGCCCGCCGTGTCGATCGCCGGCCCAGCGCCGAATTCGACGCCGGCGAGCGCCTGCTCATCAACCGCGAGGTGCAGGCGGCGGTGATCGAAGCCGGCGCCCGCGCCATCCTGCGCGACGGGCTGGCCTATGACCGCTGCGCCGTCGGCGTGGTCACCGATCTCGGCGGCGCCGAACAACTGGCCGACTTCGACGTGCACAACGCCGAACAGGTGGCGCGCGCACTGCGCACCCAGGTCGACGTGGTGCTGCCCGACGGCGTGGCGGTGCTCAATGCCGAAGACGAACGCATCGCCGCCATGGCCGAGCTGTGCGACGGCGAGGTGATCCTCTACGGCCTCGACGCCGCGCTGCCGGCGCTGGCCGCGCACCGCGCCGCGGGCGGGCGTGCGGCCTTCGTGCGCGACGGCCACCTGATGCTGGCCGCCGGTGCCGACGAGCACGACATCGGCCTGCTGCGTGCGCCGGCAGCGGCCTCGGCCGCGGCGCCGCTGGCCGTGCTGGCGGGCGTGTGCGCCGCCTGGGGGCTGGGCCTGGCGCCGGAGCTGATCGCCACCGGCCTGCACACCTTCGCACCGATGGCGCCCGATGCCGCCGGCGCGCTCATGACACCGCTGGCGAATTGAATGAACGTGACACAACCGCGCGTGAACACAACGAGCCGCTTCCCGAAAAGCGCTGAAGAGAACCTCACCATGAACGTCCAACGCATCCGCGTGCTGCGCGGCCCCAACCTCTGGAGCCGCCACACGGCCGTCGAGGCCATCGTGCAGTGCAGCGCGGCCGAAAGCTCGCCCGACGCGACGCACGGGCTCGTGCTCCGGCTGCGCCGCCTCTTCCCGGCACTCGGCCCGGTGCGCGTGCGCGGACCGCGCCTCGGCCTGCCGCACCTGCTGGAAGCCGCGGCGCTGGCGCTGCAGGCGCAGGCCGGCTGCCCGGTGAGCTTCAGCCGCACGGCGGCCACGGCCGAGCCGGACCTGTGGCAGGTGGTGGTGCAGTACAGCGAAGAGGCGGTGGGCCGCCTGGCGCTGGAACTGGCGGCCGAACTGATCGCCGCCGTCGTCGCCGACACGGCGTTCGATGTGGGCGCGGCCATCGCGCGCCTGCGCGAACTCGACGAGGACGAACGCCTCGGCCCGAGCACCGGCTGCATCGTGCACGCCGCCGCGGCGCGCGGCATCCCGGCGCAGCGCCTGACCAGCGGCAGCCTGGTGCGCCTCGGCTGGGGCACGCGCCAGCGCAAGATCTGGGCGGCCGAGGTCGATTCGACCAGCGCCGTGGCCGAGTCCATCGCGCAGGACAAGGACCTCAGCAAGCGCTTGCTCGAAGCCGCCGGCGTGCCGGTGCCGAGCGGCCGCCCGGTGAGCAGCGTGGCCGACGGCTGGGTCGCCGCGCAGCAGATCGGCCTGCCCGTGGTCGTGAAGCCGCGCGACGGCAACCAGGGCAAGGGCGTCACCGTCAACATCACCGGCGAAGCGGCGTTCGCTGCCGCCTTCCATGCCGCGGCCGAACACGGCGAAGTGATGGTCGAGAAGTACCTGCCGGGCGACGACTTCCGCCTGCTGGTGGTGGGCGACCGGCTGGTGGCCGCCGCGCGGCGCGATCCGCCGAGCGTCATCGGCGACGGCCGGCACACCGTGCGCGAACTGGTCGCGCAGGTGAACGCCGATCCGCGGCGCGGCGAGGGCCATGCCACCGCGCTCACCAAGATCCGCTTCGACGACATCGCCGTCGCGCGCCTCGTGCTGCAAGACCTGCGGCCCGAATCGGTGCCCGAGAAGGGCCGCCGCGTGGTGCTGCGCAACAACGCCAACCTCAGCACCGGCGGCACCGCCACCGACGTGACCGACGACGTGCACCCCGAAGTGGCGGCGCGTGCCGTGGCGGCGGCGCAGATGATCGGCCTCGACATCTGCGGCGTCGACCTGGTGTGCGAGACGGTGAGCCGGCCGCTGGAAGACCAGCACGGCGGCATCGTGGAAGTCAACGCCGCGCCGGGGCTGCGCATGCACCTCACGCCCTCCTACGGCCGCGGCCGCGCGGTGGGCGAGGCCGTCGTCGATCATCTCTTCGGCCGCGCTGACAACGGCCGCATCCCGGTCGTGGCCGTCACCGGCACCAACGGCAAGACCACCACCGTGCGGCTCACCGCACACCTGTTCGCCGCCGCCGGGCGCTGCGTGGGCATGACCAACACCGACGGCGTGTACGTCGGCGGGCGGCAGATCGACAGCGGCGACTGCAGCGGCCCCAAGAGCGCGCGCAACGTGCTGGCGCACCCCGACGTGGAAGCGGCGGTGCTGGAGACGGCGCGCGGCGGCCTGCTGCGCGAAGGCCTCGGCTTCGACCAGTGCCACGTGGCGGTCGTCACCAACGTCGGCCAGGGCGACCACTTGGGCCTGAACCACATCCACACGGTGGAAGACGTGGCCGCGCTCAAGCAGGTGATCGTGCAGAACGTGGCGAGCGACGGCTGGGCCGTGCTCAACGCCGCCGACCCGCACGTGGCGGCGATGGCATCCAACTGCCCGGGCCGCGTGATCTTCTTCGCCGCCGACGGCCGCCTGCCGCTGATGGCGGCACAGCTCGCGCACGGCGGGCGCTGCGTGCACGTCGAGGGCGATGCGATCGTGGCGGTGGAAGGCGCATGGCGCGAACGCCTGCCGCTGGCCGACATCCCCATCACCCGTCGCGGCAGCATCGGCTTCCAGGTGCAGAACGCCATGGCCGCCATCGCTGCGGCCTGGGGCTGCGGCCTCGACTGGGACACGATCCGGCGCGGCCTCGCCACCTTCGTCAACGATGCCGACAACGCGCCGGGCCGCTTCAACGTGATGGACTACCGCGGCGCGACGGTGATCGCCGACTACGGCCACAACCCGGATGCGATGCGTGCGCTGGTGGCCGCCGTTGATGCGATGCGCCTGCCGTCGCTGGCACGGCGCTCGGTCGTCATTAGCGGCGCCGGCGACCGGCGCGACGAAGACATCCGCGAACAGACCGCCATCCTTGGCGACGCCTTCGACGAGGCGGTGCTGTTCGAGGACGCCTGCCAGCGCGGCCGTGCCGACGGCGAGGTGCTGCATCTCTTGCGCGAAGGTTTGGCCGGCGCGCAACGCACGCGGCGTGTGGACGAAGTGCGCGGCGAGTTCGCGGCGATCGATCTGGCGCTGTCGCGGCTGGAGCCGGGCGATGTGTGCCTGGTGCTGGTCGATCAGGTGGAAGAGGCGCTCGCGCATCTGGCGAGGCGCATGGCCGAGCCGGTGATGGTCGAGGCGCTCGAGGTCTGCGCGTAGGTCGCCAAGCCCCGTGCGGTGGCCCTTCGCCACCGCATCGCCTGCCGATAATCGCCGGGCATGCCGTCCTCGCCGTCGTACCGAAACACCGTCACCGCTCTCGCGCTCGGCCAGATCCTCAGTTGGGCCGCGCTCTACTACACCTTCACCTCCTTCGTGCTGCCGATGGAGCGCACGCTCGGCTGGGGCAAGCCGGCCATGATGGGCGCGTTCACGCTGGCGCTGGTCGTGTGGGGGCTGGCGAGCTATGCGGTCGGCGTGGCGATCGACCGTGGCCACGGGCGCGCGGTGATGGCCTGGGGCAGTGCCTTGGCCGCACTCGGCTTCGCGCTGTGGTCGCGCGTGGACAGCCTGCCCATGCTCTACGCCACCTGGGCCGTGCTCGGCGCGGCGATGGCGATGACGCTCTACGAGCCGGCCTTCGCCATCCTCACGCGGCGCTATCCGGGCCGCTACATGAGCGGCATCACCACGCTCACGCTGGTGGGCGGCTTCGCCAGCACGCTGGCCTTTCCTGCGACCGCCTGGTTGATCGACTGGCTGGACTGGCGCGGCGCGCTGCTGTTCATCGCGGGCCTGATGCTCTTCGTCGTGACGCCGCTGCACGCCTGGGCCTTGCGAGGCCACCCCGCGCCGCCGGCCGCCCCAATCACGCCTGACGCGCCGGTCACGCACACGACGCTCGATGCCGCCCTGCGCGGCCCGTCGTTCTGGCTGCTCACCGCCGCGTTCACCTGCTACTACTTCACTGCGGCGGCGCTGTGGGTGCACCTGATGCCGGCCTTGGCCGCCAAGGGCCTGACGGATGCGCAGGCCTTGTCGGTGGTGGTGTGGTTCGGCCCGGCGCAGGTGTTCGGCCGCATGCTGCACGCGCGCTTCGGGCGCAGCCTGTCGCCGCGCGCGCTGGGTCTGGCGATGATGGCCCTGCTGCCGGTGTCGCTCGCGCTGTTCGCGCTCGTCGACCACCTGACGGGGCTGCTGCTGTTCGCGCTGCTGTTCGGCTTCGTCAACGGGCTGATCACCATCGTGCGCGGCGGTGTGGTGCCCGAGTACTTCGGGCGCGAACACGTCGGGCGCATCAGCGGCGCGATGTCGAGCATCACCTTGCTCGTGCGCTCGATGGCGCCGCTCGCCACCGCGTGGCTGCTCCTGCTGCTGCCCGGCTATCGCGAGCTGATCCTCGCGCTCGCGGCGGTCGGCGTTGCGTCGTTCGCCTGCCTCGCGCTGGCCGGCCGGCCGCGTGCAGTGAGCGCCGGCGCGCCCACATCGCCCGACCGGTCGCGCGCTTCATCGGCGTGATCACTGCGCAGCCAGCGCTGGACCTGTTCGGCCGTGAAGAATGGTCGGCGTCGTGACTCGCGCCGCAACCTGAAGCGTGAATCAGTGTTTGCCCGCAAAGGCATCGATCAGCTTCTCCACCTCGTCTATGGCGTTCCGTACTTCATCCGTCGGAATGTTCGGTGCCAGCGAATGCGAGTACGGGTTCAGTACAACGTTGCGGAGTAGGCGCAGGCGTTCCAGTACTGATTCGAATCGCAGCTTCCGTGCGGAGTCGAGCTTCGCCCAATCTTCAACTGCCTTCAGCAGGACCTCTGCCTTCACGTCTTTGGTGTTCTGCTGAAAAGCAACCAAGACACTGTTGTGCTGGCATCCGCCGCGAAGGGCGGCTTCAAAGGCCTGGCGCGCGTAGTTGGCGCCGGCCTCCACATAGTGATCGGCGAGCAGGCGCTTGGCATGTGCAAGGTACTGCTTTGCCGGGCGATTCGACGTTGCCCTTACCACAGGCATTGGCGCAGGTGCCGATGCGTCGCCTTCAAAAATCTCTACGCAGTGCCACGCTGTTTCGTCCAACCAACCCCGTGTCATGTCGAACCAGCCTCGGTCGTGGGTCAGCAGCACGATCTGCCAAGTCGCGAAGTGTTTTTGCAGCAGATCGAGCACCGGCAGGCGATTGGCGTGGTCGAGTCCGATCAGAACGTCGTCAAGCACTAACAGCTTGAGCACATCGCTCGGCACGGCGGGCGTGCATGTCAGCCTGCCCGCAAAGTAGATGCTCAAGGCCAGCGCCGACAACCGGGCCTCGTTCAAGAAGTCTTGGGGTCGCGCGGGGTCATGACCCCGATAGCGCACGTTGGGGACGAGCGTGCCGCCCATCAACCCACGCTCTCGCTTCAGACGTGCTGCCTTCGGGCCGACGTAGCCGTATGCGAGGTTGACGACCTGGAGATCTGAGTGGCCGAGGTCACCGAGCAGCGTGTTGACGAGCGGCTGGAGCGTGATCAGGGCGGAGGAAACAGCCTCATTCAGGTTCTCGCAGTCCTTCACGAAGCTTGGACGGTGACTTGGGTCCGCTCCCACCGCCTTTGTCTTGTCTGCCCTGTCCACCTTGTCCCATAGCCTTCCAATCGTCGTGGGCTGGCCGCCGGGCGGTGTGTAGTCGTAGTCACGCAGCAGATGGTTGGCCGCCACGCTGAACAGATTGATTTCTTCGCTGCCGTGCCTGTAGTTGGTATCGAGCAATGGGCGGTAGTCCAGACAAGCAGCTCTCGCGGTTGCGCGGCGAAACGTCGTTCTGGCGGGCTCGCGCATCACGTGGAACGGGTGGCGCTCGAAGGTCGCGTCAGCCGCGGTCGGTCTCGCGTCCGACAATGGGTGAACTCCGGGAAGCGAGAGTTCCAGGGTCCACGAAGCCAATTCGCTCATGCCGTCGAAGGCGACATCGACCCTGGCGCAGCCGACTCCGGCTGAGGAGAACTTGTTCTTGTAGTCGGCCAGTGAGCCCCGCTTGCTCTGCGGAGCGTCCGAAAAGACGCAGCGCAATGCGTGAAAGATCGAGGACTTGCCGGCACCGTTTTCGCCGTAGACGAGCAGGTTCTTGCCGCCGAACTCGATGGCCTGCGGTGCAGGCCCAGGAAATGCGCGGAAATCCGTCAGCGTCAACGTTTTGATGCGCAATGGCTTGGAAACCGGCACTGCGGGGACGGCGGCCGGGGCGGTGCCCGGTGGCACCGCACTCACGCCTTCTTGCCTTTGCGCGGTGCCTTGCCCTTGATCGTTTGCGTCGACGCCTCGACCGCAGGGGCCGTGTCACGAAGGCTCAGGTAGTTCTTCTTGCTCAGTACCGGCGCACCGGTCTTGGCTTCCAACTCGCGCCGTGCGTTGCCGGCCACCGTGCCACCCTGCCGCGCTGCGCGGCGATTCGGGTCGAAGCCCTGTGCGTCGAGTTTGCGGGCGATCTCGGTGGTGCCGGCTTCGCCGAGCATCGTGAAGATCAACTCTAGGTCGGTCATGTGGTCGCGCAGGTTGTTGCCGGTCTTCACCGTGCCCAGGCCCTTGAGCTGTTTGTGCGCACCCGGTGTCACGCCAAACGTGGCACGGGCGATTTCGGCGGTGAGGATGGCGTACTCCTTGCCCTCCTGCACGCCGCGAGCCTTCCATTCGTCAGTGAGTTCGTCGCGAACGGCCATCGAGCGCAGGCGCTTCTCAATCCAATCCTTCGGGTAGCCCTTGGCTTGATACAAGGTGCGGGCGCGGGAACTAGCCAATTCGGGGTTCTCGATCTCCTGCACCCGTTCGTAGCCCACCTGGGCCAGCCAGCGCTTGAACGGCTCGGCCTTCGGCGAGGGAATCGACTGGATGATGCGGAACAGCCCCTCGGTGTTGGCGCAGTCGGTCACACGTTGCCTGCCGTCCGCAGCCGTGAGCTTCAATCCGTGACAGAACGTCACGGGTTGGCCGCTCTCAGCCACAAGCCGCTGCTTGAGCTTGCGCCAGTAGGCGCCCGCGTCCACGCTGCCTGTGAGCACCGCGCACACATCCACGACAGAGAACCACCATGCGTTCTCATGCCAACTGCGGCGTATCGCCTTCTCTTGGAACAGGATGACGCGGCCCTGGTCGGGCACGGGGCTGTCGGGTGTATGGGTCGGCATGGAAAGTTTCGAGTTGTGGTTCGTCAACCGGGCTCAATCCCGCGCTTCGATGATGCGCACCACGTCCAGCGCCTGCAGGTCGAACAGCATCGCGTAGATCGGATGGTCGTTGCTGAAGATACGTTCTGCCAGCCCTTCTGCTGCGGCTTGCAGCGCGGACCCTTCAAGCTCAGCAAGGCGGGCAATGTGCTCGCGCTCGCACGCTTCAAATAGTCGGATAGGCCAACGCAGTAAATACCGGCTCGTCGCCGAAGTCAATGATGGACAGCAGCTTGGCGTGGCCGCGCAGGTAGGTTCGCAGCGCCTTGCCGTAACCGGCGCGGTACCACTTGTTGCTGGTGATGAAACTCAAGGCGCCCTGTGGCTTGAGCAGTTGCATCGAGCGTTCGTAGAAGTACACGTACAGGTCGGCGGTGCCGCTGGCGCACTCATACAGCTTCTTGAACTGCGGCTTGTAGTCGGCTATGCGCGCGCAGTGAGCCACTGTCAGAAGAGGTTGGCGGAGGAGGCCAGAATCGAGGGAATCCAGAACACGATTCGCTCATGGCAACCCAAGACGGCACCACCGATCTGCACACCTCGAAGATGCGCCGCGCCGGCCGCGAGTTGCTCTCGCTCGCGCTGATGGACGCACGCAACCGCACGCTGCATTGGCTGTCTGTCTACGAAGACCGCCTCGGCGCCGATCTCGCTGTGCCGTGCTCGCCCGAACTGCTGCCGCCGCTGTGGCTGGCCGGGCATCTCGCCTGGTTCCAGGAGCGCTGGATCGCGCGCAACGTGCAGCGTCAGCGCGGCACGGGCTGCGACCCGCAGGCCGCGGGCCTCGCGTCGATCGAGCACCAGGCCGACCGCTGGTACGACACGTCGCTGCTCACGCACGATGCGCGCTGGCAGCTCGACCTGCCGGACGCGCAGGAGACGAAGCAGTACCTCGCCGACACGATGGAGGTGACGCTCGAGCTGCTGGAAGCCGCCGAGGAAAGCGACGACGGCCTGTACTTCTTCCGCCTCGCGCTGTTCCATGAAGACCTGCGCGGCGAGACCTTCGCCCACATGGCGCAGACGCTGGACTTCGACCTGCGCGCCGCCGGCGCCGCGCTGCCCGAGATCGCCTCGCAGCCGCCGCGCGAGCCGCTGCTGTTTCCGGCCATGCGCCACACGCTCGGCTCGCGCCCGCGCGGCTTCGTCTTCGACAACGAGAAGTGGGCGCACGAGGTGGCGCTGCCCGAGTTCGAGATCGATGCGGTGCCCGTCACCTGGGCACAGTTCGCCGAGTTCGTGGAGGATGGCGGCTACGACGAAGCGGCGCACTGGTCGGCCGAGGGCTGGCAGTGGGTGACGCGCGGCGAGCGCCGCGTGCCGCGCCATGTCGACCAGATGCGTCAGGGCGTGATGCAGCAGCGCTTCGGCCGGCTGGCGCGCGTGCCGCTGGCGCAGCCGGCGCTGCACCTGAGCTGGTACGAGGCCGATGCCTGGTGCCGCTGGGCCGGCCGGCGCCTGCCGGCCGAGGTGGAGTGGGAAGCGGCCGCCTGCAGCGGGCGCTCGCGCGGCTTCCAGTACGGCAGCGTGTGGGAATGGGTGGCGTCGAGCCTGCGGCCGTACCCCGGCTTCTCGCCCGACCCGTGGCGCGACTATTCCGAGCCGGCCTTCGGCTCGCACAAGGTGCTGCGCGGCGGCTCCTTCGCCACGCATGGCCGGCTGCGCGATCCGAAGTTCCGCGGCTTCGCGCTGCCCGCGCGCGACGACCTGTTCACCGGCTTCCGAAGCTGTTCCCTCTGACCGCGGTGCGTGCTTCGGCCGCGGCCGATGACAGCGCCGATCGATCGCGCTAGGCTTTGCCGCTCGACAGCCAGCCGGAGACCTCACGATGGACAGCCTCGACCTGCAAGTGCTTTCGCAAGCGCGCGACTGGTTCGCCGAAGGTCGCAAGGTGTGGCTGGTCACGGTGATCGAGACCTGGGGCTCGGCGCCGCGCCCACCCGGCGCGCTGCTGTGCTTGCGCGACGACGGCCTGGTGGTGGGTTCGGTGTCCGGCGGCTGCGTCGAAGACGATCTCATCGACCGCGTGCGCCACGGCGAGCGCGTGGACGGCGCCTCGCTCGTGACCTACGGCGTCACCAAGGAAGAGGCGGCGCGCTTCGGCCTGCCGTGCGGCGGGAACCTGCGCCTGGTGCAGGAGCCGTTGCGCGATATCGGCTGGATCGACGAGGTGCTGGCGCGCACCGCGCGGCATGAACTGGTGGCGCGCCGGCTCGACCTGCAGACGCAGGAAGTGAGCGTCGAGCCCGCCGTGCGCGGCGAGGCCTTCAGCTTCGACGGCCGCACCGTGCGCGCGCTGTTCGGCCCGAAGTGGCGCATGCTCATCATCGGCGCGGGCCAGCTCTCGCGCGTGCTGGCGCAGATGGCGCTGCCGCTGGACTTCGAGGTCACCTGCTGCGATCCGCGCGAGGAATACCACCTCACCTGGGACGTGCCCGGCACGACCTTCAGCACCGCCATGCCTGACGACCTGGCGGTCGAGATGCAGCTCGATCCGCACTGCGCGGTGGTGGCCGTCACGCACGACCCCAAGCTCGACGACCTGGTGCTGCTGGAGGCGCTCAAGTCGCCCGCGTTCTACGTCGGCGCGCTGGGCTCGCGTGGCAACACCGCCAAGCGGCAGGAGCGGCTCGCGCTGTTCGATCTGTCGGCCGCGGAAATCGACCGCCTGCACGGCCCCATCGGGCTCAACCTCGGCAGCAAGACGCCGGCGGAGATCGCCGTGTCCATCCTGGCCGAGGTGATCGCCGTGCGCAACGGCGTGGCGCTGGTGCAGAAGAAGGACGGCTCGGCGATGCCGCAGACGGCAGCGGTGTGCGGGCAGGGATGACGCGGCGTCAGTCGGCCGCGCTTTCGTTGGCGCGGGCGCGCCACTTGCGATAGAGCGTGCTGCGGCCGATGCCCAGCGTGCGCGCGGCCCGCGCCATGTTGCCGCCGGCCGCGGCCACGGCCTCGGTGATGGCGGCGAGTTCGCGTTCCCGCAGCGTGGCCGCGCGCGGTGCCGCGGCAGCAACCGGCACGGCGGGCGCCGGCGCGTCAATGGGGCTCGCGCCCTGCATGTGCACCGGCGCATGCACGAGCGCGGGCGCATCGAGCGACACCTTCACGTAGAGCGCCCGCGTCGCCGAGGCGAGTTCGCGCATCGCGGTCGCCACCGCGCCTCGTTCGCCGGCCGCTGACGAGGCCGGCGCCGTGGCGGGCCATCGCGGCGTGCCGCCGCGCGACGGCGGCATCAGCGCCAACGCCATCGGCGCATCGCCCGCGAGGCGCGCGTGATCGATCATGCGCGCGAGCGAGACGCCGAAGATCATCTCCACCGATTCGTGCCGCAGGGTCACCGCATTGCGCCCCAGCAGGTCGAGCGCGCAGCGGTTGGCGCCGAGGATGCGGCCGTCGGCATCGAGCGCGATCACGCCTTCCTGCACCGTGCCCAGACCTGCCGGCTGCGCATGCACATGCAGCTTGAGCCGGTGGCGGAAGCGGTCGGCGAACCACTGGTTCTCGATCAGCCGCGCCGACATGCGCGCCAGCGCCAGCGTGTGCGGGTGGTAGGAGCGCTGCTCGCCGGAGACGTCGATCACGCCGATCATCGAGCCGGTGTGGTCGAAGATGGGCGCGGCCGAGCAGGTGAGGAAGTGGTTGGCGCGCAGGTAGTGCTCGGCACCATGCACCAGCGTCGCGTCCTCGTTCATGAGCGCCGTGCCGACTGCGTTGGTGCCCTTGGAGGCCTCCGACCACACGGCGCCCGGCACCAGCGCCACGCGCTGCGCGCGGTCCAGGAAGCCGGCGTCGCCCAGCACGTGCAGCACCGTACCGTGCGAATCGGTGAGGCCGACGATGCTGTGCGTATGCGACAGCTGCTCCCACAGCAGCTCGAGCACCGGCATCGCCTGCTCGCACAGGCGGCGGTTGCGCTCCTGGGCGATGCGCAGGTCGGCGCGTTCGAGCAGTGTGAGGTCGGGCAACTGCTCGGCACGCAGGCCGAGCGCGCGGCAGCGTTCGTGCGAATCGGCAACCACGTGCGCATGCGCCGCATCGAGCACGAGGGGCGACACGGGCTCCG
The DNA here is from genome assembly GCA_036676235.1 of Rhizobacter sp. Lineage (GTDB taxonomy): Bacteria > Pseudomonadota > Gammaproteobacteria > Burkholderiales > Burkholderiaceae_C > JAKFDI01. Next base: position 19,079 of record JAKFDI010000021.1, on the reverse strand, counting down.
AAGACGAGAGGCGGCGCGGCTGCATCGGGTTAGGGCCTGTTAACGCTGTGGGAGGGCTCGCGCCGGTGTCTGGCAGGGCGCAGGGCAACGCGGCCCTGCGCCCTGCCAGACACCGGCCCTTCGGGTGATCTCGGCAAAACGGCGCCTGCCGCGTTGCAAATGCTCGCCGTAGCACGCGCTACGTCTGCGCTTTGCGCCTCGCAGGCACCGTTCTGCCGAGTCACGCGAGCCCTCCCATAGCGTTAACAGGCCCTAGTGTCGCGCATTCGCCGGTCCGCCGGTTCGCCGGCATGGGGCGCCACCGCAGGTTGCGGCGACGCTGCGGCATCGCGCAGAATCGCGGGTTACCGCCTTTCGACCCGGCGAAGCGGTACGCGCAAGTTGTCTCGACGCGGCTTCTACATCCAACCGTCCATCGATTCGACCCGTGAACCGTCCTTCCTCGCTTGCCGGTGCCGACGCGGCCACGCCGCTCGGCCACGAACTCGACCTGATGGCTGCGCGTGCGTTCATCGGCTTCGGCGCCGTCGTGGTGACGGCCGCCGCCGGTGCCGTGCTGCTGCTCGAAGGGCTGCCGCCGCAGGCGCGCGGTGCGATGCTCGCGGCGCTGGTCCTCACCCTCGTGCTCATCGGCGTGACGTGGTGGCTGACCGCGCGTGGGCACCCATGGCTCGCGACCTTCTGCACGATGCTGCTGTGCACGGTGGTCAACTGCGCCGTGGCTGCGCTGGCCGGCACCGGCGTGCATGCGCAGTCGTTCGGCGTGTCGGCGCTGATGATCGCGCTGGCCGGCATCCTGCTCGGGCCGCGGCAGGCGTTCGCGCTGTTCGTGCTGAACGTGGGCGCTGTTGCCGCGCTCTACCAGGCCGAGATGGCCGGCTGGGTGCCGGGGCTTGCTGCCGCCGCGGTGGTGCCCGCGGTCAACCGCGCGTACACGCTGGCCGTGGTGATGGCGGCGGGCTTTCTTGCGGCACTGCTCTTCGCGCGCACCCACCGCCGCGCGCTCGAGCATGCGCGCAAGAGCGAGGCGGGCTTTCGCGAGCTGCTGCGCATCGGCACCGACTGGCTGTGGGAGCAGGATGCGGCGGGCCGCTTCTCGTATCTCTCGCCCGGGTTTGCCGCGCGCTCGGCGATGCCGTCCGGCGCGATGATCGGGCGCGCGCTGTGGGAACTCGAGGGCGTGGTCGAACCGACCGAGGGCTGGGGGCCGCTGCGCACGCACCTCGCACGCGGCGCGGGGCTGCACGACGAGGAACTGCTGGTTCGCCGTGCCGACGGCTCGCTGGTCGCCTTTCGCCTGAGCAGCGAGCCGATGCGCGACGCACAGGGGGAACTCACCGGCTGGCGCGGCGTGGGTCGCGACGTGACCGCGCAGGCGCGGGCCGAGGCCCGGCGGCGCGAGTCGGAGCAGATCCTCGACCAGCTGTTTCGCGCCAACCCCGACGGCCTGGTGCTCGGCACGCTGCCCGAAGGGCGCATCGTGCTGATGAACGCCAACCTCTCGCGCATGGTCGGCATCGCCGAGCAGGATGCGATCGGCCACACGGCGCAGTCGCTCGGCTTCTGGGTCGACGAGGCCGCGCGCGCCGAACTGTGGCAGCGCATCGAGCGCAACGGCCATGTCGCCAACCTCGCCACGCGCGTGGTCCACCGCAACGGGCACGAGATCCCGGCCATGCTGTCGGCCACGCGCTTCGCGCTGAACGGGCGCGACTACATGGTGGCCACCGTGCGCGACACCAGCGAGGTCGAGCGCGTGCGCCTCGAGTCGGAGGTCATCCTCACCCATGCCGTGGTCGGCATTGCGTTGCTGCGGGACGGCGTGTTCCAGCGCGTCAACCCGACCTTCGAGCGCATCTTCGGGCGTGAGGTCGGCAGCCTCGGCGGGCAGCAGACGCGGGTGATGTTCGACGACGAGGAAAGCTACGAGCGCTTCGCCGCCCAGGTGCGCCAGGCCGACCCCGCCGGCAGTGCAGAGTTCGAGTGGCCGATCGCCTGGCGCGACGGCCGGACCTCGCAGGTGCGCCTGCGCATGCAGACCATCGACCCGCTGCGTCCGCGCGAAGGCCGGCTGTGGATTGCCGAAGACATCACCGAGCAGCGCCGTGCCAAGGAGCAGCTCTCGCACGCCAAGGACGAGGCCGAAGCCGCGAGCCGCGCCAAGAGCGCGTTCCTCGCGACCATGAGCCATGAGATGCGCACGCCGCTCAACGGCGTGATCGGCATGATCCGCCTCGCGCAGGGCGAGCCGGGCGGCCGCCGCGACGAATACCTGCGCCACGCCGCAGTGAGCGCACAGACGCTGGCCGGCATCATTTCCGACGTGCTCGACCTCTCGAAGATCGAGGCCGGCCGGCTGCAGCTCGAAAGCGCCGACTTCGACCTGCACGAGCTGATTGCGCAACTGCACGCCGGCAACGATGCGGCGGCGCGCGAGAAGGGCCTGGCGCTCACGCTGCGCATCGGCGACGACGTGCCGCACTTCGTGAACGGCGATGCGGCGCGCGTGCGGCAGGTGCTCGTCAACTACCTCGGCAACGCCTTGAAGTTCACCGAGTGCGGCGCCATCGAGCTGCACGTGGCGCGGGCCGATGCCGGCCTGCGCTTCGAGGTGCGCGACACCGGCAGCGGCATCGCGCCCGAGGTGCAGGCGCGGCTGTTCCAGCCTTTCGCGCAGGGCGATGAATCGACGACGCGCCGCTTCGGCGGCACCGGCCTCGGCCTGTCGATCTGCCGCGAACTCGCGCATCTGATGGGCGGCGAAGTGGGCGTCGAAAGCCGCCCCGGCGCGGGCAGCGTCTTCTGGGCCGAGCTGCCACTCACCGCTGCGCGTGCACCGGCACTGCCGCGGCGCGGGCCGCGCAACGCGCCGCTGCCGCTGGCCGGCTGGCGCGTGCTGGTGGTGGAGGACCACCCGGTCAACATGCTCATCGCGGTGGAGACACTCAAGCGCTGGGGCGCGCAGGCGGTGGAGGCGGTGGACGGTCAGGCGGCGCTGCAGGCGGTCGACGAGGCACAGGCGGCAGGCGAGCGCTTCGATGCGGTGCTGATGGACCTGCACATGCCCGACATCAGCGGCATCGAGGTCACGCGGCGGCTGCGCCAGCGCTTCGATGCCAAGACCCTGCCCATCGTCGCGCTGACGGCCGCGGCGCTGCTCTCGGAGCAGCAGCAGGCGCTGGAGGCGGGCATGAACGACTTCGTCACCAAGCCCATCGACAGCCGGCAACTGCTCGAAGCGCTGCGCCGCACGCGGCGCCCATCCGTCAGCGCATGAAGCGGCCGTCGCGGCCGATGATGGACAGGTCCACGTAGTCCAGGCCGGTGTGATCCGTCGGCGAGAAGCCGAGGTCCATGCCGCCGAGGTCGACCTTGCCCATCGTGTTCAGTGCGGCGATGAGCTTTTCGCGCGTGGGGTTGGCGCCGGCGCGCTGCAGCCCTTCGACCAGCACCTTGGCGGCGGCGAAGCCCTCGACCATCGCCGGCGAGACGCCGTCCAGGCCTTTCGCGGTGGCGAGATCGACGGCCTCCTTCACCAGCGGCGCGGCCAGCGAGCGCTCGTTCGGGAACACCTGCATGACGATGGTGCCGCGGGCGTGCTGGCCCATGAGGTCCGCGAAGCTGCCCGAGGCATTGTTCGACAGCGTGACGACCTGCGCGCGCGAGCCCGCGGCGCGCAAGGCCGCGGTGCCGTCGGCCACCGCCTTGGCGCTGCCGACAAAGAGCACCGCCTGCGCGTTGGCTGCGACCAGCTTGCCCACCGCCGGGCCGAAGTCCGGCTTCGCGCGGTTGAAGGTCTCGACGACCACCGGTTCCTGCTTGATCGCGGCAAAGCCCGTGCGCGCGCCGATGGCGGCGTCCGCGCCGAAGGTGTCGTCCACCCGCAGCACGGCGATGCGCGCGAGGCCAATGGTGCCCAGGTGCACGATGGCGCGCTCCGCTTCGCGCTGATAGGGCGCGCGCACGTTGAAGACGTAGGGGTTCACCGGCTCGTGGAACACCATCGCGCCGGTGGACGGTGCGACAAGCGGGATGCGGTGCTGCGCCAGCAGCGGCAGGATCGCCTGCGTGTGCGGCGTGGCGCGGGTGAGGAAGAGCGCGATCGGCTGCTGCTCGCGGATGAGCTGCGCCGCATTGGCAGCGGCGAGCTTGGGATCGAACTTGTCGTCCAGCTGCACCAGGCGGATCTTCTGGCCGTGCACGCCGCCGCGGCGGTTGATGGTGTCGAGGTAGAGCTTCGCGCCATTCGACAGGTCGTTGACGGAGGCGGAGACCGGGCCGGTGAGGCCGGCGGTCTGGCCGACGACGAGATCCGCCTGCGCAGGTGCCGCATGCAGCGCCGAGGCGATCAGGAAGGCGGCGAAAAAGGTGGGTCTTGCGGCTCGCATGCGGTCTCCGGCGTTGTGTGTTGCCGCGCGGGGCGTGGGGAATACGCCCTGCGCGCGGCGGGTGCGGGGCGCCGTCAGTCGAGCGTCAGGTGCGCATCGGAGACGACCTTCTTGTATACCTCGAACTCGGCCTTGGTCTGTGCGGCAAATTCCTCGGGAGAGTTGCCCACGACGAGCGAACCGGTGGCGGCGATGCGTTCGCGCACGTCGGGGCGCTGCAGCGTCTTCTTCACGGCCTCGGAGACCTTGGTCACCACCTCCGGCGGCAGGCCCTTGGGCGCGTGGATGCCGTAGTACGCCATGCGGTTCACCGGCTCGAGGCCGAGTTCCTTGAAGGTCGGCACGTCGGGCAGGGCCGCAAGGCGCTGCGGCGCGGCGACGGCAATCGCCACCAGCCGGTTGCTCTTGATGAACGGGAGGGCCGAGGGCAGGTTGTCGAAGATCATGTTGACCTGGCCGGCCACCGTGTCGTTGAGCGCCGGGCCGGCGCCCTTGTACGGGATGTGCGTGATCTTCGCGCCGGTGAGCGACTTGAACAGCTCCATCTGCAGGTGGCCGATGCCGCCCACCCCCGAACTCGAGAAGGTGTACTTGCCCGGCGCCGCCTTCACCGCGGCCATGAAGCTCTTGTAGTCCTTGGCCGGAAAGCTCGGATGCACCGCGATCACGTTCGGCGTGGCCGCGATGTTGATGATGGAGGTGAAGTCGGTGAGCGGGTTGTAGGACGTCTTCGGGTTGATGGCCGGCGCCGATGCCGTGGTCGAGACCGTGGCGATGCCGAGCGTGTAGCCGTCGGGCGCGGCCCTCGCGATCTCCGAGGCGCCGATCAGCCCGCCCGCGCCGGCGCGGTTGTCGACGATGAACAGCTGCCCGAGCGCGGGCTCGATGTGCGCCGCGAGCACGCGCGCAAGGATGTCGGTGGTGCCGCCGGCGGCGAACGGCACGATGACGCGAACGGGCTTGTCCGGATAGGTCTGCGACCAGGCGGTGGGCAGGGCGAGAACGGCGCCTGCGGCAATCGCGGCGCGCAGGAAGTGGCTGCGTTTCATGCGTGTCTCCTTCGGTGTGGATGGTTCGCCGGCGCGGCCGCAACAGGCCGCGCCGCCGGGTCGAACAACGCAACGTCCGTACCCGCAGGCCGCAACCGGGCCGGCAGGCGGCTTGGCACGAGGGAAACGGCGCGACCGCGCGGCATCCAGGCTCCCAGCGTCGATTCCGGAAAGCCGGAATCCGGGCCGCCGCTTGTGCGGCAAACCGCCGCTGCATGCGCGGCTGCGTCGCAGCGGCTACGCGCAAGTGCTGATGCAGGCATCGCTCGGCGGCTGCAAGATCGCGCCGACCCCTTCGCCGTACGTCTCGTGATCCTTCCGTCGTCGACATGCCCCTGGCCGAGCGCGTGAGCCCCATCGCCGGCACGTCCTTCGCGCCGCCGCACCGCACGCCGGCGTCGCCGCGCGTGAAGGCCTGGTTGCGCTGGGGCCTGGCTGCGGCGCTGTGCGCGGCGCTGGGTGTGGCGGTCCATCACTCCACCTACACCGCGCACCTGGAGGCGGACAAGCGCGCCGCTGCCCGCCGCGTCGAGTTCTTCGCGCTCAGCCTCGAAGCGCTGCTGGCGCGCAACGAGGCCCTGCCGTCGCTCATTGCGCTCGAAGCGGGCGTGGGCCATCTGCTCGATGCCGACACGCCCGCGACCCGCGATGCCGCCAACCGCCACCTCGAAGCGGCAACACGCATCGCCGACGTGAGCGCGGCCTATTTGATGAACGATGAGGGCCTGACGCTTGCCGCCAGCAACTGGAACCGGCCGGTCACCTTCGTCGACCAGCGCTATGCCTTTCGCCCCTACTTCCAGGACGCCATCGCCGGGCGGGTGGGCCGCTTCTACGGCATCGGCGCAACGACCGGCGAAGCGGGCTACTTCCTCGCCTCGCGCGTGCGCACCGCGCGCGGCGCCGAGGGCGTGATCGCGGTGAAGGTGGCGCTCGAGCCCTTCGAGCAGGCGATGCGGCAAAGCGGCGAGGCCGTGTTCGTGGCCGACCGCGAGGGCGTGGTCCTGCTGAGTTCCGAGGCCGACTGGAAGTACCGCGCGCTCGAACCCATGTCGGCCGCCACGCGCGAGCGCCTGAGCGCGACGCGACAGTACGGCGGCCAGGTGCTGCGCCCGCTCGTGCCGGGGCTGGCCGTCGGCGCCGACCGCGGCGAGGTGCGCCTGACGCGCGACGGCGCCGTGGCCGAGTTCTCGATCACCGCCAAGCCGGTGGGCCGGCTCGGCTGGCGCATGGTGATGCTCACCGACCGCGCCGGCGCGAAGGTGGCGGCCGCGGTGGCCGGCAGTGCGGCGTCGCTGGGCGCGGCCTTCGTCATCGGCCTGTTCATGTACCTGCGCCTGTCGCGCCGGCGGCGGGCCGAGCGGCTGGCCGCGCAGCAGGCGCTGGTGGCCGTGCACGAGAGTCTGGAGACGCGCATTGCCCGGCGCACCGCGGAGATCACCGCGGCCAATCGTGCGCTCGAAGACAAGGTGGCGGCACTCAAGCAGACCGAGGAGATCCTGCGCCAGACGCGCGACGGCGCGGTGCAGGCCGGCAAGCTCGCGGTGCTGGGGCAGATGTCGGTGGGCATGAGCCATGAGCTGAACCAGCCGCTGGCGGCGCTGCACACGCTGTCGGACAACGCCATCCGGCTGCTCGACGACGAGCGCACGGCCGAGACCAAGGAGAACCTGGCCCTCATCAGCCAGCTCGCCGCGCGCATGGGCCGCATCGTGCGCCAGTTGAAGGCCTTCGCGCGCAAGGAGCCGACGACGCTCGGCCCGGTGGATGTGGCCGAGGCGCTGGAGCACGCGTTGATGCTGGTGGATTCGATGCGCCAGGATCTGCGCGCCACGATCGTCGTCGAGCCGCTGGCCGCGGGGCTGCGCGTGAAGGCGGACGCGGTGCGGCTCGAGCAGGTGCTGCTCAACCTCGTGCGCAATGGTCTGGAGACGATGGCAGGTATGCCCGAGCCGGTGCTGCGCATCCGGGCCGAGCTTGTGGGCCGCTTGGTGGTGGTCTGTATCCGCGATGCGGGCCCGGGCATTCCGGCCGAGGTGCTGCCGCGGCTCTTCGAGCCCTTCTTCACCACCAAGCCGGTGGGCCAGGGGCTGGGCCTTGGGCTCGCGCTGTCGCTGGCGATCGTGGAGGACTTCGGCGGCCGGCTCGAAGGCCGCAATGCCGCGGGCGGCGGCGCGGAGTTCCGCCTCATGCTGGAGGCGGCATGAGACACCCTTTTTCAGCCTGTTTGCGGGCCGAGCGCCGGGCCGCTCCCAAGCCGGCCCGCGTCCCCTCGGGGGACCGGCCGATGTACCCATCGGACGAGGGGCACCGATGAGCGCCGAGCCGCCGCGGCTCTTTCTCGTCGAGGACGACCCCATCGTGCGGCGCGGCAGCGAACAGGCGCTGGCGCTCGCCGGCATGGCGGTGCGCGGCTTTCCCGATGCCGAGACGGCGCTCGATGCGCTGACGCGCGAGCTGCCCTGGGCCGTGGTCACCGATGTGCGGCTGCCCGGCATGGACGGCCTTGCGCTGCTGCGTGCGCTGCAGCGCGAGGACCGGACGCTGCCGGTGATCCTGGTCACCGGTCACGGCGACGTGTCGATGGCCGTGCAGGCGATGCGCGAGGGCGCCTACGACTTCATCGAGAAGCCCTTCCCCTCCGATCGCCTGGTGGAGGTGGTGCGCCGCGCGCTCGAACGCCGCGCGCTGCTGCTCGAGAACCGCAGCCTGCGCGAACGGCTGGCGCACGACGGCGCAATGCCGCTCATCGGCCAGTCGCCGGCGATGCAGCAGCTGCGGCGGCAGGTGGCGGCGCTCGCGCCGACCGACGTGGACATCCTGCTGAACGGCGAGACCGGTTCCGGCAAGGAGGTCGTTGCGCGCAGCATCCATGCGGCCAGCGGGCGGCGCGGGCCGTTCGTGGCGCTGAACTGCGCGGCGCTGCCCGAGAGCATGGTCGAGAGCGAGATATTCGGCCACGAGGCGGGCGCCTTCACCGGCGCGCTGAAGCGGCGCATCGGCAAGATCGAGCATGCCAACGGCGGCACGCTGTTTCTCGACGAGATCGAATCCATGCCGCGCGCAGTGCAGCTCAAGCTGCTGCGCGTGCTGCAGGAGCGCGAACTCGAGCGGCTGGGCAGCAACCAGGTGATCCCGGTCGACTGCCGCGTCATCGCCGCCGCGAAGGAAGACCTGAAGGCACTGGCCGACCAGGGGCAGTTCAGGGCCGACCTGTACTACCGGCTCAACGTCGTCTCCATCGACATCCCGCCGCTGCGCAAGCGCCCCGGCGACGTGGCGCTGCTGATGGCGCACTTCATGCACGTTGCTGCTGCGCACTACCGCGTGCCGCTGCCGCAGTGGTCCGACCACGACATGCTGCGCTGGCAGCAGCACGACTGGCCGGGCAATGTGCGCGAGCTGCGCAATGTGGCCGAGCGCCTGTGCCTTGGCGTGGCGGACGGGCTGGCCTCAGCGGAGCCGGCAGTGTCGTCGCTGGCGGGGCGGCTCGCCATCGTCGAACGATCGCTCATCGCCGACGCGTTGCGCGTGGCCGAGGGCAATGTCGCGAAGGCGGCCGAACTGCTGCAACTGCCGCGCAAGACGCTCTACGACAAGCTGCAGCGGCTGGGGCTTGCGGCTGGCGATTTTGCGGGCCGGGGCGCGCCGCCGGGCTGATCGCATTAGTGATTCATGGCGCTGCTCGCCGCCCGAGCCGCCTGAACCAGCGATCAAGCAAACGCCGCGGATCCGGCTCTGCCGGTCCGCTGGTGTTGCCCCCTTGAGGGGGCGCGCGAAGCGCGTAGGGGGTGATCCATCTCAGAACTCGATGTTGTCGATCAACCGCGTGGCGCCGAGCTTCGCAGCGCCGAGGGCGACCAGCGGCTCGCCGGCATCGCGCTGCGCGGGCACGCCGAGGTCGCTGCGCCGGCGGACGGCGAGGTAATCCGTCTCCCAGCCGGCAGCGTTCAGCGCATCGACGGCCTGCGCTTCGAGTGCCGGCAGCGGCAGCGATTCGCCGCGCCAGCGCGCCGCGAGCGCCCGCAACGCACGTGCGAGTTCGATGGCCTGCGCGCGTTCGGTCTCGCTCAGGTAGCCGTTGCGCGACGAGAGCGCAAGGCCGTCGTCGGCGCGGCAGGTCTCGCCCGCCTCGATGGCAATCGGCAGCGCGAACTGCTCGGTCATGCGGCGGATGACCATCAACTGCTGGTAGTCCTTCTTGCCGAACACCGCCACGCGCGGCTGCACGCAGCCGAAGAGTTTCATCACGACCGTGCACACGCCCGTGAAGAAGCCGGGTCGGAAGTGGCCTTCGAGAATGTCGGCCAGCGCCGGATCGGGCGTGACCTTGAAGCTCTGCGGCTGCGGATACAGCTCGGCTTCATCGGGCGCGAAGACGAGGTCGCAGCCGGCGCTTTCGAGCAGTTGTGCATCGCGCGCGAGGGTGCGCGGGTAGCGGTCGAAATCCTCGTGCGGCGCGAACTGCAGGCGGTTGACGAAGATGCTCGCGACGACCGGCAGGCCATGCGTCTTCGCCTGGCGCACGAGGCTCAGGTGGCCTTCGTGCAGGTTGCCCATGGTGGGCACGAAGGCGCAGCGGCCGGGGTCGCGCAGGGCGGCGCGCAGGTCGGCGATGGTGTGCAGGATTTGCATCGTCAGTGGCTGTGTTGGGCGTCGTCGGGGAAGCGGCGCGCCTTCACGTCCGCTACATAGCGCCGGGCCGCGTCGGCGATGGACGCGGCGCCCTCCATGAAGTCGCGCACGAAGCGCGGTGGCTTGCCCGGTGCGAGGCCCAGCATGTCGTGCAGCACCAGTACCTGGCCCGAACAGCCGCTGCCGGCACCGATGCCAATGACCGGGATGGGCAAAGCCTCGGTCACTTCGCTGGCGAGTGCAGCGGGAACGAGTTCGAGCACCAGCATGGCCGCGCCCGCATCGGCCAGTTCGCGCGCGTGCTGTTTCAGCGTGGCGGCCGCTTCGTCGCCGCGGCCCTGCACGCGCCAGCCGCCCAGCGCGTGCACCGATTGCGGCGTGAGGCCGAGATGGGCGCACACCGGCACGCCGCGTTCGGCGAGAAAGCGCACCGTCTCGGTGGTCCAGCCGCCGCCTTCGAGCTTGACCATGTGCGCGCCGGCGGCCATGAGCGCGGCAGCGCTGGCCATCGCCTGTTCGCGCGAGCGCTGGTAGCTGCCGAAGGGCAGGTCGCCGATGACCCAGGCGCTGCGGTTGCCGCGCGCGACGCAGCGCGTGTGATAGGCCATGTCGGCCAGCGTGACGGGCAGGGTGCTGGCCTCGCCCTGCAGCACCATGCCGAGCGAATCGCCAACGAGTAGGCAGTCGACACCGGCGTCGTCGAGCACGCGCGCGAAGGTGGCGTCGTAGCAGGTGAGCATGGAGATCGGCTCGCGCTGTGCATGCATCTCGCGCAGGCGGGTCAGGGTGAGAGGTTTGCGTTCCGTCATGGTGATGGCGGTGTCGAGCAAGGGCGCCGTCTCGGCGCCGTGAAATGGCTCAGGCCGGCTGGTAGGCCAGCCGCACGTAGATCGGCGCGAAGGCTTCGGCTTGGGTGACTTCGAGCAAGCGCTCGCGCGCCAGTTCCAGCATGGCGATGAAGGTGACGACCAGCACCGGCGTGCCGCGCGTCACGTCGAACAGTTCCTCGAACTCGACGAAGCGCCGGCCCTGCAGGCGGCGCAGCACGATGCTCATGTGCTCGCGCACCGAGAGCTGCTCGCGTGAGATGGTGTGGTGCTGGTTGAGCTTGGCGCGCGCGAGGATGTCGGCCCAGGCGGCGCGCAATTCGTCGGCGGCCACGTCGGGGAAGCGCGGCGCGAGCGATTGCTCGATCGTCACCTGCGCGCGCAGGAAGTCGCGGCCCAGTACGGGCAGCGCATCGAGCCGCGCGGCGGCCAGCTTGATCTGCTCGTATTCGATCAGCCGGCGCACCAGCTCGGCGCGCGGGTCTTCCGCTTCCTTGCCGTCCTCGGTCTTCTTGGGCGGCAGCAGCATGCGCGACTTGATCTCGATCAGCATCGCCGCCATCAGCAGGTATTCGCTGGCGAGTTCGAGGTTGGTCTTGCGGATCTGCTCGACGTAGGCGAGGTACTGGCGCGTCACGTCGGCCAGCGGGATGTCGAGGATGTTGAAGTTCTGCCGGCGGATGAGATACAGCAGCAGGTCGAGCGGGCCCTCGAAGGCTTCGAGGAACACCTCCAGCGCATCGGGCGGGATGTAGAGGTCGGTGGGCAGCGTGAACAGCGGCTCGCCGTAGAGGCGCGCCATCGCCACGCGGTCGACCACGTCGGGCAGAACCTCGCCGGCCGCGGCGGGCGTGGGCATGTCGGGCAGCACCGCGGCGTGTGCGTCGTCGTCGCTCAAGGCAGGGGTCTCGGCGAGGCGGAGCGGCTTCTCAGGGCTTGGGCGTGTAGTAGACGTAGGCCTCTTGCGGCACCTTGGCTTCGCGGTAGTCAGCCTGGGCCTCGCGGTCGATGCGCTTGTCCCACAGCAGGGCGCGGCCTGCGCGCTGTTCTTCCTCCAGCTTCGGGTTCTTGGCCTTCAGTTCGTCAATGAACTGGGTGACGTCGGACTTGTAGGGCTTCCAGAAGAGCGGCATGGTGATCGTGTCATGCGGCTTGCAGACCGCACGCTAAAGTGAACCGACCAATTTTACGGGGGCCGACATGCGCCGATCCTGGAGGTGGCTGCTGATGATTTCTCTGTTTGCCCTGTTCGCCGGCTGCGACCAGCAGCGCATCGCCGAACTGGAAGAAGGCGTGTCCACCGAGGCCGACGTGCGTGCGCGCTTCGGCGAGCCGGCGGCGATCTACCCCGAGGACGACGGCTCGCGCACCTTCGAGTACCCGCGGCAGCCCGAAGGACAGACGAACTACATGATCACCATCGGCGCCGACGGCAAGATGAGCGCGCTGCGCCAAGTGCTCAAGCAGGCCGATTTCGAGACCATCCGCCCGGGGCTGGAGCGGGCCGAAGTGCGCCGCCGGCTCGGGCGGCCGGCGACGACGCACGTGTTCGTGCTGAAGAACCAGGAAGTGTGGGACTGGCGCTACCTCGAAGACCAGCAGCCGCGCGTGTTCTCGGTCACCTTCGATATGGAGGGGCAGGTGCTGTCCACGGCATCGACGATCGATCCGCGCGAGCAATACCCCGGCGGCAAGTAGGCCGCACGCCGTTCACGCGCTGGCGGGCAGGCCGGCTTCTGCCGCCGCCACGGCCAGCGACAGGTCAGGCCACAGGTTGTCTTCACCCAGCACGGCATCGAAGCCGGCGCGCTTCAACAGGCCGAGCGGCTGGGCATTCACGTCGCACAAGAGCAGCCGCACCTGCTGGCGCTGCAGCGCGCGGTGCAATTGCTCCAGCGCATCCAGGCCGCTGCTGTCCATCGACACGAGACGATGCATCTCCAGCACCACCGCCTGCGTGCCCGGCGGCAACCGATCGGCCACGGCTTCCAGCTTGGCGACGGCGCCGAAGAACAGCGCGCCGTAGAGGCGGTACACCTGCACGCCGGTCGGCGCATCGGCTGCGGGCTCGACGCGAAACAGCGTGCTCATGCGGTAGATGAAGAACACGCAGGCGAGGATCAGCCCGGCCTGCACCGCCACGGTGAGGTCGAAGATGACCGTGAGCCCGAAGGTGCCGAGCAGGATGGTGCGATAGGGCAGGCTGAAATGCCGCAGCCGCGCGAACTCGCGCCATTCGCCCATGTTCCAGGCGATGTAGAGCAGGATGCCGGCCAGCCCCGCGAGCGGCACGTGCACCGCCAGCGGCGCCGCGACGAGCACGATGAGCAGCAGCGTGAACGCATGCACGATGCCGGCGATCGGTGTGGCGGCGCCGGCGCGCACATTGGTCATGGTGCGCGCGATGGTGCCGGTGACCGGCAGCCCGCCGACGAGCGGCGAGGCCATGTTGGCCAGGCCCTGCGCCATCAGCTCCTGGTTCGGATCGTGCCGTGGCGCCTCGATGGCGCCGTCGGCCACGCGGGCGCACAGCAGCGATTCGATGGCGCCCAGCAGTGCGATGGTGACTGTCGGGATCAGCAACTGCTTCGCGCTCTGCCAGCTGAAGGGCGGCAGTTCCAGGCTCGGCAGACTTTGCGGAATGCCGCCGAAGCGCGAGCCGATGGTGTCCACCGGTAAATGCAGCAGTGCCGTCGCCAGCGTGGCGAGCGCGAGTGCCACGACCGTGCCCGGCACTCGCGTCAGCCATTGGCGCCAGCGCGGCTCGCCGCTGCCGTCGACCGAGAGCGTGCGTGGCTTGGGCCAGGCCCAGACGATCGCGAGGCAGGCCAGCCCGATCGTCACCGCCGTCGGGTTGATCGTGTGCAGATGGCGCGCAAGCACGCCGATCTGCGTGAAGAAGTCCGCCGGCAGCGAGGCTATGCGCAGGCCCAGCAGGTCCTTCACCTGCGACAGCGCGATCAGCACCGCGATGCCGTTGGTGAAGCCGATGACGATGCTGACCGGGATGTAGCGCACCAGCGCGCCGAGCCTGAGCGCACCCAACGCTGCCAGCAGCACGCCGGCGAAGAAGGTCGAGATCAGCAGGTTCGTGAGGCCATAGCGCTGCACGATGCCGTAGACGATGACGATGAAGGCGCCCGCCGGCCCGCCGATCTGCACCTGCGAGCCGCCGAGCGCCGAGACGATGAAGCCGCCGATGATGGCGGTGAAGATGCCCTGCTCGGGCTTCACGCCCGAGGCAATGGCGAAGGCCATGGCCAGCGGCAGCGCGACGATGCCGACGGTGAGGCCGGCGCCGAGATCGGCGATGAAGCGCTGGCGGTCGTAGTCCTTCAGCGCATCGACGATGCGTGGGCGGAACGGATGGAGCTGGGGAAGGGGCATGGAACCTCCTGATGGACAACGTGCGGGGCGATGCACGGTGTCGAAGGAGGTCCGCAGTGGCGCAGGCGCGCGATGAAGCGGCGCCGCCGCGAGAGCCGCCGGGGGCTGAAGGCGGCGCTGGGCATCACGGCGGCGTCACGGCAGCTTCAACGCACCCGCAGGCCCGGCGTCGCGCCCGGCCAGGGTTCGAGGATGTAGAGCCCGGGGTGCGTCTTTTCGTCGCCGTGCGAGGCAGCGAGCACCATGCCCTGGCTCACGCCGAACTTCATCTTGCGCGGTGCGAGGTTGGCCACCATCACGGTGAACTTGCCGATCAGGTCTTCCGGCTGGTAGGCCGACTTGATCCCGCTGAACACATTGCGCGTGGTGGCCTCGCCGACATCGAGCGTGAGGCGCAGCAGCTTGTCGGAGCCCGCGACCGCTGCGCAGTCGACGATCTTCGCGATGCGCAGATCGACCTTGGCGAAGTCGTCGATCTTGATTTCCGGCGCCAGCGCTTCCCCGCCCGGCGGCGGCAGCTCGATCTGCGGCGGCTCGAACAGCGCGTCCAGCACTTTCGGGTCGACGCGCTGCATCAGGTGCTGGTAGCTGCCGATGCGGTGGGCGCCGAGTGCGCGCTGCGCGTCGTCGAAGGCCAGCGGCTCGATCTGCAGGAAGGCTTCGACCTGCGCTGCCAGCGCCGGCAGCACGGGCTTCAGGTAGACGGTGAGCACGCGGAAGGCTTCGATGCAGACGGTGCACACGTCGTGCAGCACGGCCTTGCGGTCCTCGTGCTTGGCCAGCTCCCACGGCTTGTTCTGGTCGACGTACTCGTTCACGCGGTCGGCCAGCAGCATGATGTCGCGCAGCGCCTTGCCGAACTCGCGCTCCTCGTAGAGCCGCCCGATCGCCTCGCCGCCGCCGCGCAGGGCGTCGAGCAGTGCGCGGCCTTCCACGCCCACGTCGGCCGACAGATGACCGTCGAAGCGCTTGGCGATGAAGCCCGCCGCGCGGCTCGCGATGTTGATGTACTTGCCCACCAGGTCGCTGTTGACGCGCGCGACGAAGTCATCGGGATTGAAGTCGATGTCCTCGTTGCGCGCGTTCAGCTTGGCGGCGATGTAGTAGCGCAGCCACTCGGCGTTCATGCCGAGTTCGAGGTACTTGAGCGGCGAGATGCCCGTGCCGCGGCTCTTGCTCATCTTCTCGCCGCTCACGGTGATGAAGCCGTGCACGAACACCCTGTCGGGCGTCTTGCGGCCGCTGAACTTCAGCATCGCCGGCCAGAACAGCGTGTGGAAATAGGTGATGTCCTTGCCGATGAAGTGAATCTGCTCCACCGACGGATCGGCCATGAAGGCGTCGAAATCGCGATCCGTCTTGTCGAAATAGTTCTTCAGCGAAGCGAGGTAGCCGATCGGCGCGTCGAGCCAGACGTAGAAGTACTTGCCCGGCGCGTCGGGGATCTCGATGCCGAAATAGGGCGCGTCGCGGCTGATGTCCCAGTCCGACAGGCCGCCGTGGCCGAGTTCATCGACCTCGAACCATTCCTTGATCTTGTTGAGCACCTCGGGCTGCAGGCGGCCGGGCTCGTGTGTCCACGTCTTCAGGAATTCCAGGCATGCCGGGTCGCTGAGCTTGAAGAAGTAGTGCTCGCTGCTCTTGAGCACGGGTGTGGCCCCGGTGAGCGTCGAGTACGGGTTCTTCAGATCGGTGGGGGCATAGACCGCACCGCAGACCTCGCACGAGTCGCCGTACTGGTCTTTCGCGCCGCACTTGGGGCACTCGCCCTTGATGTAGCGGTCAGGCAGGAACATCGACTTCACCGGGTCGAAGAACTGCTCGATGGTCTTGGTGGAAATCAGCTCGTTCTTGCGCAGCGCGAGGTAGATCTCCTGCGCGAGCGCATGGTTCTCCGGGCCGTCGGTGGAATGCCAGTTGTCGAAGCCGATGTGAAAGCCGTCGAGGTACTGCTTGCGGCCCGCCGCGATCTCGGCCACGAACTGCTGCGGCGTCTTGCCGGCCTTCTCGGCGGCAATCATGATGGGCGCGCCGTGGGCGTCGTCGGCGCCGACGAAATGCACCTCATGGCCCTGCATGCGCTGAAAACGCACCCAGATGTCGGCCTGGATGTACTCCATCATGTGCCCGACGTGAAACGGCGCGTTGGCGTAGGGCAGGGCGGTGGTGACGAAGAGCTTGCGCGGCATCAGGCGAGGGCTTTCGGAAAAGGTGAATTCTAGGCCGCGTCCCATTTCGCACGGCCCGATGGCCGTGGGGCGAAGGCCCCTGGGCTAGACTGGCCCGATCCCCTTTCTCCCTTGGCGAAGCTGCACTCATGGCCCCCTCCGAAGCCGCGCTGCTCGATGCGCTGAAGACCGTCGTCGACCCCAACACCGGCGTCGATTTCATCTCCACCAAGCAGTTGAAGAACCTGCGTGTCGAAGGCGGCGCGGTCAGCTTCGAGGTCGAACTCGGCTATCCGGCCAAGAGCCAGGTCGCGGCGCTGAAGGCCGCGCTCGTGGCCGCTGCGCGCACGGTGCCGGGCGTCGAGAAGGTGGAGGCGTCACTGCAGACCAAGGTCGTCGCCCACGCGGTGCAACGCGGCGTGCAGTTGCTGCCGAGCGTGAAGAACATCGTGGCGGTGGCCTCGGGCAAGGGCGGCGTGGGCAAGAGCACCACGGCCGTGAACCTGGCGCTGGCGCTGGCCGCCGAGGGCGCGAGCGTGGGCATCCTCGACGCCGACATCTACGGCCCCAGCCAGCCGATGATGATGGGCATCGAGGGCCGCCCCGAATCGGCCGACGGCAAGACGATGGAGCCGATGGAGAACTACGGCGTGCAGGTCATGTCGATCGGCTTTCTCGTCGATGCCGACCAGGCCATGATCTGGCGCGGCCCGATGGCCACGCAGGCGCTCGACCAGTTGCTGCGCCAGACCAACTGGCGCGAACTCGACTACCTGATCGTCGACATGCCGCCGGGCACCGGCGACATCCAGCTCACGCTCAGCCAGAAGGTGCCGCTCACCGGCGCGGTGATCGTGACCACGCCGCAGGACATTGCGCTGCTGGATGCCAAGAAGGGCCTGAAGATGTTCGAGAAGGTGGGTGTGCCCATCCTCGGCATCGTCGAGAACATGGCGGTGCACGTATGCGAGAACTGCGGCCATGTGGAGCACATCTTCGGCGCCGACGGCGGCAAGAAGATGGCGGCGCAGTACGAGGTGGATTACCTCGGGGCGTTGCCGCTGAACCTGTCGATCCGCGAGCAGGCCGACAGCGGGCGACCGAGCGTGGTGAGCGATCCCGACGGGGAGATTGCCGCGCTGTACAAGTCGGTGGCGCGGCAACTCGCGGTGAAGATCGCGCAGCGCACCAAGGATTTTTCGTCGAAGTTTCCAACGATCACGATCTCGAAGAACACCTGAGGCGCGCCGGGAGACCCTCACCCCAGCCCTCTCCCGCCGGCGGGAGAGGGAGCAATGCCCGAGCGAGCCTAAGCGGGGTGTGCCATGTTGCGAATGTGGGTCGGGCCGGCGCGGCGCTCGATTTCTTCCAGCAGCGGCTTCTTCCAGCCGAGCGCGAACAGGATCTCGGCGGTGACGAACATCGGGCCGACCAGCAGGCCGGTCACGTCGTCCACGAAAGCCGGCTTGCGGCCCTCGTACCAATGGCCGACGAACTGGATGATCCAGCCGACCACGAAGATGCCGATGCCCCAGGCGAGCCAGGTCACCACGGCGCCGGCCGCCAGCGGCTGAGCCAGCCAGATCAGCACGCCGGTGGCGAGGCTCACGGCGGCGCCGAGCATCAGATCGCCGCGCGTCAGCCACCACACGGCCGCTGCAGCGAAGGCGATCCAGGCGGGCGTGAGTGCGAGGCCGCCGACCTCGAAGCTCGGTCGCGCCAGCAGCACGCCGATCGCGAACACGATCATCGGCACGCCGATCAGGTGCGTGGTGATGTTGCGCCGGTCGCGGTGGTATTGGGCGTACTGGGTGAGGAGGTCGATGGCCTGGCGCATGGGTTTCTCCCATCGGGGTTGACACACAACTGTCGCACAGCAAGCGGCGGGCCGACTGCGCGGCTTCCCTAAAATCGGCCTCTTTTCGCAGGCCCGCGCCATGAGCATCAAGAGCGACAAATGGATCCGCCGCATGGCCGAAGCGCACGGCATGATCGAGCCCTTCGAGCCCGGCCAGGTGCGGCAATCACCCGACGGCCAGCGCATCGTGAGCTACGGCACTAGCAGCTACGGGTATGACATCCGCTGCGCGCCCGAGTTCAAGGTCTTCACCAACATCTACAGCACGGTGGTGGACCCGAAGAACTTCGACGAGAAGAGCTTCGTCGACATCCAGTCCGATGTCTGCATCATCCCGCCCAACAGCTTTGCGCTCGCGCGCACGATGGAGTACTTTCGCATCCCGCGCAACGTGCTGACCATATGCCTGGGCAAGAGCACCTACGCCCGGTGCGGAATCATCGTCAATGTCACGCCTTTCGAGCCCGAGTGGGAGGGCTACGTGACGCTGGAGTTCAGCAACACCACGCCGCTGCCGGCCAAGATCTACGCGGGTGAAGGCTGCGCCCAGGTGCTGTTCTTCGAGAGCGACGAGGTCTGCGAGACGAGCTACAAGGACCGCGGGGGCAAGTACCAGGGCCAGCGCGGCGTCACGCTGCCCAAGACCTGAGAGGGTGTAGACAAAATAAGAATGATTTGATGTACTCCTGCTGTAGCGCAGGAGGAACAGATGGCGGCACCGGCGAAGGCGGCGATTCAAGGCAAGGATTTGGACCTCTTGCGCGAGA
>JAKFDI010000020.1:0-81227 GCA_036676235.1 Rhizobacter sp. | reverse complement strand
CGGCGGTCCGCTTGCAGCGGACTGCTCTGCGGTGCTCGGACTTTGGCGCTCGCGCAGAACTCGCTACGCGCCCTGCGGGCGCTGCGCTCAAACAGCCGCGCGAAGTCAGTCAACGAAGGCGCTTCGCGCCGCGCCAAAGTCCTGCGCTCCTCGACGCCTCCCACGGGGCCCGAAGAGCAATACCAGCCACACCTCGCTGCGCATCGGCTTGATGGGCGATGCGCAGCGAGCCGAATCGCTTCCCGTAGGCGTCGGCGAGAAGCGCAGGGCTTTGCAGCCGGGCGCGCCAGCGCCCCTCCACTTCTGACTTCGCGCAGCTGTTCGAGCGCAGCGCCCGCAGGGCGCGTAGCGAGTTCTGCGCGAGGCTGCAAAGTCCGAGCATCGCAGCGCACCCCTCGCTCCCGCGAGGGGCGACGCCTCCGGGTCGCCTTTTCTTGGTTCCTTCTTTTGGCGAAGCAAAAGAAGTGACTCGCCCGCCGGGGCGAGACCCGGCTACTCACATCAGAGCACGGTGCTTCGGAAGAGCAATCAGCACCCCGCATGCGCTTCGATACCTCCGCGCGAACGGCCTTGGCTGACGCGACTCACTCGCGCCCGGTCAAGGTGGCGATGGTGTTGCGCAGCGTCCGCGCATCCACCGGCTTGGCGAGGTGCACCTGAAATCCCGCCATCAGCGCGCGGATGCGATCGTCGGGTTGGGCGAGGCCGGTGAGGGCGATGGCGGGCACGCGCTCGTCCAGCGGCACGCCGCGTTCGGCTTCGATCTGGCGGATGCGGCGCACGACCGCATGGCCGTCTTCCTCGCCGAGGGCGATGTCGCAGATGAGCGCGTCCGGCCATTGCGTCGTGGGCTGCTCTTCCAGCCACGCCAGCGCCGCCCGGCCGGTGGTGAAGGTGCGCAGTGCCACCTCGTCCAGCGCCAGCAGCGACTGCAGCGCTTCGAGCGCGTCCTCGCGGTCGTCGATGGCGATGAGCGCGAGGCCCGCAAGCGAGACCGCAGCCGGCTGCGATGCCGTGTCGGCCGGCACCGTGCGGGTATCGGCCGCAGGCCCTGCAGCCGCATCACGCAGCGGGAGTTCCACGACATACCGCATACCGTGCACGGCCGACGGCGGCTCGATGAGGAAGCGCCCGCCCTGGCGCTCGATCGTCGAGCGCATGGCAAGCGGATCGAGCGGCGTGTCTTCGCCCGGCGGCGCGTCGAGCGTGTCCTGCGCCGGCTCGGCGGCGGGCACGGCCGCCTGCGTGTGCCGGCCGTCGGTCACCGACAGCCGTGCGTGCTCGCCGGCGCGCACCAGCCGCAGTTCGATGCGGCCCTGCGCCGGCGTGCCCTGCAGTGCCCACAGGCACAGGTTGCGCACCGCCTGCGCCAGCGTGCTCGGGTCGCCGACGACGGTGGCGTTCGCGAGGTCGATGTCGGCATAGAGCCGCACACCGCGCGCCTCGGTCGCGGCGCGCAGGCCTTCCACGGCGCCGGCGATCACGATCGCGAGGTTCACCGGCTGGCGCGCGAGCTGGCGCTCCAGGCGCTCGAACTGCTGCTGCTGGCGCTGCAGGTTCCACAGCTGCGCGTACAGGCCGTCGCGTTCGAGCAGGGCCTCGTGGCGCCCGCGCTCGACAACGCGGCCGCGGTCCATCACCACGATCTCGTCGGCGCCCACGATGGTGGACAGCCGGTGCGCAATGATGAGCGTGGTGCGACCCTCTGCAATGCGGTCGAGTTCGGTCTGGATGGCGCGTTCGGCGCGCGTGTCCAGCGCCGAGGTGGCCTCGTCGAAGATCATGATCGGCGGGTTCTTCAGGAAGGCGCGCGCGATGGCGATGCGCTGCTTCTCGCCGCCCGAGAGCTTGAGCCCGCGCTCGCCGACGATGGTGTCGTACTGCTGCGGCAGTGTCAGGATGAACTCGTGCACCTGCGCCGCGCGGGCCGCCTCGATCACTTCCGCCAGGCCCGCGCCGGTGCGGCCGTAGCCGATGTTGTAGGCGATGGTGTCGTTGAACAGCAACGTGTCCTGCGGCACCACGCCGATGGCGTCGCGCAGGCTGGTCAGGCGCACCTCGCGCAGGTCCTGGCCGTCGATGGTGATGCGCCCGGGCGAATCCGCCGGCACGTCGTACAGGCGCAGCAGCAGCCGCGCGAGCGTCGACTTGCCCGAGCCGCTGCCGCCCACCACCGCCAGCGTCTGGCCGGCGCCAATCGTCAGGCTCACGTTGTTCAGGATCTGCCGGCCGGCCTCGTAGCCGAAGCTCACGTGCTCGAAGCGCACCGTGCCGCCGCGGGCTTCGAGCGGCGGCGCGGTGGGCAAGTCGACGATTTCCGCGCGCTGCTCGAGCAGGGCGAACAGGTTCTCGGTGTTGACCAGCGCATCGCGCGCCTGGCGGAAGACGAAGCCGAGCGCGTTCAGCGGCAGGCAGATCTGGATCACGTAGCTGTTGACCAGCACCAAGTCGCCCACCGTCATCGCGCCGCGCGCCGTCTCCTGCGCGGCGAGCAGCATCACCGCGGCCACGCCGGCGGCGATGATGGCGCTCTGGCCGATGTGCAGCAGCGACAGCGCGCGCTGGTTGCCCACGTGGTTCTCGACCCATTGCGCGCAGATGTCGGCATAGCGCTGGCGCTCGAAGTTCTCGCGCGCGTAGGTCTTCACCGTCTCGTAGTTGATGAGGCTGTCGACCATGCGGCCGTTGGCGCGCGAGTCCATCTCGTTGACGGCGCGCTGGCGCGGCGCGCGCTTGTCGGTGAGCGTCATCGTGAAGCCGGCGTACACGAAGAAGGTCACCATGATGATGAGCGTGAACCACAGGCTGTAGCCGACCATCATCACCGCCAGCACCGCGACGAACTCCACCATCGTCGGCACCACGGTGAACAGCCCCGCGCCGAGCAGGAAGCCGATGCCGCTGGTGCCGCGCTCCACGTCGCGGATCAGCGAGCCGGTGTTGCGCTGCACGTGGAACTTCGGCGACAGGCTCATCAGGTGCGCGAAGGTGCGCTCGGCAAAAGCCGTCACGGTGCGCTGCGTGACGCGCGCGAACACCAGGTCGCGCAGTTCGGTGAACAGCGTGCTGGTGAAGCGCAGCAGCGCGTAGCCCAGCAGCAGGAACACCGGCAGCGCGATGACGTAGGGCGCGGCCTGCAGGGCGGCCGAGGCGCCTTCGCTCACTGGGGCGGCCATCGACTGCGGATCGCTGAAGCGGTCGATGATGGCTTTGAGCACCAGCGGCACGCCCACGCCGGCCATCTTGGCCAGCACCAGCAGCACCACCGCCGCGATCGTGCGCTGGCGGTCACGCCACACCGCCTGCCAGAGCTCGGTGAAGACCTTCTTCGTGTTGACGCTTGCCGCGGCCATTCGAGCGCCGGTCGCAAACGGTATGCCCAACTTCTTGTCGCACGACGGGCGCGAATCTTGCCGTTCAACGCTGCCCACCCACAGGAGGCATGCGATGAAGGACAAACGCAACGTCAAGCAGGAAGCCGAACGTCTGGAAGCCAAGGGACGCCGCCCCGAAGACAAGGTGCCCACCTATCAGGAACTGCTCGACGACTCGCTCGACCAGACCTTTCCCGCGAGCGATCCCATCTCGCCCAGCGCTGCCATGCATGCCGAAAAACAGGTCGCGACCGGCAAGGACGGCCATGACTGGCAACTGAAGCCTGGCGCCGATGGTTCACACGGAAAAGACGAGCCGGCCACTAACGCACCGGCTGCCAAGAAGGGCGCGAAGGCGCCGTCCAAGGACAAGGACCGCCAGGGCCGCAAGGCCGGCGAAGCCAGGACCCAGGCGCGCGAGCGCAGCTGAGGCGCACAACCACAGGCCGGTCGGCGCGGCCCGCAGCAAAAGCTGCGCGTGCGTGTAAGCCCGACCGATCCGCCGCCACGGCGACCCCCAGGCCGGTGCTGCGCGCGCAACCTATTCGTTTCACAGCCCAAGGAGCATCCGATGCCGACGATTGCCGAAGTGATGACCCCCGATGTCGAAGTAATCGGGCCGAACCAGAGCCTGCAGCGCGCCGCGCAGATGATGGACGAACTCAACGTCGGCGCGCTGCCGGTCTGCGACGGGCGCCGGCTCGTGGGCATGATCACCGACCGCGACATCACCGTGCGCGCCACCGCCGCCGGGCTGGACGCACAGGACACGCCGGTGTCGGAAGTGATGACCGACCACATGCGCTGGTGCACCGAAGAGCAGAGCACCGAAGAGGTGATGAAGCAGATGGGCGACGTGCAGATCCGCCGCCTGCCCGTGCTCAACGACAAGCGCCAGATCGTGGGCATCGTCTCGCTCGGCGACCTGGCCGTGCGCCAGGGCGGGCACATCGACGACGTGCTGCGCGAGGTGTCGCAGCCGTCGCAGCCCGATCGCCCAGCACCGTGAAGCGGTCGACGCATCGCCGCCACAGGAACGTCCCTTGCCGCGATGTCGGCGTCGAGTCCGGAAGACCGCGCGACCAGGCGCTGACGCGGGCGATGTGACGCCAACCATTGCAGCCACGCCCGACCCCTCCCCGTGCGTGCCGCACAGCAAGCGTCGATGCGTGTCTTCCCGGCTCGGCCCCCACTTTCCAGCGGTGCCCGCGTGCAGCGTTGGCGGGCCGAGCGCCGGGCCGCCCCAAGCCGGCCACGACGAGGGTCGTCATGACTGATCAAAAGTGGCCGCAAACAATCTGGATCGCGCGACACGGGCAGAGCGCCGGCAACGTCGCACGTGACGACGCCGAGGCCGCCGGCCATCCGCTGATCGACATTGCCATCCGAGATGTCGACGTGCCGCTGTCGGCGCTGGGCGAGGAGCAGGCGCAGGCACTCGGCCAATGGTTCGGCGACCTGCCTCGGCAGGCGCGGCCCGGCGTCGTGCTGTGCTCGCCGTATCGACGGGCCCGCCAGACCGCACAACTCGTGATCGAGGAGGGGCGGCTGGATGTCGAGCCGCCCGGTTGCATCTGCGACGAACGGCTGCGCGAGAAGGAGTTCGGCATCCTCGACCGGCTCACGCGCCACGGCATTGCGCTCAAGTACCCGGAACTGAACGAGCAGCGTCTGCATGTCGGCAAGTTCTACTTCCGCCCGCCCGGCGGCGAGAGCTGGTGCGATGTGATCCTGCGCCTGCGCAGCGTGCTCGACACGGTGACGCGCGAGTACCGCGGCGAGCGCGTGCTCATCGTCGCGCACCAGGTGATCGTCAACTGCCTGCGCTACCTGCTGGAGCGGCTGGACGAGACCGAGATCCTCGACATCGACCGCGCCGCCGACGTGCCCAACTGCGGCGTCACCTCGTACGAGTTCGATCCGACGCGCGGACGCCGCGGCAAGCTGGTGCCGCGGCTGGTGAACTTCGTCTCGCCGCTGCGGCAGGCGGGCACGCCAGTCACTGTCGAGCCGGACGTACCGGCTGCGCCGAAATCTTGACCCCCCCTACGCGCTTCGCGCGCCCCCCAGGGGGCAACACCAGCGGACCGGCGGAGCCGGATCCGCGGCGTTTGCTTGATGCGGACCCCACCCTCACCGTTCGGGCTGAGGGATCGAAGTCCCAGATCGCACCGCCATGACGCCCATCGACGATGACCTGCTGCGCCAGTGGTCGCTGCCGGAGCCGGACAGCCAGGGCGACAAGGAAGAGCGCGGGCGGGTGCTGGTGATCGCCGGCAGCCGCGAGATGCCGGGGGCGGCGTTGCTGGCCGCTACGGCTGCGTTGCGCGTCGGTGCCGGCAAGCTGGCGATCGGCGCGGGCGAGAGCATCGCGGCGGGGCTGGCGCTGGCGATTCCGGAAAGCCGCGTCATCGCCCTGCCGGAGACGAATGCCGGCGGGCTTGCGCCCATTGGGGTCGAGCGCCTCGCGACGCTGTCGGCCCGGCTCGACGCCTTGCTGGTCGGCCCCGGCATGCAGGACGAAGCCACTGCATGCGAGTTCGTGCGGGCTCTGCTGCCGCATTTCGAGTCGCAGGCGCTGGTGCTGGACGCGCTCGCCATGGGCATCGTCGCCGGTGCCGCGCCGCTGCCGCGGCCCGCGGTGCTGACGCCGCATGCCGGCGAGATGGCGCATCTGCTCGGCTGTACGAAAGAGGCGGTGCAGGCCGATCCCGCGACCTGCGCACGCAATGCCGCCACGCGG
The DNA here is from genome assembly GCA_036676235.1 of Rhizobacter sp. Lineage (GTDB taxonomy): Bacteria > Pseudomonadota > Gammaproteobacteria > Burkholderiales > Burkholderiaceae_C > JAKFDI01. The sequence continues at coordinate 75,110 of JAKFDI010000020.1, read as the reverse complement.
TGGAATGCGGTGGTGGTGCTCAAGGGCGCGGTCACGCACATCGCCGAACCCGGCGGCCGGCTGTGGCGGCACGAGGACGGGCATGCGGGTCTCGCCACCTCGGGCTCGGGCGACACGCTGGCCGGCCTCATGGCCGGCCTGGCTGCACGCGGCTGCACGCTGGAACAGGCCTGCGTCTGGGGCGTGGCGCTGCATGCGCGCGCCGGCCATCGGCTGAGCCAGCGTCTCGCACCGCTCGGATTCCTCGCGCGCGAACTGGCCGCCGAGGTGCCGGCGGTGATGGGCGCGCTGCGCGGCTGAGCCGCGCGATCGTCAGGGCTCCTGACGGTAGATCGCGTCGGCCAGCGTGAGCAGCTCGTTGCGCGGCAGCGCGCCGACGATGGCGTAGCCGGCTTCGCCCTCGACCCAATAGAACATGCCGAGGCCGCCGTGCTGCTGGTAGCGGAAAGCGGTGGGTGTGCCCGGCTCGGGCTTGCGCAGGTAGACGGTGATGCGGCCCGCGCTGCGGCCCGCGGCCGAGGCCGAGGCGGCGGCGTCCGGGCCGATGCGCTCGTACATCAGTTGCGCGCTCGGGCCGGCCGCATCGGGCAGCAGCCGCCCGCCGACCAGTGCATAGCCGTGCGGCCGCAGGTCGAAGAGCTTCACCGGCACGTCCAGGCGCCGCGTCAGCCAGCGCGCGAGGTGTTCCTCCTGCGCCCGGTTCTGGTCCGCCGTCTGGCCGGCGACCGTGACTTCGACGGGGTGGCGCAGTTCGGGCGTGTAGACCGCATGCGCCACCGCGGCGCGCTGCACCCAGCCGGCCGAGGCTTGCGGCGAAGACGGTCCCAACACCGCGCCGCCCCAGCGGGTCATCACGCCGCCGCCCACCACCGCGCCAATGGCAAACACCGCCATGGCGGCGGCTGCGCGCTGCCAACCGAGGCCCACGCGCGCCGGCGCCTGGCTCCACACCACCTGCGCCAGGCGCGTGGGCGGCGGCTCTTCCAGCACCGGCTCGAAGCGGGCGCGCAGCGCGTCGCGGTCGGCGGCCCACAGGCGCACGCGGGCCGCGTCCTCGGGGTGCTCGCGCAGGTGCTGCTCCACCTCGTCGCGCTGCGCGGCGGTGAGTTCGCCATCGAGCCAGGCGGAAAGCCGGTCGTCGAGCGAGGGGTCGTGGGGGGCGCTGTTCATCGTCGGTCCTAAGGCCTGTTAACGCTATGGGAGGGCTCGCCCTTCGGGTGATCTCGGCAAAACGGCGCCTGCCGCGTTGCAAATGCTCGCCGTAGCGCCCGCTACGTCTGCGCTTTGCGCCTTGCAGGCGCCGTTTTGCCGAGTCACGCGAGCCCTCCCATAGCGTTAACAGGCCCTAGATCACCCGGCGCAGCGTGGCCGCGCTGCCGCCGGCGGCGCCGGGCGCCGCACCGCCGCCGTCGAGCAGCGTGCGCAGCACGGCACGCCCGCGCGAGATGCGCGACATCACCGTGCCGATGGGCAGGCGCAGCGCCTCGGCGCATTCGGCGTAGCTGAGCTGTTCGAGCGTCACCAGCAGCAGCGGCTCGCGCTGCTCGATGGGCAGCCGCGACAGTGCCTTGACCAGGTCGAGCCGCAGCCCGGCGGTGGCGGCGGTGTCGTCGCGACGGTCTGCGAGTTCGTCCACGTCCTGCGTCTCCACGATGGCGCGCCGCGCGTGGCGCCGGCGCTCGTCCATGTGGGCGTTGTGCGCGATGCTGATCACCCACACCAGGATGTCGCGCCGCTGGTCGAACTGGTGCCAGTGTGCGAGTGCCCGCTCCAGGGCCGTCTGCACCAGGTCATCGGCGGCACTGGCGTCGAACACCAGCGAACGCGCGTAGCGCCGCAGCCGGGGAATGGTGCCCAGCAACTGCTGTCGGAACGCGGTCGGGGCGGTCACGACAGGTGTACGCGCGTGGGCGATGGCTTATTCCGCTCGTGCGGCCAAGATGGCATCGCGGGAGTCTAGATCGGGGAGCCGGGCGAAAATGCACGGATGACCGCCCCGCCTCGCGCTGCCCGCGCGCTAGAACCGAGCTTTTCGTCCACGGAATTTCGCGCGGCGCTCGGCATGTTCGCCACCGGCGTGACCATCATCACCGCCCAGGGCGCCGACGGCGTGCGCGTGGGCGTGACGGCCAACTCGTTCAACTCGGTCTCGCTGTCGCCGCCGCTGGTGCTGTGGAGCCTGGCGCGCCAGGCGAGCACGATGGCGGTGTTCGGACGCGGTTCGCACTACGCCGTGAACATCCTCGCCGCCGACCAGCGCGCCGTGGCCGAGCAGTTCGCGAGCCGCCGGCTCGACCGCTTCCACGGCATCGCCTTTCGCGAGGGCCGCTGCGGCGCGCCGGTGCTCGAAGGCGCGGCCGCGGTGTTCGAGTGCTTCAACCGCAGCCGCTACGACGAGGGCGACCACGTCATCTTCGTCGGCCAGGTGGAGCACTGCGAGCGCCGCAAGGGCGCCTCACCGCTCATCTTCCACGGGGGGCACTACTTCACCGAGCTGCCGCTGTAGGGCCAGCGGCTCATCGACGACGGAGAGCGTGCATGAACATCGTCTGTACCCACTGCAGCGCCACCAACCGCGTGCCGGATGAACGCCTGGCCGATGACCCGGTATGCGGCAAGTGCGGCCGCGCGCTGCTGAGCGGAGAACCGGTGACGCTGACAGACGCCAACTTCGATGCGGTGACGGGCAAGACGCAGTTGCCGGTGGTGGTCGACTTCTGGGCCGCGTGGTGCGGGCCGTGCCGCGTGATGGCGCCGCAATTCGAGCGCGCGGCGATGCAGCTGAAGGGCCGCGCGCTGCTTGCCAAGGTCGACAGCGACGAGAACCCGCGCACGGCGGGGCGCTTTTCGATCCGCAGCATTCCGACGATGGTGATGCTGCGCGGTGGGGCCGAGGTGAAACGGCTGTCGGGCGCGTTGCAGGCGGGGCAGATCGTGGGGTGGGTGGGGCAGGAACCGGGGAGTGGATAAAAAGAACCGTTCGGGCTGAGCTTGTCGAAGCCCCAGGTGTGCACCCCGGCACTTCGACAGGCTCAGTGCGAACGGTTTTCGGGAGAGCGTCAGGCCGCGCGCCGCTTCGCGAACTCCACGAACCACTCGACGCTCGCCGCATTCCCCATCGCATCGAGCTTGAACACCTCCTCGGCCGGCGTGCCCATCAAGAGCTTCTTCACCGGCAGCTCCATCTTCTTGCCCGAGAGCGTGCGCGGGATCGCGCTCACCTGGAAGATGTCGTTGGGCACATGGCGGGCCGAGAGCGCGCGCTTGATCACGTCCTTCATGCGCTTGATGAGCGCGTCGTCGAGCGTGACGCCCTCGCGCAGCACCACGAACAGCGGCATGTAGCTCTCGCGGCCGAGGTATTCGAGGTCAACGACGAGGCTGTCCATCACCTCGGGCAGCGCCTCCACCGCGCGGTACAGCTCGGCCGTGCCCATGCGGATGCCGTGGCGGTTGATGGTGGCGTCGCTGCGGCCGTAGATGATGGCGCCGCCGCGCGGCGTGATGCGAATCCAGTCGCCGTGGCGCCAGACGCCGGGGTACATGTCGAAGTAGCTGTCGTGATAGCGCTGGTTGCCGGGGTCGTTCCAGAAGCGTTGCGGCATCGAAGGCATGGGTTGGACGCAGACGAGTTCGCCCACCTCGTCGACCAAAGGTTTGCCGCGCCCGCTTGCATCCGGCTCGCTCCAGGCCTCGACCGCGGCGCCGAGGCAGCGGCACTGCATCTCGCCCTCGACCACCGGCAGCGTCGGCATGCCGGCGACGAAAGCGCCGGCGAAATCGGTGCCGCCGGAGATCGGGTCGAGCCAGATGTCGCTGCCATCCACTTTCGGGAGGTGGTCGTAGATCCAGCGGTAGCACTCGTTGGCGAGCGGGCTGCCCGTGCTGCCGACGGCGCGCAGCTTCGAGAGATCTGCTTCCTTCATCGGCTCGATGCCGGCCTTGAGGCAGCTCGCGTAGAAGGCCGCGCCGGCGCCGAAGAAGGTGACGCCGGCATCGGCTGCGAAGCGCCACAGCGTGTTCCAGTCGGCCGCGCCCTGCTTGCCCGCCGGGCTGCCGTCGAAGATGCAGATGGTGGTGCCCGACAGCAGGCCTGACACCTGCGAATTCCACATGATCCAGCCGGTGGCGCTGTACCAGTGGAAACGGTCGCCGGTGTCGACGGAGCTGCCAATGTTGTTGTGCAGCGCACCGGCCTTCAGCGCCTCGATCACCACGCCGCCATGGCCGTGCACGATGGCTTTCGGCAGGCCGGTGGTGCCGCTGGAGTAGACGACCCACAGGGGGTGGTCGAAAGGGAGCCACTTGGGGTTGAGGTTGGCTTCGTCGGCGGTGAGGGTCTGGAAGTCGTGCCAGCGGGGTGCGTTCGCGGCGGGGGCTTCGACAGGCTCAGCCCGAACGGGATTTTTGGCAACGCCAACCTCTCCCTCCGTTCGCCCTGAGCTTGTCGAAGGGCTGGGCTGAGCTTGTCGCAGCCCCTGGTTGTCCGCATCCAGATACCGCCACAACACCACATCCCGCACGCTTGGCAGCTCGTCGACCACCCCGCGCAGCACCTCCATCCGATCGTGCGCCACGCCGCCGTACACATAGCCATCACACGCGATCAGCACCTTCGGCTCGATCTGCCGAAAGCGGTCGAGCACGGCCACCGGCCCCATGTCGGGCGAGCAGATCGACCACACGGCGCCCAGGCTCGCCACCGCAAGAAACGCAATCGCCGTCTGCGGCGTGTTGGGCAGGAAGGCACACACCCGATCCCCCGGCTCCACGCCGAGCCGCTGCAGATGTGCCGCCAGCGACGCCACCTGCCGCCGCAGCGCCGGCCAGCTGATCTCGTGCATCTCGCCGCGCTCGCGCATGCGCTCGTTCTGGAACACGATGGCCGGGTGGCCGGCCGCATGCGCCGCATCGGCGTGGCGGAACACCTGCTGCGCGTAGTTCACCTGCGCGCCCTCGAACCACTTCGCGCCGGGCATCACCGGCTCGGCCAGCACGGCGGTGTAGGGCGTCGGTGACTGCATGCCGAAGTAGTCCCAGATCGAGCCCCAGAACGCTTCGAGGTCGGTGACCGACCAGCGCCACAGCGCGTCGTAGCCCTCGTGCGTGGTCGGATCAAAGGCGAGGCCGCGGTTCTCGGCCAGCCAGCGGGTGTAGCGAAGGATCTGGGGTTCGGGCAAGGGCATGGTCAAGGGTCCGAAAGGAAAGACGAAAGAGAGGACGAGAGAAAAATCAGGGCGCCGGTTTCAGCGACTCGTCGATGTCCGCGTACTGCCACCAGTCGTTCCAGAACACCGGCCGGCGGTAGCCGATGAGCCAGGGGTAGGCCATGTCGGTCGCGATGGGGATGACGCGGAACTTGTAGGGCATGTAGGCCACGGCAATGCGCTTGGCCTCGTCGAACAGCGCTTCGCGTTCCGGCCCGTCGGGGATGACCGACATGCGCTCGTAGAGCTTGTCGAAGGCGGGGAGCTTGAAGCGCGCCATGTTCTGGCCGCCGATCTGGCGGCTGTTGTAGCGCGCGAGCGCGCCCTGCCCGTCGGAGCCGGCGGCCGAGCCGCCCAGCGCCCACACCATCAGCCGGCCGGCGCGCGCGGCCTTCAGGTTCTCGGGCCACTGCGCCGGCTCGAACACCACGCGCAGGCCGATGGCGCCGAGGTTCTTGCGCGTCAGCTCATCGAGCTCGCGCGAGCGCTGGTCCGGCTGGGTGGCGATGCGCAGCAGCAGCGCGCTGCCGTCGGGCCGCTCGCGCCAGCCGTCGCCGTCGCGGTCCACGTAGCCGTAGATGTCGAGCAGGCCCTTGGCGCGCGCCGGGTCGTACTCGCTCATCTCGCTCTTGAACTTCGGGTCGTAGCCCGAGGTGAAGGGCACGATGGGCGATTGCGAGGGCACGGCCTGCCCATGGCGCACGAGGCGGATCTCGGCCTCGATGTCCAGCGCGAGACCGAAGGCGCGGCGCAGCGCCACGTCGGCCGGCGTGTAGCCGCCGACCATCGGGTCTTCCATGTTGAAGTAGAAGTAGCTGTTCGAGGGCTGCAGCGCCTGGAAGCCGCGCACGCCCTTCTTCGCGAGGTTGGGCGCCACCTTGCCGCCGGGCATCGCCACATTGATGAACTGCGAACCCACGCCCTCGATCAGGTCGGATTCGCCGTTCACGAAGGACAGCCAGCGCGGCTGCTGCTCGCCGATGATGGAGATTTCCACGCGGTCGATCATCGGCAGGCGTCGGCCCTTGAAGCGTTCGACGAGCGCCTGGCCCTCTTCGTCGTCAGCCGCCGGCTCGGCGTCGTAGAACACCTCGCGGTACTCGGGGTTGCGCTCCATCACGATGAGAGAGCTGCGGCGCCACTGCACCAGCTTGAAGGGGCCAGTGCCCACGGGGTGCGCATCGATCTGGTCGCCGTAGAACTCGACCACCTCGCGCGCCACCGCGCCGAACAGGTCGCTCGCGGCGAGGCCCTCGCCGAAGCGCGGGCGCGGCTCTTCCAGCTTGAACTGCACGGTGTAGCGGTCGAGCGCGCGCAGGCCCTCGACCTCGGTGTCGTAGTCGAAGGGCTTGTCCTCGTCGAGTGCCTTCTGCCGCAGCTCGTTGAGGCCGAGGATCTTCTCTTCGGCCAGGCCGCTCCAGATGGGGCTGCGGTTGGCCGGGTCGGCGAAGCGCTTCCAGCTGTAGACGTAGTCCTCGGCGACCAGCTCGCGCTTCTTGCCCTTGAAGGCCGGGTCGCTCGCGAAATGGATGCCGGGCTTGATCTTGAACGTCCAGGTGCGGAAGTCGGCGCTGGCCACCGGCATGCCGTCGGCCGTGAGCGGCTTGATCTTGATCGGGCGGGCGAGGTGGTCGTACTTGTAGGGCGCCTCGAAGATGTGCGGCGTGAGGATGCGCGAGTACAGGTCGACCACCTTCACCGGATCGAGGCTGGTCTCGGCCACGGGGAAGGAATAGCGCAGCACCTTCTTGGCCGGTGCCTGCGCGCTCGCAGCGCCGGCGAGGGCAAGCGACAGCAGCAGAGCGAGCCACGCGCGTGCGACGAGCTTCATCGTGTTCACTTCCCGTGTTGATCGTCGATGTCGATGTATTGCCACCACTGGTTGCCGAACAGCGGCCTGCGGTAGCCGACGAGCCGCGGCTGCCACAGGTCGGTCAGCACCCGGTGCACATGGTATTTGTAGGGCAGCCAGGCGGCGGCGATGCGCACCGCCTCGCGCAGCAGCGCGGCGCGTTCGGGCCCATCGGGCAGGGCCTGCATGCGGCGGTAGAGGGCATCGAAACCGTCGTGCGCAAAACGCGCGAGGTTCTGCCCGCCGGCTGCCGGGCCGTACAGCATCTGCAGTGCATCCTGCACGTCGGGCGTGTCCGAGGTGGACCCCACCTGCCACAGCATCAGCTGGCCGGCGCGAGCGGCCTTGAGGTTCTCCGGCCATTGCGCGGTGCGTATGCGCAGACGAATGCCCACCGCATCCATGCTGCGCTTCCACAGCTCGTCGAACTGGCGCGAGGTCGCGTCGGAGCTGCTCGGGTACTCGATGACCAGCGGCGAGCCGTCGGGCATCTCGCGCCAGCCGTCGCCGTCACGGTCGACGTAGCCGTAGAGGTCGAGCAGGGCCTGGGCGCGCGCCGGGTCGTAGTCGCTGGTCTCGGTCTTGAGCGTCGGGTCGTAGCCCCAGGTGCCGGGCGCGACCATCGACTGCGCCGGCACCGCCTGGCCGCGGCGAATCAAGCGGATCTCGCGGCCGACGTCGATGGACAGCGAGATCGCCCGCCGCAGCGCCACCTTCTCGGGCGCCATGCCGCCGACGATAGCGTCCTGCATGTTGAAGTAGGTGAGGGTGCGGTCCGGCGACTGGATGCGCGCCATGCGAATGCCGCGCTTGGCGAGATTGGGCGCGAGTTCGCCATGGGGCGCGGCGAGGTTCATGAACTCCAGCGGCACCGGCCAGGCGAGGTCGAATTCGTCGTTCAGAAAGGCGAGCCAGCGCGGCTGGCTTTCTTCGACGATGCTGAGCTCCACCCGCTCGACCATCGGCAGGCGCCGGCCCTTGAAGCGCGCCAGCAGCGCCTGGCCTTCGGCGTCGTCGGGCGCCGGGCGGGCGTCGTAGTGCAGCGTGCGAAAGCCGGGGTTGCGCGCCAGCGCCATGAAGGAACTGCGCCGCCACTGCACGAGGCGAAACGGCCCCGTGCCCACCGGGTGTTCGCCGATGCGCTCGCCGTAGTGCTCGACGACCTCGCGCGCCATCGCGACAAAGCTGTTGCCCGCCAGCGCGTACAGAAAGCGCGGCCGCGGCGTGGCGAGCCGGAACCGCAGCGTGTAGCGGTCCAGCGCACGCACGCCCTCGACCTCGCGGTCGTAGTCGAAAGGCCGGCCGGTCTTCAGCGCCTCCTCGCGCAGGGCGTCCAGGCCCAGCGCGCCTTCCTCCTGCAAGGTGCTGTAGGCGGGGCTGACGGTGGCCGGGTCGAAGAAGCGCTTCCAGGCATACACATAGTCCTGCGCCACCAGCTCACGCTTCTCGCCGCCGAAGGCCGGGTCGTCGGCGAAGAAGATGCCCGGGGTGAGGCGGATGGTCCAGCTGCGGAAGTCGTCGCCGACCTCGGGCATGGCGGCGGCGGTGTTGGGCACGACTTGCACCGGCCGCGCCAGGTAGTCGTAGCGGTAGGGCGCATCGAACATGTGCGCAATGACGACCGCGGAATACAGGTCGCTTATCCGCGCCGGATCGAAGGTCGTCTCGGCTGCCGGCAGGGCGTAGCGCAGGACCTTGGGCGCAGGGGTCGCCGGCGCCGCGTCCTGCGCCCCGTCGGCCGCGCGCACGGCGGCGGCCATTGCCGGGCTGGACAGCAGCAAGGAAAAAATTCGTCGAAGGAGAAGTCGTCGATCCGGCACGCTGTCGGCAGTCTATGGCCTCGCGCCGCGCAGACCAGAATGCGTGTCCCTCGTCTCACGCTGCCCGCATGAACCCCGCTTCGCCCGACCCCGACAGGGACACCCAAAGCGCCACGGTCTGGTCCGCCCAGGATCTTGGCTTCGCCCATCCCGGGCGGCCGGTGTTCGCGCACTTGTCGCTTGCGGTCCGCCCCGGCCTCACCGTCGTATGCGGTGGCGAGGGCCGCGGCAAGACGAGCTTGCTGCGCATCATGGCGGGAACCCTTGCGCCCAGCGCCGGACGCATCACCCGCCGCACCGACAGCGTCTGCTTCGACGAACCGGCCGATGCGAGCCACGACGACAGCGTGGTGCAGGCCTGGCTCGACGCGCGGCGTGCACGCTTTGCGGGCTGGCAGGCCGGCGTGGCCGCCGCGCTGATCGACGCCTTCGCGCTGGCGCCGCATGTGGCCAAGCCGATGTTCATGCTGTCCACCGGCAGCCGGCGCAAGGTGGGGCTGGTGGCGGCGGCCGCCAGTGGTGCGGCGCTCACGCTGGTGGACATGCCGTTCGCCGCACTCGACGCGGCCTCGCGACGCGTGGTGTGCGAGCTGCTGAGCGACGCGGCAGAAGGCGACCGCGCCTGGGTGATCGCCGGCCACGAACGCGCGCCCTGTCTTGCGCAGGTTGCGCTGTCGGCCAGCGTCGAGCTGGGCGACTGAGCGCCCGCGCCCGCGCCCGCGGCTTACCGCTGCAGGTCAGCGTGTGCCGGCGACCTCGACTTCGACCCGGCGGTCCGGTTGCAGGCATGCGATCAGCTTCGCATCTGCCTTGCCGACGGTGCGGGCCTGGCAGTCGTCGGGCTGGGTGATCGGCATCGACTCACCCCTGCCGACGGCCGACACCTTGGCCGCGTCGACCCCACCCGAGCGCACCAGATAGGCCTTCACCGATTCGGCCCGCTGCAACGACAAACGCTGGTTGTAGCTTGGCGACCCCAAGCGGTCGGTGTGGCCCTCGACGGTGATCACGTCGACTCGTGTGCTGCCGATTTGCCTGACGACGTCGTCGAGCGCGCTCTTGCCCTCGGGGCGCACGGTCGACTCATCGAAGCCGAAGAGTGAGTCGGTGGAGAAACTCACGCGGCGGCGCTCGGGGGTGGGCGCGGGCGCTGCGGCGGGCGCCTGCGCCACGGTTGGCGCGGGAGCTGGCGCGGGTGCCACGTACGCCGGCGTCGTATCGGCGGGTGCCGCCACCGTGCGTGCGGCTGGCGCGGCGGTCCGGCCGAACGGGACCACCAGGCTCACCGAGAACATGTTGACATCGCCGCGATTGCCCACCGCATCGTTGATGCGGTAGCGCTCGGCCTCGGCGCGCACCAGGAACGAGGGACTGAACGCGTACTGCAGCCCCGCGCCCAGCTTGAAGTTGGTCTCGCGTTTGCTGGGGTTCGGGTTGGCCACGCTGACCGCGCCGCCGCCAGTGAAGCTGTCGCGCGCTCGGGTGTTGTGCGCCCCCACACGTGCAATGGCGGACCAGCGTTCGCCCAGCGGCAAGGTGCCCACGAGGTCGAGGTTCAACCCCTGCAGCTTGATCCGGCCATCCAACTGCCCGGCCGGCGTGGTGGTGGACGTGAAGCCGAATTCACCGAGGTTGAAATAGCCCGCTTCGAGCGCGAAGTGGCGGTTGAACTGGTAGCCGCCGAACAACTTGTAGGCCGTGTCGCTTTCGTCGCGCGCCATGGCGGTGGTGCGCAGCCCCGCGGCCAGCAGACCAGCGGTGATGCGCTCCTCGTCGATCTTGGCTCGCGACTGGCCCACCGACAGGCCGCCGTAGTAGTAGCCGCCCTCCTGGGCGAGCGAGGTGAGGGCAAAGAGGGAGCCGAGTCCGGCCAGACTGAGCAGGCGCAGGGCATGGGTGGGTGTCATCGTGTGCTTTCGGGCGGTGGTGGCGCGCGCTGTGTGCTGATCGAGCCGGGTCACGGCGCGACGATCGTGGTGTTGACCATGGTCACCGAGGCGGTGAGGCCGATGGCTCGGCCGGTCAAGGTGGTTTGTGCCGTCTGGCCAGCGGTCGAGATGGTGACCCCGGCCGGCGCGATGATGGTGCCCACCATGGCGCTGCCGTCTTCGATGCGCGCTGCGCTGCCCACCTGCCAGAAGACGTTGCGGGCCTGCGCGCCATTGATCAGCAGCACGCGACGCGGCGTGGCGCTCATGCCGATGGTCAAGGCCGACGCGCTCTGGAACACCCATACCGCGTTGGCGTCGCCCTGCGCGTCCAGCGTCAGATCGCCGGTCGTGATGGCGAAGGTGCCACCGGCCGAGGTGTAGACGGCTGGCGGCAGCACCAGCCCGCCGAGCTGGCCGCCTGCCGGGTCGCTGCCCGGCGGCATCGCGGCCAGTTCGTCGTAGGCCGCTTGCGCATCCGCACGCGCCTGGGTCGCGATGGCCATCGTGGTGGCGGTGCCGGGTGCCGGCGGGGCGCACAGCACGCTGCCGTTGACCGAACCGACATTCAGCGGCGACTCGGTGTAGACGTTGACGGCATCGTGAAATCCGGTGATCAGGGTGCACGCCGCCGTGGTGGCCAGATTGCCGTTGACCACGGTGTTGATGCCCTGGTTGGTGACACCTGCGTTCCCGCCGAAGGCGCCAAACAGCGCCGCACTGCGCAGGTCGACCGCGGCCGCACAGGGCGTTGTTCCGGTGGTGAAACCCCACACCCAGTTGCTGCCCAGCGCGTTGCCGGCCAGGTCCTTGGCGCCGTCCGTACCCGAGACGATGGTCGCCACGAGCGATTTGCCCGGGGCAAAACCTGTCGCGGCGGTCGGCACAAAGGTGGCCACGCGGCTGTGCGCGTCATAGCTCACGCTGCCGTCGATGGCAACGCCGTTGTCCGTCACGACGAAGGTGGTGGCGTCAATGGTGCCCGCATCCATCGGCTCGCTGAAGGTGGCGCCGACGGCCTTGGTCAAACAGATGCCGGTGGCGCCGTTGGCGGGGCTGTTGCTGGTCACCGTCGGCGCGGTGAGGTCGCCGCCGCCTCCGGTCGTGAAGCGCCACACGTGGTTGCCCGCATTCGGCAGCACCGCGGCGTTGCCGGCCAGCGCGTTGCCGGCCATGTCGGTGACCGCCGTGTCGAGCGTGGCAGTGAACAGGTTGTTGTTCGCCAGCAGCGCCGGTGTGGAGGGCGTGAAGGTGGCGGTTCGAGCGCCGGCCGAATAGCTGACCGTGCCGTTCACTGCCGCGCCGAGCGTGGTGTTGGTGACGGTGAAGCTGGCGCTCGACACCGTGCCGGGGGCCATGTCTTCACTGAACACCGCAGTGATCGCGGCGTTGTCCGGCACGTTGGTTGCATCCGCGGCGGGCAGTGTCAGCGTGACCGTGGGACGCACGGTGTCGGGCAGGACGGCCGTGACGAAACTCCATGCGAAATCGCTGGCGAGCGGCACGCCCGCGCTGTCTTGCGCGGCGGTGGTGACGGTGGCCACGCACAGCGTGTTGGACGCAAGTGGCGCGTCGGGCGTCAAGGTCGCGACGCGGGTCGCGGCGTCGTAGGCGATGGCGGCCGCGACCGGCGTGCCGGCGGGGCAGGCCACGGTAAAGCTCGCCGAGGTGAGGGTGGCCGGCGCCATGGCCGTGCTGAATGTGGCTGACACGACACTGTCGGTGCTCACGTTCGTGACGGCCGGCGTGGCGGCCACGGGCAAGGTTGTGGTGACGGTGGGCGCGGTGCCGGGGGGCACGATGCCGACACCCGGGGTGCCCAATATCGGGTCGAGGCTGCCGCCGCCGCAACCGGCCACAAAGGCCAGCAGCAGCGTGGAAATCAATCCAGCGGTGAATTTGAAGGGACTGCTCAAGGGGGTCATGTTGTCTTTCTGCGTGTTGGGCGCATCGCTTGTCATGCGGCAGAGAGGGTTGTAGGCAAGTGCATCGGCTGCGTCTGTGCGGTGGCAGACATAGGCGCCGGAACGCCCGACGCGGCTGTCTAAACTCGGTCGTTAGTCACGGCGCACCCGCCGTAGCAGCAGCCAGCCGCCTGAACCGATGCCCGCATTACCGGACCCGAGGAAGAACCAGTTGCTCGCCGCACTGCCCGATGCCGAATGGGAGCGCTGGCGGCCGCAGCTCGAATACGTTGAGATGCCGCTCGGCCAGGTGCTCTACGAGTCGGGAAGCACGCTCAGCCACGTCTACTTTCCGACCACCGCCATCGTCTCGCTGCTGTATGTGATGGAAGACGGCGCTCCCGCGGAGATTGCCGTGGTCGGCCACGAAGGCGTGGTCGGCGTCTCCTTGTTCATGGGCGGCGAATCCACGACCAGCCGCGCGGTGGTGCAGAGCGCCGGCCAGGGCTTTCGGCTCGGGTCGCAGGCGATGAAGGACGAATTCCTTCGGGCGCCGGTGCTCCAGCTGCTGCTGCGCTATACGCAGGCGTTGATCACCCAAATGGCGCAGACCTCGGTGTGCAACCGGCACCATTCGCTCGACCAGCAGCTGTGCCGCTGGTTGCTGCTGAGCCTGGATCGCCTGCCCGGTAGCGAGCTGGTGGTGACGCAAGAGCTGATGGCCAACATGCTCGGCGTGCGCCGTGAAGGCGTGACCGCGGCCGCTCTCAGTTTGAAGAAGGCCGGGCTGATTCGCTACGCGCGCGGCCGCGTGACGGTGCTCGACCGCCCCGGCCTGGAGCAGCGCACCTGCGAGTGCTACGCCGTGGTCAAGAGCGAGTACGACCGGCTGCTCCCCGCGCTGGCAGCGGCGGTGAGTGGCGACAGCACGCTGCTGCAGCCACACGAGGCCAAGCCCTAGACTGCGACGGCCGCGCCACGCGTGGCCGTTTGCTCATCGACCAAGGAGTGCGCAGCACGATGGCGGCCTATCTCATCCGACGCCTGTGGCAGATGGTGCCGACGCTGTTCGGCGTCGTGCTGCTGGTGTTCCTGCTGTTCAAGGGCTTCGGCGGCGACCCGGCGGAAATCCTCGGCGGCCTGAACGCCACGCAGGAGCAGGTGGATGCGATCCGCCAGCAGCTGGGCCTGAACGAGCCGCTGTGGACGCAGTTCGGCATCTTCGTCAAGCAGATCGTCACCTTCGATTGGGGGCGCAGCTGGGCCACCAACGAGTCGGTGGCGCATCTGTTTGCCACGCGGCTGCCGGCCACGCTCACGGTGATGACGCCCATCCTCATCCTCGAGACGCTGCTGGCGATTCCCTTCGCACTCGCCGTGGCCGCGGTGCGCGGCTCGCTCACCGACCGGGCGGTGATGGTGGTCACGACCGTGGCGATGTCGATCTCGTTCCTCGTGTACGTGATCGTCGGCCAGTATTTCTTCGCCTTCCAGCTCGGCTTGTTCCCGGTGCAGGGCTGGAGCGACAGCGTGTGGACCAACCTCGTGCGCTACGCGCCGCTGCCGGTGCTGCTGGCGGTGGTGGTGTCGCTGGCGCCGCAGACGCGGCTGTACCGCACCTTCTTTCTCGACGAGATGGGTCAGGACTATGTGCGCACCGCGCGCGCCAAGGGCATGACCGAGCGCACGGTGCAGTTGAAGCACGTGCTGCGCAACGCGATGATTCCCATCCTCACCAACGTGTCGGTGTCGCTGCCGGGCATCTTCGTCGGTTCTTTCCTGATCGAGGTGTTCTTCTCGATTCCGGGGCTCGGGCGCGAGATCCTGCTGGCGGTGAACCGCAGCGACTATCCGGTGATCCAGGCCTTCGCCATCTACATCGCGGCGATCACGATGCTGGTGAATCTCGCGACGGACTTCCTCTACAAACTCGTCGATCCGAGGGTGGTCTTGAGATGAGCGCCGTCATCGCCTCATCGCAAACCGCGCCGCGCGCCGCGCGCTCGCAAGGCGTGTGGGCCGCCGCGGCGCAGCGTTTCAGGCGCGACCGCGTGGGCATGGTGTGCCTCGCCATCGTCGCCGTGTTCCTGCTGATGGTGATGGCCGCGGGCCTCGGCCTCGTTGCCGCCGACTGGCAGAAGGAAAAGGGCGTGCCCAACGCGCCGCCGACTTTCATGGGTCCGAGGGCCGAACGCCCGGTGGTGCAGATCGAGCAGCCCACCGGCCCCAACGTCGACATCTCCGACATCGACCCGCTGGCACCGCGCTACGACGAATGGGCCGCCGCGGCGAAGAAGTACGAGACGGCCGAGGTGGTGAAGGCCGAGACCCTGCCTTTTGGCGCCGACCGGCTGGGCCGCGACGTGCTCGCCAAGGCGATCAAGGGCGCGGAGATCTCGATCTTCGTCGGCGTCTCGGCCGCGGTGCTGGCCACCCTCATCGGCACCTTGCTCGGCGCCATCGGCGGCTTCTTCGGGGGCAAGACGGGCGATCTGCTGGAGTGGATCTACAACGTCTTCACCGCCATTCCCGGCATCCTGCTGATCTTCGCCTTCGCGGCGGTGTTCGGCCGCGGCATTGCGTCCGTGGTGCTCATCCTCGGGCTCGCCGGCTGGACGGGCATCTACCGCCTGGTGCGCGCCGAGTTCATGAAGCACGCCGTGCGCGACTACGTGCGCTCGGCCGAGGCGATCGGTGCCGGCACCGGCTCGCGCATGTTCCGCCACATCCTGCCCAACGTGAGCCACGTGGTGCTGGTGCAGTTGTCGATCTATGTGGTGGGCTTCATCAAGAGCGAAGTGATCCTGTCGTACCTGGGTCTGGGCGTCGGCGTCGATCAGGTGAGCTGGGGAACCATGCTCGCCGAGGCGCAGAGCGAGTTGATCCTCGGCCACTGGTGGCAGCTGGCCGCGGCCACGCTCTTCATGGCGGTGTTCGTCACCGCGTTCTCTCTGATGACCGATGCGCTGCGCGACGCGCTCGATCCGAAACTTCGCGGATTGGAATGAGGCCGCCATGTTGCTGAGCATTCAGGATCTGCGCGTCGCCTTCCGCATGGGCACGGAAGACGGCGTGATGCGCCGCGTACAGGCCGTGGGCCGCGGCGACGAGGGTGTGAGCTTCGACATCCCCGAGAACACCACCGTCGCGCTGGTCGGCGAATCGGGCTCGGGCAAGAGCGTCACCGCCATGTCCATCGTCAACCTGCTGCCCGACAACGCCGAGCGGCAAGGCGCCATCACCTTTCTCGGGCGTGACCTGATCGCCGCCTCGCTGGAGGAACTGCAGGCGCTGCGCGGGCGCGACATCGCCTGCGTGTTCCAGGATCCGATGAGTTCGCTCAACCCGGTGTTCACCATCGGCGCGCAGTTGATCGAGCCGCTGCGCCGGCACCTTGGGCTGTCGAAGTCGCAGGCGCTGGCGCGTGCCGAGGCGCTGCTCGACGAAGTGGGCCTGCCCGAGCCGAAGCGCCGGCTGCGCGCGCATCCGCACGAGTTGTCCGGCGGCCAGCAGCAGCGCGTGATGATCGCCATGGCCTTGGCCTGTGAGCCCAAGCTGCTGATCGCCGACGAGCCGACCACGGCGCTGGACGTGACCATCCAGCGCCAGATCATGGAGCTGCTCGCCGGTCTCAAGCAGCGTCGCCGCATGAGCATGCTGTTCATCAGCCACGACCTCGGCGTGGTGGGCGAGATTGCCGATCACGTGGTGGTGATGCGCGAAGGCACCGTGCGCGAGCAGGGGCCGGTGGCGCGCATCTTCTCGGACCCGCAGGACGCCTACACCCAGGCGCTGCTCGCCTGTCGGCCAACGCTGGCGCGGCACAGCGCGCGGCTGATGGTGATCGACGACCACATCGCCGGGCGCACCGCCGACATCGCCTCGAAGGCCAAGGACGCAAACGCGCCGGTGCTGATCGAAGCGAGCGATCTGAGCAAGAGCTTCTGGGTGCGCAGCGGCGTGTTCGGCCGGCGCGAGTTCAAGGCGGTGAAGGGCGCGAGCTTCCAGCTGCGCCGGGGACACACCTTGGGCATCGTCGGCGAATCGGGCTCGGGCAAGACGACGCTGGGCTTGACGCTGTTGCGCCTGCACGAACCGAGCGGTGGCCCGACCGGCGGGCGCGCGGTCTTCGACGGCCGCGACCTGCTGGCGCTGTCCAAGCGCGAGATGCTGCCCATGCGCCGGCGCATCCAGGTGGTGTTCCAGAACCCGTATGCCTCGCTCAACCCGCGTTTCACCATCGGCCAGACGCTGCTCGAGCCGATGAACATCCACCACATCGGCGCCGACGCCGCCGAGCGCGAACGGCGTGCGCGCGCGCTGCTCGCCAAGGTGGGGCTGGAAGAGTCGGCAATGGACAAGTACCCGCACGAGTTCTCCGGCGGCCAGCGCCAGCGCGTGGCCATCGCCCGCTGCCTGACGCTGGCCCCCGAGCTGCTGGTGCTCGACGAAGCCGTGAGCGCGCTCGATGTGTCGGTGCAGGCGCAGGTGCTCAACCTGCTGAAGGACCTGCAGGACGAGCTGGGCCTCGCCTACATCTTCATCAGCCACGACCTGGCCGTCGTGCGCTTCATGGCCGACGAGGTGCTGGTGATGAAGGACGGCGAGGTGGTCGAGCAGGCTGGCGTCGAGCAAATCCTCGAGCGGCCGCAGCAGGACTACACGCGCGGGCTGATGGCGGCGGTGCCGCGGGGGTATCAGCCCGCGTAGGCGTTTTCGGGCTGGGATTTCCCCCTCTCCCGCTGGCGGGAGAGGGCTGGGGTGAGGGTCTGTGGCGCGCACATCGTGACCGAATTCACGCACGCCCATCGCCTGCACGCTGCCTTCTGCCGGGAGGCCTCGCCGCTCGACATTTCGCGCGCCCAACGCAGCCGCACCGCCCCGCAGCCGCAGTGGTGATTCACTTGCGGCCCGACACCTGCGGTCAGGGCTGTAACAGACGAACACTTTTTGACCGTGTTTCGCGCGTCGGGCCGCCGCAAAGGCCGCAATTTGTCTGCTCGCGGGTCCGAAAGCTGCGAGTGACCGCCCCCAAGGGCATGGCACAGAAGCTGCGCTTGCATCTGCACGGTCGCCGGCAATCGCAGCAACGGCGCCGCAGATCACAAGGACGTCGTTGTCATGCCCAGCATCTCTCGTCAGCGCCCGGCCACCGAAGCCGCACCTCAATCGCGCCGCGCGGCACCGCGTTGCCGCGGCGGCGTGTCGTCGCTGCTGCGCCTCGCGCAACCGGCGCAGCCGCGGCTGCCCACCCCGGCGAGCCTGGGGAACTGGATGAACCGCGCCTCCAAGGCGCTGCAACCCGCAACGCTGCCGGCCTTCGTGCCGAGCGAGCTGCACTCTGCCTGAGGAGACTTGCCGTGGCCCCGCCGCTCATGCCCCGTTCCCTGCTGATTCCCAGCGCCCGCGCAGCCGAGATCCCGCGCCGCGTGCTGCCGGCCGTGGCGCCCGTGCTGCGCCAGCAAGTGCTTCAAACCGGCCGCGCACCCGCGCAGCTGAGCCTGTTTCTGCGCCCCGGCGCAATCGGCGTCAAGTGATTCGATCACTGTTGGATTGACGTCCAAGGGGGGCGGGCAAACCGGGGTAGGAGAGAGCGAGTCCCTGGAACCATTTGTCCCGCCTCCCTCTTTTTTTGCCTGAACCCTCGTTCGAGCGCCGCGCCTTCTGGCCGCGGCGTTTTCATTTGTGCGGCGCCTCTCCTTTCGGTGGCTCTCGCCCTCGTTTCGCATGCGCGCAGGGTGCAGCCCGAACCTAAACTTCGGCGCCGCGCGCAAAGACGTGCGGCGCACGCCCGTCCGCGGCATGCCGACCCACACGAAGAGCCGAGAGGAACCCCATGAGCCTGATCCCCGCCTGGCGCATTGCCGATGCGCAACCCGGCCGCGTCGTCGCGCCCGACGAGCGCCTGCCCTGGCCGCAGACCGCCGCGATGGGCGTGCAGCACGTGATCGCGATGTTCGGCGCCACGGTGCTCGCGCCCATCCTCATGGGCTTCGACACCAACCTCGCCATCCTGATGAGCGGCATCGGCACGCTCATCTTCTTCTTCATCGTCGGCGGCAAGGTGCCGAGCTATCTGGGCTCGAGCTTCGCCTTCATCGGCGTGGTGATCGCGGCCACCGGCTATGCCGGGCCGGGGCCGAACGCCAACCTCGCCGTGGCACTCGGCGGCATCATCGCCGCCGGTGTGGCGGTCACGCTGATCGGCGTGATCGTGGCCTCGATCGGCACGCGCTGGATCGAGACGCTGATGCCGCCGGTGGTCACCGGTGCCGTGGTGGCGGTGATCGGCCTCAATCTCGCCGGCATCCCGATCAAGAACATGGCGCCCACCGCCTTCGATGCCTGGATGCAGGCGGTCACCTTCGTGAGCGTGGGCCTCGTCGCCGTGTACACGCGCGGCATGACGCAGCGCCTCCTGATCCTCGTCGGCCTCATCGTCGCGAGCGTCGTCTACGCCGTGCTGACCAACGGCCTGGGCCTGGGCAAGCCGATCGATGTGTCGGGCATCGCGAACGCCGCCTGGTTCGGCATGCCGGGCTTCGTGGCGCCGGTGTTCCAGCCCGCGGCGATGCTGCTGATCGCGCCGGTGGCGGTGATCCTCGTGGCCGAGAACCTCGGCCACATCAAGGCCGTGAGCGCGATGACCGGACAGAACCTCGACCCGTACATGGGCCGCGCCTTCATCGGCGACGGCGTGGCGACGATGGTGAGCGGCGCCTCCGGCGGCACGGGTGTGACCACCTACGCTGAGAACATCGGCGTCATGGCCGCGACCAAGATCTACTCGACCGCGATGTTCGTGGTGGCCGCGCTGATTGCCATCGTGCTCGGCTTCAGCCCCAAGTTCGGCGCGCTGATCCAGGCCATTCCGCTGGCGGTGATGGGCGGCGTGAGCATCGTGGTGTTCGGCCTCATCGCCGTGGCCGGCGCCAAGATCTGGGTCGACAACCGGGTCGACTTTTCCAACAACAGCAACCTGATCGTCGCCGCCGTCACGCTCATCCTCGGCACCGGCGACTACACGCTCAAGCTCGGCAGCTTCGCGCTTGGGGGCATCGGAACGGCCACCTTCGGCGCCATCCTGCTGCACGCGCTGCTGCGCCACGGCAAACGCTGATCCGCACTGCAGAAGGCCTATGCGGGCTCATCAGGATGGGAGGGGCGCCCGAGTTGCCACAAACTCGGCGGCTCTCAAACCCGAGGAGCCCGCATGACCGACTTCTTCCGCCGCCCCTTCGACCGCCGCACCTGGCTCGCCGCTTCCGCCGCGCTGCTGGCCGCCACCTCCGTTCATGCGCAGGGCGCCTGGCCCGACAAGCCGGTGCGGCTGGTCGTGCCCTTCGCGCCGGGCGGCACCACCGACATGCTGGCCCGCGCGCTGGCGCCCGAGCTGAGCAAGGCCTTCGGCCAGCAGTTCATCGTCGAGAACAAGCCGGGCGCCGGCGGCAACATCGGCGCGGCCGAAGTGGCGCATTCGGCCCCCGACGGCTACACCATCCTCATGGGCACCGTGGGCACGCACGGCATCAACCAGTCGCTGTACTCGAAGATGCCCTACGACCCGATCAAGGACTTCGCGCCCATCACCATGGTGGCCGGCGTGCCCAACGTGCTGGTGATGAACCCGGCGAAGGCGGCCGAAGCCAAGATCAACAACGTGAAAGACCTGATCCGCTACGCCAAGGCCAACCCCGGCAAGCTGAACATGGCCTCCAGCGGCAACGGCACGTCGATCCACCTGTCGGGCGAGCTGTTCAAGACCATGACCGGCACCTACATGGTCCACTTCCCGTACCGCGGCTCCGGCCCGGCGCTGCTCGATCTCATCGGCGGCACCATGGACCTGATGTTCGACAACCTGCCCTCGGCCATGCCGCAGATCAAGGCCGGCAAGCTGAAGGCATTCGCGGTGACCAGCGCCGAGCGCAGCGCCGCCCTGCCCGACCTGCCCACCATCGCCGAAGCCGGCGTGCCGGGCTTCGACGCCAGTTCCTGGTTCGGCCTGCTGGCCCCGGCCGGCACATCGCCCGACATCGTCAAGCGCATTCAGGTGGAGGCCGCCAAGGCGATGAAGACGCCCGAGTTGAGCGCGCGGCTGCTGCAGGTCGGCGCCATCCCGAGCGGCATGCCGCCGGAGAAGTTCGCCGCCTTCATCAAGGCCGAGACCGCGAAGTGGGCGAAGGTGGTGGAGGCGTCGGGCGCCAAGGTGGATTGAGCGCGGGCGGGCTGCCCGCTCCGCAATCATCAGCGTCGGCGAATTGGCGTTGCCGCTGGTGATTGGGGCGCATCACGCTCGCGTCCCAGGGCTCACCCGAGCGTGCGGGCGAGCACCGGAAACAACCGAGTCAACCCACCGGCCAGCAGCTCGACCGCGAGTGCCGCGAGGATCAGCCCCATCAGCCGCGTCATGATGTTGATGCCGGTCTGCCCCAGCACTCGCGCAATGCGCCCCGATGCGGAGAACACGGCGAAGGTGGCAAGACCCACCACCACGCCGTAGCCGACAAGCACCGCGAGTTCCCACCAGCGCTGCGTCTTCTCGGCGTAGATGACCATCGTGGAAATCGTCGCCGGCCCGGTGAGCAGCGGAATCGTCAGCGGCACCACCGCCACGCTGGCGCCCACGTCGGCCTTGTGCGCGCCTTCGCTCACGTCTTCCTTGCGCACTTCGGCCGGCTGCGCGTTGAGCATCTGGATCGACGAGATCAGCAGCAGCATGCCGCCGCCGACCTGGAACGACGCGAGCGAGATGCCGAAGAACTCGATGATCTTCAGGCCGGCCAGCGCGCTGAGCGCGATCACCACAAAGGCGGTGAAGGCGCTCACGCGGATGGTGCGCCGGCGTGCCGGGACCGAGAGGTTCTGCGTGAAGTGGATGAAGAACGGCACCACGCCGATCGGGTTGACGATCGCCAGCAAAGCGATCAGCGGCTTGAGCAGTTCCATGGGGCGATCGTAGGCGCGCTCAATCGGCCGCGAGCGTGCGCAGATAGCGCAGGCCGGCGGCGGCGCGCGGGCCGTACCAGCTCAGCAACTCGCCGTCGACGAGACGCACGCGGGCGTTTGGGCAAAGCTGCTGCGCTTCATCCACATGGCTCGCGTCGAAACGATAGGGCTCGCTGCTGAGCAGCACCTGCTGCACCTCGGCGAGCCAGGATTCATCGCCGCGCAGCGCCGGGTAGCGCGCGGCGCCGGCCTCGCCGCCCGTCACGTCGGGCAACGTCTGCCAGCACACGGTGTCGAGCATGCGGGCGATGTAGGTGTCGCGCGCCACGCTCATCCACGGCTCGCGCCAGATCAGGTAGAGCACCCGCTGCGGCTCGAAGCGCGCGCTCGCGGCGCCGGTCGCAGCCAGTTCGGCGTCGAGTTCGGCGCGCAGCGCGGCGGCATGTTCGCCCACACCCGGCACGGCGGCGAACGCATCCGCCACCTGCGTGATCAGCGCCAGGTTGTCTTCGGGCGCACAGGGATGGGTGACGATCACCTGCGGCCGCTGCGCTGCCGGCCACGCGCGCAGCGCCTGCACCGTGTCGAGCCGGTTCTCGTCGACGTTGACCAGCACGTGCGTCGGCGCCAGCCGCTTGAGCTTCGCGAGGTTCACGTCCTTGGTGCCGCCGACCTTGGGTACCTCCCGCACGGCGTCGGCTGGATGAATGCAGAAGCCCGTGCGCGCCACCACGCTCGGCCCGAGCCCGAGCGCAAACAGCAGCTCGGTCAGGCTCGGCACCAGGCTCGCGATACGGGGCATGTCAGCCCCTCGCCCGCGGCATACCGCGGTCGATCCCCCGAGGGGATGCGGGCCGGCTTGGGGCGGCCCGGCGCTCGGCCCGCCGACGGGTTGACACGAGGTGTCTCATGCCGCGTCGCTCGAAGCGAGCGGCTCTTCGTTCAGCGCCAGGTACACCGTGCACGCGCCCCGCAGGTACACGAGGCCAGGCAGCACAAGCGCGAGCGGAAACACCACGCCGCCGCCCACCAGCGCCGCCGCCACATGGCTTGCCGATTCGGCCGGCGCCGCCACTGCGCCGAGGCTGCGCACGCCGTAACCGAACAGGCCGGCGGTGAGCTGCTGCAGCGGCACGTCCACACCCACCACCACGACCGCGAGCTGGGCCACCACGCGTCCGCCCGCGGCCAGCACGAAGGTCACGAGCGCGCCGACCCCACCCGACAGCAGGCTCACCGCACCCATCAGCAGCGCGACCGTCAGCAGCCGGTGACGCGCCCAGTGCGCCAGTTGCCGCAGCAGCGGCAGCGCGCGGCGGCCCGCCCACACGCCCGGCGCCGCCAGCGGCACCACCACGGCCACGAGCGACAGCAGCACCAGGCCCACCACCACGGCGCCCAGCGGCACGACCGCGCCGAAGATCACCGGACCGAGCACCGGGCCGGTCACGTCGGTGCGCGACAGCCACAGCAGCGCGACCAGTGCCGCGCCCAGCACCGCCACGATCGCGGCAATGCCCAGCACGATCGCCAGCACTCGGTGAGCCGACGATGCCGCCGCCCGCAGCGCCTCGGATACCTCGCGCACCGCGCGGCCGCGGGCCTGGTCCATCAATAGGATGCCGGCGGCATTGGCGCCGTAGAAGGCGATGAACAGTGCGGCGCCGATCTCGATCGCGCCCAGCCAGCCGGCGTCACGCGCCAGCGCCGAGCGGGCCATCGCCATCAGCAGGCCGGACCCGGCAAAGGTGGCCAGCAACACATACAGCGCGCGCAGATTGCGAACCGCATCGACGCTCGCGAGGATGGCGCCGAGCGCGTCGAGCGGGCTGCGGGAGAGGTGGGACTGCATGTCACGAAGGTGCGGCGCGGCGGACGATGATATGGGCCGGCCGGTGACTGACGTTTTAGGGAAAGTGTTTTCCCTAGATTTCCTTGAGCCGAACCCGCAGTCGCCCCAAAACGGCGCGCCGCCTGCGCCTTCGCTGTATCGAAAACAACACTTTGATAATCGCGGGCATGCGCATTAATTCTCAAGTCCGTGATAATGAAAATTCTCTGTCGGGTAGTCAGCGCCTTCGTTGAGTGGTTCAGGTTGGCTTGAAGCTCCAGAGGTTTTCATCTATCAGGGTCACTCAGGAAGAAAGGCGCTCTCAAATGGGCAACAAACTCTACGTCGGCAACCTCGCGTACAGCGTTCGCGACGAGGATCTCCAACAAGCATTCGCGCAGTTCGGCACCGTGGCTTCGGCCAAGGTCATGATGGACCGCGACACTGGCCGTTCGAAGGGCTTCGGCTTTGTCGAAATGGGCTCTGACGCCGAAGCGCAGGCAGCCATCAACGGCATGAACGGCCAGGCCCTCGACGGCCGCGCGCTGGTCGTGAACGAAGCTCGCCCGCGTGAAGAGCGTCCGGGCGGCTTCGGCGGCGGCGGCGGTGGCCGCTCCGGCGGTGGCGGCTACGGCGGTGGCGGCAGCGGCGGTGGTGGTGGCTACGGTGGTGGTGGCGGCTATGGCGGCGGCGGCGGCGGTCGCTCCGGCGGTGGCGGCGGCTACGGCGGTGGTGGCGGTGGCCGCTCCGGCGGTGGCGGCGGCTACGGCGGTGGTGGTGGCGGCCGCGGCGGCTACTGATCTGTACCACTGAGCTGTACAGACTTTCATGAACCGGCCGCAAGGCCGGTTGCAAGATCAGGCGGTGGCGCTTCGGCCCACCGCCTTTTCGTTGGCGCTGCCGCGATCAGCGAGGCTGGCGCGGCTTGCGCGCCCGGCCGGCGAGCATCGTGTCGAACAGCCAGTTCGGCAGCAGCCGCAGCAGCTTGGCCACCACGCCCATCTGCCACGGGATCACGCGGTAGCTCACGCCGGCATCGATGGCCTTGAACGCCTGGTCGGCAAACTCGTCTGGCTGCATCAGGAACGGCATCGAATACGGGTTGCCGCGCGTGAGCGGCGTATCCACGTAGCCCGGCCCGAGCGTCACCACCTTCACCCCGAACGGCCGGCATTCGCCGCGCAGGCTTTCGCAATAGCTGATGACCGCCGCCTTGCTCGAACAGTAAGCCGCATGTCCCGGCAGGCCTCGGATTCCGGCCACGCTCGCGATGCCCACCAGCCGCCCGCTACCGCGCGCGCACATGGCGGCCACGAAGGGTTGGAACGTCGCCGCCATGCCGAGGTTGTTGGTCTCGTAGGTGGCGCGAATGACCTCCAGGTCTTCGGCCTGCGCCGTGTCGACACCGGCGCTGATGCCGGCGTTGGCGATCACCACGTCGGGCAGGCCTTGCGCTGCGATGCAGGTGCGCCCGGCGCCGGTGATGCTTTCGATGTCGCGCACGTCGGCCGCGTACACGCTGCAGTCCGCCGCCGAGAGACCCTGCGCGGCGGCCCACTCCCGAAGCTGCGCCTCGCGCCGCGCCACCAGCGCCAGCCGGTACCCGGCGCGATGAAAACGCAGCGCGAGCGCCTGCCCGATGCCGCTGGACGCGCCGGTGATGTAGACGAGGCGAGCCGTCATCGCCGCACCGTGCGCGCCGGGAAGACGGCGCGCACATTCCCGCGCAGCTCCACGACGCGGTCGAGATGGTCGTAGTCGAGCGCGTCGGCGCGGATCTCGGTGCCGCCCTGCGTCATCAGCACCGGGAGGTGCGAGCGAATGCGCTCGGTGGCGACGAAGAAGTGCAGGAACTCGCCGTTGAACTCGATGGACGGCTCGTCGCCCAGTGCCTCACGCACCACGTTCGCGCCGCCTTTCAGCTGCACTTCGCTGCCGTCGCCGTTGGACAGCGCCAGCCGTGCCGTGGCCACCGTGACCCGGCCGTCGGGCGCCACGGCGCGCAGGCGTGCGTTGTCGACCTCGAGGGTGTCGGTATCCGGGTAGTGGCGCAGCATGTCGCCCTCGAGCTGCGCGCGCATGCTGCCGTCGTCGCCGAAGCGCTGCACGAGAAAGCCGCTCATCGTGTAGTCGGGCTCGTGGCGCAGCGGCACCGCGGCACGCGGCGGCTCCAGCACCGGCGTGTTGCGCACCAGCCACCAGGTGCCGAGCGCCAGCAGCGCCATCAGGATCAGCGGCAGGTACGACGAGGCCGCGAACAGGCGCTCGGCGATACCACGGCGGCGCGGCGCTTCGGGCAGCGACGCCGCCGGCGCGAGCGCGGCCGGCCCGTCGAGCAGCTGGTCTTCAATCGCCACGGTCGAGCGTGCGCAGGTGGCCGTGCAGCAGCGCCGCGTAACGCCCGGCGGCGGTCAGCAGCAGATCGCAGCACTCGCGCGCCGCGCCGTGGCCGCCCGCCGCGCGGGTGACGTGGTCGGCCACCGCGCGCGCCTCGATGTGCGCGCCCGCGGGCGCCACGGCGAAGCCGGCGCGTGTCATGAGCGGCAGGTCGGGCCAGTCGTCGCCCATGACCGCGAGCTGCGGCCAGTCGATCTGCAACTGCGTGAGCAGCGGCTCAGCCGCGGCGAGCTTGTCGGCCGCGCCGTACACGGCGTGCGTGATACCCAGATCGGCGACACGCCGCCGCACCGCCGGCGAATCGCGCCCGGTGATCACGACCGGCACGATGCCGCCCTGTGCCAGCAGCTTGAGCCCGTGGCCGTCCAGCGTGCTGAAGGCCTTGAACTCCTCGCCGCGCTCGCTCAGGTAGATGCGCCCGTCGGTGAGCACGCCGTCGACGTCGAAGATCGCCGCGCGGATGCCCTGCGCCGCGAGCAGCAGCTCCGGCTCGAAAGCGAGCGCTGGCGCGCCCGGCAGCACGGCGCGGCTCATCAGATGACCTTCGCGCGCATCAGGTCGTTGGAGTTGATCGCGCCGACCAGGCGCCCGCCGGCATCGGCCACGAGCACGACGGTGATGCGCGCTTCTTCCATCAGGCCGGCGGCCTCGACGGCGAGCATGTCGGGGCGCACGGTGCGCGGCTTCGGATGCATGAGTTCGCCGGCGGTGGAGCCGCGCAGGTCGCGGCCCTTCTCGAGCCAGCGGCGCAGGTCACCGTCGGTGAAGATGCCGAGCACCCGGCCCGCATCGTCGACCACGATGGCCGTGCCCAGGCCCTTGGCGCTCATCAGCCGCATCATGTCGCTGAAGCCGGTGTCGGCGCGCACCAGCGGCAGGTCGTCGCCGGTGCGCATGAGGTCGCGCACGTGGGTGAGCAGCTTGCGCCCGAGGCTGCCGCCGGGGTGCGAACGTGCGAAGTCTTCCTCGCGGAAGCCGCGCGCGTCGAGCAGCGCCACCGCCAGCGCGTCGCCCAGCGCCATCTGCGCCGTGGTGCTGGCCGTGGGCGCTAGGTTGAGCGGGCAGGCTTCCTGGTCCACGGTGGTGTCGAGCACGATGTCAGCGTGGCTTGCGAGCGTGGAGTCGGCGCGCCCGGTCATGCCCACGAGCGTGATGCCCACGCGCTTGATCGCCGGCAGGATGCTGACCACCTCGTCGGCCTCGCCGGAGTTGGAAATCATCACCACGATGTCGCCCGGCGCCACCATGCCGAGGTCGCCGTGGCTGGCTTCGCCGGGGTGCACGAACATCGCCGGCGTGCCGGTGGAGGCGAGCGTGGCGGCAATCTTGCGGCCCACGTGGCCGCTCTTGCCCATGCCCATCACCACCACGCGGCCGGTGCAGTGCAGCATGGCCTCGACGGCGTGGACGAAGCTGTCGCCCTGGCGCGCCTTCAGCCCGAGCACGGCCTGGGCCTCAATGTCGAGCGTCTTCGCCGCCAGTGCCAGCGCGCGTGCGGGGTCGAACGGCGGTATCGGCGGCGACGAGCGAAGGAGGGCGTCCATTACGATTGACCGGTATCGGCCCGAAGCGGGGCTGTCATTCTAGGCACGCCCCTGCGGCCGCCTCTGCACCCACGGCCTCATGGCGACGACCCTCGACCTCGCGCTGCTCTACCTCGTCGCCGCCGTCATCGGGGTGGTGCTGTGCCGCACGCTCAAGCTGCCTGCGATGCTCGGCTACCTCGCGGTCGGCGTGGCGATCGGGCCGAACGCGATGGCACTGGCCGAAGACGATTCCGGCGTGCGCTACCTCGCCGAATTCGGCGTGGTGTTCCTGATGTTCGTGATCGGGCTCGAGTTCCACCTGCCCAAGCTGCGCAGCATGCGCAAGCTGGTGTTCGGGCTGGGGTTGAGCCAGGTCACGTTCACCGTGGCGCTCACCGTGCTCGTCAATGCCCTGCTGGCCTGGGCGTTCACGCTGGCCGGTCGCTCATGGGGCCTCGGCTGGCAGAGCGCCGTGGCGCTGGGCGGGGCGCTGGCGATGAGCAGCACGGCCATCCTCGGCAAGCTGATGGCCGATCGGCTGGAGCTCGAATCGGAGCACGGCCGGCGCGTGATGGGCGTGTTGCTGTTCCAGGATCTGGCCGTGGTGCCGCTGCTGGTGCTGATTCCGGCGCTCGGCTCGTCGCCCGAAGTGCTGGCGCGCGAGCTGGGTCTGGCGGCGCTCAAGGCGGCGGCGCTGCTCACGGTGCTGCTGGTCGGCGGCCAGCGTGTGATGCGCTGGTGGCTCACGCTGGTGGCGCGGCGCAAGAGCGACGAGCTGTTCATCCTCAACATCCTGCTGCTCACGCTGGGTCTGGCCTGGTTGACCGAACACGCCGGCCTGTCGCTCGCGCTCGGCGCCTTCGTGGCCGGCATGCTGATCGCCGAGACCGAATACAAGCACCAGGTCGAGACCGACATCCGGCCGTTCCACAGCGTGCTGCTGGGCCTGTTCTTCATCACGATCGGCATGAAACTCGATGGCGGCGCGGTGCTGCGCAGTTGGGGGCTGGTGCTGCTCCTGACAGTGCTGCCGGTGCTGTTCAAGTTCGCGCTCGTGGCCGGCTTGGCCAGGCTCTTCGGTGCCGCCACCGGCGTGGCGCTGCGCACCGGGCTGTATCTCGCGCAGGCCGGCGAGTTCGGCTTCGTGCTGCTGAGCCTGTCGACCGCGCACGACCTCATTCCGCCCGGGCTGCAAAGCCCGATCCTCGCGAGCATGGTGCTCAGCATGCTGGCCGCGCCCTTCATCATCATGCACAGCGACCGCATCGTGATGCGCCTGTCCGCCAATGACTGGCTGATGCAGTCGGTGGCGATGACGACGATCGCCAAGCGCGCCATCAACACCGAGGCGCACGTGATCATCTGCGGCTACGGGCGCAGCGGGCAGAGCCTTGCGCGCATCCTCGAAGGCGAAGGCATCCGCTACATCGCGCTCGACCTCGACCCCGATCGCGTGCGCCAAGCCGCCGCCGCGGGCCAGAGCGTGGTGTTCGGCGATGCGGCGCGGCTGCAGAGCCTGATGGCCGCCGGCCTCGCCCGCGCCACGGCCGTGGTGGTGAGCTACCACGACACGCCCTCGGCACTGCGCATCCTCGATCTGGCGCGCCACCACGCGCCCGCCGTGCCGGTGGTCGTGCGCACGCTCGACGACAGCGCGCTCGAACAACTGCGCCAGGCCGGCGCGACGGAGGTGGTGCCCGAGGCCATCGAAGGCGCGCTCATGCTCGCAAGCCACGCGCTTGCCCTCGTCGGCGTGCCGATGCGGCGGGTGATCCGTGTCGTGCAGGACCAGCGCGACGCCCGCTACAGCCTGCTGCGCGGCTACTTCCACGGCATGGACGACGACACCGCCGACGAACTCGGCCATGTGCGGCTGCTGAGCGTGACGCTGCCGGGCGGCGGCGCCTGCATCGGCCAATGCCTGAGCGACTTGGCGCTGCACGCTGTGGGCGCCACGGTGGTGTCGGTGCGCCGCGCGTCGGGCACGGTGATCCGGCCCGACGACACGCTGGTGCTGGGCAGCGGCGACACGCTGGTGCTGTCGGGGCTGCCGCAGCCGCTGTCGCTGGCGGAGGCGAAGTTGTTGGCGAGAGGATGAAAAAGGGGAGCACTCGGCTCCCCTCGGTCATGTGCCGCTGGCCGTTAGATGGGGCAAGCGGTGGTTCCCGGATCGGTGGCGATCTTGTTTCGCAGGAACGCCGTTCCGGCGCTGTCGTCGGGCCCGATGGTGTCATCGGTGAACGCGCAGCCATAGGTCGGCGCGGCCACCGTGGCCGGCGTCACGACGTCATCACCCGCGGGGACGATGCCGTCGCGCTCCCACTTGATCATGTCGTCGAAGGCTTTCACCTGCTCTGCCACGGTGAAATCGCAGTGCGAGATGCCGCGGATCGCGCGCTGCACCAGCCACTCGCTGTTGCCCTTGGCGGCGGTGCGCTGCTGGTAGACCTGTTCCATGCTGAACGGAACGAACAGGTCGCCCAGCGTGTGGATCGAGACCACCGGGATGCCGAACTCGCCGTTCACCTTCGGTACCCAGCGCAGGCCGTCGGTGCGCAGACGGTTGGCGTCGGCGTCGGGCGCGATGTCGAGCGCCGCCGCATTCAGCGCGGTCGAGGCGGCTGCATCACCCTGGATGGTGTAGGTGAAGCGGGTGGTGTCGAGCACGTTCTTGTTGAGGATGCCCGTGAGCGTGCCGTCGCCGCCGAAGGTGCCGTAGGCCGAGGCGAAGCTGCCGAGCGAGTAGCCCATCTCGAACAGCGGCCGGTCGCCGCCGGTCAGGTTCTCGATCACCGACATGTACTGAGCGCCTGCGGTGCCATTCGGAACCAGCGGCGTCGCCAGCGCGCCCTGCGCTGTAAGGCCACCCGTGAACAGGGTATTGGAGACCTGCGCCGCAATGTCGGTCCAGCCGGTGAACGGGTATTTCGGCAGCCCGGCGAGCGCCTGCGCGGTAACTTGCGCGCCGGCGAAGTAGTCGAACAACTCGGTGTCGCCGACCACGCCGCACATCGGCACGGCACCGGCATAGGCGACCTTGTGCACCGCGTGCACAGCCGCTTCCTGTTCGATGGCGGCCGCCGTGATGTGCCCGCCCATCGAGTGGCCGGTGATGTAGATCTTGGTCGGCGCCGTGAGCGGGCGTGAGTTAGCTGCAGCGATGGCGTTGAACTCCAAAGCTAGCGCGTTGGTGTCTTCGACGCCGGCACGAACGTCGTAGTAGTTTTTGCTGTAGCTGGATGCAGCCCAGGCGTAGCCGTTCTCGATCAGGTAGCGGCGGATCGAGGGATTTCCTACATAGACCGGGTTGCCTGTGCCGCGATAGCCGTGTGCATACATGACCAACTTGCCGTTCCAGTTCGCCGGCACTTCGACGCGGTATGCACTGCCGTTGAGCGTGCCTGACCAGCGGTCCGTTGCAGGCAGCGCCGCACCCGTCGAACTCGTGCCCGTAAGCGCCGTGAAGCTCGGCTTGCCGCCAGCACTCTGCTCAAAGTCCGGGTATCCCGTGTTGGCCGATGTGGTCCCCACCGCAAAAGGCACGGGCGCGAAGGCAGTGCGGTTGTCCTGTTCCCGGGTCTCTTCGGGCACGACGGGGTCATCATCGCCACCGCCGCAGGCCACCAGCATCAGACTCGCGGCCAGGGCGATCAGTGTCGGCGAGTGTTGGAATTTCATGATCTGTCTCCTTCTCTTGTGTGTGAGGCGAAGGGCGATCTTTGGGCGTGCGTCAGGAATGTGCTTGTATGTACTTGTCGCTGCGCACCTCGCTCGGGGAAAGTCCGTAGCGCCGCTGCCAGGTATGCGAGAGGTGCGCCGAATCGCTGAAGCCCGCCGCATGGGCGATGCCGGTGAAGCTGCGGCCGCTCGCGAACTGCCGCCCGGCGCGGGCCATGCGATCGAAGTTCTGGTAGCTGCGGAACGACAGTCCGATCGCGTCGGTGAACAGATGCGACATGCGGTGGTACGACACGCCGAGCGCCTCGGCCAGGTCGCGCAGCCGGGCGTCGGGCTGCTGCGCCAGCAGGCGCAGCAGCCGCTCGCGCTGCGGATGCGGCGCCACGCATCGCGGCAGCGTGTCAACACCCGCGCGCACCAGCCGCTCGAAGAGCAGCGCACCGGCCGCGCGGTCAAGCCGGCCGGCGCAGGCCGCCAGCATGTCGGCATCGAACGCCGCAAACTGCGCACGCTCGAGGGGCAGCAGGCCGTCGCCTTCGAGCGCATGAAAACTCGCGAACGCGGCATGCGTCGGGTGGATGTTGACGCTCAGCAGCCGCACGCCGGCCGCGTCGAGCCCGCGCTGCACGTTGGGGCGGATGGCAGCGGCCTGAAGCGTCTCGCGCCGCCCCGGCAGGCTCAACTCGAACGGTCGCCCGCAGGCGCTGAACAGCAGCACCGCCGACGGCCGCACCGTGGCGCGCGTGCGGATGTGAGCGCTGGTGTAGATGAAGCCGCCGCGGGCGTGGATGACCTCGTCGTGGGAATCGAACATCATGGCGCCGATCGTTGCTGCATCCGCTGCCAACCGTGGCAACAGCCAGTCTGTCACGCATGCGAATCGCCGGGTGTCGCCCAAGCGGCGAAGTGCCTCGGGGTTTGCACGAAGCGCTTCCCACCGGTGCCGCACAATGCCCGCCTTTGCGCCCACTCCCCGCGAGCCGCGATGACCGCCGCCTCTTCCTCCGACGACATCAAGCCGCACATCCGCACCGTGCCCGACTGGCCGGCGCCGGGCGTGCAGTTCCGCGACATCACGCCGCTGCTGTCGAACCCGCGCGTGTTCCGCGTGCTAATCGACCACTTCGTGCACCGCTACTTCGACGTGCGCCCGAGTGCCATCGCCGGCCTGGACGCACGCGGCTTCATCATCGGCTCGGTGCTCGCCTACGAGCTGAACGTCGGGTTCGTGCCCATCCGCAAGAAGGGCAAGCTGCCCTTCACCACGGTTGAAGAAACCTACGAGCTGGAGTACGGCTCGGCCACGGTGGAGATGCACACCGACGCGGTGAAGCCGGGCGACCGGGTGGTGCTGATCGACGACCTGATCGCAACCGGCGGCACCATGCTCGCCGGGCGCCGGCTGCTGGAGCGCCTGGGTGCGACGGTGATCGAGGGTGCGGCCATCGTCGAGCTGCCGGAACTCGGCGGCGGCGAGAAGCTGCGAGCGTCGGGGCTGCCGCTGTTCACGCTGGTGAGCTTCAACGGGCATTGACGGTTGGCCGCTGCGAGCCATGCAAAAGGGCCGCGTCAAGCGGCCCTTTGTCGTTTGCGGCGGCGCGTCAGGTGAACGGTGTCTGCTTCGCGATGTTGGCGCGCATGCGGACCGCCATCACGCCGGCAGCGGCGCGCACCAGTTCGAGCGCCAGCGCCGGCAGCCGCAGGGCCAGTTCTTCCAGCCGCGGTCCGCGCAGCGCCCACACGGTGCACGGCGTCACCGCCTCCACGTTGGCCATGCGCGGCCCGTCGCTGAACAGGCCCGGCTCGCCGATGATCGAGCCGGCGCGCAGGATGGCGATGCGGTTGCTGCCCGGCGGCCCGCCGGTGGCGAACACCTGCATCGAGCCTTGGCCGAGCAGGTACATCGCGCGGTCGAGTTCACCCTGCTTGACCAGCAGGTCGCCGGCGCGGATCTCGTGGCGGGTGAAGAACGGGGCGACCTGGCGCCATTGGTCGGCGCCAAGACGCGGGCGAAAGGCATCCTCCGCATTGAGCGTCTGGATCGCCTGAACAAGTGCTTCAAAGTCCATGGTGTCTTTCGCGCGCCGGCTTGCCGCCGGGCAGGCGCGAATTATCGAGCGCGTGCGTCCTCGCAGAGCACCACCGTGACAGGTGGTGACGCGCCGATCGGCGCCGCCGTGACGCCGTTCATCCTTTCGCGGGTTCTTACTTGCCGATGCAGAAGCGGCTGAAGATCTCGCCGAGCAGGTCGTCGCTCGTGAACTCACCGGTGATCGCGCCCAGCGCTTCCTGCGCGAGACGCAGTTCCTCGGCGAAGAGGTCGAGCGCCTGGTCGGCCTGTGCCGCGTGGGCCGCGGCGGCCTCCATGTGCGCGCGCGTCGCACGCAGCGCCTGCAGGTGCCGCGTGCGGGCGATGAACACGCCGTCGACGCCGGCGTGCCAGCCGGCCAGCTCGAGCAGGCGCGCGCGCAATGCGTCCAGCCCGCTGCCTTGCTTGGCTGACACGCACACGCCGTCGGCGACTCGCACGTCACCGGCAAGATCAGCCTTGTTCCACACAGTGAGCGAGCGCCCACGTTCCGTCAGTGCCTCCGGCAACCGAGCCGCGATACGCGCATCCGCCGCGTCGTAAGCCGCCTCGCCCGCGCGCGCGAGATCGCGCACGAAGAGCAGTGCATCGGCCGCCTCGATCTCCGACCAGCTGCGTGCGATGCCGATGCGCTCGACCTCGTCGTCGCTGTCGCGCAGGCCGGCGGTGTCGATTACGTGCACCGGCACGCCTTCGATCTGCAGCGTTTCGCTGACCTTGTCGCGCGTGGTGCCGGGAATGGGCGTGACGATGGCGAGTTCGGCACCGGCCAATGCGTTGAGCAGCGAGCTCTTGCCGACGTTCGGCTGGCCGGCGATCACCACCGTCATGCCCTCGCGCAGCAGCGCGCCCTGCTGCGCGCGGGCCAGCACGGCGTCGAGCCGCGCGCCGATGGCGGCAAGCTGGCCGCGCGCGTCGGCGCGTTCGAGGAAGTCGATCTCCTCTTCGGGAAAGTCGAGCGTGGCCTCGACCAGCATGCGCAGCCGCACCAGCGCGTCGCGCAGGGCGCCGATCTCGGCGGAGAACTCGCCCGACAGCGAGCGCCCGGCCGAGCGCGCGGCGGCTTCGGTGCTGGCGTCGATCAGGTCGGCCACGGCCTCGGCCTGCGCCAGGTCGAGCTTGTCGTTGAGGAAGGCGCGTTCGGTGAACTCGCCTGGCTCGGCCAGCCGCAGGCGCGGCAGCAGCGATGCGCCATGGTCAGCAGGCTGCGCAGCGACCTCGAGGCAGCGCGCGAGCAGCAACTGCAGCACCACCGGCCCGCCGTGGGCCTGCAGTTCGAGCACGTCTTCACCGGTATAGGAATGCGGCGCGGGAAAGTACAGCGCCAGGCCGTGGTCGATGGCGCGGCCCTGTGCGTCGGCGAAGGGCAGGTAGGTCGCGTGGCGCGGCACCAGCGGGCGGCCGCACAGCGCCTTCACGAACGCATCGAGCCCGCGCCCGGAGACCCGCACGATGCCCACCGCGCCGCGCCCGGGGGCGGTGGCGACGGCGGCGATCGGGTCGAGGTGGCGCGCCAGCATCACGCGATTGTCGCGAGCGGCGATGCGCGGCGCGCCGCCGCTACTTCTTCAGCACGCCCAGCTGCTTGTTGATGAGGTACTGCTGCGAGATGGCGAGGATGTTGTTCGTCAGCCAATACAGCACGAGGCCCGCCGGGAAGAAGAAGAACATGACCGAGAACGCGAGCGGCATGATCCACATCATCTTGGCCTGCATCGGGTCCGGCGGCGTGGGGTTCAGCCACACCTGCAGCAGGCTCGACAGCGTCATGAGGACCGGCAGGATGAAGTACGGGTCGGGCGCCGACAGGTCGTGGATCCAGCCGATCCACGGTGCGTTGCGCATCTCCACCGACGACAGCAGCACCCAGTACAGCGCGATGAAGAACGGCATCTGCACGAAGATCGGCAGGCAGCCGCCGAGCGGGTTGATCTTCTCCTCGCGGTAGATGCGCATCATCTCCTGCTGCATCTGCTGCGGCTTGTCCTTCAGGCGCTCGCGCATCTCGGTGATGCGCGGGCCCACCGCCTTCATCTTCGCCATCGAGCGGTAGGCGCTCACGTTGAGCCAGTAGAACGCGATGCGCAGCGCCACCACCAGCGCGACGATGGCCCAGCCCCAGTTGCCGAACAGCGTGTGCAGTTTCTCGAGCAGCCAGTACAGCGGCTTGGACAGGATGGTGAACCAGCCGTAGTCCTTGACGAGTTCCAGCCCCTGCGCCTGGATCGGCGAGGCGTCCGCCAAGGCTTCGAGCTTCTTCTCCTCCTGCGGGCCGGCGAAGAGCAGCGCGTCCAGCGACTTGCTTGTGCCCGGCGCGATCGGACCCATCGGCAGCCGCATGCCGACGGCGTAGTTCGCGCCCAGCTTGGTGGTGAAGTACTCGCGCGGCAGCGCCGGGCCCTGCGCCGGATCGACGAGCCAGGCCGAGGCGAAGTAGTGCTGCACCATCGCGACCCAGCCGTTGTCGGCCTGGACCTGGTACTCGGGCTTGTCGCCGGCGGCGATGTCCTCGAACTCGACCTTGCGGAACTTCGTGGCTTCGTTGTAGACGGCGGGGCCGGTGAAGGTGAAATAGAAGGCCGACTCCCCCGGCGGCGGACTGCTGTCGCGCACGAGTTGCAGGTAGAGCCGCGGATCGGCCGGCGCGCCGGACACGTTGACGACTTCGTGCGTCACGCCGATCAGGTAGCTGCCGCGCTGGAAGCGGTAGGTCTTGCGCAGCACCAGTCCACCGACCTCGGGCGATTCGAGCGTGACCCGCAGTTCAGGCGTGCCTTCGGCCAGCGTGCGCTCGCTAGTGACGACGCGCATCACGGTGTTCTGGTCGGGAACGACCGCGGCGCCGGCACCCGGCAACAGACCGGTCTGCGCGACGTAGTGGCGCTGCGCCGACTGGTCCAGCAGCACGAGGTTCTTTTCCGGCGGCGCCTTGTCCGCCATGCCGACGAGCGCGAGGAACGGCTGGTACCACACCTGGGCCACGTGCTCCTGCTGCTTCAGCAGTTCCAGCCGCACCAGCGTGCCGCCGCGGCTGTCGATGGTCGCCTTGACCGTGTCGGTCGTGATCGTGATCTGCTCGGCGGGCACAGGCGTCGATGCGCCGCCTGCTGTCGCGGCCGGCGTCGCCGTGCCCGCGCCTGCGGTGGTGGCCTGCCCGGGCTGCGAGGGTGCCGGCGTCTTGACGACCGGCGACGGCGCGAACAGCGAGGGCTGGCCGGTGTGCCGGTTCCACCCGTCGTACAGCATGATCAGCGAGACGAGGAAGACACCCCAGAGAAAGGTGCGGCGCATGTCGGTCATGGAGCGTTCTTTTCGACAGAGAGAGAAGACCGGGACGGCGCGCTGGGAAGCGCCGGAGGATCCGCGGGCGGAGACGTGAACAGACGGGTAAACAGGCGCGGCGCGGCCGGCACCGGGTCATGCCCACCGGCGCACCACGGGTGGCAGCGCGCGATGCGCCCGAGCGTGAGCACCGTGCCGACCGCGGCGCCGTGCTGCTCGAGCGCCTGCAGGGCGTAGGCCGAGCAGGTCGGCTCGAAGCGGCAGGAACTGCCGAGCCACGGGCTCAGAAAGAAGCGGTAGCCACGCACCAGGCCGATGAGCGCCCGGCGCGGCAGGGCGCACAGCACGCCGAAGAACGGCTGGGCGGGCATGTCCGGCCTCATCGCGCGGCGCTCAACGCGCTGCCGCCGTGCGCCGGCGCACGGCGTCGCCGAGCAGCACCGCAAGCTCGGCACGGGCCGCCGCTCGCAGTGCATCCGACGCCGGGCTCGTGAACTGCGCGCGGTCGAACGGGGCGCGAAGGCGCACGACCCACAGGCCGCCCGGCAGATGCGCCTCGCGCCCAAAGGCCGCGCGGATCTGGCGCTTGAGCAGCGAGCGCGTCACGGCGCGGCGCGCATGGCGCTTGGGCACCACCATCCCGGCCCACGCGGGCGTGTGCAGTGCACCCGCCGACAAGTCATCCACAGACCCGCCTTCTTGTGGTGCACCGCCTGTTGACAACTCGGTTGCCGCAAGCCGAGCAGGGTCGCGTTGAGACGTGCCGGGCACACCGTCGACGTGGTGAACGGCGAAGTGGGGACTGCGAGCCGCCGGCCGGGTGCCGAGGGCTCGCTCGAAATCGGCGGCGCGGACGATGCGGCCGATCACGGGTGACGAAAGTCGGTGAGGTGGCGGCCGGGGCGATGCGGCCCGAGCCGGCTCAGAGACCGAGGCGCTTGCGGCCCTTGGCGCGGCGCGCGCGAATCACGGCGCGGCCGCCGCGGGTCTTCATGCGCACGAGGAAACCGTGGGTGCGGGCGCGGCGGGTCTTCGAGGCTTGGTAAGTGCGTTTCATGGTTCTTCCTGGGGCGTCGCGGGTTGCGCGTCTACGGGTGCGTTCCGGCGGGCAGGAAAGCCGCAGTCTCGGATGCTGAAGATTCCCCGATGGCTAGGTGTGCATGAGGCCGGGCACGACATCTCTCGCAAGACGCCTCGCGCACCCCGCCGGCACCACCACCGGATGCCGCTGCCGCAAAAAACTGCAACCGGCTCCGATTCGGGAAACCCACTATTACACCAAAAAGCGCTTTGCCCGTCAAAGACTTGCACGACGGCATGCGGGCGGGCGGTGGGATTGACGGTCTGCGCGAAACTGTGGATAACCACGGTCCCGAGCCCACCGGCGCCGTAGAATGCCGCCGCTCCGAAAAGAACTTTTCCACAAGATGAGCGCTGACCTTTGGCAGCGCGGCTGCGAGCGACTCGCGGCCGAATTGCCTGAACAACAGTTCAACACCTGGATCCGCCCGCTGCCCACCGCCGATGTATCGGACAGCGGCGGCGACAGTGCGGTGGTGACGCTGCGCGTGCCCAACCGCTTCAAGCTCGACTGGATCCGCAACCAGTACGCCGGCCGCATCGAGAGCGTGCTGAGCGAACTCGCCGGCAAGCCGGTGCGCCTGGACATCACGCTCGCGCCGCGCGACCAGGCGGCATCGCTTGTGCTGCCAGCACGCAGCGGCCCCGTGGCGGCGGGCGCGGCGCTGGCCGGCGACGATGCGCACCGGGCCGGCCTCAACGGCCAGGCGCCGATGAAGCGCGCCGCGCCCGTGCAGCCGGTATCGACCCACCGGCTGAACCTGAACCTCACATTCGACACGCTCGTGCCGGGCCGCGCCAACCAGATGGCGCGCACCGCGGCGCTGCACGTGGCCGGTGCGCCCGGCCAGATGTACAACCCGCTGTTCATCTACGGCGGCGTGGGCCTGGGCAAGACGCACCTGATCCATGCGGTGGGCAACGCGCTGCTGGCCGACCGACCCGACGCACGCATCCTGTACCTGCACGCCGAGCAGTTCATCACCGACGTGGTGAAGAACTACCAGCGCAAGACCTTCGACGAACTCAAGGCCAAGTACCACCAGCTCGACCTGCTGCTGATCGACGACGTGCAGTTCTTCGCCGGCAAGGAGCGCACGCAGGAGGAGTTCTTCAACGCCTTCGAGGCGCTGCTCGCCAAGCGCGCGCACATCATCATGACCAGCGACACCTACCCGAAAGGGCTGGTGGACATCGACGAGCGGCTGACCAGCCGCTTCGACGCCGGGCTGACGGTGGCCATCGAGCCACCCGAACTCGAGATGCGCGTGGCGATCCTGATGCGCAAGGCCGAGGCCGAAGGCACGACCATGCCGGAGGACGTGGCGTTCTTCGTCGCCAAGAACGTGCGCGCCAACGTGCGCGAACTCGAGGGCGCGCTGCGCAAGATCCTCGCGTACTCGCGTTTTTCACACAAGGAAATCAACATTGGCCTCGCACGCGAGGCGCTGAAGGACCTGCTGTCGATCCAGAACCGGCAAGTCGGCGTGGAGAACATCCAGAAGACCTGTGCCGACTTCTACAAGATCAAGGTCGCCGACATGTACTCCAAGAAGCGGCCGGCCAGCATCGCGCGCCCGCGCCAGATCGCGATGTACCTCGCCAAGGAGATGACGCAGAAGAGCCTGCCCGAGATCGGCGAACTCTTCGGCGGGCGCGACCACACGACGGTGCTGCACGCGGTGCGCAAGATTTCCGCCGAGCGGCAGAAGAACCCCGAGCTGAACCAGCAACTGCACGTGCTCGAACAGACGCTCAAGGGCTGATGCCGCACACCACGGGAAGCGCCTTGTCAAACAACAACCGTGGGGACAACTTTCGGACAACTGGCTGGCTGTCCACAGGCAAGCGCCCGGCGCACGAGTTGTTCATTTCCGGCACGTGCTTCGCGAGGGCTGCGCGCACAGGGTTCTTCGTGAGCTAAGCGGTTGAAGGAACAGGCGAAAATGCGGTTCTCCACAGAAGATGCCCTCCCTCTACTACAACGACTAAGTTAAGAGGCTTAAATGATTGTCTTGAAGGCAACGCAAGAAAAATTTCTCGGCGCGCTGCAGGCGGTGCAGGGCATCGTCGAGCGCCGGCACACCTTGCCCATCCTCGCCAACGTGCTGATCCGCAAGACCGGTCCCAGCATCGAGTTCACGACCAGCGATCTCGAGATCCAGGTGCGCACCACGGCGCAACTCGACGGCGATGCCGGCGACTTTGCGACCACGGTGGGTGCGCGCAAGCTGATCGACATCCTCAAGGCCCTGCCTAGCGATCAGAACGTCACGCTGAGCGCCGCGCAGAGCAAGCTCACGCTGCAGGGCGGCAAGAGCCGCTTCACGCTGCAGACCATGCCCAGCGACGACTTTCCGCTGGTGCAGGAAGCCGCCGATTTCGGCCCCGCCTTCTCCGTGCCGCAG
This sequence comes from Rhizobacter sp., assembly GCA_036676235.1. GTDB lineage: Bacteria > Pseudomonadota > Gammaproteobacteria > Burkholderiales > Burkholderiaceae_C > JAKFDI01. The sequence continues at coordinate 35,159 of JAKFDI010000020.1, read as the reverse complement.
AAGGTGCTCAAGACGCTGATCAACCAGGTGCACTTCGCGATGGCGGTGCACGACATCCGCTACTACCTCAACGGCATCCTGTTCGTTGCCGAAGGCAAGAGCCTCACGCTGGTCGCCACTGACGGCCACCGCCTCGCGCTCGCGCAGGCGACGCTCGAGGTCGAGATGCCCAAGCAGGAAGTGATCCTGCCGCGCAAGACCGTGCTCGAACTGCAGCGCCTGCTGAAGGACGACAAGGACGACAAGGACAGCCCGATCGAGATGCGCTTTGCCGGCAACCAGGCGAAGTTCGTCTTCTCGGGAATGGAGTTCGTGACCAAGCTCGTGGAGGGCAAGTTCCCCGACTACAACCGCGTCGTGCCCAGGAACCACAAGAACACGCTCACCCTCGGGCGTGCGCCGCTGCTGGCGAGCCTGCAGCGCGCGGCCATTCTCACGAGCGAGAAGTTCAAGGGCGTGCGCGTGAACCTCGAGCCCGGCACCTTGCGCATCGCGTCGAGCAACGCCGAACAGGAAGAGGCCAAGGAAGAACTCGAAGTCGACTACGGCGGCGACGCCATCGAGATCGGCTTCAACGTGACCTACCTGATGGATGCGCTCGCCAACATCCAGCAAGAGATGGTCAAGCTCGAACTGCAGGACACCAGCTCCAGCGTGCTGATCACCGTGCCCGAGCAGGCCGGCTTCAAGTACGTGGTGATGCCCATGCGGATCTGAAGTCCGGCACCCCGGCCGGCGAGGCTCGAGCGGGCTGCGGCCCGCTCTGCCGTTTTGAAGGGTTTCCAAGGGGCTGCGAATGCGCGCGGCGCACAGCCCGAACCGTGAGTCGATGAAGCAATGAGTGACGTGCAGAACACCCCCGACGAGGGCAACGACCGTGACAACAAGCGCGCCGACAAGGCCTCCGAGGCGGCGGCGGTCGGGCCGCTGATCGAGGCCTACGGCGAGGGCAGCATCCAGATCCTCGAAGGCCTGGAAGCGGTGCGCAAGCGCCCCGGCATGTACATCGGCGACACGTCGGACGGCACCGGCCTGCACCACCTGGTGTTCGAGGTGGTCGACAACTCCATCGACGAGGCGCTGGCCGGCCACTGCGACGACATCGTGGTGACCATCCATTCCGACAACTCCATCTCCGTCACCGACAACGGCCGCGGCATCCCGACCGGCGTGAAGATGGACGACAAGCACGAGCCCAAGCGCAGTGCCGCCGAAATCGCGCTGACCGAGCTGCATGCCGGCGGCAAGTTCAACCAGAACAGCTACAAGGTCTCGGGCGGCCTGCACGGCGTGGGCGTGTCCTGCGTCAATGCGCTCAGCAAATGGCTGCGCCTGGTCGTGCGCCGCGAAGGCAAGGTGCACCTGCTCGAGTTCAAGCAGGGCATTCCGCAAGACCGCGTGATCCAGCAGCGCGACGGTTTCGAGGTGAGCCCCATGCGCATCACCGGCGAGACCGAGAAGCGTGGCACCGAGGTGCACTTCCTGCCCGACGACGCGATCTTCGAGAACATCGACTACCACTACGAGATCCTCAGCAAGCGCCTGCGCGAACTGAGCTTCCTCAACAACGGCGTGAAGATCCGCCTGCTCGACGAACGCAGCGGCAAGGAAGACAACTTCGCTTACGTCGGCGGCGTGAAGGGCTTCGTCGACTTCATCAACACCGGAAAGAAGGTGCTGCACCCGACCGTGTTCCACGCCACCGGCGAAAAGGGCACCGAGCACGGCAGCATCATCACGACGGAAGTGGCGATGCAGTGGAACGACGGTTACAGCGAGAACGTGCTCTGCTTCACCAACAACATTCCGCAGCGTGACGGCGGCACCCACCTCACCGGCCTGCGCGCCGCGATGACGCGCGTCATCAACAAGTACATCGAAGACAACGAGTTCGCCAAGAAGGCCAAGGTCGAAGTCAGCGGCGACGACATGCGCGAAGGCCTGTGCTGCGTGTTGAGCGTGAAGGTGCCCGAGCCCAAGTTCAGCAGCCAGACGAAAGACAAGCTCGTCTCCAGCGAAGTGCGCGGCCCCGTCGAAGACGTGGTGAGCAAGGCCCTCACCGACTACCTGCTCGAGAACCCGAACGACGCCAAGATCATCTGCGGCAAGATCGTCGACGCCGCGCGCGCGCGCGAAGCCGCCCGCAAGGCGCGCGAGATGACGCGCCGCAAGGGCGTGCTCGACGGCATGGGGCTGCCCGGCAAGCTCGCCGACTGCCAGGAGAAGGACCCGGCGCTGTGCGAGATCTACATCGTCGAGGGTGACTCCGCCGGCGGCTCCGCCAAGCAGGGCCGCGACCGCAAGTTCCAGGCGATCCTGCCGCTGCGCGGCAAGATCCTCAACGTCGAGAAGGCGCGCTACGAGAAGCTGCTGTCGAGCGAAGCCATCCTCACGCTCATCACGGCACTCGGCACCGGCATCGGCAAGACCGGCAGCAGTGGCGGCAACAACGGCAGCGACGATTTCAACCCCGACAAGCTGCGCTACCACCGCATCATCATCATGACCGACGCCGACGTGGACGGCGCGCACATCCGCACCCTGCTGCTCACCTTCTTCTACCGCCAGATGCCCGAGCTGGTGGAGCGCGGCCACATCTACATCGCCCAGCCGCCGCTGTACAAGGTGAAGTTCGGCAAGGAAGAGCTCTACCTGAAAGACAACCTCGACCTCGACGCCTACCTGCTGCGCGTGGCGCTGAAAGACGCCAAGCTCGAAACCGGCGTGCCCGGCGCCGCCGTGCTGCAGGGCGAAGCGCTGGAAGCGCTGGCGCGGCAATACGTGCTGGCGCACAACGTGGTCGAACGTTTGTCGAATTGGATGGACGTGGACGCCTTGCGCGCCATGGCCAACGGCCTCGAACTCAACCTCGATTCGCTCGAAGCCGCCGAAGCTTCCGCGCGCGAGCTCGAGCGCGCGCTGCGCAATGCCGAGGTCAGCGCCGAGTTCGACACCCGCACCGACAAGCACATCCTGCGCGTGAGCCGCATGCTGCACGGCAACGTGAAGAGCAGTGTCGTCACCGCCGACTTCCTGCACGGCGCTGATTTCGCGGTGCTCAGCACGGCGGGCAAGACCTTCAAGGGTCTGGTCGGTCCCGATGCCGTCGTCAAGCGCGGCGAAGGCGAGCGCCAGAAGGAAGCCAAGGTCGGCGATTTCCGTGAAGCCATGGCCTGGCTGCTCAAGCAAGCCGAAGGCGCGGTCGGCCGGCAGCGCTACAAGGGTCTGGGCGAGATGAACCCCGAGCAGCTATGGGAAACCACCATGGACCCGGCCGTGCGGCGCCTGCTTCGCGTGCAGATCGACGATGCGATCGAGGCGGATCGGGTGTTCACGATGCTCATGGGTGACGAAGTCGAACCTCGTCGTCAGTTCATCGAAAACAACGCGTTGCGGGCGGCGAATATCGATGCATAGGTTCGTGTTGAGCCAGGCATAAGGCGCGAAATTCAGGCCCATGAGACGCGAAATCTATGGGCTACATATTCTTGACAGTTACCCCTCCCGCTGAACGGTGGGTCTGAAGTTTGCGAAAACCGGCAAGGCTGTAAGGAGAAACCAAAGGAGCGTTGTGTCCAGTTCCGTCCCGACCGTCTCGGCAGCACAGTTCTCAACTGCATTGGCCTTGAGGCCCAACCTGGTGGCTTGGTTCCTTGGTGCTGGCGCGTCGGCCGCCTCGGGAATTCCCACCGGCCACGCCATGATCCGGGACTTCAAGGCGCAAATCTTTTGCCGCGAGAACAACCTCTCCAAACGAGAAATCGACACCGGCGATCAGGTCTGGATTGACCGGATCGACGACTTCTTTCGGCGAACGTCGCTGCTTCCGCCCGACGGCGATCCCACTGAGTACGCAGCTGCGTTCGAGGCGGTCTACCCTCAGCCCAGGCATCGCAGGCAGTACATCGACGACGCCATCTCAAAGGGCACACCATCCTTCGGGCACCGGGTGCTCGGCAGCCTGATTGCGGCTCGGAAGGTGGACTGCGTTTTCACCACCAACTTCGACCCGCTGGTGGAGGAGTCCGCACTCTCCGCGAATGCGCTCTTGCCGACGGCGGATCAGGCCCGACCGACGGTTGCGGCCATCGACTCCGGTGAACGCGCGATGCGGTGCTTGAACGAGTCGGACTGGCCCCTGGTGGCGAAGCTCCATGGCGACTACCAGTCCATCGCCATCAAGAACACCGACTCTGAACTGGGGAGGCAGGACGAAAGCATGAGGCACGTGCTGGTCGAAGCCAGCAAGCGCTTTGGCATGGTGTTCGTCGGCTACAGCGGTCGAGATGCATCGGTCATGGAGGCTCTGACCTCTGTACTGAGAGAGACGGCGCCGTTCCCCAACGGCCTGTATTGGGTGACGTCTTCGGCGTCTCGGCTGCTGCCAGCGGTCACTCAATTCCTTGAAAGCGCCCATCTTGCAGGCGTTGATGTTGCGGTAGTCGAATGCAAGACGTTCGATGAACTGGCCGCCGATGTCGTCAAGCACGTCGACCTGCCGCAAGTGCTCATGGAGCATGTCATGCAGGGGCGAGCCGCCCTTCGCCTGGTGCCTGTCAATCTGCCGGACGCCGAGGCGCGGCAGTTTCCCGTGCTCAGATACTCGGCGCTCCTGATCGAGTCGTTGCCGCGAGTAGCACGTCGGATGACCTTGGCGCAGGCCACAACGTCTCCCGCTGTCAGGGCGCTACTGAAGGAGCAGCGCTGCCGAGCGGTGGTTGCCGCGAACGGCCGTGAGCTCGCGGTGTTCGGGAAGGACGAGGAGGTGGTCGCAGCGCTGGCCACGCTCGGTGCGCATGTCGCAGGAACGGTGGAACTGGATGCGACACAGGACAGCTGGGCCCTCGGGTTGCTCTATGACGCGCTGGTCAAAGCCCTGTCGCGGTATCGCCCCCTCATACCTCGGTTCAAGCGCGCAGGCCATTCACTGGTCGTTGCTCCCCCTCGAGAAGGTGAGGACCAGGGAAAGGCCCTGAAGCGAGCTCAGGACCTCGCTCAGTTGCGCGCCGCGTATGAAGGTGCCCTGACAGGAAACGTGCCCAAGCTCGACTTCCCCTTCCATGAAGGCGTCTTCTTGAAGCTGGAACAGATCGAGGAACGCTGGTGGTGTGGCTTCGAGCCATACACCTTCGTGGACATTCCCAGACCAGCGCAGCCCGAGCAGGCGACACAGTTCGAGTCCCCAGGTGCCGATCATGACGCGCTGGGTGTGCCGTTTGAACGCCGAGGCGGCGACCCCGCTGGCGACTGGCGCAGAGAGCGCTGGGCTCCGAAGTACAACAAACAGTGGGCGGCAATCATCGCCGCGTGGGCCACGCTGTTGACTTCGACTAGGGATGGCACGGTGCGTGCCTTTGGTCTGGAGGAAGGGGCTGGCATCGACGCGGTGTTCACTGTGTCGCGGTTCACCGGGTGGAGCCGGCCCGGCCACCATCACACCTACTTCGATAGGACCAAGTGATGGCCAGTCCAGCCCAGGCTTCAAGGCTTCCGCCGTTCACGTTATTGGACGAGCCGCTGCTCTCCTTCTCGCCCTCGGACGCGGGGCAGGTAGACGTACACCCGCTGAGGGGGCTCGTGAATTTCGGGCCGTACTCCAAGGGTTCCTTCGGCGGATACACCTCGCAAGTTCGGATTGCTACCGTCGGTCCTGACAGTGCGTTCAAACGCCGCGGCGAACTGATGGCTTCCCTGCGCGGTTCATACCAGCCCAGCGACCGCTCCGAATACGTGCCCCCGTACCCAGGCTTCGAAGCGCTTTTCCGCGTGAAGCTGGAGGCCGCACGTGGCGGCACGCACATCAAGTGGCCGGACTCTCTGGGCCAGCTTCCCGGCGATGGCGACCCACAGGAACGGCTGTTCCAGGCAATGGACGCGGCTCTGCGCCGGCTCGACTCGGTACGGAACGAGTTCGACGTCGTGCTGGTGCACTTCCCGGACTCCTGGGCTCCGGCGACGCGCACCAAGTTCTTCGATGCGCACGACGCGCTCAAGGCGTTGGGCGCGAAGTACAACATCCCTACCCAGGTGCTCAACGACCGGGTTTTCACGTTCAACTACAAGGCCTCGCTCGCCTGGCGCCTTGCAACTGCGTTGTACGTGAAGGCGGCCGGAACGCCGTGGAAGCTGGCGCCGCTGAAGGGTGTGCCTGATGACACTGCCTACATCGGCCTTGCCTATGCGCTGCGCGGCGACCAGCGCGACGCCCACTATGTGACTTGCTGTTCGCAGGTTTTTGACATGGACGGCGGAGGCATGCAATTCGTGGCATTCGAGGCGCGCGACCCCGTGGCGGATATTGCGGAGGCGCGGAGGAACCCGTTCCTGTCCCGGGATGACATGCGCGCAGTGCTCGCTCGGAGCCTGGAGCTTTACCAGGGGCGAAATGGCGGGAACCTGCCCAAGCGGTTGGTTATTCACAAGACCACCGCATTCAAGCAAGAGGAAATCGAGGGTGCGTTTGACGCGCTGTCAGGTGTTCCCGAAATTGAATGCGTCGAGGTCGGGGCAGCGTCGTGCTGGAGGGGTGTCTGGCTGATTGAGTCCGGTCGGCAGAAGCCGCTGACCAAGCCGTCGGGCTATCCGGTTCCGCGAGGGACGATGGTCGTTCGCTCGGGCAACTCGGCGCTCGTCTGGGTGGCAGGCAATGCCCCTGAGGTGTCCAACAAGGGCGATTACTACCAAGGGAAGAAGAGCATCCCGAAGCCGCTGCAGCTCATCCGGCACGCCGGAAGAGGTTCGCTTGAGCTCATTGCCCATGAGGCGCTGGCCTTGACCAAGATGGACTGGAACAACGACGCGCTGTACGACCCCGTGCCGGTGAGCATCCGGTACTCGAAGAGGCTGGCCCAGACTATCGCGAACGTGCCTGACTTGCCTGGCAACGTCTATCCGTACCGCCTTTTCATGTAGAGAACAGACCGACAAGTCGGCAGGCAGACCGTGGAAAGCCTCAAGTGACGTACCTTGACGAAGTTGCTCTCGTCATCCTCGCTGAAGGTAAGTCAACGGCGACATACCCAAGACTTGGCATGAGCGAAGCACGCCGTCTTTGTGAAGGTTTCTGGACCGAAGCCGCGCTGAAGGCACAAGCGATGAGCCGCGAGACTTTTCGGCTGCTACGTCACCGGACGCTGTTCCTTTCGCTTTCGTTGACATCGTCCAGCGACCGCATGAGCCCGAACTCGGCAAACCGCAAGCTATCCCGTTGACCTCGGCTGCGCCGGTGCTTAGGCTTCCCATGCGTGCTTTCAAGCGCGTCAAGGGTCTGACCGGATGTTCCTCTCTGGCCGTGAGCACTTCCTGTTGCAGCGCTGCTTTGCCGTGCTCAACGAGGAGTTGCAGGAGCAGGCGATGCGAGAGCAGCTCGGCCCGGTGCTGCTCGACCTCCTGCGTGCCGACCAGTTGGCGTCCTATGCCTGGGACGGCGGACAGCGCCGCTTCGTGAACCGCGTGGCGATCAACATGGAGGACGCGAACCTCGAACGCTACGAGTCCTGGTTCATGTTTCGCGATCCGATCACGTTCGAGCTGCAGAAGCGCCGCCACGCGACGCTGGTCAGCGAAGTGATGCCACGCCGCGCATTGCTGAAGTCCGAGTTCTTCAACGATTTCCTGGCGCGCGATGGGCTGCACTGGGGGATCAACCTCCATGCCTTCGATGGTGCAAGCCCCCTGGCCGACTTGCGTGTCTGGCGCGCGCGGCACCGCAAAGAGTTTGAGCCGCGAGACAAGCAACTGCTCGATCTTCTGGAGCCGGCCTTTGTCGGCGCGATGCGCCGCGGGCACGAGCGCGCCGGGCGCGAATCGCTCCTGCGCCGGCAACACGAGACAACGCAAGCCGCCGACGCCGGCGTCACGGGACGATTGAGCGCGCGAGAGCTACAGGTCGCGCGATGCGTGGCGCGCGGGCTGACCGACAAGCAGATCGCTCGTGAGCTGGAGATCTCGCTGTCCAGCGTGCGCACCTATCTGCGCCGGCTGTCGGACAAGTTGGGCGTGCGTCGGCGCGGTGCGCTCGCGCACTTCGTCGGGCGCAGTTAACGCGCGGCCGTTGACGGTGACGGCGCTGGTAAACGGCCGAGCACCGCTTCCACCGCCATGCCGATGGCAACCAGGCGACGGTCGCTGCCGGCCGGCCCGTCCAGCTCGAGCCCGATGGGGACCTTGACCTGCGTTCCCATGCCCATCGGAAGCTGCAGTCCCGGGATGCCGGAGTTGCTGCCCGGGTCGGTGTTCTGGATGTAGAGCACGAAGTTCTCCACACTGCTGGCGTCGGGCGTGGCTGCCATCGCGACCTTGGGCGTGGTCGGAAAGACGAGGGCGTCGAGCCGGTGCTGCGCGAACGTCGCGGCGTACAGGCGCTGAAGGGCCGGGCGGTGCGTGGCCATGGCCGCCTCGTACACCGGTCGGGCGGGCACGGTACCGCCGGGAGCAGGCAGTTGCCGCGGCAGGACCAGGGCATCGAAGGTGCCTTTGACGTCCGGGCTGGCGATCTCGGACGCGAGCTGGCGGATATCGAGTTCCGGCCGGTATCGGGCGAGGTAGGCCACCATGTCGTCGTGCGCCTCGTAGAGCGCCAGCGGAAACCCGATCGCCGCATTCAAGGTGCCGAGGCCCGGCATCTGGACCTCGATCACCGTGGCCCCGGCAGATCGAAGCTTGCCGATCGCCGCATCGAACGCGGCGCGCGTGTCGGCGTCGAGGTTGGCCAGGAAATCCGGCACCAGGCCGAGGCGGACCGAGCGCAGGTCGGCGGCCGATGCACGCGGTGCACCGGTGACCAGGCGGTCCAGCAGCTCGACGTCGGCCACGCTGATCGCCATCGGACCGGCGGTGTCGCGCGTGTGGGAGATCGGCGCAATGCCTTCCTGGGAGTAGCGGCCCACGCTCGGGCGCAGCGATACGCAGCCGTTGAAGGCGCACGGGATGCGCAGCGAGCCGCCGGTGTCGGTGCCCAAGGCCATGGGTGCCATGCGAGCACCGAGTGCGGCCCCACTGCCCGATGACGACCCGCCCGCGGCTCGTGACACGTCATACGCGTTGCGCACGCCGGGCCGCGGCCCCGTGTTGAACGACGTGTTGTAGCCGGAGATGCCGAAGGCGAGTTCGTGCATGTTGGTCTTGCCGAGGACGATCGCGCCGGCGTCACGCAACACCTTGACGACCGGCGCATCGGCCAACGGGATGAAGTCGCGCAGCGCCGGCGTTCCCGCCGTCGCCGGCAGTCCGGCGACCTGGATGTTGTCCTTGATGACGATCGGCACGCCCTGCAGCGGTCGGCAGGGCTCCCCGCGTGCGAGGCGCGCATCGGCATCGAGCGCGGCTTGCAGCGCTCCCTTGGCGTCCAGGGTGACGAAGGCGTTCAGTTCGGGGCGCGACCGGGCGCGAGAGAGATAGGCCTGCACCACCGATTCAGCCGAGACCCGACGGGCGCAGATGGCTGCAGCAACGTCTGTGGCCGACCAGGTGTCGATGTCGGTCGCGAGCGTCCTGTGCCCGGTGGCGCATCCGCTCAGCACAAGCGCTGCGGCGACGGTCGGCAATGAGACTTTCGGCAGGCGTGCGGTCATGGTTCCTCCGGCGAAGTGACGCTTCGGTCATCGTCCGGCGTTTCGCGCCTGTTGTCTGTCGACATGAATCACGACAGGGTTTGCACTTGGCTCGCCGCGAAGTAGCCCACCGAGGCGGCTGAGACGATGACGCCCGCGTCGCAGCGGATGGCCTCGCGAGCCCAGACACATTCCGGTGCGGAGATGTCGGACAGCTTCGGTGGCGGGTTCCCTGGATCCCGGCAACACCGGGGCTACGCGGCGCCGTCGACCGGCGTGAACGTGAAGTGGCGGGTGATGGGCGCTCCCGCGTCGATGGTGACGGTGATGTCCACGCGGTACGGCTGTCCGGCGACCAGAGGACTGAGGGGCAGGAGGAATGCGGTGTTGTCGGACCTGATCATGAGCTGCACGTCATTGGCAGCTGTGATGACCCGGGCAGCGACAGCCGTGCCACCGGAAGCGGGCGCGATCGTGTACGACGTGACGCCCAGCTTCGTGCCGATTCCGGACTGCAACAGGATCGGAGTACCGACGATCGTGTTCTGTCCGAGATCCGGCGCCGGGTTGGGGGACTCCCCCCCGGGCTTGAACTGGGCGTTTGCAGCCGCCGATCCGTCGCAAGGGTAGGTGCGCAGGTCGAGTGAGTCCTGTTCGCCCGTGCCCGCGGGAACGCCGAGCTCGAGCGTGACGCTGTAGTAGTACCTGTCGCTCGCAGAGCGAATCTCGCTTGCATAGGCGATGCCGACGTTCGTGTGCCCGCGCATGAGCATGTGCATGTGATACACGCTTCCGAGCAGGGCCCGCGCGAGGCGATTGGCGGTTTGTTCGGCGGATTCGGGTGGGGGCGCGGACGCGCTCTGGCGCACCAGGCTCTCGTGCACAGCACCGGAGAAACCATGGTTGGCCGCGCGGTCCTGCGGGAACCTACCGGTGAATCCGCTGGCATCGGGATCCTGGATGTGGGCGTAGGCGAGTGCCGCAGCGTCCGATTCCTGCAAGCGCAGCTTCCAGTAGTTCACGGCGTCGCCCGCCGCCAGATCGAGCGTGTTGTTCTGGGTGAGCAGCCCGAAGCCGCAACGCGCGCGCTCGGCGTTGAGCAGCGCATAGACGGCGGCCTCACCGCTGCCGGGCGCGTAGTTTGCGGCGGGAACCATGGTCTGGATGGGAGACGAAGGCGTCGTGCCAGCGCCGCCGCCCGATCCGCCGGGGCTTGTGTCACCGGGCAGCGTGGAGCCGGGGTCGGTGCCTGGCGCGTTGCTGCCACCGCCGCCACCGCAGGCGGTGAGTGCCACGGCGAGGGCGAGGGCGAGGATCGAGAGTTTTGAATGCATTGAGGACGTCATCGGGTCGCTGCGCGTTCCGCGGTTGTGGTGGCTGCACGGCCGTTGCATGGCAGAGGGGTCGCTGGATCAACCCGTGCCGATGCTCGTTGTCTGCGCATGGAAGCCGGCACTTTGAGCGCGCTGCGCTCGATTCGGTCTGCCAGTCGCGGATTCGCGGCGATGAATCAGCGAACTTCGCGTGATCCATCACGAAGAGCGGCCCGATCGGATCGGATTCCCCCGCTCGCTCAGGCCGGCCTTGGCGCGGTGCGAGGCCGTCGCCCGCTTCGCCGCCGCCACGCTGCTGAGCCCTCTATTCTTCGCGGCATGCAACTCAAATGGCTCGACGACCTGGCCGCGCTCGCCGAGACCGGCAGCTTCACGCATGCCGCGCAGCGCCGCAACGTCACGCAGCCGGCGTTCGGCCGGCGAATCCGCGCCCTCGAACAATGGGCCGGCGTGCCGCTCATCGACCGCGAGGCGCCCACGCTCGAGCTGACCGAGGCCGGCGTGCAACTGGTTGATTGCCTGCAGCCGGCACTGGCCGAACTCGTGGATCTGCGTTCCCACTGGCATCGCCGGGATGCGGACGCAGCCCCGCTGACGGTGGTCACGGGCCGCACGCTCGCGCGCACGATGTGCGCGGACTGGATTGCCGGCTTGCGCGGCACGCTCGGCGATCGGCCCGTGCGTGTGGCGACCGGATCCCTGTTCGATGTGGTTCGGGTGCTCGAATCCGGCGACGCGCATTTCCTGCTGACCTACCACCATCCGAGCCTCGCGCTCAAGCTCGATGCGCGTCGCTTCAAGTTCTTCAGCATGGGCACTGAAGCGCTGGTGCCGGTGACGCGCGCTTCGGCCGCGGGCAACCCGCGCTACGGCTTGAACGATGCGAAGCCGGCGCCCCTGCTCACCTATGCGCCGACGCTGGCACTGAGCCGGCTGCTGGCGGACCACCTGCTCAACCGCCAGGGCGCCCATCGCCTGCGCCCCTGGATCCAGTGCGATTCGGCCGACGCGATGCAGGAGTTCGCGGCCAAGGGCCTCGGCGTGGCCTGGTTGCCCTGGGGCCTGGTGGCCGACGACTGCCGCCGCAAGCTGCTGATGCCGCTCGGCACGGACGAAGAACGTGTGCGCTTCGAGGTGCGCCTGTACCGGCGCCGTGGCCGGCTCCCGGCCGCTTGCGAGGACGCCTGGGCCGCAACCGTCGAATCGAAATAGCACCGGGCAGTGCCGAATCGGCATGAAAGGGCGAGGGCCCGGTTCGAACAATGGCGGCACCCATTCAGGAGAAGCCGCATGTCCATTCACCCCATCCGCCTTCTTGGCGTCGCCCTCGCCGCCATCGTTCCCTGTCTCGCGTCGGCGCAGCCCGGTGCCTATCCCGACAAGCCCATCACCTTGATGGTGGGCTACCAGCCGGGCGGCAGCGTCGACCTCGTGGCGCGCGTGATCGCGCCACCGCTCGGCAAGCGCCTCGGGCAGACCATCGTCATCGAGAACGCGGCGGGCGCCGGCGGCACCATTGCCGCGCGCAAGGTCGCCGCTGCGGCGAACGACGGCTACACCTTGCTGATGGGATCGACCAGCGAGATCGGCATCAATCACCTGACCCAGAAGAACCCGAGCTTCGTCCCGACCCGCGACCTGCTGCCGATCGGCCTGGTGGGCAGCCAGCCGATGGTGCTCGTGACCGGCAAGATGAACCCGGTCGCCACGGCAGGCGAGTTCATCGGCCACCTGTCGAAGCATCCGGGCCGCGCGACGTATGCGTCAGCCGGCGTCGGCACGCCCCTGCATCTGGCCGGCGAGATGGTGAAGAAGAAGGCGAACGTCTTCATGACCCACATTCCCTACCGCGGGGCCGCGTCCATGACCACCGATCTGCTCGGCGGCCAGGTGGACTACGGCGTGTTCATGCTCTCCAGCGCGCTGCCCTACATCAAGGACGGGCGCATGAAGGCGCTCGGCGTCACGTCGCCCGAGCGCAACGCCACGGCGCCCGACATTCCGGCGCTCGCCGAGTTGCCTGCACTGAAGGGCCTGGACATCAGCGTGCTGTTCGGCGTGCTCGCGCCGGCCGGCACGCCGGCGGCCATCGTGGGCCGGCTGCGCGCCGAGCTGAACGCCGTCGTCAAGGAGCCCGAGGTGCGCAAAAAGCTGCAGGACGCGGGCATGGCGTTGAACGAAGACGCCGACTTCGAGAAGCTGCTGAAAAGCGAGATCGAGAAGTTCAAGCCCATCGTGAGCTTCGCCAACATCGCGTCCAACTGACGATGCGCGGCACGGCAATCCCCACCGCGCCCGACATCGCGCGCTGGCGAGCGGGCAACACCGGTGTCGAAGGTGTGTGGCATTTCGATTCCGCTCGTCCAGGCCGGCGTGTCGTCGTGACGGCGCTGCTGCACGGCAACGAGTTCAGCGGCGCGACGGCAATAGCCGCGCTGCTGGACGCCGGGTTGCGGCCGCGCGTGGGCAGCCTCACGCTGGTGCTGTGCAACCTCGCCGCCTTCGACCGCTTCGACCCCGCATCACCCGATGCGTCGCGTTTCGTGGACGAAGACATGAACCGCGTCTGGACGGCCGAGCGGCTGGGCGCGCACGACACGGTGGAGTGCCGGCGCGCGCGCGAGCTGCTGCCCTTTCTCAGCGAGGCGGACTGGCTGCTCGATCTGCATTCCATGCACGAGCCTGGCGCGGCGCTGCTGCTGGCCGGGTCGTCCACGAGGCATCTGGCCCTGGCTCGCCGGCTCGGCGCGCCGCAACATGTGGTCGTCGATGCCGGCCACAGCGATGGCTGCCGTCTGCGCGACTACGCGCAGTTCGCGCCCGACGGCCGGCCAGACGCCCTCGCCCTCCTGCTCGAAGCGGGGTTTCACTTCGATCCCGCCAGCCACGCCGTGGCACTCGACGCGGTGGCACGCTTTCTGATGCTGTCCGAAGTCGTCGACGGCGAACGGATCCCGTCATCCTGGCTGAGGCCGAAACCGCCGGCGCAGACGGTGCTGTCGGTCACCGACGCCGTGGTGGCACGCAGCATGGACTTCACGTTCACCGGCGCCTTCACCGGGCTGGAAGTGATCGAACGGGCCGGCACCCTCATCGCCCGGGATGCCGGCCGGGCGGTGGTGACGCCCTACGACGATTGCGTGCTCGTCATGCCGTCGTTGCGGCAGTTGCGGCCGGGGGTGACGGTCGCGCGCCTGGCGCGAGCCGCCCCGCCCCCTCGCGGCGAATCAGCAGCTTGCGCGCTTCCCACTGCGCCGCTTCATCGAGCGTGACGAGGTAGCGCACCTCGCCGCCGCTCTGCACCGCGATCGGCACGCCGCCCTCGAACAGCAGGCGGTTGCCCGGCAGGCGCGGGATCTTCTCGCCAGGGGTGAGGATGCCCGCGAGATTGAGCGGGTCGACAGCGCTGATCGCGACGCGCTCGCGCCCTTCGACCTTCGCCGTGCGGCGCAGGCCCGTGGCCGCCTCGGGCAGCGCGAACTGCTCGCCCGAGAAGCCGCTCACGAAGCGGCCGCCGCGCACTTCGCCTCTGGCTTCGAGGCGGCGGTAGACGTAGTGCAGATCGCGCCACGGCGGCAGGCCTTCCTCGCGTTCGAGCAGCCGGCGGAAGACCACGCCGTAGCGGCGCAGCAGCACGCGCGCGATGTGGTCGACGTGCGGCTCGGCCAGCGCGCCGGGCGACTCCTGCGGCGGGCGTGACCGGCGCGTGAGCGACCAGCGGCCCGCCTCGTCGATGGGGTCGTGGCCGGGGCGGCGCCGGCGCAGCTTGTTGCGCCGCTCGGCGGGCATCACCAGCGCGCGCAGGCCGGCGAAGGTGTCGCAGGTGACGAGGCCCTGCGCCACCAGTTCGGCCAGGGCTTGCTCGGTCTCCTCGCCGAGCAGGCGCACGTCGTGCTGCAGGTCGCGGAAGAAGCTGGCGCCGTGCGCCTGCAGCGCCGCCTGCGCCGCGTCGGCGGGCAGGTCGCCGTAGAAGGCCCGGCGGATGCCGTCGCGATAGGCCGCATCGGCGCTGCGATGGTCGATGCGCAGCGCGCCGATCTCGCGCGGGTCGGCCATCAGCAGCGGGCCGACCTGTTCGCCGGCGTTCTCCGGCGCGCCGATGTAGGCCACGGCCGGCACGCCGCGCGCGGGCATGAAGGCGCTCAGGTAGACCAGGCGCTCGATCTTCTCGGGGCAGCGTTCGCCCAGCGCCGTGAGCACCACGCCGCCCATGCTGTGGCCGACGAGCGTGACGCGCGCGAAGCCGAGCGCGCGCACCGCGTCGACGGTGGCCGAAACGCTGTCAACGTAATCGTCCAGGCTGACCGCGGCCACCGGCGAGGGATCGGCGCCCCAGGTCGGCGATGCGGTCGAGCGGTTGATGTAGCCGGCCGGAAAGCGCGCATTCAACCCGTGCGCCGGCAGGTCGCGCGCCACGGCGAACAGGCCGGCGGCGGCCAGGCGCGGCACGATGCGTTCATACGTCCAGGCGCCGTGCCAAGCGCCATGCACCAGCACGGCGGCGCCGCGGGCAGTCGTCGGGTCCATTCGTCGTCTCCATGAATCGGGGGCTACCCATCATGGAGAAGCGCCGGCGCCCGGCGCGCGCACGATCTGTCTGCCGGCGCAGCCGATCTGCCGCGCAGCGCAGATCAGTGGTTCGTGGTCAGTGCTTCACGTTCTCGCGGTTGAAGCCCTTGGTCGGCTTGATCGTGCTCGGCACGCCGTTGCTGCCGTCGCTGCACGGCGCCTGCCATTCGCGCAGCTCCTTCGCCAGCACGCTGCGGCCGTCCATCTCGGCGCGGCGGATGAGTTCAAACACGTTGTCGTCGTTGACGGCCTCGTGGCCGAGGCCGCGGGTCAGCTGGTGGTAGATGGACTCGATGTCGTCCGGCGTGGGATGTGTGCCGCCCATGGGGTCTCCTTCGCAGTGGCTGTCTGCAGGGCCGGCAACCGATGTGCCCGCAGGCGGTGCCTCAGCGCTTCGCGCCGGCCGCGTGGCGCTGGACGGCAGGCCGCTGCGTCACCCGCTTGACCACGTAGTCGGTCATTGCCAGCGCCAGCTCGCGCTCGCCAACGAAGGCCTTGCCGGCGTGCTCGCGCTCCAGCAGCGCGGCCTCTTCCTCGTTGTGCGTGCGCACGATCACTTCGATGTCGGGGTTCAGCATGCGCGCGGTCTCGGCCATCTGGCGCACTTCCACCGTCTCGGGCGTGGCGATGACGAGCATGCGGGCGTGGGCGATGTGGGCCTGGATCAGCGTCGCCGGCTCGACCGCGTTGCCGGCCACGGCCGGCGTGCCGGCTTCGCGCAGGCGCTCGACGAGTTCGCGGTTCTGCTCGGCCACCACGTAGGGAATGCCGCGCTCGGCCAGCGCCTTGGCAATGCCGCGGCCCACCCGCCCGAACCCGACGATCACCACCTGCTTGGAGAGGAACTTGCGGTCGGTGGCCTCGGGCAGCTCGGCCAGCGGATCGTGCACATGCTCGATCTTGCGCAAGAGCGCCGGGTTCTGGCGGAACCAGCGCTGCACCGGCGGGATGATCGAGAACATGAGCGGGTTGATCGCGATGGTGATGAGCGCGCCCGCCAGCACCAGGCTCTGCCCGGCCGGCGGCATGATCTGCAGCGACACGCCGAGCGCGGCCAGGATGAACGAGAACTCGCCGATCTGCGCGAGGCTCGCGCTCACCGTGAGCGCCGTGTTCAGCGGATAGCGCAGCAGCAGCACCAGCACTGCCGCCGCGACCGACTTGCCGACCAGGATGATGGCCAGCACCGCCACCAGCTGCAGCGGGTGGTCGACCAGCACCTGCGGGTCGAACAGCATGCCCACCGACACGAAGAACAGCACCGAGAACGCATCGCGCAGGGGCAGCGTCTCGTCGGCGGCGCGGTGGCTGAACTCGGATTCGCGCAGCACCATGCCGGCAAAGAAGGCGCCCAGCGCGAACGACACGCCGAACAGCATCGACGCGGTGTAGGCGATGCTCACCGCCGCGGCCACCACGCACAGCGTGAACAGCTCGCGCGAACCGGTGCGCGTGACCTGCCACAAGAGCCACGGGAACACCCGCCGCCCGACGATCAGCATGAAGGCGATGAAGGCCGCCACCTCGGCCAGCGTGGTGACCAGCGTGCGCCACAGGCCGGGGGATGCTGCGTCGGTGTTGCCGGCGCCGCCCATCAGGCCGGCCAGCGCCGGCAGCAGCACCAGCACCAGCACCATCGCGAGGTCTTCCACCACCAGCCAGCCCACCGCGATGCGCCCGTTCATCGAGTCGACGATGCCCAGCGTCTCCAGCGCCTTGAGCAGCACCACGGTGCTCGCGCACGACAGCGTGAGGCCGAAGACGATGGCGCCGCCCCACGACCAGCCCCACCACAGCGCCACGCCCGCGCCCAGCGCCGTGGCAGCCACGATCTGCACCACCGCGCCGGGCAGCGCCACCTTGCGCACCGACAGCAGATCACCCAGCGAGAAGTGCAGCCCGACACCGAACATCAGCAGCATCACGCCGATCTCGGCAAGCTGGCCGGCGATCTCGACATCGGCCACGAAGCCCGGCGTGGCCGGCCCGATCGCCACGCCCGCCATCAGGTAGCCCACCAGCGCCGGCATCTTCAGGCGCACCGCCACGAAGCCGAACACGAGGGCCAACCCGAAACCGACGGCCAATGTCGTGATCAGCGAAAGCGAATGCGGCATGGGTCGCGACGAGGTCGAGGGGTGAGGGGCTGTGCGTGCCGTCGAGTCTAGGGGCGAGCGGAAAGGCTTCACGACGCCGGCGTAAACCGGCCCGCCGGAAGGCGGGGCGCACCAAGCGGGTGCCTAGAATGAGCGCCCCCTTTCGGTTGTTCTTTTCGTTCGACCCAACGCACTTCGCGAGGCACCTCCGTTGCAGTCCACCACCGTCGATCAGTTCCTGTCGTCGATCGCGCGCCGCGATCCGAACCAGAGTGAATTCCAGCAGGCCGTCAAGGAGGTGATGACCAGCCTGTGGCCGTTCATCGAGAAGCACCCGAAGTACCGCGAGTACGCGCTGCTGGAGCGCCTGGTCGAACCCGAGCGGGTGATCCAGTTCCGCGTGACCTGGGTCGATGACCGCGGCCAGACGCAGGTCAACCGCGCCTGGCGCGTGCAGCACAGCTCGGCCATCGGGCCCTTCAAGGGCGGCATGCGCTTTCACCCGTCGGTGAACCTGTCCATCCTCAAGTTCCTCGCCTTCGAGCAGACGCTGAAGAACTCGCTCACCACCTTGCCCATGGGCGGCGGCAAGGGCGGCTCCGACTTCGATCCCAAGGGCAAGAGCGACGGCGAGGTGATGCGCTTCTGCCAGGCGCTGATGGTCGAGCTGCACCGCCACCTCGGCCCCGACACCGACGTGCCGGCGGGCGACATCGGCGTGGGCGCGCGCGAGGTCGGCTTCATGGCCGGCATGATGAAGAAGCTGTCCAACAGTGCGTCGTCGGTGTTTACCGGCAAGGGCCTCGCCTATGGCGGCAGCCTGATGCGCCCCGAGGCCACCGGCTTCGGCACGGTGTACTTCGCGGACCAGATGCTGCATCGCGAGAAGAAGTCCTTCGACGGCATGCGCGTGTCGATCTCCGGTTCAGGCAACGTGGCGCAGTACGCCGCCGAGAAGGCCATGGACCTGGGCGCGCGCGTCGTGACCCTGTCCGACTCGGGCGGCACCATGGTCGTGCCCGACGGCTTCAGCGAAGAGCTGCTGGCCGCGGTGCTGGAGTGGAAGAACGTGCAGCGCGGGCGCCTCGCCGACTTCGCCGCGCAGCACAAGCTGAGCTTTGAAGCGGGCAAGCGCCCGTGGCATGTGCCGGTGGACATCGCCCTGCCCTGCGCCACGCAGAACGAGCTGGACGCGAACGACGCGAAGACGCTGGTCGCCAACGGCGTGCAGTGCGTGGCCGAAGGCGCCAACATGCCCAGCACGCTGGAAGCGGTGGACGTGTTCCTCGCCGCCGGCACGCTGTATGCGCCGGGCAAGGCCAGCAACGCCGGCGGCGTGGCGACCTCGGGCCTGGAGATGTCGCAGAACGCGCTGCGTCTCGGCTGGACGCACGCCGAGGTTGACGAGCGGCTGCACGTCATCATGAAAGACATCCACGAGAACTGCGTGCGCCACGGCAAGCGCGCCGACGGCACGATCAACTACGTGGACGGCGCCAACATCGGCGGCTTCGTGAAGGTGGCCGACGCGATGCTGGCGCAAGGGGTGTACTGACCCGGCGCGTCGCGCCCGCTCCGTTCACGCCATCGACAACTGCCGCCGCGCCCGGTGCAGCCTCACGAAGAGGTTGTTTTCGGTGATCGACAGCGCCGCGCACACCGCCCCCGTCGGCTGATCCTGCAGCACCCGCAGCTGCATCGCGTCTCGCAGGTTTGCGGGCAGGGCGTCGATGCGGTCCAGCGTCTGCATGAGCCGTTCGCGCGCCGCCGCGCGCTGCTCCGGGCCGGGCTGCGGGCAGGCGACGGCCCGGGCTTCGTCGTCATCGCCCTCACCATCGAGGCTGGCCAAGCCGGCGCGCTCGCGCACGAGGTCGACGATCTTGTGCTTGAGGATGGCCGTCAGCCACGAGCGCAGCGCCGAGCGGCCCTCGAAGGTGGCGCGACCGCACAGCACGGCCTCGAACACGTCGTGCACCACGTCTTCGGCCAACGACGGGTCATGCAGCCGCCGCTGCGCGAAGCGCACCAGTGCCTGGCGGTGCGCGAGCAGGTCATGTGCGGCGACGGGAAGCGGCGGCGCGGGCTCGATCAGCGTGGTGTGCATGGCGGGACCTCTTGCGACGAAATGAACGCACTGTCCCGGGGCCGTCTCGCACCAGCCTCGCGAAAGATCACGGCCGGATCACATTCGCGGCACACGTAAGAACGCGGGGGCGCGCGCCGACAATCCGCGCATGACGTCCATCCTCGTGGCCGAAGACCAGGCCGACATCCGCGACCTGCTGGTGATGAACCTGCGCGCCGCTGGCTACGAGGTGCAATCGGTGGCCGACGGCCGCGCGGCGCTCGCGAGCGAGCAGCAGGCGGCGAGCGACCTGCTGGTGCTCGACCTGATGATGCCGGGGCTCGACGGGCTGGAGGTCTGCAAGGCGCTGCGCGCGATGGGCCGCGCGACGCCCATCCTGATGCTCACGGCCAAGTCGACCGAACTGGACCGCGTGCTCGGGCTGGAACTCGGCGCCGACGACTACCTCACCAAGCCGTTCTCACTGGCCGAACTGCTGGCGCGGGTGAAGGCACTGCTGCGCCGCGCCGAGCTGCTGCGGGCGGCGCAGTCGGGCGCGCAGGCGCAGGCGGCCATCCGCAACGGGGCGCTGGAGATCCTGCCGAGCAAACGTGTGGTGCGCTGCCGCGGCGTGGGCATCGAGCTCACCGCGCTCGAGTTCGACCTGCTGCTGCACTTCGCGCGACATCCCGGCCACGTGTTCTCGCGCGCGCAACTGCTCGATGCGGTGTGGGGCTACACGCACGAAGGCTACGAGCACACGGTGACCACGCACATCAACCGCCTGCGCGCCAAACTCGAGTCCGATCCGATGCGCCCGGCGCTCATCCTCACCGTGCGCGGCGCGGGCTACAAGCTGTGCGAGTCGGGATGAGGCGGCAGTTGTCGTCATGACGGTCAGACGCCGGCTTGCGCTGACGATCTTCGCCACCGGCGTGCTGACCGCGCTGTGCGTGATCGCGACCGTGCTCGTCGCCTTCCAGCGCTTCGAGCACGAGAGCACCTACTACCGCGCCAGCGCGTTTCTCGACCGCGTGGCCGCGATGCACCCCGATCTCTTCGAGCGCCATGCGCGCGCGCCCGGCCCGTTCACGGAGTTCCTGCGCACGCTGGTGCTGTTCGAGCCCGATTCGCAGCTCTACCTGCTCGATGCGCAGGGCACGGTGCTCGCGTCCACCGGCGAGGCGAAGCTGCCGCCCGGCTTCAAGGTGACGCTCGGCCCGGTGCGTGAAGCCTTGCACCAGCCGCCGATGCCCTACGTGATGGGCGATGACCCGGAGCGCATGGACGCGGACGCGGTGATCGCCGCCGCACCGCTGCGCATGGGCGCGAGCGATGGATCGCCGGCCGGCTACCTCTACCTCGTGAGCCACAAGCCGGCGCTGCCGCCCGGCGGGCTCGCCATGTTCGGCAGCGCGGTGGGGCGGCCGGCGCTGGCGCTGATCGCCGGCGTGTTGCTGGTTTCCACGCTGCTGGCCCTCTCGATCGTGGCCGCGGTGACGCAGCCGCTGCGCCAGCTCAGCGCGGCAGTCAACGCGGTCACCCGCGACGGACTGGACGGCGCCGTGCCGCCGGCGCTGCCTGAACTGCCCGCCCGCTCAGGCAGCAGCCGCGACGAATTCGTGCAGCTCGCGAGCGGCTTCCACACCATGCTCGCGACCCTGCGCCGGCAGTGGGACGCGCTGCGCCGCCTCGACCACTTCCGCCGCGAGGGGGTGAGCAACCTGTCGCACGACCTGCGCTCGCCGCTCACGGCCACGGTGGCCTGCCTCGAAACGCTGGACGGCCGCTGGGTGGGCGAGCCGGCGCGTGCCGACGACAGGCGCCTGGTCGAGGTGGCGCTGCGCAACACCCGCAACGCCGCCCGGCTGGTGCGCTCGCTGGGCGACCTCGCGCTGCTCGACGAGCCCGGCTTCGCGCTGCGTGCCGACGTGCTGGACGCGCGCGAGCTGCTGGGCGACATCGCGCTGCGCTTCCAGGCGCGTGCCGCCGCGCAGGGCGTGACGCTTGAGGCCGAGCACGGCAGTGAGGCGATGCCGCCGCCGCGCGCCGCGCTCGACGTCGAACTCTTCGAGCGTGCCATCGCCAATCTCGTCGACAACGCGCTCAGGTTCGTGCCGGCCGGCGGGCGCATCACGCTCTCGGCGCACGCGGCAAACGGCGAAGTGCGGGTGCAGGTGGCCGACACCGGCGCCGGCATCGCGCCCGAGGACCTGCCGCAGCTCTTCGACCGCTTCTATCAGAGCCGCCGCAGCGTGGCACCGGCCATGGGCGAGGGCGGCAAGGGGCTGGGCCTTGCCATCGTCAAGCGCATCGCCGAGCTGCACGGCGGGGCGGTCGAGGTGCACAGCGTTCCGGGCGTCGGCACCGCCGTGACCCTGTGCCTGCCGGCCGCCGGCGCGTGAAAACCCCCGGCCTGCGCGCAGGGAAATTCCCGATGCTGCGCTGCGGCACGCGCGCCTAGAGTGCGACCACTCGCGGCGGGCACCCTTGTGGTGCCCGGCACAGGCGGGGGTCCGAGGAGACAAATTCGCGGCAACGGCCCCTCGGCCCGCCGCCGCGGCCACGGCCCATCAAGGGCCGATGCCAAAATAAAAGGGCGCTGGTTGGAACCAGCGCCCTTTTTCCATTTCCGGCCTTGTTTGCGGCTTCTTCTGGCCCGTGGCGAGCACACGAGCGCAGCCCTCATGCTCGATTTCGCCATCCTCGCGCTTGCCTCGCTGTTCGCCGGCTTCGTCGACGCCATCGTCGGCGGCGGCGGGTTGATCCTCGTGCCGGCGCTGTTCAGCGTGTTCCCCAATGCGGCGCCGGCCACGCTGTTCGGCACCAACAAGGGCGGCGCCGTCTGGGGCACGGCCTGGGCCACGGTGCAGTACGCCAAGCGCGTGCAGATGAGCTGGAGCGCGATGCTGCCGGCCGCCGGCGCGGCGCTCGTGGGCAGCTTCGCCGGGGCGTGGACCGTCACCCTGGTCAGCGCCGAGGGCCTGCGTCGGGCGCTGCCCTTCATCCTGCTGGCGGTGCTGGTCTACACGGTGGCGAGAAAGGACCTCGGGCGCCATCACACGCCGCTGCTCGCCGGGCGCCGCCAGGCCTTGGTGGCCAGCGCCATCGGTCTGGTGGTGGGCTTCTACGACGGCTTCTTCGGCCCCGGCACGGGCAGCTTCTTCGTCTTCCTGTTCGTGCGCCTCTTGGGCTACGACTTCCTCAACGCCTCGGCCAGCGCCAAGCTGCTCAACACCGCGACCAACGTGGCGGCGCTGGCGCTGTTCGCCGCCAAGGGTCATGTGTGGTGGCACTTCGCGGTGGTGATGGCGGTGGCGAATGTGATCGGCAGCCTGTTCGGCACGCGCCTCGCGCTGAAGCACGGCGCGGGTTTCGTGCGCGTGGCCTTCATCGTGGTGGTGTCCGCGCTGATCCTGAAGACCGGCTACGACGCTTTCGCCGGCTGAGCTGCCAAGACCCGAACAGCGGGCGGGCCGCAGGGCTATTCGGCGCATCGTGGCCGCGCCCGCCGCGTAGCATCGAATCGCCGCCTGAACCCTGTGCCCCAGGAAGTCCGCCATGCCCGTCGACGCTGCCCTTCGCTCCCTGAACATCGATGTGCCGGCCCAGCCCGAGTCGCTGGTGAAGCTGTCGCTGCTGTTGGCCGAGGAAGACGTGAACATCCAGTCGGTGGGCACGCTGATCGAGTCCGACATGGCGCTCGCCTCGGCGGTGCTGAAGGCCGTGAACTCCTCGCTCTACGGCCTGGCCGGGCGGGTGCAGACGGTGCAGCAGGCGATCACCTACCTCGGCACGCGCGAGGTGGCTTCGGTCACCTTCGAGATGGGCCTGCGCGCCGTCTTTCCCGCCGCGCCCGAGCTGGATGCGGTGTGGGAGCGCGCCAGCGTGCGCGGCCTGCTGATGGGGCGCATCGGCGCGGCGCTGGGCGTCGATCCGTGGGCGGCGCATTCGGCCGGGCTGTTCGAGGAATGCGGCAAGGCGGTGCTGTTCCGCCACACGCCCGAGCGCTACGGGCCGCTGCTCAAGATCGCCCGCAGCGACGAGGAGCTGCTGTTCCTCGAGCACCAGGAATTCGGCGTCAGCCACGACGCGCTCGGCGCCGCGCTGTGCGAGACCTGGGGTCTCGCGCCGGCGGCGGTGCACAGCGTGCGCTACCACGTGATCGTCAACACCACGCGCGAGCTGCCGATGCAGGTGCCGCGGCGCGCCATCTGTGCGCTGTCGGCGCTGGCGAACGCGCTGATGACCGATCCCGAGACCCTGGAGGCCGTGGCCCACGCCGTGGCGCCGCAGGCCGACCTCGATGAGGTGCTGGTGCTGCGCGGCACGCGAAAGGTGAAAGAGCAGATCGAGGCGGCCGTAGCACGCGGCAGCTGAGCACGCCCGGCGACCGCAGGGTCGAGCGGTGCGCCGCACAATGGCTGTTTTCCTTCGACAGCCATCGACGCACCATGACCTACCCGCACACCCAACTGTTCATCGCCGGCCAGTGGCAAGACGCTGCCGACGGCCGCACGCTGCCGGTCGTCAACCCGGCCACCGGGGCCGAGATCGGCCGTGTGGCGCACGCCGGCCGCGCCGACCTGGACCGCGCGCTCGAAGCGGCGCAACAGGGCTTCGAGACCTGGCGCGACATGACACCGGCCGCGCGCAGCAAGATCATGCGCGGCGCCGCCGCCCTGATGCGCGAGCGCGCCGCCGACATCGCCCAGGTGCTGACGCAGGAACAGGGCAAGCCGCTGGCCGAGGCCAAGGTCGAGGCGATGGCCGCGGCCGACATCATCGAGTGGTTCGCGGAAGAAGGCTTTCGCGTCTACGGCCGCATCGTGCCCTCGCGCGGCAGCCTGGCGCTGCGCCAGATGGTGCTGAAAGACCCCGTCGGTCCGGTGGCGGCGTTCACGCCCTGGAACTTCCCGATCAACCAGGTGGTGCGCAAGGTCGGCGCGGCGCTGGCCGCCGGCTGCTCGATGCTGGTCAAGGCGGCCGAGGAAACGCCGGCCGCGCCCGCGGCGCTGATCCGTGCGTTTGCCGATGCCGGCCTGCCGCCGGGCGTGCTGGGTCTCGTCTACGGCAACCCGGCCGAGATTTCGAGCTACCTCATCCCGCACCCGGTGATCCGCAAGATCACCTTCACCGGCTCGACGGCGGTGGGCAAGCAGCTCGCCGCGCTGGCCGGCCAGCACATGAAGCGCGTGACCATGGAACTGGGCGGCCACGCGCCGGTGATCGTGGCCGAGGACGCCGACATTGCGCTCGCCGTCAAGGCCGCCGGCGCCGCCAAGTTCCGCAACGCCGGGCAGGTGTGCATCTCGCCCACGCGCTTCCTCGTGCACGAGAGCATCCGCCGCGATTTCGCCGCGGCGCTGGCCGCGCATGCGAAGGGGCTGAAGGTCGGCGATGGCCTCGCCGAGGGCACGACGATGGGGCCGCTGGCCAACCCGCGCCGGCTCACCGCCATGGCCGAGCTGACGCAGGATGCCGTGCAGCGCGGCGCCACGCTGCTCGCCGGCGGCGAGCGCATCGGCGAGACGGGTAACTTCTGGCAGCCGACCATCCTGGCCGACGTGCCGCGCGAGGCGAAGGTGTTCAACGACGAGCCCTTCGGCCCACTGGCGGCGATCCGCAGCTTCGACACGCTCGACGAGGCCATCGCCGAAGCCAACCGCCTGCCCTACGGCCTGGCCGGCTACGCCTTCACGCGCTCGCTGAAGAACGCCGACCTGCTGGCGCGCCGCGTCGAGGTGGGCATGCTGTGGATCAACATGCCCGCCATGCCCTCGGCCGAGATGCCCTTCGGCGGCATCAAGGATTCGGGCTACGGCTCCGAGGGCGGCCCAGAGGCGGTGGAGGCCTACCTCAACGCCCGCGCCGTGGCGGTCATGAACGTCTGATCGGCCACGCGCCGCTCATGCCCTGGCCAGGCGGGTCGGCCCCGCCTCGGCCGAGGCCGTGAACGGGTGCAGCGCCGCACGCGGCAGCACCAGCACGTCGCTGCGCACCGTGGCGATCAGCCGGCGCGTCAGGCTGCCGAGCAGGAAGTCGCGCCACGGCGCGGGCTCGTCGTGCACCAGCACCACCAGCTCGGCGTTGGCGTCGCGCTCGCGTTCCAGCACCGCCCGCAGCGTGTCGCCGTGGCGCAGCGAGGCGCGGATCTGCGCGCGCGGATGGCCCGCGGCGGCGGCGATGCGCTGCAATTCGTTCTCCGCGCGCTGCGTGTCGCGGGCGCGGTAGGTGGCGATCACGGCGGGGTCAATGTCGGCGCGGCGCATCCAGCCGGCGTTGCCGTGGCCGAGCACGTGCACCAGGTCGATGGCCGCCTCGGGCAACAGCCGCGCCGTGGCGCGCAGGGCCGCGCTGCCCAGACCCGACAGGTCCACCGGCACGACCACGCGGCGATAGCGCTGGCGCGCCTCGCCCTTGACCACCAGCATCGGCCGGCGCAGCCGGTTGAGCAGGCGGTCGGCCTGGCTGCCGAGCAGCCACTCGGCAAGCGGATTCCTGTCGCCGTGGCCGATGACCAGCAGGCCGCTGCGTGCGGCGCGCGCGAGGATCTGCGCACGTACCGGCCCTTCGTGCAGCCGGGTCGCCGTGTCGATGCCATGGGCGCGGCGCACGCTGCGGGCCGTGCGCGCGAGCATCACACGCGCCTGCGACAGGCGCAGGCCGGTGTCCAGCGCGGCGGGGGCGAAGAGTTCGCGCGTGGGCGCCACCACGTGCATCAGCGTCAGCGACGTGCCGTGCTCGCGCGCCAGCAGCGCGGCGCGCTCGACGGCGCGGGCGCCGTGGGCGGAGAAGTCGGTGGCGACCAGCAGCGGGCCGAATCCGGGCAGGGCGGGGCGAGGGGCGTCGAAGGCCGTCGACGGGCGGGGGTCCAGCAAAGCAGCTTCCACGAAGCACTCCTTGGATGGGGCGGCCGGCGGCAAAAAGCCGTGGGCACGCCGAAGCGCCGGGGGCTTGGGCCCGGCGATCCAGGAGTTGCGCGAGAAGGGAGGGGGTTGGATCGCCGGGCTAGGAATGCGCGGCGAGTAAGCGGGGGAGTGCCGTACTCCGCCATGCCTTGGCCGGCCGATCCGCGCGCGCGACGACGAGCCGCGTGCGGGCGGCATCGACAGGGGCGGGGGAGGCGGGGAACCACATGCGGCCGACCTTAAGCCATTTCGCATTGTGGTGCTGGTGTGCGGTTATTGACGTGCGGCTGGGGCGCGCGGGCACGGGTGTTGCCCCATGCAGGGGCCGCGCGCTGCGCTGAACGCTTCCCCGATGTCCGACCCCAACGATTCCGCCGAGCCGGGCGTGCCGGCTGCCGCGCCGCGCGCCTGGACACTTCGCCGCGCCGGTTTCCACCTGCTGTGGATCGCCGCGCTCGCCGCCGTGGCGGGCGGCGTTGCCGGCAGTCTGTACCTCAAGCAGCTCGCGCGTGAGACGCCCGATGTGTCCGACCTGCGGCAGGTGCAGTCGGTTCGCGCCAGCGTGATCCTCGCCGCCGACGGCAGCCTGCTCGCCAGCTTTCGCCGCGCGCAGAAGCAGCAGGTGACGCTCGACGCCGTGGCGCCGGTGATGGTGCAGGCGCTCATCGCCACCGAGGACCAGCGCTTCCACGACCACCACGGCATCGACTGGCGGCGCACGCTGAGCGCGGTGCTGCACACGGCCGGCGGCGACACGCAGGGCGGCTCCACGCTCACGCAGCAGCTTGCGCGCAACCTCTTCCCCGAGGACATCGGCCGCGCGCGCAATGTGGAGCGCAAGCTCAAGGAGATGATCCTCGCGCGCCGCATCGAGCGGGTGTTCAGCAAGGAGCAGATCCTCGCCGCCTACCTCAACACCGTGCCCTTTCTCTACAACGTGGTGGGCATCGAGATGGCGGCGCGCACCTATTTCCGCAAGCCCGCCGCGGAGCTTGGCGCGCGCGAGGCCGCCACGCTGGTGGGCATGCTCAAGGGCACCTACTACTACAACCCGGTGATCCACCCGGAGCGCGCGCTGGAGCGGCGCAACGTGGTGCTGGCGCAGATGGCGCGCGGCGGCGTCATAACGCCTGCCGAGGCCGAAGCGCTGGCCGCGCAGCCGCTGCAACTGAGCTTCGAGCGGCCGAGCGAGGCGCCCGGCCCCGCGCCGCACTTCAGCGCGCAGGTGCGCCGCATCGCACTCGCCTGGGCGGAGGCGAACGACCGTGACCTCTACACCGACGGCCTCGTGATCCACACTCCGCTCGATGCGCGGCTGCAGCAGGCCGCGACCGAGGCGGTGCGCGAGCAGGCCGGGGCGCTGCAGCAGGTGGCCGACGTGGAATGGAGTTCGCGCCGCATGCGCGTGTCGTCGGTGTCGACCGAGCGCTATGCCAAGGTGCACGCCAAGGTCGAACCCTTCGCCTGGTTCTGGGAAAGCCACGCCGAGCTGCGCGCCGCCTTCGCGCGCGACACGCCCGCCTTCCGCAAGGCCGTGGAAGGCGGCGCCGACGAGGCGCAGGCGCTCGCACAGGTGATGGCCGACGACAAGGCGATGGCGCAGATGCAGCGCGACAGGACGCGGCTGGAAGCCGGCTTCGTGGCGATCGATCCGGCCAGCGGCGCGGTGAAGGCCTGGGTGGGCAGCCGCGACTTCGACACCGACCAGTTCGACCACGTGGCGCAGGCGGTGCGCCAGCCGGGTTCGACCTTCAAGCCCTTCGTCTACGGCGCGGCGCTGGAGGCGGGCATGAGCCCCGACTACGGCTACCTGGACCGGCCGGTGGAGATTGCGCTGGCCGACGGTTCGCTCTGGCGCCCGAGCGACATGAGCGAGCCGAGCGGCGAGCCGATGACCATCCGCGACGGCCTCGCGCAGTCGAAGAACACCATTACCGCGCAGCTCGTGCACGACATCGGCGTGCCGCGCGTGGTGGCCTTCGCGCAGGCGGCCGGCGTGGACCGCAGCCCGCTCGACCCGGTGCCGTCGCTGGCACTCGGCACCAGCCCGGTGACGCTGCTGGAGATGGCGAGCGGCTACGCCACCATCGCGGCGCAGGGCGAGCACCATGCGCCGGTGCTCGTGAGCCGCATCACCGATCGCCACGGCGCTGTGCTGGCCGATTTCGCGCCGGACACGCGCCGTGCGATGAAGCCCGAGACGGCCATCGACCTGATCGACATGCTGCGCGGCGTGGTGCTGCGCGGCACCGGCACGCAGGTGCGCACGCGCTTCGGCATCCGCGGCGACGTGGCGGGCAAGACGGGCACCTCGCAGGACAACGTCGACGGCTGGTTCATCCTGATGCATCCGCAACTGGTGGCCGGTGCCTGGGTCGGCTTCAACGACCAGCGGGTGACGATGCGCAGCAACCACTGGGGCCAGGGCGGGCACAACGCGGTGCGGCTGGTGGGCGACTTCTTCCGCAGCGCGCTGAAGCAGGACCTGCTGGAGGCGAAGGCGAAGTTCCCGCCGCCGCGCCGGCCGCCGGCCGACCTTCCCGTCAACATCGAGGCGCTGTGGGACGAGCAGTTCGAGCTGCAGTTCGGCCACGGCCTCGAAGGGCTGCTGCGCAACCACCCGGCAGGCGCGGGGCGGCAGCCGCTGCCGATCGATCATGAGGTGTACACGGGTGGGATGCGTGATCCGGGGCCGGCGCTGGATGCGCTGTCGCGGCGCCGGCCGCCGGTGATGCCGCGCAACTGATATCGGGGGCGCGTGGCGTGACCCTCACCCCAACCCTCTCCCGCAGGCGGGAGAGGGAGTCATGCACTGCGCCGCGTCGCGAGTGGATTTGCCCCCTCTCCCCCTCCTCGGGGGAGAGGGCTGGGGTGAGGGGGCCTGTGAGGTCCTTCTAGATCGCCCCCACACTCCCCGTCACCGGCAGCACGATCCCCGTGATGTACCCGGCGCACGAAGGCGCGGCCAGGAACACATAGGCCGGCGACAGCTCCTCCGGCTGCGCGGCCCGCTTCATGTCGCTCTGCTTGCCGAATTCCTTCACCTTCTCGGCCGGTGAATCGGCCGGGTTCAGCGGCGTCCACACCGGCCCCGGCGCGACGGCGTTCACGCGGATTCCTTTTTCCAGCAGGTTCTGCGCGAGCGACTTGGTGAAGGCGTGGATCGCGCCCTTGGTGGTGGAGTAGTCCAGCAGCCGCGCGCTGCCCTTGAGGCCCACCACCGAGCCGGTGTTGATGATGGAGGCGCCCTGCTTCAGATGCGGCAGCGCCGCGCGGGCCATGTAGAAGTAGCCGCCGATGTTGGTGTGCAGCGTCTCTTCCAGCCGCTCGTCGGTGATGTCTTCCAGCGACTCGGCGTGTTCCTGGAAGGCCGCGTTGTTCACCAGGATGTCGAGCTTGCCGAACGCCTTCACCGCCTGGTCCACCGCGTTGCGGCAGAACTGCGCGCTCTTCACGTCGCCCGGAATCAGCACGCAGCGCCGGCCCTCGGCCTCGACGCAGCGCTTGGTTTCCTGCGCGTCCTCGTGTTCATTCAAGTAAACGATCGCCACGTCCGCACCTTCGCGTGCATACAGCACCGCCACGGCGCGGCCAATGCCGGAATCGCCGCCGGTGATGAGCGCGGCCATGTCCTGCAGCTTGCGGCTGCCCTCGTAGCCGGGCGCCATGAACTGCGGCTCGAGTTGCAGGTCGGCTTCGAGGCCTGGCTTTTCGAGATGCTGCGCCGGCAGCTCGCTCGGCTGCGGGCGGTCGCCGGCCTGCACCGGTTTCGGTTTCTGCTCGCCGCCGCTCGGCTTTGCCTTCGATTCATCACGCCGGTCCTGCTCGCGCTGGATCTCGCGCTGCTTCTCGGCCGCCGCATCGGGCGTGCGCGGCGGGTTCTTGCCCTGGGGCTTCGTCATGTCGATCTCCTGCATGAGACGGAATGGCGAAGACCGGCAGGCGCCGTGCCCGCGCGGGGCGTGGCATCTCACCGAAAAGGGCGGCCGCAGCGGCGCTGTTCGGGCGAGCGGCGCGGCGTGGCGCCCGTATCTTCAGTAAACCGCGCCGGCTGGCGCACTGTGATGCCGATGCCGCGATGTCCGAGCGCTCCACGTCCCCGTCTCTCCCGCGTCCCACTGCGAGCCGCTGGCCGCGTTCGCAGACCGTGTGCCGCGGGTCCGTGCCGCTGGTGATCGAGCCGCTGCTGCCCGATTGCACGCACCGGCCGATGGCTGTTGCGTCCCCACTGCTGGAGCGCTTCGCCGACCTGATGGCCGAGCGCGGCTGGCCGGTGCAGCTTTCGCGCATGGCCTTCGACCGCATCTACGCACGCGAGCGCTGCACGTATGCCCGCCGCCATGGCTGGGGCGACCTGCGCTGGCTGGCCGTCCAGCTGTCAACCGGCTACCTGCTGTTCACCGACACGCGCCGCAAGGCCTGACTACAGCGCGCCGAGCTGCGCATTGCGCAGGCCGACCAGCAGCGCCTGACCGCTCGGCGACACGCGGAATTCGGCATAGCGCGCCGGCTCGAAGCGCCGCGCTTCCCCTTCCTTGAAGAACCAGGCGTCGCTCACCAGCGTCCAGTCGCCGTGGCTGGGCGTCATCTCGATGCGCAGTTCGTCGGCGGCCAGCGGCGTGCCGTCGTCCAGGCGCAGCACGGTCGCGACGCCGCGTGCATCGCGCTTGGCGATCACATGCGGGCGCTCGCCGCCGAGCGGGCTGATCTTGTCGTCCAGGTCGTTCGGCAGCCGGTAGGCGAGGCGCATGTAGTCGCCCTGCATCAGCGAGCGCGGATCGACCGGCGCCAGTTCGACGAACACCGGCGCGCCGTCGGCGATGAGCCGTTCCTTCTGCCAGATGCCCACGTTCGCCACCGTCAGCACGGCGACCAGGCCGAGCGCAATGCCGACGGACCATGAGGCGTGCGCCGGCTCGGCGGTGCGCGCCAAGCGGGCGCCGGCGGCGAGCCAGGCCAGGGCGCCCAGCAGCGCGCCGGCGCTCACCAGCACCAGCGCCTTGGCCGTGAGCGACCACTCGAGCTGGTAGTAGAAGGCGCCCACGATCCACGCCGCGGCCACGGCACCGGCCGCAGCCAGCCGCCAGCGCCCGCTCGCCGCGCACAGGGCTGTCGCGAGCAGCACGGCGCCCAGCGCCGGCATCACCCAGGCAAGGCCGGCGAGCACAACGGCCGCCGCCACCCAGACCGGGCGGCGCACGCCGGGCCACGAACGCGCGATCCATGCCGCGGCGCCGACCGCCAGCGCGAGCGACAGCCACGGCAGCACGCTCAAACCGCGAGGCACCACCCCGCGGCCGAGCTCCTGTGCGATCTGCGCGGCGAAGCCGCCGCTGGCGCCGACCAGGAAGGTCATGCCCGACCAGACGCACAGCCCCCACAGCACGGCGGGCAGCCAGCCGGCGGCGATCGATTCAAGCGCTGCCGCGGCATGCGCGCCGGGGGCACCGCGCAGCAGGCGCTGCCCGAGCGCGAGCGCACCGACCCAGATCGCGAGCGCGGCATGCAGCGCCAGGCCCAGGCGGTCAGCGTTGCGGTTCATGTCGAACACGTCGCGCGGCGGCGCGCAGGCAAAGATGAACAGGCTGGCCGCTACCGCACCCAGCAGCGCGCGCAGCCAGGGTGCGCGCACCGCGGCGGCCACGGCAAGCGCCAGCGTCGCAAGCAGGGCCGCCGCGCTTGAGGTGGGCAGGTCGCGGAACAGGCCGAAGCCGAGCGCTCCGCCGCCGACCAGCAGCGCCGGCAGCGCCAGTTGTTCGACGAACAGCGGCACGCCGCGGGCGCGCAGCACGACCACCGCACCGGCAAGCATCAGCAGCCCGACGACATACGGACCGACGCCGCGCTCCAGCAGGTCGCCCAGCAGCAGGCCGACGACGCCCAGCAGCGGAATTGCCGCGAGCCAGGCGCCGAGGGCGGTGAGCAGCACCACCGGCCAGGGGCGGCCGGTGTCTTCGGGCAGTGCCGCGCCGGCGGGCAGCAGGCCGTCGGCGATGGCGCCGCGCAGTGCCGTTTCCAAGCGCGACGGGGGCGGCTGGTCGGCGGTGGTCGCCGCGCTCGCCGCGTCGACACCGCCCGCGTGCTGGCGGGCCAGCCGCAGCACGAGCGACACCGTGGCGGCGAGCAGCGCGGCGGCCGCCAAGCCGATCAGCAGCAGTTCGCCGATGAAATCGCCCGGCCCGTCGAACACCGAGCGCGCCAGGCCAGCGATCAGCAGCACGTTCAGCCCGAGCGCCACCGCGCTCAACGCGAACACATCGAAGAAGCGCCGCGTGGCCGCCACGGCGAACAACCCTGCCAGCAGCGCAAGCCCCAACACGTAGTGAGCGCCCACCGTCCGCGAGAACAGTGCCCACACCGCGCCGGTCGTGATCAGGACCACGGTCAGGACAACGGCCGTGCGCAGCGCCCAGGCGCCCGCGCCGGTGAAGCGCCGAAGCGCCGGCGACAGCACGCCGATGATCGCCACGGCCGCTGCCCAGCCGATGGCGTGGGTGGCCAGGTCCTGCGGCTCGACGCGCCAGCGGTGGCCGGTGTGCGCCTGCACCCACAGCGACACGCCGGTCATCGCCACCAGCGCCCACGGCGCCCACAGCACGTCGCTGCGAACGGCCAGCGCCAGCGGCAGCGCGAGGGCCGCCCAGAGCGCGAATAACTGCCATGGGTCGGCACCCGTCTGGTAGGTCTGGCCGAAGTAGGCGAACAGGCCGCCGATGCCCAAGACCGCCATCAGCGAAAGCGGCGCGCGGGCGGCCGGACGCAGCAGCGCGCCGAGCAAGGTCACCGCGACGAAGCCCTGCAGCAGTGCGAAGCGGCCGGTGCGGCCGAGCGACTCCCAGTTGGCCGCGATCCAGCAGACGAGCCCCAGCCCGATCAACGCCGCCGCCAGCACCGCAGTGCCGCGCACCAGTTGCCGCGTGAGGCCGGCCGGTTCGCCGCCAAGGCCGGCGTGAGCGGCGAGGCGGTCGGCCGCGGGGGCGTCGAGCCCGTGGCGGGCGGTGAGTTCATGCAGCGCGAGGCGGATGTCCATGCGATTCCTCCGGGGGGTGAACCCGCTTGTGTGTGCTTGTTCGTGTGAGTTCGGCGGCGCGGATGCTACGGGCGGCCGCGCGCCGCGGCAGCCCCGCAAGACGCGAGGCGCATCGGCGGCGACCGGCGGCATCGTGTCATGCGACTGCCGGCGTGGCTCTTTCGGGCGATGTGCGACCGCGCCCCGCCCGACACACTGCGCGCCGATGCGTGGATGCCGTCGCGACGGCCCTCGAACGAGGCCCGCGCCACACGTATCCAACCGTACTTTCACGCGCACAATGGCGGCCCCGTCGCCCCCGCCGCCGGCTATTTCCGGCGATTCTTTCCGGCGGTTGCCCCGACTGCCGCCACGCCACGATGACCCCCGCCACCGACGACGATGCCGACGACCGAACGGTGATCCGTCCGCCGTCGTCGGCCATCACGACGCCGCGCCATGCGGCCGACAGCGGCGTCGACAGCGCCTCGGCCTTCGGCCACATGCTGCCCGAGGGCACGCGCATCGGCGGCTTCGAGATCACCGGGCTGATCGGCGAAGGCGGCTTCGGCATCGTCTACCTCGCCTACGACCCCAACCTCGAGCGACATGTCGCGCTGAAGGAATACATGCCGTCGTCCTTGGCGGCGCGCGCGGCCGGCGGCGTGACGGTGTCGGTCAAGTCGCCGCGGCATGCCGAGACCTTCAGTGCCGGCCTCAAGAGCTTCGTCAACGAGGCGCGGCTGCTGGCGCGCTTCGACCACCCGTCGCTGGTGAAGGTGTACCGCTTCTGGGAGGCCAACGGCACGGCCTACATGGCGATGCCCTATTACGAGGGACCGACGCTCAAGCAGGCGCTGGCCGAACTCGGCCACCGGCCCGACGAAGCGCTGCTGCGCACCTGGCTCGTGCCGCTGCTCGACGCCATGGCGGTGATGCACGCGGCGCAGTGCTACCACCGCGACATCGCACCCGACAACATCCTGCTCACCGCCGGCGGCCCGCTGCTGCTCGACTTCGGCGCCGCGCGCCGCGTCATCGGCGACATGACGCAGGCGCTGACGGTGGTGCTCAAGCCGGGCTACGCGCCGATCGAGCAGTACGGCGACGTGCCGACCATGACGCAGGGGCCGTGGACCGACCTCTATGCGCTCGCGAGCGTTGTCTACTACGCCATCACCGGCAAGGCGCCGATGTCCTCGGTGGAGCGGCTGATCGACGACCGGCTGCAACCGCTGGTGGACGTCGCGGCGGGGCAGTACAGCGATCCCTTCCTCGAAGCCGTCGACCGGGCGCTCTCGGTGCGGCCCAAGGGCCGGCCGCAGGACGTGGCCGAGTTCCGCGCGCTGCTGGGCATCGAGGCGCGCGATTCGGGCTGGGGGACGACGGGCAGCATGCCGCTGTCCACACCCCTGGCCGATGGCCCGCGCACCGGTCCTCGAACCGGCCACCCGCGTACCGGCTCGCGCACCGACGGCCCGACCGGCCCCGCGACGCGCCCGCCGACCCAGCCGCCCACCCGCGCCGACATCGTGACGGCGCCTGCGCCGGTGCCGGCCCCGCCCGCCGCGCGCACGCAGCCAAGGCCTGCCGCGCCCGTGCCCGAGCACCCGGCGGTGGCTCG
>JAKFDI010000019.1:0-2356 GCA_036676235.1 Rhizobacter sp. | reverse complement strand
TACCTCTCGATCGAACAGCTGCGCCTCGGTGAACGTCTCCAAGTGCGTTGGCGGCGCGCCGAACCGTTACCGTGGGATCTGCCGCTGCCCCGGCTGGTGCTGCAGCCCCTGGTGGAGAACGCGGTGCTGCACGGCATTTCACGGATCCCGGCCGGTGGCAGGATCGATATCGAACTCAACGCCGACGCCGACGCCTTGCAGATCAGCGTGCACAACCCGGCACCGCCGCCGCGTGAGCGTGAAAGCGCCGATCCGGGCATCGACGCGCGCGCCGGTAGTCAGCACGCCCAGCGCAGCATCGCCCATCGACTCACCTACGCCTTCGGCCCGCGCGCGCGGATGACCGGGCGCTGGCACGAGGGCTACTATCTGGCCGAGTTGCGGGTGCCGCTGCGTTGAGCATTTGCGTTTAGGGACGGAAGTCATGAAGGTATCGTCATGAGAGTGCTTATCGCCGATGACGAACCGCTGGCGCGCGAGCGTCTGCGCGACCTGCTTGCCGAACAGCCGGGCATCGAACTGGTGGCCGAAGCCGCCGATGGTCGTGAGGCCCTGCATGCCTGCGCCGAGCATCACCCCGACCTGGTCCTGCTCGACATCGCCATGCCCGGTATCGACGGCCTCGAGGCCGCACGCCATCTTGCGGCGTTCGAGCCGCGTCCAGCGGTCGTGTTCTGTACCGCATTCGACGCGCACGCATTGTCGGCATTCGAAGCCGCGGCGATCGATTACCTGGTCAAGCCGGTGCGTCCCGAGCGCCTCGCCGCCGCCATCGAGCGCGCCCGTACTTTCGCTGCCGGCCGCACGCACGCGGCAGTCTCGCCACAGTCCGACCAGCGCCGCACCCACCTGTGCGCGCGCCTGCGCGGCAGCTTGCGCCTGATTCCGATCGAGGATGTGCATTACCTGCAGGCCGAGGAAAAATACGTCGTCGTTCACCACGCCCGCGGCGAGGATTTGATCGAGGAATCGCTGAAGTCGCTGGAAGAGGAATTCGGCGAGCGCTTCGTCCGCATCCACCGCAATTGCCTGGTGGCGCGGCATGAAATCGTCGAGCTGAAGCGTGGGGCCGACGGGCATGTGCAGGCGGTGCTGCGGCATGGTTCGCATCCGCTGGAAGTCAGCCGGCGCTGCGTGGCGGGGCTGCGCGAGACGGTGAAGCACCTGTAGGACCGCTGTTGCTAAGCAGGAAAGAGCAAAGTCACTGGATTCACTGCGCGGAGATGACGAGCAAGGCAGGAGCAGACCGCTGGATGACCGGCCTTGTGCCGAGGATCAGCGCGGCTCGCGAAGGAAACGCGCCATCGATACGCCACCGGGCGTGGCCGGGACGAATTCGGCCGCGACGTCGACGAAACCACGCATCACGGCAATTTCCTTGGCACTGCGGTTGAGCGTGTCGCGCAGGTCGGGATCGGCGCCGGCGCGCAGCAGGCGTTGCACCACTCTCAGCAGGCCATGCAACGCGGCCAGGTGCAGCGGACCGAAGCCACGCGGATCCTTGGCGTCGAGGGCGACGTCTTCATCGAGCAGGCGGTCGAGGCCGGCCAGGACGACTTCCTCGTCGCAGGCGGTGCCCGGTTCGGCGCGCGCGCCGAGCAGCAGCAGCAAGGGCGTGACGCCACCGGCGGCCGACTGGTCGGGTTCCGCACCGGCCAGTAGCAAGGTATCGAGCAATGCGACCAGGCGCGGGCGTTCGCGCGCGGTGAACCCGAACAGTGCCGCGCAATGCAGCGGCGCGAGGCCTTGCGCATCGCCGGCGTGCACGTCGGCGCCGGCGGTGAGCAGGCGCGCGACCAGATCCGGCAAGCCGAGCGC
Source organism: Rhizobacter sp. (assembly GCA_036676235.1). Lineage (GTDB taxonomy): Bacteria > Pseudomonadota > Gammaproteobacteria > Burkholderiales > Burkholderiaceae_C > JAKFDI01. The sequence continues at coordinate 538 of JAKFDI010000019.1, read as the reverse complement.
GGCGGCGAGCATCAAGACCGTGACTTCGCCGGGCAGGCGCTGCTCCAGCGGCGCGCCGGCGGCGAGCAACTGCTCGACGATCTCGCCCTGACGCATGCTCACCGCGGCCGACAGCGGCGTCGCCCCGGAGCGCGCGGCGATTTTCGGATCGGCGCCACGCGCCAGCAGCAGGTCGACGACGGTGCGATGACCGCCGCCGGCAGCGCGCAGCAGCGCGGTACACCCTTGCGTGTCGAGCGCATCGACCGGCAGGCCGAGATCGAGCAGGCGTCGCACGGCATCCGCTTCGCCGACGATCGCAGCGGCGGGCAAGTCGGAGGCCTGCAGCGCACGCTTGGGCAGCGGCCAGCCGCGCCAGTCGAGCCAGTCGGCGAGGTCGCGGCGACCGGCGGACAGCGCCACGCCGAGTGGCGTTTGGCCATCGGCGGCGCGCATCTCGGGACTGGCGCCGTGTGCGATCAACGCTTTCAGCGACGCTTCGCGGCCCAGCGCCGCGGCAAGATGCAGCGCGGTCATGCCGTGGCTGTCGCGCGCATCG
>JAKFDI010000018.1:0-1852 GCA_036676235.1 Rhizobacter sp. | reverse complement strand
GGTGTGCACGCGGCCGGTCCTGGCATTGATCGCCTCCGGGAGCTTGTCGGTGTAGGTGCTGCGCAGCTTGGCCATGCCACGGTAGTCGAGGATCACCCGCGGCAGCTCGTGCAGGTCGGCGATGGCTTCCAGCGCTTCTTCGTTCGCCGACGGCTGTCCGCCCGGGGTCTTCACCAGTGCCGGCAGCTTCAGTTCCTCGAACAGCAACTGGCACACCTGCTTCGGCGAATCCAGGTTGAAGGTGCGACCCGCCAGGTCGGTCGCGTGCTGCTGCGCGGCGAGCATGCGCTTGCCGAGATCGGCGGATTGGCGGCGCAGTTCGGCGGCATCGACCAGGATGCCGTTGGCCTCGATGCGCTCGAGCACCGGTACCAGCGGGATCTCGATCTCGCGGTAGACGCGTTCCAGCGATGGTTCCGCGGCCAGCTTCGGCCGCAACACGCGGTGCAGGCGCAGGGTGACGTCGGCATCCTCGGCCGCATAGCGCGTGGCGTCGTCGAGCGCGACCTGCGAGAACAGGATCTGCTTGGCACCCTTGCCGGCCACGTCGGCATACTTGATGGTGTCGTAGCCGAGGTAGCGCAGCGCCAGCGAGTCCATGTCGTGGCGGGTGCCGCCGGCGTTGAACACGAAACTCTCGAGCATCGTGTCGTCAGCGTAACCGTGCACCTCGACGCCGTGGCAACGCAGCACATGCAGGTCGTACTTGCCGTGCTGGCCGACCTTGCGTTTTCCCGCGTCGGCGAACAACGGCTGCAACGCGGCCAATGTCTCGCGCAGGTCGAGCTGCGGCGGAGCGCCGGGATAGTTATGGCCCAGCGGCAGGTAGGCGGCCGTGCCCGGCTCGACCGCGAAGCTCAGGCCGACGAGGTTGGCGCACAACGGATCGAGCGAATCGGTTTCGGCATCGAAGGCGAATTCGCCGGCCGCCTGCAACTTGCCGATCCAGGCGTCGAGTTGTTCGCGGGTGAGGATGGTTTCGTAATTGCCGGGCGCGGACAGCGCCGGATCGAGGCCTGCCTGCGGCGTGGCCGCTGCGCGCGCGTATCCGGCTTCGGTACCGCGCATGCTGATCCTGTCGCCGGCCGGCGTCGGCGCCACCGCGCCGCTACCGCCGTTGCCTGCATCCAGGTCGCGCAAGGCGGCGTTGAAACCGTAGCGCGTGTACAGCGTGCGCAGGGTGTCGGCGTCGCGGTCGCGCAGTTTCAGCGCGCTTGCCGGCAGGTCCAGCACGACGTCGGTCTTGATCGTCACCAGTTCGCGGTTCAGCGGCAGCCGCGACAACGCATTGCGCAGGTTCTCGCCGATCTTGCCGCCGATCTTGGCGGCGTTCTCGATCACGCCATCGAGGCTGGCGTACTCGGCCAGCCACTTGGCCGCGGTCTTCGGCCCGCATTTCTCGACGCCGGGCACGTTGTCGACGCTGTCGCCCATCAGCGCGAGGTAGTCGACGATCTGCGCGGCATGCACGCCGAACTTGGCGAACACCGCTTCGTCGCTGTCCAGCACGCTCCCGCTCATGGTGTTGACCAGGGCGATCCCCCTGCCGTCCTCCAGCTTGCACACGAGCTGCGCGAAATCCTTGTCGCCGGTGGAGATGGTCACGCTGGCGCCATCGGCCAGCGCCTGCAGCGCCAGCGTGCCGATCACGTCGTCGGCCTCGACGCCGTCCACGCGCAGGATCGGAAAGCCGAGCGCCTGCACGATGTCGCACATCGGCTGCACCTGCGCGCGCAGCTCGTCCGGCATCGGCGGGCGGTTGGCCTTGTAGTCCGGATACAGGTCGTCGCGGAAGGTCTTGCCCGGCGCATCGACCACGAACGCGGCGCAGTCCGGCTGCTCCTTCAGCGTC
>JAKFDI010000017.1:0-2790 GCA_036676235.1 Rhizobacter sp. | reverse complement strand
GCTCGCGCGCAGCGCGTTCGGACGCACGCTGGCATTCACCGGCGTCGCCATCGCCTTCGGCACCGCGGCCTGGCTGCTGGTGGTTGCGACGCTGACCACGCTGATGCAGCGCTGGTTCGCCTGGTCGTGGTCGCTGTCGATCGGCCTGAGCGCGCTGGTGAGCATCGCGATCACCGTCTACGCCGGCTGGCAGGCGATGCAGTATTTCGAACACACGCGTCTGCAGGCCACGCGCCGGCAACTGGCGCGATTGGGGATCGGCGAACTGGAAGACCTGGTGCCGAAGCCGGACTCGCCTGTTTCCGCGCGCGAAGCGACCGAAAAGCTGCCGAACGGCGGCGAGCCGATGAAGAAAGGCCTCGGCGTCGACGTCACACCGCCATGAGCATGCCCCCATGAGCTTCGACAAACTCGTCGCCAAGGTGGAACAGGCCGAGCATGCGCTCGAAGCGCAGGAGCGCGTGGTCGCCGCCGATTGGCGCCAGCTCAAGGGCTCGTGGAAAGAGATGTGGACCCCGGGACGCATCATCGTGGCCGGACTGGTCGGCGGTTTCCTGATCGGCCGTACCGATCCGATCCGCGGCCTCGCCCGCAGCGGCGGGCTGATGCAACTGGCGACGACGCTGACCAGCCTGCTGACCAGCGGCATCGCCAAATCCGCCGCGACCGAGGCCGAGCATGCCGCGGCCAGTGCCGAGGACATCGCTGCGGAGGTTGCGCCGGACAGCGTGGCCGCGATGCGACATGCTGCGCAAACCGCATCCGTCGAACCGGTCGAGCCTTAGCCGCATCTTGAACACCACTTCACCCGCAGACGATGACGTCGCGCCGAAGGAAGGTGTCGAATGCCTGCCGCCGCGCCCGCGCGCATCGGCGCCACTGCTGGTGCTGGCCGTGCTCGCCGTCGTCTACACGCTGTGGGCGGCACAGGAACTGATCCTGCCGATCCTGCTGGCGATCTTCTTCGCCCTCGTCGGCAATCCGATCATCCGTGTGTTGAACAAGCTGTACCTGCCACGTTTCCTCGCGGCTTTGCTGGTGCTGGCGCTCGGCATCGTTGCGGCCTTCGCGCTCGGCCGCGAACTGGTACAGCCGGCCAGCGAATGGCTGAGCGAGGCGCCGCGCGAACTGCGCGAGATCACGCCGAAGTTGCGCAACCTGGTCAAGCCGGTGCGCGACGCCAGTAAAGCGGCCGAGAACATCGCGCGCAGCGCTGGCGGCGAGAGCAGCAAGCCGGTGCAGGTGGTCAAGACCACGATCGACGATCCCTACCGGATGCTGACCGCCACGCCCAAGGCGGTGGCGGCAGTGCTGGCGGTGGTGCTGTTGACGTTCTTCTTCATGGTCTACGGCGGCCGCCTGCAGCAACGCGCGATCGCGCTGCTGCCCGACCACCACCAGCAGAAGCTCACCATGGAGATCATGCAGGTGCTGGAGCACGAGATTTCGCGCTACGTGCTCACCATCAGCATCATCAATGCGCTGTTCGGCGTGGCGTTCGCCGCGGGCCTGTATCTGTTCATGCGCGTGCCGCTGGAGGAAGCCCTGCTGTGGGGGTCGATGGCGGCACTGCTCAACTTCGCGCCTTACATCGGCCCGTTGCTCGGCATGGTCGTGATGCTGCTGATGGGGTTCGTCAGTTACGACACCCTGTGGCAATCGCTGCTGCCGGCGGCGTTCTACCTCGCCCTGCACACGCTGGAAGGCCAACTGATCACCCCGATCGTGCTCGGCAAGCGCATGGCGTTGTCGCCACTGGTGCTGGTCCTCGGGCTGATCCTGTTCGGCGGCCTGTGGGGCATCATCGGCCTGCTGCTGGCGGTGCCGCTGCTGGCGTGCGTGAAGATCGTGCTGGCGCGGATCGGCATGGAAGGCTGGGCGCGGTTGCTGGAGTGACTTTCGATCCAGCTGTCGCAGGCAGTACCGGCAGTAGAATGGCGCCGTGAATTTCCCGATCCGCGCCATCACCCTCGACCTTGACGACACCCTCTGGCCATTCGGGCCGATCGGCGCGCGCGTCGAGCATGTGCTGCACGACTGGCTCGAAGCGCACTGCCCGCGCACCGCCGAGCTCTTCCCGATCACCCAGATGCGGGTCCTGCGCGAAAGCGTGAACGACGAGCATCCGCACCTGATGCACGACTTCACCGCCTTGCGCCGCATCACGCTGGCGCGGGCGATGGCGTTGAGCGGCGAGGATCCGGCGCGCGCCGACGAGGCCTTCGAGGTGTTCTACGCCGAACGCAATCGCGTCGAATGCTATCCGGACAGCATCGACGCGCTGCAGCGCCTCGCGGCACGGGTGCCGCTGGCGGCGGTGAGCAACGGCAACGCCGACCTGCGGCGTATCGGCCTGGCCACGCATTTCCGTTTCCAGCTCGGTGCCGGGCAGCACGGTGCGGCCAAGCCGGACGCGAGCATCTTTCATGCCGCCTGCATGCAGCTTGGCGTCGAACCGCAGCATGTGCTGCATGTCGGCGACGACATCGAACAGGACATCGTCGGCGCACATCGCGCCGGCTTGCGGACCTGCTGGATCAACCGGGCCGATCACGCTGGTCTGACGCGGCGCTGGCCTCACGACGACATCCGTCCCGACCTCGCCTTCACCACCCTCGCCGCACTGGCCGATTGGCTCGAAGCGGCGCACGACCAAGGCACCATTGCCGCATGAACCTGCCGCACGGATTTGCCGCCGCTTCTGACCAGGGCGCCACCGACAAGAGCCTGCCGCTGTACTGCATCGAACGCGCCGGGTTCGATGAGTGGCGCAAGCTGCAGTTACCCGCG
>JAKFDI010000016.1:0-30703 GCA_036676235.1 Rhizobacter sp. | reverse complement strand
CCCCTCCACTTCTGACTTCGCGCGGCTGTTCGAGCGCCGTGAGCGCAGCGAACAGAGCGAGTTCTGCGCGAGGCTGCAAAGACCGAGCATCACAGCGCACCCCTCGCTCTGCGAGGGGCGACGTCTCCGGGTCGCCTCTTCTTGGTTCCTTCTTCTGGCGAGACAGAAGAAGGAACTCGCCCGCCGGGGCGAGACCCGGCCTGCCTCAACAACGCGCTCAGCTGCGGGCCCGAGCCCGCAGAGCGAACGGCACTACTTGGCTGAGCGTTTCGACAGTACTACCTACCCACCACGCGCCTCACTGAACAACTCGCAGATCAGCTCCCGCATCCACCGATGCGACGCATCGCCCTCGTGCCGCTGGCTCCAGTGCAGCGACACGCTGAAGTCGCGCAGCGGCAGCCGCGGCTCGACGATGGCGAAGTCGCCGGCGGCGGCGAAGCGGCGGGCGAAGTCGGCGGGCATGACCACGCCGAGGTCGGTGTCGCGCACGATGGCCGGCAGAGCGAGGAAGTGCGAGGCGCTCAGGCGGATGCGGTCTTCGAGGCGCAGCAGATGCAGGATGCGCAAGGTCTCGGAATGCGAGCGCACCGCCACGAACTCGAGCCGCGCCAGATCGGCCAGCGCGGTGCGCGGGCGGGCGCGGCGCACGAAGGGGTGGCCTTCGCGCAGCAGCACCACGTAGCGGTCGTCGAGCAGGTGCGCGCGGCGCACGTCGTTCACCGACGGCAGGAAGCCGATGGCGAAATCCACTGCGCCGGTGTCCAGCGCCTGCGTGATCTGGTCGTGCGCCAGCACCTGGCATTCGACGCGCACGCCCGGCGCGCGGCGGTGCAGCGCGGTCATCAGCTCGGGCAGGAAGCGCGCCTCGCCGATGTCGCTCAGGTGGCAGCGAAACACCTTGCGCGAACTGAGCGGGTCGAAGCTTTCGGCCTCGGCCAGCGCCTGCTCCAGCAGCGACAGCGCGGCGCGCACCGCCGAGGCGAGGCGCTGCGCCTTCGGGGTCGGCTGCATGCCGCCGGCGCGGCGGGCGAACAGGGCGTCGCCCAGCAGCAGGCGCAGCCGCGTGAGGCCCTGGCTCGCTGCCGGTTGCGTGATGCCCAGCTGCTCGGCCGCGCGGCTCACCTGCCGCGTGCGGTAGACGGCGTCGAACAGGCGCAGCAGATTGAGGTCCAGGCGTTCGATCTGCATCTGGTGATATGCGGCGCGCTTATTCCGGTTAGTCGATTCATTGTATTGAGTGATTCCGTGCCGGCGCTGATACTGCGGCGCTCGATCGCTGCCCGGCGGCCTGTTCACCCCGATGGAGACATCACGATGTCCAATGCCGGAACGACGGTGCGCACCGCAGTGCTCGATCTGCTGCGCGCACACCGGATGACCACCATCTTCGGCAACCCCGGTTCGACCGAGCTGCCGCTGTTCCTCGACTTCCCCGGCGACTTCCGCTACGTGCTCGGCCTGCAGGAATCGGTGGTCGTGGGCCTGGCCGACGGCTATGCCCAGGCCACGCGCAATGCGGCCTTCGTGAACCTGCATTCGGCGGCGGGCGTGGGCCATGCGATGGGCAACATCTTCACGGCCTTCAAGAACCGCACGCCGATGGTCATCACCGCCGGCCAGCAGGCGCGTTCGATCCTTCCCTACGAGCCCTTCCTGTTCTCGAACCAGGCGACCGAGCTGCCCAAGCCCTATGTGAAGTGGAGCGTGGAGCCGGCGCGCGCCGAGGATGTGCCGCTGGCCATCGCCCGCGCCTACTACCTCGCGATGCAGCCGCCTTGCGGGCCGGTGCTGGTGTCGATTCCGGCTGACGACTGGGCGCGGCCCTGCGAACACCTGGTGCCGCGCATCGTGAGCACCGCCATCCGGCCGGAGCCGCAGGTGTTGAGCCTGATCGGCGCCGCGCTGGATGCCTGCGAACGCCCAGCTTTCGTGATCGGCGCGGCGGTCGATCGCGACGGTGCCTGGGACGACGTGCTGCGTCTCGCCGAGCGCCACAACGCGCGAGTGTTCACCGCGCCCATGTCGGGGCGCTGCGGCTTCCCGGAGGACCACCGCCTGTTCGCCGGCTTCCTGCCGGCGATGCGCGAGAAGATCGTCTCGCTGCTCGGCGGCCACGATCTCGTGTTCGCCATCGGTGCCTCCGCCTTCACCTATCACGTGGAAGGATTCGGCCCGCACCTGCCGGACGGCACCACGCTGGTGCAGCTCACCGAAGACCCGAACACCGCGGCGTGGGCGCCGGTGGGCACGAGCGCAGTGGGCAGCATTCGCCTGGGCGTGCTGGACCTGCTCGATCGCAGCGCCCGTCCCGAACGGCCGGCACCTGCGCGGCGCGAGCCGGCGCCGCGCGCCGAACCTTCCGAGCGCATGAGCGTGGCGTTCGTGCTGCAGACGCTGGCCGAGTTGCGGGACCCGGATTCCATCGTGGTGGAAGAAGCGCCGAGCGCGCGCCCGGTGATGCACCGCCACCTGCCGATGACGCGCAGCGAGGGCTTCTACACCATGTGCAGCGGCGGCCTCGGCTGGGGCCTGCCGGCGGCAGTGGGCGTGGCGCTCGGCAAGCCGGACAAGAAGGTGATCGGGCTGATCGGCGACGGCTCCAGCCTGTATTCCATCCAGGCGCTGTGGAACGCGGCGCAGCTCAAGCTGCCCATCACCTTCCTGATCCTGAAGAACCGGCGCTATGCGGCGCTGCAGGAGTTCGCGCCGACCTTCGGCTTCGGGCCGGACCAGACGCTCGCCGGCTCCGAGCTGCCCGACATCGACTTCACCGCACTCGCGCGCGGGCAGGGCTGCGAGGCGGTGAGCGTGTCGCGCGCCGATGCGCTGCACGAAACGCTGGCACAGGCGTTGAAGTCGCCTCGGCCCATCCTGGTCGAGATCGACGTGGCATAGCAGCCACCCATCCACCACCACAGGAGAACCCCATGAAGAAGCTTTCGACCCCCCGCTTGTCGATGCTCGCCGCCTCGGCGGCCTTGTGCGCCGCACTGGCGGCACCCGCCGCTGCGCAGGACTGGCCCGCCGCCAAGCCGGTGAAGGTGGTGGTGAACTTCCCCGCCGGCGGCGCGGCCGACACGCTCGCGCGTGCCATCACCCAGCCGCTGCAGGAAGCGCTCGGCCAGACCATCGTGGTCGAGAACCGCGGCGGCTCGGGCGGCAACATTGGCGGCGACTACGTTGCCAAGTCGGACGCCGACGGCTACACGCTGCTGATGACGTCCGGCGGCATGGTGTCGGTGAACCCCTTCATCTACTCGAAGATGAGCTTCGACCCGGTGAAGGACCTCACGCCGGTGGCCGCGGCGGCGCGCGTGCTGGTGTTCCTCGTCACCAAGCCCGATTTCCCGGCAAACAACACCAAGGAATTCATCGCCTACCTGAAAGCCAACCCCGGCAAGACCACCTTCGGCTCGCCGGGCAACGGCAGCTCGCCTCACCTCGCGGGCGAGATGTTCAAGAGCATGACCGGCACCTACGCGCTGCACGTGCCGTACCGCGGTGCGGCACCGGCGCTGGTGGACCTGCTGGGCGGGCAGATCCAGTTCAACTTCGACCCGGGCATCGGCATTCCGCACGTCAAGGCGGGGCGCCTGAAGATGCTGGCGGTGGGCAGCCTGGAGCGCTCGCCGCTGTTTCCCGACGTGCCGACGCTGAACGAAGCGGGTCTCAAGGGCTTCGATGCCGACACGGTGTTCGGTTTCTACGCGCCCACCGGCACGCCCAAGGCGGTGATCGACCGGCTCAACCGCGAGATCAACAAGATCCTCGCGACGCCCGCCGTGCGCGAGCGCATCATCTCGATCGGCGGCGTTCCGGCGCCGATGACGCCGGCGCAGTTCGACGCCAAGGCGGGGGAGGACGCGAAGCGTTTCGGGACCATCATTCGCGAGCGCAAGATCTCCGGAGACTGATTGGCCCACCCCTACGCGCTTCGCGCGCCCCTCAAGGGGGTGAGCCCGGACACGAAAGGTCCAGTGGACCTTTCGTGCCTGGCGAACGGCCGGGCCACTGGCCCGGCGCGGCCTGCAAGGCAGCACCAGCGGACCGGCGGAGCCGGATCCGCGGCGCTTGCTTGAGAAGCTCATCGGGCGCCTCTGCAAGCTCGCGGGAACAGGGATTGCCGGCTTCATGACAGGCCGCCGCTTCCGGCGACACGTCATCAAGGAGCCGACATGACCGCATCCGCGCAACACGCTGACGAACAACTCTGGGACCTCATCAAGGACATCCGCTTCGCGATGTTCACCACGCACCACGGCAACGGCCATCTGCACTCGCGGCCGATGACGACGCAGAACAAGAAGAGCGACGAGGCCGACACGCTGTGGTTCTTCATGTCCAGGAGCAGCGAGCCGGTGGCCGACCTGACGGCCGACCCGACGGTGAACGTGGCCTACGCCGACCCCGACAAGGACGCCTACGTGTCCGTCTCGGGCCAGGCGCGCGTGGTCGACGCGCCGGCCAAGGCGCAGCAGCTGTGGTCGAAGCTGAACGAGGCCTGGTTTCCCAAGGGGCCAACCGATCCGGACGTGGCACTGGTGTGCGTGGACATCACCCACGCCGACTACTGGAACGTGAAGGAAAGCAAGGTCACGCAGCTCTACAAGATGGCGCGCGCTGCGGTGACCGGAAAGCAGCCCAGCGGAATGGGCGAGCACGAGAAGGTGCGGATGCGCTAGTCGCGCGGGCCTGCGTCGCATGACTCCCTCTCCCGCTTGCGGTGAGGCGAAGGCGGGAATCGACATCCGTGCCTGCGCACGGATGTCCCGCCGTAGCCGGCACGGCTTGCAAGCCGTGCCGTGGGAGGCGGGGGTGAGGGTCTTCGCGGGCCAGCAAGCGCCTGCCCGCGACGCGCCACGTTGCATACTCCCCGCATGCCCGCCGACACGCCGCCCCGACCGCTTCGCCTCCTGCACCTCGAGGACTCGGAGCTCGACCATGAACTCACGCTCGCGCACCTGACGCGCGGCGGGCTGGCGGTGGCCGCGCGCCGTGTCGATTCGGAGAGCGCCTTCATGCGCGCGCTCGACGAGCCGTGGGACGTGATCATCTCCGACTACAACCTGCCGGGCTTCACCGGCCTCGGCGCGCTCGATCTGCTCAAGGCGATGGGGCGCGACATTCCCTTCGTGCTCGTCTCGGGCGAAATCGGCGAGGACACGGCGGTCGAGGCGATGCGCACCGGCGCGAGCGACTACCTGCTCAAGAACAACCTCACGCGCCTCGTGCCCGCGCTGCTGCATGCGGTGGAGGCCTGCGAGACGCGGCGCGCGCGCGAGCAGGCCGACCTCGCGCTGGATCAGTCGAAGCGGCGCCTGTCGGAACTCGCGCAGCATCTGCAGACCAGCGTGGAGATGGAGCGCGCGGCGATCTCGCGCGAGATTCACGACGATGTGGGCGGCTCGCTCACCGCCATCAAGTTCGACCTCGCCTGGATCGCGCGGCACACCGATTCGCCGGACGTGCTCGGCCGCGTGCACAGCGCCATCGAGACCGTCACGCTCGCCATCGAGGCGAGCCAGCGCATCATGCACAACCTGCGCCCGGCCATCCTCGAGCAGGGGCTGGTGGCGGCGCTGCAGTGGATGGCGGCGCGCTTCGAGCGGCGCAACGGCATCCCGTGCATCCTGCGCGCGCCGCAGCAGCCGCTGAACCTGCCCGCCGGCGTGCCGCTCGTGGCCTACCGCGCGGCGCAGGAGGGGCTGACCAACATTTCCAAGCATGCGCAGGCCACGCGCGTGGAGATGGATCTGTCCACTGCCGGCGGCGTGCTCTCGCTCGAGATCAGCGACAACGGCCGGGGCCTCAGCCAGGAAGACCTCGCCAAAGCGCGCTCCTTCGGCATTCGCGGCCTGTACGAACGCGCGGGCACGGTGGGCGGGTGGATCGACCTGAGCAGCAGCGCGGCAGGCACCACGCTGATGTTGTCCGTGCCTTTGAACGAGGCCGCCAGGAGCAGCGCCGCCCGCGAGACGGCGCCGCCTTCACGCCACGAAGACCCGACCGAGTGGGGGGAGCTGTGATCAAAGTCATCCTGTGCGACGACCACGCGCTCATCCGCCGCGGCATCCGCGACACCCTGTCCGACGCGCCGGACATCGAGGTGGTGGGCGAGGCGGGCGAATACGGCGAGTTGCGCGCGCTGCTGCGCAGCACCACCTGCGACGTGCTGGTACTTGACATCAACCTGCCCGGGCGCAGCGGCCTGGACGTGCTGCATGTGCTGAAAGACGAGGGCGCGACCATGCGGGTGCTCGTCGTCTCCATGTACCCGGAGGACCAGTACGCCATCCGCGCGCTGCGCGCCGGCGCCTTCGGCTACGTCAACAAGGGCGGCGATCCGGCGCTCATCGTCACCGCGGTGCGCACGGTGGCGCAGGGGCGCAAGTACGTGACGCCCGAGATCGCGCAGATGCTGGTGGAAAGCCTCACCACGCCGGTGAACGAGATGGCGCACGAGAAGCTGTCCGACCGCGAGCTGCAGACGCTGGTGATGATCGCCTCGGGCAAGCGCTTGTCGGACATCGCCGATGAGCTCAAGCTCTCGCCCAAGACCGTGTCGGTGTACCGCGCGCGGGTGCTCGAGAAGCTCGCGCTCGGGAACAACTCGGAGTTGACGGTGTACGCGATTCGCAATGGGTTGGTGGGGAGTTAGGGGCTGGTTCTCCCAGTCCCTCACCCCAGCCCTCTCCCGCACGCGGGAGAGGGAGTAATACCGAGCCGCTCGACTATTGCTCCCTCTCCCCCTCCTCGGGGGAGAGGGCTGGGGTGAGGGGGTCTCCGCAGAAGCGCCCTACTGGAAATTCGCCAGCATCCGCTCCAGCGCCATCGTGAACGGCACCTGCATCATCGGCAGCGTGAGCAGCACGCCCACGAGGCCCACCGAGATGGTGATCGGAAAGCCGATGGCGAAGATGTTCATCTGCGGAGACACCCGCGCGATGACGCCCTGCACCAGGTTCACGAACAGCAGCATCGCCATCAGCGGCAGCGCGATCCACAGCCCGAGCGTGAAGATCTCTGCGCCCCACACCTGCGGCTGCACCGCGCGCAGGAAGGCGAAGGGTTCGTCCGACACCGGGAAGGCGTGAAAGCTCTGCACCATTGCCGCGATGAGCAGCAGGTGCCCGTTGATCACGATGAACAGGAAGCTGATGGTGGTGCCGTAGAAGCGGCTCACCGAGTTCGACTGCCCGCCGGTGGCCGGGTCGAAGAAGGACGCGAAGCCCAGGCCCATCTGCAGCCCGATCAGCTCGCCCGCGAGTTCGATGCCGGCGAAGACGATGCGCACCGCGAAGCCGAGCGTGACGCCGATCAGCACCTGCTGCACCAGCACCAGCAGCGCCACCGCCGAGTCGAGCGCGATGACGGGCATGGGCGGAAGCGCCGGCTGCGCGCACACCACGATCAGGAACGACAGCGCCACGCGCACGCGCGCGGGCACCGTGCGCTGGCTGAGCACCGGCATGGACGAGAACAGCGCCAGCACGCGGATGAACGGCCACAGCACCGGGCTGATCCAGGCCAGCACCTGCGCTTCGGTGAAGGTCAGCATGAACGCTCGCGAGCCGAATGAAGACGCGCGGCGTCAGCTCACGATGCTTGGAATCGACTGCAGCGTGCGCTGCAGGTACTCCACCAGCGTGGTAAGCATCCACGGCCCGGCGATGGCGAGCACGGCGACTGCGGCAACGATCTTCGGCACGAACGACAGCGTCTGTTCGTTGATCTGCGTGGCCGCCTGGAAGACGCTCACCAGCAGGCCGACGCCCAGCACCGTGAGCAGCACCGGCGCCGAGATCATGAGCAGCATGTACAGGCCCTGCTGGCCGAAGGTGAAGACTTGTTGGGCGTTCATGGGGGATGGCGATCAGGTCACGAAGCTCGCCGCCAGCGAACCCAAAAGCAGGTTCCAGCCGTCGGCCAGCACGAAGAGCATCAGCTTGAAGGGCAGGGCCACGAGCACGGGGCTGAGCATCATCATCCCGAGGCTCATCAGCACGCTGGCCACGATCATGTCGATGATGAGAAAGGGGATGAAGATGAGAAAGCCGATCTGGAAGGCGCTTTTCAACTCGCTGGTCACGAAGGCGGGCACCAGCACCTTGAACGGCACCTCGGCCGCGGGCACGTCGGCGTCGATCTTGGCCAGGCGCGCGAACAGCATCACGTCGGATTGGCGCGTCTGCTTGAGCATGAACTCGCGCATCGGCACCTCGCCGCGCCTGAGCGCCTCGTCGAAAGCGATCTGGTTGGCGGCATAGGGCTGGTAGGCCTCGGCGTAGACCTTGTCGATGGTCGGCCCCATCACGAAGAAGGTGAGGAACAGGCTCAGGCCCACCACCACCTGGTTGGGCGGCGCGGCCTGCGTGCCGATGGCCTGGCGCACCAGGCTCAGCACGATGACGATGCGGGTGAAGCCCGTCATCAGCAGCAGCACGGCGGGCAGGAAGCTGAGCGCCGTGAAGAACAGCAGTGTCTGGATGGGCACCGAGTAGCTGGTGCTGCCGGCCTGCTGGCCGATGAGCAGCGGCAGCCCGGCGTTGCCGGCGGCGGGCGCGGTCTGCGCTAAAGCCTCGAAGGGAACGGCCGACAACACCGACAGGCCGGCAATGAAGGCCGCGCCGCGGAGGGTGCGAAAAAGAGGGGCTCGAAAAAGAGAGGCGCGATCAGCGGACACCGCGGTTCCCCTTGTCCTGGCGCAGCTTGCCGAGCAGTTGCGCGAACGGAACCGGCGGCATGCCGGGTGGCGACGCCGGCACGTCGGCCTGCGGCGGCATGACGTGCAGCGTGGTGATCTGGTGCGACGTCACGCCGAGCACCAGCCACTGCCGGTCGTCGCCCTGGCCGACCTCGACGGTGAGCAGCCGCTGGTTGGGCGAGATCGGCAGCGCGGCGATGGTGCGCATCGCGCCCTGCGCGGTGGCGCCGCCCATCGGGGTGCGCTTGAGCAGCCACAGGGCGAGCGGAATCATCGCGATGATGGCGATGAACCAGAGAAGAGGGGTGAGGGTGCTGGTCATGGGGCGCCTGGACTGCTTTCAGCGCGGGTGGGTTGGGTTTGCGGGCACTTGGACAAGCTGAGTGCGAACGGGTCGGCGCGTGAGCGCTGCCATCCCCACTCCCGTTCGGACTGAGCCTGTCGAAGGCCCGGGCTGAGCTTGCCGAAGCCTCTCGGGATCAAGCCGCCCGACTCAAGCGCCGCATGCGCTCGCTCGGCGTCACGATGTCGGTCAGGCGGATGCCGAACTTGTCGTTCACCACCACCACCTCGCCTTGCGCGATCAGATAGCCGTTGACCAGCACGTCCATCGGCTCGCCCGCCAGCGCTTCCAGCTCCACCACCGAGCCCTGCGCGAGTTGCAGGATGTGCTTGATCGGGATGCGCGTGCGGCCCAGTTCCACGGTGAGCTGGACGGGGATGTCCAGGATCATCGTGATGTCGTTGCCCGCGCCCATGGGCGGCGTGGCGGCGAAGTTGGTGAACGCGGCAGGCGCCACCTGCTCGGCGTTCTGCACTTCGCTTGCGGATTCGGGCTTGGTCTCGGCCAGTGCCGCGGCCCATTCGGCCGCCATCGCGTCTTCGGCGTTCCCGCCGGCGCCGTTGTCGTCAGGCTGCATTCTGTACTCCCAGCCAGCCCAGATTCGAGCTGGTCAATAGTTGGTCGACCTTCAATGCGTACTTGCCGTTGGAGGTGCCGTAGTGGCATTCGAGGATGGGCACGCCCGACACCTTGGCCTGGATGTTGGGCAGCAGGTCGAGTTCGATGAAATCGCCCGGCTTGAACGAGAGCAATTGCTCCACCGTCGCCTGCGCGGTCGCGAGTTCGGCCACCAGTTCCACCTCGGCCGACTGGATCTGCTGCTTGAGCAGGTTCACCCAGCGCCGGTCGGGTTCGTTGCTGTCGCCCTGGATGGTCGAATACAGCACGTCGCGGATCGGCTCCAGCGTCGAGTAGGGAATACAGAAGTGGATGGTTCCTGTGCTGTCGCCGACCTCGAGCGTGAACGAGGTCGCGACCACGATTTCGCTGGGCGTCGCGATGTTGGCGAACTGCGGCTGCATCTCCGAGCGCTGGTACTCGAGTTCCAGTGGGTAGATGCCGTGCCACGCCTTCTTGTATTCGTCGGTGATCACCTCGACCAGGCGCGTGATGATGCGCTGCTCGGTGGGCGAGAAGTCGCGGCCCTCGATGCGGGTGTGGTACTTGCCGGCACCGCCGAACAGCGCGTCGATGACCGAGAACACCAGCGCCGGGTCGCACACGATCAGCCCCGAGCCGCGCAGCGGGCGCACCGACACGAGATTGAAGTTGGTGGGCACCACGATCTCGCGCAGGAAGGCGCTGTACTTCTGCACGCGGATCGCACCGATGGAGATCTCCGGGCTCTTGCGGATGAAGTTGAACAGCCCGATGCGGATGTTGCGGGCGAAGCGCTCGTTGATGATCTCCATCGTGGGCATGCGCCCACGCACGATGCGCTCCTGGCTGGCCAGGTCGTAGTCGCGAATGCCGCCGCTCGGCGCGTCTTCCTGCTCCAGCTTCTGGCTTTCGCCGGTGATGCCCTGGAGCAGGGCATCGACTTCGTCTTGCGAGAGGATTTGCTGGTTCATGATTCAACGCGAGTCCGGCGGCCAGCCGCCGGGCCGCCCCAAGGCTGGCCGTCGCCCCCGCGGGGGGCAGTGAGCCGAAGGCGAGCGGGGGTCGTCATCACTGAATGATGAAGCTGGAGAAGTGAACGGCGCGCACGGGCGTGCCGTCGGCGTCGCCGAACGGGCGCGCGGCCTCGCGCATGATTTCCGTCGCGAGCGCGCGCTTGCCTTCGGCCGAGAGCAGCTCGGGCGAACCCTTCTGCGCCAGCACCAGCAGGATGCCGTTGCGGATGGCCGGCATGTAGGCGCGCAGCCTGTCGGCTACCGCGGCGTCCTGCACTTCCAGCGTGATGCCGACCTGGGCGTAGCGGTCGCTGTCCTTGTCGGCCAGGTTCACGACGAAGGGGTCGAGCGGCAGGAAGGTGGGCGGCGTGGTGTCGACCGGCTTTTCGGCCTCGGGGGCCCCGCTCTCGCCGTAGAGGTCGAGGCTCGCAGCCTGCGCCGCGACGCGCTTCTGGACCACGACGTAGGCGGTGGCGCCGCCCGCGAGCAGCATCACCGCCAGCACGACGGCGCCGATCAGCAGCAGCTTCTTCTTCTTGCCGCGAAGCGGCACCGTCGGGCTGTCGTCGACCACGACAGCTTCAGCGGCTGCCTTCGCGGCGGCGCCTCTGGCGGCGGAATTGGCGGCGGTGGCCATCGGTTCGGAACCCTTTTCTTGGTGCCGGCCGCTCGGGGAGCGACCAGGCTGGTGATGAAGAAAATTGTCCGGCCGGGGGGCTGGCGATATGCCCGGATAAGGGGGTTGTTTCCCGGTTATTCGATTTCCCGCGGATCGCCCTCACCCCCACCCTCTCCCGCGAGCGGGAGAGGGAGTAATGCCAAGCCGCGCGGGTATTGGCTCCCTCTCCCCCTCCTCGGGGGAGAGGGTGGGGGTGAGGGGGCGTGGGGCAGAAGCCGGCCAGCTCAGCAGCGTGCGGCCCGTCCCTACGCGAACAAGTCGACCCCACCCAGCGCCGCTCGCAAGCTACTGCGCTCGTGCTGCGCTGCGGCCACCGGGTCCAGCGCATCGGCATCGCCGCCGAGCCCGTCGCCGGCCTGTCCGCCCGGCGTGTTCTCGTGCGAGCCGCCGCGCGCATGCTGCGACACGCCGCCGCCGGTGAGCGTGAGCCCGGCCTGGCTGAGCGCGGCGGCCAGTTCCGGCAGGCCGGCCTGGAGGATGTCGCGCGTGGCCGCCGAGTCGGCGCCGAAGTTCACCTGCGCCTGAGTGCCGTGCAGCGCGATCTGCACCGAGATCGGCCCCATCTCGGCCGGGTTGAGGTGCAGCCGCGCCTGCTGCACGCCATCGCGCGCGAGCACGCTGACCTGCGTGGCCAGCGCCTCGCGGAATTCGGGCGCGGTGGCCGGCGTGCGCACGGTCACGGCGAGTGGTGCGGCGGTGCCGCGTTCGCCGGCGGCGGGCGCGGTGGCGACCAGGGCCGCCAGGCTGTCGGGCATTCGCGCCGATTCGCCCGGCGCGGCCGTGGCTTCCAGCAGCAGGGCGGCGAGCGGTGCCTCGTCTGCCGCGGCCGCGGTGGCGGTGCCTGCCGCGTCGCGCACCAGCGCCGCGATATCGAGTGCTTGCTTGGCGTCGCCGCCAGTCAGTGCGGCGTTCTGTGCCGCGGCCTGTGCAGTGCCGGCCAACCCCGGCGCCTCGCGCCACAGCAGGCGCCGGGCGCCCTGGACCTGTTCGCCGGTGGTGGCAGCTGCATCGCCCGCTGCGCGCGCATGCGCGGCGCCGGGCGCCGCTGCAGGCCGGTTCAGGGCCGCGAGCCATTCGAGCAGCGCCGGGTCGAGCACCGGCTGCTCGCCGGCGGGCGTCTCGGCCTCCTCGACCGGCTCGGCCGCTTCGGCTTCATGTGTCTTGTCGCCGGCCTCGGCGCCCTGCGCTGCGTTCTTCGGCACCGTCTTCGCGTGCTGCGGATCGGCGGCCTCGGACTTCTGCCGCGACGACTTCTGCGCCTCGGCGCGCCGGGCGGCGGCGTTGACCGCTTCGCTGCGCTGCGTGGCAGGCGAGGGAGCAGGAGCCGGCGCCTCGGCATGGCCCGACAACAGCGCGGCGAACGCGCCGTCGTCGGCGTGGCCGGCAGCCATGCCGGGGGCGGGCGCGGGAGTGCTCGGAGTGGTGGCGGTGACTTGCATGGATGTCGTCTAGACGAGCCGAACGCCGTCGGCACTCAGCAGGCTCTGCCGCAGGCTGGCGGCGCGGGCGGCGAATTCGTCGGTCTGCTTCTGGTCGCGGCGGTCCGCGGCGAGGCGCATCTCGTGCTGGCGGCGCTCGACCAGCTTGCGCACCGAGGCCACGCGCACTTCCTGCTCGATCAGCGCCGCGCGCGCCTGCTCGGCCTTGAGGTGGGTGTGCTGCGCCACGCGCTGCTGCTGGTCGACGGCGACGTTCAACCGGTCCATGAAGGAGCGGTAGACGTGCA
Source organism: Rhizobacter sp. (assembly GCA_036676235.1). Classification (GTDB taxonomy): domain Bacteria; phylum Pseudomonadota; class Gammaproteobacteria; order Burkholderiales; family Burkholderiaceae_C; genus JAKFDI01. The sequence continues at coordinate 17,635 of JAKFDI010000016.1, read as the reverse complement.
GCAGCTCCATGCCGCCTTCCTGCTTGAACTTCTCGGCATAGCGTTGTTCGTAGTCGCGCCGGTAGGCGACCAGCTGGTCGGCCTGCGACTGCGCCGCGCCGTGCGCCTGCGTGCAGCGCTGCGATTCGGCCAGCGCCGCGTCGCGCTCGCGCTCGGTTTGCGACAACAGCGCCAGCAGGGGTTCGAGCGTGTTCATGGGGTGTCCTTACTTCTGAGGCGGTACGGGCTGCGGCTCGAAAACTCAGCTCACGATGGCTTGCAACTGCTTGACGCTCGCGGCCAGCGGCGCGGCTTCGTGCATGTTCTGCTGCAGCAGCGCGGTCATCGGCTCGTGCAGCCGAACGGCGGTGTCGAGCTCGATGTCGTGGCCCGGGGCATAGGCGCCGAGCTGGATCAGGTCGCGCGCCTTGCTGTGGCGCGCGTGCATCTGGCGAAAGCGCCGTGCGGCCTCGATATGCGGCTTGGCGGCCACGTTGGTCATCACGCGCGAGATCGACTTCTCGACGTCGATGGCCGGGTAGTGGCCGGCCTCGGCCAGCTCGCGCGACAGCACGATGTGGCCGTCGAGGATGCCTCGGGCCGCGTCGGCGATCGGATCCTGCTGGTCGTCGCCTTCGGAAAGCACGGTGTAGAAGGCCGTGATCGAGCCACCGCCGGCCATGCCGTTTCCGCTGCGCTCCACCAGTTGCGGCAGTTTGGCGAAGCAGCTCGGCGGGTAGCCCTTGGTGGCGGGCGGTTCGCCGATGGCCAGCGCAATCTCGCGCTGCGCCATCGCATAGCGGGTGAGCGAATCCATCAGCAGCAGCACATGCTGGCCGCGGTCGCGGAAGTGCTCGGCAATGGCTGTCGCGTAGTTGGCGCCCTGCATGCGCGTGAGCGGCGGCGCATCGGCCGGCGCGGCCACCACCACCGAGCGGCGCAGGCCCTCTTCGCCGAGGATGTCTTCGATGAATTCCTTGACTTCGCGGCCGCGCTCGCCGATCAGGCCGACCACGATCACGTCGGCCTCGGTGTAGCGCGCCATCATGCCGAGCAGCACCGATTTGCCGACGCCCGTGCCGGCGAACAGGCCGATGCGCTGGCCGCGGCCGACGGTGAGCATGGCGTTGATCGCGCGCACGCCGGTGTCCAGCGGGCGGCGCACCGGGTCGCGGTCCATCGCGTTGATGGGGCGGCGGATCAGCGGCTCGTTGTGCACCACGTCCAGCGGGCCCTTGCGGTCCATCGGCTGGCCGTGCGAATCGACCACGCGGCCGAGCAGCCCGTCGCCCACCGGCAGGTGCAGCGTGCGGTCTTCGCCGCGGCGCCAGGGGTGCTTCGTGGCGGCGAGCTTGAGCGGCACCACGGGGGTCGGCCGCGGCACGACGCGCGCGCCGCTCGCCAGGCCGTGAATCTCGCCCGTGGGCATGAGGTAGGCGCGGTCGCCCGAAAAGCCCACCACCTCGGCCAGCACCGGCGGCTGGCCGTCCATGCGCACTTCGCAGACAGAACCCACCGGCACGCGGATGCCGGCGGCTTCGAGCACCAGGCCGGCCACGCGCACGAGCAGGCCTTGCGATTCGAGCGGCACCGGGTCGGCCGAAAAACTTTGCAGCTCGCCGAGGTAACGCTGCCAGTTCTCGGCCAGCGCGAGCGCCTTGGCCTCGAAGGGGGAACTGATCATGCGGCGGCCTCCGCATCCGGGTCGGTGCCGGACTCGGTGCCGGCTTCCCATTGGCCGTCGCAGCCGAGCGAGGCGGCGGCACGGCGCCAGCGCGTCTCGATGCTCGCGTCGATGATGCCGATGTCGGACTCGACCAGGCAGCCGCCGCGCGTGATGCTCGCGTCCGACAGCAGCCGCGCGCCGCGGGCCTGCAGCACCTCCTCGGCACCGAGGGCGACGAGGGCGTGGTCGTCCGGATGCACGCGCACCGTGATGTGGCGCGCCGACAGCAGCAGCGTCTCCAGCGCCTGCTGCGCCACCACGGCCACGAGTTCGGGCCGCGTCTCGAGTTCGCTGCGCACGATCTGGCGCGCCAGGTGCGTGGCCGAGACGGCGAGCGCGCGCGCCATGTCCTGCTGCAGATCGTCGAGCTGCGAGGTGTAGGCCTGGGTCACCTGGCCCATCTGCGCGCTGATCTGCGCGGCGAAGCTCTGCTTGAAGGCGTCGAGCGCAGCCATGCCGTCGCGGTAGCCGTCCTGGTAGCCCGACTGGCGCGCGGCATTCAGCGCGACCGACGGATCCTCCGGCGGCGCGGGCGGTGGCTCGGCGCGGGGCTTGTGCACGCCGGACTTCGGCGCGCCGTCGTCCTCGCCCGACAGCGAGCCCGGGTTCCACGCGGCGAAGCTGTCGAGTTCCTCGCGCGGGATGAAGCGCGTGTAGACCGAACTCTTGGGCGCGGTACCGCCCGCGGGCGGGGGCACGTTGCGGAACTGCGGGTTCGATTTAGAGGAAGTCATCGTCGCCGCCGCCGCCGAGCACGATCTGGCCTTCGTCCGCCAGACGGCGCACGATCTTCAGCATTTCCTTCTGTTCCGACTCGACCTCCGACACCCGCACCGGGCCGCGCGAGTCGAGGTCTTCGCGCAGCGTCTCGGCCGCGCGGGTGGACATGTTCTTGAACACCTTCTCGCGCATCTCGGGCGTGGCGCCCTTGAGCGCAATGACCAGCGATTCGGACTGCACTTCCTTGAGCAGCGCCTGGATGCCCTTGTCGTCGACCTTGGACAGATCGTCGAAGGTGAACATGTTGTCCATGATCTTCTGGGCCAGCTCGTTGTCCGCCTCGCGGATGTAGTCGAGCACCGAGGTCTCGATGCTCTGGCCCATCAGGTTGATGATTTCCGCGGCGGGTTTCGCGCCGCCGAGCGTGGCCTTGCGCAGCTTGTCGCCGCCGGCGAGCACCTTGCTCATCACGTCGTTCAGGTCCTTCAGCGCGTTCGGCTGGATGCCGTCGAGCGTGGCGATGCGCACCATCACCTCGTTGCGCTGGCGCTCGCCGAAGAGCTTGAGCACGTCGGACGCCTGGTCGAAGTCCAGGTGCACGAGGATGGCGGCCACGATCTGCGGGTGTTCGTTGCGCAGCAGCTCGGCCACCGAGCTGGCGTCCATCCACTTCAGGCTCTCCAGGCCGCTCACATCGCTGCCGTGCAGGATGCGGTCGATCAGCAGGTTGGCCTTGTCGTCGCCGAGCGCGCGGCGCAGCACGCTCTTGACGTATTCGTCGGTGTCGGAGACGAGCGAGCTGTGCTCGTTGGCGACGGTCGTGAAGCGCTCGAGCACGCCGTCCACGCGCTCGTTCGTCACCGACTTGAGGCGCGCGATGGCTTCGCCGAGCTTCTGAACTTCCTTGGGTGCGAGCAGCTTGAACACCTGCGCGGCGTCTTCCTCGCCAAGCGACATGAGCAGGATGGCGGCGTCTTCGACGCCGCTGTTTTCGGGGGTGCTGGTGGCCATGGATGTCAGTCCCGCCGGGCCACCTCAAGGGACTGAGGCGCCCCAAGGGTCACGAAGGGACCCTTGCAGGGTCCAGGGGGCAGCGAACGAAGTGAGCGAGGGGGCGTTTTCATTCTCAGCTCGCTTCGCCGCTTACCCAGCCGCGCACGATGCTCGCCACCGCCGCCGGGTTCTGTTTGGCAAGCGCGCGGGCGTCTTCGAGCTGATGCATGGCTCGCGGCGCCTGGATGGCCTTGATCGTCGGCAGCGTCTCGTCGTCGGCTACCACGGCATCGAGCTGGCTGCCCGGCTGCGGCGGGGGCGGCGGGGCGAGCAGCGCCTTCATCGCCGGGCGCACCATGCCGAGGAACACCAGCAGGCCGACGAAGGCCAGCGCCGCCGGCACGGCGCCGGCGCGCAGCATGTCCAGCACCTGCGGCTGCTTCCACCACGGCAGCTCCACGGTCTCGACCGTATCTACCTGGAAGGGTGCGTTGATCACCTTCACCGAATCGCCGCGCTCGGCGCTGAAGCCGATGCTTTCCTGCACCAGTGCCGTCAGCTTGGCGAGTTCGTCGGTGGACAGCGGCACCTGCTTGGACTTGCCGCGCGCATCCGTGACGGTGCGGTCGTTGACGACCACCGCGGCGCTCAGGCGCTTCACCGTGCCGGTGGCGTTGCGCGTGACGCGCACCGTCTTGTCGACTTCGTAGTTCGTGACCGCATCGCGCCGGCTGGTCGAGCTGCCGCCGCCGTCCTGCGCGGCCTGCAGCGGCTGCGCCGGGCCGGTGATGGGCGCCGTTGCCGGCAGCGGCGGCTGGTTCGAGGCCGCACCCGGCACGCCGCTCGGCTGAGCCGCGGTGCCGCCTGACACCACGGTGGTCTGCTGGCTGCGCACGGTGGTGGCCACATCCGCGCCCTGGTTCGGCTTGAACTCCTCGAAGGTGGCTTCGGTCTGCGAAAAGTCGACGTTGGCCGTGACGGTGGCGCGCAGGTTCTCGCGGCCGACCACGGGTTCGAGCAGCGCGAGGATGCGCTTGCTGTAGCCCTGCTCGATCTGGGCGACGTACTGGAGCTGCTTGGCGTCGAGCCCCGTGCCGGCGTTCGCCTCGGGGCCGGAGATCAGGGCGCCGGTCTGGTCGAGCACGCTCACGGCCTTGGGGCTCATCTCGGGCACGCTGGACGAGACGAGGTGCACGATGCCGGCGATCTGCGCGCGGTCCAGCGTGCGGCCCGGGTGCAGGGTGAGCATCACCGAGGCGCTGGGCTTTTGCTGTTCGCGAAAGAAGCCGTTCTGGTTGGGCAGCGCGAGGTGCACGCGGGCAGCCTGCACGGCGGCCAAGGCGTTGATGGAACGTGTCAGTTCGCCCTCGAGGCCGCGCTGGAAGGTCAGGCGCTCCTGGAACTGCGTCTGGCCGAAGCGGGCGTTGTCCATCAGCTCGAAGCCGACGATGGAGCCCTTGGGCAGGCCGGCCGAGGCGAGCTTGAGGCGCACGTCGTGCACCTGCGAAGCGGGCACCAGGATGGCGGCGCCGCCGTCGGCATGCCGGTAGGGCACGTTCATCTGCGAGAGCTGGGCAAGGATGGCGCCACCGTCCTTGTCGGACAGGTTGGCGTAGAGCACCTTGTAGTCGCCCTGGCTGCTCCACAGCGTCATCGCGAACACCACGGCGGCCAGCGCCGCGATGCCCAGGCCGAGCGCCATCTTGCTGCGCGCCGGCATGGCGGCCAGACGCGAGCCGAAGCCGGGGGCGGCAGGGGCCATGTTCGGGTGGTTCAGTGCGACAGCGTTGTCCATCGTGCTCAGGTTCTGATTCGGGGACCTTGAACGGTCCCTCGTTGGGCGTCGATTATTCGGACGGCGGGTGCTTCGGTATGCGGGGAACAGCCGCGCAAAGCCGGCCCAGTTCGCCCCATCGGCGCGCCGGCGCTGGCCTACGATCCCGTCACCTTCCGAGCGTGGGCCGTTGTGCGTGGCCTGCGGCACTCGCAGCGGTGTGGAGCCTTGCCATGAACGTGACCCTCAAGCCCTTCGATTTCGCCCAGGCCGTGGCCCGCGCCGGGCTCGACGTGCGCGGCAATCCGCTGGGCAAGATCGACGCCGCCGAGGGCGCCGGCTTCTCGCAGGCGCTGAGCCAGGCGCTGAAATCGGTGTCGGCGGCGCAGAACGAGGCCTCGGCGATGCAGCGCGAGGTGCAGATGGGCAGCTCGACCGTCTCGATCGAGGAGACGATGGTGGCGATGCAGAAATCCACGATCGGTTTCCAGGCCACCTTGCAGGTGCGCAACCGGCTGGTTCAGGCCTACAGCGACATCATGAACATGCACGTCTGACCGGCGCGGCGGCGCCGGGCGGCGCCATGCCGCTTTGCGATAGCTGCTATAGGTGAGCGGGCCTCGGGGTGACGGTGGAGCGGGCAACAATGCACGTTGTCCTGTTCACTGCCGAGGCGCCCGAATGCAAACCGCGATTCCCTGCCTCTTCATGCGCGGCGGCACATCGCGCGGCCCGTTCTTCAACGAAGCCGACCTGCCCGCCGACATTCCGACCCGCGACCGCGTGCTGCTCGCCGCGATGGGTTCGCCCGACAAGCGCCAGATCGACGGCCTGGGCGGCGCGCACCCGCTGACCAGCAAGGTCGGCATCGTGCGGCGCAGCACGACCGAAGGCGTCGATCTCGACTTCCTGTTCGCGCAGTTGCAGCCCGACAAGGAGACGGTCGACACCACGCCCAACTGCGGCAACATGCTCGCCGCCGTGGTGCCGTTCGCCCTGGAGACCGGGCTCGTGAAGCCGCAAGGTGACACCAGCACCTTCCGTGTGCTGACGCTCAACACCGACATGCAGTGCGACATCACGGTGCAGACGCCCGGCGGGGTGGTGGAGTACGAAGGCGACGCCCGCATCGACGGCGTGCCGGGCACCTCGGCGCCCATCACCATCAACTTCCTCGAGACCGCGGGTTCGGTGTGCGCGGGCCTGCTGCCCACCGGGAACGTGCGCGACACCATCAACGGCGTCGAGGTGACCTGCATCGACAACGGCATGCCGCTCGTGATGTTCAAGGCGAGCGCGGTGGGCCGCACCGGCTACGAGAGCGTGGCCGAGCTGAACGCCGACACGGAGTTGAAGGCGCGGCTCGAAACCCTGCGCATCGCCTGCGGCCACGCCATGGGTCTTGGCGACGTGACGAGCAAGAACTACCCCAAGATGACGCTGATCGCGCCGCCCAAGAACGGCGGTGCGCTCACCACCCGCAGCTTCATCCCGCACGTGTGCCACGACGCCATCGGCGTGCTGGCGGCCGTGACGGTGGGCACGGCCTGCGTGCTCGACGGCACGGTGTGCGAGGGCGTTGCCGTGATGCCCGAAGGCGACATCAAGAAGGTCTCGGTGGAGCACCCCACTGGCGAGTTCAGCGTGGAGCTGGCGCTCGACCCGGCGAATCCGCAGAACGTCACCCGCGCCGCCTTGCTGCGCACCGCCCGCCTGCTGATGCGCGGCGAGGCGATGGTTCCCGCATCGGTCTGGAAAGGAAAGAAGGCATGAGTCTCATCATCGACATTCACGGCCACTACACCACCGCGCCCAAGGCGCTGGAGGCGTGGCGCAACCGGCAGATCGCCGGCATCAAGGACCCGGCGGCGAAGCCGAAGGTGAGCGAGCTGTCGATCAGCGACGACGAGTTGCGCGAGTCCATCGTCAACAACCAGCTCAAGAAGATGCAGGAGCGCGGTAGCGACCTCACGATCTTCAGCCCGCGCGCGAGCTTCATGGCGCACCACATCGGCGACTTCGAGGTGTCGTCGACCTGGGCGGCGATCTGCAACGAGCTCTGCTTCCGTGTGAGCCAGCTCTTTCCCGACAACTTCATCGGCGCGGCGATGCTGCCGCAGTCGCCAGGGGTCGATCCGAAGACCTGCATTCCCGAGCTGGAGAAGTGCGTCAATGAATACGGCAACGTCGCCATCAACCTGAACCCCGACCCCTCGGGCGGCCACTGGACCAGCCCGCCGCTGACCGATCGCCACTGGTACCCCATCTACGAAAAGATGGTCGAGCACGACATCCCGGCGATGGTGCACGTGAGCACGAGCTGCAACGCCTGCTTCCACACCACGGGCGCGCACTACATCAACGCCGACACCACGGCGGTGATGCAGCTCATCCAGGGCGATCTGTTCAAGGATTTCCCGACGCTCAAGTTCGTCGTCCCGCACGGCGGCGGCGCCGCGCCTTACCACTGGGGCCGCTACCGCGGGCTGGCGCAGGAACTGAAGAAGCCGCTGCTCTCCGAGCACTTGCTGAAAAACGTCTTCTTCGACACCTGCGTCTACCACCAGCCGGGCATCGACCTGCTGACGAAGGTGATCCCGGTGGACAACATCCTCTTCGCGAGCGAGATGATCGGCGCGGTGCGCGGCATCGACCCGGAGACGGGCTTCTATTACGACGACACCAAGCGCTATATCGAGGCCTCGACGATTCTTTCGGCCGAAGACAAGCACAAGGTGTACGAGGCGAATGCGCGGCGTGTCTATCCGCGCCTGGATGCGGCCTTGAAGGCGAAAGGGAAGTAAGCCATGAGCATTGCGATGAACAACCTCGGCATCGTCAAGCGCAACATCGTGCGCGCGGACAAGGCGGCCACTGAGAAGCTGGCGCGCTTCGGCAGCGCCACCGTGCATGAAGCCATGGGCCGCGTCGGCCTGATGAAACCGTACATGCGGCCGATCTACGTCGGCGCGCATGCCTGCGGTACCGCCGTCACCGTGCTGCTGCAGCCGGGCGACAACTGGATGATGCATGTGGCGGCCGAGCAGATTCAGCCGGGCGACATCGTGATCGCCGCGGTCACGGCCGACTGCACCGACGGCTTTTTCGGCGACCTGCTGGCGACAAGTTTTCTCGCGCGTGGCGCGAAGGGTTTGATCATCGATGCCGGCGTGCGCGACGTGAAGGACCTGACCGCCATGCAGTTCCCGGTGTGGAGCCGCGCCATCAGTTCCAAGGGCACGATCAAGGCGACGCTGGGCTCGGTCAACATTCCGGTGATCTGCGCCGGTGCACTGGTGAACGCGGGCGACGTGGTGCTGGCCGATGACGACGGCGTGGTGGTGGTGCCGGCGGCCATCGCGCAGCAGGTGGCGGATGCGGCCGAGGCGCGAGAGAACCTGGAGACGGAGAAGCGGGCGAAGCTGGCGTCGGGCGTGCTGGGGCTGGACATGTACAAGATGCGTGAGGGGCTGGAGAAGGCGGGGCTCAAGTACATCGACTGAGCATGTGTGGCCGGCCGCTGCCCTCACCCCAGCCCTCTCCCAGAGGGAGAGGGAGCAGACCGCGCACGCTCCGTCCTGTTTCCTCTCTCTCTCTCTCTCTCTCTGTGCAAGCGCGCCCGACCTGTCCCCTCTCCCTCTGGGAGAGGGCTAGGGTGAGGGCCAGCGGCCTCACGATCCTCCAAGGCATTCCCAGATGAGCATCCCGCAAGACCCCAAGACCTGGCACATCGGCCTCATCGGCTACGGCGAAGTCGGTCGCATCCTGGCCGAGGACCTGCGCGCCCAAGGCGTGCAAATCAGCGCCTACGACCTCAAGCTCGACGGTTCGCAAGCCGGCGCGCTGCGCGAACACGCGGCGCAGCACGGCGTGGCCCTCGCCGCGTCCCATGCCGATCTGGCATCGCAAGCCGACTTCATCGTCTCCGCCGTCACCGCCAGCCAAGCCGTGCCCGTGGCCGAGGCCTGCGCGCCGGCCATCAAGCAGACCGCCTTCTTCCTCGACTTCAACTCCGCCTCCCCCGGCGCCAAGCAGCGCGCCGCACAGCTCATCGACGCTGCCGGCGCGCGCTACGTCGAGGGCGCGGTGATGACGTCCATCCCGCCCTACCGCATCAAGGTGCCGCTGCTGCTCGGCGGGCCGAACGCGGCCGAACTGCTGCCTCACCTGAACACGCTCGGCTTCGACGCCAAGGTCGCGAGCGACAAGCTCGGCGTCGCGTCCGCCACCAAGATGTGCCGCAGCGTGATGATCAAGGGCCTGGAAGCCATGGTCATCGAGAGCTTTACCGCCGCGCGCGCTTACGGCGTCGAAGATGCGGTACTCGCGTCGCTGAAAGAGACCTTCCCCGGCATCGACTGGGAGAAGCAGGGCGCCTACTTCTTCCAGCGCGTGATCGAGCACGGGCGCCGCCGCAGCGAAGAAGTGCGCGAGGTGGCCGAGACCGTGCGCGACATCGGCCTCGAACCCTGGTCGGCCGCCGGCACCGCCGAACGCCAGGCCTGGGTGGCCGACCTCGCCGACGACGGCCTGTTCGGCGCCAAAGGCACGAAGGACTTCGCCCGCAGCGCCGATTGGCGATGCGAAGCCGATCGCATCTTGTCCAAGGTCAAGCGGAAGCGCTGATCGAACCCCTTCAATCGAGATCGCCATGGAATTTCAGAAGACCCCCGGCTGGCTGGACTGGTACAGCGGCCCGTCGAAGCCGGCATTCAAGGTCCCGCCCGGAAGCGTCGATGCGCATTGCCACGTCTTCGGCCCCGGCGCCGAATTTCCCTTCGCGCGGGAGCGCAAGTACACGCCTTGCGATGCGTCGAAGGACCAGCTCTTCGCGCTGCGCGACCACCTCTGCTTCGCGCGCAACGTGGTGGTGCAGGCCACCTGCCACGGCGCCGACAACCGCGCGCTGGTCGATGCGCTGATGCACTCGAACGGCAAGGCGCGCGGCATCGCGACCGTCAAGCGCAGCATCAGCGACGAGGAACTGCAGCAGCTCGATGCCGCCGGCGTACGCGGCGTGCGCTTCAACTTCGTCAAGCGCCTGGTCGACTTCACGCCCAAGGACGAGCTGATGGAGATCGCGCAGCGCATCGCGCCGCTCGGCTGGCACATCGTCATCTACTTCGAGGCGGTGGACCTGCCCGAGCTGTGGGACTTCTTCACCGCGCTGCCGACCACGGTGGTCGTCGACCACATGGGCCGGCCCGATGTGAGCAAGCCCGTCGACGGCCCCGAGTTCGAGCTGTTCGTCAAACTCATGCGCGAGCACGAGAACATCTGGTCGAAGGTGAGCTGCCCGGAGCGCCTGTCGGTCACCGGCCCGAAGGCGTTGAACGGCGAGAAGAACGCGTACCGTGACGTTGTGCCCTTCGCGAAGCGCCTGGTCGATACCTTCCCCGACCGCGTGCTGTGGGGCACCGACTGGCCGCATCCGAACCTCAAGGACCACATGCCCGACGACGGCCTGCTGGTCGACTTCATCCCGCACATCGCCACCACCGCCGAGCTGCAGCGCAAGCTGCTGGTCGACAACCCGATGCGGCTGTACTGGCCCGAAGAGAGCCGATAGGAGAGCGCCATGTCCCTCGACAAACCCTACCTGGACGTGCCCGGCACGACCATCTTCGACGCCGAGCAATCGCGCCTCGGCTACCACCTCAACCAGTTCTGCATGTCGCTGATGAAGGCCGAGAACCGGGCGCGCTTCAAGGAGAACGAGCGCGCCTATCTCGATGAATGGGCGATGACGGAGGAACAGAAGCAGGCCGTGCTGGCCCGCGACCTGAACCGCTGCATATCGCTCGGCGGCAACATCTACTTCCTCGCCAAGATCGGCGCCACCGACGGAAAGAGCTTCCAGCAGATGGCCGGCAGCATGACCGGCATGACCGAAGAGGAATACCGCGACATGATGATCAAGGGCGGCCGCTCGGCCGAGGGCAACCGCCGCACCGGCGAAGAGGGCGACGCCCAGGCCCATCGCCAACCGCAAGGCCACGCCGGCCGCACCGAGAACACTTGACCATGGCCCGCATCACCGCCTCCGTCTACACCTCGCATGTGCCTGCCATCGGTGCGGCGCTCGACCTCGGCAAGACGGCCGAGCCGTACTGGCAGCCGCTGTTCGCGGGCTACGAGCCCTCCAAGCAGTGGCTGAAGGAGAACACGCCCGACGTGATCTTCCTCGTCTACAACGACCATGCCACGGCCTTCAGCCTGGACATGATTCCCACCTTCGCCATCGGCTGCGCCGAGCGCTACCAGCCGGCCGACGAAGGCTGGGGGCCGCGCCCGGTTCCGGTGGTGCAGGGCCATCCGGACCTGGCCGCGCACATCGCGCAGTCGGTGATCCAGGACGACTTCGACCTCACCATCGTCAACAAGATGGACGTGGACCACGGCCTGACCGTGCCGCTGTCGCTGATGTGCGGCCAGCCGGACGCGTGGCCCTGCCCGGTGATCCCGTTCGCCGTCAACGTGGTGCAGTACCCGGTGCCCTCGGGCCAGCGCTGCTTCAACCTCGGGCGCGCGATCCGCAAGGCTGTCGAGAGTTATGACCGGCCGCTCAAGGTGCAGATCTGGGGCACCGGCGGCATGAGCCACCAACTGCAGGGGCCGCGCGCCGGGCTCATCAACAGGGAGTTCGACAACCTGTTCCTCGACCGGTTGATCGCCGACCCCGAGGGCCTCGCCAAGGTGCCGCACATCGACTACGTGCGCGAAGCCGGGTCGGAGGGCATCGAACTCGTGATGTGGCTCATTGCCCGCGGCGCGATGAGCGACAAGGCGCCCACGCTTCGGCACCGCTTCTATCACGTGCCCGCATCGAACACGGCCGTGGGCCACCTGATCCTGGAGAACAACACATGACCATCAAGGTTGCACTCGCCGGTGCCGGCGCATTCGGCATCAAGCATCTGGACGCGATCAAGCTGATCGACGGCGTGGAAGTCGTCTCGCTGGTCAGCCGCGATCTTGAGAAGACCAAGGAAGTGGCGGCCAAGTACGGCATCGGCCACGTCAGCACCGATCTGGCCGACAGCCTGGCGCTGGCCGACGTGAACGCCGTCATCCTGTGCACGCCCACGCAGATGCATGCCGCGCAGGCCATCCAGTGCCTGAAGGCCGGCAAGCACGTGCAGGTCGAGATTCCGATGGCCGACAGCCTAGCCGATGCCGAAGCGGTGGTGGCGCTGCAGAAGCAGACCGGGCTTGTCGCGATGTGCGGCCACACGCGGCGCTTCAATCCGAGCCACCAGTACCTGCACAAGAAAATCACGGCCGGCGAGCTGAAGATCCAGCAGATGGACGTGCAGACCTTCTTCTTCCGCCGCACCAACATGAACGCGCTGGGCCAGGCGCGAAGCTGGACCGACCACCTGCTGTGGCACCACGCCGCGCACACGGTGGACCTGTTCGCCTACCAGAGCGGCGGCGAGATCGTGCAGGCGCATGCGGTGCAGGGGCCGATCCATCCGACGCTGGGCATCGCGATGGACATGTCGATCCAGCTCAAGAGTTCGACCGGCGCGATCTGCACCTTGTCGCTGTCGTTCAACAACGATGGGCCGCTCGGGACGTTCTTCCGCTACATCTGCGACAACGGCACGTTCATCGCACGGTATGACGATCTGGTGAATGGCAAGGAAGAGAAGATCGACGTGTCGAAGGTGGATGTGTCGATGAATGGCATCGAGCTGCAGGACCGCGAGTTCTTTGCTGCGATTCGCGAGGGGCGGGAGCCGAATGCGAGTGTTGCCAAGGTGTTGCCTTGCTATCGGGTGTTGCATCAGCTGGAGCAGCAGTTGAACGCTGCGGGGTGAGTTTTTGTGCCGCTGTCGCGTGCTGTGCCGCGGTGCCGCTGTCGCGTGGTTGATGTGACCTCGCCTTGTGATACGGCGCCCGGTATTCGCCCGGGCAGGGCGAGTCACTTTCTTTTGCTGGCTCAAAAGAAAGTAACCAAAGAAAAGAGCCTCTGATCCGACCAGACTTCTGCATCCAGACCAGAGGTGCCGGCATGGGGCAGACGGGCTGAAGCGGCCGGCGCCCACAGACGCGCCTGCGGCGCTTTGTTCAACCCCGTTAGCTCCGGGCGGCGCAACAGCGCACCGTGTTTCAGGACAGAGCGCCCTTGGCGCGGCTTGGACGGCTGTCGGCTTCAAGCCCTCTGGCCGCCAGCAACCGCCTCTGGCCTATAGCCATAAAGATCGGTCTTGTTGGGGGCCCTCTTCTTTGGTTACTTTCTTCTGGGCCAGCAGAAGAAAGTGACTCGCCCTGCCCGGGCGAATTCCGGGCGCCGTCGTCCATACGAGGTCATATCAACCACGCGCCAGCGGCACCCCGACACCCCACGCGACAGCGCCACACACCCGCAGCAAAGAGAATTCCCGCATGCGACAACGCCAGCTCGGCCCCTTCCAAGTCACAGCCCTCGGCCTCGGCTGCATGAACCTCAGCCATGCCTACGGCGACCCGCCCCCGTTCGAGCAGGCACAAGCACTGCTGCTCCACGCCCTTGACCAAGGCGTCACGCTCTTCGACACCGCCGCCCTCTACGGCTTCGGCGTCAACGAAGACTTGGTCGGCAAGGTGCTCTCGAAACACCGTTCCAAGTTCACGCTAGCCAGCAAGGGCGGCCTGCACGGCGTCGATGGCAAGCGTGTCATCGACGGCCGGCCGGCCACGCTCAAGCGCAGCTGCGAAGAGAGCCTGCGGCGCCTGCGCACCGAGGTGATCGACCTCTACTACCTGCACCGCTGGGACAAGCAGGTGCCGATCGAAGACAGCGTGGGTGCGATGAGCGACCTGGTGCGCGAAGGCAAGGTGCGCACGCTAGGCCTGTCGGAAGTCTCGGCCGCAACCTTGCGAAAGGCGCATGCCGTGCACCCGATCAGCGCCGTACAGACCGAGTACTCGCTGTGGACGCGCAACGCCGAGATCGCTGTGCTCGATACCTGCCGCGAACTGGGCGCTGCCTTCGTCGCCTTCAGCCCGCTCGCGCGCGGCTGGCTCACGGGCCGGATGCCGCCGCTCGACACGCTCGGTGCGCGCGACATCCGCCGCGCCATGCCGCGTTTCCAGCCCGACAACTTCGCTGCGAACCTGCCGCTGCTCGAGCGCTACACGGTGCTCGCCAAAGAGGCCGGATGTACGCCGGCGCAACTGGCGCTTGCCTGGCTGCTGGCAAAGGCACCGCATGTGATTGCCATTCCGGGCATGCGCAGCATCGCGCATCTGGACGAGGATCTCGGCGCCGATGCCGTGACGCTCAATGCCGACACGATGGCGCGCCTCGATGACATGTTCCGCCCCGGCGCCGCGGCCGGGCCGCGCTACGTGCCGGCCACGCAGGCCGAGGTCGACACCGAAGAGTTCGCCGAGGCGGCATGAACTCGCCGCACTGAACGTGCGTGCCGCCACGCGCGGCGCCGCGATTTCTCCCCACATTGAAGGACGCGCCGGCTGCCTTGTCGGCCTTGTTGGCGGTAGCATCGATTTACAAACGGTTTGACCGCTCGCGCGCCGACTCTCCCGGTGCGAACGGCCCATCCGATGGCTTATCGACTGCGTGGGGGAAGTAGCCCATGACGCGACGCCGCAAGAACAACACGTCCGGCCTCATCGTCGCGGCCCGCGCCGGCATGCGCCGCGCCGCGCCGGCTCGAACATCATGAGCGAGCGGCGGCTTCTGTGTGTCATGCCGGGCGAGCCCGATGTGGCACTGCGCGACGGCCTGTGCGCCGCCGGCTGGAACCTGTACCTCGCCACCGACCTGCGCCTGGCCGAGCGCATGCTCGCCGCACAGTCGATCGACGTGGGCCTGCTGGTGTGCGGCGCCGTCGACGAACACCGCTGCAACGAACTCGACGCATTTCTCGACCGGCATCGTGCGCTCGAATGGGTGGGCGTGTTCGATCGCGAGGCGCTGGCCTTGCCGGCGTGCCGCGATCTCGTCGTCGACCGCCTCTTTGACCACCACACCGCACCGGTCGACTTGCCGCGCCTGACGCTCGTGCTCGGCCATGCCCACGGCCATGCCGTGTTGCGATCGGCCACGCGCGTGGTGGAGCGCAGCCGCGACGAGCCGATCGTCGGCCAGAGCGCCGCGATGCAGCACCTGCTGCGGCAGATCCGCCGCGTGGCCAAGGTCGATGCGCCGGTGCTCATCAGCGGCGAGAGCGGCAGCGGCAAGGAACTCACGGCGCAGGCCGTGCACCGCCTGTCGTCGCGCGCGCACGGGCCGTTCGTTGCGATCAACTGCGGAGCGCTGCCGCCTTCGCTCATCCAGTCGGAGTTGTTCGGCCACGAGAAGGGCTCGTTCAGCGGCGCCACGCGCGACAAGCGCGGCCTGATCGAGGCCGCCGGCGGCGGCATCTTGTTCCTCGACGAGATCGGCGACCTGTCGCTGGAACTGCAGACCAACCTGCTGCGCTTCCTGCAGGAGAAGACGATCAACCGCGTCGGCTCCACACGCAGCATTCAGGTGGAGGTGCGTGTGCTGGCTGCCACGCACGTCGACCTCGAGCTGGCCGTGGCGCGCGGCACGTTTCGCGAAGACCTGTTCTATCGCCTGAATGTGCTGCCGCTCGCGGTGCCGCCGCTGCGCGAAAGGCGCGACGACATCGAGGTGCTGGCGCAGCACTTCTTCATGCAGTTCGAGCGCGAGCGCAGCCCGCGCCTGAAGGGATTCAGCCGCCGGTCGCTGCTGGCGATGCAGGCGCATTCGTGGCCCGGCAACGTGCGCGAGTTGATGAACCGCGTGCGCCGCGCGATGGTGATGGCCGAAGGGCGGCTCGTGGCGCTGCAGGATCTCGGGCTCGAACCACGGGTGGACGGCATCGCCGTGCAGCCGCTCATCGACGCCCGCATCCTGGCCGAGAAGAGCGCCATCGCGATGGGCCTGATGCACGCCGGCGAAAACGTCAGCCAGACGGCACGAAACCTCGGCGTCTCGCGCATGACGCTGTATCGGTTGATGTCCAAGCATGGGTTGAGTTAGGCCCCCCCCTACGCGCTTCGCGCGCCCCCCAGGGGGCACGCCAGCGGACCGGCAGAGCCGGATCCGCGGCGTTTGCTTGATAGCTGCCGCCGGTCGGCGGCAGCACTGAAATCCTCCCTAGTTCGTATGAGCCGCATGAGGCTGTGCGCTGCTTTTGCATCGACGGCGTGCGGTCTTGCGAGTGCCTCGGCGCCTCGGTGGTGTCACGCCGGCGTGACAGTTCGCGAACACCGGCAGGACAACGGCTTTGTCGAGTGAAGACGAGGCGCGCGCGGGCGATCCGGTGCGTGCGGTGGTGTCACACGGTCGAGACAGTCGGGGTCGACGGCGCCATAGCCGTGTCGCGGTGCGCTTCGAGCTGGTGCGAGGTTTCGTCTTGCGAATCAACGAGTTGCCGTGCGCGTCAGGGCCTTGGCCCTGTTGTTGCAAAGCGTCCAGCGGTTCGGCACTGATCACCGAATCCGTTTCATCAACCTCGAGGAGTGACCACCATGACGAAGACGATGCTTGCATCGGCGCTCGCTCTGGCTTTCGGCGCAGCAGCGCCGGCCTGGGCGAATCCGGTGAATACCAATTCCGACGGCAACAACGGCGACAGCACGCAGACGGCGACCGCCACCTCCACGCAGACGGGCACGAGCGGCGCGGCGGCGAACGAGTTCTCGACGGC
Organism: Rhizobacter sp.; assembly: GCA_036676235.1. Lineage (GTDB taxonomy): Bacteria > Pseudomonadota > Gammaproteobacteria > Burkholderiales > Burkholderiaceae_C > JAKFDI01. The sequence continues at coordinate 774 of JAKFDI010000016.1, read as the reverse complement.
CACGCAGACCAGCAACTCCGACCTGAACAACAACAAGAGCACCAACTCGGACCAGAACAACAACAAGAGCACCGGCGACAACCGTGAAAACCGCGGCCGTGCGCATGCGCAGGACTACGGCAACGCCGCGGCGAACAATGGCTCGACGGCCACCTCGACCTTCAGCGACGCCTTCAACACCAATCGCGCGGTTGCCACGGCCAGGCTGGAAGGCTCGGTCAGCAACATCAGCGTCTACGGCATCGGCAACAACGCCTACAACACCGGCAACGCGAATGGCGCGCGCGGCGGACGTGGCGGCGACGGCTACGGCGGCGTGGGCAACGGCGGCACCGGCAACGGCAACGGCGGCACCGGCGGCAACGGCGGCGATGCCGGCAGCGGCGGCAACGGCGGCATGGGCGGCAGCGGCGGCAGCGCGACCAACGGCAGCGCGACGGCCGGTGCGGCCACCAACGGCAGCGCCAACAACGGCAGCGCCACCGCGGGTCGTGGCGGACGCGGTGGCGATGCCAGCGGCGCCGATGGCGGGCGCGGCGGCAACGGCAACGGCACCGGCGGCCTGGCGGCTTCGGTCAATGCCCAGCGCAGCGGCGGCGCGCTCGCGGGCAGCGCGGCGCGCGGCGGCGGCTCGGGTGCGTTGAACCTCTCCGGCGGCGGCGACGGTGATTCCGGCAATGCCTCGCTCGGCGGCCTGGCGGCAGTCGGCGGTCTGGCGGGCGGCGGCGCCGGCTCGGCGGGCACCGATTCGTCCGGCGGCGGCGGCGGTGGCGG
>JAKFDI010000015.1:0-33329 GCA_036676235.1 Rhizobacter sp. | reverse complement strand
GGCGCCTTCGCGCGTGGGGCGGTGCTGCGCGTGGCGGCCGGCTGGGGAGGCGGCGCAGGCGTCGGCTCGGGCGCTGGTTGCGGTGACGCTGCCGCCGGTTCGGCCGCGGGCAGTGCCGTCGCGGCCTCGCCCGCATCGGCGGGCGCAGCGGCCGGTACCACGGCCGAGGCCGCCGGGGCGGAAGCGGCCACGTCCGCCGCTGCAGCCGGCGCATCGGTGGCAGCGGCTGGCACGGATTCGACAGCCGGTACGGCCGCCGCCCCGCGCTGCGACCACCAGTAGCCGGCTGCGCCCGCGGCGATCAGCACCACCAGCGACAGCAGCAGCGGCAGGACTGGAAAGCCTGTCGACCGCGCAGGCGCCTCGGCTGCCCATGACGGCGGTTCAGCCGGCGGCGAGGACGGCTTCAGCGCCGCGCGGATCGCGGCGCGGGCGTCGTCTTCGGATGGGGCGGCAGGAACTCGCGGCGACTCGCCGGCCGCTTTCGCAGCGGCCGGCGGAAGGGTCGGCGCGAAGGTTTCGTCGTCGCCGATGTCGGCCGGCGGCAGGGCTGCGGGCAGGGGATCTGCCGGCCGGCTCTTCGGCAGGATGACAGTGCGGTCGTCCCCGGCGTCGGCCGCAGGCGCGCCGGTTGCCGCGAGCCGGGTGCCGCACAGCCGGCAGAACTTCGCGCCGCCCGCATTGGCGTGGCCGCAGCCGGCGCAGACGATGTCGGCGGGCGCTGCGGCCGGTTCGGCGAGTGCGGTGCCGCAGCGCTTGCAGAAGCGGGCGGAGGCGTCGTTGGGGGCTCCGCATGCGGAGCAGGTCTGGGTCACTTCACGTCCCTCCGTCGATGGTTGTTCGTGCCTCTGCACCGGGCGCGGCAAGCATAGCTGCGCCGGACGGGCGGCCAACGCGGCGCCTACTTGTTGAATATCTAGAATCGCTACTGATACATCAGAAGTCGCACCCGCGATGCCGGACGCATGCCAGCCTCACCCGTCTCCCTGCCGTTGTCGCGCTGCACCGTGCTCGACCTCACCATCGCTCGCGCCGGGCCGACGGCTGTGCGGCTGCTTGCCGACTGGGGCGCGAACGTGGTGCGCATCGAGCCGCCGCCCGCGCAGTCGGGCGGCTCCATCACCGGGCGCCGGCGCGGCGCCGACGACCAGAACCTGCACCGCAACAAGCGCAGCGTGTGCATCGACCTCAAGCACCCCGAAGGCGCGCGATTGCTGCGCACGATGGTGGCGCGCGCCGACATCGTGGTGGAGAACTTCCGCGCCGACGTCAAGCAGCGCCTCGGCCTCGAGTACGAGCAGCTTCGCGCCATCAACCCGCGCGTCATCCTCGCGAGCATCTCCGGCTTCGGCCAGACCGGGCCGTACAGCGAACGCCCCGGCGTCGACCAGGTGGTGCAGGGCATGAGCGGTCTGATGTCGATCACCGGCGAGCCGGGCCGCGGGCCGATGCGCGCGGGCGTGGCGATCTCCGACACCACCGCCGGCATGTTCCTCGGCCAGGGCATCCTGCTCGCGCTGCTGCACCGCGAGCAGACGGGCGAGGGGCAATGGGTGCACACCTCGCTGCTCGAATCCATGCTGAACAAGCTCGACTTCCAGGGCGCGCGCTACACCATGAGCGGCGAGGTGCCGGGCCAGGAGGGCAACTTCCATCCCACGCTCGCGGCGATGGGCACCTATCGGGCGAGCGACGGCCTGGTCAACATCGCGCCGACCTCGCCCAAGGCCTTTGCCGCGCTGTGCACGGTGATCGGCGTGCCCGACCTGCCCGCCAACCCCGACTACGCCGACGTGCGCTCGCGCCTGCGCAACCGCCGCGCGCTCGATGCCGAGATCAACGCCGCGACCGAGCGCATGAGTGCGAGCGAACTGGTCGAGCGTCTCAACGCTGCGGGCGTGCCCTGCGGTCCGATCTACGATGTGGGCCAGGCGTTCGAGGACGCCCAGGCCAAGCACCTGCGCATGACGCGGCCCGCACCGCATCCGGCGCTCGGCGACGTGCAACTGGTGCGCTCGCCGATCAACCTCTCGGCCGTGCCGCACCCCGAGGCCTTTCACCACGCGGCGCCCGACGCCGGCGAACACACGGTCGAACTGCTGCGCGAATTCGGCGTCGACACCGCCACCATCGAACAACTGAAGAACGAAGGAGTGATCGCTTGATCGCCTTGCAGACCGACAAGATCCTCGCCCGCGTCGACGACGACGGCATCGGCTGGCTCAGCTTCAACAACCCGGCGCGGCGCAACGCCGTGTCACTCGAGATGTGGCAGGGCCTGGGCGACGCGCTCGAAGCCTTCGAGGCCGACCCGGCGGTGCGCGTGGTGGTGTTGAAAGGCGAGGGCGGCAAGGCCTTCGCGGCCGGCGCCGACATCTCCGAGTTCGAGACGCGCCGTGCCGATGCCGAGCAGAAGAAGCAATACGGCGAGATCGCCTCGCGCGGGCAGCAGGGCCTCGTGCGCCTGACCAAGCCGCTGGTGGCGATGGTGCAGGGCTTTTGCATCGGCGGCGGACTCGCGATTGCGCTCAGCGCCGATGTGCGCTTCGCCACACCCGGCTCGAAGTTCGGCATTCCGGCGGCCAAGCTCGGGCTGGGCTACGACTACCCGGGCTTGGCCGCGCTGGCGCGACTGGTCGGCCCGTCGACGGCGAAGGACATCCTCTTCACGGCGCGCCATTTGGACGCCGACGAAGCGCTGCGTGTGGGCCTCGTGAACTTCGTCGTGGGCGACGCCGACCTCGAAGCGCACGTGCGCGCCTATGCCGCAACCATTGCCGCGAACGCACCGCTCACGGTCCAGACGGCCAAGGCAGCGGTGCAGCTCTTCGAGCGCTACTCGCTGAACCCGGCGGCCGACGAGATCTCCGCCATGGTGGACCGCTGCTTCAACAGCGAGGACTACAAGGAAGGCCGCCGCGCGTTCATGGAAAAGCGCACGCCGAACTTTCGGGGCGCTTGAGATGACGCCCGAACTGCACATCGACGACCGAATCGCCACCATCACCCTGCGCCGTCCCGAGCAGGCCAATCGCCTCGGCGCGGACGACCTCGCCGCCATCGCCGACCACATCGCCACGGTGAACGCGGCGAGCGAGGTGCTGGTGCTGCAGTTCGCCGCGACGGGCAAGTACTTCTGCAGCGGCTACGACATCCGCAGCATCGGCGCGTCGCGCGTGGTGGCCTTCGACGAAATGGTCAATGCCATCGAGGATGCGCGCCCGGTCACCATCGCGCGGTTGCAGGGCGGCGTGTACGGCGGCGCCACCGATTTGGCGCTGGCCTGCGACTTTCGCCTGGGCACACCGGCCGCCGACATGTTCATGCCGGCGGCGCGCCTCGGCCTGCATTTCTATCAGCGCGGGCTCGAGCGCTACGTGAGCCGGTTGGGCCTCGACACCGCCAAGCGCCTCTTCCTGACCGCCGAGCGCATCGGCGCGCAGGAGATGAAGGACTGCGGCTTTCTCACGCAGCTGGTCGCGGCCCGCGAACTCGACGCGGCGGCCGACCGGTTGGCGGCAACGCTCGCCTCGATGGCGCCGATCCCGCTGCTGGGCATGAAGAAGAACCTCAACCGCATCGCACGCGGCGTGCTCGACGTGGACGAACTGCGCGCCGACATGGCCCGAGCGGCCTCGTCCGCCGACATCAAGGAAGGGGCCGCTGCGTGGGCGGAAAAACGCCGGCCGGTGTTCAGCGGGCGTTAGCGCTTCACCCCAGATCGAGCAGGCTCGATTGCGCGCCGGTGCCGGTGCTTCCCGGAGCCGCGCGCTGCCCGCTGCCGAAGTGCCCGGCGTCGATATCCGACACCAGCGCGCCGTACCAGGCCGATCCCGCGCCCGCGGCATACACCCGCTCGTCGCCGCTGGAGATGCGGCGCACCACGACCACGCCGCCGATCAGCCCGAACAGATCGTTCAGGTGGGGCGAGCGGTCTTCCACGACGGAGAAGTCATCGAGCGCGAAGCCGCGTGCGCTGAGCAGGTCGCCGATCGCCTGGTAGGGCGGGTCTTGGTTCTTGAACGCGAGGGTGTGCATGGCGGGCCTTTCGGAACTGCGCGGAACGGTCATGCATTCTTCGATCGCGGCGGACGCAGGACCATCCCTCGCAAGGCGCACCCCCTGCGGGGGAAGGGCAAACCAGCACTAGTCCTTGCCCTTGCGGGCGCCGACGCCGCGGACCGCCGTGCTACTGTCGCCGACCCCTTGATTCCGCACCCGATGCCACGCACAGACAAGCCCCGATCGGTCAGCATCCGCGACGTGGCCGAACTCGCCGGCGTGTCGCTCGGCAGCGCCTCGCGGGTGATCAACAAGGTCGAGAACGTCACGCCCGAAACGCGCGAGCGGGTCGAACGCGCCATCGCGCAGCTCGGCTACCGGCCGAACCATGCGGCGCAGTCGCTGCGCCTGCGCTCCACGCGCACCATCGGCTGCATGCTGACCGACGTGACCAACCCGCTCTATGGCAAGCTCTTCCATGCGGTGGAGGAGCGCTTTCGCCGCGCCGGCTACATGGTGCTGCTCGCCAACAGCCTGAACAGCGCCGAGCGCGAGATCGACATCCTCGCCACCTTCAAGAGCCGCGGCATGGACGGCGCGCTCATCGCCCCCGGCAACGAGCGCGACCGGGCAGTGGTGCAGGCGGTGGAGCAGCTCGACATCCCGACGGTCATCCTCGACCGCGACATGGCGACCAGCCGCGACCGGGTGCAGTTCGACCACGTGCCCGGCATGCGCTCGGTGGTGAGCTACCTCATCGGCCTCGGCCACCGGCACATCGCGCTCGTTGTGGCGCAGGTGCGCAACCGGCCGATGCGCCGGCGCATCGAGGGCTTTCGCGCGGGTTTCCGCGACCACGGGCTCGAGGCCGACGACGACCTCATCGTGCAGCTGCCCACCTCGATGAGTTCGGCGTTCTCCGCCATCTCGGTACTGCTCGCGCGGCCGCAGCGGCCCACCGCGATCGTGGCGATGGGCACCAGCATCCTCAACGAGACGCTCAACGCCATCAGCAATCACCGGCTGCGCATTCCGGAAGACATCTCGGTCGTGTCCATCGGCGACCCGGACTTCGCGCGCAGCTACACGCCGCCGATCTCGTCGCTGCGCGTGGACGTGGACGTGGCGGCCGAGCAGAGCGTCGCGCTGCTGCTCGACCGCGTGCAGCACCGCGACCTGTCGCCGCCGCGCAGCGTGAAGGTGGCGTCCGACTTCATCTTGCGGCAGTCGTGCGGGCCGGCGCCGAAGGATTGACCCACCCCCTACGCGCTTCGCGCGCCCCCTCAAGGGGGCAGCACCAGCGGACCGGCGGAGCCGGATCCGCGGCGCTTGCTTGATCGCATAGGCCTCCGTCGGGCGTAGCGTTCAGCCCAGCGTGACGACGATCTTGCCGAAGTGCTGGTTCGCCTTCATGCAGGCGAACGCTTCGCCGAGCTGATCGAAGGCGAAGCGCTGCGCGATCGGCAAGGCCAGCGTGCCGGCCTGCAGGTGCGGCCACAGGTCGGCGAGCATGAGTTCGTTGATGCGGCGCACCTCGTCGACCGTGCGGGTGCGGAAGGTGACGCCGATGTAGTGGATGCGCTTGAGCGCGTGCAGGTCGAAATCGAACTCGGCATGCGTGCCGGCGAGGCGCCCGACGTTGACGATGCGCCCGCGCAGCGCCGCGGCGGCGAGGTTCTGATTGGCGGCGCTGCCGGCGAGTTGGTCAACGATGAGATCGACGCCACGTTCGCCGGTCGCGGCGCGCGCCTGTGCCGGCCAGTCGGCGTCGCGGCTGTCGATTGCCAGGTCCGCGCCGAATTCGCTCAGCCGTGAGCGACGCCCTGCCGTGGTCGAGGTGCCGATCACGAACCCGGCGCCCATCAACTTGGCGATCTGCAGCGCCATCAGGCCGACGCCCGACGAAGCGCCCTGGATGAGCACGCTCTCGCCGGGTTGCAGCCGGCCGTTGGTAACGAGGGCGTCGTGCATGGTCTGCAGCGCGATGGGCAGGGTGGTCGCCTGCTCGAAGCTCATCGCGGCCTGCGGGAGCGGCGACACACGGCCTCGATCAGCCACGGCGTACTCGGCGAACGCGCCCTTCCCGGAACCCATCACCCGATCGCCGGGCTTCACGTGCGTGACGTTGGCGCCGCACTCGATCACCTCGCCCGCCCATTCGAGGCCGAGCACGGTGCCGGCCCCGCCGTGCGTACCGTGCATGCGGCCCGCGAGCATGCCGAGGTCGGCACGGTTCAGCGCGCAGGCGCGCACACGTACCAGTACATCGTCAGCGCCCGGCACGGGCCGCGCGACATCGGCGAAGGTGAGGCCGTCGTCGCCTTGGATGGCTGCTTTCATGAGCGTCTCCAGAAGAGCCGCGAGTATCAGGCGTTGGCGCGGACGACGCCGATGCTGAGGCCGCCGTCGATCAAGAGGGCGTGAGCGTTGACGTAGCTCGATTCGTGCGAGACGAGATAGAGACAGGCATACGCCACTTCCCAGCCCGTGCCCTGGCGGCCGAAGGGCACGGCCATCGCACGGCCCGGGCGGCGGCGCGTGGCGTCGCGGCCCATGGGCGTGTCCATCAGGCCGGGCAGCACGGCGTTGCAGCGGATGGCCTTGCCTTCGCCGGCCACGGCCACCGAGCGCGCGAGCGACACCTGCGCCGCCTTGGAGGCTTCGTACGCCGGGTTGCGGCTGCCGTTGCGCAACGCCGCCAGCGACGAGATCAGCACGATGGAGCCGCCCGGCGCCATGAGCTCCAGCGCCGCCTGGCTGTAGAGCATGTGGCTGCGCAGGTTGACCGAGAAGTCGTCGTCCCAGGCGTCGGCGGTGAGCTTGTCCATCGGCAGGCCCTTGGAGATGCCGACGTTGAGCACCAGGCCGTCGAGGCCGCCGAGCCGCGCGGCACAGCGTGCGAGCAGCGGGGCGATGGCGGCGGCGTCGCGGGCGTCGCCGAGTTCGGCGAAGGCACGGCCGCCTTCGCCTGTGATCCGGTCGACGGTGGCTTGGACGGCGGCCTGTTCCACATCGATGCAGGCGACGTGCGCGCCTTCGCGCGCGAACAGCGTGGAGATGGCACGGCCGTTGCCGACCGGCGGGTTCTCTTCGGGAATGGTTCGCTGTCCCGCGCCGACGACGACGATGCGGCGGCCTTCGAGCCGGCCGCGGCCGGGGGCGCGGCCGAGGGTTTCGTCGAACATCGACTGGGTGGGGTTCACGTCGGTAGGGGCGAGGTTCATGGGACTCCTTTGGGAATGCACCCCCCGTTCGTCCTGAGCCTGTCGAAGGATCGGCTGAGCTTGCCGAAGCCCTTCGACAGGCTCAGGGCGAACGGAGTGAGGGATGTAGGCTGGAGTGGGTCAGACGATCGTGCCCGGCGGCTCGATGTCGACCTCGAAGTTCTCGAGGAAGCGGCTGACCATCATGTAGAAGCCCACCGTCAGCACCAGCTCCGACAGCTCGCGGCTGTCGAAGTGCTGCTGCATCTCAGCGAACATGTCCTCGGGCGCCTTCACGTGGTGGAAGAGCTGGTCGGTGAAGCGCAGCACCCGCTGTTCCATCTCATTCAGCGCCGAAATGTCGGCGCCGGGTTCCAGCGCGGCGATCTTGGCGTCGGTCAGGCCCACGCCTTTTGCCACTCGCTTGTGCTGGTGCACCTCGTAGCCCGCCCGGCTGAGCATGCCCACGCGCAGGATGGCGACTTCGCGCAACTGCGCATCGAGCTTGTTCTCGCGCAGCAGCGCGCCGCCGAGCTTGAGAAAGCCCTCGGCCGCCGGGCCGGCATGCGGCAGCATGCGATACAGGTTCAGCGGCGGGCGCTTGCCGAGCAGCTCGGTGTACGACGCGGGCGCCGTCGTCATGTCGAAATAGGGCACGCGGGCCATGGTTCGTTTCCTGTTGGTGGTTATCGGTCCAGCCACATCGCGCGGGTGCGGATGACGCTGTTCTGCATCGGCGGCAAGCCCTTCACTTCGGGGCGCGCAATGGCGAAGTAGGTGGTGCGGATGGGGATCAGCACGAAGGCCTCATCCGACACGAGCTGGGCCACCTCGCAGTACATCGCGTGTCGCTTCTTCTGGTCGGTCTCGGCGCGCGCCTTGTCGAGGATGGCGTCGACTGCCGCGGTCTCGTGGCGGCTCACCGGCGCCTTGGACTTGCCGCTGAAGTAGTACGACAACACCATGTCCGGGTCGCCGCCGATATCGGAGAAGCGCCAGACGTCCATCTCGTAGTCGCCGCCGATGCCCACGCGCACGTTCTGGCTCTGCTCCACCAGCCGCAGCTTCATCTGCATGCCGGCCGACTGCACGAACTGCTGCACCATCGCGCCTTGGCGGCGGCCGGCCGGCGTGTTGGTGGTGACCATCTCGAACTGGATCGGCTTGCCCACTTCCTTGACGAGCGCCTTCGCCTTGTCGATGTCGTAGCCGCGCCAGTTCAGGTTCGGGCAGTGCCAGGCGGAGGCGGGACCGAGCAGGTCCTTCGTGGGCGTGGTCGTGCCCTGGTACATGGTGTCGATCATGGCCGGCGCGTTGAAAGCATGCACCACGGCGGCGCGCACCCGCTTGTCGTCGAACGGCGGCTTGCTGTTGTTGAAGTTCCACATGAAGGCGCCCGAACCTTCGTACGAATGGACCTTCAGCTCGGGTTCCTTCTTCGCGGCCAGCACGTGCTCGGCCACGTCCATGCGGCCGATGTCGACCTCGCCCGACTTGATGCTCTGGTAGCGCGTGTTGCCGTCGGGCAGCACGCGGTAGACGAGGCGGTCGAGCAAGGGGAGCTTCTCGTCCCAGTAGTCGGGGTTGCGCTCCATCACCACGCGGTCGCCGGCCCGCCACTCCTTGAAGACGAAGGGGCCGGTGCCCACCGGGTGGCGGTGGAAGGCATCACCGTCCTTCAACGCCGTGGGCGAGCCGATGAAGTTGGCCAGGTTCTCCAGCGCCAGCGCCGAGCGCAGCGCCGTCCACGGCTGCGACAGCGCGAAGCGCACGGTGTAGTCGTCGACCTTCTCCACGGCCTTGACCGAGGCGAACATCGACATGTTCACGCCCGACTCCTTGGCCATCAGCCGCATGTAATGGAAGACCACCGCATCGGCGTTGAACGGCGTGCCGTCGTGGAACTTGACGCCGCGGCGCAAGGTGACGGTGGCGCTCAGGCGGTCGGGGGCCTCGGTCAGTTCGAGGCCGAGGCGCGGCACGATGGTCTCGCCCTCGTAGGCGAACAGCGTCTCCATCACCGACGACGCAGGCGCCGTGGTGTTCTGGTTGAAGATCTTCGCCTTGATGTGGTTGAAGCCGCTGAACTCGGCCTCGGTGCCCAGCGTGAGCGTGCCGCCGCGCTTTTGCGCATGGGCGACGCCCGCGCCGCCGGCGAGCAATGCGCTCACCGCCAGGGCCGAGAGGGTGGGCGCAAGCGTCGATCGGATCCATGCAGACATCGTTGTCACTCCTGTGTGGAAAGCAAGAAGGGGCCGGCGGCCGGCGCGCTGGCCGGGGGTACTTCATGAGACGTTGTGGTGGCAGCCGGCGCCGGCACCGCAACCGAGAACGGAAAGTGGCAGGCCACGCGGCGCCCGTCGGCCAGCGGCGCGAGCGCCGGCTCCTCGCTGGCGCAGCGCGCCTGCGCCGCGGGGCAGCGCGTGCGGAAGCGGCAGCCCGAGGGCAGGTTCATCGCCGACGGCATGTCGCCCTGCAGGGCGATGCGCTGCGGCACGGCGTCGGGGTCGGCCACGGGCACGGCACTCAGCAGCGCCGCGGTGTACGGGTGCGCCGGGCGGCGCAGCACCTCGCGCGCATCGCCGATCTCGCAGATGGCGCCGAGGTACATCACCGCCACGCGGTCGGCGACGTTGCGCACCACCGAGAGGTCGTGCGAGATGAACAGCATGCTGAGACCCAGGCGCTCGCGCAGGCCGTTGAGCACGTTAAGCACCTGCGCGCGCACCGAGACGTCGAGCGCCGACACCGGCTCGTCGCACACCAGCAGCGTGGGTTCGAGGATGAGCGCGCGCGCGATCGACAGGCGCTGGCACTGCCCGCCGGAGAACTCGTGCGGGTGGCGCTCAAGCACCGCCGCCGCGTCGAGACCGACGATCTCCAGCGCCTCGGCGATGCGCTTGCCGCTCGTCGCCTTGTCGTACAGGCCGTTGACCTTCAGCGGCGCTTCCAGGATGTCGCGCACGCGCCGCCGCGGGTTCAGCGAGGAGATGGGGTCCTGGAAGATCATCTGGAAGCGCCGGCGCAGGCGCTTGAGCGCCGCGCGCGGCAGGGCTGCCAGGTCCTCGCCTTCGAGCCGCACTTCGCCGCCGGCAATCGGCGAGAGCTGCATCACCGCGCGTGCCACCGAGGACTTGCCGCAGCCGGATTCACCCACCAGCCCCAATGTTTCGCCGCGCGCGATGTCGAAGCTCACACGGTCGACGGCGCGCATGTGCTGGCCGCCGCCGAGCGCGTAGCTGACGACGAGGTCTTGCACGCGCAGCACCGGCGCCGTGGTGTCGTTCGCCGCCGTCATGCGCGCTCCAGCGGCCGCCAGCAGCGGTAAGCGTGGCCCGGCTGGTCGCTGCGCAGCAGCGGCGGCTCGGCGTCGCACTGCGCCACCCGGCGCTCGCAGCGCGCGGCGAAGCGGCAGGCCGCGGGTGCTTCGCCGTACAGCGTGGGCGGGCGCCCGGCGATGGTGTTCAGCGCGGCATGCGGTTCGTCCTCCAGCCGCGGAATCGACTGCAGCAGCGCGTGCGAGTAGGGCATGCGCGTGTGCTTGAAGATGCGGCGCGTGTCGGCGCGCTCGACCACCTGGCCGGCGTACATCACCGCGATGTCGTCGGCGAAGCCGGCAGCCACGCCGAGGTCGTGGGTGATGAGGATCATGGTCATGCGCCGCTCGCGCTGCAGCCGGCGCATGAGTTCGAGGATCTCGGCCTGCACCGTCACGTCGAGCGCGGTGGTGGGCTCGTCGGCGATCAAGAGTTCGGGCTCGCAGGCGATGGCCATGGCGATGACCACACGCTGGCGCATGCCGCCCGAGAGTTCGTGCGGGTACTGCGCGAGCCGCTGCGCCGGCGCGCTGATGCCCACCTGTTCGAGCAACTGCAGCGCGCGTGCATCGGCATCGGCCGCCGACAGGCGCAGATGCAAGCGCAGCCCTTCGGTCAGTTGCGAACCGATGGTGCGCACCGGGTTCAGCGCCGTCATCGGATCCTGGAACACCATGGCGATGCGCCGGCCGCGGATCTTCTGCATGGCGGACTGGCTCTGCGCCAGCAGGTCGACGCCGTCGAAGACGATGCGTGCCTCGCGCGGCACTTTCGCCGACGCCGGCAGCAGGCGCAGGATGCTGCGCGACAGCACCGACTTGCCGCTGCCCGATTCGCCCACGATGGCGAGCGTGCTGGAGCGGCGCACGTCGAGCGACACGCCGTCGAGCGCCTGCAGTTCGCCGCGCGGCGTGGGGAAGCGCACGCCCAGACCCTGAACACTGAGAAGGATGTCGGAACCCGTGCTCACGACAAGCCTCCCGCCTTGCCGGCCGCGCGCTTGCCGAAGCCATCGCCCAGCAGATTGAGGCTCAGCACGGTGAGGAACATCGCCACCGCGGGAATCATGCTGATGTGCGGCACGCGCTCGAGCGACTCGCGGCCCTCGGCAATCATGCTGCCCCAGCTCGGCGTGGGGGGCGGCACGCCGACGCCGAGAAAGCTGAGCGAGCCCTCGGCGACGATCATCACCGACATCATGGTGAGCGCGTAAGTCAGCAGCGACATCGCCATGTTGGGCAGGATCTCGCGGAACATGATGTAGGCGTCGCTCGCGCCGGCGGTGCGCGCGGCGAGCACGAATTCGCGCGACAGCAGCGGCAGCGCGTTGGCGCGGGCGATGCGTGCGAAGGCCGGCACCGACATGATGCCGAGCGCCAGCGTCACGTTCTCGACCGAGGGGCCGAGGACCACGGTGAGCGCGAGCGCGAACACCAGGCTCGGGAATGCAAGCATCGCGTCGAGCACGCTCAGGATGGCGGTGCGCAGCGCGCCGGCGTAGTAGGCCGACAGCAGGCCCAGCACGGTGCCGACGATCAGGCCGATGAACGGCGCGATCAGGCTCACCGTGAGCGAGATGCGCGCGCCGTGGGCCAGGCGCGAGAGCAGATCGCGGCCGTCGAGGTCGGTGCCCAGCGGATGCGAGAGGCCCGGCCCCTGTTCCACGGCCGAGAAGTCCATCGCGTCGGGTTCGTGCAGCGGCAGCCACGACGCGCCGAACGCGCAGGTGAAGACGATCGCCAGCCATACCAGCGGCAGCACGAAGCGCAAGTGCTGAAGAAGGCGCCTAGTGGCCATGGCGCGATGACAGGCGCGGGTCGAGCACGCGGTAGAGCGCATCGACGAGCAGGTTGACCAGCACGAAGGCGGTGCCGATGAAGAGCACCACGCCCTGCAGCGTGAGGTAGTCGCGCTTGGTGATGGCCTCGATCAGCAGGCGGCCGACGCCGGGCAGCGCGAACAGCGTCTCGATGATCACGGCGCCGCCGATCAGGTGGCCGACGTTGATGCCCATGATCGTCACCAGGCTGAACAGCGACGGCCGCAGCGCATGGCGCAGCAGCACCTGCCGATCCGACAGGCCCTTGGCGCGTGCCACGGTGATGAACTCCTCGCGCAGCGTGCGCGCGATGTCGTTGCGCAGCAGGCGCAGGTACACCGGCGCTTCCACCAGCGCGAGCGTGAGCGAAGGCAACGTCATGGAGTGAATGCTGGCCAGCGGATCGCGTCCGAAAGGCACGTAGCCGGTGGCCGGAAACCAGCGCAGCCAGATCGCAAGCGCCAGGATGAGCAGCAGCCCGAGCACGAAGTGCGGAATCGACAGCACGCCGAAGGCGCTGCTCGAGATGAAGCGGTCGAGCCGCCCGCCTTCGCGGTAGCCGGCCAGCACGCCCAGCGGCAGCGCGATGAGCAGCGCCAGCACCTGCGCATACAGCATGAGCTGGATGGACACCGGCAGGCGCTGCGCGATGGCCTCGGTGACGGCCTCGCCCGACAGCGGCGAGCGCCCGAGGTCGCCCTGCACCGCATTGCCGAGCCACTGCGCGAAGCGCTGCGGCATGGGCTTGTCGAGGCCAAGCTCGGCTTCGAGGCGGGCGATGTCCTGCGCCGACGATTCCTCGCCGATGAGCGAGTCGACGATGTTGCCCGGCAGCAGCTCCAGCATCAGGAAGGTGCCGATGGACAGCATCAGCAGCACCGCCGCGACGTGCGCGAGCCGCCGTGCGAACGGTGCCAGTCGATGGCGTACGGATCCCTTGCGAACTTCCATGGTGGGCATCCTAGGTCAGATCAATGAAACGTTTCATTCGTAATTACGCTAACGCGCGAAATCGGGCCTGGCGCTAAGGTTTCGCATCGCCGCCGTGCTGTACGGCCGGCTTCACCACTGGAGATTTCTCGCATGAGCCAAATTCCCTCCGACGCGGCAGCGCGCGGCCTGAGCGCCATCGACGCGCGCCGCCACGTGTTCGACGAAGCGCTCGGCCGCGCGCCCGCGCACGGGCGCATGCAGGGGCGATCGGTGCTGGTGGTCGGCGCGGGTCAGCAGCCCTTCGAGGGCGCGCCGCCGGCGCCGCTGGGCAACGGCCGCGCCATCGCCATGCTGTGTGCGCGCGAAGGCGCGGCGGTAGCCTGCCTCGACAAGGACGCAGCCAATGCGGCCGACACCGTCTCCATGATCGAAGGCGAGGGCGGACGTTCATTCGCCGTCACGGCCGACGTGTCGCAGCCGGCGGACATCGAGCGCGCGGTGCAGGAGGCGCATCGCCACTTCGGCGCGCTCGACGCGCTGGTGATCAACGTCGGCATCGGCGGGCCGGCAGGGCTTGCCAACCAGACGGCCGAAGCCTGGGACGCCGCGTTCGCCGTGAACCTGCGCGCGCACATGCTGTTCTGCAAGGAGGCGATGCCGCTGCTCGCCCCGGGCAGCACCATCGTGTTCATCTCGTCGACGGCCAGCCTGCGACCAGGCACGCGCATTCCGTCGTACGACTCATCCAAGGCGGCGCTCGCGGGCCTGTGCCGTCACGTGGCGATGGAAGGCGAGGCGCTGGGCGTGCGCGCCAACGTGCTCGCGCCGGGGCCGATCGACACGCCGCTCGGGCGCAACGCCAGCCTGCGCCGGCCGGCCCGCGCGTCACAGCGCCTGCCGTTCGGGCGCGAGGGTACGGCGTGGGAGGTGGCCTACACGACGCTGTTCCTGCTGTCGCATGAGTCGTCGTACGTGAATGCGCAGGTGATCGTGATGGATGGGGGGATCACGGGGTTGCAGTTGCGGTGAACGTGTCGCGGCTCGGGACTCGTACCCGTTCGCCCTGAGCCTGTCGAAGGGGCCCGCCTGCACCACAGGCCGTTCGGACTGAGCTTGTCGAAGGCCTTGCTCGTTGGCTCTGCCGAAGCACCGTGCCTTGATGTGAGTAGCCGGGTCTCGCCCCGGCGGGCGAGTTCCTTCTTTTGTTTCGCCAAAAGAAGGAACCAAGAAAAGGCGACTCCGACCTCGGCGGTCCGCTTGCAGCGGACTGCTCTGCGGTGCTCGGACTTTGGCGCTCGCGCAGAACTCGCTACGCGCCCTGCGGGCGCTGCGCTCAAACAGCTGCGCGAAGTCAGTCAACGAAGGCGCTTCGCGCCGCGCCAAAGCCCTGCGCTCCTCGACGCCTCCCACGGGGACCCCGGAACACCAGCCACACCTCCCTGCGCATCGGCTTGGTGGGCGATGCGCAGCGAGCCGTGTCGCCTCCGGGTCGCCTCTTCTTGGTCACTTCTTCTGGCGAGACAGAAGAAGTGACTCGCCCGCCGGGGCGAGACACGGCCTGCCTCAACAACGCACCGAGCCTTCGATCAAGCACACAGCGCGTACCAAGCAGCGCTTCGACAGGTCAGCGCGAACGGGTCGGTGTGGCGAACGGGGTGATGTGCAACGAGCGCTTCGATACCTCCGCGCTAACGGGTTGAGTGCTCATGCCACCGCGCGCCCGCGGCGACCCGCCGCCTCGTCATAGCCTCGCTTCACGAACGCCACCAGTTCCGCCACCGTCGGCACGCCGTCCACGCCCGACACCGAATGCCCGGCGCTCCAGATGTCGGCCCAGCGTGCCGGGCGCTCATGCGCTGCGCTGCCGCCGCCGAAGCGCTCGCGGGCTTCGGCGGGCGTGAGGTGTTCGGGCAGCGCATCGGGGTCGAGCCCGGTCGCCGCGATCGAGGGCCGCAGGAAGTTGGCCTGCAGGCCGGTGAACGCGCGGGTGAGCTGGATGTCGTCGAGCGAACTCTCGACCAGCATGCGCTTGTAGGCGCCTGACGCCATGCTCTCGCGCGTGGCGATGAAGCGTGTGCCCATGTAGCCGAGGTCGCAGCCCAGCACCTCGGCCGCATGCAGCGAGGCACCGTCGCTCAGACCGCCGGCCAGCACGATGGGGCCGTCGAAGATGGCGCGCACCGCCCGCACGAAAGCGAACGGGTTGGCCCAGCCCGTCTGGCCGCCGGCGCCCGCGGTGAGCAGCACCAGGCCGTCGACGCCGGCTTCGATCGCGCGCTCGGCGTGCCGCATCGTCGCCACGTCGGCGAGCACGGCGATGCCCGCATCCTTGAGCATCGGCATCACCGAGGCGGGCGAGCCGACGCTCGTGATCACGACCTCGCAGCGGTGGGCGATGAAGCGGTCGATCTCGGCACGTAGCAATGCCGGCTCGCGCCGCATGATGAGGTTCGGGCACCACGGCCCAACGGGGCGGCCCGCGTCGCGTGCCTGCATCGCCTCGTCGCGAAGGCGCACGAGCCACGCCTCCAGCTCATCGAGCGTGCGCGCGTTCGGCGTGGGAAACGCGCCCACGATGCCATGCGCGCAGGCGGCAGAGACGAGTTCGATGCCCGAGACGCGCAGCATGGGCGCGGCGATGAGCGGCAGGGCGAGGCGCGAGAGAAAAGGCAGTCGGGTCATCGAAGCGAAGCGGTGAAGAGGGACGGAAAAGCAAGGGGCCGCGCGCCCTGCGGCGTGCGGCCCGCGTGTCGAGGAACGATGCCGCTCAGTTGATCTTGGCCCCCGAGGCGCGCACCACCTCGGCCCACTTCACCTGCTCTTCGGCAATGAACTTGCGGAAGGCGTCTTCCTTCAGGTTCACCAGCGGCTGGCTGCCGATGCTGACGAAGGGCTGGACCACTTTCTTGTCGCGCAGCGTGTCGCCGAGCGCCTTCGAGAGCTTGTGCACGATGGCCGGCGGCGTGCCTGCCGGCACCACGATGCCCGACCAGCTGCTCGACTGCGCGCCGGGGTAGCCGGCCTCGGCGATCGTCGGCACGTCGGGCAATGCGTCCAGGCGCTCGGCGCCCATCACCGCCAGCGGCCGCAGCTTGCCCGACTTGATGTGCGGGCGCAGCGTGACGGTGTAGTCGAACATCAGGTTGGTGCGCCCGCCCAGCAAGTCCTGCAGCGCCGGGGCACTGCCCTTGTAGGGCACGTGCAGCAGCTTCACGCCCGCCTGCGTCTGGAACAGCTCGCTCGTCAAGTGCGTGCCGGTGCCCTGGCCGGCCGAGCCGTAGACCAGCTTGCCGGGGTTCGCCTTCGCGTCCTTCACGAGTTCGGCCACGGTCTTCCAGGGCTTGGACGCATCGACCACCAGCACCGTCGGCGACAGGAACATGCCATGCACGGGGATGAAGTCCTTCAGCGGCTCGTACTTGATGTTGGAGTAGAGCGCGAGGTTGGCCGCCATCGTGCCCGAGGTGGCGTAGAGCAGGGTGTAGCCGTCGGGTGCCGCATGCGACACCTGCTCTGTCGCGAGCGAGCCGCCCACGCCCGGTCGGTTCTCGACCACGATGGTCTGGCCCAGCAGTTCGCCCATGCGCTGCGCGATGGCGCGCGAGGTGGTGTCGGTCACGCCGCCGGCGGTGAACGGCACGACCCAGGTGATGGGCTTGGTGGGGTAGTCGTCGGCGGCGTTCGCGCCGCCCGCGGCCAGGCCAATGGCGAAACCGAGTGCCGTGAACAGCTTCTTCATGCGATCTCCTTGCAGTGGAATGGGTGGTCGGTGAAAGATTCCGTCAAGCGGAATGAACGTTCTGGTCGAACATCATCTTGGGCGCCGCTGTGGACGCTGTCAATTCGCGCATCGCCTACGCGACAGCGCTTGATGACTTGCGGTGCCGACGTCGCGGCGCGGTGCTGCACTTCATCGCCCCGGTGCTTTCGCTTTGTCGCGTTTGCGACCGCGGAACATGGGCACGGGTGATTCAATGGCGCCACCGCGCGGCACCCTGTCGCGCCTCGTGCCGCCGGCTTGCGCGGCGATGCGATTTCCCACACCAGGAGACGGCCATGTCTTTCGATTACTCCGCCAAGACCCAGGACCTGCTGCAGCGCATGCAGGCCTTCTTCGACGAACACATCTATCCGAACGAGGAGCGCCATCACCGCGAACTCGACGAGATGCGCCGTGCCGACAAGGGCTGGCATCACCTGCCGCTGATCGAGGAACTCAAGCCCAAGGCGCGCAAGGCGGGCCTGTGGAACATGTTTCTGCCGCACGCCTATGAAGGCAACGGCGGTATCACCAACCTCGACTACGCCCCGCTGTGCGAGCAGATGGGCCGCGTGAGCTGGTCGTCGCAGGTCTTCAACTGCTCGGCGCCCGACACCGGCAACATGGAAACCATCGAGCGCTACGGCACGGATGCGCACAAGAAGCAGTGGCTGGTGCCGCTGCTGGCCGGCGAGATCCGATCGGCCTTCCTGATGACCGAGCCGGCGGTGGCTTCGTCGGATGCCACCAACATCCAGTGCAGCATCAAGCGCGAAGGCGACGAGTACGTCATCAACGGCCGCAAGTGGTTCAGCAGCGGCGCCGGTGCGGCCGAATGCAAGATCTTCATCACCATGGGCAAGACCGACCCCGACGCGCCGCGCCACGCGCAGCAGTCGATGGTGCTGGTGCCGCGTGAGGCCAAGGGCGTGACGATCGCGCGTTACCTCAGCGTCTTCGGCTACGACGACGCGCCGCACGGCCACATGGAAGTGGTGCTCGAGAACGTGCGCGTGCCGGTCACCAACATCCTGCTCGGCGAAGGCCGAGGTTTCGAGATCGCCCAAGGCCGCCTTGGCCCGGGCCGCATTCACCACTGCATGCGCTCCATCGGCGCGGCCGAGCGTGCGCTCGAGATGATGGTCGACCGCCTGCAGGCGCGCATCGCCTTCGGCAAGCCGCTGGCCGAGCAGAGCATCTGGCATGAGCGCATCGCCGAGTCGCGCTGCATGATCGACCAGGCCCGCTTCCTCACGCTCAACGCCGCGCACAAGATGGACACGGTCGGCAACAAGGAAGCTCGCGCCGAGATCGCGATGATCAAGGTCGTGGCGCCCAACATGTCGTGCAAGGTGGTCGACTGGGCCATCCAGGCGCACGGCGCGGCGGGGGTGAGCCAGGATTTCTGGCTGGCCGAGGCGTATGCGCACCAGCGCACGGTGCGCATCGTCGACGGGCCGGATGAGGTGCACCGCAATGCGATCGCGAAGATCGAGCTGGCAAAGCGGGCGGCGAAGCGTGGGGTGGTGAAGGCGCGTTGATTCGCGGGGGGTTCGGCGCGGGGCGCCGGCCCTCACCCCAGCCCTCTCCCGCAGGCGGGAGAGGGAGCCGTGCGGTGCAGGCTCCAACACCTGCCTCTTTTGCGGCAGCAGTGGAAAGACATGAAAGGGAGCAGTCCGGGGCGACGACGCAGCCTGCCCCCTCTCCCGCCTGCGGGAGAGGGTGGGGGTGAGGGCCTCGGGCCAGCTCAACCCTTGTCCCATTCCTCGAACCCCATCATCGGCATCGTGAACCGATCCGTGGTGCGCACGTATCCCCCCGGGCTCTGCATGCGCCCGACGAGATTCAGCTTCCCTGTGTCGACGTAGCACTTCTCGGCATTCACCACCGCCTCATCACGAATGTGCATCGCCGCCACATGCCCGATGACGATGAAGCCGGTGATGTCGACCTCCAGCACATCCTTCAGCCTGCACTCGATCGCCACCGGGCTCGCGGCGATGCGCGGCGGCTGCACCTTCGACGACGGTTCCGTCGCGAGCCCCGCCTCCTTCAACTCGTCGAACTCGGGCGGAAAGTCGACAGCCGTCACATTCATCGCCTGCACCAGTTCCTCCGACACCACGTTGATCACGAACTCGCCGCGCGCGCGGATGTTCGCCATCGTGTCCTTGTCGCCCCCGCCGCGCCGCCCGATCCCGAGGCAGATCACCGGCGGGAAACCCGAGAAGAAATTGAAGAACGAGAACGGCGCGGCGTTCGTCTTGCCCGATTCATCGAGCGTCACCACCCAGGCGATCGGCCGCGGCACCACCGTTGCGGTGAGCAGCTTGTAGCTGCGCCGCGCGTCCAGCTGTTCGATATCGAAATGCATGATGGCAAGCCGCGGCGCCATGAAGTCCGCGGGTTCGCCGGAGCTTGCCGCGTCTGGCCGGTTTCTGCAATATGCAGTACCCCGCTACGAATTGCCGTATGAAACGCGCACTCGCCGGGCACCTGCCCCGAGGCCGAACGAAAGGAAGACCACGTGACCCAGCGCCCAGCGCGCGCCTGCATCGTCGGCGCCTACGAACACCCGACCCGCAAGGCGCCGGACAAGTCCGTCGCACAGCTCCACGCCGAAGTGGCCCAGGGCGCGCTGCGCGATGCGGGCCTGTCGCGCGACGACATCGACGGCTACTTCTGCTCCGGCGATGCGCCGGGCATGGGGCCGACCTCGATGATCGAGTACATGAACCTGCGGGTGAAGCACACCGACGCGACCGACCTCGGCGGCACCTCCTACATCTCGCTCGTCTCGCATGCGGCTGACGCCATCGCCGCCGGCCGTTGCAGCATCGCGCTCATCACGCTGGCGGGCCGCCCGCGCAGCGAGGGCGTGAACACCGGCACCGCGCCGCGCATGCGCAACGCCGCGGCGCCGGACACGCAATGGGAATTTCCGTACGGCATCACCACCGTCAACGGCTACGGCATGTGCGCCCAGCGCCACATGCATGAGTTCGGTACCACGAGCGAGCAGCTCGCGTGGATCAAGGTGGCGGCTTCGCAGCATGCGCAGCACAACCCGCACGCCATGCTGCGCGACGTGGTGACGGTGGACGACGTGTTGAACTCGCCGATGGTGAGCGACCCGCTGCACCGGCTCGACTGCTGCGTCGTCAGCGACGGCGGCGGCGCGCTGATCGTGGCGCGGCCCGAGATCGCGCGCAGCCTGAAGCGCCCGGTGATCAAGGTCATCGGCAGCGGCGAGGCGGTGCGCCACCCGGCCGGCGGCGAGATCGACCTCACGACGACGGGCGCGGCCGTGTCCGGCCCGCTCGCCTTCGCGCAGGCAGGCGTGACGCCGGCCGACATCAAGTACGCCTCCATCTACGACAGCTTCACCATCACCGTGCTGCTGCAGCTCGAAGACCTGGGCTTCTGCAAGAAGGGCGAGGGCGGCCGCTTCGTCGCCGACGGCAACCTGATCTCGGGTGTCGGCAAGCTGCCCTTCAACACCGACGGCGGCGGCCTGTGCAACAACCACCCCGCCAACCGCGGCGGCATGACCAAGGTGATCGAGGCCGTGCGCCAGTTGCGCGGCGAGGCGCACCCCGCGGTGCAGGTGAAGCACTGCGATCTGGCCTTGGCCCAGGGCACGGGCGGCAACCTCGCCGCGCGCCACGGCAGCTCGACCCTGATCCTCGAACGGGAGTGAACGACATGGCAATCAAGGAACGAACCATTCCCTCGCCGATCACGAGCCCCGAGACTGATGCCTTCTGGCAGGCGGCGCGTGAAGGGCGGTTCCTGATCAAGGGCTGCGACGACTGCGGCCGCACGCACTGGTATCCGCGCGCCGTGTGCCCGCACTGCTTCAGCTCCAACACGCAGTGGAAGCCGGCCAGCGGCCGCGGCGTCATCTATGCGTTCAGCCCCATGCGCCGCGCCGACCCGCCGTACACGCTGGCCTACGTCACCTTGGAGGAAGGCCCGACGATGCTCACGAACATCGTCAACTGCGATCCCGACAGGCTGGCTATCGGGCAGCCGGTAAAGCTGGTGCTGAGGCCCAGCGAAGACGGCCAGCCGGTGCCCACCTTCACACCGGCGTGAAACCGGTGGGCGGCCAGGCAAGCATCAGCCGTTCTGCGCGCTGATCGCCTCGGCCTTCGCCCGCAGCTTGCGCATGCCCTTGAGCCAGCGGTCGTAGTCGCCGGTCTTGCGCTGCATGAACTGCAGCACCTCGGGGTGGGGCAGCACGAGAAAGCGCTCCTCGCGCATGCACTGCAGCACGTCTTCGGCCACCTGCTCGGCCGTCACCGAACCCTCGGTGAGAAAGCTCTTGCGATTGCCTTCCTTGCCCATGAGCATCGGCGTCTGCACGCCCTGCGGGCACAGGCAGCTCACGCGGATGCCGCGGTCGCCGTAGTTGATCGACAGCCATTCGGCGTACGACACCGCCGCATGCTTGGTCACCGAATACAGCGCCGAATCGACCTGGCTCAAGAGGCCCGCAGCCGACGCGGTGTTCACCAGATAGCCCTCGCCGCGCTCGAGCATCTGCGGCAGCACGGCACGTGAAGCGAACACGTGCGCCATCAGGTTGATCTCCCAGATGCGCTGCCACTGCTCGTTGCTCGCCTCGATGCCGCCGCGCGTGATGATGCCGGCGTTGGAGCAGAACACGTCGACGCGGCCGTAGTGTTCGGTGGCGCGCGCGACGAGCGCCTGAATCTCCGGTTCTTGCGAGACGTCCACCTTCACCGCGATGCCCTTGACGGCTGCCGCCACCTGCTGCGTGCCCGCTTCGTCGAGGTCGGCCACGACGATGCCCGCGGCGCCTTCCTGCGCGAAGCGGTGCGCCAATGCCTTGCCGATGCCCGAGGCGCCGCCGGTGATCACGACGACCTTGTCTTTCATCTCCATCTGATGCTCCTGATGCTCGTGCCGCAAAGACGTCGAGTGTGTCAGCGCCGCGCGCCGCGGGGCGTCACCGACGTGTCAGTCGGGCTGCGAGCCAGAGGGTTGTCGGGTGGCGGTCAACATCGGGCCTCGCTTGACCGGGTGTGCCGCCTCGTCGATACTAAAAAGGAACATGAATTCCGTTGAACAGAACATCGGCCGACATCCGCGGCATTCGCGGCGATGAGTCCGCGCGGCACGCCGCGCGCGCCGCTCATCGGCGGCGAGGCCGTTCCCACGGCCGAGGCGCCGCTGCGGTCGGTCAACCCGGCCACCGGTGCCTTGAACCACGAGGTGTGTACGGCCGGGAGCGGTGAAGTCGAGCGTGCCGTCGCGGCGGCCGCCCAGGCCGCCGCCCACCCACGATGGCGCGGCATGACGCCGCCGGCGCGCGCTGCAATCCTGCATCGCATCGGCGACCTGATGCTCGCCAACGCCAACACCTTTGCGCGGCCGCAGATGCTGGAGAACGGCAAGGTGTGGGCCGAATGCGTGGCGCAGGTGAAGAGCGCCGCGGCCACCTTTCGCTACTACGCCGGCGTGTGCGAGACGCTGGGTTCCGAGATCACACCGGCGCGCGGCAACTACCTCTCGATGACGGTGCACGAGCCCTACGGTGTGGTGGCCGCCATCACGCCGTGGAACTCGCCGATGACGATGGAGGCGCAGAAGGTGGCGCCCGCGCTCGCCGCGGGCAACGCGGTGATCCTCAAGCCCTCCGAACTCACGCCTTCGCCGGCGCTGGAACTCGGGCGCATCGCACTCGAAGCCGGCACGGTCTGGATCAACACCTACAAGCAGCTGTCCATCGCCACGCCCTTCGGCGGCTTCAAGGACAGCGGGCTCGGCCGCGAGAAGGGCAGCGGCGGCATGCGCCTTTATCAGCAGAGCAAGGGCATCTATTTCGGCCTCGACGGCTGAAGCCCCGGCACCTTCGCAGGAACATGCACGTGTCAATCGAACGAATCGGCTTCATCGGCCTCGGCGTGATGGGCGAGCCCATGTGCCGCAACCTGCTGCGCAAGAGCGGCGCGGCCGTCGTCGCGTTCGATCAGGATCGAGCGCCGCTCGAACGCCTCGTCGCCGAGGGCGCCGTGATCGCCGCCCACACGGGCACAGTGCTCGACGGCAGCAGCGTCGTGTTCCTGTCCTTGCCTTCCGGCGAGGTGGTGCGCCAGGTGGCGCACGCGGCCGATGGTCTGCTCGCCCATGCGAAGCCGGGGCAGGTGGTCGTCGATCTCAGCACCTCGCCGGTCGACACCACCCGCGCACTCGCGGCCGAGTTCAGGCAGCGCGGCGCCGACTTCGTCGACGCGCCAGGCGCGCACCCGGGCAGCGGCCGAAGCGGGCACGCTGTCGGTGATGGTCGGCGCGGAGCCCGAACTCTTCGAGCGGATGCGTCCGCTGATCGCCACCTTCGCGAGCGACATCACGCGCTGCGGGCCGGTCGGCTGCGGGCAGGTGGTGAAGATCCTCAACAACATGGTGCTGTTCGAGACGGTCGTGGCGATCTGCGAGGCCAGGGCCATCGGCGAGCGTGCGGGTGTGGATGCGGCGCTGCTCTTCGACACTCTCTCCAAGGGTTCGGCCGACAGCTTCGCGCTGCGCAACCACGGCATGAAGGCGGTGCTGACGGGCGAGTTTCCCAAGCGTGCGTTCTCGGTCGAATACGCGCGCAAGGACCTGCTGTACGCGCTGCGCCTGGCGCAGGCAACGGGGGTCGACGCACGCGGCGCGCGCACGGCGGATGGGTGGTTTGCCGAGGCCATCGCGGCGGGTGATGGGGAACAATATCACCCGGTCATCGGCCGGCGGATCGGCGGATGACCCTTCTCGGCCTTCCCCTCCTGACCTGACGGCTCGCGCCGCGTCCCCAATGCCCAAGACTCCGCCCGATGCAAGCTTCACCCCCGGCGACGGCGTGGCCGCGGTGGACCGGGCGCTGTGCATCGCCACCTCGCTCGCGCAGGCCGAAGGGCCGCTGACGCTCGCCGACCTGGCGCGTGTGACCGGCATGTACAAGAGCACGCTGCTGCGGCTGCTGGCCTCGCTGCTGCGCAGCGGCCTCGTCGCCCAGCGCAGCGACAAGCGCTATGCGCTGGGGCCGCTCGCGTTTCTCTTCGGCCGTGCGTTCGAGCAGACGCACGGTCTGCGCGAGGCCCTCCAGCCGGTGCTCGAACGGCTGGTGAACCACGGCACCGAAAGCCCGTCGTTCCACGTGCAGCACGGCCCCGACACACGGCTGTGCCTGTTCCGCATCGACTCCAACCACTCCACGCTCGACCGCGTGCGCGCCGGCGAGGTGCTGCCGCTGCACCGCGGCGCGGCCGGCAAGGTGCTCAAGACCTATGCGGACGGGCAGGGCGCCTCCGACGTGCTGCTCTTCACCTCGTTCGGCGAGCGCGACCCGCTGTGCGGCGCGGTGGCGGCGCCGGTGTTCGGGCCGGCCGGCATCCTGCTCGGCGCGCTGTCGCTGTCGGGGCCGCTCGAGCGCTTCTCGGAACTGGCGGTGCAGCGCATGAGCGGCCTGCTGCTGGGCGCGGCCGAAACGGCGACCACGGCGCTCGGTGGTCAATGGCCGGCCAAGGCGTCGCCGACGGCGCCACGCCGAAAGAGCGCGTAGCGCGCATCACCGCCGGGAGGCCAGGACCCATGCTCGACAAGACATGCGCCTCCGTCCATGAGGCAGTGCGCGACGTGCAGGACGGCGCCACCCTGCTGATCGGCGGCTTCGGCGTCTCGGGCGTGCCCACCGAGCTGCTGCGCGCACTGCTCGACCAGGGCGCGCGCGAACTGGTCATCGTCAACAACAACGGCGGCAACGGGCCGCTCGGCCTGAGCGAACTCATCGGTGCCGGCCGTGTGCGCAAGATGATCTCGTCGTACGCACGTTCGGCCAACCCGGCGCAGCCGAGCGCGGCGGTGTTCGCCGAGTGGTATCGCGCCGGCAAGATCGAACTCGAATGCGTGCCGCAGGGCACGATGGCCGAACGCATGCGCGCTGCGGGCGCGGGCATCGGGCCCTTCTTCACGCCTACCTCCTACGGCACGCCGCTCGCCGAGGGCAAGGAAACGCGGGTGATCGACGGCGTGGGCTACGTGCTCGAAACGCCGCTTCCCGGCGACTTTGCCTTCGTGAAGGCGCAGCAGGCCGACCGCTGGGGCAACCTCATGTACCGCAATGCCGAACGCAACTTCGGCCCGGTGATGTGCATGGCGGCGAAGACTGCCGTGGTGCAGGTCGACGAGATCGTGCCGCTCGGCAGCTTCGACCCGGTGCATGTGCACACGCCGGGCATCTTCGTGCAGCGCGTGGTCGAGGTGAGGGCGCAGCCATGAGCGAATCGAAGCGACTCAGCCGCGCGCAGATTGCCCAGCGCGTCACGCAGGACATCCCTGACGGCGCCTACGTGAATCTGGGCATCGGCATGCCGACGCTGATCGCCAGGCATCTGCCGACCGATCGCGAGGTGATCCTGCACAGCGAGAACGGCATCGTCGGCATGGGGCCAGGCGACCCCGATGCGCCGCTCGACGTGAGCCTCATCAACGCCAGCAAAGAGCCGGTGGTGCTCATCCCCGGCTCGGCCATTGCCGACCACGTGGTGTCGTTCATGATGATGCGCGGCAAGCACATCGACCTGACGGTGCTGGGTGCCTTCCAGGTGTCGCAGCGCGGCGACCTCGCGAACTGGGACACGGGCGCACCAGGCGCGATCCCTGCGGTCGGCGGCGCAATGGACCTGGTGGTGGGCGCGCGGCAGGTCTACGTGGTGATGGAGCACGTGGACAAGCACGGTGCGCCGAAGATCGTGCGCGAGTGCAGCTGTGCGCTCACCGGCGCGGGGGTGGTGGACCGGATCTACACCGACCTGGCAATCATCGATGTGGCGAAGGGTGTGGGCGGGCTGACGGTGCGGGCGATGGTGGCGGGTCTGTCGTTCGAGGAACTGCAGGGGATGACGGGGGCGCAGTTGGTGATGGGGGCGGGGTGCGGGGTGTTGTGAGGCGTGGCCGCTGACGTGGCTGCAGAAGCGGGCTGCAGAAGGACGGTCACTCTGTCCGGCCCGTTCGCGCTTTCCTCCAGCCCGATCGCGCTGAGCTTGTCGAAGCGTGCGCAGTAAGCGGGTGCTTGATCGAAGCTCGGCGCGTTGTTGAGGCCCGCCGGGGCGAGACCCGGCTTGTTGCCACACCGCACAACGCTTCGATCAAGCACAGCCCTACTGAGCACGTCACTTCGACAGGCTCAGCGCGATCGGGACAGTGGGTCGAACCTCTCGACAGAAGCGATGTCGCCGACAGAAGCTACGCCAACGGCGTCAGATGCAGGCAGGCAATGCCCACCTCATCCCTCTCGACCCGCGAATAGCGCCTCAACACCTCGGGGTCATGCCCCGGCCCCACGTGCTGCGCCGAGTCGGCGGCCTCGCGCACCAGCCGATGCCCGGCCAGCATGTCGGCCACGTTGAAGACGATCGGGAACGCTCGGCCGCCTTCGATGTTCTCGTCGTAGTGGCTCGCATCCGACGCCAGCACCACCCAACCGCGCGCCGTGCGCACCCGCACCGCTTGCAGCCCCTTGGTGTGCCCGCCGATCAGCAACAGCTCGACGCCCGGCGCCAGCTCCGAACCGCCGGCGTGGAACACCACGCGGTCCGCATAGACCTTGCGCACGAGTTCGACCACGTCGTCCACCGCGTAGGCATGGCGCAGGGCGCGTGGCACATGCAGCGGCCGGTGGCGTAGTCGAGTTCGGCGTCCTGCACGTGAAAGCGCGCGCTCGCGAGCTTGGGCAGGTGGCCTGCGTGGTCGTAGCGCAGGTGGGTGAGCACGACGTCGTGCACGTCGTCGGGCGCCACGCCGAGCGCGCGCAGCGCCTCCACCGGGCAGCGCAGGAATTGCCTGTCGCGCCTGGCCGCCGTCTCGGCGCTGAAGCCGGTGTCGACGAGGACGCTGCGCTGCGGCGACTTCAGCAGCCAGACGAAGAAGTCCATCGGCATCGGCCTGTCGTGCGGATCGCCGCCGATGAAGTTGTCGGCGCGCCGCCGTGGCATGCTGGCGTAGCGGATGGCGTAGACCTCGTCGGGCTCGATGGCGTCGTGGTTCATGGCGGTTCACAGCCCGAGATAGGCCTTCTGCACGAAGGGATCGGCCAGCAGCTCGCTGCCGCTGCCCGAGCGGATGATCTGCCCTTGCTCGTACACATGCGCCTGGTGCGCGAGCCGCAGCGCGAGGCGCGCGTTCTGTTCCACGAGCAGCACCGCGAGTTTCGACTCGTCGTTGATGCGGCGTATGGCCGCGGCGATCTCGCCGACGATCTTCGGCGCGAGGCCGAGCGAGGGCTCGTCGAGCATCAGCACCTTGGGTTGCGCCATGAGTGCGCGGTCCTCCCACAGCGCGGCCCAGGCGCGCGCGCTGCCGCGCACCGAGAACATCGACGACTGAAGCGGCCGATCGAGCGCAGCCAGCGTCGGCCGGCCACTGCGGATGCGCAGCAGATGCGATTCGTCGTCGATGGCAACGAGACAGTCCAGTTCGACGAGGCGGCCGCGCTCGATCAGGCGTGCGTCTGCGCCAACCGCCAAGGCGGCATGCAGCCGCTCGACCAGCGAGATGGCAGACGGAAGGGCGGCGGGTGCAGGCGGCATGGTGCGAGCAAGCTTCACATGTTCCGTAGAACAGAACTAAAGTTCTTGTTCAGTATCGGAAGCCCGCCGAGAGGTGTCACGGGTGGCAAGCCCTGCCCGGCGGCGTTGCGGGAAAACCCGCGTCGCAACTTACTTGCGAGCGCGCCAGCAAGTTCGTATCGTCATCGCATGCCGGATCAGTCGACCCTCGAAGGCCATGCCGCCGCGGCGGGCGTGGCGGCGCGCCGCCCGCGCCGCACCCAGGCCGAGCGCGTGGCCGAATCGGACCGCCGCATGCTGGACGCCGCCATGCGCCTCATCGCCACCCGCGGCTACACCCAGACCACGCTAGAGGCCATCGGCGTCGAGGCCGGCTACAGCCGCGGCCTCGTGCAGCACCGATTCGGCTCCAAGGACAAGCTGCTCGAGGAACTGATCGCGCGCATTGCCGGCGATCACCGCGAGCGGCTGCTGCTGCGCATGCGCGGCCTGTCGGGTCTGGACGCCATCGAGTGCGAGATCGACTGCTACCTCGAAGGCATGGACGACCCGCCCGTGAGTTCGCGCGCCTTCTTCGTGCTGATGCTCGAGTCCGTCGGCCCGGCGCCGCAGATCCGCCACGTCTTCGCACAGATCGGCGCGCGCTGGCAGAAGGCGCTGGCCGGGCAGATCCGAAAGGGCCAGCGCGCCTGGCGCATCCGCGCCGAGGCCGAGGCCGACATCGAGGCGCAGCTGCTGGTCGCGACAGTGCGCGGCCTGCGCATGCAATCCATGCTGGACCCGGCGGCAAGCGACATCGCCTCGGGCATCGCCGCGCTCAAGCAGCGCCTGCGCCGCCGGCTCGCCGCGGGCGGCTGACCTTCTTCACTTCACCGGGCACTTCGACGATGAACGACACCTCTGCGCCCCTGCTTCGCCTCGCGCACTGCGCTGGCTGCGGCAGCTACACCTACCCGCCCGAGGCCTACGGCTGCCGCGTCTGCGGCGCGCCCGCCGACCAAGTGCAGCCGGTGCCGCCGCCGGGTGCCATGCACCTGCGCAACTTCATCACCATGAACGCCGAACTGGTGCCGGGGCTTCCGGTGCCCTGCGTCATCGGCGAGGTCGAACTTGCGCCGGGCGTGGTCGAAGAGGCGCTGATCGACGTGGCCGATGAATCCGCGCTTCGGCTGGACATGCCGCTGCAGGTTGTCGCACGCACGGACGAGGGCGCCACCGCGCGCTTCACGTTCCGCCCCGTCGGAGGTGCGCAATGAGCACGCTGCTGCAGCAACGCCCGGTGTACGTCGTCGGCATCGGCATGCACCGGTACCAGTTCCCGAGCGAGCTGCCTTATGTCGTGCTTGGCCTGACCGCCGTGCGCGAGGCGCTGGCCGATGCGGGCGTGACGTGGGCGCAGGTCGACAGCGCCGTGGTCGGCACTGCCGCGCTCGGCATGGCCGCCGGGCGCGTGATGCTGCGCCATCTCGGCTCCAGCGGCGCGGAGGTGATGCAGGTGGAGAACGCATCCGCCTCCGGCTCCACGGCCTTTCGCACCGCCTGCCTGCAGGTGGCTTCGGGCGAACGAGAGGTCGCGCTGGCGGCGGGCGTCGACAAGTTCGGTGATGGTCGGCGCGCGGTGCTCAAGGACGGGCTCACGCCGCTTTCGCCGACGAGCAACGTGCCGCTGGTCAAGTTCGCGCTGCTCGCGCGCCGCGGCATGCGCGACTACGGCCTCACGCCCGAGGACCTGGCCGCGGTGTCGGTGAAGAACCACGGCAACGCCGCGAAGAACCCGTATGCGCAGTACCGCAAGCCGCGCACGCTGGAGCAGGTGCTGGGCGGCGCCAAGGTGGCCGGCGACCTGACGGCGATGCAGTGCTGCCCGCGCGGCGAGGGCGCGGCGGCGGCGATCGTCGTGTCGGAAGACGCGATGAAGCGCCTGAAGCTCGACCGCGCGCGCGCGGTGCGGGTGCTTGCCTCGGTGTCGACCAGCGAACGCCTGGCCGACGATGCGCCGCCGGGTGTGCCTGCCATCGTCGAGATGGTGCGCCATTCGGCGACCGTGGCGCTCGAGCAGGCGGGCGTCGGCGTGAACGATCTCGATCTCGTCGAACTGCACGATGCGTTCTCGATCGAGGAACTGCTGTACGCCGAAGCCATTGGCCTGGCGAAGCCCGGCGAAGCGCGCCACCACCTCGCGCGCGGCGCGTGGCACATCGGCGGCGACTGCGCGGTCAATGCTTCGGGCGGGCTGCTGGGCATGGGCCATCCGCTGGGGCCGACGGGGTTGGGGCAGGTCGCCGAGATCACCCGGCAACTGCGCGGGGAGGCCGAAGGGCGGCAGCATCCGGGCGCGAAGCTGGGGCTCGCGCACATGATCGGACTGGGCTCGGTGGCGGTGGCGCATGTGTTGGGGCGGGGGTGATCTCGCGAGACACCCTCACCCCAGCCCTCTCCCGCAGGGCGGGAGAGGGAGAGGAGTCCCAACTCCGGACGTGCGCCCCGTCTTGCTCCCTCTCCCGCTTGCGGGAGAGGGTTGGGGCGAGGGCATCGCGCCCACTCGCCCATCCTTCTTGAGAACACTGAAATGACCTTCGACACCCTCCTCTACGAAGTCCGCGACGGCGTTGCGCTCATCACCCTCAACCGTCCCGAGCGCATGAACACGCTCGGCGGCAGCATGAAGGACGACCTGCGCGCCGCCTTCCTCGACCTGGCGCGCAACGACGCCAACGTACGCGCCGTCATCATCACCGGCAGCGGCGACCGTGCCTTCTGCGCCGGCGCCGACATCAAGGAACGCGCCGGCACCAAGCTGCCGCTGCCCGAGTACCACCTCAAGCAGAAGGCGACGCACGAACTCTTCCGCGCCATCGAGCAGTTCGAGAAGCCGGTGATCGCCGCCATCAACGGCGTGGCGCTCGGCGGCGGCCTGGAGATCGCGCTGTGCGCCGACATCCGCATTGCCGCCTCGCACGCCAAACTCGGCCTGCCCGAAGCGCGCATCGGCGCGCTGCCCGCGGCCGGCGGCACGCAGCGGCTGCCGCGTCTCATCGGCCCCGGCCATGCCAAGGCGCTGATGTTCACCTGCGATCACATCAGCGCGGAGCAGGCGCTGCGCATCGGCCTTGTCAACGAGGTGACGGCGCCCGAAGCGCTGCTGCCCACGGCCTTCGCCATGGCCGCGCGCATTGCCGCCAACGCGCCGCTGTCGCTGCGTTTCATCAAGCAGGCGATCGACCTCGGCCTGCAGACCGGCATCGACGCCGGGCTCGAGTACGAACGTTATGCCGCGGCCATCGTCATCAGCAGCGAAGACCGCACCGAGGGCATGCGTGCCTTCGTCGAGAAGCGCAAGCCGGTGTTCCGCGGCCTCTGACGCCTTGCCGATGAGCAGCCGGCAAACGCTGATCTGCGGCGAACGCCGCATCGACGGCGCCACGCTGCGCGAGCAGGCGGCGCGTGCGGCGAACGGCTTCGCGGCGCTCGGCCTGCAGCCCGGCGATGCGGTCGCGGCGATGCTGCGCAACGACCTGCCCTACCTCGAACTGATGCTGGCGCTCAACCAGATCGACGTGCACCTGGTGGCAGTGAACTGGCACTTCCAGGCCGAGTAGGCCGGCTTCATCCTGCGCGACTGCGGCGCCCGATGCCGAGGAACTGCTGCAGGTCATCGAGCAGCACCGCATCACGCACCTGTCGATGGTGCCCATCATGCTGGTGCGCCTGCTCAAGCTGCCGCAGGCGGCGCGCGAGCGCTGGGACGTGTCCTCGCTCGAGAACGTGACGCACGGCGGCTCGCCCTGCGCGCCCGAAGTGCGGCGGCAGATGATCGAGTGGTGGGGGCCGATCCTCTGCGAGACCTACGGCTCCACGGAGGCCGGGCTCGTCACCTTCGTCACCGCCGCGGAATGGCTGCAGCACCGGCCACCGTCGGCAAGCCCTTTCCCGGCACCTCGATCCGCATCCTCGACGAAGCCGGCCGGGTGCTCGGCCCGGGCGAGGTAGGCGAGATCTACGTCGATCCCGGCGACAACGCGCTGCCATTCACCTACCGGCGCAGCGCAGCGCCGCGCCATCGAGCGCGACGGCCACATCACCAACGGCGACGTCGGCCACCTTGATGCCGAGGGCTATCTCTACGTCACCGATCGCAAGCGCGACATGGTGATCTCCGGCGGCGTGAACATCTACCCCGCCGAGATCGAGCATCCGCTGATGGCCCGCCCGGACGTTGCCGACTGCGCGGTATTCGGCATTCCCGACGACGAGTTCGGCGAGGCGCTGGCCGCCGCCGTGGTGCCCGCATCGGGCTGCGACCTCAACGCCGCCTCGCTGCGTGTGTGGCTGCGCGAGCGCCTGGCCGGCTACAAGGTGCCGCGGGTCATCGAATTTCACACCACCTTGCCGCGTGAGGCCATGGGCAAGGTGTTCAAGAACCAGTTGCGCGCGCCGTACTGGGAACGCACGGGCCGCCGCATCTGAGGGCGGCAGCCGCGCCGGTTGCCGAAGGCGCGCCATTGACGTGCACGTCAGCTCGGTCGCAATTAGACTGCGCGCGGGAGAACGAGCCATGAACGACGGCACCAACGACAGCAGCCAGATCGTCCTCGCCGAGGCGGACGGGGCCGCGGCCCCCGTGGCCCCAGCGACGGGCGGCACCCGCCGCCAGAAGGGCGAGGAAACGCTTGCCGCGGTGATCGACACCGCGCTGCAGATGGCCGTGACCGACGGCCTGCAAAGCGTCTCGTTCGGCGAGGTCGCCAAGCGGCTGGACATCAGCAAGAGCGCCGTGTTCTTTCACACCGGTTCGCTGCTGGCGCTGCAGCGCCTGGTGCTCGACGAATACGACCGCCGCTTCAGCGACGAGATCTTCGTGCCGGCCCTGCAGGCCGAGCGCGGCCTGCCGCGGCTCGACGCCATCGTGAGCCAGTGGATGCTGTGCTGCGCCGAGCGGCGTGCGATCAGCGGCGCGATCTTCGCCGTCGGCGCCTTCGAGATGCACGCCCGCCTCAACCCGCTGCACGAGCGGCTGCTCGCAAGCGTGGCACGCTGGCGCGGCGTGCTCGAACGCACCATCGACCAGGCGGTCGAGGCCGGCCACCTGCGTCAAGGCACCGATGCGGCCGAGTTCGCCTACATCATCTCGAGCCTGCTGCTCGGCCTGATGCACGACCGCCGCTTCATGGGCGACGAGCGCGCCGTGGCGCATGCGCGCGCGGCCTACGCGCGGCTGCTCTCGACCTACAGGGTCGACTGACCACGCCGAGACGGGCCGCCCCGTTTGCCACATCCGCGCGTTCGCGCGGAGCCTGTCGAAGCGTTCCCCATCAACCCGTTCGCCCTGAGGTATCGAAGCGCATGCGGGATGCTGAGTGTTTTGCCGAAGCAGCGTGTCTTGATGTGAGTAGCCGGGTCTCGCCCCGGCGGGCGAGTCCCTTCTTTTGCTTCGCCAAAAGAAGGAACCAAGAAAAGGCGACCCGGAGGCGTCGCCCCTCGCTGTGCGAGGGGTGCGCTGCGATGCTCGGACTTTGCAGCCTCGCGCAGAACTCGCTACGCGCCCTGCGGGCGCTGCGCTCAGACAGCCGCGCGAAGTCAGAAGTGGAGGGGCGCTGGCGCGCCCGGCTGCAAAGCCCTGCGCTTCTCGCCGACGCCAACGGGAAGTGGTTCGGCTCGCTGCGCATCGCCCGAAGGCGGGCCGTCGCTGCGCGACCGCTCCGCTCATCAAGCCGATGCGCA